>NZ_JBFPNL010000005.1:0-1365337 GCF_040815625.1 Microbacterium sp. LMI13-1-1.1 | reverse complement strand
GCGGAAAATCGCCCGGATCCCCCGTCGCGATCGTCTCCACGATCACCGCCTCGGCACGCCGGAACGCCGCCCCCGCGCCCTGCAACACCGCGACCCGGTCCGCATCCGACAACCCCGCCAGCGCGTCGTCGGACAGCACCGCATCCAGGTCGGCGACGACCCGATCCAAAAGCTCCGTGGTGCTGTTCATACCCCCCAGTCAACCGGGGACCACCGACATTCGAGACCCGCAAAGTCCCGAATTTTTCCTAGGTCAGGAGGGAATTCCAATCTTCCGGGATGCTGCTCAACGACAGGGGGCGGCATAGCACCGCTCGCCCGACACAGCTCGGCACGGTCGGCACGCACGGCACGACACGGCACGACACGACACTGCACGGCATTGCACGACGCCACATGGCGCGGCCAACCCAACCCTGCCCTGCCCTCCCCTGCCCTGCCCAGTCCAACCCAACCCAACCCAACCCAACCCAACCCTGCCCGGCCCGGCCCAACCCCGCCCAGCCCAGCCCAACCCAGCCCTGCCCCGCCCGGCCCAGCCCAGCCCAACCCAACCCAACCCAACCCAGCCCAGCCCTGCCCTGCCCTGCCCTGCCCTGAGCACCGAAAAGATGCTCCCTACATCCCCGCCCGATCGAACGCGATCGTCGGCACATCCACCACGTGGGATCCGCCGTCCGCCACGATCACGGCACCCGTGACGTACGACGACTCCCCCGACCCGAGGAACCGCACGACCGACGCGATCTCGGCGGGACGAGCCGGTCGCTGCAGCGGCACGTCCGCCGTCACGGTCGCATATGCCTCCTCGCGCGACCCGAGGCCCGCCTGCGTGGCGAACTCGTCCATCTCGTCGTCCGCCATCGGCGTCTGCACCCACCCGGGGCACACCGCGTTCACGCGCACACCCCGTCGTCCGTAGTCGCGGGCGAGGGTCCGTGTCAGACCGATCAGAGCGTGCTTGCCCACCGTGTATCCGGCCACAGACGGCCCAGCGAAGAGACCGGCGAGCGACGACACGATCACGATCTGCCCCTTCGCCTCGATCAGCGACGGCAATGCCTCCCGCGCCATGACGAACGCCGTGGTGAGGTTGGCGCGGATCGCCGCATCCCAGCTGTCGTCGTCGGTGTCGGCGACGGGTGAGAACCCGTGTCCGCCGGCGTTCGCGACCAGCACGTCGAGCCGCCCGAACGTCGCGAGCACCTCAGCCACCGCAGCCTGCGCGGATGCGGTGTCGGCGGCGTCCGCGACGATCGGATGAGCGCCCACCGCATCCGCCACGGCGCGCAGCGGCTCAGGCCGCCGCCCGACCACGACGACGTGAGCGCCCTCTGCGGCATACCGCTCGGCGACCGCCGCGCCGATGCCGGTTCCGCCGCCGGTGATGACGACGACGTGCCCCGAGACCGTCGATCCGACTGCAATGCCCATGTCTGCTCCTGTTCCTGATGCGCTCCCGCGCAGTTCACGCGCTCACGCGCAAGTCCACGCGCTCACGCACCATCCGCTGCCCCCGAGGTCATCAGGCGGGGAATCCTGATCGGGCCGAATACCCGAAGTCGCTGACGATCGTCGTGCCGTTGATCGCTCCGCTGCGTCGTGACACGAGGTAGAGCACGTGAGAGGCGACGTCTTCGGGCGTCTGCACCGCGAACGACGGATCGACGAACGCATCGGCGCCGAGGTCGCCTCGACTCATCGGCGTGTCGACGATCGACGGCGCCACCGTGTTCACTCTGATGCCGTCTCGGGCGAGATCCACCGACAGCGACCGGCCCAATTGCACGAGCGCCGCTTTGGACGCGCAGTACGGCGCCATGCCCGGCGATGACACGAACGCGGAGTCGCTCGCGAGCAGCACGACGGATGCGGCGGCCGAAGCACGCAGCGCGGGAAGCGTCTGCGCCAGCACGAGGAACGCGCCCGTGACGTTGACGGCGAACACCGTGTTCCACTCGAGCAGCGAGATCTCATCGATGGGCGACCCGACCGGGCCCGAGATCCCAGCGCAGCAGACGACAGCATCCAACCCACCGAGCTCTTCGACGGAGGTCGAGACCGCATCCGCCACCTGTGCCTGGTCGGTGACATCAGCCACACGCACCACGGCGTCACGGCATCCGCGTGCCGTCTCAGCGAGCGCAGCACCGTCGCGATCGAGCAGGGCCACACGCACCCCTTCCGCGGCGAGCGCGAGCGCCGTCGCACGCCCGATGCCGCTCGCTGCTCCCGTGATCAGCGCGGTCGTGCCGCTCAGCTGCAGATCCATGATCTCCCCGAGACTCCGCGGCAGCGCCGGGCGGCGCTCCTCAAGGACGGCGGTGTCATCACGGTCATCCTGCTCCGCCGTGCGCACGCCGGGAACACGGCAAGGACGGCTGTGCGCGCTGGCACCATCGTCCTTCGCTCAGGGTCAACCGCCGGACTCGCGGCGCGAGCAGACTCGCTCTATCGACGATCCCCCTCATCCTCGATGCCGTTCGACACGGCCGTCACCCAGCAAAGGAGCCGACGTGGCAGACCCGATATCTGCGTCCACGACGCAGCAGGACCACACCTCTCTTCGACCCGGTGCGCTCGGCGTCGCCGGGATCGTCTTCCTCGTGCTCGCCGCCGTCGCACCGCTGACGGGCATCGTGGTCGTCGCCTCCCTGGCGATCGCCCTCGGAAACGGTGGCGGCACACCGATGGCCTTCTTCCTGGTCGCCGCGATCCTGCTGCTGTTCGCCGTGGGATACGCGCAGATGTCGAAACAGCTCGTGAACGCCGGCGGCTTCTATGCCTTCGTCGTGAAGGGCCTCGGCCGCACGGGCGGTCTCGTCGCGGGCCTCATCGCCACGCTCGGCTACAACTTCTTCGTGGTCGGAACGATCGGCACCAGCGGCTTCTTCATGCAGAACATCATCCGTGACCTCACGGGCCTCGACGTGCACTGGCTGATCTGGGGTCTGCTGTCGATCGTCGTCTGCTTCGTGCTGGCGAGGGTCGGCGTCGACTTCAGCTCCAAGATCCTCGGGGTGTGCCTCGTGCTCGAGGTGCTGATGCTCGTGGTCTTCGACGTCTCGGTGCTCGTGCAGACGGGATACGACGTGGCCGCCTTCAGCCCCGAAGCCGTGTTCTCGGGCTCCCTGCCGATCGGCCTGCTCCTGGCCGCGACGGGCTTCCTCGGTTTCGAGGCGACCGCCCTGTTCAGCGAGGAGGCGAAGCAGCCGCTGCGCACCATCCCGCGCGCGACCTACACCTCGATCATCGCGATCGGCGTGATCCTGGGCGTCACCACGTGGGCCGTCGTGAGCGCGACCGGCGTCGCGCAGGCACAGGCCACGGCTCTCGAGCACCTGCCGACGGGCGACCTCATCTTCACCCTCTCGCAGCAGTACCTCGGCGGTCCGCTGACCACGGTGATGATGATCCTGCTGCTCGTCAGCCTGTTCGCGGCGATGCTCGCGTTCCACAACTCCGCCACGCGCTACCTCTACTCGCTCGGGCGCTCGCGGATCCTTCCGCATGCACTGGCCCGCACGCGACGCAACGGCGCCCCGCAGCTCGCGGGGATCGTGCAGGCCTCATTCGCCGCGATCGTGGCGATCATCTTCGCGATCGCCGGTGCCGACCCGATCCTCACCCTGGTGCCGGCGATGCTCGGATTCGGCACCCTGAGCGTGTTGATCCTGCAGGGACTCGCAGCGATCTCGATCGTCGTGTACTTCCGTCGCTCCCGTGACCCGAGGTGGTGGAGCACGTTCATCGCTCCGGGCATCGGATTCCTCGGCATCGCCGCGATCTCGGTGCTCGCGATCGTGAACTTCAACATCGTCGCCGGATCCGAAGAGCTCGCCATCCGCCTCATGCCGCTGCTGCTCGTGGTGGCTCTCATCGGCGGCATCGTCTACGGCGCCTATCTGAAGCGCTCGAGGCCCGCCGTGTACGAAGGCCTCGCATCCGACCTCGAGCGATTCAGCGACCGCTGACGCTCACCCGACCCGCACCCCATCTCGAGGAGAGACATGACGACTCTGAACCCCGCCGACACGTCCACCTGGCTTCCGCTCGAGGGCCTCGCCCCCGGGTTCGACGCCAACAAGGCCCCGCACACGACCGCGCTGAGCGGTCGGGAGATCACGGTCGTGGATGCGCGCGGAACCCGCATCTCGCACCGATTCGCCGACACCACGGTCACGTGGGACTACCGCCCCGGTGCCGAGGATTCGACAGCGCCGGCATCCGACACCGACGACTACGAGGCCTTCGAGGCCGATGACGACCTGTACTTCGTGCAGTTCCACCACAGGTACCTGCCGAACGAGGCCGTGTCGCTCGTCGTCGACCTCCGCCACGGGCGCGCCCTCGCCGTCATCTCGGTGATCCTGCCTGCGCCGGAACAGGGGCGCACCCGCGTGCAGCACGTGTTCGCGCCGAGCATCATCGAAGGCGCGACCGTGACGGGCGCCGAGCCCGCCCCGGCGACGACTCTCATCGGGCGGCGGGTCGAGTGGGTCTACAGCGAGGAGCACGCATACGAGCACGTCTACCTCTCGGAGCGCTGGTACTCGTGGCAGTGCCTCGCCGGCCCCGAACGAGGCCTCGCCGACACCGACGAGAACAGCGTCTGGGAGGTGCGCCCCGGCATCTACATCTTCGCGTGGCGCGAGAAGGTCATCCCGTGCGCGTCCGTCACGATCGCCGACCACCGCGATGTGAACGCGATCCGCTCGCACGGCGTGCTGTTCGGACTCGACGAGTCGGGCGAGGTGCCGACGCACTTCACGTTCGGCGCGCACGGCAGGCTGCTCTCGACGACGCATCACGCAGAGGGTCTCGAACCCGCCCTGTTCGGAGCCGTCTGAGATGGTGTCGGCCGAACTGATCGTCACGGGCTCCGTGATCCGCACGGCGGATCGCCGGAAGCCGGTCGTCGAGGCGTTCGCCGTGCGCGACGGCCGGATCCTCGACGTCGGGACCAGGGCCGAGATGCAGGCGCACCGCGGGCCGGACACGCGGATGCTGGACGTCGGCGACGCCGCGGTCTACCCCGGTTTCGTCGATGTGCACAACCATCACGCCATGGCCGGCCGCACCGAGCTGTTCGAGCTCTCGCTGCCGCCGTCGCTCGCTCTCGACGACATCCTCGACCTCGTGCGCGACAAGGCGCAGACGCTGCCGCCTGACGCGTGGATCGTGGGCGGCCCGGTGTCGACCACGCTGCTGCCGACCCTCGCCAGCACCGCGACCAGGCAACGTCTCGATGAGGCGGCCGGAGGGCGACCGGTGGTGCTGGTCGAGGACTCGAGGCACAACAGGTGGGCGAGCACCCGGGCACTCCAGCTCGCCGGAATCACCGCCGACGGCATCCCCTCCGGCGGCGTCACTCTGCTCGATCCCGAGGACGGGACACCGACCGGTGTGCTGCTCGAGGCCGCGGGCATCCCGGTGCAGGAGGCCTACGACCGCAGTGGCGGGCTGACGTCCGAGCAGCACATCGCGGCGTCGCGCCGCGGCGTCGAGATCCTAAACTCCTTCGGCATCACGACGTTCCAGGATGCCGGGGTGTCGACAGACATCCTCGCCGCGCTCGCGGCACTCGACCGGTCTCAGGAGCTCAGCGCCTGGGTCGTGTCGTCGCTGCTGATCAACGACGAGATCTTCGGGTTCGATCCGATCGGCGCGGCGCTAATCGACCTCGGCGAGCAGTACCGGACTCCGCACCATCGACCGGACTTCGTGAAGATCTTCCTCGACGGGGTGCCTCCCGCGCGAACGGCGTCGTTCCTCGAACCGTACGTGGCGGATGCCGTGCACGGCGCCCACTTCCACGGCGAGACGGCGATGGACTTCGATGAGCTGCACACATGGCTGCGCTCGGTCGCGGAGCGCGGACTCGGCGCCAAGGTGCACTGCACGGGTGACGGGTCGGCACGACTCGTGCTGGACGTCGCCGCACGCATCCGCGCCGACGGCTTCACCACCCCGATCCAGATCGCGCACGGCCAGTTCCTCGCCGCGGACGACATCCCCCGGTTGCGAGCCCTCGATGTATCGGCCGACATCTCGCCGTTCATCTGGTTCCCCGGCGTGATCCCTCAGGCGCTGGCCGAGGTGCTCGGTGATCGAGCCGAGCATTCGCAGCCCAACCGCGCCCTGATCGATGCAGGAGCGCTGGTCGCCGGCGGTTCCGACTGGCCGGTGAGCGAGTCTCCGAACACGCTCGAAGGACTGCAGGGACTCGTGACGCGCGCCGACCCCCTCGGTCGCGCACCCGGCGTTCTCTGGCCCGAGCAGGCGATCACCGCCGAAGAAGCGCTGGAGGTCTTCACGATCAACGCCGCGACCGCGATGGGGCTCGGATCGGAGACCGGGTCGCTCGTGCCGGGCAAGTCCGCGGACTTCGTCGTGCTGGCCCGTGATGCGATCGCCGGCCCCGCCGACGAGATCGTGCACACCCCGGTGCGCTCGACGTGGTTCGCCGGTCGCGAGGTCTACACCGCGCGCTGACAGACACGCACGCCCGACGAGACGCCGAAGCCCCCTCCCGCACTTCGCAGGAGGGGGCTCTTCGCGCGTGCACCGCCGTCAGCGTCCGAGCAGCAACCTCGCCCCGAGCTCGCCGATCATCGCGGCGGGCGCATTGGTGTTGCCCGTCGGAACGGTCGGGATCACCGAGGCATCGATCACACTCAGCCCCTCGAGGCCGCGGACGCGCAGCAGTGGATCGACGACCGCGTCGGCATCCGACCCCATCCGGCAGGTGCCCACCTGGTGGTGGTAGGTGATGGCGGTGCGCCGCACCCAGTCCTCGATCCCCTCGTCCGGCACGTCGGGGCCCGGATACACCTCGGTCGCTCCCCACGCGTCGGCGAGCGCCGGCTGCCCGCCGATCCGACGGCACTGACGCACGGATGCCGCGAGCGAGGCGACATCCCTCTCGTCCGCGAGCGCAGCGAGGTCGATCAGCGGAGGGTCGGCGAGGTCGGGACCAGACAGGGTGAGCGTGCCCCGGCTGTGCGGCGTCACGAGGCCTGCCATGAGCGTGAATCCGTCGTCTCCGCGAGGTTCGAGGTCGCCCCACATCGGCACCGAGAAGTGGATCGGCTGCGTGTCGGGCTCTGCGAGGTCGTCGTGACTGCGCCAGAAGAGGTGCGACTGGGTGACCGAGACGCCGGGCTGCGGCGGCCCCACCGGCCGCTCCGTCGTGAAGATGACCGGAGAGAGCAGGTGGTCGTGCAGGTTCCTGCCCACGCCGGGCGCATCGACCACGACCGGGATGCCGAGGGCTGCGAGCTCGTCGGCGGGGCCGATGCCGGAGCGGAGGAGGATCACGGGCGATCCGATCGCACCGGCGGACAGCACGACCTCGTCGGCGAAGACATCCTCGGAGTCGACCCCGGATCCGAGCCGGACGCCGACGGCACGACCCTCCTCGACGATCACCGAATGCACCTCGCGTCCGGTGAGGATCGTGAGCCTGTCGGCGACGGGCTGGGCGTAGGCCATCCACGTGTTCACCCGGCGCCCGTCGCGGATGGTCACCTGCTGCTGCGAGACACCGTCGAGGGTGCCGCCGTTGTAGTCGGGATTGCGGGGCAGCCCTTCTTCAACCGCCGCGTCGATGATCGACGCCTGGATCGGCGAGAGCTCGTAGTCGTCGGTGACGGGCAGCACGTCGTGCTCGAGCGCGTCGAAGACGGGTTCGACGGTGCTCCACCCCCACCCGGTCGCGCCCGCGCGCTCCCATGCGTCGTAGTCGGAGGCCGCGCCGCGCACCCAGATCATGGCGTTGAGCGCGTGAGACCCACCGGTGACCTTTCCGCGCGGAAGATGCAGCCGGCGACCGCCGGCGTGCTCCTGCGGCACGGTGAAGAAGTCCCAGTCGTCGGCCGAGTGCCAGAGCTCCCCCGCCCTCGACGGGTCGTGGATCGCGGGGTTCGAGTCGTACCCTCCGGCCTCGATCAGCGTGACCTCGACTCCCGCATCCACCAGCCGTCGTGCGACGATCGCTCCCGAGGTCCCTGCCCCGACGACGATCGCGGACTTCATGCCTGAGCCTTCCGCCCCGGACCCGAGACGACCTGGGTCACGGCGACGGACTTGAGCCCCTCGACGCCGAACTCGAGGCCGTAGCCCGAGCTCTTCACCCCGCCGAACGGCACCATGGGATGCAGCCCGCCGTGCGAGTTGATCCACACCGTGCCCGACTCCATGCGCGTCGCCGCCTCGCGAGCGGCTTCGGGGTCGCTCGCCCAGACCGATGCGCCGAGACCGACGTCGACCGAGTTGGCGAAGGCGAACGCCTCGTCGACGTCGCTGTACCTGATCACGGGAAGCGCGGGTCCGAACTGCTCCTCCTGCACGAGGGCCGCGTCGTTGTCGATGTCGGCGACGATCGTGGGCCGGTAGAACAGCTCGCCGAGTTCGGGCGCCGCCTCGCCGCCGGTGACGACACGGGCGCCGCGGCCCTTCGCGTCCTCCACCAGCCTCGACACGATGTCGAACTGGGCGCGATTCTGCAGCGGACCCAGCACGTTGTTCTCGTCGAGCCCGTTGCCCATCGGCACGGATGCCGCGATCTCGGCGAGCGCGCCGACGACCTCGTCGTAGACCGAGTCGTGCACGTAGAGGCGCTTCATCGCCGCGCACGTCTGACCGGTGTTGATGAACGCCCCCCAGAAGAGATCCTGGGCGATCGCCGACACCTCGGTGCCGGGCAGCACGATGCCTGCATCGTTGCCCCCGAGCTCGAGGGTGAGGCGGGCGAGGTTGCCGGCCGAGCTCTCGATGATGCGGCGCCCGGTGGCTGTCGATCCGGTGAACATGATCTTGTCGATGTCGGGGTGCGAGGCGAGGCGGGCGCCGACCTCGCGGTCGCCGGAGACGCCGATGAGCACGTCGGCCGGCAGCACGTCGTTCATCACCGCCAGCATCGCGAGCACGCTCAGGGGCGTGTACTCGCTGGGCTTCGCGACGACGGTGTTGCCCATCCGCAGCGACGGACCGATCTGCCAGACGGTGATCATCAGCGGCCAGTTCCACGGACCGATCGCGCCCACGACCCCGGCGGCCTTGTAGACGAGCTCGGCATGCAGGGTCTCGTCATCGACGAGCACCTGCGACTCGATCGGGATCGTCGCGTTGGTGCGCAGCCACGCCGAGCACGCACCCAGCTCGAAGCGCGCGTTGGGGCCGTTCAGCGGCTTGCCCTGTTCGCGCGAGAGGAGGTGCGCGAGCGCTTCGGCGTTCGCGTCGATCGCATCGGCGGCGGCGATCAGCAGCTCGCTGCGCTTCGCGTGCCCGAGGGACTCCCAGCCGGGCTGCGCGGCCCGCGCCCGCGCGATCGCCTCGTCGAGGTCACCGGCCGAATGCTCGGGGGCACGACCGATGACGTCACGTGTGGCGGCATCCGGGATGTCTCGTCCGGCGCCCTCCGGCGCCTGGATGCGGTCGAGCAGCGCGGTGGCTGCGGATGCGGCGGATTCGGACATCGGGACTCTCCTTCGAGCGGGACGCGTGCCAAGGAACTGGCGGTGGTCTCATTGTCGGACGCCGTCGGGCGGCCCACTTGTCGAGGAGTGCGCCGCAGATGTCCGAGTGCGAAGGGATGACCTCGGCGTCCCCCGCTCGGACACCGGATCAGACGAGGGTGAAGTCCTCGAAGATGAGGGTGGTGCGGGTGGACCTGATCGACGGGATCGCCTGGATGTCCTCCAGCACGATCCGACGGAGGTCGCGCGCGTCGCTCGCTCGGACGAGCAGGATCACGTCGAAGTCTCCGCCGACGAGTGCCATGTGCTCGATCTCGGGGATGGCGCGGAGCCGGGCGCTGACCTCCTGCCACGTCGCCTGCTCGATCGCGAGCGTCACGTATGCGCTGGCGTGGTGGCCGAGCAGCACCGGATCCGTGCGCACCGAGTATCCGGTGATGATGCCCGCATCGGTGAGGCGCTTGATCCGCGCATGCGCGCCCGCCCTCGAGATGTGCACCGCTTCGGCGATGGCGGTCATGGACGCACGCGCATCGGCCCTCAGCTCCGCGAGGATCGCGTGGTCGGTCTCGTCGAGCGTGATCATGGAACCCCTTCGTCCGTGCCTGAATTCTGACATTTCGTCGTACGGATGGGCAACCCGACGGCAATCGTCCACGATCCGTCGATTGTTCTTGGACGACTGTCTCCCGAGGCGCATGCTGTCCTCATCGGGTTCGGCAAGGAGGGCGAACGGATGGAACATGCACATCTGCTGCCGCGCGACACAGCGGTCCAGCTCATCGATGCAGACGGCAGGGTCATCGAGGACGAGCGCTACGCGCTGCCGGACGCCGACGCCCTGCTCGCCGCCTATCGGGGTCTCGTCGAGGGTCGACGCATCAACGACCAGGCCAGCGCTCTCGTGCGGCAGGGTCGCCTGGCGGTCTACCCGTCGTCGCACGGTCAGGAGGCCTGCCAGATCGGCGTCGCTCTCGCTCTCGCCGATGACGACTGGCTCTTCCCCACGTACCGCGACTCGGTGGCGGTCGTCGCGCGGGGCGTCGCCCCGGCCGACGCGATGGTGCTCCTCAAGGGCGACTGGCATTCGGGCTACGACGTGCGGGCGCACCACGTCGCTCCTCAGGCGACTCCCCTCGCCACGCAGCTCCTGCACGCGGTCGGCTTCGCGTATGCCGCGAAGAGGCGCGGCGAGAGCACCGTGGTCGTGGCCCTGTGCGGTGACGGCGCGACCAGCGAGGGCGACTTCCATGAGGCCATGAACTTCGCCGCGGTCTTCCACGTGCCCGTCGTCTTCTTCGTGCAGAACAACGAGTTCGCGATCTCCGTGCCGCTCAGTCGTCAGACCGCGGCGCCCTCCCTCGCTCACAAGGCGATCGGCTACGGGATGCCGGGGCAACGCCTGGACGGCAACGACGTCGCCGCAGTGCTGGCAGTGCTCGGCGATGCGGTCGATCGGGCGCGCGCCGGCGGCGGACCGACGCTCATCGAAGCGCACACCTACCGGATGCAGGCGCACACGAACGCCGACGATGACACCCGCTATCGCGAGCGCGCGGAGGTCCAGGCGTGGGTCGCGCGTGATCCGCTGACACGTCTGCGCACGTACCTCACCGGCACGGGCGCGCTCACGGAAGAGCTCGAGGCGGAGTACGCCGACGGAGCCGAGCAGACGGCTGCGGCGATGCGGGAGGCACTCAACACGGATGCCGACATCGACCCCGAAGACCTCTTCCGCTTCGTCACCGAGTCTCGCTCGCCGCAGCGAGAAGAACAGTGGCACCTGCTGAGGGGCGAGATCGAGCGCACGCACGAACCCGCAGGAGGTGCACGATGACCATCGCCCACGACGACGTCCGCGTCGACATGCGTGTCGCGGCCGTATCGACCATGAGCATGGCCGCCGCTCTGAATCTCGCCCTCGCGGACGCGATCGAGAGCGATCCGGAGGTCGTGGTGTTCGGCGAAGACGTCGGCGCGCTCGGAGGCGTCTTCCGGATCACCGACGGGCTCACCGCGCGGTTCGGCGAGGATCGCTGCTTCGACACCCCGCTCGCCGAATCCGGCATCGTCGGCACAGCCGTCGGCATGGCGATGAACGGCATGAGGCCCGTCGTCGAGCTGCAGTTCGACGCCTTCGCGCTTCCCGCGTTCGAGCAGATCGTCAGCCACGTCGCGAAGCTCGGCAACCGCACGCGCGGCGCCGTGCGGATGCCGCTCGTGATCCGCATCCCGTTCGGCGGCGGCATCGGAGGAGTCGAGCACCACTGCGACTCGTCCGAGGCGTATTACGCCCACACCCCCGGGCTCACGGTCGTGAGTCCGTCGACGCCGCAGGACGCGTACTCGATGCTGCGAGCGGCGATCGCCTCGCCCGACCCGGTGATCTTCCTCGAACCGAAGAAGCTGTATTGGACGAAGGGCGAGGTCGACACCTCGGTGGTCGCCGAGATCGGCACCGCCAGGGTCGCGCGGGAGGGGACGGATGTCACCCTGATCGCCTATGGCGCCTCGGTGCCGCTCGCTCTCGAGGCGGCAGACGTCGCGGCATCCGAGGGGCGCAGCGTGCAGGTCATCGACATCCGCTCGTTGTCTCCCTTCGATGACGAGACGGTGATGGCCGCCGTGCGTGCGACCGGACGAGCGGTCGTGATCGCCGAGGCCCCTGGTTTCGCCAGCGTCGCCTCCGAGATCCAGGCACGGGTGTTCGAGCGCTGCTTCGAATATCTGGAGGCGCCGGTGCGACGTGTCACCGGTTTCGACACCCCGTATGCGCCGCCGAAGCTCGAGCACTGGTACCTGCCCGATGTCGACCGCGTCCTCGACGCGATCGACTCGCTGCACTGGGAGGACGCGTCATGACCGCACTCACCACCCGCGTCTTCCGGCTCCCCGATCTCGGCGAGGGCCTGACCGAGGCGGGCCTCGTGCAGTGGCTGGTCGCGGTCGGCGACACCATCGTCACCGACCAGGCGATCGCCGAGGTCGAGACGGCCAAGAGCATCGTCGAGCTGCCCTCCCCCTTCGCGGGAGTCGTGACCGCCCTGCACGGAGAGCCTGGCGAGACGATCGACGTCGGCGCCCCGGTTCTCGAGGTCTCCGATGCGACGCAGCCGGCGAGCACGACCGACTCGGGCGCACCGAACGGGTCGGATGCCGCAGAGCACGCGGCCTACCGAGAAGAGGAGCGGGCGGGCTCGGGCAACGTCCTGATCGGCTACGGCACCTCCGACCGCGTGACGACCGGTCGTCGTCGTGCGCGGGCGACCGTGGTCCCGACGTCGGGCGTCCGTGATGCCGCTCCCTCGGCAGAAGCGACGCTGCCCGAGCCGACGCCGACGGAGCCTGGCGTTCCCGCCCCGCCGACGACCGCCCCGCGGCGCACGGTGGCCGTGCGCTCACCGCTCGTCCGACGCCTGGCGCGAGATCTCGGGCTCGACGTGCACGAGATCACCCCGACCGGACACGACGGCTCGATCACCCGCGCCGACGTCCTGGCCGCGGCCGTCGACGATGCCGTCGACGGCGCAGCCGCACAGCATCGCAGCACGAGCGGGCAGAGCCTGGACGGCCTCGCTGTGGTCTCGCGCGAGCGTCTGTCGGCTCTGCGCCGCGCCGTGAGCGCGAAGCTCAGCCGCAGCCGCTCCGAGATCCCCGAGGCGACCGTGTGGGTCGACGTCGACGCCACCGAGCTGTGGACGCTGCGCGCCGGCATGGCTCCCGAGGGCGGCAGAGCCCCCTCGCTCACAGCCCTCATCGCGCGCTTCGTGCTGCTCGCCCTGGAGGATCATCCGGTGCTGGCATCTCGATTGAGCGACGATGCCTCAGAGCTCATCTCGTTCGAGGGCGTCAATCTCGGCGTCGCCGCCGACACCGCACGCGGGCTCGTCGTTCCGGTCATCCCCCACGCCCACGAGCTCTCCGTCGAGCAGCTCGACGCGGCGCTGCGCGATCTGACGACTGCAGCCCGCTCCGGGTCGATGCCGCCCGAGCGCCTGCGCGGATCGACGTTCACCCTGAACAACTACGGCGGGCTCGGGGTCGACGGCTCAGCCGCGATCATCAACCACCCCGACGTCGCGATCCTCGGAATCGGTCGCATCATCGAGCGGCCGTGGGTGATCGACGGGCAGATCGTCCCCCGCCGCATCGTGCAGATCTCGCTGGTGTTCGACCACCGGGTGTGCGACGGCGGATACGCCGCCGGCTTCCTGCGTCGAGTCACCGAGCTCATCGAGCATCCGCTGCGTGCATTCGGGCGGGTGTGAAGGCCGCGCACGTCGCACTCCTGCGCCGCCATGGGCGCAGCGCTTGGGCCGCGGGTCGGCGTGCGCTACTCTCGTCAATTACTGACCGATCATTCGGTAAGTGATTCGGAGCGGCACGTCGTCGCTCTCTCCCCCACCCGCAGAACAATGGAGTTCGCATGACGTCAGCAGTCTCCGCAGACAGCACGAGAACGAGGATGCCCGCCGAGGAACGGCGGGTGCTCGCCAGCACCCTGGTCGGCACCTCGATCGAGTGGTACGACTTCTTCATCTACGCGCAAGCCGCGGGCCTCGTGCTCGCTCCGCTCTTCCTCGCTCCGATCGCCGAGGAGAACAAGGGGTTCGCGCAGATCCTGTCCTTCGCCACGATCGGAATCTCCTTCCTCTTCCGCCCCCTCGGAGCCATCGTCGCCGGGCACCTCGGCGACAAGCTGGGCCGCAAGAGGATGCTCGTCTTCACGCTCGTGATGATGGGGCTCTCCACTTCCCTGATCGGCCTGCTGCCGACCTACGCGGCGATCGGTGTCGCGGCGCCGATCCTGCTCATCGTGCTCCGCATCCTGCAGGGGTTCTCGGCCGGCGGTGAATGGGGCGGTGCGGCGCTGATGGCCGTCGAGCACGCGCCCACGAACCGACGCGGACTCTTCGGCGCCTTCCCGCAGATCGGTGTTCCGATCGGCATGATCCTCGCGACAGCGACACTCTGGGTGCTGACGAGCTCGATGTCACCCGAGGCGTTCCTCGAGTGGGGCTGGCGGATCCCGTTCCTCATGTCGATCGTGCTGATCGCCGTCGGCTACGTGATCAGGCGCGCAGTCGATGAGAGCCCGGTCTTCGAAGATCTCCGGCGCCGCCGTCAGGAGGCCTCGGCACCGCTGGGCCGCCTGTTCCGCAAGAACACCAAGCAGGTCGTCCTCACCGCACTGATCTTCATCGGAAACAACGCCGCCGGCTACCTGCTCATCGCGTTCTTCGCCACCTACGCTGTCACCGCTCTCGGCATGGAGCGTCCTCCCGTGCTGCTGGCGACGACGCTGGCCTCGTTCGGATGGCTCATCTTCACGCTCTGGGGCGGTCACCTCTCCGATCGTCTCGGGCGGGTCCGCACCTTCCAGATCGGCTACATCGCACTCGCGCTCTGGGCTGTGCCGATGTGGTTCCTGATCGATACGGCGAACATCTTCTGGTACTTCGTGGCACTGTTCGTGATGACGTTCGCACTCGGGCTCTCCTACGGCCCGCAGGCGGCCCTCTACGCCGAGATGTTCCCGGCCAACGTCCGCTACTCGGGCGTCTCCATCGGATATGCACTGGGTGCCATTCTCGGCGGGGCGTTCGCTCCGATGATCGCAGAGACGCTGATGAACCAGTTCCACGCGGCGTGGACGATCGGCGTCTACATCGCCGCCGCGGCGCTGATCTCCCTCATCGCAGTGACGATGGTCAAGGAGACGAAGGGCGTCGACCTGCACGCCTGACGGAGCCGCTCACACGGCCGGGCGGCGGGTCGGTCGGTGGAACGACCGGCCCGCCGTCAGCCGAAGACGAGCGGCGTACGGGCTGTGGCGTCCTCGACCGTGATGCCGACGATCATCGACCCCTCCTCGACGACATCGCGGTCGGCCTGGAACCGGAAGACATGGCCGTCACGCGTCGCGACGGCGTAGAAGTCATCGCCTGACGCCGCGACATCGACGACGGTGCCCCCGGGGTAGGCGGCCATCGCATCCGCCACCGGAGCGCCGAGGCGGATGCCTCCCCGGTGCGGCAGCGCCGCTCCGTCGTCGACTGACTCATCGAGGCTGCGATCGCTGCCGACGGTGATCGACCACACCGCGTCGCCGGCCTCGACGGGCTGCACCAGGAGAGACCCCGCGTCGCCGGGCGCGACGAGTCTCCACGGTCCGCCGTCGTACGCCGGCTCCATGACCTGCGCATCCTCGCCCGCTGTGGCGAGAGCGGCATCGACCGAGTCGCCGAGGCGGAGAGGGCCCACCCCGCCGACACCGATCTGCCACTCGCTCCACACGGCTCCGGGGTCTCCCGACGGATCGGTCTCGGCGACAGGCGGGTTCTCGGTGAGCTCGTCGATCAGCCCCGACCTCGCCTCGTCGGCGCGGGTCTGCAGCAGCAGGGCGGCGGCTTCGGCGTCGAAGTCGCGATCACCGCTGAAGGGCTGCCAGAGCTGGACGATCACGTTTCCGGTCGACGCGAATGCGCCGAACGACCGCCAGTCGAGCCCCGCGTCGACCAACGACCCCGCGAAGGCTCGGACATCCTCGGAGGGTTCCGGAATCGCGGCATCGAAAGTGATGGTTCCCTCCTTGGCGAACTCGGCGCACTGCTCGGCAGCCTGGAGCAGCTGATCCATTCGCCCCTCGGCCTGCGCCTCATCAGCGAACTGCATGATCGTCATCCGGCCGAACCCATTGGCGGGATCCGTCGGCACCTGCCATTCGACCGTCCTCGCCCCGACGCTGCCGAGCGACTGCTCGGCGTAGAGGGCATCGCAGATCGGCGGGTCCGCAGCGAGACCTCCACCATCCGACACCTGTTCGAGCACCGGCGAAGGATCACCGACCTCGGTGGCCTCCGGCACGATCCCCACGATCTCCTCAGGGGTGAGCGCGAACGCGTCGAGTTCGTCTCCGACGAACGCGATCGGTCCGGCGTAGGGCTCGGGGGACGCGGTCGACGGAGACGGCGAGGGCGAGGGCGACGGCGAGGCCTGAGGAGTCGAGGCGCAGGCGCTCAGAGCCACCAGCGCGCCGATCCCGATCGATGCGAGCGTCATGCGCGCTCGACCTGTGGTGAAAACAGTCATGTGCATCCTCCGACCTCGTCATGCGCCGCTGCGGGCGCCCCCTCCCCGGAGCCTAAGGCGCTGCGGCCCCCTCGACCAGGGGCGCGCGCATGTCGAGATCAGAATGAGAGGAAGAGCATGCCGAAGATCGCATATATCCGCCTGATCGGACGACGTGAACCCTTCAGTCGCCACTGAGCACAGCGGCCGCAGCGGCACGCGCATCGGCCGCCGTCGCCGCTCTCAGCACCGCTTCCGCGGCTGCGTCGCACTGATCACCCGTGACATCTGCCAGCGCGGCCGCGACGCGGCCCAGCGCGCGGGGCGTCATCGACAGGGAGGTGACCCCGAGGCCGACCAGCACCGCGGCCAGTGTGGGATCGGCGCCGGCCTCGCCGCACACGCCCACCGGCAGGTTCCACCGGCGTCCGGCAGCACCCGCCTGGCCGATCAATCGCAGCACGGCCGGCTGCCACGGATCGTTCAGGTCGCCCAGCTCGCCCAGCAGTCGGTCCGCGGCGAGCGTGTACTGGGCGAGATCGTTGGTTCCGATGCTGACGAAATCGACGACCTCGAGCATCTCTGAGGCGAGGAGCGCGGCGGAGGGTGTCTCGACCATCACTCCCACCTTCTCGAGTCCGGCCGCCCGCGCACGGTCCGCGAAGTCGCGCGCCTCATCGACCGTGGCCACCATCGGAGCCATCACCTCGACGAGCGCCGACTCCGCCGCTGCCGCGAGCGCGAGGGCCCGCAGCTGATCATCGAGCAGCGCGGGTGATCGCCGTGCGATCCGCAGACCGCGGACTCCGAGAGCGGGGTTCTCCTCCGTGTCGGCGTTGGCGAACGGCAGCGGCTTGTCGCTGCCCGCGTCGAGCGTGCGCACGACGACCTTCCGCCCCGGGAAAGCCGCGAGGACGCCTCGGTAGGCGTCGACCTGCTCGTCGACCGACGGCGCATCGGTGCGGTCGAGGAAGCAGAACTCGGTGCGGAAGAGACCCACTCCCTCTGCCTTCGATGCCGCAGCCGCCACCGCTTCGGCCGCGCCGCCGACGTTGGCGAGCAGTGCGATCCGGCGCCCGTCCGCGAGCACGCCCTCTCCGTCGAAGGGCACGACGATCGACGCGGCCTGCGCCTCGGCGATCCTGGAACGGCTCGGGTCGACCTCGACCGTGCCCCGGTCGCCGTCGACGAGCAGATCGGCGCCGGATGCGATGCCCGTGGCCCCGCCGACCCCGACGACCGCGGGGATTCCGAGTGAGCGGGCGATGATCGCGGTGTGCGATGTGGGCCCGCCCTGCTCGGTCACCAGAGCGACGCAGTTGCCGCCGTCCAGGGCGGCCGTGTCGGCGGGTGCGAGGTCGGTGGCCACGAGCACGAAAGGCTCATCCCGCTCCGGAACACCGGGCATCTCGACCTCGAGGATCTCGGCGATGATCCGGTCTCGGACGTCGCGGATGTCGGCGGCACGCTCGGCCATGCGGCCACCCAAGGCTCTGACCGCCTTCTCGTGCGCGAGAGCCGTCTCCCAGACGGCGCGGGCGGCGGTGCGCCCCTTCGATCGGACGAGCGACGTCGCATCTGCGACGAGCTCGGGGTCTGAGGCGAGCAGACGCGAAGCATCGAGGATCGCCCGTGCCTCTCCGGTCGCCGCCGATGTGCGGCGGCGGAGCTGATCGGCCACCGCGACGGCTGCCCACTCGATCGCCGACACCTCGCTCTCACGCTCAGCCGCATCGACCGTCAGGCCCGGGTCGGGCTCGTCGAGTGGCGCAGCCAGCAGCACGGCCTGCGCCGCTGCCCGCCCGGCGCTCACGCCTCGCCCGCTCAGCACCGTCCCGGACACCACGGGCGCCGCGCTCACCGCCGACTCGGTCGACCGCGTGCGCACGACCTCTCTCGGGGGCGCGGCGACCGCGGTTCCTTCACCGAACCCCTCGTCGAACAGCGCGACCAGTCGATGGATGGCGAGCTCGGCATCCGCCCCGGTCGCGGACAGCCGCACCTCGTCGCCCTGCCCGGCGCCGAGCATCAGCAGTCTCGACAGGCTGGCGCCCGCGGCCTCCGGCCCATCCGGCAGCCGGGTGAGCCGCACATCCGCCCCTGCGGAGGCCTCGGCGATCAGCGCAGCCGGACGAGCATGGATGCCGAGCGGGTTGCGCACGGTGACCACGCGAGTGACCGCGTCGCTCGGCCCGTGCGTCGGTGCGAGCGACGAGGGGGCGGGCGCGACGGGCTCGTCCGGGTCGCCGAGCTGGCCGGTCTTCGCGCCGAGCGCAGCGGACGCCTCCTCAGCCACGACCTCGAGCGATGCGCCCGCCGCCGCGGACACGACTGCGGCGAGCAGCCCTTCCACGAACGGCGCGGGCGTGAGGCGGACGGGCACGTCGCTCATGCGCAGCTCGAGCGCGAGCTCCGCGCTCAGCACCGCCGAGCCGAGGTCCATCAGCACCAGGACTCCGTCGCAATCCGCGGCCAGTTCGTCGATGGCCGCGGCGACCGCTACGGCATCCGTTCCGAGAACGGCTGCGCCGTCGGCATCCGTCCCCGCGCCGGCCGCCACCAGGACGCGCGCTCCCCCGCCTCGCACCATCTGCAGGGCAAGCTCCAGGGCCGCCTCCCCGAGTCGAGCGCTGTGGGAGACGGCGACGATGCCGATCATCAGGACGATTCCGCGGTGGCCCGGGCGAGCGCCTCGAACAGCAGCGTCGTGGACGCCGCACCCGGATCGATGTGCCCTGCGCTGCGCTCACCGAGGTAGCTCGCGCGTCCCTTGCGTGCCACCAGGGGCTCCGTGGCGTCACGCCCCGCAGCCGCAGCATCGGCAGCCGCAGCCGTCGCCGCTGCGAGATCCGCCCCGCCTGCGATCGCCGCATCGAGTGCATCCACGGCGGGCGCCATCGCATCGAACATGGTCTTGTCGCCGGCTTCGGCCTTGCCCCGGGCGACGATCCCGTCGAGACCCGCTCGCAGCGAGGCTGCGAGCCCGGCGGCATCGAGTTCGTCCACCGGGCCGGCCGCCATCCCCATCCGCAGGAACAGCGTGCCGTAGAGCGGCCCGCTGGCACCTCCGACCGAACTCACGAGCGTCATGCCGACGGTCTTGAGCAGCTCGTCGACGGTGGGCGGCACCGCCGAGTCGAGCTTCGCCACGACGGCGTCCATGCCACGGGCCATGTTCGCGCCGTGGTCCGCGTCGCCGATCGCCGAGTCGAGCTCGGTGAGCCATTCGCGCTTCTCGGCGATCACGTCGCGGAACCGCCGGATCCAGTCGACGAGGGCCGCGGTGTCGATCGCCGCCATCATGCTCCCCATCGCAGTCCTGGAGTGTTCACCGGGGCATCCCACAGCCGCAGCAGCTCGTCGTCGGCCTTGAGCACCGTGAGCGAGCACCCGGCCATGTCGAGCGACGTGATGTAGTCGCCGACCAGGTTGCGGGCGATGTGCACCCCCGCCTTCTCGAGCAACGACGCGACCTCGCCGTACATCAGATACAGCTCGATCAACGGCGATCCGCCCATGCCGTTGAGCATCACGATCGCGGGTCCGGCGGCGTCGAGGTCGGCGAGGATCGGCTCGACGAGCTGGCGGGCGATCTCGGATGCGGGGGCCAGCGGTTCGCGATGCCGACCGGGTTCGCCGTGGATGCCGATGCCGATCTCCATCTGATCCTCCGGCAGGTCGAACGTGGGTTTGCCCGCTGCGGGAACCGTGCAGCTCGTGAGCGCCATCCCCATCGAGCGACCCTGGCCGTTGATGCGCTGGGCGAGTTCGACGACCGCGGCGAGATCCTGTCCTTCTTCGGCCGCCGCGCCGACCAGCTTCTCGAGCAGCACGGTCAGTCCGACACCGCGACGCCCGGCTGTGTAGAGAGAGTCCTGCACGGCGACGTCGTCGTCGACGATCACGGTGCCGACCTCGATGCCCTCCATCGATGCGAGCTCGGCGGCCATCTCGAAGTTCAGCACGTCGCCGGTGTAGTTCTTGACGATGTGCAGCACGCCGGCGCCGCGGTCGACGGCCTTGGTCGCCGCTTGCACGCGGTCGGGCGTCGGTGAGGTGAACACCTCGCCGGCGACCGCGGCATCGAGCATGCCCACCCCCACGTATCCGCCGTGCAGCGGTTCATGGCCTGACCCGCCACCGGAGACCACCGCGACCTTGCCCTGCGCCTTCGGCGTCGCGCGCGTGATCACGTGCGTCTCGAGGTCGACCGACAGCTCGGGATGCGCGAGGGCGACGCCTCGCAGCGACTCGACCAGCACATCGGCGGGGTTGTTGATGAGCTTCTTCATCGTTCGATCTCCCTTGATCTCTGCGGTGGCGATCTTTCGCAATATTGGAAAGTCATTCGTCAATGTCGAATATGCTCGGGCGCAGTCGAGTTGTCAAGATCGACTCGGACACACGACATGACGGCCCGGCTCGACGACGAACCGGAGGAAGGACGCACCGTGATCCAGGCCATCGATCGCGCCGCCAAGGTGCTCGAGCTGCTGCAGGGTGCGCGCCACCTCGGCATCACCGATCTCGCTCTCGCACTGAGCCTGCCGCCGTCGACCGTGCACGGGATCGTCAAGTCGCTGCGAGAGCACGGGCTGGTCGCGAAAGAGCGCGGCGGACAGCGCTACATGCTCGGACCGACGCTGCTGCGCCTCAGCAACGTGTACCTCGACACGCTCGACGTCAGGGCACGGGCGATGCGGTGGACGCAGGAGCTCGCGCGGCGCACCAATCTGCCTGTGCGCCTCGGTGCTCCGCATTTCCACGAGGTGCTCGTCATCCACCACGATCTGCGCCCCGACGACAGCCAGCAGATGCTCGAGACCGGCGTCGCGATCCCCGCTCACGCCTCGGCGATGGGAAAGGTGCTGCTCGCTCATGACCTCGGCTTCCAGCGCACCGTCTTCGAACGACCGCTGCCCAGCCTCACCGGAGACACGATCACCGACATCGCCAGGCTGATGCTCGAGCTCCCCGCGATCGCCGAACGCGGCAGTGCGTCCGAGACGGACGAGGCGGTGCTCGGAGAATCGTCCGTCGCCGCACCGGTCTCCGACGCCTCGAACGACATCGTCGCCGCGGTCGCGGTGGTGATGCCCACCTCGCACGCGCCCGCCTCCGACGCCGTGCTGAACGCGCTCCGAGAGACGGCCCGCAACATCTCACGCGAGCTCGGAGCGACCAGCTGGCCGCCCCGGGTGGCTCCGGCCGACGACTAGTCGGCTCAGCGCGACTGCAGTCCGTCCAGGCTCACCCGCAGGATGTCCTCGCCCAGCTCATCGGGGTCGACAGGCCCGCCGGGGCGATACCACTCCACGACCGAGTTGATCATGCCGAAGATGAGCCTGGTCGCGACCGCGGCATCCACGTCGTCGCGGATCAGCCCCTCGGCCTGAGCCTCGGCGACGATCGCCGTCACCCGCTGGTCGAACGCGCGCCGGCGCACGAGCGCGGAGGTCTCGACGTCGCCGTTGCCGCGCACACGCAGCAACAGCGTCACCGAGGGCAACTTCTCGGTGAGCACACGTACGGCCCCGCGGATGATCGATCGCAGGCGATCGGAGGCGAGCGGATGCCGCGCCGTGGCGTCGTCCACGACGGCCTCGAGAGCGTCGAGGGCATCGTTCAGCGCGAGCTCGAGGATCGCCGACTTCGACTCGAAGTGGTGGTACAGCGCCGACTTGGTGAGGCCGAGAGTGGCACTGAGATCGGCGACGCTGGTCGCGTCGTAGCCCTGTTCGTTGAACACCTTGACCGCGACCGCGAGCACCTGCTCACGGTCGTAGCCTGGCCGGCCGCGCTTGGGGGCCGGCGCGTCGAATCCGAGCTGCGCCATGGCCCCAGTCTGTCAGTCCCGATGAGTTGCCATCCGTCCGAGGATCTGAGATCGTATTCCTGACCGATCGGTCTGAAATTATCGCCAGCGTGGGCGTTCGAGAGGATGACGATGTCCGAGGCCTATCTCGTCGACGGGGTCCGCACCGCCGTCGGTCGTCACGGCGGCGCACTCGCCGGCATCCGCCCCGATGATCTGGCAGCCCTCGTGGTCGGCGAGACCGTCACCCGGTCGGGGATCCCCGCCGAGGCGATCGACGAGGTCATCCTCGGTGCAGCGAACCAAGCGGGCGAAGACAACCGCAACGTCGCCCGCATGGCCGTGCTCCTCGCCGGCCTGCCCGATTCGATCCCCGGGCTCACCGTGAACCGGCTGTGCGCCTCGGGGATGTCGGCCATCGCTCTCGCCGCGAACGCCGTGCGCGCGGGGGACGCCGACCTCATCGTCGCCGGCGGCGTCGAGTCCATGACACGAGCCCCTTGGGTGCAGGCGAAGCCCGAGCGCGCATGGGCCAAGCCCGGCGCGGCCTTCGACACGTCGATCGGATGGCGCTTCACCAATCCGCGGCTCGCCGCGCGCGAGAAGGCCACCTTCTCGATGCCCGAGACGGCGGAGGAGGTCGCACGCGTCGACGGCATCAGTCGGGCGGATGCCGATGCTTTCGCCCTGCAGAGCCATCTGCGCGCCGCCGCCGCGATCGACGCGGGGCGCTTCGCCCCTGAGATCGTCGGGGTCGAGACCGACCGCGGAATCGTCGACACCGACGAAGGACCGCGACGCGACACCACCCTCGACGCTCTCGCGAAGCTGCGCGCCGTGGTCGCAGGCGGCGAGGTCGTCACGGCCGGCAACTCCAGCTCGCTGAACGACGGCGCCTCCGCGATCGTCGTGGCGAGCGCCGAGGCCGTCGAGCGACACGGACTGCGACCGCGGGCACGCATCGTCGCGTCGGCGACCGCCGCACTCGCCCCCGAGATCATGGGACTCGGCCCCGTGCCCGCGACGCAGAAGGCTCTCGCGAAGGCAGGGCTGCAGATCGCCGATCTCGGCGCCGTCGAGCTGAACGAGGCCTTCGCGTCGCAATCGCTCGCCTGCATCCGTCGCCTCGGCCTCGACCCGGCGATCGTCAACGCCGACGGCGGTGCGATCGCGCTCGGGCATCCGCTCGGCTCCAGCGGATCCCGCCTGATCGTGACCCTGCTCGGTCGGCTCGAACGCGAGGGCGCTCGCTACGGCCTCGCCACGATGTGCGTCGGAGTCGGACAGGGCACGGCCATGATCGTGGAGCGTCTGACGTGAGCCTGCAGATCGAGGAGCAGCGCGACAGGGTCATCGCGACGCTCGATCGCCCCGAGAAGCGCAACGCGATCGACCAGGAGACGGTCGACGCGCTGCACGAGCTGTGCGCGATGCTCGAACAGACCCCCCGCACCCTCATCCTCACCGGCTCCGGCGGTGTCTTCGCGGCGGGTGCCGACATCGCGCAGCTGCGCGATCGCACCGCAGATGACGCCAGGCGCGGCATCAACGCGACCGTGTTCATCCGCATCAACGAGCTGCCGATGCCGGTGATCGCGGCGATCGACGGCTACGCACTCGGGGGCGGAGCCGAGCTGGCCTACGCCGCCGACATCCGCATCGCGACGCCGTCCCTCCGAATCGGCAACCCCGAGACCGGACTCGGCATCATCGCCGCGGCCGGTGCGACGTGGCGGCTTCCCGAGATCATCGGCGCGGCGCGAGCGAGCGAGATGCTTCTCACCGGTCGAGCGCTCGATGGCGAGGAGGCACTGCGATGGGGACTCGTCTCGTCGCTGCATCCGTCCGACGAGCTGATCGCGACCGCGCACGCGATCGCCGATCGCA
This sequence comes from Microbacterium sp. LMI13-1-1.1, assembly GCF_040815625.1. Lineage (NCBI taxonomy): Bacteria > Bacillati > Actinomycetota > Actinomycetes > Micrococcales > Microbacteriaceae > Microbacterium > Microbacterium sp. LMI13-1-1.1. The sequence goes on along the minus strand of NZ_JBFPNL010000005.1, from coordinate 1,341,085 downwards.
TCGCGAAGAACGACCCGCTGGCCACGCAGCACACGAAACACGCTCTGCGCACTCCGCGCTCGGGACATCCTGCGATCGAGCTCGAGCTGCAGGCCGAGCTCTTCGAGTCGCCGGAGAAGCACCGTCGCATGACCGCGTTCCTCGAGAGGAAGAACCGATGAGCGAGCAGCCCCCGTCCTCGAGCGACGCCCACCCCGCGACCTCGAGCGAACGGAGCGGGACGAGACGCCCGGACCACGTGCCCGCGGCCGTCGGCGTGCTCGGCGGAGGACGAATGGGCGCCGGCATCGCGCATGCCTTCCTGCTCGCGGGATCCCGTGTCGCGGTCGTCGAACGCGACGCGGCGAGCGCGGATGCCGCACTGCAGCGGATCCGCGAGAGCATCCGCCGATCCGTCGCCCGCGATCCCGCTCTGAACGAGGTCGAGATCACCGGCCGCCTGACGACTGGTCGCGACATCGCCGCCTTCGCCGTGGTCGACCTGGTGATCGAAGCCGTTCCCGAAGACCGCGAACTCAAGGAACAGGCGCTCGCCCGTGCAGAGACGGCGATGCCCGCCGACGCCACCCTGGCGAGCAACACGTCGTCGATCTCGATCGACGATCTCGCCGCGAGCCGCCGTCGTCCGGAGCGCTTCCTCGGCCTGCACTTCTTCAACCCTGTGCCCGCGTCTGCGCTCGTCGAGATCGTGCGAGGCGCAGCGACCGACACCGCGGTCGTCGAGAACGCGGCCGGATGGGTGAGCTCCCTCGGCAAGACCCCGATCGTCGTCACCGACTCCCCCGGATTCGCATCGTCTCGACTCGGCGTCATGCTCGGCCTCGAGGCGATCCGGATGCTCGAGGAAGGCGTCGCGTCGGCCGTCGACATCGACGCGGCGATGACGCTCGGATACCGGCATCCGATGGGGCCGCTGCGCACGACCGACGTCGTCGGACTCGATGTGCGGCTCGGCATCGCCGAGGAGTTGGAACGCACTCTCGGTGAGCGGTTCGCTCCGCCGGATCTGCTGCGGCGGATGGTCGCCGAAGGAAAGCTCGGCCGCAAGAGCGGCGAAGGGTTCTACGCATGGAACGAGGAGAGATGACCGAGTATCTGCCGAGCTACATCCAGGGCGAGTGGTGGACGCCGACTTCGCCCGCACGATTCACCGAGGTCCGTGACGCGTCCACCGGCGATGTGGTCACGCTCGTCTCCACCGACGGCCTCGATCTCGCGGGGGCGCTTGCGCATGCCCGATCCGTGGGGCAGAGGAGCCTCGGTGCGCTCACCTTCCATCAGCGCGCGGTGCTGCTCAAGCAGTTCGCCCTGGCGCTCACCGAGCGCAAGGACGAGCTCTACGCGCTGTCAGCGCGCACGGGCGCGACGAAGAGCGACTCCTGGGTCGACATCGACGGCGGCATCGGCGTGCTGTTCTCGTATTCCGGCAAAGGGCGGCGCGAACTGCCGAACAGCCGCGTGCACGTCGACGGCCCCGTCGAGCCGCTCTCGAAGGACGGCTCGTTCCTCGGGCGCCACGTCTACACGACGCTGCCGGGAGTCGCCGTGCAGATCAACGCCTTCAACTTCCCCGTGTGGGGGTCGCTGGAGAAGTTCGCACCGGCTTTCCTCGCCGGCATGCCGACGCTCGTGAAACCCGCGACGCCGACCGGATATCTCGCCGAGGCGATGGTGCGCATCCTCGTCGAGTCGGGCCTGCTGCCGGACGGATCGCTGCAGCTGGTGAGCGGCAGCGTCCCCGACCTCTTCGAGCACCTGCGCCTCGGCGACATCGTCGGCTTCACCGGCAGCGCCTCGACAGCCGAGAGCCTGAAGGCCCACCCCGCCGTGCAGACCGGCGGAGTGCGGTTCACCGCGGAGACCGACTCGATCAACGCCTCGGTGCTCGGCACCGACGCCATCGAGGGCACGCCGGAGTTCGACGCCTACGTCCGCCAGCTCGTCACCGAGATGACGACCAAGGCCGGGCAGAAGTGCACGGCGATCCGCCGGGCGATCGTGCCGACCGGGTCGGCGGATGCCGTGATCGCCGCCGTGCAGGCGCGCATCACCGAGAGGACGGTGCTGGGCGATCCCCGCGCCGAAGGTGCGACGATGGGCCCCCTCGCCTCGACCGCGCAGCGCGACGAGGTGCTGCGTCAGGTCGCGAAGCTGCAGGACGCCGGCGGACAGATCGTGGTGGGGTCGACGGATGCTCCCGAGGTGCGGCTCGCAGACGGAACCACCGCGCTCTCGCCCGACGGCGCGTTCGTCTCGCCGCTGCTGCTGCGCTTCGACGATCCGCAGTCCGACGCCGCGCACTCGGTCGAGGCGTTCGGTCCGGTGTCGTCCCTGCTCACCTACGACACCATCGCCGACGCCGCCGCACTCGTCGCCCGCGGCGGCGGCTCGCTCGTCACCAGCATCGCGACGCACGATCCGGTGCAGGCGGTCGAGCTGGCCACGCGCATCGCGCCGTTCAACGGTCGGATGCTGCTGCTCGACCGCGACGACGCGCGCTCCTCGACCGGTCACGGGTCTCCCCTGCCGAACCTCGTGCACGGCGGGCCCGGTCGGGCAGGAGGCGGCGAGGAACTCGGCGGCATCCGCGCGGTGCTGCACCACATGCAGCGCACTGCGGTGCAGGGATCGCCCGAGATGCTCACGGCGTTGACCGGTGTCTGGCACGCGGGAGCCGCGGCGCGCAGCGGCGGTCGGCATCCGTTCCGCAAGTCGCTCGCGGAGCTCCTGATCGGAGATCAGATCGTCTCGGCATCACGCGAGGTCACCCTCGACGACATCGAGACCTTCGCGCACTTCACCGGTGACACGTTCTACGCCCACATGGACGACGCGGCGGCCGCAGCGAACCCGTTCTTCCCCGGCCGTGTGGCACACGGGTACCTGCTGGTCTCGTGGGCGGCCGGTCTGTTCGTCGACCCCGAACCGGGCCCCGTGCTCGCGAACTACGGTCTCGAGAATCTGCGGTTCATCACGCCGGTCTCCCCCGGTGACACGATCCGCGTCGAGCTCACCGCCAAGCAGATCACCCCCCGAGAGACCGATGACTACGGCGAGGTGCGCTGGGATGCGGTGATCCGCAACCAGGCCGACGAGCTCGTCGCGACCTACGACGTGCTCACGCTGGTCAGCAAGGAGCCCACCTCCGAGGTCGCGGCAGCATGAGGGCCATGATGCAGCGCGATGCCGCGTCGGCGATGCTCGGCATGACCGTCGAGCTCGACGAGCCCGGCGAGGCCGTGGTGTCGATGACGGTGCGCGACGACATGCTGAACGGCTTCGCGATCACGCACGGCGGCCTGGTGTTCACTCTCGCCGACACGGCTTTCGCGATCGCCTGCAACGAGGACGAGCGCGTCACGGTCGCGGGCGGCGCGGACATCACCTTCCTGAAGTCGACGACCTCCGGGCAGCGGCTCACGGCACGTGCGAGTCGCCGCGTCGTCAGCGGTCGCAACGGCATCTACGACGTCACGGTCACCGATGAGTCCGGCGACGTCGTCGCCGAGGTGCGCGGCCGCTCGCTCACCACGAACCGATCGCACCCGGGCTGACCGGCACACCTGACATGGCCCTGCCCGCGACGAAGGAGTCGACGATGACCCACACCCGTGCCGAGATCGGCACCGAGATCGAGCTGCACTCCCCCACTGCACTGGCCCGACTGCAGCTGCAGCGCCTGCAGTGGACTGTGCGCCACGCCTACGAGAACGTGCCGACGTACCGTCGCAAGTTCGACGAGCACGGTGTCCACCCCGACGAGATCCGCACCCTCGACGACGTGCAGAGGCTGCCGTTCACCTCGAAAGCCGATCTGCGAGAGAGCTACCCGTTCGGGATGTTCGCGGTGCCGATGGCCGACGTGCGCCGCATCCACGCGTCGTCGGGCACGACCGGGCGGCCGACGGTCGTCGGCTACACCGAGGGCGACCTCGACAGGTGGGGCGACCTGATCGCGAGGTCGCTGCACGCCGCGGGGATCCGCGCCGGCATGAAGGTGCACAACGCCTACGGATACGGGCTGTTCACCGGTGGACTCGGGGCGCATGCCGGCATCGAACGACTCGGCGCCACGGTGATACCCGTCTCCGGTGGTCAGACCGCGCGCCAGGTGCAGCTGATCGCCGACTTCGAGCCGGACGCCATCCTCTGCACGCCGAGCTACCTGCTCACGATCGCCGATGCGATGGAGGCGGCAGGCGTCGACCCGACGCGGACCTCGTTGCGGGTGGCCGTGCTCGGAGCCGAGCCGTGGACCAACGAGATGCGCCGCGAGATCGAGAAGCGACTGAACATCGACGCCGTCGACATCTACGGGCTCAGCGAGGTCATGGGGCCGGGCGTCGCCAGCGAGAGCGTGCTCACCAAAGACGGCCCGCACATCTGGGAAGACCACTTCCTTCCGGAGATCATCGATGGCGACACCGGCGACCGCCTGCCGGACGGCGAACTGGGCGAACTGGTCTTCACCTCGCTCACCAAAGAGGCCTTTCCGGTGATCCGCTACCGCACACGGGATCTGACCCGCCTGCTGCCCGGAACGACGTATCCCGCCCTGCGGCGTATCGAGAAGATCACCGGGCGCAACGACGACATGATCATCCTGCGCGGCGTGAACCTCTTCCCCACACAGATCGAAGAGCTCGTGATGGGCATCGAGACCCTGACGCCGCACTTCGTGCTGGAGCTGCACCGTGCGGGCCAGCTCGACACCATGACGGTGCGCATCGAGCGGCACCCGTCGTTGAGCATCGAGGAGTGCGACGCCGCCGCTGCAGTGCTCACACATCGCATCAAGGTGCACATCGGCACCAGCGTCGACGTCAAGGTCGAGGAGCCCGGCGCTCTGCCGCGCAGCGAGGGCAAGTACAAGCGCGTGTACGACCTGCGCTGAGCGAAACAGCTCATACGCGATATCGCTTCGTCAGCGACATCGATCTGGCCGTTGACATCGCGCCGGGTGTGGGTGTGTTCGACCTGCCTCACACCCGCCGTGCCAGAGGCGGTCGCTCGTCACCAGCAGCGCATCGACAGCGACGACGATCGCCGACCTCAGCCGCGAAGCGCGAGCACGAACGGAAGCACGTCTGTGGCGCGGGCCTGGCGCAGTGTGCGGGTGGCGACCGTCAGAGTCCACCGGCTGTCGGCCAGGTCGTCGACGAGGAGAACCGGCCCCTCGGGGATGTCGAGGCCCTGCGCGCTGAACCTGTCCCACAGACCTGCGAGACGGAACACGCTGTTGCCTCCCGGTTGACCGCTCGGGCCGCCATCGACCGGGTCGAGCGCACCGAGGTACGGCAGCCGACCGATGTCGGCGATCCCTCGGGCAAGGGAGTCGACGAGCAGCGGATGCGACCGTGAAGGCATCGCGACCACCGCGACAGGGCGCTCTGTCCAGCCCCAGTCGGCGAGCACTCGCACGCAGCCGCCGAGCACCTGGGGCGTCACGACGGCATCGGGGGCTCCGGCGGCGAACAGCTCCCGCAGGGTGCCGCCCCAGCCGAGGTCGGTGAGCCGGGCGAGCGCCCTCCCCTCTCCCGCCTGCTCACCCGGCGCGATGCGCCCCTTGACGGGCACGTCGAGCTTGTCGGCGCCGGTCGGCCAGGCCCGGCGCGGCTCGACGGGAACGCCCACTCGGTCGAGCGACTCCGCAGCCTGAGTCGTCGCCGATTCGCCGATCTCGCTCGGGAACCAGATGCCGGCGCAGTTGTCGCATCTGCCGCAGGGCGCTGCCGTGTCGTCGTCGAGCGAGCGCTGGAGGAACTCCATGCGGCAGCCGTCGGTCTGCTCGTAGTCGATCATGTGCTGCTGCTCGGCTCGGCGTTCGCCCGCGATCCGCTCGTAACGCTCGGCGTCGTAACTCCAGGGCTCGCCCGTGGCGACCCACCCGCCCTGCACACGTCGCACCGCGCCGTCGACATCGAGCACCTTGAGCAGCAGCTCGAGAGGTGTGCGGCGGATGTCGACCATCGCCTCGAGCGCCGGCGTCGAGATCGGCTGATCGCCGAGCGCAGCGATCACCCTCTCGGCGCGCTCACGGTCGGGCATCGACGCGGTGGCGAAGTAGTGCCAGATATCGCGGTCTTCGACGCCCGGCAGCAGGAGCACGTCTGCGCTCTCGCTCGCGCGCCCGGCGCGACCGACCTGCTGGTAGTACGCGACCGGCGACGACGGCGCACCGAGGTGCAGCACGAATCCGAGGTCGGGTTTGTCGAAGCCCATGCCGAGTGCGCTCGTCGCGACGAGGGCCTTGACCTCGTTGCGCTTCAGCATCCCTTCTGACTCCGTGCGCTCGTCGGTGTCCGTCTGCCCCGTGTACGCACGCACGTCGTGGCCGTGGTCGCGCAGCAGCCGAGCGGTGTCGACCGCGGCAGCGACGGTGAGCGTGTAGATGATGCCCGACCCCGGCAGATCGTCGATGTGGCTCAGCAGCCAGGCGAGCCGGCTCGCCGAGGTCGGCAGACGCAGCACCCCGAGCCGCAGCGAGGTGCGGGCGAGCGGCCCGCGGATCGTGAGCACCTCGGAGGCCCCGTCGCCCGATGAGCCTCCCGTGCCGAGCTGCTCGGCGACGTCGGCCACGACCCTGCTGTTGGCGGTCGCCGTGGTCGCGAGCACCGGAACCTCTGGCGGCATCTGCTCGATGAGATCGCGCAGCCGACGATAGTCGGGACGGAAGTCGTGCCCCCAGTCGCTGATGCAGTGCGCCTCGTCGACCACCAGCATGCCGATCCGTCGCACGAGCGCCGGCAGCTGCTGTTCGCGGAACGCCGGGTTGTTGAGTCGCTCGGGAGAGACGAGCAGCACATCGACCTCGTCTCGGTCGAGCTGCTGCATCACCTCCGACCATTCGTGCGCGTTGGTGGAATTGATCGCCACGGCTCGGACGCCCGCGCGCTCGGCGGCGGCGATCTGGTCGCGCATGAGAGCCAGCAGCGGCGAGACGAGCACGGTCGGTCCCGCCCCCTGCCGACGCAGCAGCAGCGTCGCGACGAAGTACACCGCCGATTTGCCCCAGCCGGTGCGCTGCACGACGAGCGCGCGGCGGCGCCCCTCGACCAGCGCCTCGATCGCCTCGTACTGGCCGTCGTGGAAATCGGCGTCGGGGCGGCCGACCAGTTCGCGCAAGGCGGCGAGCGCAGCAGTGCGAGTGTCGACAGCAGAGGGGGAAGTCATGTCTCCACTGTGCCTCATGTCACCGACGTCGGGCCCGAGGCCGCCGACGCCCGGGCTATCGTCATCCACTGGTGAGATCCGCGCCACCGCCCCACCCCGTCGTCTAGCGTGGAACGATGATCACCCGAGAACTGGCCGTATCCCTGCGCGATGCCGGGCTCGTGTGGCATCCCTCCGAGGGCGATCGCTTTCAGCTCGACCTCCCGAACGATGTCGAGCTCGAAGCCGAGGCCGACGTCTTCACGGTCAGCGCGATGACGATCGAGGCGAGGCAGACTCCGAGCGGCACCGACCTCGCCTTCAACGGCACCACAGAGTGGGCGCTCGACGCGGTCACCCTCGCGGACGCGGTGTGGCTGCCCCGCGAGGATCAGCTGCGCGAACTGCTGCGAGGCACGTTCCGGGCACTCACCCGCCTTCCCGACGCCTTCGTCGTCGATGTCGAGATCGCCGGCGAGACGCTGCGTTTCGAGCATCCGGACCCCTCGGAGGCCTACGGGCTCGCCCTTCTCGACCTGGTCTCCCGCTCGCGCTGAGCGCCGCTTCTTGCGCACGGCGGACCGGCATGTCAGAATTACCTAACGACCGGTCAGTAAAGCGGATCGGATACCGAGGAGTCGATGATGACAAGCCCCGCAGATCTCTCCCTCGTCGATGGCGAGCTCTCAGACGACGAGCGCCTGTTCGACGAGCTCATCGCGAACGAGCAGCGCATCGAGCCGCGCGACTGGATGCCCGACGCCTACCGCAAGACGCTGATCCGTCAGATCTCGCAGCACGCGCACTCCGAGATCATCGGCATGCAGCCCGAGGGCAACTGGATCACCCGGGCGCCGAGCCTCAAGCGCAAGGCGATCCTGATGGCCAAGGTGCAGGACGAGGCGGGCCACGGCCTGTACCTCTACTCGGCGGCGCAGACCCTCGGCATCACCCGTGACGAGATGATGGACCAGCTCATCAGCGGCAAGGCCAAGTACTCCTCGATCTTCAACTACCCCACCCCCACCTGGGCCGATATGGGCGCCATCGGGTGGCTCGTCGACGGCGCCGCGATCTGCAATCAGGTGCCGCTGTGCCGCGCCTCCTACGGCCCCTACGGCCGCGCCATGGTGCGCGTGTGCAAGGAGGAGTCGTTCCACCAGCGTCAGGGTTTCGAGATCCTGCTCTCGCTGATGCAGGGAACCGACGAGCAGAAGCAGATGGCGCAGGACGCCGTGAACCGCTGGTACTGGCCGAGCCTGGCGATGTTCGGCCCGCCCGACGACCAGTCGCCGAACTCGGCCCAGTCGATGAAGTGGAAGATCAAGCGCTTCACCAACGACGAGCTGCGCCAGCGCTTCGTCGGGATGCTGGTGCCGCAGGCCGAGATCCTGGGCGTCACCCTGCCCGACCCCGATCTGCGCGTCGACGACGAGACGGGCCAGTACGTGATCGGCGAGATCGACTGGGACGAGTTCTTCGAGGTGCTGCGGGGCAACGGCCCCTGCAACGCGGAGCGTCTCGAACGTCGCCGCACGGCACACGAGGAGGGTGCGTGGGTGCGCGAGGCCGCAGCCGAGTACGCCCGCAAGCAGGCGCTGAAGACGAAGGCGGCGGCGTGATGGCGACGCCCGGTGCCGACGAGCGCGAACCCTGGCCCCTCTGGGAGATCTTCGTCCGTGCGAATCGCGGCCTGAGCCACGTGCACGTCGGATCGCTGCACGCCCCGGATGCCGATATGGCGATCCGCAATGCCCGAGACCTCTACACGCGCCGTGGCGAGGGCGTGTCGATCTGGGCCGTGCCCGCCGACGCGATCACCACGAGCGACCCCGACGCCAAGGGCGCCTACTTCGAGAGCCCCGCGGGCAAGAACTACCGGCACGCCGTCTACTACACGGCCTCCGAGGGGGTGCCGCACCTGTGAACGACATCCGCACGGACGTCCATGGAGACATGCACGGGGATGTCTCGGTCGACGAGCTGCGACTGAGCGAGGAGCTCACGGGAACCGGCTCCGCGGCTGCATCCGCCGACATCGCCGAGTACGCACTGTGGTTGGGCGACGACGCCCTGATCCTCTCGCAGCAGCTCGGCGAATGGATCTCCCGCGCGCCCGAACTCGAAGAGGATGTCGCGCTCGGCAACATCGCCCTCGATCTGCTCGGTCATGCCCGCTCGTTCCTGCACTTCGCCGGTTCCTACGACGGACGCTCCGAAGACGACCTCGCGTACTTCCGCGACGAGCCGGAGTTCCGCAGCGCCTGGATCGTCGAGCAGCCCAACGGCGACTTCGCGCAGACGATCGCACGTCAGTTCGTCGTGTCGACCTACATGTTCGAGCTGTACTCCGGGCTGAGGGCCAGCACAGACGAGACGTTCGCGGCGATCGCCGAGAAGTCGCTCAAAGAGGTCGACTACCACCGCGACCACTCGGTGCAGTGGGTGCTGCGCCTCGCCGGAGGCACCGACGAGTCACGGCAGCGGATGGTGCGCGCGCTCGGCGACGTCTGGCCGTACGTCGATGAGCTCTTCCGCGATGAGCCACTGATCGACCGTCTCGGCGATGCCGCCGTGCGCCCGTCCACCCTTCGCGCCGGTTTCGACGCGGTCGTCGACACCGTCTTCACAGAGGCGGAGTTGACCGCGCCCTCAGTGGCGGCATCGTCAGCGGGAGGGCGCCGAGGTGCGCACGCGACCCCGATGGGCCATCTGCTCGCCGAGATGCAGGTTCTCGCGCGACGTCATCCGGGGGCGTCATGGTGACCGACACGCTGCAGACCGACGCCTGGCGGATCGCCGCTGCCGTGGCGGACCCCGAAGTCCCCGTTCTCACGATCGAAGACCTCGGAGTGCTCCGAGCCGTCACGGTCGACGGCGACGTCGTGCGTGTCGACATCACCCCCACCTACAGCGGGTGCCCGGCGATGGACACGATCCGCGACGATGTCATCCTGGCCCTCACCGCTGCCGGTCACTCGCAGGTCGAGGTGCGTCTCGTGCTCTCCCCCGCGTGGACGACGGACTGGATGTCGGATGCCGGCAAGCAGAAGCTCTCGCAGTACGGCATCGCGCCTCCTTCGGGGCGCTCCGCGCTGTCGTCCGGCCCGATCCGCCTCGCGATCAGCGTGCGCTGCCCGCGGTGCGGCTCGCTCGACACCCGCGAGGTCTCGCGCTTCGGTTCCACCTCATGCAAGGCGCTGTTCGAGTGCCGCGCATGCCTCGAACCCTTCGACCACTTCAAGGTGCACTGATGTCGCTGTTCGCCCCGTCCGGTGCCGTCGCACCGACATCCGTTCATTCGCCCTCCGCATCGACGGCGAAGAAGCGCGCGCGGTTCCACACTCTCGTGGTCGACGAGGTGAGGCCGCTCACCGAGGACTCGGTCGAGGTGTCTTTCACAGTTCCCGCCGACCTCGCCGACGACTACGACCACCTGCCGGGCCAGTACGTGGCGCTGCGCACCACCCTCGACGGCACCGAGGTGCGCCGATCGTATTCGCTGTGCCGCGCGCCGGAGCATCGCACCGCCGAGCAGATCGCGGCGGGCACGCCCACCCGGCTGAGTGTCGCGGTGAAGCGCGACGAGGGCGGCCTCTTCTCCACGTGGGCCCAGACCGGGTTGCACGCCGGGTTCGAGATCGACGTGATGAGTCCGCAGGGCACATTCACCTCGGGGCTCGACGATCTCGATCATCGCCACGTCGTCGGCATCGCCGCGGGCTCGGGCATCACCCCGCTGATGGCGCTCGCGCACACCGTGCTGACGCGCTCGGACTCGTCGCGCTTCACACTGCTCTACACGAACCGATCGACACTCGACGTGATGTTCCTCGAGGACCTCGCCGACCTCAAGGACCGGTATCCGACGCGAGTGACGCTGCACCATGTGCTGTCCCGTGAGCAGCGCACGGCTCCCGTGCTGTCGGGGCGGATCGACGAGGAGAAGCTGCGCACCATCCTGAGGATGCTCATCGACCCGAGCGACGTCGACGAGTGGTTCCTCTGCGGTCCTCTCTCGCTCGTCGACCTGTGCCGCGAGGTGCTCGCCGACGTCGGCGTGCCCCGGGAGCACATCCGGTTCGAGCTCTTCACCACCGGCGACGAACCTGTGCGCGCCGCGCGCCCGGTCGAGGTGCGGGCGGGCGCGAAGACGATACGCATCGAGGTGAACCTCGACGGCGTCTCGTCGACCGTCGAGAGCCCCGTCGACGCGCACGAGTCGGTGCTGAACGCGGCTCTGCGGGTGCGGCCGGACGCCCCGTTCGCGTGCGCCGGCGGCGTGTGCGGCACGTGCCGCGCCAGGGTCATCGAGGGCAGCGTGACGATGACGGAGAACTACGCGCTCGAGCCCGACGAGCTGGACCGCGGCTATGTGCTGACCTGCCAGTCCCACCCGACGAGCGACCGCGTCGTGGTCGACTACGACGTCTGAGGAGCATCCGATGATCGATCTCACCATCTCCGACGACGTCGCGACGGTCGCGCTGAATGCACCGTCCACGCTGAACTCCCTCGACGAGCAGGCGCTGCGCGATCTCGGCCGTGCATACGACGAGGCCGACGCGGCGGGAGTGCGCGCACTCGTGCTCAGGGGCGAGGGGCGCGCGTTCTGCGCCGGACGCGACATCTCGGCGGTCGACCCGCGCGACGACGACGTGATGGGCTACCTCGGCGGGCTCGTGACTCCGCTGCTGCAGCGGATGGCGCGCTTTCCCGCGCCGACGTTCGCGGCCGCCCACGGTGCATGCCTGGGCGTCGGGCTGGGACTGCTGATCGCCACGGACGTCGTCTACGTCGCGGAGTCGGCGAAGATCGGCTCGCCGTTCGCAGCGCTGGGCGCCACGCTCGACTCGGGCGGACACGCCCTGTTCGTCGACCGCCTCGGCGCGCACAAGACGCTCGACCTCATCTACACGGGGCGCCTGATGAGCGGCACCGAGGCCGTGGCCTCGGGTCTCTTCTCACGTGTGCTCCCCGACGACGAGGTCCTCCAGACGACGACGGATGCCGCCGCGACCGCCGCGCGCGGTGCCACCGCCGCGTTCCTCGCGAGCAAGCAGCTCGTCTCGCGCATCCGCGACGAGAGGCTGGCGTTGTGGGAATCGATCGACTTCGAGAACACCGCTCAGGCGGCGCTGTGCGACACCGACGACTACCGCGAGGGCTTCGCCGCCTTTCAGGAGAAGCGGAAGCCTGAGTTCCACGGGCGCTGAGCTCTCGCTGCTCTACTGCGACGGAGAGGGCGAAGGCAAGGGCTTCGCCGATGTCGGATGCCGGTGACAGACTGCACCCATGTTGCTCTCGGAGCTCGTCTCCACCGCTGAAGAGGTCACCGCCACCGCATCGCGCCTCGCCAAGGTCGATGCACTCTCGCGGTTGCTCGCGCGCGCGGACGCGGACGACGTCCCCGCCCTCGTCGGGCTGCTCCTCGCGACGCCGCGTCAGGGACGCCTGGGTGTGGGCTGGCGCGGGATCACCGCCCTCGAGGTGATGCACGCCGACGAGCCGTCCCTGTCGATCGGTGACGTCGACGCGGCGTTCGAAGCGCTGGCCGGCGCTTCGGGCTCGGGGTCTGCGGCCGCCCGGACAGATCTGCTCTCCGCTCTCGCCGGCCGCGCCACGGCCACCGAATGGGATTTCCTGTCGCGCGCGATGCTCGGCGAGCTGCGCACCGGTGCGCTCGGAGGCGTGCTGCTCGATGCGATCGCTCGCGCCTCGGATCGCCCTGCGGCATCCGTGCGACGAGCAGCGATGCTGTCCGGCGACCTGGGTGACACGGCGGTCATCGCCCTCACAGGCACCGCGGCCGAGCTCGACGAGGTCGGCCTCGTGGTCGGCCGTGCCGTGCTGCCGATGCTGGCCTCGACCGCGGCGACTCCGACTGCGGCTCTCGAGGTCACGGGCAGGGCATCCGTCGAATACAAGCTCGACGGAGCGCGCATCCAGGTGCATCGCCGCGGAGACGACGTGAGCGTGTACACCCGCAGCCTGGCCGACATCACCCACCGCGTGCCCGAGATCGTCGAGATCGTGCGAGGCCTTCCCGCCCACGACCTGATCCTCGATGGCGAGACGCTGTCGCTCGATGAGGACGGCGGTCCGCGGCCGTTCCAGGAGACGATGTCACGGTTCGGGGCCGACGTGTCGCGCGAGCTCGTGCTGCGCCCCTGGTTCTTCGACATCCTGCACATCGACGGCCGCGATCTGCTCGACGAACCGCTCTCGATCCGCCTGGCCGAACTCGAGAAGGCCGTCGGCGAGTGGCGCATGCCGGGGGTCGTCACCGACGACCCGGCCGCTGCCGAGCAGCTGTCACGAGAGGCGCTGGCGGCGGGGCACGAGGGCGTCGTCGTCAAGGGCGTCGATGCGCCCTATGCGGCGGGCAGGCGCGGCAAGTCCTGGGTCAAGGTCAAGCCCGTGCTCACCTATGACCTCGTCGTGCTCGCAGCCGAGTGGGGCTCGGGTCGACGACAGGGGTGGCTGTCGAATCTCCATCTCGGCGCTCTCGATCCGAGCGGAGAGTTCGGCGAGCCGGGCGGACTCGTGATGGTCGGAAAGACGTTCAAAGGTCTGACCGACGAGCTGCTGCGCTGGCAGACCGAGCAGTTCCCGTCGTTCGAGACACGACGCACGCAGTCGACCGTGTTCCTGCGCCCCGAGTTCGTGGTCGAGATCGCGATCGACGGGGTGCAGCGCTCTCCGCGCTACCCCGGTGGCATCGCGCTGCGCTTCGCACGCGTCAAGGCCTACCGCCCCGACAAGAGCGTCGCAGACGCCGACACGATCCAGACTCTTCGCTCACTGCAGCGCGGCTGAGACGAGGTCAGGCCGACGGCGCGAGCCCGAGATCCTCTTCACGCACCGTGCCCTGGAACGACCAGGGGAAGTTGATCCACAGATCGGTGTCCTTCCACGCGTAGTCGGGCTGGATGATGGTCGACGGCTTCGTGTAGATCGTGACCGAGCGCACGTCGGCGCCCTTGTCCTTCAGCAGCTGCACCGCGAGCGCGAGCGTGCGGCCCGAGTCGGCGACGTCGTCGACGAGCAGCACGCGACGACCGTCGAGATAGGCCATGTCGAGTTCGGGCGGCAGCACCTCCGGGGCATCGAGCACGGTGCCGATGCCGGTGTAGAACTCGACGTTGATCGCGCCGCAGTTCTTGGCACCGAGGCCGTACGCGATGGCACCGGCGGGAAGCAGACCACCGCGGGCGATGGCCACCACGACCTCGGGCACGAAGCCGCTCTCGAGGATGCTGCGCGCGAGATCTCGCGTCGCGGATCCGAAGCCGTCCCAGGTGAGCGTCTCGCGCTCGATCGATGCATCCGTCATCGTCTCATTCTTCCCCACTGCCGTGCGTCGTCAGGCCATGCAGTCGCCTCAGCCGAGGCGCGTGATCTCCACCGAGACGAACAGCTCCGACGCGCTGGGTCCGGCATACACCCCGCGGAGCGGAGCAACATCGGCATAGTCGCGGCCGTGGCCGACATAGACATGGGATTCGCCGATGTCGACGAGGTTGGTGGGGTCGTATCCGCGCCACTCCCCGGAGTACCACTCCACCCAGGCGTGCGATTCCCCCGTCACGGCCTGCCCGATCGCGGCCGTCGGGTCGGGGTGCAGGTATCCCGACACATAGCGTGCCGGAATCCCCGCGGCGCGCAGCACCCCGAGAGCCACGTGAGCGATGTCCTGGCAGACCCCTGATCGCGCGGGCCAGGCGTCACGAGCCGTCGAGCTCACGCCGGTGACGCCGCTGCGGTACTCCATCGCCTCCCCGACCGCGCGGCAGATGTCGAGGGCGGTCTCGTCCACTCCGCCGCCCTCCGCTTCGAAGTGCAGGGCGAGATCGCGCATCTCGTCATCGGGGGCGGTGGCGGGAGTCTGCGCGACGCACTCGGCCAGAGCGAGCGACTGCGGGATCCGGGATTCGAGCTCGTCCCAGTCGATTCCGGCGGTCGCCGTCGGGAGCGGCCTGACGTCGACCACGCTCGTCGCAGTGACCGAGAGCACCTGATGAGGGGTCAGCAGCTCGAACGTCGAGACCCGCGTGTCCCAGTAGTCGGAGTACGAGTGCTGGGTGGCCGTCGGCGAGATGTCGAGCGTCGCCTGCAGCACGAACTGCCCCTCTCGGGAGTGCGGCAGCATGCGCGCCTCGTTGTACGACGCCGTCGCCGGCTGCTCGTAGCGGAAGCCGGTGCGATGCACGATCTTGAGGCGGCTCACAGTGCCTCTCCGATCCACACCGGCATCGCGATCGACGGGAAGTACCGCTCCCTGATCGCGTCACTCGCCACTGACATCCCCACCTGGACCTCCTCCATGCTCTCCGACAGGCGGTGCACGGTGTCGCCGATCGGTCGGTACTCCAGCTCCGACCGCATGCGACCGAGCACGCGATGAGCCCGGTCGGGCACGCCGAATGCGCCGGCCGGATCGATGCCGCGCAGGCATTCCTCGGCCTGCAGGATGCTCGAGAGCACCGATCGGGGGAACAGGCGGTCGATCAGCAGGAACTCCACTGCCGACGCGCCTGTCGGCACCGCTCGGTGGCTGCGCAGATGGGCTTCGTATGCGCCGCAGCTGCGCAGCAGCGTCGTCCAGCTCGGCCCACCGGCCTCGGTCAGCGAGCGCGTCGCCAGCAGACGCGCGGTCATGTCGGCGCGCTCGATCGACCGGCCGAGAACGAAGAAGTGCCATGCCTCGTCACGGCTCGTCGAGGAGTCGACGACGCCGAAGGCCAGCGCCGAGCGGTCGCGCACCCAGCGGAAGAACGGATGCGTCTTGTCTGAGGCGATACGACGGGGCATGCGCGCATTCGACTCGTTGAGCGTCTCCCAGAGGTCGGTCGAGATGATCTCCCTGGCCCGCCGGGCGTTCTCCCTGGCGGATGCGATCGAGTGGGCGATCGACGCCGAGTGCTCGCGGTCGAGCGCGAGAAGCCGCACCACGTCGTCACGACTCAGCACGGTGTCGGCATCCGCTGTGGTGCCCATCACCGAGAGCAGCGCACGGCAGGCCGTGTCCTCCTCGACCCACGGGTCTTCGAGCAGCAGCTGCAGGTGCACGTCGAGGATGCGCGCGGTGCCGTCGGCCCGCTCGACGTAGCGGCCGATCCAGAACAGCGCCTCGGCGATGCGGCTCAGCATCCTGTTCCTCTCCGCTGCTGTTGCTGCTGTTGCTGCTGCTGGTGATGGCGCAGCTCGAGGTCCTCGTCCTGCGGCGACGACAGGAACGGCGGGTGCGGTTCTTCGCGCGCCGGCGCCACGACGGCGATCGCCCCGGTGGCGAGCGACACCTCGTCCGCCGCGGCATCGGGGTCGCCCTCCACGGTCGTCGTCGGCCCGGTGAACAGCGAAGGGTCCAGCACCCAGGTGTCCTTCGAGCCGCCACCCTGGCTGGAGTTCACGACGAGCTGTCCCTCGGGCAGAGCGACCCTGGTGAGACCGCCGGGCAGCACCCAGATGTCGTGCCCGTCGTTGACGGCGAAGGGACGCAGATCGACGTGCCGCGGGCGGAATCCGTCTTCCACGAGTGTCGGAATGGTCGACAGCTGCACGACCGGCTGGGCGATCCAGCCCCGAGGGTCGGCCCGCAACGACTTGCGCAGAGCCTCCAACGTCTCGCGCGACGCATCGGGCCCGACGACCAGCCCTTTTCCTCCCGAGCCGTCGACCGGCTTCACCACCAGCTCGTCGAGCCTGTCGAGCACCTCCTCGAGCGCACCCGGATCCTCGAGCCGCCAGGTGTCGACGTTCGGGATCACCGGCTCCTCGCCCAGGTAGTAGCGGATCAGGTCGGGGACGTACGTGTAGACCAGCTTGTCGTCGGCCACGCCGTTGCCCACGGCGTTGGCGAGCGTGACATTGCCGAGGCGAGCAGCGAGCATCAGCCCGGGGGCGCCCAGCACGGAATCGGGGCGGAAGCTCTGCGGGTCGAGGAACTCGTCGTCGACCCGCCGGTAGATCACGTCCACCCGCGTGGGGCCGGAGGTCGTGTGCATCCACACCCGCCCGCCCGAGCAGAACAGGTCGCGCCCCTCGACGAGCTCGATGCCCATCATCCGCGCGAGCAGGGTGTGCTCGTAGTACGCGGAATTGTGCACGCCGGGGGTCAGCACCACGACGGTCGGATCATCGACGCCGTCAGGCGCGGCGGCACGCAGCGCCTGCAGGAGGCGGCTCGGGTAGTCGACGACCGGGCGGACTCTGAGACTGGTGAACAGCTCGGGGAGCGTCTGCGCCATCACGCGGCGATTCGCCAGCACATAGCTCACACCGCTCGGCACGCGCACGTTGTCTTCGAGCACACGCCAGGCTCCGAGCTCCTCACGGATGACATCGATGCCGGCGACATGGATGCGCACCCCGTTCGCCCCGACGATGCCGGCCGCCTGACGGTGGAAGTGAGCGGACGAGCTGATCAGCGACGCGGGGATCACACCGTCCTGCACCGCGAGCTGCGGACCGTAGACATCGGCAAGGAATGCCTCGAGAGCCCGCACGCGCTGCTTCACCCCCGACTCGACATAGCGCCAGTCATCGGCGGCGACAACGCGCGGGACCACATCGAGCGGGAACGGACGCTCCTCCCCGGCGAAATCGAACGTGACTCCCTGTGCGAGATACGAACTGGCGAGGGCGTCGGTGCGAGCCCTCAGCTCTGCGTCGTCCATGGCCGCGAGCGCCGGATACATGTCCTGGTAGGGCAGGCGCACGCCCTCGCCGCCGGATGGCGCGTCTGAGGGGAACATCTCGTCCCACGGTGCGGCGCCTGCTCGGCGCGGCGACCGGCGCGAGGTGTATCCGTCGAACAGTGACTCCATGACCGCATGTTTCCGCGTCGCGGTTTCGGCGGTGTTACGCGCGCAAGTCGGCGCCGCGTCGGCCCGGGAGCGATAGGATCTACCTGTCCGGCCCTCTGTGACGTCGGTGCCTGAAAAAGAGGCACGAAGCTCCCCACGAAGACGCGGGGGCGAGACACATACGGAATACGAATGTTCTCCGTCCCTGTCTCGAAAGGCTTTCGCATGCCCTCCGTCTCCGCGCACGTCGCACTCACTCTCGCTCAGCACATCGACGCCGTCTTCGGCGTGATGGGCAACGGCAACGCCTACTTCCTCGACGCGATCGAGACCCGGACGGACGCGGTCTTCACGGCCGTCCGGCACGAGCAGGGCGCCGTGGTCGCCGCCGACGCGCACTTCCGCGCCTCCGGGCGCATCGCCGCCGGCACCTCGACCTACGGCGCAGGCTTCACCAACACCCTCACGGCCCTCGCCGAGGCCGTGCAGGCCCACGTGCCGCTCGTGCTCGTGGTGGGCGACGAGCCGACCTCCGGCCCTCGCCCGTGGGATGTCGACCAGATCGCCCTGGCGTCCGCTGTCGGTGCCCGCACCTATACGGTCGGGCGTGCCGATGCCGCAGCGACGACCGTCATCGCGATCGAGCACGCCCTGACCTACCGCGTGCCCGTCGTGCTCGCCATCCCCTACGACGTCGCATCGCTCGAGGCCGGCCCTGTGCCGGAGGCGCCCGCGCCCGGCATCCCGGCGCCGCTCGCTCCGCGCGGGGAGTTCGCCGAGGGCACGCTCGACGAGATCGCCGAGGCGCTGCGCGGCGCATCGCGCCCGTTCCTGCTCGCCGGCCGCGGCGCCTGGTTGGCCGGAGCCGGCTCGGCGCTCGGCGAACTGGCGGCGCTGACCGGCGCCCTGACCGCCTCGTCCGCTCTCGGTCGCGGCGTCTTTCCCGAGACGCAGTACGACCTCGGCGTCACGGGTGGATTCGGCGCGGACGGCGCGATGGAGCTCGTGCGCACGGCAGACGTCGCCGTCGTCTTCGGCGCATCACTGAACCAGTTCACGATGCGGTTCGGTGAACTCTTCGCGCCCGGCACCAGGGTCTTCCAGGTCGACATCGCGCCGGCGGCCACGCACCCGCACGTCGGCGGCTTCGTTCGTGCCGACGCCCGTCTCGCCGCGGAGGCGCTGGTCGCCAGGGTCGGCTCGCTCGGCTCCGCTCTCAGCCCCGCAGCCGAGCACGACTGGGGAGCAGCGGCCCGCCCCGCCGAGACGACGGCGGTCATGCGCGGCGCGTCGACGCCGGCATCCGACGCCGTGCCCGGGCAGCCGTGGCGCGAGACCGTCGATGTCGCGGCCGCCCGAGCCTACGACGAGGGAGACGAACTCGCCCCCGACGGCCGTCTCGACCCCCGCTCGGCCGCGCGCCGCATCGCCGAGCTGCTGCCCGCAGACCGGGTCGTCGTCTCGGACGGCGGTCACTTCATCGGCTGGGCGAACATGTACTGGCCGGTCGAGGCACCCGATCGGATGATGATGGTCGGCACCGCCTTCCAGTCGATCGGCCAGGGCTGGCCGAGCGTCGTCGGTGCGGCTCTCGCCCGCCGGGATTCGACGGTCGTCCTCACCTCGGGCGACGGAGGCGGGCTCATGGCGATCGCCGACCTCGAGTCCGCCGTCCGCGCGGCAGCGGGACGCGGCATCGCCGTGATCTGGAACGACGCCGCCTACGGCGCCGAGGTCAACCTCTACGGGCTGAAGGGACTCGCCGAAGGTCCGATGCTGATCCCCGAGGTCGACTTCGCGGCGTTCGGTGCTGCGGTCGGCGCAGAGGGCGTCGTCGTCACGTCCCTCGCCGACCTCGAGCGGCTCGGCACGTGGGCGCAGGAGGATGCCGCGACACGGCGCTTCCTGCTGCTCGACCTCCGGATCTCGGGCGAGGTCATCGCGCCCTACCAGCAGGAGATCATCCGCGTGAACTCGTGACCCCGAGGCATCGCTAGGCTCCTCGTCATGACGGATGATCTGAGTGTCCTGCGATACAGCGCCTTCGCCGCGACTCCGGAGGGCGGCAACCCTGCGGGAGTCGTGCTCGATGCCGGCGGCGTGACGGACGAGCGGATGCAGCAGATCGCCGCGGACGTCGGATTCTCAGAGACCGCGTTCCTCGTCGGTCGCACGGACGAGTCCGGTGTGCCGCGATATCGGGCACGCTACTTCTCGCCCGCGGCGGAGGTGCCGTTCTGCGGACACGCGACGGTGGCGACGGCTGTCGCCCTCGCGGAGCGTGACGGACCGGGCGAGGTGGTGTTCGACACGAACGCGGGTGCCGTGACGCTGCGGTCGGTCGTGGACGCGCACAGCGGTGTGACCGTGTCGTTCACCAGCGTCGAACCCCAGGTGCGCGACCTCGACCCCGACGTGCTCGAGCGCCTGCTCGGAATGCTCGGCCTCACCCGGTCAGACCTCGACGACCGCTTCCCTGCGAGGGAGGCGTTCGCCGGGAACTGGCATCCGATCGTGGTCGTCGACGACCGCGAGCTGTTCGACCAGTTCCGCTTCTCCCCCGACGAGGTGGCCGCGCTCATGCGAGAGAACGGCTGGCTCGGCACCATCACCGTGCTGCATTCCGTCGGCCCCGCCGACTTCGACGCCCGGAATCTCTTCCCGGTCGGTCGCATCACCGAAGACCCGGCGACCGGCTCGGCCGCGGCATCCACCGGGGCCTACCTGCGCGCGCTCGGCCACCCGGAGACGACCGTGCGAATCCATCAGGGAGCACATGTGCGCCGACCGAGCCTGCTCACCGTGACCATCCCTCCCCGCGGCGGGATCGTCGTGTCCGGAGGCGCGACGCAGATCGTCTGAACCTCCGAGACCGGCGGTGCGTTAGTGTTCCGGGATGCCTGCCATCCGGAACATCGCTGTCGGCCTGCCTGTGAAGGACGGGCACCTGCTCGCCCTCGAGGGACACGACAGCTCGCGCCGGCTCGATTTCCTGCGCGCGATCGGCGGCGGCATCGAGTTCGGCGAGACGGCGGGCGACGCGCTGCGCCGTGAATTCATGGAAGAGCTCGGCGTCACACTCGAGGATGCCGAGCCGCTCGGCGTCTTCGAGAACATCTTCACGTACGAGGGCGAACCCGGACACGAGATCGCCCACGTCTTCGCCGTGACCTGTTCGGAGCTGGACGCGGTGCCCCTGGACGCCGAGCTCCGCATCCTCGACGAGGGCAGCCCTGTGCGCTGGGTGCCCATCGACGACATCCGCTCCGGCGCACGAGTGCTGTTCCCCTCGGGCGCACCCGAGGCACTGTTCTCGATCGCCGGACGCTGAACTCGACGCCCGCCGAACTCAGGCCTGAGCGCTGTAGTCCGGCAGCTCCTGCAGCGTCCACGTGTTGCCGTCGGGGTCGTCGAAGGTCACGAACCGGCCCCACGCCTGCTCATCGACACCCTGCGCTGCGACCCCGAGCCCCTGAAGATGGGCGAGCGCCTCATCGGCATCCGGAACGACGACCTGGATCGTGTTCTGCTGCCCGGGCAGCAGCCCCTCGCCCAGATTGGTGCCGAAGGCGATCGAGCAGGCTGAGCCGGGCGGGGTCATCTGCACGAACCGCAAGCCCTCGTAGGGAACCTGGTCGTGATCGGCATGGAAGCCGATCTTCTCGTAGAACTCCTTCGACCGGTCGACATCCGAGACCGGGACGAAGATCAGCTCGATCTTCCAGTCCATCACACGCTCCTCCTGTCGGGGCGACTTCGCCCATCGGCCCTCAGAGTACGCGCGGGCTCCGACACTCGCCAGAGGTGCCTCACTCGCCGGAGATGACTCGCTCGTGCGAGGCATCCGGCCCTCGCGAGGCATCCGGCCCTCGCGAGCCGTCTCCCCGACCAGTGCGTCGCCGCACCCGTACGCCCTCGGGAGGAGAACTGCGCCTCGGGAGGAGATCCCGCTGGAGATCCTCCTCCCGAGGGGATATCTCCTCCCGAAGGACGCAGGGCCCCGCGGCAGAGTCAGGATGCCGGCAGCAGTGCCCCGCCGAAGAAGTCCCCCAACTGGTCCGTCGCCTCCAAGGGCAGGATCGCGGCGACGTACTGGTCGGGACGCACCACGATCACGACGCCGTCGCGCGACAGCTCCCGCGCGTCGAAGATGTCGGTCTCCGTCCACTTCGACGGCCCCGCCGCATAGACCTTCTCCCAGTCGGTGAGCCCGAGCGGACCGGTCTTCGGCTGGAACAGAGCCGGAGTCGAGGTCACCTCGATCTCTTCGTACGGCTGCTGGTAGATCGCCTTCACATCGAACACCGCATCGGTGTCGGCATCTGCGGGCGTGAACCGTTCGAAGACGGGCGCAGCCGCGGCCGCCCACGCGTCGAGCGTCGCGGCATCGCGGCCCGCGAAGGCGTACACGCGCCAGCGACCGTCGGCCTTCGCGTGGTGGCCGAGGTGGATCGCGTTGCCGTCGCCGACCCTCACGACCTCAGCGGACTTGAAGCGCTTGCCGAGCGGGTAGCCGACCGCGAGACTCTGATGCGCGTCCGAGCCGGTGATCATCGACGACGTGTACTGGGTCATGAACCCGGAGGGGAACTCGGCCGTGGCGAGATAGTACGTCGCGAGGTCGGTCGGGTCGGTGATCTCCGAGGGCTTGCGCGCCATGAGCGTCGACCACTCCCGGTCGAAGTCGATGAGCTGCTGGGCGACGGGCCGACGCTCGGCACCGTATGTCGCGAGCAGCGCCTCGGGCGCGCGCCCGGTGAGCACCGATCCGAGCTTCCACCCGAGGTTGAAGCCGTCCTGCATCGACACGTTCATGCCCTGGCCCGCCTTGGCGCTGTGCGTGTGGCAGGCATCGCCCGTGAGGAACACTCGCGGCGTGCGGCCCGACCCGTCGATCACGTCGTCGAACCCGTCGGTGACCCGGTGCCCGACCTCGTAGACGCTGTGCCAGGCGACCTCCTTCACATCGAGCGTGTAGGGGCTGAGGATCGCGTTCGCCTTGGCGATGATCTCGTCGATCGGCGTCTGGCGCACGCGGTGGTCGTCGTCCTCGGCGACCTCGCCGAGGTCGATGTACATGCGGCTGAGGTAGCCGCCCTCGCGAGGGATGTGCAGGATGTTGCCCGCCTCCGAGTTGATCGCGCACTTGGTGCGCCAGTCGGGGAAGTCCGTGTTGACGAGCACGTCCATGACACCCCAGGCGTGCGCGGCGCTGCCGCCGACGTGCGTGCGTCCGATCGCCTGGCGTACGCCGCTGCGCGCGCCGTCGCACCCGGCGACGTACTTGGCACGGATCGTGCGCTCCTCCCCCGCCCGCTCACCCGCGACGTAGCGCAGCGAGACCTCGACCGGGTACTCGCCCTCGTCGTGCACGGTGAGTCCTGCGAACTCGATGCCGTAGTCGGGGGCGATGCGGCCAGGGCCGTTCACCGCGGCCTCGGCGAAGTAGTCGAGCACGCGCGCCTGGTTGACGATCAGGTGCGGGAACTCGCAGATGTCGTAGGCGTAGTCGGCGGTCCGCGAGGTGCGGACGATCTCGTTCGGCCGCTCGGGGTTCGGGCCCCAGAAGTTCATCCAGCCGATGTTGTAGGCCTCCGCGATGATGCGCTCGGCGAAGCCGAACGCCTGGAACGTCTCGACGCTCCGCGGCTGGATGCCGTCCGCCTGGCCGAGCACCAGACGACCTTCGCGCTTCTCGATGATGCGCGTCGAGACATCGGGGTATTGCGACATCTGGGCGGCGAGCAGCATGCCGGCGGGGCCGGAGCCGACGATCAGCACATCGATCTCGTCGGGGATGTCTGCGGGCCGCTCGGTGCCGATGCCTGCGGCATCCTTCACACGCGGGTCTCCCGAGACATAGCCGTGGTGGTGGAACTGCATCGTCGTCGATTCCTTCCGGACGTCACTGTCGGGTGTTGCGATCGAATCGATCGTGTTCTATATTCGAACACGACGTTCTACTATTGAACACAGCTTAGGGACGCCCGTCCCGAAACGCAAGGGAGCGCACGCATGCCCGAAGGCACTCCGGCCTCGCAGACCCTCAGCCGCGGCATCCGGATCCTCGAGGTGCTCGCCGATGCGCGGATCCCGCTCACGATCGACGAGATCGCCGTGAGACTCGACGTCCATCGCTCGGTCGCATACCGGCTGCTGCGCACGCTGGAAGACCACCGACTGATCGGGAGAGACGCGTCAGGCGCTGTGACGCTGGGCCCGCGCATGGCAGCGCTGGCCGCCGGCGTCGCCCACGATCTGCAGGCCGAGGCGATCCCCGAGCTGACCGCGATCGCGAACGAACTCGGCATGACCTGCTTCCTCGGCGTGCTCGACGGAGACGACTGCATCACACTCGCGAGCATCGAGCCTCGTCACGCGATCGCGAGCGTCGCACAGCGGCCGGGCGCCCGGCATCCGGTCACGGTGGGGGCACCTGGCAAGGCGATCCTCACGCAGCTCCCGATCTCGCAATGGCCGGGTGATGCCCGCGCGGCCCTGCACGCAGAGGTCGACGAGGCGCGCGTGCGCGGATACGCGACGAGTCACGACGAGGTCATCCCCACCGTGCAGTCGGTCGCCGTGCCGCTCGCGCTTCGCGGTCAGCGCCCTGCGGCGATCGCGGTCGTGCATGTCGCCACCGACCTCGACGACGCGGAGATCGCGGCGCGTCTGCGGCGCTCTGCAGCATCGATCCGCGAAGCCCTCGACGGCTGAGTCGCAGATGCGCCGAACGCACGCCCGCGAGGCGGACGTGCGTTCGGCGTGAGGGCGTGCGTCAGACCTTGGCGAGCCCACGGATCGGGCTCACCGACTGCTCCTCCTCGTGATCCGGACCCAGGGGGATGCCGGAGCGATCACGCAGCAGCAGGGTCGCGATGAGGCCGAGCAGCGTCATGCCGGCGAGGTACCAGGTGACGGCCTGCGTCGAACCGGTGGCCTGCACGATCGCGGTCGCGATGGTCGGCGCGAACGCCCCGCCGGCGATCGCGCCGATGGCGTACGAGATCGAGACGCCCGAGAAGCGGATGCTCGCAGGGAAGAGCTCGGTGTAGAGAGCCGCCTGAGGTCCGTACGTGAAGCCGAGACCGATCGTCAGGATCGCGAGCCCTGCGAAGAGCAGCCCGACGTCGCCGGTGTTGACGAGCGGGAACAGCGCGAACACACCGACGAGCTGCATCACCCAGCCGATGATGTAGGTGGTACGTCGGCCGATGCGGTCCGACAGCCACCCTGCGATGAGAGTCGTGATGAGCCACGTGACGGCCGACCCGGTGACCGCCCACAGCACGGGTCCGCGCTCGAGGCCGATCGGGCCCTCGGGGTTGGTGGCGTATCCCTGGATGTATCCACCGGTCGTCATGTAGCCGACCGCGTTGTTGCCGGCGAAGACGAGTGCAGCGACGATCACGAGCAGGAGGTGCTTGCGGAACAGCTGCACGATCGGCATGCTCGCCTTCTCCTTGCGCTCCGCGAGCTCGATGAAGACCGGGCTCTCCTCGACCTTCCGGCGCACGTAGTAGCCGACGAGGATCAGGACGACGCTCAGGAGGAACGGGATGCGCCAGCCCCACTGCAGGAACTGATCTCCCGGTGCGATCGCCGTCATCAGCGCCATCACTCCCGACGCGAGCAGCAGGCCGAGCGGCACGCCGATCTGCGGCGATGCGCCGAAGATCCCGCGCTTCGCCTTGGGAGCGTGCTCGACGGCCATCAGCACCGCGCCGCCCCACTCGCCACCGGCCGAGATGCCCTGCAGGATGCGCAGCAGCACCAACAGGATCGGCGCAGCGACACCGATCGCGTCGTATGTCGGCAGCACACCGATGAGGGCGGTCGCGGCCCCCATCAGGATCAGGGTCCACATGAGCACGGCCTTGCGGCCGAACTTGTCACCGTAGTGGCCGGCGAGGAACGCCCCGAGAGGACGGAAGAGGAAGCTCACGCCGACGGTCGCGAACGCGACTATGGCGCTGTTCGCTCCGAGCGGCTCGAAGAACAGCTGCCCGAAGACCAGGCCGACGGCCGTGGCGTAGATGAAGAAGTCGTACCACTCGACGGTGGTGCCGACGACGGTGGCGAAGACGACGCGGCGCCGATCCGCCGGTGTCGCGATGGTTCCGGTGGGCGTGAACCCAGCCTGTGACTGCCCGCTCATGGGGTGTCTCCTTTGATTGTGACCGCATTGTCACGGCTCGCGCACGAGGTGTTCGAGTTGCTTGCCGAGGGGTGACACGATGATATATGATTTCGAATACGACGCACAAGGCGTCGAACAAAGCGCGAGGAGGCGCCCCGTGACGGCATCCATGACCCGCCCCGGCAAGATCATCGCGATCCACCTGAGCTACGCCTCCCGTGCCGATCAGCGCGGCCGTCGCCCCGCAGCCCCCTCCTACTTCTTCAAACCGGCCAGTTCGGTCGCCGCCTCGGGCGGCACGGTCGAACGCCCGGCCGGCACGGAGCTCCTGGCCTTCGAGGGCGAGATCGCCCTCGTGATCGGGACCCCCGCGCGTCGCGTCTCGCTCGACGACGCCTGGAGCCACGTCGGCTGGGTCACCGCCTCGAACGACCTGGGGCTCTACGACCTGCGCGCCAACGACAAGGGCTCGAACGTGCGCTCCAAGGGCGGCGACGGCTACACGCCTCTCGGCCCGGAGCTCATCGACGCCCGCACCGTCGATCCCGCCGCACTGCGCGTGCGGGCCTGGGTCAACGGCGACCTGCGTCAGGACGACACCACGGCCGGACTCATCTTCCCTCTGGCTCAGCTCGTCGCGGATCTCTCTCAGCACTTCACGCTCGAACCGGGCGACGTCATCCTCACCGGCACCCCCGCAGGGTCCTCCGTGATCGTCCCGGGTGACGTGGTCGAGATCGAGGTCGATGCTCCGGATGCCCCGGGCGCGCCGTCCTCCGGTCGGCTCGTCACGACGGTGACACAGGGCGACGTGCCCTTCGACGCCGATCTCGGATCGCTTCCGGCCGTCGACGACCTGCAGCGCACCGAGGCCTGGGGGTCGCGCGAAGAGGCCGGCCTGCCCGCCGAGGCGACAGCGCCGGCCCTCTCCCCCGAGCTGCGCGCCAAGCTGCTCGAGGCCCCCACTGCCGGTCTCTCGGCGCAGCTGCGCAAACGAGGACACCACTCGTGCTTCATCGACGGGGTGGCCGCGAACATCCCCGGCAGCAAGATCGTCGGCACGGCCAAGACGCTGCGCTTCGTCCCGTTCCGTGAAGACCTCTTCAGGACCCACGGAGGCGGCTACAACGCCCAGAAGCGCGCGTTCGACGCCGTCGACGAGGGCGAGATCATCGTGATCGAGGCCCGCGGCGATGCGACCACAGGCACGCTCGGTGACATCCTCGCGCTGCGCGCTCGCGCCCGCGGCGCAGCCGGCGTCGTCACCGACGGCGGTGTGCGCGACTTCGACGCGGTCGCCGAGATCGGCCTCCCGGTGTTCTCGCAGGGCGCGCACCCCTCGGTCCTCGGCCGCAAGCACGTGCCGTGGGACTCCGACATCACCATCTCCTGCGGCGGCGCGACCGTGCAGCCCGGCGACATCATCGTGGGCGACAGCGACGGCGTCATCGTCATCCCGCCCGCTCTCGCCGAACAGATCGCCGACGACACTCTCGCGCAGGAGATCGAGGACGCCTGGATCGCCGAGCAGGTCGCGGCCGGGCACCCCGTCGACGGGCTGTTCCCGCTCAATGCGGAATGGCGTGCCAGATACGAAGCCGCGACGGGCGCAGGGTCCGACACCGGGTCCCGCTCATGACCACGGTCGCGAACTCGAGCAAATCGGAGCAGGCGTACGTCTGGATCCGTTCGCGCATCTCCGGCCACACATTCGGCCCCGGCTACCGCCTCGTTCTGGGGTCGCTCGCCGAAGAGCTCGGCATGAGCGTCGTGCCGGTGCGCGAAGCCATCCGCCGCCTCGAAGCCGAAGGCCTCGTGACCTTCGAGCGCAACGTCGGCGCCCGCGTCACCCTCGTCGACGAGAGCGAGTACGCGCACACCATGCAGACGCTCGGGCTCGTCGAAGGCGCGGCCACCGCCCTCTCGGCACCGCTGCTCGACTCCGAGACGCTCGATGCGGCCGAGGCGGTCAACGAGCGGATGACGCAGATGCTCGGTCACCTCGATGCGCACGCGTTCACCGAGCTCAACCGGCAGTTCCATTCGCTGCTCTTCGAGCCCTGCCCGAACCCGCATCTGCTCGACCTCGTCCACCGCGGCTGGGCGCGACTGTCCGGCATCCGCGATTCGACGTTCGCCTATGTGCCGGGCCGCGCGCAGCACTCGGTCGAAGAGCACACCCAGATCCTCGAGCTCATCCGAGCGGGTGCCGACCCGCTCGAGATCGAACTCGCCGCCCGCAACCACAGGCTGCGCACGAGGGACGCGTTCCTCGACGCGCTGCACGCCCGTTCTCACCACAACTCAGGAGACGAGTCATGACCGATTCCCGCATCCCCGCCGATCTGCCCGACCACATCCAGCACTACATCGACGGCGCGTTCGTCGACTCGGTCGACGGCGACACGTTCGATGTGCTCGACCCCGTGACCAACAAGACCTACACGACGGCCGCCGCCGGCAAGAAGGCCGACATCGAGCTCGCCGTCGCCGCAGCGAAGCGCGCGTTCGACGAGGGCCCGTGGCCGCGGATGCTCCCCCGTGAGCGCTCGCGCGTGCTGCACAGGATCGCCGACCTCGTCGAGTCGCGCGATGCCCGTCTGGCAGAGCTCGAGTCCTACGACTCCGGCCTCCCGATCACTCAGGCCCTCGGCCAGGCCCGCCGCGCCGCCGAGAACTTCCGCTTCTTCGCCGATCTGATCGTCGCGCAGTCCGATGACGCCTTCAAGGTGCCCGGCAAGCAGATGAACTACGTCAACCGCAAGCCGATCGGCGTCGCGGGGCTCATCACGCCGTGGAACACGCCGTTCATGCTCGAGTCATGGAAGCTCGGCCCCGCACTCGCGACCGGCAACACCGTGGTGCTCAAGCCCGCCGAGTTCACACCTCTCTCCGCTTCGCTCTGGGCCGGGATCTTCGAGGAGGCCGGCCTGCCGAAGGGTGTCTTCAACCTCGTGAACGGCCTCGGCGAGGATGCCGGAGACGCGCTCGTGAAGCATCCGGACGTGCCGCTCATCTCGTTCACGGGCGAGAGCTCGACCGGACAGCTGATCTTCGGCAACGCCGCCCCGTTCCTCAAGGGACTCTCGATGGAGCTCGGCGGCAAGTCGCCCGCCGTCGTCTTCGCCGACGCCGACCTCGAAGCGGCGGTCGACGCCACGATCTTCGGTGTCTTCTCGCTCAACGGCGAGCGCTGCACCGCAGGATCCCGCATCCTCGTCGAGCGCTCGATCTACGAGGAGTTCGTCGAGAAGTACGCCGCGCAGGCGAAGCGCGTCAAGGTCGGCTACCCGCACGACCCCGCGACCGAGGTCGGCGCCCTCGTGCACCCCGAGCACTACGACAAGGTGATGAGCTACGTCGAGATCGGCAAGACCGAGGGTCGGCTCGTCGCCGGTGGAGGACGCCCCGAAGGATTCGACGAGGGCAACTTCGTCGCCCCCACGGTGTTCGCAGACGTCTCCCCCGACGCCCGCATCTTCCAGGAGGAGATCTTCGGTCCGGTCGTCGCGATCACCCCGTTCGACTCCGACGACGAGGCGCTCGCCCTCGCGAACAACACGAAGTACGGCCTCGCCGCCTACATCTGGACGAACGATCTGAAGCGCGCGCACAACTTCGCGCAGTCGGTCGAGGCCGGCATGGTGTGGCTGAACAGCAACAACGTGCGCGACCTGCGCACCCCGTTCGGCGGCGTCAAGGCCTCGGGCCTCGGCCACGAGGGCGGCTACCGGTCGATCGACTTCTACACCGACCAGCAGAGCGTGCACATCACGCTCGGCGGCGCTCACAATCCGACCTTCGGCAAGAACTGATCAAGGACCCTGACATGACCGACAAGACTGCGAAGACGCTGACCTCATCGGGCTACTACGTGAGCCAGGAGGCTCCGATCCAGACCGACAACCCCATCGCGACGCCCGAGAGCACGCCTCCGGATGTGCTCCGTTGCGCCTACATGGAACTGGTCGTGACCGACCTCGCCGCCTCGCGGGTGTTCTATGTCGACGTCCTGGGTCTGTACGTCACCGAGGAGGACGACGAGGCGATCTACCTCCGCTCGACGGAGGAGTTCATCCACCACAATCTCGTGCTGCGCAAGGGCCCGATCGCCGCAGTCGCCGCATTCTCGTACCGCGTCCGCGACGCCTCCGACCTCGACCGGGCCGTCGCGTTCTACACCGAGCTCGGCTGTGACGTGCGCCGCAACCCCGACGGCTTCGTCAAGGGCGTCGGCGACTCGGTGCGCGTGGTCGACCCGCTCGGCTTCCCGATCGAGTTCTTCCACCAGTCCGACCACGTCGAGCGGATGTCGTGGCGCTACGACCTGCACATCCCGGGCGAGCTCGTGCGTCTCGACCACTTCAACCAGGTCACCCCCGACGTCCCCCGTGCGGTCAAGTTCATGCAGGACCTGGGCTTCCGCGTCACGGAGGACATCCAGGACGACGAGGGCACCGTCTACGCGGCGTGGATGCGCCGCAAGCCGACCGTGCACGACACGGCGATGACCGGCGGCGACGGACCGCGCATGCACCACGTGTGCTTCGCGACCCACGAGAAGCACAACATCCTCGCGATCTGCGACAAGCTCGGAGCCCTGCGCCGCTCCGACGCCATCGAGCGCGGCCCCGGCCGCCACGGCGTCTCGAACGCGTTCTACCTGTACCTGCGCGACCCCGACGGCCACCGCGTCGAGGTGTACACGCAGGACTACTACACCGGCGACCCCGACAACCCCGTCATCACCTGGGACGTCCATGACAACCAGCGTCGGGACTGGTGGGGCAACCCGGTCGTGCCCTCCTGGTACACCGAGGCCTCGCTCGTGCTCGACCTCGACGGCAACCCCCAGCCCGTCGTGGCTCGCACCGACGACTCCGAGATGGCCGTGACGATCGGGGCGGACGGGTTCTCGTACACGCGCCCGGACGACGACAAGGACATGCCCGAGTACAAGCAGGGCGAGTACAAGCTCGGTCACCAGCTCTGAGACGCTTCGTGTCCCGCTCGTCGAGCGGGGCACGAAGCACCGAGACGAAACGCACCCACAGGAAGCAGGAACGGATGCTGTCAGCAGACACCGTCGCGCAGATCGCCGCGGAACTGGCCGAGGCCGACCGGAACCACGCGGTGATCCCGCGCATCACGGCGCGCTACCCCGAGGCCACCGTCGAGGACTCGTATGCGATCCAGGGCGTGTGGCGCGATTCGCAGATCGCCGCAGGGCGTCGTCTCGTCGGTCGCAAGATCGGGCTGACGTCGAAGGCGATGCAGCAGGCCACGGGCATCACCGAGCCCGACTACGGCGTGATGTTCGACGACACCGTCTACGAGTCCGGCGCCGAGATCCCGGTCGACCACTTCTCGAACGTGCGCATCGAGGTCGAGCTCGCGTTCGTGCTCAAGCATCCGCTCGAGGGCCCTGACTGCACGCTCGACGACGCACTCGCGGCGATCGACTACGCGGTTCCGGCGCTCGAGGTGCTGAACTCGCACATCGAGCTCGAGGGCCGGACGATCGTCGACACGATCAGCGACAACGCCGCGTACGGCGCGATGGTGCTCGGCACGGTGCGCAAGCGTCCGGACGAGATCGATCTGCGCTGGGTGCCCGGAGTGCTGTCACGCAACGGCGAGATCGAGGAGACCGGCGTCGCGGCCGGTGTGCTCGGTCATCCGGCGACAGGTGTCGCGTGGCTCGCGAACAAGTTCCACCAGCACGGCGCGCGGCTCGAGGCCGGGGAGATCATCCTGGCAGGATCGTTCACACGCCCGATGTGGGTGTCGCGCGGCGACGAGGTGCTGTGCGACTACGGACCGATGGGAACGATCGCATGCCGCTTCATCTGAGCCCCTCCTTCCGCGAGCAGCTCGCCGCCTCCGACCGATCGCTCGTCGGGATGTGGGCGTGCTCGGGCAGCCCGCTCGTCACCGAGGTCGCCGCCGGATCCGGTCTCGACTGGCTGCTCATCGACATGGAGCACTCGGCCAACACGCTCGAGTCCACTCTGCTGCAGCTGCAGGTCGCGGCCGCCTACCCCATCGTCCCCGTCGTGCGCGTCCCGTTCAACGATGCCGTCGCGATCAAGCAGGTCCTCGACCTCGGTGCGCAGAACATCATCGTCCCGATGGTGTCGTCCGCCGATGAAGCTCGCGCCGCGGTCGCCGCGACGCGCTACCCGCCGCACGGTGTGCGCGGAGTCGGCAGCGCGCTCGCCCGCAGCGCCCGCTGGAACCGCGTCGACGGCTACCTGCAGGACTCGGCACGGCACACCTCGCTGACCGTGCAGATCGAGACGACGGCCGGAGTCGACGCCGCCGCCGAGATCGCGTCGGTCGACGGCGTGGATGCGGTGTTCGTCGGCCCGTCCGACCTCTCGGCATCGATGGGGCTCCTCGGCCAGCAGACGCACCCTGATGTCGTCGGTGCGGTCGAGCGGGTCTTCGCTGCAGTCAAGGGTGCGGGCACTCCCGTCGGCGTGAACGCCTTCGACCCCGCCACCGCCGATTCGTACATCGCAGCCGGCGCCGATTTCGTGGCCGTCGGCGCCGACGTGGCGATGCTCGCACGAGCATCCGAGGCTCTCGCCGCGCGCTTCATCCCGGCCTCCGACGACGCCGCCCGCGCCAGCTACTGACGCCGACCGCCCGGCCAGGGGCGTGGCAGGATTGACGGATGCAGAGAAGCGAGGCGCCGTCATGATCCGCGCCCTCGCCGCGATGCAGGACCGCGGATTCCGCTGGTTCTTCCTCGCCCGAGCCATCACCCTGATCGCCGGCTCGATGTCGTCGATCGCTCTCGCCTTCGCGGTGCTGGAGATCGACAACGATGCGCGATCGCTGTCGCTCGTGCTGGCTGCCTTCACGGTCAGCAACATCGTGTTCCTGCTGTTCGGCGGGGTGATAGCCGACCGGCTCCCGCGCGCGCTGATCATCCAGTCCTGCTACGTCATCGACATCATCACGGTCGGGGTCATGGCCGCGCTGCTCTTCACCGGCACGGCCACGGTTCCGCTGCTGGCGCTGCTCTCTGTCGTCAACGGCGCATCGACCGCGTTCGTGCTGCCGGCGATGCAGGGCATCATCCCGCAGCTGACCTCTGCTGAGCACCTGCAGCAGGCCAACGCCATGCTCTCGTTCGTGCGCTCGGCGACGACGATCGGCGGGCCGATCATCGCGGGCATCGTGGTCGCCACCGCAGGGCCCGCCTGGGCGATGGTCGTGCAGGCGATCGGATGGGTCATCGCGATCCCCGTTCTCGCGATGGTGCGGCTGCCGCCACCCGATCACGGCGGCGGGACCACGATGTTCCACGACCTCCGCGTCGGCTGGCAGGAGTTCTGGAGCCGCACGTGGCTCTGGGTCATCGTGATCGCGTTCATGGTGATGAACGCGATCCACATCGGGGCGTGGGGTGTCGTCGGCCCGTACATCGCGAAGAACGACGAGCGACTCGGCATCGCGGGCTGGGGGTGGGTTGTCAGCGCCGAAGGCGTCGGCATCCTGCTGATGACCCTCATCCTGATGTGGCTGCCCCTGAAGCGACCGCTGCGCTACGGGATGATCGGCATGGCCGCGTTCGCGATTCCCCTGACTGTTCTCGGGGTGCACCCGGCCGTGGTCCTCCTGGCGATCGCCGCGTTCATCGCGGGTGCCGGCGTCGAGCTCTTCATCACCGGCTGGAATCTCGCGATGATGGAGAACATCCCCGGAGACAAGCTCTCGCGCGTCTCGAGCTACGACATGCTCGGCAGCTACGTCGTGATGCCGATCGGCACTCTCGTGTACGGCTGGCTGATCACCCACAGCGACGTCGAGACGGTGCTCGTCACCTCGGCGATCCTCTATGCGTCGATCGCCGTCGCGACTCTGATCGTGCCCAGCGTCTGGCGCATGGGTCGGCCGGCAGGTGCCCTCTCCGCACAGGAGAAGTTGGCGGATTCATAGCAATCCGGGCGAGACTGTGGGCATGACCTTCGCCGCGCTCCAGCCGCTCGCAGACCGTGCTGCACTGTTCTCCGCCCTCCGTCAGGATTCCCTGGCCACCACCCTCGAGGACCTCGGCGACAACCGCTGGGATGCCGACATGGCCGCCGGAACGCTGACCTTCACGTCGAACGCCGACTCCGCGCGCCAGCTGGTCGCCCGCGCCCACCTCGTCGCGACGATCGCTCCGGGGCCGCGATCGCTGCTCTGGGCGTGGGCGCACCCGCAGGGCGACCCTGCCGGCGTCGCAGCCCAGCTCCGCGACTACGGCGTCCAGCACGGCATCGTCGAGCTGAGCGAGACCGAGCTCCCCTTCCCCGCCGACGCCGCGGGCGACGCCGAGTGGATCACCGCCGCCGCCCACACCGTCGGCACGGTGGCCGTCGAGCTCACCGGCCGCGCCCCCTACTACCTGGCTCCGGTGGGCGGTGGCACCTACGCGGTGTTCCTGCTCGATGCACCGCTCCCGCCGCTCACGGTCGCCTCAGCCGCGATCGTCCTCCCTCGCATCCTCTCGACCGTGGCTCTGCCCGATGCCCGCACGGCCGTGTGGGATGCCGCGCGCCTCGCCGGGTGGAACCTCACCTGGGCCGACGAGGCCTTCTCGGGCGCCACGGTCGCCGATGCGTCAGGAACTGCGACGTTCCGCTTCGACGAGCAGGCGCGCATCACGAACATCGAGAGCAGCCTGCACCCGCAGGCCTGACCCCTCGCGAGAACAGCGCGTCAGCGACCCAGTCGCTGGCGCGCTGTCTTCGTCCCGGAGCCGACCGGCGCATGTGCGGTGGCCGCCGCCAGCCCGAATGCCGGCATGTCGACGTACACGGCCTCGAGGTCGGCGACGGGCACCTGGTAGGTCTCATGCCAGACGCCCACGCTTCCCGTGCCCTGCAGCGTCCGCATGAAGTCCCGCCAGGGCTGCAGATGCGGAGCATCGCGGTCGGCCGCGAATCGCTGCAGGTGCTCCGGACTCTCCCAGTACGACAGCAGGATCGTCGTGCGCCCGAACCAGCTGTGCGCACCGAGCATCCCCGCGTCCGGATGGGTCGCGAGGTGCTGCAGCATCGGCGGCATCTTGCTGGCGGTCCACCACACCTTGCCGAGCTGCCACCAGCGATTGGCACGCATCCCGATGAGGAAGACCGTGACATCCGATCGGTCGGGGGCCGCGGTGAATCGACCGGGGAAGACCTGCTGAGCCATGAGCCACTCCTTGGAACGTCGTTATGTAACTGCGTTATGCAACAACGTTACGATAGGATCGATCGCATGGCAAGACCTCCTCTGTACGACGACGCTCTGCGCGATCGTCTGCTCGCCGCGACAGCCGAGATGGTCGACGACAAGGGGCCCGAGCGAATCAGCCTGCGCGATATCGCACAGAACGCCGGCACGTCGACCTCGGCCGTCTACGCCCTGTTCGGCGGCAAGGCCGAGCTGCTCGTCTCCGTCATCGAGCACGGCTTCGCCTCGTTCGGTGAGGCGCAGGCTGCGGCCGAGTCCGAGGGGCTGCGCGCGCTCGGACTCGCCTATCGGGCATGGGCGATGGCCAACCCTGCGCTCTACCGCCTGATGTTCGGCGGGGGCGTGGCGACCGAGGACTGCCGACCCGACGAGGCGACCATGAGCACGGCGATGGCTCCGCTGATGCGCGCACTCGCGGCACGCGTCGATGAGCCGGACGTAGCGACCGCCGCCCTCACCGTCTGGGCACAGGTGCACGGCGCTGTGAGCCTCGAGCTCGCCGGTGTGACTCCCCCGCTGGTTCCGTGGGACTCGGTCTACGGCGCGGTGGTGGATGCGGTCGAACGCGCCTTTCCTGCACGCTGATCCGTCTGCGCCATCGGAGATGCCGCGGCACCCGAGAGTGTGGAATTCTGGTCAGATGAAGAACGGAATCGTCCGATTCGCCGCGCTCTACGTGTTCAACGTGGCGGTCCTGCTGCTCATCGGACTGCTGTCCGCCGGGGTCTCGGTAGGATTCAACGCGCTCTGGGCCGCGGTCGTCCTCACCCTTGCGGCGCTCTTCGTGAAGCCGCTGCTCACCGGCGCGTTCCGCAAGGCCGCGGCCAAGTCCGCCGCCGACCGCACGAAGACCGGAGAGAAGGTCGTGCAGTACGTCCTCGTCTACCTCGTCGAGCTCATCATCTGGGTGGCCGTCGTGTGGCTGAGCGGCGTCCGAGCCTCCGGATTCTGGAGCTACGCGCTTCCCCCGCTCTTCCTGCTGTTCGGCTGGATGATCTACGACCAGGTCGACGACAGGCTCCGCGCGAAGGCGAGTGACCTGTACGACGTCGTGCAGGCGAAGGTCTCGGGTTCGGGAAGGAGGTCCGCGCCCGCCTCCACCGCCGCGCCCGCTTCCACGGCGCCCTCCGCGGAGTCCCCCGCCACCGCCGACGCGCGCGCGGAACTCTCCGACGGACTGACCCCCGAACAGCGTCGGATGCTGGACGAACTGGGTTGACCGCCCTATCGGATCCTCGGCATCCGCGTCGCCTCGCAGGTATGCAGAGAGGTCGCAGGGATCCGTGGATTCCCTGCGACCTCTCTGGTGTCCTGGGGCTGCTCCGATCTTCTGGAGCTCCGAGACCGCCCAGCGACTCAGACGAGCCGCTCGGCCGCCTCCACGACGTTGGTCATGAGAAGCGCGACCGTCATCGGGCCGACGCCGCCGGGGTTGGGTGAGACCCAGCCCGCGACCTCCGCGACATCGGGATGCACGTCTCCGAAGACCAGGTTCTTGCCCGTCGCGGGGTCGACCTCGCGCGTCACCCCCACGTCGAGCACGGCGGCTCCCGGCTTGACATCCTCGGCACGGATGAGGTGCTTCACGCCGGCTGCGGCGACGATCACATCGGCCTCCCGCAGGTAGCGCGGCATGTCGACCGTGCCGGTGTGCGTGAGCGTGACCGTCGCGTTCAGGTCACGCCTCGTCAGCAGCAGCCCGATCGAACGACCGATGGTCACCCCGCGTCCGACGACCACGACGTGCTTGCCCGTGAGGTCGTAGTCGTTGCGCAGCAGCAGCTCGATCACACCGCGCGGCGTGCACGGCAGCGGGGTGTGGATCGGGTTGTTGACGTTGAGCACGAGCCTGCCGAGGTTGGTCGGATGCAGACCGTCGGCATCCTTCGCGGGGTCGATCCGCTCGAGGATCGCATCCGTGTCGATGTGCTTCGGCAGCGGCAGCTGCACGATGTAGCCGTGGCACTCCGGGTCGGCATTGAGCTCGTCGATCAGCGCTTCGACGTCGGCCTGGGTGGCGTCGGCCGGCAGCTCGCGCTGGATCGAGTTCATTCCGATCGCCTCGGACTGACGGTGCTTCATGCCGACGTAGAGCTGGGATGCCGGGTCGGCGCCGACCAGCACGGTCGCGATGCCCGGGACGATGCCCTTCGCCTTCAGTGCGGCGACACGCTCGGTCAGCTCGGCCTTGATCGCGGCCGACGCCGCCTTGCCGTCGAGGATCTTCGCGGTCACTGCTGCAGGTCCGGGTAGAGCGGGAAGACGGCGGCGAGCGCGTCGACACGAGCACGGAGCGCCTCGACGTCGGCCCCGGGCAGCAGCGCGAGAGCGATCACATCGGCGACCTCGGTGAACTCGGCGTCGCCGAAGCCGCGGGTCGCGAGTGCCGGAGTTCCGATGCGCAGGCCCGAGGTGACCATCGGCGGACGAGGGTCATTGGGCACCGCGTTGCGGTTCACCGTGATGTGGATGTCGTGCAGCAGGTCTTCGGCCTGCTTGCCGTCGATCTCCGCCTCACGAAGGTCGACCAGCACCAGGTGCACGTCGGTGCCGCCGGAGCGCACTCCGATGCCGGCATCCTTCACATCCTGCTGCGACAGACGCTCGGCGAGGATCGCTGCTCCGCGCAGCGTGCGCTCCTGGCGTTCCTTGAACTCGGGGGTGCCTGCGAGCTTGAACGCGGTCGCCTTGGCGGCGATCACGTGCATGAGCGGGCCGCCCTGCTGTCCGGGGAAGACTGCCGTGTTGATCTTCTTCGCGATCTCGGGGTCGTTCGTCAGGATGAAGCCCGAACGGGGTCCGCCGATGGTCTTGTGCACGGTCGAGGAGACGACGTGTGCGTGCGGCACCGGGTTCGGGTGCAGGCCTGCGGCGACGAGGCCGGCGAAGTGCGCCATGTCGACCCAGAGCAGGGCGCCGACCTCGTCGGCGATCGCACGGAAGGCGGCGAAGTCGAGAGTGCGGGGGTAGGCCGACCAGCCGGCGATGATGACCTTCGGCTTGTGCTCGACCGCGAGGCGACGCACCTCGTCCATGTCGATCGTCGAGGTCTCGGGGTCCACTCCGTAGGCGACGATGTCGTAGAGGCGGCCCGAGAAGTTGATCTTCATGCCGTGCGTCAGATGACCGCCCTGGTCGAGAGCGAGGCCGAGCAGTGTGTCGCCGGGGCGGGCGATCGCGTGCAGCACGGCGGCGTTGGCCGATGCTCCCGAGTGCGGCTGGACGTTGGCGAACTCCGAGCCGAAGAGGTCCTTGGCACGCTGGATCGCCAGCGACTCGGCGACGTCGACCTCTTCGCAGCCGCCGTAGTAGCGACGCCCGGGGTAGCCCTCGGCGTACTTGTTGGTGAGCACCGAACCCTGCGCCTGAAGCACCGAGACGGGGACGAAGTTCTCGGATGCGATCATCTCGAGGAACGTCTGCTGACGCTTCAGCTCGCGGTCGAGAACCTGTGCGATCTCGGGGTCGACCTCGGCGAGCGGGGCGTTGAAGTAACGATCGGTCATGACTTGCTCCTCTGACGACGGATTCGAAGGGGTATACCTATCGGCCCAGGCGCGCGGTCGAATTCCGTGGTCAGTCGCTCCCCGGTGGTAGTCCACCCAGACGCCAGTCGCGACGTGAGAAAGCATAGCGGATTTCCCTGTGCTGCCGACTCGGCGCAGGGTAGGTTTTGTTCATGGTCCTTCCCCATTCCATGCCCCTTGTTCCTCTCCCCTCCTCCGCCGTCGCCGGCGACGGTCGGTGGCCCGTCTCCGAGAACACGCGAGTCATCGGTGACTCGCCGGCCGCGCGGCAGCTGATCGATGCCGCAGAGCGGCGCAGCGGCATCCGCTTCTCCCACTCCACGGACACGACAGACCCGACCTCGGCGATCGTGCTTCGCGTCGACCCCGCCGTCGCCCCCGAGGGCTACACGCTCAGGGTCGCCGACTCCGTCGAGGTCGTCGGCGGCGACGAGGCAGGACTCTTCTACGGGGTGCAGACTCTGCTGCAGCTGCTCCGAGACGGCGACGAGGGGTGGGCGCTGCTGCACGCCGAGATCACGGACGCGCCGCGATTCGAGCGCCGCGGCGTGATGCTCGACGTCACACGGCACTTCTTCGACGTCGCCGAGGTCAAGAAGTTCATCGACAGCACCAGCGCTCTGAAGTTCAACCATCTGCACCTGCACCTCAGCGACGACCAGGGCTGGCGCATCCAGATCGACTCATGGCCCAAGCTCACCGAACTCGCGTCATCGACCGCATCGCTCGGCGATCCCGGAGGTTTCTACACGAAGGACGACTATCGCGAGATCGTGGCCTACGCGGCCGAGCGGCACATGCTCGTCATCCCCGAGATCGACCTTCCCGGCCACACGCACGCCATCGGCGTCGCGTATCCCGAGCTCGTCGAGGACCCGGTCATGAACGACAGCCTGATCGCCGAATCGGCGCGCCTCGGTCAGCCGCTCCCCGTGGCCGGCGAGCCCTACCTCGGGTGGGGCGTCGGACACTCGAGCGTCCGCATCCACGAGGAGCGCACGTACGAGTTCGTGCGCGACGTGGTGCGGGAGCTCGCCGAGATGACACCCGGTCCGTTCATCCACATCGGCGGAGACGAGTCGCTCGGCACCCCGCAGGCCGATTTCGATCACTTCGTCGAGCGCGCGACCGCGATCGTCTTCGAGGAGGGCAAGATCCCCCTGGCGTGGCACGAGGTCGGCGCGGCGAAGGACATCGCCGAGGGCACGATCGGCCAGTACTGGGGCAAGACCACGCCCGAGGGATCGCATGCCGCGGAGGCCGCGCACTTCGTCGAGCGAGGCGGCGCGCTCATCATGTCGACCGCCGACGTCGCCTACCTCGACATGAAGTACTCCGCGGACTTCCCGCTCGGGTTGACCTGGGCCGCGATCATCGACGTCCGCACGGCATACGAATGGGAACCGACCGCGGCCCTCGACGTGCCTGAGGCTGCGATCCTCGGCATCGAGGCTCCGTTGTGGAGCGAGACGACCCGCAGCCTCAGCGATGTCGAGCGGCTCGTGTTCCCGCGGGCCGCCGCCCACGCCGAGGTCGCCTGGTCGCCACAGCGCGCGTCCGGCCGCGACTGGGAGTCGTTCCGCGCACGGCTCGGCGGGCTGGCCCCGCTGTGGAAGGCTGAAGGCGTCGATTTCCACCCCGCAGCCGAGATTCCCTGGAGCGAACGATGACCACCGATTCCGCAGCGACAGGATCGCTCGTCATCCACTCCGCCCGACTGATCGACCACGGCGCCGAGGTCGCAGACTCCTGGGTGCGGATCGAAGACGGCCGAGTCGTCGCCGTCGGAACCGGACAGTCGTGGAGCAGGGCAGACGAGGTCGTCGATGCGACCGTCGTCGCCGGACCGGATGCCGTGCTCACGCCCGGCTTCATCGACATCCACTGCCACGGCGGCGCGGGCGCCTCATTCGACGACGGCGCGGAGGCGATCCGCGCGGCTCGTGCTCTGCACCGTTCGCACGGCAGCACGCGATCGGTGATCTCGCTCGTCACGGCACCGGTCGACGCCCTCGCGCAGCGCGTCGCCGAGATCGCCGACCTGATGGAGACGGATGCCGACATCCTCGGGTCGCATCTGGAGGGACCGTTCCTCGACCCTGCGCGCCACGGAGCACATGAGCCGACGTTGCTGCTGGCTCCGGCGCGCGACGATGTCGCTCGACTGCTCGATGCCGGCCGCGGCACGATCCGGCAGGTGACGATCGCGCCCGAGCTGCCCGGTGGCCTCGACGCGATCCGGCTGATCGTCGATGCCGGCGCTGTCGCTGCGGTGGGGCACACGAGCGCGGATGCCGAGACAGCGGTCGCCGCGTTCGACTCAGGCGCGACCGTGCTGACACACGCATTCAACGCCATGCCCGGCATCCACCATCGCGCGCCAGGGCCGGTGCTGGCAGCGGCCGGCGACCGCCGCGTGGTGCTCGAGGTGATCGCCGACGGCGTTCACCTCGATCCGCACGTGATCAAGCTCGTGTTCGACTCGGCACCCGGCCGCGTGGCGCTCGTCACCGACGCCATGGCTGCCGCGGGCAGTGCCGACGGCCACTACGACCTGGGCGCCGTGAGCGTGACGGTCGAAGACGGCATAGCGCGCGCGGACGACACCGGCTCGATCGCCGGATCGACCCTCACCCAGGACGACGCGCTGCGCCGGGCGGTCGCTGCGGGGGCACCGCTCACGGAGGCCGTGCGCGCACTCACGGAGACTCCGGCGGCCGCCATCGGATACGGTGACCGACTCGGCCGCCTCGCGGTCGGGTACCTCGGTGACGCCGTGCTCATGGATGCGCAGCTGCAGGTCGTGCGCGTGTGGGTGGGCGATCGCCCGTAGTCGGATGTCGCGAGCGTGATGTCGAGCGACCCGGTGTCGCGCGGTCCGACGCCGCGAGCGAATCGAAGTGCAGTGGTGCTCTGCCGCCACGCCGCCGAAGTGGGTGAAGGGCCGCCGTTCCCCAGATCGGCGGCCCTGTCACATTTCCCTCCCCTGCGCGAGAGCTGGCGGGCCGAGCGCTCCTCCCCCGAGGTGCCCGACCCGCCATGCCGGTGCACTTACCCCTTGCACCAGCGCCTGAGCTCCGCCCCCCGGTGGAGCCCCATGGCTGTCTCACCTGATGAGACGAAGGCGATGCCGATTCATTACGCGGTTCCCCGGATCTTTTTTTGAGGTTGTTCTCCAGAATCGATCGATCTGGGCGTGACCAGGTCTTTATCGGGGCGGGCAGTTCGCGGTCAGTTTCTCGGAAGGGGTGGCAAGCCTGGGAGATTGGAGAGAGAATGGGAGACGGCGCGTGATGAAAATGGGGTTCACGCGTCTCTTCATGTGGACGCGCACTCGCGCTCCACGACAGATGGATGACATGGATCAGGACAGCACTTCGCACGAGGAAACGATCGCCGACGCCGATCTCGTCCTGCGCACCCGCTCGGGTGACGCAGCGGCCTTCGGCGAACTCTGGAGGCGGCACTACCCCTCCGGCATGTCCGTCGCCCGGTCGATCACGTCGTCGATCGACCCGGACGATCTCGTGCAGGAGTCCTACACCCGCATCTATCAGGCGATCGTCAAGGGCGGCGGGCCCAACGGCTCGTTCCGCGCGTATCTGTTCACGAGCATCCGCAACACCGCCGCGGCCTGGGGCCGCTCTCGCCGCGAGTCGGCCATCGACGAGCTCGACAGCGTGGCCGACCCCGACAGCACCGACCAGGCGGCCAACGAGGCCCTCGATCGCAGCCTGACCGCGCAGGCGTTCCGCAGCCTTCCCTCCCGTTGGCAGGAGGTGCTCTGGTACACCGAGATCGAGCAGATGAAGCCGCAGGAGGCGGCGACCCTGCTCGGCATGAAGGCGGGCGCCGTCTCGCAGCTCGCGTTCCGCGCGCGCGAAGGGCTTCGCGAAGCATGGATCCAGGCCCATCTCCGCAGCGCAGCCGCGGGCTCCGACTGCCAGTGGACCATCGAGCATCTGGGCGCCTACTCGCGTGGCAACCTCAGCAATCGAGACCACAACCGTCTCGAGCAGCACCTCGAAGAGTGCGCACGCTGCATGATCGTCGCCGCCGAGGCCAAGGACGTGTCGAAGCGGCTGGCGCTCGTGCTGCTCCCGCTCGTCCTCGGCATCACGGGTTCCGCAGGTTATCTCGCCACGCTGCAGGGCGGCGGCACCCCGATCGTCGCGCTCGCGGCCATGCCCTCGGGAATCACCGAGGGCGCGGTCGTCGTCGCGGGAGGCGCGACAGCGGCGTCCTCGAGCGGTGCAGCAGGCGGCGGTACGACGGGCGGTGGTGGGGCAGCAGGTGGCGGGGCAGCAGGCGGCGGAGCCGGTGGTGCGACCAGCGGCGGCATCTTCAGCGGTGTCGGCGCGCTCGTGGGCGCTGGCTCAGCCGCTCTCGTGGTCGCGGGTGTCGTAGCGGCTGCCACCATCATCCCGAGCCTCACCGGCGCGTCACCAGCGGCATCGCTGCCCAGTGCCGGCGACAGCGACTCCTCGTCGATCAGTGCCGATGTCGGACCCGACGAATCGATGTCCGACCAGAAGACGCCGATCGTCGACGATGCGGAGACCGAACCCGAACCGGTCACGCCGCCGGTCGAGGCGCCCGTCACCCCTGAGCCAGCCGAGGACATCGCGCCCGCTATCGTCGCGCCGTCGGCTCCGGTCGAGACATCGAAGCCGGCTCCGGAAGAGGATGTCCCCGGAGAAGAGACTCCCGGAGAAGAAAACCCCGGCGGCGAAACCCCCGGAGAAGAGAACCCCGGCGGCGAAACCCCCGGAGAAGAGAACCCCGGCGGCGAAACCCCCGGAGAAGAGAACCCCGGCGGCGAAACCCCCGGAGAAGAGAACCCCGGCGGCGAAACCCCCGGAGAAGAAAACCCCGGCGAACCGGCGGTCCCGACGACCCCGATCGTGGTCAGCCTCGCCGACCTGTGTCTCGACGCTCGAGCCATCACCTATGTGACCCTGAACGTGTCCGGTGAAGCGGGCGCCGACATCGAGGCCCTGCTCGGTGGCAGTCACGGTGGTGCCGACAGCACATCGCTGAGTGACGCCGGAACCGGCACGATCGAGCTGCGACCCGGACTCGTGCAGATCCTCCTCGGCGCGACCGTCGAGATCCACTATGCGACAGAGGCCGGTCCGGTCCTGCCGGTCACCACCAGCCTCTCGGCGCTCGGGGTGACCCTCGCATCCGTCCTGCTCGCGCCTGCCTGCGGTGCGCCGGCCGAAGATCCCGTCGAGGACGCGCCGGCGGTCCCGACCCCGGACGACACGGTCGTGCCTGCACCGGAGCCGACGGACGAGGCCGCCCCCGCTGCACCCGACGAGGCCGCCCCCGCGGCTCCCGTCGAGGCTCCCGACGCGGAGGTCGCTCCCGAGACTCCGGCTCCCGAACCGGCCGCGCCCGTCGAGCCCTCCGCTCCGGTGGAGACGGCTCCTCCGGCCGAGCCGGCGGTCGAAGAAGAGGTCGCT
Organism: Microbacterium sp. LMI13-1-1.1; assembly: GCF_040815625.1. Taxonomy (NCBI): domain Bacteria; kingdom Bacillati; phylum Actinomycetota; class Actinomycetes; order Micrococcales; family Microbacteriaceae; genus Microbacterium; species Microbacterium sp. LMI13-1-1.1. The sequence continues at coordinate 1,296,756 of NZ_JBFPNL010000005.1, read as the reverse complement.
CCCGTCGACGAGACTGCACCCGCAGTCGACGAGGCCGTCCCCGCCGCAGACGAGGCCGTCCCCGCGCTCTGACCCGCCATCTGCGGCGAATAGACTGGATCCATGCCCCAGGATCCCGCCTCCGTCCCCGGCGTCGACCGCCCGAACATCACCGCCCTCGACATCGTCCGATCGGTGGTCCTGATCGTCGCCGTGGGCACGCTCGCGCTGTGGGGATTCGCCCTGTGGCCGTTCCCGTGGAACGTCGTCATCGGCATCGGTGCTCCCCTCGTCGTGATCCTGGTCTGGGCTCTCTTCCTCTCCCCGCGTCCCGTGCTGCGTCTGCACCCGTTCCTGCGGGTCGTCGTCGAGCTGCTGATCTACGTCGGGGTCACGATCGCGTGGTGGCTGATGGATCAGCCGATCATCGGCACCGCATTCGCCGTGGTCGCAGTCGGCGCCGGAGTGGTGAGCGGGCGGCGTCGCATCCGATGAGCGCTCTCGACCAGCTCGTCGCCGCACTCGGCGACATCGTCGACACCGATGCCGCGATCCTCGAAGAAGCCCGCGCCGACCGGTCAGGGCACGCAGCGCCAGGTCAGCCCCTCGCGGTCGTGCATGCCGAGACCGTCGAACACGTCCAGACCGTGATGCGCATAGCCACCCGCACGGCCACGCCCGTCGTCGTGCGCGGGGCCGGCACCGGTCTCGCCGGTGCGGCGAACGGCGGCGAGGGAGAGATCGTGCTCTCCACCCGCCATATGACCGCGATCCGCGAGATCCGCGCCGATGACCTGCTCGCCGTCGTCGAACCCGGCATCCTCAACTCCGACCTCAACGACGTCCTCGCAGGGCACGGACTCTGGTGGGCACCCGACCCCGCCAGCCGGGCGATCTCGACCGTCGGCGGCAACATCGCCACCGGGGCAGGCGGGTTGCTCTGCGCGAAGTACGGCGTCGTGAAGGACGCCGTCCTCGGGGTCGACCTGGTGCTCGCGGACGGCCGCCTGATGCGCCTCGGTCACCGCAGCGTCAAGGGCGTGACGGGGCTCGACCTCACCTCGCTCGTGATCGGCTCGGAAGGCACTCTCGGCGTGGTCGTCGGCGCCACGCTGAAGCTGCGCCGACTCGTCGAGGGAACCACCTGCACGGTGACGGCGATCTTCCCCGACGTGCGCACAGCGGCATCCGCATCCGCCGCGGTCACCGCCTCCGGTGTGCAGCCGGCGATCATGGAGCTGATGGACTCGGCCAGCCTCGCGGCTGTCGCCGCCCTGCTGGATCTGCCCTCCCCCGCCGCCGGAAGCGCGCAGCTGACGATCCAGACGGATGGCCCGGCCGCCGTCGCCGAGGCGACGACGATCGCCGAGATCCTGACTTCTCACCACGGTGTGACTCAGGTCTCGCACGACCGCGACGAAGGCGAGCGCCTGCTGGCGATACGTCGCGCCATGCACCCTGCGATGTCGGCTCTCGGGACGACCCTCATCGAGGACGTGTCGGTGCCGCGCAGTGCGATGCCCGCGATGTTCGACGAGATCGCCCGCATCGAGAAGGCCTACTCGATGACCATTCCCACGGTGGCGCACGCGGGAGACGGAAACCTGCACCCGAACTTCATCTTCGAGGGCGCCGAGCCCCCCGCTGAGGTCTGGGCCGCCGCAGACGAGCTGTTCCGGGCCGCGATCGCCCTCGGTGGCACGCTGACCGGCGAGCACGGCATCGGAACCCTGAAGAGCCGCTGGCTGGCCGACGAGCTCGGAGACGACCAGTGGGAGCTGCAGCGTCAGATCACCCGGGTGTTCGACCCGCTCGGCATCCTCAACCCCGGCAAGGTGTTCGCACCCGATGCCTGACATCCACGTCAGCGCGGCGGTCATCGTCGACGACACCGGCCGGGTGCTGGTGGTCCGCAAGCAGGGCACGACGCGCTTCATGCAGCCCGGCGGCAAACCGGAGCCCGGCGAGACGCCGTCGCAGACGCTGATCCGCGAGTTGCACGAAGAGCTCGGCCTGCGCCTCGATGAGGCCGACCTCGAGCCCCTCGGCACGTTCGTCTCCGAGGCGGCGAACGAGCCGGGTCACCGGGTCGTGGCCGAGGCGTTCTCGGTGTCCATCGCCGCCGCCGAGGTGGTGGTGCAGGCCGAGCTCGCCGAGCTGCGGTGGATCACCCCCGCCGACGCCGAGACGCTGCCGCTCGCGCCGCTCAGCGTCGAGCACCTGCTGCCGCTCGCGTGGCCCGCGACACGGGCCTGAGGGCCGATCGGATCAGATGCCCTGCCAGGTCGGCTTGTTGGCGTAGGTGTAGCGGTAGTAGTCGGAGAGCTTGAGGCGAGACGCGGCGGCTTCGTCGACCACGACGGTGGCGTGCGGATGCAGTTGGATGGCCGAACCGGGGAGGATGGCCGACAGCGGCCCCTCGACGGCGTCCGCGACCGCCTGAGCCTTGCCCTCGCCGAAGGCGAGCAGCACGAGGTGACGCGCGCGAAGGATCGTTCCCAGACCCTGCGTGATGCAGTGCTTCGGCACGTCGTCGATCGAGTCGAAGAAGCGCGCGTTGTCTTCGCGCGTCTGCACGGTGAGTGTCTTGACGCGTGTCCGCGAAGCGAACGACGACCCCGGCTCGTTGAATCCGATGTGTCCGTCGGTGCCGATGCCGAGGATCTGCAGGTCGACTCCTCCGGCTGCCTCGATGGCGGTCTCGTAGTCGTCGCCCGCGTGCTGGATCGTCTCCTGTGCGCCGTTGGGCACGTGGATCCGGCGCGGGTCCAGCCCGAGGGGCTCCACGACCTCGCGGGTGATGACCGAGCGGTAGCTCTCGGGATGAGCCGGGTCGAGTCCCGCGTACTCGTCCAGCGCGAAACCGCGCACCTGCGAGACGTCGCGACCCGCGAGCTTCTCATGCAGGGCCTTGTAGACGGGAAGAGGCGTCGAGCCGGTGGCGAGGCCGAGCACGGCATCCGGACGCCCGTCGATCAACTCGACGATCTCGGCGGCGACCAGTGCGCCCGCTGCTTCTGCGTTCTCGACGATGACGACTTCAGCCATGGGAAACGATCTCCTTAGAGGGGGTGGTTGCGCCGACGACCGCTGCCCCGAAGGCCGCGGCGGGAGAGCCGGCAGGGAGCAGTTCGATCCTGTCATCCAGGTGCAGCGAGCGCATGAAGGGCGAAGCCTCGGCGCCGGTCTGGAGGGCTCTGCGGACGCCCGCGAAGAGTCTCTCTCCGAGCGAGGTGAGGCCGCCGCCGATGATCACACGTTCGACGTCTGCGGAGAGCACGAGGGCCCTGACCGCCGCCGCTGCGCCGTGGAACAGGTCGGCGCGCAGACCGGCGGCGCGCTCATCGCCCGCCTCGGCCGCGTCGAGGATGTCGCGCACCGGCAAAGCCCCCGGTCGATCCCAGGCACGGGCGAGCGCGCCACCGCCGCAGAAGGTCTCGATGCATCCGCGCTGCCCGCAGCCGCAGAGCCGTCCGTTCGGGTCGACCGAGAGGTGTCCGACCTCGCCGGCGGTCCCCCGCGCGCCACGCCAGATCGTGCCGTCGATGACGATGCCGGCAGCGACACCCGTGCCGAGGTTGAGATAGGCCATCGAGCCGTCGACGCCGCGCAGCACCGCAGCACCGAGCGCGGCTGCCTTCACATCGTTCTCGACCCGCACCGGGATCCCCAGCTGTCGACCGGCGAGACCGGCGAGATCCAGCGACTCGACACCGAGGTTCACGGCATGCAGGACTCTGCCGGTGTCCGCGTCGACGAGCCCGGGGATGCCGACGCCCACCGATTCGACGGCGGAACGGGCGAACCCTCCATCGACGGCGAGTGCGTCGACGGCGTCGACGATGCTGACCACGACCGCCTCCTCGCCCCATCCGGTCGGACGGCGCAGGCGCGCCAGGATGTCTCCGTCGGGCGACACCGCCACGGCATCGATCTTGGTTCCGCCGACGTCCAGGCCCACTCGAACGGGTCGACCGGACAGGCCGACGGGGATCGCACCCGTCATCGGATGGCGCTCCTGCTCGTCTTCGTGTCGAGGCTGCGGTCGCGTCCGCGGGTGCAGCTCACGAGACGCCCAGCTGGCTGGAGAGCACCATCACTGCAGCGCCGCGCAGAACGATGTCCTCCTGATGCGTGCGTCGGATGAGCGCATCCTCGAAGACGCCCTCGAGCGTGCGTGCGTGCAGGGTCTCGACCGCAGCGTCGATCAGCACGCCGTCGAGCAGATCCTCCGGGCCTGAGAGCACGACTTCGGACAGATCCAGGGCCGCCACGATCGGGGCTATCGCGATGCCCATGCGGGTTCCGGCGTCGCGGAGGATCTCGTCACGTGACTCGGGAGCGGCCGCGATGGCCGGGCGCAGTCGCGTCTCGCTCAACCATGCCTCGAGACAGCCGTCCTTGCCGCACGCACAGCGTGGACCGCCGTCTGTGCCGACGACGACGTGCCCGATCTCGCCTGCGGCGAAGCGGCTGCCGAGAAGCGGCTGGCTGCCCGTGATGACCCCTGCTCCGACTCCTCGACCGATCTTGATGAGCATGAAGTCGGCCTTCGCCTCGCCGAACGTGTATTCGGCGAGCACGGCGGCGTTGGCGTCATTGCGCACGAGCACCGGCAGGTCGAGATCGATGCCGAGCTTCGCCTCGAGAGGCAGGTTGCTCCACCCCAGGTTCGGCGAGCTGAGCACGACGCCGTCTGGGCGCACGACACCGGGGCTGCCGATTCCGACGCCGAGGATGGGCTGTGTCGCCGTCTCGGCGAGCGCGCGCGCCAGCTCGAGGGTGGCGGCGTAGGCGGCGTCGCCGTCTGCGCTCTCGGGCCGCGGCACTTCGCGGCGCTCGAGCACGTCGCCGTCGAGACTGAGCAGAGCGCCCACGAACGCATGGGGGCCCGAGAGATCGAGTCCGATGATCTGGTGACCGACGCGGTCGATGTCGATGAGGATCGGAGGCTTGCCCGGTCCGACCGTCTCGCGCACTCCCATCTCGACGACGATGCCGTCGGCGATGAACTCGGCGACGAGGTCTGAGATGGTGACTCGCGTCAGGCCGGTCTCTCGTGAAAGGTCCGCACGACTCATCGCGCCCGAGTGGTAGAGAGTCTGCAGAACGAGAGCGCGGTTGTGGCCGCGAGCGTGCTCCGGGAGCACCTTCGATCGAGAGCGCAGGTGGCGCCCGGGGCCGAAGGCGTGTGCGCTCGCGGCGACGTAATCTGGCGACGTCGAAGGACGCGATCCATCCGATACGGACATGTTTGTTAGTAGACCTTACGAACAAAAATTTCGCAACCCCTGCCTCATGTAGCACAGGGAGGGTTACGGAAACGTTACATTATGCCGAGAGTACCCCGTCGGCGGTGCCGTGGGACCCGGACAGGCGCTCCACGAGCCCGGCCACGATCTCCTGCCGAGCCTCACGGGTGAGGGGCTTCCCCGGTACTCCAGGACGCCTCTGCGTCGGTGTCGGACCGTCGAGAGGACGATACCGCACCCCTGACTCCGCGAGGCGTCTGAGGTGGGTCGGAAGCCTGCGGGCGAACCCCTCGTACGGGGGAGGTTCTCCGCCGTCCCACAGTCGCTCGGCGATCGCCGCGAGACGGGGGAACATCGCGAAGTCGACACGGTCTCTCGTCGGGAGGTGCTCGGTCCACACGTTGGCCTGCCCTCCGGACGCGCCGTCCTCGACGCGCAGCGCATACGCGCGCTCGATCGGCAGCGGCGGTCCGACCCTGATCGGCTCCTCCCCCGACTCCGACTGCGGGTAGTCGAGATACACCTCGAGGTCGGGGCACGCGATCACAGGGATGCCGCGCCGCAGCGCCTCCCGCATGGCGACAGGGCCACGCCACGCGAGGACCTGCACTCCCTCGGGGACGTCGCCTTCGAGCACCTCGTCCCAGGCGAGGGCGGTGCGTCCGCGGCTGCGGACGTGCGCCACGAACTGATCCGTGAACCACGGCTGCACATCGTGCGGAGTCGCGAGACCGAGCTCGCGCATCCGCTCGCGCGCAGCGGCGCTCTGCGCCCACTCGGTCACCGGAACCTCGTCACCGCCGATGCCGATCCACGGAGAATCGAAGAGATCGCACAGCGCGTCGATCGCCGCCCGCCCGAAGGCGAGAGCCTCGTCCGTCGGGGCGAGCGTCCGAGGATTCACGCCGAAGCGCGACCACGGCACGACGACAGGCTCGCCGACGTCGGTGTTGCCCAGCTCGGGATAGGCGGCGAGACCCGCCTGGATATGCCCCGGCAGCTCGACCTCGGGCACGACCGTCACGAATCTCTGGGCGGCGTAGGCGACAAGGCGGCGCAGCTCGGCATCCGTGTAGTGCCCCTCGTGCACACCGGCCTCGACCGTCGCGTGAGGACCGTGGCCCCGCTGCGTCTCCTCGCGGCGACCGCCCACTTCGGTCAGACGCGGGAACCCCGGCACCTCGAAGCGCCATCCCTGGTCGTCGGTGAGGTGCAGATGCAGGTGCGTGAGGTGGTGGTCGGCCATCAGATCGACCAGTCGCTCGAGATCCTCGACGGGGCGGAAGTGCCGCGCGACGTCGAGCATCACTCCCCGCCAGGCGTAGGCGGGCGCGGACTCCCAGACCCCCGCGGGGACCCGTGCACGATCAGCGCCCGGTTCGCGCAGCTGCCGCAGCAGGGTGACACCTCGGAACACTCCTGCGGGGCTGGCACCCGAGACCTGGATCCCGTGGGCGGCGACGGTCACCCGGAAGGCTTCTGCGCCCACGCGCTCTCGGGCGAACGGCTCGTCGGAGAGCGACTCGTCGATGCGGAGGGTGATCGCGGCGGGCGAGTCCGGAGCCGCGCGAAGGCCGCCGAGACGGGACGCGCTGATGGCGAGCGCGTCGGGAGCCGTGACCGGTGTGCGAGCAGTCCAGTCGAAAGGGGCAGCGGCCGGATCGATCACCGAGCGGATGTTCGGGACAGGCGCACGATGGGGCGCGGGAGTCATGGTCAGAGCACGACCCGGCGTCGCACCGGACGCGCGACCCGCCACCACCACAGGCACACCGCCGACGAGCACCTCGTCGATCCCCACCGGTGCGCGGTGCGGTTCATCGAACGTCGCCCCCGCCGAGATGGTCTCGGGATCGAACAGCACCAGATCGGCCGTCGCTCCTTCGCGGATCAGGCCTCGTGGTGCGTCGCCCCGATCGAGGCCCAGTCGCATCGCCGGCGTGCCGGACAGATGCCGAACGGCCTGTTCGAGGGAGAGGACACCGAGCTCGCGCACATAGTGCCCGAGATAGCGGGGGAAGGTTCCCCGGCCCCGCGGGTGCGGTCGCGCCCCGATCAGGATCCCGTCGCTGCCGCCGCAATGGCGCGGGTGCCGCATGATCGCGCGGACGTTGTCCTCGTCTCCGATGTGCATCAGGATGCCGGTCGCACCGCCGTCCTCGATGATGGTGTCCAGCACGACGTCCACGGCGCGTCTGCCGGACGATGCGGCGATCTCGTCGACGGTGCGCCCGACGAGGTCTGCGAGGTCGGGCGAGGAAGTGCCGGAGATCTGGATCGCCGACCAGTCGGCGCGTTCTCCATGGAATCCGTCGCAGCCGATCTCCTCGAGCTCGACACGCACGGCCTCGCGACCCGCCTCGTCGAGGGCGGCGATGGTCGCCAGCAGGTCACCTGTCTCGGCGAGCCTGCTCGGAAGCAACGCCGCCAGCGTCGTGGCGCCGGGAAGGTAGGGGTACGTGTCGAGAGTGACGTCGACGCCGTCGTCGAGCGCCTCGTCGACGAGTGCCAGCAGCTCCGCCGCGCGTCCGCGATTCGGCGCGAAGTTCATCGTCGCGTGCGTCAGATGGATCGGGCACCCCGTGCGGCGGCCGATGTCGAGCGCCTCACGGTAGGCGTCGAGAGCTCCCCCGCCATAGCTTCGGGTGTGCGGCGCCCAGTATCCGCCACGCTCGGCGACGACGCGGCAGAGCGCCTCCAGCTCGGCGGTGTCGGCGTACATGCCGGGGGTGTACGTCAGCCCGCTCGACATCCCGAACGCTCCCGCGTCGAGCGCCTCGCCGAGGATGCCGGACATCTCCGCGATCTCCTCGCCGGTCGCCGCGCGGTTCTCGTGGCCCACCACCATCATCCGCAGGTTGCCCTGAGGCACCAGGACGGCGGCGTTGGCCACCGACACCTCGTCGATCGCGGTGAGCAGATCACCCATCGAGCGCCAGGGGGCAGCGGACGGCATGCCGTTCCAGCCCGCGATCTGAGCGGGGATCACTGCTGCTGCCGCATCGTCGAGCGGCGCGTAGCCGAGTCCGTCCTGGCCGAGCACCTCCGTCGTGACGCCCTGCAGGATCTTGGCGTCGTGCGCGGCTCCGCGCAGCACGGCCAGCTCGCTGTGCGCGTGCATGTCGATGAAACCGGGCGCGAGGACCAACCCCGTGGCGACGATCTCGACCGCATCCGCCGGCAGCTCCAGCCGGCTCTCGTCGCCCTCGCGGATCACCGCCACGATGCGCGATCCCTCGACCGCGACATCGGCTACGTACCGCTCGGCGCCGGTGCCGTCGACCACCGTGGCACCGCGGTAGACCCGCACCGGCTTCTCGGCGCTCAGAAGCATGTCGCCACCGCTCCGATCACACGCGGATCCGCTGCGTCCGGGTCGTCGATCATCGCCACCACTCGCCACTTGTCGAAGGCCGTGCACGGGTGCGACAACCCGAGGCGCACGACGTCGCCGACGGCGACACCCGCGCCGTCTGCGAGGTCGAGGAACGCGTGCTGATCATTCAGAGCGGTGATCCGTCCTTCGACAGACTGCGGCACGGGCAGATCGAGGTCGAACGGCACGTCGCGACGCCCCGCATCCAGGAGTGCGAGTCCGTGCTCTGGCTGAGAGACGACGCGCGACCAGGCATGCATCGCCGATCGCAGCGGTTCTGTCGATGTCAGCGGGCCGAACGGCGACATGCGCGAGTAGAAGCCGTCGTCGTGGATCTGGAATGCCCCCGAGCGCAGCACGATGTCGGCATCCCCGCGCTGCGGGGCCAATACGGCCGCGGCTCGGTCGGGAAAAGCGCTGCCGCCTGCGCTGAGCACGGGGCGGACGTCGGGCGGGTAGGCGAGACGTCGATGCAGCTCGACCAGCGTCGACAGATAGGCGTCGACCGCCGCGACCGATGCGTCTTCCCGGTCGGGGCCGAACGGCCCCTCGTATCCCGTGACGCCGGCGAGCCGCAGACCGGGTGCCTCGAGGATCGCCTGGGCGATGCGCTCGCCCTCCTCCACGCTGCGGGCACCGGTGCGGCCACCCCTGCCGCCGAGTTCGACGAGCACGTCGAGCGGGCGATCAGCGCCCTCGAGCGCGTCTGCGAGGATGCCGACGGTGCCGACGGAGTCCGCCCAGCACAGGATCCGCAGATCGCGATCCGCAGCGAGCAGTTCGCCGAGATGGCGTGCGGCCGTGCCATCGGTGACCGAGTTCGCGATGAGCACGGTGGAGACCCCTGCCTCGACGGCGACCTCCGCCTGCCACGGCGTCGCGACCGAGATGCCCCACGCCCCCGCGTCGAGAAGTCGCTGCCACAGCGCCGGTGCCATCGTCGTCTTGCCATGCGGCGCGAGGAGCACACCCTGTCGCTCCGCCCACGCGAAGACGGTCGACTCGTTGTGCGCGAGCGCGGCCTCATGCACGGTCAGGACCGGAGTGACGAGGTCGGAGAGGTGCAGACCCGCCCCGGCGACCTCCGAGAGTCGGAGCCCCGCGGATCGCGAAGGGAAACCCTTCGCCCAGGTGCCGAGAACAGGATCCGGGATTTGTAGAGGCATCTAACAAGGCTACTAGGCTGGCCTCATGACCGCGAAGATCCGAGTGTCGACCGACGCCGCCCCCGCCCCCGCCCACACCTTCTCGCAGGGCATCCGCAAGGGCCCGATCGTGCAGGTCTCCGGTCAGGGTCCCGTCGATCCCCAGACGAACGAGTATCTCTTCCCGGGTGATGTCGCGGCTCAGACCACACGCACCCTCGAGAACGTCAAGGCGATCGTCGAGGCCTCGGGCGCGACGTTCGACGATGTCGTGATGCTGCGCGTCTACCTGACCAAGCGCGAGGACTTCGCGATCATGAACGATGCGTACGGCGCCTTCGTGACCGCGCACACGACCAGCGGCGTCCTGCCGTCGCGCACCACCGTCTTCACCGGTCTCCCGCGCGAGGAGATGCTCGTCGAGATCGACGGCCTCGCGGTCGTCACCGACTGACGCGAGAGGGATCTCCACAGGTCCACGGACCGTTGCCTCCCCGTTATACGCGATCGCGTAGCATATCGGTAAGGACACGCGAGAAACCGGGGGGTGATGTTCGTGACCGATCTGATCTCAGCGCAGGATGCGAAGACCGAGAAGCTGACCGAGGCGACCGCCTCCGGTGACCAGCTGCAGAACGGCGCGCCCGGCGACTCCGGCAATGCTCCCACCGACTCCCAGCCGCCGAGCAGCGGCGACCGAGAGCTCGCCTGGGCACCGAACGAGCCCGCTCCCAAGAAGAAGCGTCTCGGCCTGTGGATCGGCCTCGGCGTGGGAGCCCTGGCCCTCGGCGCAGGCGCCGCATCGATGATCTTGATCGCCCCGGGCACGACTGTCGCCGGAATCCCCGTCGGCTGGCTCACTCCGGGAGCCGCCGCAGAGACCATCCAGGCTCACGTCGCCGAGACCGAGGTCACTCTCACCGGAGCCGGTGACGACATCGTCCTGACAGGAGCCGATCTCGGTGCCGCGATCGATGCGACCGCGCTCGCCGACGCGGCCTTCGCGGAGCGTCCGCTCTGGAACGTCACCGCATGGATGGGCGATCCCGTCGCCGGGGACATCACTCTCGACCCCGCCACCGCGGAATCCGCGCTGCGCGAGGCAGTGCCCTCAAGCTTCGAAGACCCGGTCGATGCCGGCGTCGTCTTCGACGCCGCGGGCGGAGGCTATGCGATCACGCCTTCGGCACCGGGCACGGGCGTCGACGTCGACGGCCTCACCGCCGCGATCGTCGCGACGATCGCGGACGGCGGGAAGAGCCTCGAGTTCTCCGGCGCCCCGGCCGAAGCTGCCCCCGCCGTCACCGACGAGGACGCCACGACCGTTGCCACCTCACTGAACACGATGCTGGGTTCGATCGGCTTCTACATCGGCGAAGAGCGCACGGTCCCCGTCGACCCGGCGACCGCCTCGACCTGGATCTCGGTCGTCGATGACGAGGGCGAGCTGAGCGTCGTCGCAGATGAAGCCGCGATCCAAGCGACGATCGACGCCCTTCCCGCAGCCGTCAACCGGGAACCCGTCAACGCGACGAACATCGTCGACTCCGGGGGCGAGATCCTCCGCACCGTCGCCGAAGGCGCCAACGGCCGCACGATCGGCGACACCTCGAGCCTCGCATCAGACGTCGCGGCGAAGCTGGAGGCCGGCGAGGGCGTCTTCCCCATCGAGGTGACCGAGACCCCGTTCGAATCGGTCAACCTGGTCCGCAAGATCGACGTGGACCTGAGCTCTCAGACGGCGACTCTCATCGAGAACGGCGCCGTCGTCCGTTCCTGGGCGATCTCGTCGGGCAAGAGCGCGACGCCCACCGACACCGGCAACTTCCGGGTCTACGCGCATGTGCGCGAGCAGACGATGAAGAGCCGCGAGCCGGACGGGTCGATCACCGAGACGCCGAACGTCCCCTGGGTCACGTACTTCAACGGCGACGAGGGCTTCCACGGCACCTACTGGCACAACGACTTCGGCAACCCGCGCAGCCACGGCTGCGTGAACATGCCGATCGACGTCGCCAAGTACGTCTACGAGTGGTCGCCGGTCGGCCTCGAGGTGTCGGTCCACTACTGAGCCTCGCTCCCGACAGAGCTGGCGACCAGTCGGCCCTGAAGGCCGCGGCCTGGCGTATCGCCCGGCTCAGAAAGGCCGCGGCCTTGCGTGTCGCGGAGAACGACGAAGGAGGGGCCGGATGCACGTGCATCCGGCCCCTCCTTCGTCTGTCCGTGTCAGCTCAGTGCGTCGACGATGCCGTTCAGCGTCGTGGACGGGCGCATGACGGCCTCGACCAGTGCGTCGTCGGGGCGGTAGTAGCCGCCGATCTCGACGGACTTGCCCTGCACGGCGTTGAGCTCGGAGACGATCTTCTCCTCGTTCTCCGCGAGCGTGGCGGCGATCGGCGCGAACGACGCCGCGAGCTCGGGGTCCTTCGTCTGCGCCGCGAGCTCCTGCGCCCAGTAGAGCCCCAGGTAGAAGTGGCTTCCGCGGTTGTCGATCGTGCCGAGAGCGCGACCGGGAGAGCGGTCTTCTTCGAGGAAGGTTCCGGTCGCGGCATCCAGCGTCTCAGCGAGGACGCGGGCCTTCTCGTTGCCCGTGCGGTCTGCGAAGTGCTCGAGCGATGCGGCCAGCGCGAAGAACTCGCCCAGGGAATCCCAGCGCAGGTAGTTCTCCTCCACGAGCTGCTGCACGTGCTTGGGCGCAGAGCCACCGGCGCCGGTCTCGAAGAGTCCGCCGCCCGCGAGCAGCGGAACGATCGACAGCATCTTGGCGCTGGTGCCGACCTCGAGGATCGGGAACAGGTCGGTGAGGTAGTCACGCAGCACGTTGCCCGTCACCGAGATGGTGTCGAGGCCGTGACGCATGCGCGCGAGCGTGTAGCGGGTGGCCTCTTCGGGGGCGAGGATCGTGATCGTGAGCCCCTTGGTGTCGAGCGTCGCGAGACCCTGATGCACCTTGGCGATGATCTGCGCGTCGTGCGAGCGGTTGGCGTCCAGCCAGAACACCGCGGGCGCTCCCGAGGCGCGAGCGCGCGTGACGGCGAGCTTGACCCAGTCCATGACCGGAATGTGCTTGGTCTGCGTCGCGCGCCAGATGTCGCCGGCGCCGACCTCGTGCTCGATCAGCACGGTGCCCTCGCTGTCGAGGACCTGGACGGTGCCGGGAGCGGCGATCTCGAAGGTCTTGTCGTGGCTGCCGTACTCCTCGGCCGCCTGGGCCATGAGCCCCACGTTCGGCACGGTGCCGATCGTGGCGGGGTCGAGCGGGCCGTTCGCGATCACATCGTCGATGACGGCCTGGTAGACGCTCGCGTACGAGGAGTCCGGGATGACCGCGAGGGTGTCGGCCTCGCCGCCATCCTCGCCCCACAGCTTGCCGCCGTTGCGGACGAGCGCGGGCATGGAGGCGTCGACGATCACGTCGCTGGGCACGTGCAGGTTCGTGATGCCCTTGTCGGAGTTCACGTACGAGACGCGCGGGCCCTCGGCGAGCGCGCGGTCGAAGGCTGCGGCGATCTCCTCGCCGCCGGCGATGCCGCCGAGACCCGAGAGGATCGACCCGAGACCGTCGTTCGGGTTGAGGCCCGCCTCAGCGAGCTTGTCACCGTACTGAGCGAACACATCCTTGAAGAACACCCTCACGACATGCCCGAAGATGATCGGGTCGCTGACCTTCATCATCGTGGCCTTGAGGTGCACCGAGTAGAGGATGTCGTCGTTCTTCGCCGTCTCCATCGTCTCGGCGAGGAAGGCGTCGAGGTGCGCGGCCGAGAGGAACGTGGCGTCGATGATCTCGCGCGGAAGGACCTTCAGCCCCTCCTTCAGAATCGTCACGGTGCCGTCAGCGGCGGTGTGGCGGAAGCTCAGGACGTCGTCGTGTGCGGCGACCCAGGAGCGTTCGTTGTGCTTGAAGTCGTCGTGACCGAGCGTCGCGACGCGGGTCTTCGAGCCCTCCGCGAACGGCTTGTTGCGGTGCGGGTGCTTCTTGGCGTAGTTCTTGACTGCCAGAGGCGCTCGGCGGTCGCTGTTGCCCTCGCGCAGCACGGGGTTGACCGCGGAGCCCTTGATGCGGTCGTAGCGAGCGCGGACGTCCTTCTCCTCGAGGGAGGTCGGCTCGTCCGGGAAGTCGGGGATGTCGTATCCCTGCGACTGCAGCTCGGCGATCGCGCCCTTGAGCTGCGGGATCGAGGCCGAGATGTTCGGGAGCTTGATGATGTTCGCCTCGGGGAGCGTCGCGAGTCCGCCGAGCTCGGCGAGCGAGTCGCCCACCTGCTGCTCGGGAGCGAGCTTCTGCGGGAATGCGGCGAGGATGCGTCCGCCGAGCGAGATGTCGCGGGTCTCGACCTCGATGCCCGCCTGCCCCGTGAAGGCCTTGATGATCGGCAGGAAGGAGGCTGTGGCGAGAGCCGGTGCCTCGTCCGTGTAGGTGTAGATGATGGCGTCGTCGGTCACCAGGAGGTTCTCCGTTCGCGAGGGCATATTTGTCTCGATACCAAGATACCTGAGGCGCTCCCGGCGCACGTTCGCCGCGAGGAGGCGCCGACATCGACTTCCGGCATTCTGCGCGTGCGCACCCCTGACGAAAGTCGAGGTTTCTGCGCGGGCACCCCCGCGAGGGGCTAGCCTGTGACTATGTCCGAACTGCGCATGGTCGAACTCTCAGCTGCGACGATCGTCGCCGTGAACAACCTGTCGCTGAAGCCCGGACAGGAGCAGTTCCTCGCTCCGGTGTCCTACGGCATCGCGGCGACGGTCATCAACCCGCAGACCTCCTGGCAGCGGGTCGTCCTCGAAGACGATCAGGTCGTCGGGTTCGTCAGCGCCAACTTCGACGCCGAGGCTCCGGAGGAGCATTTCCGTTCGGTGCTGTGGCGCATCAACGTCGACGCTGAAGGCCAGGGCAAGGGCGTCGGCCGCTTCGCGGTCGAGAGCCTGCTCGAGGAGGCCCGCAACCGCGGCTTCGACCACGTCAACGTCATCTACGAGGCCGGAGAAGACGGCCCGGAGGCGTTCTTCCTGCGGGTCGGGTTCACTCCGGTCGGCGAGACCGAGTACTCAGAGGTCATCGCCCAGATCCGCGTCACTTCGTAGACCGGCGGCGGGGTCTCGAATCCCCTCCCCCATCGAGGCCCCGTCGCCCTGTCAGGTGACGTGATGGGACCGCTCCCGCAGCCTCGAGCACGAATTTGTTGCGGATGACCACAAAAGTGTTGCGCGCGGCGTCGAACTCTGCCTATCATCACTTTCGGAAGCGCAAGCGAAACGCTTCGACGATGAACCGATAGCGACGATGGAGTCCTGATGACGACGATTCACGAGGTGGCCCAGGCCGCCGGAGTGTCGATCAGCACGGTCTCTTACGCGCTCAGCGGCAAGCGCCCGGTCTCGGAGAAGACGCGTCGGCGCATCGAGGACGCGGTCCAGACGCTCGGCTACGAGCCCGATGCCGGAGCACGGATGCTGGCTGGCCGCCGCACGCAGATCTTCGGACTCACCGAGCCTCTCCGTGCCGACACCCACGCCCCCACGCACATGGCCTTCGTGCTCGCTGCAGCAGTCGCCGCCCGCCGCCGCGGCTACGACATCCTGCTGCTGACCGACGAGCAGGCATCCGAGGGGATGAACCGCGTCGCCGCGAGCAACCTCGTCGACGCCATCCTCGTGCTCGACGTGGCGCCGGACGACGAGAGAGCGGAGATCGCCCGATCCCTGCGTTCCCCGACCGTCTTCATCGGCATCCCGGACGACGCGGACGGTCTGACCTGCGTCGACCTCGACTTCGAAGGCACAGGGCATCTCGCCGTCGACCGACTGGCCGATGCCGGGCACACCTCCGTCACCCTGCTCGGACAGACCGAGGTCTCGTACCGCAAGTCGAACTTCCCCCGACGACTGCTCCTCGGCGTGCAGGACCGAGCGGCCCAGCGGGGAGTCGACCTCGACTGGGCGACGACCGGAGACACGACGACCGACGCGTCCGCTGTGCGCGCCGCCGCCGAGATGGCATTGAGCCGCGGCGTCCGTGCGTTCATCGTGCACGCCGTCGGCGATGTGCACGAGATCCTCCTCGAGACGATCGCAGCCCACGGGCTGACGGTCGGCGAGGACGTGTCGGTGATCTCGGCCGCCGCATCGTTCGACACGTCCTCGCTCGCGGTTCCCGTCGACACGATCCCGCTCGTGCCGCAGAAGTCGTGCGAGCTCGCCGTCGATCTCGCCGTGCGGCACCTGGAAGAGCCGGGCACGCCCGCCCAGATCCATCTCATCCCCCCCGAGTACCACGTCGCCGGCTCGGTCGCCCCTGCCCGGGAGTGACCACCCGCCGAGAACGCAGCCGCATCGCTGTTGTCGAAACGCTTCGACGACAGCCTCATCACAACTGAACACCCGACCCACTGAAGTGTCCGGCCCCAGGGCCACTGAGAAAGGAGTGCCGACGATGGCACGCACCACACGCAGGACGAAGACGCTGGCGGCCCTCGCCGCGCTCACCGCGACAGGCATCGCACTGAGCGGCTGCACTGCCGGTTCGGCAGACGAGGGCGGCGACGGAGACACCCTCAAGCTCTGGCATTACGAGGGTGCGGACAGCGCCATGGGAAAGGCCTGGGCCGAGGCGATCGCGATCTTCGAAGAAGAGACCGGAGCGACCGTCGAGTTCGAGGAGAAGTCCTTCGAGCAGATCCAGAAGACGGCCAGCCAGGTGCTCGACACCGACGCGGCACCCGACCTCATGGAATTCAACAAGGGCAACGCGACGGCGGGATTCCTGGCCTCCACCGGACTGATCACGGACATCTCCGACGCGGTCGAGGAGTACGGATGGGATGAGAAGCTCGCTCCCTCGCTGCAGACCACCGCGAAGTACTCCGAAGACGGCGTCATGGGCGGCGACACGTGGTTCGGCGTCCCGAACTACGGCGAGTTCGTCGGCGTCTACTACAACCAGGATGCCTTCGCCGCGGCGGGTCTCGAGATCCCCACCACCTACGAGGAGTTCGTCGACGTCCTCGACGCGTTCGTCGCGCAGGGCGTCACCCCGCTCGCCGAGGCCGGCGCCGAGTACCCCCTCGGACAGCTCTGGTACCAGCTCGCGCTGCTCGAAGGCGATCGCGGCTTCGTCGACTCCTACCAGCTGTACGACGGCGAGGTCGACTGGCAGGGCCCGGAGGTCACTGCCGCGTCCGAGACGCTCAAGGACTACGTCGAGAAGGGCTACATCGCCTCGGACGTCTCCTCGGTCAAGGCCGAGGACGCCGGCGTCTCGTTCATCAACGGCACCTCGCCGATCTTCGTATCGGGATCCTGGTGGTTCGGTCGCTTCGTGTCGGAGGCGACCGGCTTCGACTGGACGATGACCGCGTTCCCCGGCGCCGACCTGTCGCTCGGCTCGTCCGGCAACCTCTGGGTCGTCCCCGAGAACGCCGCGAACAAGGAGCTCGCCTACGAGTTCATCGACATCACGATGCGCCCCGAGATCCAGGCGATCATCGGCAACAACGGGGGCCTCCCGGTCGCCGCCGACACCGCCGACATCACAGACGAGAAGAGCGCGGCGCTCATCGAGACCTTCAACGGCGTGCTCGACGCCGACGGGCTCTCGTTCTACCCGGACTGGCCCGCTCCCGGCTTCTACGACGTGATCGTGCAGGAGCTCCAGGGTCTGATCACGGGCACGCAGGATGCGGAGACCACCAACACGAACCTCGGCGAGCAGTATGACGAGGGCACGTCCGAATTCCGTTGATCCGCCCGCGGGGGCGACGACCGCACGGCGTCGCCCCCGCATCCTCCTGGAGATGAACATGTCACTCGTCACCCGACGCGAGGGCCGCACGAAGCTGCCGCCCGAAGAGCCGTCGATCCCGCAGCGCAGCGGCGGGACCGGGGCGTACTGGTTGTACCTGCTCCCCGGCTTCGTGCTTCTGCTCGTCGTCGTCATCGTCCCGCTGATCTGGAACGTCTACCTGACCTTCACCAAGTGGAAGGGAGTGCGCGCCCCCGAGTTCATCGGTCTCGAGAACTGGCAGAAGATCCTCACCGACAGCGACTTCTGGACCTCGTTCACGAACTCCGTGTGGATGATCCTCGCCATGGTCGTGGTGCCGACGATCGTCGGCCTGATCGTCGCAGCCCTGCTCTTCGACGTGGTCGGACGCAAGTTCGGCGGCAAGGTCGGCAGCTTCCTGCGCGCGACCTACTATCTCCCCCAGATCCTCCCCATCGCCGTCGCCGGCATCGTGATCGGCTGGATCGTCCGGCCGGGTGGCGACGGCGCGCTCAACCAGATCCTCGGTTGGTTCGGCATTCCCGCCTACGACTGGCTCGGCCAGATGCCGTCAGCCCTCATCGTGCTGATGGTCGTCATGGTGTGGGTGCAGCTCGGCTACCCGGTCGTCGTCTTCATGGCGGCGCTCCAGCGCGTCGATCCCGAGCTGTACGAAGCAGCCGAACTCGACGGCGCGAACTGGTTCCAGCGATTCACCGCGATCACGATGAGCATCATCCGCCCGGAGATCTTCGTCGTCACGCTCACCTGCACGATCGCCGCCCTCAAAGTCTTCGGCCCCGTGTACATCATCACGCGCGGCGGCCCCGCCGGTGCCACTCTGGTGCCCGCCTACTACGCCTATCAGGAGTTCTTCACCAAGCGGAACGTCGGCTACGGCGCGACCATCGCCACCGTGCTGACCATCGTCGTGGTGATCGTGTCGATCATCTTCATCCGCGTGCAGAACTCGCTCGAGCGCAAGGAAAGGGCGGGTCTCTGATGCACGCCACCACCGCCATCGTCACCGGCAAGCCCTCCCAGAAACGCCCTCGCGGCGGGATGACCAGGAAGCGCCCCGTCGACTGGCTCATGCTCGCGCTCGTCGTGATCGGCGCACTGCTCATCATCGCGCCGTTCTACCTCGTGCTGGTCAACTCGTTCAAGTCCCCTGTCGACTACGCCACATCGGGTCCGCTCGCCTTGCCCGAGACGCTGGACTTCGGCGGGATCATCAAATTCTGGGAGCGGGTGAACTTCCCCGAGAAGGTGTGGAACTCGATCTTCATCGCCGGCATCGTCTCGGTGCTCGCCGTCGTGATCTCGATGCTCAACGCCTTCGCGATCGGCATCGGCCGCGTCCGCGGGCGCAGCTGGATCGTGCTGCTCTTCCTGCTCGCCAACCTGCTGCCGCAGGAGGCGCTGCTCTACCCGCTGTACTACATGTTCAAGTCCGTCGGCCTGTACGACAACGTGTGGTCGGTGATCATCGTCTTCACGGTCATCCAGGCGGCTTTCGGCACATACCTGCTGTCGTCCGTCTACGGCACGTTCCCCAAGGAGATCCTCGAAGCGGCATCCATCGACGGTGCGAATCGCTGGCAGATCCTCTGGCGGATCGTCTTCCCGATCAGCCGCCCGACCCTGTCGGTGCTGCTCATCTTCTTCTTCATCTGGACGTGGAACGAGTTCCTGATCCCGCTGACCTTCCTCGCATCGAATGCGAATCAGACGGTCCCCGTGGCGATCAGCGTGCTGCAGGGCGACCGGCTCATGGACGTCACGACCACGAGCGCCTCCGCCCTCCTCGGCATCATCCCCACGCTCATCTTCTTCCTCATCTTCCAGCGCACCCTCACACGCGGCATCACGGCAGGAGCAGTCAAGTAATGAAGTTCACCGACGGGTTCTGGCAACTGCGTCCTGGGGTCACCGCGCTGTACGCGCAGGAGGCCTATGACATCGCCGAGACCGACGACACCCCCGACGGACGCGGCATCGTCATCACAGCACCCACCATGGTGATCGCCAAGCGCGGCGACACCCTGAACCGGCCGGTGCTGACGACCACGCTCTCATCGCCCGCCGAGGGGGTGGTGCGCGTCCGCATCGCGCACCACGAAGGAGGCCGCTGGCACGGCGGCTTCGGTCTTCCCGGGGCAGGATCCGGAGCGGCATCCGTGTCCCTCACCGAGGGGGGTGGCGCTCTCGATGCCGGTTCGCTCGTCGCACGGATCACGAAGGGCGCGCCCTGGGACCTCGCATTCGAGGTCGACGGGAGACGCGTGACCGGAAGCGCGCACAAGGCCCAGGGATACGTGCGACTCGCCCCGGACGCGCAGGTCGACGCCGGCATCGTCGACAATGCACGACAGGGCGGCTCGACCCCGAACGGATCCGTCTTCGTGCACGAGCAGCTCGACCTCGGAGTCGGCGAGCTGATCTACGGTCTCGGCGAGCGCTTCGGTCCGCTGGTGAAGAACGGCCAGTCGGTCGACATCTGGAACGCCGACGGCGGCACCTCCAGCGAGCAGGCCTACAAGAGCATCCCGTTCCATCTCTCGAATCGCGGCTACGGCGTGCTCGTGAACGACCCGGGCCACGTGTCGTACGAGATCGGATCGGAGTCGGTCGAGCGCGTGCAGTTCTCCGTCTCCGGCGAGGTGCTCGAGTACTTCGTCATCGCTGGTCCGACGCCGAAGGATGTCCTGGGACGCTACACCGCTCTCACCGGACGACCGCCCGTGGTGCCGGCCTGGTCGTACGGGCTCTGGCTGTCGACGAGCTTCACGACCGACTACGACGAGAAGACCGTCAACTCGTTCATCGACGAGATGGCGGCGCGTGAGCTGCCGGTGTCCGTGTTCCACTTCGACTGCTTCTGGATGCGCGAGTTCAACTGGACCGACTTCGTCTGGGATTCCCGGGTGTTCCCCGACCCCGAGGGCATGCTGTCGCGACTGCACGACAAGGACCTGCGCGTCTGCGTCTGGATCAACCCGTACATCGCGCAGCGCTCCCCCCTCTTCCGTGAGGCGGCTGATCAGGGCTACCTCGTGATGCGCCCCGACGGGTCGGTCTGGCAATGGGATCTCTGGCAGGCGGGAATGGGGCTCGTCGACTTCACCAATCCGGATGCGACCGCCTGGTACCAGGCGAAGCTCCGCGAGCTCATCGCACAGGGCGTGGACTGCTTCAAGACCGACTTCGGCGAACGCATCCCCACCGAGGTGGTCTGGGCCGACGGCTCCGACCCCGAGCGCATGCACAACCTGTACACCGATCTCTACAACCGAGCCGTGCACGATGTGCTCGTCGAAGCGCGAGGCGCAGACGACGCCGTGCTGTTCGCGCGCTCGGCGACCGCCGGCGGGCAGAGCATGCCGGTGCACTGGGGCGGCGACTCGACGTCGACCTACGCGTCGATGGCCGAGACCCTGCGCGGCGGGCTCTCGCTCGCACTGAGCGGCTTCGCCTTCTGGAGCCACGACATCGGCGGATTCGAGGGCACTCCGGATGCCGGTGTGTTCAAACGCTGGACGGCCTTCGGTCTGCTCGGCTCGCACTCGCGCTTCCATGGATCGAGCTCCTACCGGGTGCCGTGGGCATTCGACGAGGAGGCCGTCGACGTGACGAGGCGATTCACGCACCTCAAGATGCAGCTGATGCCCTACCTGTATCAACAGGGCATCATCGCATCGAGGACGGGCCTGCCCGTGATGCGGCCGATGCAGCTGGAGTTCCCCGATGACCCGGCCGTCGGCTACCTCGACCGGCAGTACATGCTCGGCACCGACCTGCTCGTGGCGCCCGTCTTCTCCGAGGACGGATCGGTCGAGTTCTATCTGCCGGAGGGCGAGTGGACCTCGCTGCTGAGCGGCGAAACCGTCTCGGGCGGGGGCTGGCACCGAGAGACCCACTCCTTCGACTCGCTTCCGCTGTACGTGCGACCAGGCACGGCACTCCCCTGGGGTGCCCGCACCGACAGACCCGACTACGACTATCACGACGGCCTGCGACTGCGGGTGTTCCCGGGCGGATCGGGCTCGGCGTCCGTGACCGTCACGAGCCCGGACGGCCATGAGAAGATCTACGAAACCGACCTGACTGAGGTGACCCGGTGACTCTCTCTCCTGCCGATGACTACCGCGGATCCGGACTCGTGCTGCCCGAGGGCTTCACGTTCGGATCGGCTACCGCCTCCTACCAGATCGAGGGGGCGGCCGCCGAAGACGGGCGCACGCCGTCGATCTGGGACACGTTCAGCAAGACGCCGGGAAAGGTGTGGAACGGCGACACCGGCGATGTGGCCTGCGACCACTACCACCGCGTCGATGAGGACCTCGATCTGATGTCGGATCTCGGACTGCAGGCGTACCGATTCTCCATCGCCTGGCCGCGGATCGTTCCCGCGGCGGACGGCACCGTGAACCAGGCGGGGATCGATTTCTACTCTCGTCTGGTCGACGGACTGCTCGAGCGGGGCATCAAGCCGGTGGCGACCCTCTATCACTGGGACCTCCCCCAGTACCTCGAAGGCGCAGGCGGGTGGACCTCCCGGTCGACGACCGACGCCTTCGAGCGATACGCGTCGATCATGGGGGCGGCGCTCGGCGACCGGGTGCACACCTGGACGACGCTCAACGAGCCCTGGTGCTCGGCCTATCTGGGATACGGGCAGGGTGGTCACGCGCCGGGCCGCCACGAGCCTGTCTCCGCCCTGGCCGCCGTGCACCACCTGAACCTCGCGCACGGGCGCGCGGTCCAGGCGCTCCGCGCCACGTCGACCGGCGACCCCGACTACTCGGTGACACTGAACTTCCATGTGCTGCGCGGCGTGGGCGACGGCGCAGACGAGGCTATGCGCCGGATCGACGCTCTGGCGAACCGCGCGTTCACGCATCCGATGCTGCGCGGCGAGTATCCCCCGGATCTCCTCGAGGACACGGCCTCGGTCACGGACTGGTCGTTCGTGCACGACGGCGACCTCGCCACCGTCAACCAGCCGATCGATGTGCTCGGAGTAAACTACTACTCCACCGCGACGGTGCGGCTCTGGGACGGCGTCTCGGAGAAGCAGCAGAACGACGGGCACAAGGGCACGGCCGGAGGCACCGCGTGGCCGGGCAGCGATCAGCTGGTCGAGTTCGTCGAGCAGCCCGGGCCCTACACGGCGATGGGGTGGAACATCGCGCCGGAGGGACTCGAAGAGCTGCTCGTCTCACTGTCGGAGCAGTTCCCCGCCCAGCCGCTGATGGTCACCGAGAACGGCGCCGCGTTCGATGACGAGGTCGCTGCCGACGGCTCAGTGCCCGATCCCGAGCGCACGGACTACCTGCGACGTCACTTCACCGCCGCTCACCGTGCGATCGAGCGGGGTGTCGACCTGCGGGGCTACTTCGTGTGGTCGCTGCTCGACAACTTCGAGTGGGGGTACGGCTACGCCAAGAGGTTCGGCATCGTGCGCGTGGACTTCGACTCGCTCGAACGCACCGTCAAGGACTCGGGGCGCTGGTATCGCGAGCTCATCGCCTCACGCACGATCGGGGCCTGACCCTTCGGATGCGCACCACCGACCGCCGCCTTTCCTCCTCGGAGGCGGCGGTCACTGCTTGCCTGGCCGCTTGCGCTCGTTCCAGGCCGCGAGTGCCGATGCCGCGGCGCCGGCTGCGCGATCGATCGCGTCGGCGGAGCGGCTGATCATGTCCTGCGCGGCGTCCTGCCAGGCCGACGACGGCTGGGGTGCCTCGCCCGCCTGAACCCTCGCCGAATGCTCCGCGGCCTCGAAGGCGCGCTCGAGTTCGGCGACGGCATCGCGGTAGGCGGCGAAGTACTCAGCGCTGACCCGTCCGGTGGCGGCGCGGCGCATCTCGACCGCATGCGCTGCCGCCCGGAGATACGCCGCTGTCGCGGGCTGCTTGACGTCGGTCATCGCCGGGTACGCGATCTGCAGGCCGGCATCCGTCTCATAGTTCATCCAGCGCACGACGATCGCCTCATGCTGCGCCTGGAGACGCTCCAGGGGGCGAGGGGCGGATGCTGCGGGGATCGCCGCGCGCGCGGCGTTGAGCCGAACCTGCTTGGCGCGCACGTCTGCGGCGGCAGCCTTGGCATCGTTCTCCTTGGCGCGCAGCATCCGCTTGGCGCCGGCCACCTGCTCGGGAGTCGCTCGGCGCGCGCTGCGCTCGGCCGAGATGCGCGCGACGTCGGCCCTGGCCAACTTCACGGCCATCCGTCGTTCGACCGCCGTCTGCTGCGCGGCCTTGAGATCGTGCCGGGCCGCGTCGTACTCGAGCCGGCGGCCGCTCTTCGTGCTGCGACGACGCAACCCGACCGCCCCGGCCGCGACTCCGCCGGCCGCGACGGGCGCGATCCACCACAACTCGACGGCGAGAAGCAACGGATCCATACTTCGATGCTACCCAGGCCGACGCCTCACCGCTCCGCCGTCTCCCCGGCGTACGACCGAGGCCACGACCGATGATCGGTCGTGGCCCCGGTGTTCAGGAATCGGGCTCGTTCACACCAAGGTCTCCTGCCAGGCGGCGTGGAGCTGCGCGAACTTGCCCGTGCCGCTGATGAGTGCCTCCGGCGTGTCATCCTCGATGATCTTCCCGTGCTCCATCACCAGCACCCGGTCGGCGATCGCGACCGTCGAGAGACGGTGCGCGATGATGATCGCCGTGCGGTCCTTGAGCAGCGTCTGCAGCGCGTCCTGAATCAGACGCTCCGAGGGGATGTCGAGCGACGCGGTGGCCTCGTCGAGGATCAGCACCGCAGGGTCGGCGAGGAACGCTCGGGCGAACGATATCAGCTGACGCTGACCTGCCGACACACGACCACCGCGCTTGTTGACGTCGGTGCGGTACCCGTCGGGCAGCGACGAGATGAACTCGTCCGCCCCGACCGCGCGGGCAGCCGCGCGGATCTCGTCGAGCGAGGCGTCGGGCTTTCCGAGAGCGATGTTGTCGGCGACCGTTCCGCTGAAGAGATAAGCCTCCTGCGTCACCATGACGATGGCCCGGCGAAGATCCTTCGGGTGCAGGTTGCGCAGGTCGACTCCGTCGAGCGTCACCTTTCCGATCGACGGATCGTAGAACCGGGAGATCAGCTTCGCGAGCGTGGACTTCCCCGCTCCGGTGGTGCCCACCAGAGCGATGGTCTGCCCAGCGGGGATGTCGAGCGAGAAGTTCGGCAGGATCGTCTTCTCACCGTTGTAGCCGAACGTCACCTCATCGAACTCGATGTGTCCTCGCGACTCCCAGAGGTCGACCGGCTTCTCGGGATCCGGAACGGTCGGCACCTCCTCGAGCACGCCGGACACCTTCTCCAGCGCCGCCGTGGCGGACTGGTAGGAGTTGAGGAACATCGCGATCTCCTGCATCGGAGCGAAGAAGTTGCGCACGTACAGCACAGCCGACAGCAGCACGCCGACGGTGAGCGCCCCCTCGGACACTCGGATGCCACCCCAGAGCACGACGATGCCGAGCACCAGAGCCGCGACGCCCATCAGACCGGGCTCGAACGTGCCGAACAGCAGCATCGAGCGTCGGTTGACGTCCCGATAGTCGCCCGCGATCTTCTGGAACGCCACATCGTTGCGGGGTTCCTTGCGGAACGCCTTCACCGCTCGGATGCCCGTCATCGTCTCGACGAACTGCACGATCACCTTCGCGCTGATCACGCGCGACTCGCGGTAGACGAGCTGAGAGCGCGAGTAGAACCAGCGCATCAGGAAGAACAGCGGCACGCCGCCGATCGCGAGGATGAGCCCGGACTGCCAGTCCCACACGCACAGCGCGATGAACGTGAACAGGCCGAACAGCACGCCGGAGACGAGCTCGTTCAGTCCGCCGTCGAGAAGCTCCTTGATCGAGTCGAGATCGCTCGTCTGGCGCGAGATGATGCGACCGGACGTGTACGACTCGTGGAACTCCAGGCTGAGGCGCTGAGTGTGCAGGAAGATCCGCTTGCGGAGGTCCAGCAGCACCGCCTGCGTGAGCTTGGCCGCGATGATGACGTACCAGGCGATCATCGCCGCCGCGACCGCCCCGGCGAGGAGATAGACCCCGCCGATCATGAAGGTCGGCATCCAGTCCGCGCGCTCGAGCACGGCGGGCAGGGCCCGGTCGAGTCCGATGCTGATCAGGATCGGACCGGCGACCTGGAGCGCCGTCGAGATCACGAGCACGATCGCCGCGAGCGCGATCTGCGCCTTGAGGGGACGCACGAGCGAGCCCAGCAGTCGGAGCGAGCGACGCCGGATGGCCCGGCTCTCCTCCTTGGTGTAGCTGGAGCGGTCTTCGTCCTGGGTTCCGGTGATCGCGGTGCTCATCGCTGCACCTCCTTCTCGGTGATGATGTCTTGGTCGGCGGCATGCTCGCGGAGCCCGGCCTGAACTGTGGCGTCGATCTCAGCCTGCTCGTCGCGGATGATCGGGATGGCGCCCGTACGCGCCGCCTCCTCGGCCTCGAGGCTCGAGATGACGTGCCGGTAGTGACGGCTCGTCCTCAGCAGTTCGCTGTGGGTTCCGACGGCGGTGACGCGGCCGGCCTCGAGCAGCGCCACGCGGTCGGCGAGGGCCACGGTCGAGGGGCGGTGCGCCACGATCATCGCCGTGGTGTCGGCCAGCACGTGCCGCAGCGCCTCTTCGACGAGAGCCTCGGTGTCGACGTCGAGCGCGGACAGCGGGTCGTCGAGCACGAGCACCTTCGGGTTCGCGGCGACGGCCCTGGCGAGTGCCAGACGCTGACGCTGCCCACCGGAGAGGCTCAGCCCCTCCTCGCCGATGACGGTCTCGACGCCCTCGGGCAACGAGTCCACGAAGGCCGCCTGGGCGACCTCGAGAGCCTCGCGCAGCACACGCTCGCCCTCCTCGCTGTGCACGTCGAGGTCGGCGCGCCCCAGCAGCACGTTCTCACGAACGGTCGCCGAGAACAGCGTGGCGTCTTCGAAGGCCATCGCGATGTGCTGGCGCAGCTCCGCGAGCGGCAGATCCCGCACGTCGACGCCGTCGAGCGTGACCCGCCCGCCGGTGACGTCATAGAGACGCGTCGGCAGCGTGGTCAGCGTGGTCTTGCCGCTGCCGGTCAGTCCGACGAGCGCCATGGTCTCGCCCGGCCGCAGCACGAGATCGATGCCGTCGAGCAGGTCGCGTTCGTGCTCTCCTGCGTCCTGGTACCGGAAGTGCGCCGCCTCGAAAGCCAGCTCGCCGCGGGGTTCCGCGATGTGCACCGGGTTCTCGGGGTCGGTGATGGAGTTCGTCTCGGAGTAGATGTCGAACACGCGGTCGGTCGCCGTGCGCGCATCGAGCATGAACGAGAACAGGAAGCCGATCGACTCGATGGGCCAGCGGAGCACCACGGCCATGGCGAAGAACGCGAACAGCTGCGCCTGATCGATCTCGCCCTGCGAGATGAGCCAGATGCCCGACATCAGGCTGAGGCCGAAGGCGATCTGCGGCATGAGGTCGAGCCAGAACCAGATCGACGCGATCGCGCCGGCCTTGCTCATCTCGGTCTCGCGAAGCGTCTCGGCCTGACGACTGAAGCGACCGAGGGCGTGCTTGCCGCGACCGAAGGCCTTGAGCACGCGGATGCCGTGCACACTCTCCTCGACGCTGGTCGCGAGGTCGCCGGCCTGGTCCTGGCTGCGGCGCGTGAGCGCGCCGTAGCGCTTCTCGAAGAGGTAGCCGCGGATCCACAGCGGAATGGCGGTGACGATGAAGATGACGCCCAGCAGCCAGTGCCAGCGGAACAGCAGCACCGAGCCGATGATGATCGTCAGCACGTTGACCACGAGCAGCACGAGACCGAACGCCAGCCACCGGCGGATCAGGCCGATGTCCTGCATCATGCGGCTCAGCAGCTGCCCCGACTGCCAGCGGTCGTGGAACGAGACCGGCAACGTCTGGAGTCGCGAGTAGAGCTCGGTGCGCATCTTGTACTCGACCTGCGTCGCCGGGTTGAGCACGAACTGGCGGCGCAGCCACACCATCAGCGCCTCACCGAGGGCGAGACCGAAGACCGCGAGCGCACCCCAGGCGATGGCGTCGAGCGCGCCGGTCTGCACCGGTCCGCGCATGATCTGCTCCAGCACGATCGGAATCATCAGCGCGATGACCGCGGCCACGAGGGCGCTGGCGGCACCTCCGGCGAGCCGCCAGATGACGGGCTTCACGAAGGGCTTCAGGCGCCACAGGGCTGCCGGCGTGGAGAGGGACGAGGAGGAAGAGGCGTTCTGCGATGAAGGCGAGGAAGACATGTCTCTCAGACGAGTTTCGTATGGGGAAGCGGTTGCTGAAGGGGGCGGACGCAGCAACGGACTCTCGGAGTCCGGCATCCGGTGAGGTCGTGCGTGTCGGAAAGTGGCTCTAGCGGAGCGGGCGCACCGGGGTCGAGCCGAGAGCGGCGATCTGCACAGCGGCGATCGATGTCATGGTGTCCTCCTCAGGCTCGGCGATGTCGTCCCGGTCGGTGCGACAGCCCACCAGCCTATTCCTGTGAACAAGCTGAGCGCAAGAGAGATTCCCGATTCCTCGACGTCGTCTTCCTCTGGCGACATCGCATGCCGGGATGCCCGTCTTGGTGACGGGCGATAGCGCTTCAGCGCCGGCCGACGATTCTGCGACTCATCCCCGCGCGGCTTCCCTCTCCAACAGACTCGCTTTGACGTCGAGTCCCCACGCGAACCCGCCGAGCGTGCCGTCGGAGCGCAGCACGCGATGGCACGGGACGAACAGCGCCGGAGCGTTGCGCGCGCAGATCGAGGCAGCGGCCCGCACCGCCCGAGGGTTGCCGAGCCGCGCCGCGAACGAGGTGTAGGTCAGCGGCTCCCCCGGCTCGATCTCACGCAGCGCCGACCATCCGGCCAGCTGCAGCGTCGTGCCCGTCTGCTTCACCGCGACCGCGTCGATCGCCGAGAGGTCTCCGGCGTAGAACGCGAGCGCCGCGGCTGCCGCATCCGTGTCGCGCTCGCGCACCTGAGTCGGTCGACCCTGGGTCGAGAGGCGGGCGACGATCGTCGCCTGATCGGCAGTCCATCCCGAGCAAAGCACTCGCTGATGCTCGTCGGCGAGGATGGTGAACGGCCCGTCCGGGGTCTCGATGGTCTGGATCATGGCGTTCATGGGGTCTCCTTCACAAGGGTGGTGGTCTGGGACGCGCGCGTCCGTCGCACAGGGCGGGCCGGTGCTGCGCGCCAGAGATGTGCGCTGAGATAGCTGCGCCACGGGGCGGTGCGCTCCGCCCACGCGACGAGCGGCCGCGGATCGCCCGGAAGCCCGGACGCGGCGGCCCCTGCGCGCAGTGCGACATCGCCGGGGAGAAGCACGTCGGGGTCGCCGAGCACACGCATCCGCACGTAGTCGGCCGTCCAGGGACCGATGCCCGGCATCGCGAGCAGGGCGGCTCGCTGCTCGACGCCGTCGTCTCCGACCGTGAGCGAGAGCGAGCCGCCGGCGAGAGCTGCCGCAGCACCGACGATCGCCCTGATACGAGCCCCCGGCCCGCGCAGCACCTCGGCCCCTCGCTCGGCGATCGCCGACATCGTGGGGAACAGAAGCCCCTGCTCCGTGCGCTCCCCCAGCGCCTCGGTCAGGGCCGTCAGGGCAGTGCGAGCGGCGACGACCGTGATCTGCTGACCGATCATCGCGCGGATCAGCATCTCATGCGGATCCGCCGAACCGGGCACACGGATGCCGGGAGTGCGCGCGACGAGCGGAGCGAGCTCCGGATGCGCGCTCAGCGCCTCGTCGACGGCAAGAGGGTCGGCGTCGAGATCGAAGATCCGTCGCACGGTCGACACCAGCGGAGCGAGGTCGCCGAGCTGCGCGACACGGGCACGCAGGTGCAGTCGCTCCGTCGCATCCTGCCTCACCTCGAACCATGCGGGCCCGCCCGCCATGCGCAGATGACGCGAGAACGACGTGGCCGTGGCCTCTTCGACCCCCGACACCGCACGGGCCGCCATCCAGTGGAAGACGCCGGCCGCATCGAGAGGACCGCGATACGGGAGGACGAGGTCGATCGCGCCGGGAGCAGCCGACGCCGGCGTCTTCCGACGGGCCCTGAGCTCGCCCGGCGTCAGGCCGAACACCTCGCGGATCGTGTCGTTGCACTGCCGGATGCTCGCGAAGCCCGCGGAGAACGCGACGTCGGAGATCTGCATGTCCGTGCCGACGAGCAGCATCCGCGCCGTGTGCGCCCGATGCGCCCGCGCGAGGGCGAGAGGACCCGCACCGAGCTCGGTCGAGAGCAGCCGGGTGAGGTGCCGGGTCGAGTATCCGAGACGCACGGCGAGCCCGGAGACCCCCTCGCGCTCGACCACGCCCGAGGCGATGAGACGCATCGCCCGAGCGGCGACGTCGCTGCGCAGATCCCACGCGGGCGAGCCGGGGGCCGCCTCGGGGAGGCATCGTTTGCACGCTCGGAAGCCCGCCTCGTGAGCCGCCGCGCTGGTCGGGTAGAAGGTGACGTTCTGCGGCTTGGGTGTGCGCGCGGGGCAGCTCGGCCGGCAGTAGATGCCGGTGGAGCTCACGGCGGTCACGAACTGACCGTCGAAGCGCGTGTCACGTGCGCTGATCGCGCGATATCGCTCGTCGAAGTCGGTCACGGGGAAGCTCATGGCTCCACTCTGTCATGCTCCTCCGACGCTGACTGGCGGAAATCGGACATCACTGTGGACATCGGTCTCACCCCCCCTGCAGACAGCGCGAGACCCCTCGCGCCGACGTCGACGCGAGGGGTCTCGGAGGTGCTGCGACCCTGGGGCCGGACTCCTCAGTGGAAGAAGTGACGCTCTCCGGTGAAGAACATCGTGACTCCGGCCTTGCGTGCGGCGTCGACGACCTCTTCGTCTCGCACCGAGCCGCCGGGCTGGACGATCGCCGTGACGCCCGCGTCGATGAGCACCTGCGCGCCATCGGCGAAGGGGAAGAACGCATCGGATGCGGCGACCGAGCCCGCTGCCCGGTCACCGGCACGCTCGACGGCGAGCCGGCACGAGTCGACACGATTGACCTGGCCCATGCCGACGCCGACCGTGGCGTTGTCCTTCGCGAGGACGATGGCGTTCGACTTCACGGCACGGCACGCCTTCCACGCGAAGATCAGGTTCTCCATCTCCTCGTCGCTGGGGCGCTCGCCCGAGACGAGCTCCCAGTTCTTCGCGACCGACACGATGTCGTCGGGGAAGCGGTCGGCGTCCTGCAGCAGAAGCCCTCCCGAGACCAGGCGCACGTCCATGCGCTCCTGCTGCCAGTCCTGCGGAAGCTGCAGCAGACGCAGGTTCTTCTTCGCCTTGAACACCTCGAGCGCTGCGGGCTCGAACGACGGAGCGACGATGACCTCGGTGAAGATGTCCTTGAGGTTCTCGGCCATCTTGAGCGTCACGGTGCCGTTCGCGGCGATCACACCGCCGTACGCCGACACGGGGTCGCACTCATGCGCACGGATGTGCGCGCTCGCGATCGGGTCGAGGGCGTTGGGCGCGGTGGTCGCGATGCCGCACGGGTTCGCGTGCTTGATGATCGCGACGGCCGGCTTCACCATGTCGTACGCGGCGCGCAGCGCGGCATCCGCATCGACGTAGTTGTTGTACGACATCTCCTTGCCCTGCAGCTGCGTCGCCTGCGCGATGCCGTGGCCGCCGACGCGCGTGTAGATCGCGCCGCGCTGGTGCGAGTTCTCGCCGTAGCGCAGGGTGTTGAGAAGCTCGGCCTGGATCGTGAGGTGGGTGGGCAGGTCCTCGCCCTCCCCGAGCGTGCCCTCGGCGAACCAGGAGGCGACCGCCGTGTCGTACGCGGCGGTGTGCGCGAAGGCGCGGGCCGCGAGCTCGCGGCGCTGCGTCAGCGTGGTGCCGCCGTTCTCGATGGCGCTGATGATGCCGGGGTACGACTGCGGTGAGACGACGATCGCGACGTTCGCGTGGTTCTTGGCCGCGGCGCGGACCATGGCAGGCCCGCCGATGTCGATCTGCTCGACGACGTCGTCGCCCTCGGCGCCCGAGGCGACAGTCTCGACGAAGGGGTAGAGGTTCACGACGACGAGCTCGAACGGCGCGATGTCGAGGTCGGCGAGCTGACGCTCGTGATCCTCGAGGCGGAGGTCCGCGAGCAGGCCGCCGTGGATCTTGGGATGCAGCGTCTTCACGCGCCCGTCGAGCATCTCGGCGACGCCGGTGACGGCGGCGACATCGGTCACCTCGAATCCGGCCTCGCGGATGGTGGAGGCGGTCGAGCCGGTCGAGACGATCTGCACACCCGCATCGGCGAGCGCCGCCGCGAGCACGAGCAGATCGGTCTTGTCGCTCACCGAGACGAGCGCCCGGCGCACCGGGACGGTGTCGCGGTCGCGGTACAGCGAATGATCGTGGCGGGGTCCGGCCATGAGGGGCTCCTTCGTGCGAGGGGGGCGTGCGTGGATCGGGTCAGGATGCGGAGGTCAACGAGAGCTCGCCGGTCGCGATGCGGCGCACCACGTCGATGAGCAGTCGGCGTTCGACGGGCTTGATGCGCTCGTGCAGGCTGTGCTCGGTGTCGCCTTCGATGACCGGCACCCTCTCCTGGGCGAGGATCGGCCCGGTGTCGACGCCGTCGTCGACGACGATCACGCTCGCGCCGGTCTCCGAGACGCCCGCGGCGAGCGCATCGCGCACTCCGTGTGCACCGGGGAACTCAGGCAGGTAGGCGGGATGCGTGTTGATGAGCCGCGGCGCGAGGTCCGCGACGAGCGCAGCGGGAAGCAGGCGCATCAGGCCGCTGAGCACGACGAGGTCTGCATTCCAGACCGCGAGCTGTCGGCCGAGTTCTTCACCCCACGCCTCACGAGACTCGTGCTCGTGCCAGGGAACCGTGAAGCTCGGGATGCCGAACTCCTCGGCGTGGGCGAGGCCATCGGCTTCGCGGTCGGCGCCGACGACCACCACCCGCGCAGGAAAATCGGGGTGGCGAGCAGCCTCGAGGAGGGCGCGAAGGTTCGAGCCGGTGCCCGAGATGAGAACGGCGACCGTGAGCACGCGCCCAGTCTATCGGGGCCGGCGCCGGGGCCTGACCCCGCGTGTCAGCCGACGGGGTCCCCGGGGTCGCGCTGGGGCAGCCGGAATCCCCCCGCGCCGTCCAGCGGCGCGGTGTCGTAGTCGGACGCTGCATCGGGCCAGCGAACCATCCCATCGCCGGGCTCACTCGAGGCGGAATCGGATGCCGTCATCTCGGCGACCCACCGGTCGGTGCGCTCCTCTGCTAGCTCGTCCCGATTCCGAGGCGACAGGAGCAGGATCGCCGCACCGAGCAGGACCTCGCCGCCCAGGGCGAGGGCGAAGGGCAGCGCCGCCGGTCCGGCTTCGGCGAGCCGCCCCGGTCCCATCGATCCTCCGGCGAGCAGGGCGGCGACCCCGGCGACCGCGGCGGTCAGCACACCGATGCCCGCGGCGATCACCGCACGAGGAGCCATTCCGAGAGGGGTTCCCTCCCACACGAGTCGCGAGCGGACGGCCCATCCTGCGAAGGCTCCCGCTCCGATCGGGAGGATGATCACGATGAGCATCCAGATCGACGTGCTCTCGGGAAGAAGACCGAGCACGGGGATTCCCGGGACCACCCCGAGCTGGGTGCCCGCGGGAGACACCGCAGTGCCGACGCCCACCGCGAATCCGGGGCCGGCGAGCCAGGAGGCAGCCCAGACGATGATCGTCGGCAGATAGGCGAGGTGCCCGAGCGTGATGACTCCGGCGCCGAGCGCGTCGACGCGAGCTGCCTGGAACAACGCGACCATCTCCCCGCCCCGTGCCGCGACGAGAACGGCGACGGCGACCGCCGAGACAGCGGTGACCCCCACCACGGCGAAGGCCGCCCCGCGGACCGCTGCGCTCGGCACCGGTCCCCAATCGCCCCAGGAGTCGACGACGTCGTGGATGCGGTCGAGGACGCCGCCGTCGCCGTCTTCCCAGGCGATGCGCACGGCCCCGCACGCGGCGCCCACGAGATAGACCGCGGTCGGAAGCAGGATGCCCTCTGCGACGGGCGTCTCGACCGCGGCGAGATGCGAGGTCAGCGCGACCCCGGTCGCGATCGCCGCGAACGCGAGGGAACCGGAGAGCGTACCGAGCAGCCACGCACCCGCGCGGGCGGCACGGGCGCCGGAGCGAGCCGCGAACAGCAGAGTGAAGACGAGAAACGCGAGCGGAGTCACCGAGAGCGTGAAAGCGGCAGCGTCGGGCGCGATGCCCGTGGCGCGCAGCACCTCGGTCGAGACGTCGATGCTCAGCGGCACGCCGTGGCCGAACTGCCACAGTGAGCCGGTGAGCGGCCAGAGCGCTCCCCAGTCGGCTGTCACTCCGAACGAGAGCGTCCAGAGCAGGGTGAGCGGCGCCAGCAGAACCACGAGACCGACCGCCGCAGCGATAGCGGCATCGAAGGCGGCGAGGAGCGCGACGAGGAGGCGTTGCATATCGAATCGAGACTACGACGAGAACCCTGTCGTCGCCTGGGGGCGCGCGCGACTCGCGCGACACGATATCGTCTCCTGCGGAGGTTTCCCGATGACAACTGCCCCGTCCCCCACCCGCTCAACCGCCGAACCCACGAACGCCCTGGACCGCTTCTTCGAGATCAGCAAGCGCGGATCCACGATCGGCACCGAGATCCGAGGGGGTCTGGTGACCTTCGTCACGATGGCCTACATCGTGATCCTCAACCCGATCATCCTGTCCGGCTCAGCCGATGTCGCAGGCAACACCCTCGACTTCAGCGCCGTCGGCGCCGCGACCGCGCTGACCGCCGGCGTGATGACGATCCTGTTCGGTCTCATCACCCGCCTGCCCTTCGGCTTCGCTGCCGGCCTCGGCATCAACGCCTTCGTCGCATTCTCGGTCGTCGGCCAGGTCACCTGGCCCGAGGCCATGGCGCTCGTCATGATCAACGGTCTCGTGATCGTGCTCCTCGCTGCCACGGGCCTTCGGAAGATGATCTTCGACGCTGTGCCGTTCCAGCTCAAGATCGCGATCACGGTCGGAATCGGCCTGTTCATCGCCTTCATCGGCTTCGTCAACTCGGGCTTCGTGACCGCCACCGGCAGCGCATCCCCGCCGGTCGGTCTGGGAGTCGGCGGCTCCGTCGCGACCGTCCCGACCGTCCTCTTCATCGTCACGCTGATCGTCACCGGCATCCTGGTCGCCCGCAAGGTCAAGGGCGGGCTGCTCATCGGCCTCGTCTCGGGCACGGTGCTCGCGGTGATCGTCGAGGCGATCTGGCACCTCGGCGCCGCGGCAGACGGCAACGCCGGAGGCTGGGGCCTCACGGTCCCCACGCTCAGCGGCTCGCCGTTCGGCCTGCCCGACCTGAGCCTGGTCGGCGCGGTCGACTTCGGCTTCGACTTCAGCAAGGTCAGCCTCGTCGCGATCGTGATGATCGTCTTCACCCTGGTCTTCTCGAACTTCTTCGATGCCATGGGCACCATGACCGGTCTCGCCAAGGAAGCCGGTCTCGCGAACGAGAACGGCGACTTCCCCCGCATCAAGTCGGCGTTGGTCGTCGAAGGTGTCGGCGCGATCGTCGGTGGTGGCACGTCGTCGTCGTCGAGCACCGTGTTCATCGAGTCCGGAGCGGGCATCGGCGAGGGCGCGCGCACCGGCTTCGCGAACCTGATCACCGGTGGCATGTTCCTGCTGGCGATGTTCCTCACACCGCTCACGTCGATCGTGCCGACCGAGATCGCCGCCGCAGCGCTGGTGATCGTCGGAGCCATGATGATGGCCCAGATCAAGTACATCGATCTGACCGAGTTCAGCGTGCTGCTCCCGGTGTTCCTGACGGTCACGGTGATGCCGCTGACCTACTCGATCGCCAACGGCATCGGCGCGGGCTTCGTCAGCTGGGTCCTCGTGCAGGCGTTCTCCGGAAAGGCCAGGAAGATCAGCCCACTGCTCTGGGTGGTCGCCGCCGGTTTCGTCGTGTTCTTCGCCCGCGGACCCATCGAGGCACTGTTCGGCGTCGCCTGAGCGACTCAGGAACAACGAGGGGCGGATGCTGCGGCATCCGCCCCTCTGTCGTGTGCAGGCCCCGTGGCGCCACCCTGTGCGCAGTGCTACAACGGAAGGACCCGAGGAGAGCAGGCACCGATGTCCGCACCCGTCGTCCCGGTCCGTCACGTCACAGACGGCGGCCTGGAGACTGATCTGATCTTCCATCACGGCGTCGATCTGCCGGACTTCGCCGCCTTCGTCCTCCTCGATGATGATGACGGCCGCCGGCTTCTGGGCGAGTACTACCGCGGCTACGTCGAGATCGCCCGAGCACACGGCGCCCCGCTGCGGCTCGAGACCCCCACCTGGCGTGCGAGCTCGGACTGGGGCGCCCGGCTCGGATACGACGCCGACGCCATGCATCGGGTCAATGTCGATGCGGTGCGGCTGCTGCAGCAGATCGCTGCCGAGTCCGGCCTGCCTGTGGTGCAGATCGTCGGCATGCTCGGCCCGCGAGGAGACGGCTACCGACCGGGGGCGTGGGATCCCGTGACCGGACCGGATGACGCCTATCGCTATCACCGCGACCAGGTGCGCGCCCTCGTCGAGGCGGGGGCAGACGTGATCGCCGCGTACACGCTCAACGACGCGGCGGAGGCGCAGGGCATCGTCCGCGCCGCCCGCGAGGCAGGCATCGCCGTCGAGATCTCGTTCACCGTCGAGACCGACGGACTGCTCGCGTCAGGCCGCACACTCGCGGAGACGATCGCCGAGGTGGAGGCGTCGGATCCGCCCGACGGTTACTCCCTCAACTGCGCGCACCCGGATCACTTCGAGCGCGCTCTGGATGCCGACACCGCGCCACGTATCGTCGGCATCCGCCCCAACGCCTCACGCCTCTCGCACGCCGAGCTCGACGAGTCGGAGATCCTCGACGACGGCGACCCCGTCGAACTGGCCGACCGCATGGCTCAGCTCCTCGAGCGGATGCCGTCGGTGCGCGTCATCGGAGGATGCTGCGGCACCGATTCACGGCACGTCGCGGCGATCTGGGAGCGGCTCGGCAGAGACCCCGTCCGGGCATAGAAGAAGGCCCCGGAGTGGAGTCCAGGGCCTTCTCCTCGATTATAGCTCTTAGAGCGACTCGACGATCTCACGCATGAGAGCGGCGGTCTCGGACGGTGTCTTGCCGACCTTGACCCCGGCGGCCTCGAGGGCCTCCTTCTTCGCCTGAGCGGTGCCTGCCGAGCCCGAGACGATGGCGCCTGCGTGGCCCATGGTCTTGCCCTCGGGGGCCGTGAAGCCTGCGACGTAGCCGACGACCGGCTTGGTGACATGCGCCTTAATGTACTCGGCCGCACGCTCTTCAGCGTCGCCGCCGATCTCGCCGATCATCACGATCGCCTTGGTCTCGGGGTCTGCTTCGAACGCGGCCAGCGCGTCGATGTGCGTCGTGCCGATGACCGGGTCGCCGCCGATGCCGATGGCGGTCGAGAAGCCCAGGTCGCGCAGCTCGAACATCATCTGGTAGGTCAGGGTGCCCGACTTCGACACGAGGCCGATCGGGCCCTTGCCGGTGATGTTCGCGGGCGTGATGCCGACGAGCGCCTCACCGGGGGTGATGATGCCGGGGCAGTTCGGTCCGATGATGCGGGTCGTGTTGCCCTTGCTCTGCGCGTAGGCCCAGGCCTCGGCCGAGTCGCCCACGGGGACACCCTCGGTGATGACGACGAGCAGCGGGATCTCGGCGTCGATGGCCTCGATCATCGCGTCCTTGGTGAAGGCACCGGGGACGAAGGCGATCGACACGTCGGCGCCGGTCTCCTTCATGGCCTCGGCCACGGAGGCGAAGACGGGGAGCTCGACGGCGTTGCCGTCCTTGTCGGTGTGCGAGACCGTGGTGCCGGCCTTGCGCGCGTTCACGCCACCGACGACCTGGGTGCCGGCCTTCAGCATGAGCGCCGTGTGCTTGGTGCCCTCGCCTCCGGTGATGCCCTGGACGATGACCTTGGAATCCTTGTTGAGGTAGATCGACATTTCTTTAGTCCTTGTGTCTCTCTGCGATCAGGCGTTGGCGAGTTCGGCGGCCTTGTCGGCGCCCTCGTCCATGGTGCTGGCGAGCGTGACGAGCGGGTGCGCGTACTCGGCGAGGATCGCGCGACCCTCGTCGACGCGGTTGCCGTCGAGGCGCACGACGAGCGGCTTGGAGGCTGCGCTGCCGAGGGTCTCGAGAGCGCCCTTGATGCCGTTGGCCACGGCGTCGCACGCCGTGATGCCGCCGAAGACGTTCACGAACACGCTCTTGACCTGCGGGTCGCCGAGGATGACGTCGAGGCCTGCGGCCATGACCTCAGCCGAGGCGCCGCCGCCGATGTCGAGGAAGTTGGCGGGCTTGACGCCGTTGTGGTTCTCACCGGCGTAGGCGACGACGTCGAGCGTCGACATGACGAGTCCTGCACCGTTGCCGATGATTCCGACCTCGCCGTCGAGCTTCACGTAGTTCAGACCGCTCTTCTTGGCCTTGGCCTCGAGCGGGTCGGCTGCGTCCTTGTCTTCGAGCGCTTCGTGCTCGGGGTGACGGATCTCGGAGGCGTTGTCATCGAGTGTGACCTTGCCGTCGAGAGCGATGATGTCGCCCTCTTCGGTGCGGACCAGCGGGTTGACCTCGACGAGAGTCGCGTCCTCGCCCTTGTAGACGTCGAAGAGCTTGATGAAGACATCGGAGACCTTCTCGATGAGGTCTTCGGGGAAGTTGGCTGCACGGGCGATCTCGACGGCCTTCGCCTTGTCGATGCCGGTCAGCGGGTTGACCTCGACGCGTGCGAGCGCCTCGGGGCGCTCGACCGCGAGCTCCTCGATCTCCATGCCGCCCTCGACCGAGCAGAGGCTCAGGTAGGAGCGGTTGGCACGGTCGAGCAGCACGGAGAAGTAGAACTCCTCGGCGATACGCGCACCCTGCGCGACCATGACGCGCTTGACGACGTGGCCCTTGATGTCGAGTCCGAGGATGGCCTTGGCCGCCTCGTATGCCTCTTCGGGGGTCTTCGCGACCTTGACGCCGCCGGCCTTGCCACGACCACCGGTCTTCACCTGGGCCTTGACGACGACGACTCCGCCGATCTTCTCAGCGGCTGCCTTCACCTCCTCAGGGGTGTCGGCGACGATGCCGGCGAGAACCGGCACTCCGTACTTTTCGAAAACGTCTCGTGCCTGGTACTCGTACAGATCCACTGTGGTTCCTTCACTGGGCTGCTGTCTGGTAATTCTCTCGATGTCGAGACATCGACCAGTCGCCCAGCCTACTACCTCGAACTGAACGCTCCCGGCGGCCAAGAGGCCGCCGGGAGCGCATACCGGTATGGAGATCGGGTTCAGCGGAGCGTGTCGCGACTGCCGGCCTGGGCCGAACGCGAGCGGGGCCCTGTCTCCTCATCATCTTCGAGCTTGGGGGCGATCGGGCCGCCGAGACCCGAGCGTTCGCGCCGCTTCTCGTCGTCGCCTGCTCCGCCCATCATGCCGGGAGCCATCGAACGACCACCCGCGCCGGCGGACGAACCGCCGGCAGAGCCGGATGCCGAACCGGATGCGGATCCTGCCGCCCCGATGCCTCCGGGGCCGGTCGCACCACTCATGCCGAGCAGTCCACGTCCGGCAGTGGCCGCACCAGCACCGGCTCCTGCGCCGCTTCCACCCCCACCGAAGAGGCTCGCGCCGCCCGTGCCGCCGAGAGACGCCGAGCGCGTGCCCAGGAGGGCCGCAGCTCCCGCACCACCCACGACCGCTGCGCCGAGCGTGCCCGAACCACCGGATCCCCCGGTGAGCAGGCCTCCGCCACCGCCGCTGCCACTGGCACCGCCACCGCCGGGGTACCCGGGCAGGGTGCCGCCGATCGGCGAGTCCACGCTGGGGTCACCTGCGGCGCCGCTTCCGGATCCGCCTGGGTCGACGGTGCCCCAGCCGTTGTCGCCGCCGGTGCCGACGCCGCCCCCGCCGTTGCCACCGCCTGAGCCACCGTTGCCGAAGTCGGTGTCGCCCACCGATCCGCCGTTGCCACCGCCTGAGCCGCCATTGCCGACGCCCGAGCCGCCGTCGCCTCCGGGCACCCACCCGCCGCCAGGCTGCGCCGTCCACGTGCCGCCGCCGGTGCCGCCCTGCGGCGAGCCGCCACCTGCCGACGGCCCATTGCTGCCGACCGAGGGAACACGGGAGTCGATCCCGTCCACGTCGATCACGGGAAGGGGGACAGAGGAGGTGTTGACCGTCACTGTGCCGGGGTCGTGGAAGTTCTGTCGCGCCTCTCCGGTGAGCGAGCCGCGGATGGCCTTGAGCTCCTCGATCGCCGCGGCCTCCCGCTCTGCGGCGAGCCGCGCCTCTTCACGCGCCACAGCCTCGCCGGTATCGAAGGCGCCCCATCCGTCGGTGATCCCGGCGAGATTGCGTTGGGCATCCGCGATGAATCCGTCCACAGATGCTGACGGCAGGCGCCGCAGCGCAGCGGATGCGGCGCCCGCCGCACTGTCCGCGGCCCTGCGGAGGCCGGAGCGCATGTCCGTCAACGCCGTCTCGATGGCGGTCGCGTTCTTCTCCATACGCTCCAGGAGAACCTGCGCCTCGCCCACCGAGTCGCCGGTCCAACCGGGGATCTCCCGCACGGCCTGGATCGCTCTCCGCAGCTCCGCCACCGCCTGCAGGCGGGACTCCATCTCGGGGTCCGTGAACGAGCTCATCGATGACAGCGCCCGGAGCTCATCCTCGAACATCGTCGGTGTGCACACATTGGGGTCATACATCTGCGCGTCCTCCACTCTTCTTGCGGCCGATCAGTATTGCAGTCGCCGCGACGGCGATCACGATGACCGCTCCGCCGCCCAGCATCCACGGAAGCGCACCGGGACCCGAGCCGTCTTCGGCACTCGGCTCTCCGGTCGGCTCGGTGTCGGTCGTCGAGAACACCTCCTCGAACGAGGGCGACTGGTCGTCCTTGAAGAGAGGGTTCTCATCGGGATACTGCGTGGGATCCTCCTGCACGAGACGGGTCGCATTGATGATCCCGTGCCCGAAGGTGTCCGACCACTGCAGCTCATGCGGGGTCGAGCCTGTGTTGCGGATCATCGACTGCAGCAGCTGCGACCCGCTGGCATCCGGCCACTTCTGCTTCGCCAGTGCAAGAAGGCTCGCGACGATCGGAGTGGCTGCCGAGTTGCCTGACCACGCCGACATCCCCCACGTCTGATCGAAGCCGAGGCCTGCGACGTCGATACCCGGCGCGACGATGTCCACGTCCTCGTTGACCATTGCGGAACCGTCGAGCTGCGTCGCCGCCTGCGCCGACGCATCGACGGACGCGACGTTCACGACGCCGTTGACGGTGGTCGTCACGAACTCCCAGACGGTGTCGCGGTTCGGCAGTCCGGCTACGACGAGCACGCCCTCGCGCAGTGCGGCGGCGACGCTGTCGACGGAATCCTGCGAAAGCTCATCTGCGAGTCGATTCAACCCACCCGACATGGTGACGATGTCCGCGCCCTGGGCGACGGCATCGTCGAGGGCAGCAGGGAACGTGTCTCCCTCGCACGAGTCCTGCAGGATGCCGTAATAGAGGATCCGCACGCCGGGAGCGATCCCGACCGGACCCGCACCCGAGTCCGATGTGCCGTTTCCGACGATCAGTGACGTCACCGACGTCCCATGCTTCAGCCCCTCGAAGTCGTCGCGATTCCCCGAGAGCGGATCGGGACAGCCCTCGGCTTGCCTCACCTCGATGTCCGCACCCTCGAGCGTGGAGACCTCCGGGTCGAGGGCGGCGTCGAAAACGGCGACGGTCACGCCGTCACCGGTGATCCCCGCGTCGTGGATCGCCTGGATCTTCATCGCGTCCAGATACCAGAGCGGTCCGTCGGCCGCGAAGTCCTGCGCCGCAGCCGCGCTCGGTGCTGTGGCCGCTGCCGCTGCGATCGCGAGTGCCATCGCGACGGCACCCCATCGACGAACACTCATCAGTATGTGACCGACTCGGTGCCGTCGTCCTCCGTCGTGCCCGAGGATGCCTCTGGACCCGATTCCGCCGGAGCGGAACCGGTGCTGGTCAGGTGAGCGGTCGGCGTGAGTGCCGGGTCATCGACGACCTGCGCGATCTGAGCGAGAGACGCGGAGAGGTTCTGCTCTGACTCCTGCTTCTGGTCCACGACGGCTTTGAGCGCATCCCGGAAGGCGGCGGTGTTGACGCTGAGCTCGGCGATCATCGCTTCGAGGCCGGCGGCATAGTCGGACGCGGAATCGATGTAGGGCGCAGTCGTGTTGGTGCGCAGGCCTTCGATCTGCGTTCCGCGCGACCCCACTCCGGCCGCTTCGATGCTCTTGACGAGCGTATGGATGTTCTCGAGCATCTGCTCGAAGTCAGCACCGATCTGCGCTGCCATGATCTTCCCCTCCGTCAGGGACGCGAGCGCGCCCCACCCTCCGGCGACCCATGTTAGTCGACGCTATCGACAGTGCACAGAGCGCGTCGCCGCGGTCGGCGTATTCCGGCGTCTGCACCGCGTGAAGCCGAGGTCTAGGCTCGTCCCATGCATGAATCCGCAGAACTGCGCACCGGCGTCGTGGCCGCTGCGCTCGAACTGTTCGCAACACAGGGGTTCGATCAGACCTCCGTCGAGCAGATCGCGAAGGCCGCAGGGGTCTCACGGTCGACGTTCTTCCGCCAGTTCGGCGGCAAGGAGGACGTCGTCTTCGCCGACCACGAGGTTCTGCTCGAGCAGCTGCGGACCTTCCTCTCCGAGGGGCATGACGACCCCTGGGGCGCAGTGTGCGCAGCATCCGAATCGGTCTTCGCCCACTTCGCGCACGACCCGGAGCTCGCGCGTCGGCGCTATCAGATCGTGCGTCAGGTGCCGGTGCTCCGTGAACGCGAGATCATCACGGTGTTCCGCTACGAGCGACTGTTCGACGACTACCTGCGCAGCTCGCTTCCCGGCATCGACCCTCTGGATGCCGTCGGATTCTCCGCCCTCGTCACCGCGGTGCACAACCATGTGCTCCGGCAGCTGCTGCGCGGCAAGAAGAAGGTGCCGCTCTCGACGTTGCAGACGGCGCTCGCCGACGTCCGCCGCCGTTACGGCGTGCCATCGGAGGCGGTCACCGAAGCGCCGGACGATGTCGTCGTCGCCGTGTTCCCCCGTTCGATGCCCATCGCCGAGGTCACCCGGCGCCTGCGCACGCAGCTCGACTGACCCGCCTGACTCCCGTCGAGGGAGTCGTGGAACCGAGTATCGAGGAGTACGATACTTGGTGTCACGAAGGAGTCACCATGAGCACCGCAGCCTCCCCTCTCCCCGGCGAGCGCGTCTCGTCGTACGACATCACCGGACGCCAGGACAGCGACTACTACGCCGTCTTCGCCGACATCCCCGACGCCGATCGCCGGGCCTGGGATCGCGCCAAGGCGTACATCGACGAGGTCGGACCGCAGATGGCGGAGGCCTGGGACCGCGCCGAGTACCCGCTCGACGCCGCTCGCCGCATGGGCGAGATGGACCTGGTCGTCGACGGCATCGAGCATCCTTCACTCACCCGCCTCTCCCCGCTCGCCGCCGGGCTCGTGAACATGGAGATCTCCCGCGGCGACGGGTCGCTCGGCACCGTGCTCGCGGTGCAGGGCGGGCTCGCGCTGCGCACTCTCGCACTCTTCGGCTCGCCCGATCAGCAGCAGAAGTGGCTGACGGCCCTCGCCGACGGCTCGGTCTTCGGCTCCTTCGCGCTCACCGAGCCCGACCATGGGTCGGACTCCGTCTCGCTCGAGACCGTCGCACGCCGCGATGGCGACGAATGGGTCATCCGCGGTGCGAAGAAGTGGATCGGCAACGGCGCCTCGGGCGGCATCACGTTCGTGTGGGCCCGCGTCGATGACGAGACGGCGGCCGAGCACGGCGCCGTCCGGTGCTTCCTCGTCGAACAGGACACCCCCGGATACACCGGGACGCCGATCCGCGGCAAGGCATCGCTCCGAGCCATCCACCAGGCGCACATAGAGCTCGACGACGTGCGCGTGCCGCTCGACTCCGTGCTGCC
Source organism: Microbacterium sp. LMI13-1-1.1 (assembly GCF_040815625.1). Taxonomy (NCBI): domain Bacteria; kingdom Bacillati; phylum Actinomycetota; class Actinomycetes; order Micrococcales; family Microbacteriaceae; genus Microbacterium; species Microbacterium sp. LMI13-1-1.1. The sequence goes on along the minus strand of NZ_JBFPNL010000005.1, from coordinate 1,253,217 downwards.
GGGGACGAAGAGCTTCAAAGACGCGTCGGTCGTGCTCTACGCGACCCGTTCGGGCGTCGCCTGGTCGGCTCTCGGTCACGCGACCGCCTGCTACGAGGCCGCGCTCGCGTACTCGACCCAGCGCATCCAGTTCGGCAAGCCGCTGGCGAAGTTCCAGATGGTGCAGGAACGCCTCACCCACATGCTCGAGGACCTCACCGCGATGCAGCTCTACTGCCGACGCCTCGCAGACCTCGAGACCGCCGGCGAGCTGCGGCCCACGCAGGCGTCACTGGCGAAGTTCCACAACACGCGCGCAGCACGGCGCGTGGCCGCCATCGCCCGCGATCTGCTCGGCGGCAACGGCATCCTGCTCGAGAACGGCGTGATGCAGCACATGGCCGACATCGAGGCGATCCACACCTACGAGGGCACCGAGAGCGTGCAGGCGCTGCTGCTCGGCCGTGACATCACCGGGATGAGCGCTTTCGCCTGACCCGGCGCGGTGCTCGCCTGTCGGGAGTCAGACTTCGGACTTCCCGCCCGAGGTGGTCGGTGAAGGATCGCCGACGAATCTCTGACCACCGATCACCGAGAGAAGCCGCAGCTTCTCGTGGCTCTCGCTACGCGGCGCTGCGGTGTAGACGAGCAGGGAGTGCGACTGCTCCGGATCGACGAGCGTCTGGCACGTGAGCTCCAGCCGCCCGAGCTCGGGGTGCATGAAGCGCTTTGTGGCGCCGGGGCGGAGACCCACCTCGTGCTTCTTCCAGATGCGTCGGAACTCCTCGCTCCGATCGGTCAGAAGCTCCACATAACGCGCCGCTCGAGATCCCGGGCCCCGACGAGCGGCGACCTCGCGCAGCCCCGACACCCACAGCCGAGAGAGGAACGGGTGATCCTCCGGGTCGTAGATCGACCGCGCGGAGGGGTCGGTGAACCATCGATATCCGATGCTGCGCGAAGGTCCGCGGAGTCCGACGAGATCCCCCACCAGGGCGCTGCCCAACGGGCTCTGACGCAGAGTCTCACCGAGTTCCGTGACCACCTCGGCGGGAGTGTCGTGCAGTCGATCGAAGATCCGCAGCATCCCCGGGCTCACATGGTCGCTCTCGGCACCCCGCGCCGGCGGCGTGTGACCGGCGAGGGCGAAGAGATGGTCTCGCTCTGCCAGTGAGAGGTGCAGTCCCTGGGCGATCGCCGCCACCATCTGGTCGGAGGGCTGAGGTCCGCGTTCCTGTTCGAGCCGCGCGTAGTAATCGGTCGACATGTGGCACAGCGAAGCGGCTTCCTCCCGTCGCAGGCCGTCGGTGCGTCGCCGCTCTCCGCGGGCGAGCCCGACATCCTCGGGTTGCAGCGCCTCGCGCCTCGTTCTCAGGAACTCCGCGAGCCCCCGTCGGTCCACCGCCATGCGCTTCTCCCGCCGTCGACTCCGTTCTACCAGCCGGCCCCTTTGCGATCCACGGATCGACGATCCCTGGTTCGCACGGCGGACACGGGAGAGCATCGGAGCCGACGAGGAAGAAGAGAGAACATGCCACGCAAGAACGCAGAGCCGACCATCCCGCCGTTGCACGGCGCGCGCGCAGTGATCACCGGAGCAAGCGACGGAATCGGGATGGGAATCGCCACCCGTCTCGCCGCCGCAGGCGCGGAGGTCGTGATGCCCGTCCGCAACCGGGCCAAGGGCGACGTGGCGATCGCACGGATCCGCGAGACGGCTCCGAATGCGCGCATCTCGCTGCGGGACCTCGATCTCTCGTCGCTCGGCTCGGTCGCCGCACTCGCCGCCACGTTGCGAGATGAGGGAGAGCCGATCAGCATCCTCATCAACAATGCCGGAGTGATGACGCCCCCTGACCGCAGAACCACGGCGGACGGCTTCGAGCTGCAGTTCGGCGCCAACCATCTGGGGCACTTCGCGCTCGTCGGACGGCTGCTCCCCCTGCTCATGGCCGGCGCGGCCAGGGTCGTGTCGCAGATCAGCATCGCGGCCGACAGCGGAGGCATCAACTGGGACGACCTGCAGTGGGAGCGCTCGTACAACGGGATGCGCGCGTACAGCCAGTCCAAGATCGCGTTCGGGATGTTCGCGCTCGAGCTCCAGCGACGCAGCGAGGCCGAGGGATGGGGCATCGCCAGCATGCTCTCGCATCCGGGGGTCGCACCGACGAACCTGCTGGCCGCGCAGCCGGATCTCGGCCGCGCGACGCAGACGTCAGGGCGCCGCATCATCGACGCGCTCTCGCGCCGAGGCCTGATCGTCGGCACGGCCGAGTCCGCGGGACTTCCTGCGGTCTACGCGGCGACCTCAGCGGATGCCGTCGGCGGAGGGTTCTACGGGCCGTCGGGGATCGGTCACCTCGGCGGCCCGCCCGCACCTCAGAAGCTCTATTCGCGTCTGCGGGACGATGAGTCGGCCCGGAGGATCTGGGACGTGTCGCAGAAGCTCACCGGCGTGCCCTTCGAGGCACCGTGATCGCGGGCGTCAGTCGCAGCCGCAACCCCCGGCCGGCGTCTTCACCATGAAGCAGACGTCGCACACGCCGTAGTCGCGCTCGCTCGTCTTCGTCGCACGCTCGGACTTCGGCGTCGCCGCGACTCGAGGAGTCGTGCTGCGCTTCGCCTTGACCGGAGCGATGGGACGGAACTCGCTCGGGTGCGTCACGAAGAAGTACGGAGCACGGCCTTCGCTCGGACGCAGACGCAGGGGCGTGGAGCCGACGACGACGACCTCGTCTTCGGCGAAGCCATTGGTGTAGGTCTTGCCGATGTGCAGCGAGGCGCCCTCGCCGCGGCGGATCGCCTCGATGTAGCGGCCTCGGTCGATGTAGGACGAGATGCCGACGGCATCCGTGATCGCCGCGATGAACTCATGGTTCTCTTCGGCGATGCGGTGCGCTCGGAGCGCCTCCGCGAGGGTTCGGTACGGACGGGAGTTGCCTGTGGGGGTCGGGCCCTGAACTTCATTCATTTCCTCAAGGATCTCACGCCCGGGCATGGAAGACTGGCCGAATGGCACGCGCGACGATCATCGGCTCCGGACCGAACGGCCTGGCGGCGGCCGTGACCCTCGCCCGCGCGGGCTACGAGGTGCGCGTCCTCGAGGCGGCGCACACCATCGGCGGCGGCGTCCGCACAGCCGAGTCGACCCTCTCCGGCTTCCGCCACGACGTCTGCGCCGCGGTTCATCCGGCCGCGCTGTCGTCGACGTTCTTCCAGGCGTTCGGCCTCGCCGAACGGGTCGAATGGATTCTTCCCGACATCTCCTACGCGCACCCGCTCGACGGCGGCAGAGCCGGCATCGCCTGGCGCGACATAGAGCGCACCGCCGCGGCGCTCGGTGCCGACGAGCGCGCCTGGCTGTCGCTTCTGCGCCCGCTCAGCACACATGTCGAGGGTGTCGTCGACTTCACCGGCAATCAGATGCTGCGAGTTCCTCACGAGCCGATCACGGCTCTCCGGTTCGCACTGCGGATGCTCGATCAGGGCACGCCCCTGGCCCGCCGCACCTTCCGCACCGAAGAGGCCGGCGGCCTGATGGCGGGCGTCCTGGCGCATGCGAACACTCCCCTCCCCTCCCTCGCCGGCGCAGCCGCCGGACTGCTGCTGGCCGCGCAGGCGCACGCGGGGGGATGGATGTACCCGCGAGGCGGTGCGCAGAACATCGCCGACAGCATGGTCGCCGACATCGAGGCCCATGGCGGATCCGTCGAGACAGGCGCCCACATCACCGACCTGGCATCCCTCGACTGGGGCGACCCCGCCCGCGGCGATCTGCTGATGCTGAACACGTCGCCCCGGCTCACCCTCACCCATCCCGACATCCCCGCGTCGTACGCGCGAGCGATCCGCAGCTATCGCTACGGACCGGCTGCGGCGAAGGTCGACTTCGCTCTCGACGGGCCCATCCCGTGGGCCAACGCAGAGGTCGGGCAGTCGCCCACCGTGCACATCGGAGGATCGGCCGCGGAGATCTGGGAGAGCGAGAACGCCGTCGCCCGTGGTCGCATCAGCGATCGCCCCTACGTGCTGTCCGTGCAGCCGTCGGTCTTCGATCCGAGTCGGGCGCCCGAGGGCAAGGCGGTGCTGTGGGCGTACATCCATGTGCCGCAGGGCTCCGACCTCGACGCCACCGAGCTCGTCACCCGTCAGGTCGAACGGTTCGCGCCCGGCTTCCGCGACCTCGTCCTCGCCCACCACTCGGTGCCCGCGTCGTCGCGCGAGGCGATCAACCCGTCGGAGATCGGCGGAGACATCCTGGGCGGCGCCTTCACCATCCCGCAGGCGCTGCGCAGACCCATGCTCGGCACGGCGCCCTGGCGCACACCGATGCGCGGCGTGTATCTCGCTTCGGCATCGACCCCGCCGGGTCCAGGGGTCAACGGCATGGCCGGGTGGCACGCTGCCCGAACGGCGCTGAAGGATGCGGGCGCCCGCGTCTCGCTCGGCGACCTCTTCGGCTGACATCCCCGAACTCCCCCTTCTGCGACAGCGTCGGCGACGCCAGGATGGACCCATGCGCTACGAGATCCCCTCTCCGATGCTGGCGAAGGCGGCGGCATCCGTCCCGGACCCCGCGAAGACCACCGGCGGACTGCTGTTCGAGCCCAAGTGGGACGGATTCCGTGGGCTGATCGCCTGGGACGGCGAGACCGTCGAGATCGGCTCGCGCGGAGCGAAGCCTCTGACCAGGTACTTCCCCGAGCTCGTCGAAGCGATCCCCCGGCTTCTCCCTGGCCCGTGCCTGCTCGACGGCGAGATCGTCGTCGCCACGGGGCCTGAGGGCGCGCAGCGGCTCGACTGGGAAGCGCTGAGCCAGCGCATCCATCCCGCGGCCTCGCGAGTCGCCAGGCTGGCCGCAGAGACGCCCGCGATGTTCATCGCGTTCGACCTGCTGGCCGTCGACGATGAAGACCTGTCGAGCACCCCGTTCGCCGAGCGGCGCGAGCGCCTGGAGACGCTGATGGCCGGGGTCGAGCATCCGTTGCACATCACCCGCACCACCCGCGATCGTGATGCGGCCGTGCGCTGGCTCGCGCAGTTCGAAGGCGCAGGCCTCGACGGAGTGGTCGCCAAGCCGCTCGATCAGCCGTACGCGCCGGGCAAGCGCACCCTGGTCAAGGTCAAACACGCCCGTACGGCCGACGTGGTCGCGCTCGGATATCGTGTGCACAAATCCGGATCGGGGGTCGGGTCGCTGCTCGTGGGCCTCTACGATTCCGACGGCATGCTGCGCCAGGTCGGCGGCGTGGCGGCTTGGAGCGATGTGCGTCGGAGGGAACTCGTCGAGGAGCTCGCTCCGCTGGTGGAGCGCGACGATGCAGGCGATGCCGTCACCGGAGAGGGCGAGCGCTCGCGCTTCAGCGGATCGAAGGACGTGTCGTTCGTTCGGCTGCGACCCGAGCTCGTGCTCGAAGTCCGCTACGACCAGCTCGAGGGTTCGCGGTTCCGGCACACCGTGCAGTTCGAGCGCTGGCGCCCCGATCGAGATGCCCGTTCGTGCACCTACGATCAGCTCGAGACCGTGGCCGGATACGACCTGGCCGAGGTCATCGGCTGAGCGTCATTCGTCGATCGGGTCGCCGTTCGCGTCCCAGTTCGCCTCGACCTTCTTGCTGGGCTGCACACGCGGCGGCTCCCCCGGCATCTTCGGGAACTCGGGCGGGAACGACAGCTCGCCCAGCCCCGCCTCCAGGTCGCGCTCCCACCACTCCAGCAGGGTGTCGATGCGGCCCGGGCTGCTCTGCTTGCCCGCCCACGGGTCACCGATCTCATCGAGTCGTTTCGGGATGCTGTGCACGGTGAACGCGGCGGGGTCGAGGCCGTCGAGCTCATCCCAGTGCACCGGCGTCGAGACCGTGGCTCCGGGAAGAGCGCGAGGGCTGTAGGCACCGGCCATCGTGCGGTCTCGGTTGGCCTGGTTGAAGTCGATGAAGACGCGTTCCCCTCGTTCCTCCTTCCACCAGCTCATCGTCACCTGCTCGGGCATCCGTCGCTCCAGCTCTCGGCCGGCCGCGATCACGGCGTGCCGCACGTCGAGGAACTCGTGCGTCGGCTCGATCGGGGCGAACACATGCAGGCCGCGGTTGCCGCTGGTCTTCACGAACGCGTCGAGACCGACCTCGCTGAGCACCTCTCTCAGCGCGTGTGCGGCGGGAACGGCGTCGGCGAACCCGGTTCCCGGCTGCGGATCGAGGTCGATCCGCAGCTCGACCGGGTTGTCGGGGTCGGAGGCGAGCGACGCCCACGGGTGGAACACGATCGTGTTCATCTGCGCCGCCCAGACGATGGCGCTCGGTCGATTGAGCACGATCTGCGGATGCCGTCGCCCACTGTTGTAGGTCACCGTGACATCGTCGACATAGTCGGGCGTGCCCTTGGGCGGGTTCTTCGAGAAGAAGCCGTCGCTGCCGAGTCCGTCGCGGAAGCGCTCGAGCGAGACGGGACGGTTGCCGTTCGCCTCGAGGAACGGAGCACTCACGAGCTGGAAGTACTCCGCGAGCTCGGCCTTCGTGATGCCGTCCTTCGGCCACACCACCCTGTTCGGGCTGGAGAGCACGACCTCGCGCTCCCCATCAGGATCGATGACGGTCAGGGGCACGCGTTCTGAGGCCATGCTCCGACCCTAGGGGGCAGGTGCGACGCGCGGAAGCCCGTCAGTCGTCGATATCGATCGCCAGGATCAGCACGGAGGTGAGCGCCTCGCGCTCGACCACGATGCTGGGCCCGGCCGGGTCGATGATGACACCGGCCATATCGACGTGGCTGGACAGGATCTTCGCCAGCTGCAGCGGCTCGAAGGGCAGCGGTCGATCGCCGCGCCCGAGCGCGAGCACCTCGAGCGGGTGCGAGAACAGCTGGAGGAAACGCTTGCCGTCAGGCGTCTGCGCTTCGGCGATGCCGACCTGCCCGCCGGGGTTGCCCTCGTTGACGGCCACCCACATGCGCTTGGTCGCGAGCGCCTCGCCGACCTTGGAGGCAGAGTCCTGCTCGCGCGGTGCGGCGATGAGCGACTTGACGGTCATGTCGACATCCGCCTGCTCGAGAGCCTTCTGCAACAGCTCGGTCGGGAACACCACGCGGTGCGGTGCCGAGGCGTTGTCGACGATGAGGCCGGCGAAATCTCCGGACACCACCTGCTGCAGTACCGAGGTGACCGGCTGTGCGACGGCCGATGTCGCCGTCGGGTCCTTCTCGAGCTGCACGGAGTCTCGCACGGCGGCAGCCGAGCTGAACGCCAGCATGAACTGGCGCTCACCATCGCGCACGACGGCGACCGCGAGGGGCTTGCCCTCACTGATCTGTGCCCGAGCATCGCCGTTCACCCGGATGTACATGTGGCCCTGCAGCGCCTGGCGGAGAACTCCGAGAAGCTGCTCGTTCGTCGCGCCCTGCTCGACCTCCTTGAGCGATTCGCGCAGCAGGACGTTGTCCTTCATGCCCGCGACGGTCTCGGTCTGCTCGGGCGGCAGCGCAGGTGCCAGCGGGAGCTTGCGCTCGGGCTCGGGCGCAGGAGCGGGCGCTGCGGGAGCAGGCACCGCAGTCGGTGCGGATGCCGCGGGAGCCGCGTCGGGATCGGGCAGCTCGACCTCGGGTCCGGCCTGCGCGCCGACACCGCGGAACGCCTGCACGGAGATCCCGATGGTGGGCGTGACCTCGGCGGCTTCGGAGGGTGTCTCCGCGACCTCCGGAGCGTCGACGACAGACTCCTCGGTCTCGGTGTGGTCGGCGACGACATCGTCAGCGGACTTCTTGCGGCGAGAGAACAGGGCCATATCAGCCAGCCTAACCCGCTACAGGGCTAGATCTTCTCGATCGGCGCGACCTTGATCAGCAGCTTCTTCTGGCCGGCGGAATCGAAACGCACGTGAGCGATGCGCTTCGCCCCCTCGCCCGTCACCGCGTCGACTCGCCCCTCGCCGAAGTCCGAGTGGCGGATGCGGTCACCGGCGGCGAGTTCGAGGTCGCCGTTGTCGCGCATCTTCGCCGTCACCCGGTTGGGGAACTTGTCCATCGCCGTGGACAGCGGCTTGAGCGAGTCGCGTGCTGGCAGCTGCTTCACCCCGAAGCGGTCGCCGGAACCGGAGCCGCCGAATCCGCCTCCCCTGCGTGCGTTGAGCGCGCGGGACTGCATGCCCCCGCGGGAGTTGACGTCGCCCGGCGACTGGCGCCAGTCGATGAGCCCGGCGGGGATCTCCTGCAGGAATCGGCTGGGCATCGCGACCGAGACCTCTCCGAACTGAGCCCTGGTCATGGCCAGCGACAGGTGCAGACGCTTGCGAGCGCGGGTGATGCCGACGTAGAAGAGTCGACGTTCCTCCTGCGGCCCCCCCGGCTCACCGGCCGAGATGCGGTGCGGGATGAGGTCCTCTTCGACGCCGGTCACGAACACCGCGTCGTACTCGAGCCCCTTCGCGGTGTGCATCGTCATCAGGGACACCGAGCCCGACTCGTCGTCGAGGTCGTCGGCGTCGGAGACGAGGGCGACCTCCGTGAGGAAGTCGACGATCGTCCCGTCGGGGTTGTTGCGGGCGAAGTCTCGAGCGACGGCGACGAACTCGTCGAGGTTCTCGACGCGGGCCTCGTCCTGAGGGTCGCGGCTCGCACGCAGCGCATCGAGGTAGCCGCTCTTCGACAGCAGCACGCTGAGCCCGTCGGCGACGGCGGTGGGCGCGGGGACCTCGCCGGAAGCGGGGAGCATGATCTCGGTCGCTTCGGCCAGCACGGCATCGAGCTGAGCGATGCCGGCCTGGATCTTCGGGCCGAAGCCCAGCTGATCCGGCACCGAGAGCGCCTGGCGGAAGGTGATGTCATGCTCTTCGGCGAAGCGGGCGATCGCCGTCTCGGTGACGTCGCCGATGCCCCGGCGCGGCTTGTTGAGGATACGTCGCACCGCCATCTCGTCGGCAGGGTTCGCGACGGCGACCAGGTAGGCGAGCGCGTCCTTGATCTCGGCGCGCTCGTAGAACTTCGTGCCGCCCATGATCTTGTAGGGCACGGCCGAGCGGATGAAGATCTCTTCCAGGGCGCGCGACTGCGAGTTCGTGCGATAGAAGACCGCCATCTCGGAGTACGGCATTCCGGCCCGGTGCAGCACCTCGACCTCGTCGGCCACGAACTGCGCCTCATCGTGTTGCGAATACCCGGTGAAGCCGACGATCATGTCGCCGTCGCCCTTGTCGCTCCAGAGCTTCTTGTCCTTGCGGTCGAAGTTGTTGCCGATCACGGCGTTCGCCGCGGAGAGGATGTTCTGGGTGGAGCGGTAGTTCTGCTCGAGCAGCACGACACGGGCGCCGGGGAAATCGCGCTCGAACTCGCTGATGTTGCGGATGTCGGCACCGCGGAAGGCGTAGATCGACTGGTCGGAGTCGCCCACCACGGTGAGCGAGGCGCCCTCGAGCTCGGGAGTGGTCTCGGGCTCGAAGATCATCATGCCGTTGGAGGCATACGGGTCTGGGCTCTCGCCCGTCACGGGCCGCGTCAGCTCGTGGATGAGCGCGTACTGGGCGTGGTTCGTGTCCTGATACTCGTCGACGAGCACGTGACGGAAACGACGGCGGTAGGTGTCGGCGACCTGCGGGAACGCACGGAACAGGTGGACGGTCTGCCCGATCAGGTCGTCGAAGTCGAACGCGTTCGCCTTCTGCAGCTGCCGCTGGTAATCCGCGAACAGCTCGACGAAGATCCGCTCGGCCGGGTCGCTCATGTTCGCCTGACGCGCATAGGCGTCGGCGTCCGACAGCTCGTTCTTGAGCTTCGAGATGCGCGACTGCACGGCTCCGGGGGTGAGCCCGTATGCGTCGGCCTCGTGCTGCTTGACCAGACGCTTGATGAGGGCGCGCGAGTCGCCCGAGTCGTAGATCGTGAACGACTTGGTGAACCCGAACTGCTGGGCCTCTCGGCGGAGGATGCGCACACAGGCGGAGTGGAAGGTCGAGATCCACATGCCCCGAGCGGCGTCGCCGACGATCGCCTCGACGCGCTCGCGCATCTCACCGGCCGCCTTGTTGGTGAAGGTGATCGCGAGGATCTGGCTGGGCCAGGCCTCTCGCGCCCTCAGCAGCGAGGCGATACGGCGGGTGAGAACGCTGGTCTTGCCCGAACCGGCTCCCGCGACGATAAGCAGCGCGGGTCCGCGATAGGTCACCGCCTCGAGCTGCTGCGGGTTGAGGCCGGCGAGGAGGTCGTCCTGTCCCTGCGCTCCCGTGGAGCGGGGGCCGACGGATCCGGGAACGATGAGGGGGGCTTCGGTCATGGCTCTATGAGTCTAGGCCGCGCCACCGACACTGCCGTCGGGTGGAAGTCCCCGCAGGGACGACGAGGCGCGGAACGCCCTCTCCGACGGTGCGCGCGAAGACGGCCTGGCGCACGAGTCATCGTGCACCAGGCCGTCCGTCGTGCAGGAGCGTCGTATCAGGCCGAACGACGACGTCGGCGGGCGACCAGCGCGCCGGCGACGACGAGCATCAGCGCCAGCGAGATCATCGCGACGGGGACTTCGACGCCGGTTGCGGCGAGCCCGCTCGGGTCGGTGACGTGGTTGACGTCGCCGGAGTTCTCGCCCGGGTCCTCTCCCGGATTCTCGCCGGGGTTCGCTCCCGGGTTTTCTCCCGGGTCCTCTCCCGGGTTCTCGCCGGGGTTCTCGCCGGTGACCCCGGGGAGGGTGCCGACGCGCAGCGCCTCCGAGGCGAAGCCGTCGGCGAACCACCAGACCGGGCGCTCACCGTCGACCGACAGCGAGGCCGGAGCCGTCGCGAAGCCCTCGTTGTTGATGTCCGGCATGCCGGCGGGGCGCGCGAAGTGCGCGAGTCCGGGCTGGGCCGTGCCGTTCAGCGTGATCTGCGCCGACTGCCCCTGGCAGCCGTCATCACAGACCGCCCACAGCACGTCGAGCACGCTGTCGTAGTCGAGCGCCATGACCCCGGCGAGCCCCGGTGCGATCTCCGAGACGAGAGTCGCCTGGCCGTCAGCGCCGAGCGCGAACGCGTAGACGTGGCCGTTGTCCTCGACCGCTACGAAGAACAGACCGTCACCGTGGCCGGCGTAGTCCGCCGGGTCGTAGGCCGAGCCGCTGTTGACATCGAAGAGCGCGCCCGCGAGCGCGCTGTCAGGCACCCACTGCACCGCCTCCATGCCGAGGTTCGCTCCCACGGCAGGAAGCAGCGCGGTCAGATCCCACTCCTGCTCGGCGACGAGATCGCCGGCAGAGGCCTCGGGATCGACCTTGAGGAGGGTGTTCTGGTTCACGCCCTTGGCACTGTTGTCGCGCTCCGAGGCGACGTAGACCGCCCCGTCGCCGTCGACGGTGATGCCCTCGGTGTCGGGGCCTGCGGCGCCCGGGTCCGAGGCATCCTTCTGGAACCGCACGCGCTTGCCCGATTCCCAGCCGGGGATCTGCGAGAACGAGCCGTCGGCTTGGGCCTCGAGCTTCCAGATGCGTCCGTCGCCGTTGTCGACGGCCCAGAGGAACGATCCGTCGGCGGTCTCCTGCACGTCGAGCCCCGAGCTGTCCTCGAGGAAGGTCGGCGCGGTGTCGAGCACCCGGACCTCGGCAGAACCCGGCCAGGGAGAGACCTCGATCTCTCCTGCACAGGTGTTGGCCTGGCCCTTGGTGCTCTCCGCGGTGACGGCGAATGCGCCGGTCGCATCGGGGCAGCGGCCCCAGGTGGTCGCGGCGTGCCCCGCACCCCAGGTGGTCGAGTCGACGAGAAGACCGCCGTCGAACAGGCGCACGGTGTCGCCGTCGCCCAGACCGAAGCCGAGGTCGGCACCCTCGATGACGAGGTGTCCGCCGGCGCTGATGGTGGTGCCGGCCGGGATCGCGTAGGAGTGCGTGTCGTCGTCGTCCTTCACGACGATGCCGGAGACATCGAGGTCGGATGCCGTCGGGTTGACGAGCTCGACCCAGTCACCCGGCGAGCCGGCGTCGGACTCGACCTCGTTGATGCGCACCGCGTTGCCGCACGCGTTGCGCTGCCCCTTGGTCGAGACCGAGATGTCGATGAAGTCGCCGCTGCCGTCTGCGCAGCGGGCGAGGACGCCTGCCGCGTGCGCGTCGTACACGTGCTCGTCGACGACGTTGAGGTTCGCGTCGCGCACGGTGACCGTGTCGCCGTTGCCGAGGCCGAAGACGAAGTCCGTGGGCTGGTCGAAGACGAAGTACGCGCCCGGTTCGAGAACGGTTCCCGCAGGCAGCGGAGTCGTCTCCGCGGCGTGGCCGACCGGATCGCCGTCCATGAGCGTCCAGCCGGAGAGGTCGACCGCCGTGCTGCCGGAGTTCACGACCTCGACCCAGTCGGTCGCGTCGCCGTTGGACTCGATCTCGTTGATGACCACATCGGGCATCACGCACGAGTTCGCGCCGCCCATGGTCGGGTGGGCCAGCACGAGGGCGCCCTCGCCGTCAGGGCAGCGTGCGAGAGTCGCGGCAGCGGCGTCGCCGTCGATCGCCGCGTGGCCCTCCCACGGAAGAGTGTCGTCGATCTGCGCGCCGACGGCGTCGAACAGTCGGATGCGGTCGGCGCTGCCGATCCCGATCGGGTCGCGGAACGCGGTCTCGGCGCCGTCGACGAGGCCGATCGTGCCCTCCTCGACCACGAGGAATCCGCCGGCGGCGATCTGCGTCCCCGGCAGGAACTGCCAGCGGTGGTCGTCCGAGTTGTCGCGGATCTCATAGCCGGAGATGTCGAGCGCGGCGTCTCCGGAGTTGTGGAACTCGACCCAGTCTGCGGGTTGCGAATCGACCTCGTTGATGACGATCGAACCGCCGACAGGGGCGTCCGGGGCGAACACGTTGGCCGCGCCCTTCGTGGACTCGGTGGTCTCGGCCCACTCGACCGTGCCCGCGACCTCGCGGGCACCCCAGGTGACAGCGGCGTGAGCGGTCCAGGCGGTCTCGTCGACGAGGGTCGCGCTCTGGTCGAACAGGCGGACCTGGTCGTCCTTTCCGAGACCGAAGGCGAAACCGCCGACGCCGTCAGCTGCCTCATCGAGCACGAGGTGGGCGCCGGGTTCGACGAGGGAACCGACGGGGAACACATACGACTCGTCGTCGCCGTCGTCCTTCACGACGAAGCCGCTCAGATCGACGACGGCGTCGGAGGTGTTGACGAACTCGATCCAGTCTCCGGGAACGCCCCCGCTGGATTCGACTTCGTTGATCCGGATGCCGAGTTCGGCTCCGGTGGCGGCGAGGGGCACGGCGAGCAGAGCGGCAGCGCTGAGCGCGCAGACCGTCGTGACCGCAGCCGCGGATTTCAAGCGGGACATGGGGCTCCTGGGGGAATCAGACGGGTATGACTCCACATCAGCGATGCCGCATGGCCGCCCGACGACCCGCAGGTGCACGGATGGTGAACGAGCGGTGGCGGTTCACATCCGAGCAGCGGGTCGCCGGTCAGGCGATGCGCGTTCCCGGAGGCAGCCGCTTGGCCGGCGTCCGGGTGCGCGACCACGCCCCGGCGAAGAGCCCACCGGCGATGAGGATCTGCACGCCGAGGCCCACGAACCAGCTCGGGACCGTGCTGGCGATGATCTTCTCGGGGGTCGGATACTCGAACACCTCGTTGGAGCACTCGTCCCAGCTCTGCTCGACCGGCGGCTGCTGGGCCGTGCGGACCCCGAGCTTGATCTGCCCGAACATGTCGACGGGGTAGCCGTCGGCGTTGAACTCGGTCGGTGTGGCGTCGGCGAGGACCACGAACGGGTTCGCGGCGAGAACCCACCAGACGTAGTCGAAGCGCGGAACCTCCTGCGTGTAGGTCTCCCAGGAATCGCAGTCCACGATGCCGTTCGCGTCGTACGGGCGGCTCTGCTGCTCGACGTCGGTCCGCACCGCCAGGCCGCCGAGCGCGAACACGACCAGAGTGCCGATCGTGAGCCCGGCGACGACGAGGTACGTCGTCGCGACGGAGAACAGCGGGCGGGCGATCAGGCCGCTCAGCCCCACACCGATCGCCGCGACGACGATGATCTCCACCACGAGCACCAGCAGCGAGACGAGCAGCACCACGGCATTCGCTCCGCCGCCCAGCAGCGAGATCGCCAGGAAGGGAATCGCGACGATCAGGAACGCGAATCCCGTCGCGACCGCGGCGGCGAGCTTGCCGAGCATGATGTCGCCGGTCGAGGCGGCCGTCACCTGGACGGCCGCCAGGGTCGCGGCGTCGCGATCCCCGTTGATGGCGTTGCCGCTGAGCGTGGGCGACACGAGCACGACGAGCAGGAGCACCATGTTCACGACGATCGAGAAGACGCCTGCGCCGACGAAATCGGCCCAGGAGTAGACCACGAATGCGAGCACGGTGACGCCGAGAAGGAGCACCCCGAAGATTCCGAGGAGCACGTACCAGCCGACGCTGCGGAGTCTCTGCGTCAGTTCGAGACGGGCGATGATGCGGATGTTCGAGATGCTCATGCGCCTGCCTCCCCGTTGTCGGTCGCTGCGGGCGGGGAGGGCGGCGCCGTCGGAGGAGCCTGCGCCGCAGATCGCGCTGCGGCCGCAGCCGGGTCGTTCAGGGTGAGGAAGGTGTGCTCGAGCGCGCTCTGCGCGGGGGCGAATTCCGAGATCTGGAGACCCGCCTGCACCAAGGAGCGCAGGCCCAGTGCGGCCGCCTCCTCGGAGTCGAAGCCGACGAGCACTCCCCCGCGATCGGCACCGAGCGACTCGATCGGCAGTCCGAGGGTCTGAGCCACCTGCCAGGAGTCCGCGTTCTGACGGGCGGCATCGGCCCCCAGCAGCCGGACGCGCCAGGCACGCCCCGTCGACTGCCCCGGCGCGGCATCGACCACCGAGCCCGCGACGAGGAACACGGCGTCGTCGACGACCTCCTCGAGCTCCGACAGGATGTGACTCGAGATCAGCACCGTGCGTCCCTCGGCCGCGAAGCTCCGCAGCAGCGTCCTCAGCTGGATGCGCGCCTCCGGATCGAGACCCGATGCGGGCTCGTCGAGCAGCAGCACCTGCGGATCGTGCACGAGCGCGCGGGCGAGGCCGAGCTTCTGCTTCTGGCCGCGCGACAGCACTTTGGCCGGAGAATCGGCGAGATCTCGCAGACCGACGAGCTCGAGCAGCTGCGCCGCCCGGGCGGCTGCGTCCGGCACCGGGATGCCGTACAGCCGTGCCGTCGTCGTGATCGTCTCGCGAGCGGTCAGCGACGGCCACGCGCCGAGGGCGTCCGGCATCCACCCGAGCAGCCGTCTCGCCGCGAGCGCGTCCTCCGACGGGTCGACTCCGGCGATGCGAATCGTCCCCGCGTCCGGAGCCAGGAGCGACGCGAGCATCAGCAGCAGCGTGGTCTTGCCCGCACCGTTGGGGCCGACGAGTCCGGTCACCCGCCCTGGCTCGGCGCGCAATGTCGCGGAGCGCACCGCCTGCACGCTCCCGAACGATCTGCTGACACTGTCGACGATGATTCCGGTCATCGGGGCAGTCTTGCATCTGTTCTCGCCGGATCACGGGAGGCCGAAACGGATACACAGCGAATCGGCAGATGTTCAGGCTGCGGTGCGAGGATCGAGACGTGCGAACGATCCTCAACATCATCTGGCTGATCTTCGCCGGATTCGGTCTCTTCCTCGGCTACATGCTGGCGGGCATCCTGCTGTGCATCCCGATCGTGACGATCCCCTGGGCCATCGCCTCGTTCCGCATCGCCCGCTACGCGATCTGGCCGTTCGGACGCGAGATCGTCAGCAAGCCGACCTCGGGGGTCGGCTCGTTCCTCGGAAACGTGCTGTGGGTGATCCTCGCGGGTTGGTGGCTGGCGATCGGCCACATCGTCTCGGGTCTGCTGCTCTGCGTCACGATCATCGGCATCCCGATGGGCATCGCCGACTTCAAGATGGTGCCCGTCTCGCTGATGCCGCTCGGCAAGGAGATCGTGTCTCGCAAGGGCGCATTCGACCGCACCCTCTGACGGATCGCACCGTCCGACCTAGACTGGCCGGAATGGATGCCGACCGCCTGATCGCCTGGGACGAGGAACTGCGCCGGGCCCACACCCGACTCCGAGCGGCCCTGGAGGCGACGCGAGCGGCTCTCGACGAGGGCGACGACCGCCCGGATGCCGCCTCCGATCTCGCCCTCTTCTGCATCGGCTTCTGCTCCGCGCTCGACGGCCACCATCTGAGCGAGGACCGCGCCCTGTTCCCGGCCCTGCGTGCGGAGCACCCCGAACTCGGCGACGTGATCGACAAGCTCATGCAGGATCACTCGATGCTCGCGCACCTGCTCGGCGCACTGCGAACCGCCGTCGAGGACGGCGAGAGGGCCGAGACGATCGAACGACACCTCGGCGGTGTCGCCGCGATCATGGAGTCGCACTTCCGATTCGAGGAGCGCGAGATACTGGCCCCGCTGCGCGCACTGCATCTCGATCGCGCGGTGCCGGACGTGCTCGGCCCGCTCTGAGCACGCCGCTCAGTCTCGGAAGAACCCGACACCGAGATCCGGATGGTCGACGAACACCCCGTCGACCCCGGTGCGCGCGATGACTCCCCACTCGGCCTCGTAGTCGCCGTACGCGCTCTTGCCCCCACCTGCACGGAACTCCGACGCCAAAAACCTGTTCTCGGGCCGACATGTCCACGTGAAGACCGTGAGCCCCCTGGCATGGGCGTCTTCGACGATCGTGTTGCCCCGCGCGAGGAGCATCCGCTTGTCGACGCTGATGCCGTCGACAAGCCTCGCCCACCCGTCGAGGCCCTGGGCGGTGACGGCGTCCTTGTACGTCTGCCCCTTCGACCCGTGTGCGACGAAGAGGTCGTATGGTCGCCCCGCGGCCTCGATCAGGTAGACGTAGGATGCCGCGACACCGCGTTCCTTGAGCTGCGCGAGCACCGTGGATTCGAACGACTCCACGATCAGCGGCAGCTCTCCGTTCGCCCACCCCGCGGCGCGCAGATCACGGTCGATGAGCGGCGCGAGGTCCAGGCCGACGCTCGCGAAGTACGTCGCGTGCTTGACCTCGAGCACGACGCCGATCTCACGGCCGTACTCGACAGACCCCGCTCGCACGATGTCGAGCACGTCGATGAGACGGAGGATCCCTTGCGACCCGTTGAAACTCGCACTCGACGCTCGCACCTCGGGGAGACGTTCGCGACTGCGCAGCGTCGCGAGCTCGTCCCACGTGAAGTCCTCGGTGAACCAGCCGGTGAGCGCCTCGCCGTCGATGCGCTTGGTCGTCTTGCGCTCGGCGAACTCCGGATGTTCGGAGACATCCGTCGTACCCGAGATCTCGTTCTCATGCCGCACGACGAGCACGCCGTCCTTCGTCGCCACCACATCGGGTTCGACCGCATCCACCCCCATCGCGAGGGCGAGCTCGTAGGAGGAGCGACTGTGTTCGGGACGGTAACCGGGCGCACCGCGGTGCCCGATCACGAGAGGCGATTTCCTGGGCACGCTCTCAGCGTAGGACACCCTGATGAACCGGCATTCCGGCTATCGTTGAGGAAAGAGACCTACAACCCACTTTGGAGTGAGGCCCACATGAGCAACTTCGCCTTCAACAACCCGGCGTTCCAGCAGCAGGATCCGCGCAACGTCGCGACCTACCCGGGTGCGCCGCAGGGCGCTCAGGGCGCACAGGCCGCGTCGTTCCAGCACGGCACGATGGACGCTGCTGCGAACGCACAGCTGGAGGGCATGTACGCCGCTCCGCCCGCCGGCGCCATCGAGACCGACCGCATGTCCGTCGAGGACACCGTCTGGAAGACCGCCGGACTCTTCGGAATCCTTCTCGTCACCGCGGCCATCGGCTGGTTCGTGACGCTCGGCGGCGTCGCGGCACCCGAGCAGAACCCCTACAACCAGTTCCAGCCGAACATGCTGCCGTGGATCGTCGGTGCACTCGGTGGCTTCGTGCTCGCGATGGTCATCTCGTTCACGTCACGCAAGAAGGTGCGCCCCGCGCTGATCTTCGCGTACGCCGCCTTCGAGGGTCTCTTCATCGGTGGCATCTCGGCGTTCTTCGAGGTGCTGTACCCCGGCATCGTCTTCCAGGCCACCCTCGCCACCGTCTCGGTGGTCGGCGTGACTCTGGCGCTCTTCGCGAGCGGCAAGATCCGTGCGTCGAAGAAGGCCACCAAGATCTTCATGATCGCCATAATCGGCTACCTCGTCTTCTCGCTGCTCAATGTGGTCCTCACCTGGACCGGCGTCCTCGGCGAGGGAGCGGCCTTCGGTCTGCTCAGCAAGGTCGAGATCCTCGGCATCCCGCTGGGTCTCATCATCGGCGTTCTCGTGGTCATCATGGCCGCGTACTCGCTGGTGCTCGACTTCGACCAGATCCAGCAGGGCGTGCGCAACGGCGCTCCCCGCAAGTACGGCTGGCTCGGCGCCTTCGGCATCATGGTCACGGTCGTCTGGCTCTACGTCGAGATCCTGCGCATCATCGCGATCGCCCGCGGTAACAACTGACGCGAATCGCTTCGCCGTGAGGCCCGCCTCCCCCTGGGAGGCGGGCCTTATTGCATACCTGGGGGCCATGGCGCAAGGGGTTGGCTGATAATTAGCTGGGAGGGCACTATGGGTAACACGAGCCCTGGCACCCCGGGGCTCACGAAATAAAGGAGCTGAACATGAGCTTTCTCGGATTCCTTCTTCTCGGCCTCATTGCCGGAGCAATCGCAAAGCTGATCCTGCCCGGAAAGCAGGGCGGCGGATGGCTCATCACGCTGCTGCTCGGCGTCGTCGGCGCCTTCCTCGGCGGCTGGCTCGGAAGCCTGATCCTGAACCGTCCTCTGACTGAGTTCTGGGACCTCGGCACCTGGCTCCTCGCCATCGGCGGCTCGATCATCGTGCTGCTGATCTACGGCCTGGTCGTCAACCGCGGCAGCAAGGCCCGCAGCTGACACACCGCAGTACCGGAACCGCCCTCTTCTCCAGCGTCGCTGGCGAAGGGGGCGGTTCTCTGCGTATGGGGCCTGTGCTCAGCGCCCTTCGGCCTTGGCCCGCAGCAGTGCGCGCTCTCGATCGTTGCCCGCGAGCGACGCTGCCACCGCGAATTCGCTGCGAGCCTCGTCGTCGCGCCCGAGCCGCAGTAGCAGCTCGGCCCGCGTGGCGGGAAGAAGGTGGTACCCCGCGAGCGCGCCCGAAGATGCGAGACGGTCGATGATCTGCAGGGCAGAGGCCGGCCCCGTCGCCATCGCGACGGCCGCCGCACGATTGAGTTCGACCACGGGCGACGGAGCGATGCGGCCGAGCGCCTCATACAGCACCACGATGCGATCCCAGTCGGTCTCGTCTATCGACGCGGCGACCGCATGGCATTCGGCGATGGCGGCCTGAAGTCCGTACGGGCCACGACCCGCGCCGAGGGCGTCCGCTGCCCCCAGGGCTGCACGCCCGCGGGCGATGCGGCCGCGATCCCAGCGACGACGGTCCTGATCGGCGAGAAGAACGGGATCGCCGTGCGCGTCCACCCGGGCGGGGAAGCGTGCGGCGGTCAGCTCCATGAGGGCGACGAGGCTGTGCGCGTCCCGCTCCCGCGGCATCAGCGCCGCCAGCACGCGTGCGAGTCGGATCGCCTCCAGACTCAGCTCAGGGCGCATCCAGTCGGGCCCGCTGCTGGCCGCATGGCCCTCGTTGAAGATCAGATACAGCACGCCCAGGATCGCTCCCAGTCGCGCCGTGTGCTCTTCGCGAGGCGGCATCTCGAAAGGGACGTTCGCCGCCGCGAGGGTCTTCTTGGCCCGCACGATGCGCTGCTGCACGGTCGCCGTCGGCACGAGGAAGGCCCGGGCGATCTCCTCGCTCGACAGACCGCCCACGACGCGCAGGGTCAACGCCACCTGGGCTTCGCGCGAGAGCACCGGGTGGCACGAGATGAAGATCAGCCGGAGCACGTCGTCGTCGACGGCATCCGGGTCCCAAGGGGGCGCGTCCGCCGCCTCGGCCTGCTCCCGCTCGAGGTCGTGGGCGAGCACGGCCATGCGGTCGTCCAGCCGTTCGCGGCGGCGCCAGCCATCGATCGCCTTGCGCTTCGCGACCGCCGTGAGCCAGGCCGCCCCGTTGCGAGGCACACCGTCGACGGGCCACTGCTGCAGAGCATCCAGCAGGGCTTCCTGCGCGAGGTCCTCTGCAAGGCCGAAGTCGCCCACCACGCGCGTGAGCGTCGCGACGATCTTCGCCGATTCGATGCGCCACACGGCGGCGACGGCTCGCCGCGCACCCTCATCAGGTGCGGAGCGAGCCGTCTCGCGGTGCGGTGTGTCGGTCATCTCACTGCTGTGCGCGACGCGCCTCTTCCTCTTCGCGCCAGCCCTTCTCCTTCTCGATCCACTCGTTGTCGGCCGGGAAGTCCGACTCATCGGTCACGCGTCGCACCTCGAGGAACGACCCGGGTCCGAGCGGCGCCCTGCTCGCCCACTCCGCCGCCTCTTCACGGCTCGAGACCTCGAGGATCCAGAAGCCGTTGAACAGCTCCTTCGTCTCTCCGTAGGGCCCGTCGGTGATCAGCGGCGTCTCGGCGCTGAAGTCGACGACGAATCCCTCAGCGGCGTCGCTCAGGCCCTCGCCTGCAGCCAGCACGCCGGCCTTGATCATCGACTCGTTGTACTTGCCCATGGCCTCGATGATCTGCTCGAACGGCATCTCCTTGTACGCCTCGACCGCTTCGTCGTTCGAGCGCATGATCAGCATGTACTTCATGGTGTTCTCCTTGGTGGTGGGGCCGCCTGTCGACCCTCTCATTGAAGACGTCGAACAGGGATGCCTCAGATCGACATCGTGCCGAAAAAACTTCGAGAGTCTCCCGAGGCCGATCAGCCGAGTTCCTCGACCGCCACGCGGATCGCGTCGGCCGAGGCCTGCAGAAGGGCTTCCTCGTGGTCGCTCATCGGTGTCTCCGCGAGCGGAACCGCGCCCGCCGCGCCCACGACCGACGGCACCGACAGAGCCACTCCGTGGATGCCGTACTCGCCGTCGAGCACCGTCGCGACCGGAAGAACGGCACGCTCGTCGTGCAGCACGGCCTCGGCGATCCGGGCGCAGCTGACGCCGATCGCGAGGTTCGTCGCCCCCTTGCCGCGGATGACGGCATACGCCGCGTCGCGCACCTCGATCGCGATGCGGTCGAGCTCCTCGGTGGTGAACGGCTCGTCGGCGGGCCAGTCCAGGATCGGCACCGACCCGATCGTCGCGTTCGACCACAGCGGGAACTCGGTGTCGCCATGCTCCCCCACGATGTCGGCGTGCACGCTCGCGGTGCTCACATTCGCGCGATGCGCGAGACGCCAGCGCAGACGCGAGGTGTCGAGCACCGTGCCCGAGCCGAACACCCGGTGGGGCTCGAGCCCCGAGACGCGCTGCGCCACGACCGTCATCACGTCGGCGGGGTTCGTGACGATGATGAACACCGCGTCCGGAGCGCGCTCGACCAGCTGCGGCATCAGCGTCTCGAGCAGTCGCGCATTGATGCCCGAGAGCTCCATGCGGGTCTGCCCGGGCTGCTGCTTCGCCCCCGCCGTCACCACGATCACGTCGCTGCCCTCGACGACGGCGAGATCAGAACCGCCGCTCACCGCCGCCGACGTGAACTGCGTGCCGTGCGCCAGGTCGAGCACCTCGGCGTCGACCTTGTCCGTCGCGATGTCGTAGAGCGCGACTTCGGCCGCACTCCCCCGGATCAACGCGGCATAGGCCACGCTCACCCCCACGCTGCCTGCACCGATAACCGTGATCTTCGTGCGTGCCTTGGTCATACGCTCATCCTGCCCGAAATACCGCGAACGGGCACGGACCGCGATGGTCCGTGCCCGTTCATGGTCATGCGAGCGAAGAGCTCACTCCCACTCGATGGTTCCCGGCGGCTTCGACGTCACGTCGAGCACGACGCGGTTGACGTCGCGGACGCCGTTGGTGATGCGGTTCGAGATCTTCGACAGCACGTCGTAGGGCAGACGCGTCCAGTCGGCCGTCATGGCGTCTTCGCTCGACACCGGGCGCAGCACGATCGGGTGGCCATAGGTGCGTCCGTCGCCCTGCACGCCCACCGAGCGCACATCGGCGAGCAGCACGACGGGGCACTGCCAGATGTCCTGGTCGAGGCCGGCCTTGGTGAGCTCCTCACGCGCGATCGCGTCGGCTTCGCGAAGGATCTCGAGGCGGTCCTGTGTGACCTCGCCGATGATGCGGATGCCCAGGCCGGGTCCGGGGAACGGCTGACGGCCGACGATCGCCTCGGGGATGCCGAGCTCGCGGCCGATCGCGCGCACCTCGTCCTTGAACAGGGCCCGCAGCGGCTCGATGAGCTCGAAGTCGAGGTCGTCGGGGAGCCCGCCGACGTTGTGGTGCGACTTGATGTTGGCCGTGCCCGCACCGCCACCCGACTCGACGACGTCGGGGTACAGCGTGCCCTGCACGAGGAACTTGACCGGGGCGCCGCCCGAGGCCTTCGCCTCGGCGACGAGGTCGAGCTGCACCTTCTCGAAGGCGCGGATGAACTCGCGACCGATGATCTTGCGCTTCTCCTCGGGGTCGGTGACGCCCGCGAGGTGACCGAGGAAGACATCTGCCGCATCGACCGTGATCAGACGCACGCCAGTGGACTCGACGTAGTCCTTCTCGACCTGCTCGCGCTCGCCCTTGCGCAGGAGGCCGTGGTCGACGAAGACCGCGGTCAGCTGGTCGCCGATCGCCTTGTGCACGAGGGCGGTCGAGACCGCCGAGTCGACGCCGCCGGAGAGCGCTGAGATGACGCGGGCGTCGCCCACCTGCTCGCGGATGCGCTCGACCTGCTCGGCGATCACGTTGCCGCTGTTCCAGTCGGATGCGAGACCCGCGCCCTTGTGCAGGAAGTTCTCGATCACGCGCTGGCCGTGGTCGGAGTGCTTGACCTCGGGGTGCCACTGCACGCCGTAGAAGCCGCGCTCCTCGTTCGCGAACGCCGCGACCTTGGTCGCATCGGTCGTGGCGAGCACGTCGAAGCCCTCCGGTGCCTTGGCGACCTGGTCGCCGTGGCTCATCCACACGTTCTGCTCGGCCGGCTGGCCGCCGAGCAGCGTGCCGCCGTCACCCGAGACGACGGCATCCGTCGCGCCGTACTCGCGGAGGCCGGTGTTCGCGACCTCGCCGCCGAGGGTCTGCGCCATGTACTGGAAGCCGTAGCAGATGCCGAGCGTGGGCACGCCGAGCTCGAAGACCGCGGGGTCGAGGCGCGGAGCGCCCTCCTCGTAGACCGACGACGGACCACCCGAGAGGATGATCGCGACCGGGTTCTTCTCAGCGATCTCGGCGGCCGTGGCGGTGTGCGGCACGATCTCGCTGTAGACGCCGGCCTCACGCACCCGACGGGCGATCAGCTGCGCGTACTGCGCGCCGAAGTCGACGACGAGCGTGGGGCGCTGCTGGGTCTCGGACTGTTCGGTCACCGGACACCTTCCGTGGCAGGGGCGGGGGCCGAGGCGGCCTCCCTAGAAGCGAGGTAGGCCTTGACGTCGCGAGCGACGATGGCCTCCATGAAGAACGACAGCAGCGGGATCACGCCGCCGAGCGCGAGCAGGATGAAGCGCAGGAACGGCCAGCGCATGAGGCTCCACATCCGGAAGCACGCGAAGAGGTAGACGACATAGAACCAGCCGTGCGCGACGAGGATCGAGAGCGAGATGTTGAGTCCGTCGCCGGTCGATTCGAGGCCCTCGGGCCCCTCGACCACGGGTGCGAACCACAGCAGACCGCCGGATCCCCCTGCGAAGAGCTCGAGTCGGATCGGCGTGTACTTCAGCACCATCTCGGCGACCAGCAGGAGCAGCATGACTCCGGTGATGATCGACGCGATCTGGTAGAACTTCAGCGCACCACGGATCGCCGGAAAGCTGGCGACTTTCGGTTCGGGCATGACTCCAGTCTACCCGGGCGGAATCCGCGTCGATTCCGGCCTCAGGGCGTCGGTGGGCGCGCCACGAGCAGTTCGCCGACTCCGGTCGCGTCGAGTGCTCCGGCCGCGTGCGGAACGACGAGAGTGGCCCCCGTATGGTGCTCGACGCCGCCGATCACGACGTCGCCCGCGCTCACGATCAGGACCGAGAAGCCCTGGTCGATGACGGTCGGGCCGTCGACGGGGACACGCTCGAGACGGAAGTACTCGTCGGCGGGGTGAGGGAAGACCGAGTCGGATGCCGGAGCGGGGCCGATGAGCTCTCCGAGGTCGCTGCGCGACCGCCCCCTGCGGTTCACCGCGGCGAGCGCGACCTCGAAACCGAGTCCGAGGTGACCGACCGCGGCTCCGTCGATCGCGTAGTCGTGCCACTCGAGGAGGATCGAGAGATCCTCGGGCTGCTGCAGTTCGAGCAGCAGGATGCCGGCGCCGATGGCGTGCAGCTCACCCGGGGGCACCCAGACGACGTCGCCGGGATGGACGTCCACCGCGTGCAGCAGGTCGAGCAGCGCCGCCGAGTCCTGCCGATCGACGAGGTCCGCCAGCACGTCGGCCGCGACGTCGTCTCGCAGTCCGACGTGCACCGTGCCGCCCTGCAGGATGTACCAGGCCTCCGCCTTGCCGTGCGCGGTGCCGAGGTGCGTCGCCGCGAAGTCGTCGTGCGGGTGCGCGTGCACCGGCAGGCGTTGCCCCGCGTCGAGGAGCTTGACCAGCAGGCGCGTGTCGGCGCCCCACCGGGCGACGTGGCGCTCACCCAGCCACGCGATCGGGTCGTCGGCGACCGCCTCTCGCAGCAGCCGTCCGTCGGGGAGTCTGGTGAGTCCGACGAGCGCCTCGCCGTTGACCGTGGTCGTCGACGCGATCCAGTCCTCGGGTTCGCGGGGTGCGGAGGCCCGCTCTCCCCGGAAGCCGCTGATGCGCGCTCCCCCGCGATAGAAGCGCTCGGCCGGTCGGTTCGACGGCAGCAGGATCGGATTCACTCGGTCTCCCTCGATCGCACGGCTCCGGCGAGGAATCCCCCGACGAACGTGTCTCCGAGGCCGACCGTGGTCGGCGATGCGACATCGAGCGAGAACGCCGCGACGCCCACGGCATCGGGCAGCGCATCCTCGACGGCGACGACGAGCGCCTGCCCTCCCCCGTGGCGGGGCAGGTCTGAGGTCTCCTCGACGTCGCGCTCGGTCAGCCGGTCGCCGATGCGGTAACGGGTGGCGGCGACACGCACGGCGCTGTCGAGCGCGGCACGGTGCCGACCGGCATCCGGCCCTGTGGCGATCGCCCAGTAGCGTGTGTGCACGACCAGGGCGCGCGCGGGGATGATCATCTGCGCTTCGTGGAGGGCTCGGATGACGTCGGACTGGTCGAGCAGATTCACCGACCGGCCGACGTACTCCTGCAGCTCGTCTTCGTTCATGCCGTAGACGTCGATCTGCGGCAGCAGGCGAGCCCGGACCGTCTCGGCGAAGCTCCGCGTGTAGAAGCCCGCGTCTTCGTAGTAGACGAGAGAGTCATCGGGCAGGCTCTGCATCGCCGTTCGCACCTCGGCGAGCCGGAGCTCGAGCAGATCATGATCCTGCATCGTGTTGAACCCCGAGACGAGGAACACCCCCGCACCCGCGAGGGCGTCGGCGAGGTCGGGCGCCAGCAGCATGCGCCGATTCGGCGGGTCGTTCGCGAAGATCAGGCGGTTGGGTGCGGGCGACAGGACGTCGCCGTCTGTGAGCCGCACATGCGCGCCGACCGGGTACTGCACGATGAGGTGCGGATCGAGGGTGTCCTCCGTCGCCGAGCAGATGTACGACATCGACTCCGGAAGCAGCCGGCGCACGTTGTCGTCGATGCTCACCAGGTGCTGCACGCTCGGGATGCCGAGGGCATCGAGCACGAGACCGGCTCGCACCCCGGTGCCTCCGAGCGTGATCGTGTGCGCGAAGTGCGACACGAACGCCTCGATCACCTCGGACGAGGCGACGAACCGCTCCGCCCCGGTTCCCGAGGCGACGAACGCGAGCACCGCCACCAGCAGCGAGCGTTCGTCGATGATCGGCGCCGTGGTCGTCAGTTCATGCCGGCGCACACCGTGCGCGTGCGCCAGCCTGTCGAACACCGACGAATCCCAGGTGAGCTCGTAGTCGACTGTCCCGCCGAGTCCGAGTACGAGCGTTCTGTCCACGTCGCCGATCATCCTTCCGAGGTCCGAGGTTCAGTACAGCGACGCCTTGCCGTCTGCGCCGAACAGGTCGATCTTCTCAGCAGCCGTGGCCTTCATGGCCTCGAGGGCCGCCGGCTGGATCGCGTTGGGTTCGCGCAGACGCTGATCGGTGCCGAGGATCTCGCGCATGCGGTTGTGGTACGAGACCTTGATGTCGCTCGAGATGTTGATCTTGTTGACGCCCAACTCGACGGCGCGGCGGAGCTCGGCATCCGGGTTCGAGGAACCGCCGTGCAGCACCAGGGGGATGCCGACCGCGGCCTTGATCTCCTCGAGCAGATCGTGACGCAGCTCGGGGTTCTTGTCGCTCGGGTACAGGCCGTGCGAGGTGCCGATCGCTATGGCGAGGCTGTCGACGCCGGTCTCCTCGACGAAACGCACCGCGTCTTCCGGGTTCGTGTAGATGATTTCCGCGGCACCCGACTCGCCGTAGCTGTCGTTGGCGCCGATCGTGCCGAGCTCTCCTTCGACCTGGATCCCCACGGCATGAGCCGCATCGACGACCTTGCGGGTCAGCGCCACGTTCTCGTCGAACGGCAGCAGCGAGGCGTCGATCATGACCGAGGTGAAGCCGGCCTTGATCGCGGTGATGATCTGCTCGTAGCTGCCGCCATGGTCCCAGTGGATCGCGACGGGCACGCTCGAGCGGTGCGCACGGGAGTGCATCGCCGCGATCAGATCGGTGGTGATGTGAGACACCTCGTCGGGGTGGATCGCGATGATGACCGGGGCGGCCTTCTGCTCGCTGATGTCCATGACCCCGTTGAACATCGCCCAGTCGCTGATGTTGAACGCCGGGATGGCGAAGTTGTTCTCGTTGGCGACATCGAGGATGGATTTGCCGGTGTAGAGCACGTGTTTTCTCCTGTTTCGTGGTGGTCGGTTGTCCGTC
Organism: Microbacterium sp. LMI13-1-1.1; assembly: GCF_040815625.1. Classification (NCBI taxonomy): domain Bacteria; kingdom Bacillati; phylum Actinomycetota; class Actinomycetes; order Micrococcales; family Microbacteriaceae; genus Microbacterium; species Microbacterium sp. LMI13-1-1.1. The sequence goes on along the minus strand of NZ_JBFPNL010000005.1, from coordinate 1,226,252 downwards.
GGCGCGACGTCAGCTCTTCACGGACCCCGCCGTGAGACCGCTGATGAAGTACCGCTGGAAGATGAGGAAGAGGATCAGCACGGGGATGGACCCGAGCACGCTCATCGCCATGATCTGGTTCCACTCGTATGAGTGCTGGCCCATGAGCAGCTGGATGCCGATGGGAACCGTGCGCATGTCGATGGTGCGGGTCAGCGTCAGCGCGAACAGGTACTCGTTCCACGCGATCATGAACGTGTAGATGCCGACTGAGACGATGCCGGGAACCGAGATCGGCACCAGGATCCGCCAGAGGGCGGTCATGGACCCGGCGCCGTCGACACGGACGGCCTCGTCGAGCTCCTTCGGCAGGGTGTTGAAGTAGCCGGTCATCATGATGATCGCGTAGGGCAGCGTGAACACCATGTAGGTGAGGATCAGGCCGAGGTACGAGTTGTACAGCCCGAGCGCGACCATGAGTCCGAAGTACGGGATCAACAGCGTGATCGGAGGCACGGCCTGCACGCTGACGATCACCACGTTCAGGATGCGCTTGCCCCGGAACTCGAACCGGCTGAACGCGTAGGCCGCCTGGATCGCCACCAGCAGGGTGAGGATCGTGACCGACCCCGCCACGATGTAGCTGTTCAGGAAGAACCGCATGGTCTCGGGGTTCGTGAAGATCGCGATGTAGGCGTCGAACGAGAACGTGTCGGTGATCAGCCGCGGGGGAAGCTCGAAGATCTGCGTGTTCGACTTGAACGAGCTCGACAGCATCCACAGCACGGGACCGGCGGCGAAGACCGCGCCGATGATGAGACCGATGGTCAGGCCCGTCTTGGCGACACGGCGCTGGGCGAGGGCGGTGAGAGCCATGATCAGTCCCTCGCTTTCTGGTGACGGACGTAGAACACGGCGAGCACCATCGACATCAGCAGGACCAGGACCGCGGAGGTCGCCGCGAGCGAGAAGTCGTATTTGGCGAAGGCGAGCTTGTAGGTGAAGGTGCTGAGCACCTCTGTGACATCGATCGGTCCGCCACCCGTGGTCATCCAGATGAGGGCGAACTGCTGCGAGGTCCAGATCAGGTCGAGCAGCACCAGGCTGATGATGATGGGACGCAGCTGCGGGATGGTGACGTTCCAGAACCGCTGCACGCTGTTCGCGCCGTCGACGGTCGCAGCCTCGTGCAGTTCGGCCGGAACTCCCTGGAGGCCCGCGAGCAGGCTCACCATGAAGAACGGGTAGCCGGCCCAGATGTTGATGAAGATGATGGTGCCCAGCGCGAGCTGCGGAGAGGCGAGCCACTCGATGTCGGTGTTGAGCAGGAAGTTGACCACGCCGTTCGGCGCGAGGAGCATGCGCCAGAGCACGGCGATCACCGCGACGGTGAAGAGCCACGGCAAGACGTAGAGAGCCCGGAAGAGCGAACGCGAGAACCGACCGAGCAGGGGGCTGTTGAGCATCATCGCGAACGCGAGACCCAGTACGAGGTGCGCTGCGACGCTCGCCACCGTGAAGAGGATGGTGTTGCCCGTCGCCTTCCAGAAACCGGGATCCGAGAGGATCTCGACATAGTTCTGGACTCCGACGAACTCCGGCGACTTGTTCAGGATCACGTTGTCCTGGAACGAGTACCCGATCACCATCACGATCGGGATGATCATCAGCACGAACAGCAGGATGATCGTCGGCGAGAGGAATCCGTACGACTCCGTGGTCTTGCGCAGCTGTCGGCGTCGCCGCGACAGCGCGACCCCTGTGACGATCACCTCGGTGTCGTCTGACATCTTCAGGCTCATGGGAACCGGTGCTCCTTGGTTGGTCGGGTGCCGCACCGGACTCGTCGCGATGCGGCACCCCGTTCAGGTGGGGAGGCGGAGGATCAGAACTCCGCTTCCCAGGCCCCTTGCGCGGTCTTGAGCGCGTCGTCGATCGACTGCTGCCCGTCGAAGGCCGACTGCAGCTGCTCACCGAGCAGACGCATCAGCTCTTCGGCGACGGGGAGTCCGGTGAACTCGTTCGCCGGGTAGCCCGCCTGGTAGATGTCGAACGCCTGCTTGAACAGCTCGTCGTCGTTCACGAAGTCGGGGACCGACTTCGAGTTGCCGGGGAAGGCCTTGGCCATCGTCGAGAGCTCGGAGTTGGTCTGCTCGCTCATGAGGAACTCGACCAGCTTGAACGCGGCGTCCTTGTGCTCCGAGTTCTCGGCTACGCCGATGCCCCAGGATGCGTACGGGATGCCCCGCTCGCCGTCGTATCCGTCTTCAGCCGGAAGCGCCGAGATCGAGAACTGCAGATCGGGGTTGGTCTCGCGGATCAGGTTGATGTGCGCCAGCGAGTCGATCATCATGCCGACACGGCCGTTCGTGAACTCCTCGACCTTGTCCTGCTCCTTCATCGTGAAGGAGCCCGAGGCGATCGAGCCGTCGTCCCACATGCCGCCGATGAAATCGACCGCCGAGGTCACGTCGTCGTTCGTCAGATCGGGCTGGCCGTCCTTGAGCATCGAGCCGCCAGAGGCCCAGACCCACGACATGACGTCGTTCTGCACGCCGTTCGGAGCCTCCAGCGAGAGCGGGAGGACCCAACCCGAGACGTCGCCACCGAGGGCCGAGACCTTCGAGGCTGCGTCCGCGAACTCCGTACGGGTGGTGGGTGGAGCAGTGACGCCCGCGTCGGCGAGCAGGGTGTCGTTCGTGAACATCGGGTAGACGAAGTTCACGACGGGGATCATGTAGGTGCTGCCGTCGACCTGGATCTGACTCGCCAGCTCGCTGTCGTCGTAGTCGTTCTCCTCCATGAGGGCGGTCAGGTCGGCGATGACGCCCTGCGACGCGAAGTCGTTGACCCATGCGCCGTCGAGGCCGACGACGTCGGGCATGGTGCCGGATGCCGCGCCGGCGAAGAGCTGCTCCTTGGTCGATGCGTACGGTCCGCTCACGAGCTCGACCGTGATGCCGGGGTTCGCGTCTTCGAACTCGTCGATGAGCGCTCGGAACTCGCCGTCGGGGAGCTCCGGCTCCCACCACTGCGCGAATTCGATCGTGACGTCTCCGCCATCCCCGCCGTCGGTTCCGCTGTCGCCTGCCGCGCACCCAGCCACGGCCAGGACTGTCACGGCTGCTGTCGCGGCGCCGGCGAGCTTGAGAATGCGTCGCCCTCGTCCCACTGTGATCATCACTTCTCCTCTTCGAGATCGTGCCGCACACGCGCTTCGATGCTTGTTCATGCGGTTTTGAGCAATGTTATGCGTTCATTTGCCGGAACGTCAAGCACTTCTTTGCACTATTCGGTGGATGTAATCACAGATTCGTTCCCGAATCGCCGTCACGGTGCGGGCTGCGGACACGATCCGCGCCGCAACGAATCTGCAGTTTTCTGCTGAACTCTGCCGAATTTCTCGCTCGTATGTGCTAGAGATGGGTGCATGGAAGCAACCGCACCGTCGCCCAAGCGCCGCCTCCCGGCGGGTCGGAAGGCGGATCTCGCCTCGTATGTCGAGCAGGTGGGAGAGGTGACCGTCGGCGGCCTCGCCGAACATTTCCACGTCTCCATCGACACGATTCGCCGCGATCTCGACCAGCTCGACCGTGAAGGCGTCGTCATCCGCACACACGGAGGAGCTGTCAGCGCGGAGGGGCAGCTGAAAGACCGGGCGCTCGACGTCCGCCTGCGGATGCAGACCGAGGAGAAGGAGACGATCGCGCGCCTCGCCGCGGGACTCATCGACGATGGAGCAGTCGTGATGCTCAACGCCGGCACGACCACCCTGGCCCTCGCCCGGGCGCTCCGCAACCATCGGGATCTCACGATCGCGACGAACAACCTGCGGATCCCTGCCGAGATCTCCCCTTCCGCCTTCCGCGACCTCTACGTGTTCGGTGGCGCTGTGCGAGCGATCACCCAGGCCACCACCGGACCCGTCACGTTCATGATGACCCCGGGGGGACCCGAGGTGGACATCCGTTGCGATCTGGCACTGATCGCCGTCGGCGCCATCGACGAGGCCGGCTTCTCGACGTCGAACATGGGCGACGCGAACATGATGGCCGAGATGATCCAGCGCGCGGATCGCACCGCGATCCTCGCGGACTCGTCGAAGTTCGGGCGGCGGCTGTTCGCCCAGGTGACGACTCTGGACCGCGCGGACTACCTGGTGACGGACACTCCCCCGGAATCGGCGTTCGCGACCGCCCTCGCGCAGGCCGAGGTCGAGGTCATCTCCGCCTGAACGGCGACCGCGCCCACGCACGACGAAGGCCGCCGGGATCGCTCCCGACGGCCTTCTTGTGTGTCAGGCGGGCATGCCGCCTGTCGAGGTCAGAACCAGCCGTTGATGAGATCCCACAGCCAGTCGATGATGCCGCCGATGATGCCGCCCGCACGGTTGACGGTGACCGTGGCTGTCGCCTCGTCGCCGTCCGCCTGCGACACGGCGACCGTGTACTTGCCGGGCTGAGTGCTCTTCGGCACTGTCACGGACGTCGAGAAGGTGCCATCGGCCCTGACCTGGACGGTGCCGACCTCGACGGCCGAGCCCTTCTTCGGTCGCAGCTCGACGGTCACGGTCTCGCCGGGCTCGTAGCCCTCACCGGTGATCTTCAGCTTCTTGCCGGCGGCCACCTTCGAGGATCCGAGGTCGATGGAGCCGGCGAACTCGACCGGCTCCTCACCCGCGATCGTGAACGGCACCTGCACGGTCGTCCCCGTACCTGCGACGGCGACGGTGAGCAGCTGCTCTCCGAAGACGCCCGAGGGAACCGCGAAGCTGAGCGACGCGCGCCCCACCTCGTCGGTCGTGTCGACGATGGTCGGGTCGACTGCACCCGAGGCGAGCTGAGCACCGCCGAGCGACAGAGTCACCTCACCCGGCGCCTGCTCCCCCGCGCTGAACGCCAGCGACGAGAGTGCGACGGTCACCTGGTCGCCGGCGCTGTAGCCGTCGGCATCCGGCGCGCTGACCGAGACACCCACCGCACGCTGCGCGAGGTCGGGCGTCGCCGTCTTGTTCGCGTCGAACCAGTCGACCATCGACTGCAGATCGATCTTGCCGGTGTCGCGCTTGCCCGTCCCCTCCCTGAAGGTGAAGAAGTTGTCTCCACCCGCGGCGAGGAACGAGTTGGCTGCGACCGTGTAGTTCGCCGCCGGGTCGATCGCGGTTCCGTTGAGGGTGATCGACGTGACGCGCGAGCCCTGGGCCGCGGCCGGGTCGTACGTGTAGACGAGCCCCTCCGAGACGCCGAGCTTGAGGAACGGACGGGCCGACCCTGCGGGCTGCCACTGCTCCTCGAGGACGCCCTTCAGCTGCACACCGGTGAGCGTCAACGTCACCAGCGTGTTGGCGAACGGCTGCACCGTCGCCGCCTCGCGGTAGGTGACGTTGCCATTCGGGTCGCTCGCGTTCGACGACGCGTATGTCAGGTTCGCACGGATGCCGCCCGGGTTCATCAGCGCGATGTCCGCACCGGTGGACCACTTCTGCACGTCGGCGACGAAGTTGCCGATGGTGGACTCGCCACCGCGGTTCTCCGAGCCGTTCGTCTGGCGAGCCCGGTTGAAGTCGGCCGTGATGTCTCCGACCTTCACCGCACCGAGCACATCTGCCTCGGCCTTCGCCTTCGCCACGATGTCGGCGACCTCCGGAACCGCTGGGTAGAGCGGCTGGCCGGCGGCGGTGAGGGGCTTGATCTCGTTCGTGATCGAGATCAGGTCCTTCGTCTTCGGGTCGACCTGGAGGTTCATGAGCCCCAGGTTCTCGCCGTACTGACCGGCCGAGACGACGGGACGACCGTCGATGACGTGGTTGTACGCGAGGTGGGTGTGCGCCGACACGATCGCGTCGACATCCTCATCGACCCCGTAGACGATCTCGCCCAGGGGCGAATCCGGAGTGATGCTCGACAGTTCGACGCTGGACGCGCCCTCGTGGACGAGGAGGATGACGACATCCGCCTCACCGTTGGAGGAATCCCCGTCACGCAGGTCGTCGGCCACGGCGTTCACCGAGTCGACGATGCTGCGCACCTCGAGATCGGCGATGCCCTCGGGGGAGACGAGCGAGTCGAGGTCCTCCGTGACAGCCCCGACGAAACCGACGCGCACGCCGTCGAGTTCCTTGACCCAGGCCGGGGCGAGCGCGGGCTCGCCGGTCTCTGTCACGAACACGTTCGACGAGATGTACTCCCAGTCCGCGCGGTCCTGCACACGGTCGCGCAGGTCCTCCCAGCCCTGGTCGAACTCGTGGTTGCCCGCCGCGCTGACGTCGAGACCGGCAGCGTTGAGCGCGTCGATCGTCGGGTTGTCGTCGTTGATGAACGAGGTGAACGTCGACGCGCCGATCAGGTCGCCGGCTCCGGCGAAGATCGTGTTCGGGTTCTCCTCACGGAACTGCTTGACGGCGCCCGCGACCACTGCGGCACCGGCGGCAGCACCGTCGGCTTCGATCCGACCGTGGAAGTCGTTGATCGTGACGACGTCGATGCTCACCGGCGGGATCTCCGAGGAGACGCCGACGATGATCGGGTCGTGGTCGCTGGAGCGGAACGGCGTGCCCGCCTCGGTGGCACCGAACGCGTAGCCGCGATCGCTCCACTCCGGAGAGTTGATGCTCCACACCCCCGCGCCCGTGATCGACGCGGCCAGCGACGGCGATGCGAGCACGTGGTCGAGCGAGCCGAGCTCGCCGTCGAACGAGTAGGTGTGCTCGTCGGGTGCCTTCTCGCGCGCGACATCGCTCCAGCCCTCGCTCGTGAAGACCTCGATCGGGTCTTCCTTCGCGTAGGCGTTGAAGTCGCCGATGAGCAGGATGTCGCTGCTTCCTGTGGTCTCCTCGATCTCCGTGGTGAACCCCTTGAGCGAGTTCGCCTGCTTCACGCGGTCGGCGTTGAAGAAGCCCTGTCCGTCTGCGGGCTCTGCGCCCCCGCCCTCGGGCGCCGACTTCGACTTGAAGTGGTTCGCGACCACGGTGACCACACGGCCGTCGATGTCGAAGGCCTGCGCGATCGGCTCGCGGGCGTTGCCCCACACCGTCTCGTCCGTGACAGTGAGGCTCTCGCCCACGGTGCTGACGTCGTCCTTCTTGTAGATGATCGCGCTCGTGATGAAGTCCGTGGTCGCCGAGTCGTTCAGCTCGTCGGGGGTGCGGACGTAGTCCCACTCCTCGCTGCCCAGAGCATCGTTGAGTCCGTCGACCAGATCGGCGAGCGCCTCGTCGAGCGAGCCGCCGAGCTTGATCGAGTTCTCGATCTCCATGAGAGAGACGATCTCTGCGTCCAGCCCGTTGATGGCCGCGACGATCTTGGACTTCTGGATGTCGAACTGGGCCGCGTTCGCCGCGCCCCGAGCGTTCGAGTTCTCGCTCTTGAGCGTCGTGAAGTAGTTGAACACGTTGAATGACGCGACCTGCACGTCGCCGCCCACGGTCGGTGCCGTGTCGGTGCGGGGGTTCGTCGCCTCGAAGCCCGCCTTCAGGTCGGCCGACGACGTGCTGTCGATCGGCACGACCGGCTGCAGACGCCAGTCGTCGAAGCCGTACTGGAGCACATATCCGCTGTCGCTGAAGTCGACGGTGTCGCCGTTGCGGACGACGACGTCCTTCGTGAAGTACGGCTGGTCGTTCGGGTGCCCGCTGTTCGAGACCTGGATCGACCATCCGTCGTCGAGCAGGATGCGGTTGGCCCGATTCGCCGCCGCGATCGCGGAAGCCTCGGCGCCGGGACGCACGGTCTCGGTGCTCTTGACGTTCAGGTCGGCTCCGGCGTTCAGCCAGAGCGTGCCGAAGTTGTAGAGCTGGTGGCTGGACGCGAGGCGGTAGGTGCCCGCGGGCGCCACGTACATGTTCTCGTACTGCTCGCGATCGGTGCCGACGGTGACGTCTGGCAGAGGTGTGGCCTCGGGAACACCGGCCGCTGCCTGCACCACCGAGATGCCTGACAGCGCAGCCGGGTTGATCTGGGTCTGGCCGAAGTACTCGCTGACCGAGCCGGTGATCGAGACGAGGTCGCCGATAGCGAGCGTGGGCGCGAGCGCGTTGAGGAAGACGAAGACGCCGTCCGATGCTCCCGGCGTGGCGTCGGTCGCTCCGCCGGATCCCTCGGTCTGGATGACGATGCCCTTGTAGCCGCCCGTCCGGTAGTCGGCCGTGACGACGCCCTCGACCGTGACGGTCTGGCCGTTCAGCGGCGAGACGTCGGTCGTGCCCTGCACGTCGGCGATGGACACCTCGGTGGGCTCGGGTTCGGGCTCGGGGTCGGGATCGGGAACCGTGCCGGCGTTCTGCGGCGTGATGGTCGGCGACAGGCTGAAGTCGGCCTTGTTGTCGTCGGTGTCCTTGCCTCCGGTGCGGTTGAGCGACTTCACGTCGGTGTTGCCCGTGGGCGGCGTCGCCGCTGCGGTCTCGAAGGTGTTCGAGGTGCCGTAGCCGAGCACGTCGATGACGCCGTCGACCCCGGTGACCGAGCCGGGGGTCAGCGTGACCGCCGCCGTGCCCTCGACCAGTGCGAGCGTGCCGTTCGTGCCGCTCGGGTTGAGGGTGCTCACGGCATCGGCCGTGGGGAGGGCGGCGCCGTTGGCTCCGTTGCTGCCTGCCTGCACGAGATAGTGGCCCCCGGCGGGGATGACGCCGGTCAGGGGTGCGACTCCGTTGGAGCCTCCCGTTCCCGTCGCCGATCGGTACTGCAGCGAGAGCCCGTCGAGGGTGACGGGCGCGGCCGTGGGGTTGTAGAGCTCGATGAACTTGTTCGTGAACGCCGCACCGGCGCTGCCTCCGGAGAGGTACGCCTCGTTGATCACCACCCCCGTCCCTGAGACGTCTGCGGAGGCTGGCGCGGCGATCAGGGCGCTGGCGCCGAGAGCTGCGACGCAGGTGGCGGCGAGGACGCCGAGACGCCCCCGACTTCTGCGATCTGACCCGGGAACCTGCTGGTTCGCGGCGTCGGGAGCGGACATCATCTGTGTTGTCTCCTCGGGTATGGTCTGGCGACGGCTCTCGTGAAACCGCGTCTGTGCGAGCTCTCAGCCGACGCACATGTGAGCGAGCATACGGACGCCTTCGGACATCCTCAACGGAGTTTTCCGATTGGTAACCAAGCCCTCACCGAACGTCCCGAAGGGCCCCTGACGAAGGTGGAATATCGCGTGGAGAAGCGCTCAGATGCGCGCGGCCGATCGCGCGAATGCGCGGTGACTCAGGCAGTCCCGCCGGTGCCGGCGGCTGCGTCCTCGAACTCCTCGACCTCGCGCTCCCACTGGTCCTTCGCGAGTCGGTACCAGAGGTAGAACGCGAACCCGGCGAAGATCGCCCATTCCGCCGCGTAGAAGATGTTCAGCCAGTTCACCGGCGACTGCTCGTCGGGCGCCGGTGACGAGATGTCGGTGAGACCCGCCGTCGCCGTGACGGAGGCCAAGTACGGCCGATAGACATCCAGGTCGTCGACGTCGTGCCAGTGGCTGAGGAGCGCCGCGGTCGACATCCGGTCCATGCGCTGCGGATCGTCCTTCGGCGGCAGGGAGGGGCCCTCGTCCGAGATGACGCGTCCGATGATCGATGCTTGTGCGTCGCCCTCGTTCAGCTCCGCCACGGCCGCATCGGCCACCGCGCGGTCGGCGGTCCAGCCGATCGCGACCGCTATCGACGTGCGCTCCGCGACTCGCAGCTGACCGGTCACCCAGTAGCCTTCGACATCGTCGTTGAATCGGCTCGACACGATGAGGAAGTCATCGGGGATCCACGTTCCGGTCGTCTCGACCTTCTGCCCGACGAGCGGCTCCGGCAGATACTGCCCCGGCTCGACGACATCGGTCAGCGGCCGCACCTGCTCGGTCGCTCCGGCGGGCGGCGGATCAGTCTCGATGGCGCGCTCGAGCTGCCATTGGCCGAGCCACGCGAACACGCCGGCGACGACCAGGCACAGCACGAGCATCCCGATCCAGCGTCCCCGGAGCATGACCTCGCGGAGGGTCGGCGGGAACAGAGCAGCAGAAGTCACAGCGTCGTGCGTGCCTCAGGCCTCGTAGGGCGCGAGGACGACCTCGACCCGCTGGAACTCCTTGAGGTCGGAGTATCCGGTGGTGGCCATCGACTTGCGCAGCGCCCCGATCAGGTTCGACGTGCCGTCGGCGACGGGGGCAGGACCGTAGAGGATCTCCTCGAGCGTGCCGATGCCGCCGACCTCGACGCGGCGGCCGCGCGGGAGCTTGGGGTGGTGCGCTTCGGGACCCCAGTGGAAGCCGCGACCCGGTGCGTCCGTGGCGCGGGCGAGCGCGACGCCGAGCATGACCGCGTCGGCGCCCATCGCGAGCGCCTTGACGATGTCGCCGGAGGTGCCGACGCCGCCGTCTGCGATCACGTGCACGTAGCGTCCGCCGGACTCGTCGAGGTAGTCACGACGGGCCGCGGCGACGTCCGAGACGGCCGTCGCCATCGGGGCATGGATGCCGAGCGTGGCCCGGGTGGTCGATGCCGCTCCCCCGCCGAATCCGACGAGGACGCCGGCCGCGCCCGTGCGCATGAGGTGCAGTGCCGCGGTGTAGGTGGCGGCTCCGCCGACGATGACGGGCACGTCGAGGTCGTAGATGAACTTCTTGAGGTTCAGCGGTTCGTCGACGCTCGAGACGTGCTCGGCCGACACCGTGGTGCCGCGGATGACGAACAGGTCGACGCCGGCCGCAGCGACGGTGTCGTAGAACTCCTGCGTGCGCTGCGGGGTCAGGGATCCGGCGACGGTCACGCCGGCCTCGCGGATCTCGGCGAGGCGCTGCGTGATGAGCGCCGGCTTGATCGGCTCGGAGTAGAGCTGCTGCATGCGCGCGGTCGCCTCGCCCTCGTCGAGGGCGGCGATCTCGGCGAGAAGCGGCTCGGGGTTCTCGTAGCGGGTCCACAGGCCCTCGAGGTCGAGGACGCCGAGTCCGCCGAGCTGCCCGAGCATGATCGCGGTCTGCGGGCTCACGACGGAGTCCATCGGGGCGCCGAGCACCGGGATGCCGAATCCGAAGGCGTCGATGGTCCAGGCCGTCGACACGTCCTCCGGGTTGCGGGTGCGCCTCGAGGGCACCACCGCGATGTCGTCGAACGTGTACGCGCGACGCGCACGCTTGCCTCGGCCGAGCTCGATCTCCATGGTCACCACCCCAGACTACCGGGCGCACGCGATGACACCGACGGCTGGGAGACTGAGAAGGAGCTCGGGAGGCAATATGTCGGATTCGATGGAGGTCGCCGTCATCGGCGGCGGCGTGATGGGCCTCGCGACCGCGTGGGAGCTCGCCCGGCGCGGGCTGAAGCCTGTCGTGTTCGACCGTTTCGCCCGCGGACACCGCCAGGGGGCCTCGCACGGCGCGACACGCAACTTCAACAACACCTACGACGAGGAGCACTACCTCGACCTGCTCGTGCGCGCGCGTGAGGGGTGGAATGCCCTGGGGCAGGTCGACGGCGAGCCGCTGCTGCGCCTCCATGGCCTCGTGACCCACGGCGATGTCGACGTCGCCGTGATCGAGCAGCGTCTGATCGATCGCGGCATCCACGCCGAGACGCTGACGGCCGGCGAGGCATCGTCACGCTGGTCGGGCATGCGCTTCGGCGATGACGTGCTGTTCTCCCGCGATGCCGGTGTCGCCCGTGCATCCGCCGCGCTGGGTGAGCTCGAACGACGCATCGTGGCCGCGGGAGGCGAGGTGCGCTGGGAGACCCCGGTGGCGCGCATCGAGGAGACCGACGAGGGCGTCGACATCATGCTGTCCGAAGAGCGGATGCGGGCAGACGTCGTCGTCGTCACGGTCGGCGCCTGGACCGAGCGGATGCTGCCCGGCATCCGCCTGCCTCGGCTGGAGGTCACCGAGGAGTTCCCCGCGCACTTCCGCCCCAGAGGGGACGACGTGTGGCCGTCGTTCAATCACTACGTCGACCCCGACCTCCACCCGGCGACGGTCTACGGCATGCCGACGCCCGGCGAGGGCGTCAAGGTCGGCTTCCACCGCGTGGGCGACGTCGTCGACCCCGATGCCCGTCCGCACGCGGTCACGCACGCGGGGGCTCTCGCGGACTACGTGCGCGAGTGGATGCCGGGTCTCGACCCGGCATCCGCCGTTCCCGTCAGCTGCACCTACACCTCGACGGATGACAGCGCCTTCGTGCTCGATCGGCGCGGACGGATCGTGGTGGGTGCAGGCTTCTCTGGTCACGGGTTCAAGTTCGCACCGGGGGTCGGCGCGACGCTCGCAGACCTGGCGCTGGACCCGACGGCCCTCGCGGCTGAGCCCTTCCGCCTGTCCTGACTCAGCGCGCCCGCGCCACCCGACGCTCATCCCACACGGGAGCGTCGGACTCGTACACCTCGCCGTCTGACCCGAACACGAGGAACCGGTCGAACGAGCGCGCGAACCAGCGATCGTGGGTGACCGCGAGCACGGTTCCCTCGAAGCGCTGCAGGGCGTCTTCAAGGGCCTCCGCCGACTCGATGTCGAGGTTGTCCGTCGGCTCGTCGAGCAGCAGCAGCGTCGCGCCGGAGAGCTCGAGCAGCAGCACCTGGAAGCGCGCCTGCTGCCCGCCGGAGAGCGATTCGAAGGCCTGCTGCGCCTGGCGGACGAGCCCGTACCGGTCGAGCGCAGAGCTGGCTGCGTCCCTCGGCATCCCCGCCCGCCGCTCGTCGCCTCTGTGCAGGATCTCGAGCAGAGTGCGGCCGACGAATTCCGGATGCGCATGCGTCTGGGCGAACAGCCCCGGCACGACGCGCGCGCCGAGCGTGGCCCGCCCGCTGTGATCGACGGGAGCCAGCTGCTCCCCCGTGGATGTCACGTGGCCCAGCGACGGATCCGGGTCGCTGCCTCCGCGCGCGAGCAGGCGGAGGAAGTGCGACTTGCCCGAGCCGTTCGACCCGAGCACGGCCACCCGATCGCCGTACCAGACCTCGGCATCGAACGGCCGCATCAGGCCGCTGAGCTCGAGCCGCTGCGCGACCACCGCGCGTTTGCCGGTGCGTGCTCCGCGCAGTCGCATGTCGAAGTCCTGAGCCGGCGGCCGCTCCTCCGGCGGGCCCGCCTCCTCGAACTTGCGCAGACGGGTCTGCGCCGCCTGATACCGCGACGCGAACCCGTCGTTCGCTGATGCCTTGACCTTGAGGTTCGCGACGAGGGTGCGCAGCTTCTCATGCTGCTCGTCCCACCGACGGCGGAGCTCGTCGAGCCTGTCCATGCGGTCGCTGCGCGCCTGGTGGTAGGTCGCGAACCCGCCACCGTGCACCCATGCCGAGGCGCCGGCACCGCCGGGTTCGAGAGTGATCAGGCGGTCGACCGCCCGCGCCAGCAGCTCCCGATCGTGCGAGACGAGCAGCACGGTCTTCGGCGTCTGTCTCAGCTGCTCCTCGAGCCAGCGTTTCGTGGGCACGTCGAGGTAGTTGTCGGGCTCGTCGAGCAGCAGCACCTCGTCCGGTCCGCGCAGCAGCGCCTCCAGAGCGAGCCGCTTCTGCTCGCCGCCCGACAGCGTCGTGAGGTCGCGGAACCGCGCACGCTCGTACGGCACGCCGAGAGCGGCGACCGTGCACTGATCCCACACGGTCTCGTGCTCGTACCCGCCGGCGTCCGCGTACTCCGCGATCGCCGTCGCGTAGGCCATCTGGGTGTCGTGCTCATCCCGTTCGATCAGCGCGTCCTCCGCCGCCTCGAGAGCCACCGCCGCCTGACGGATGCGCCGAGGCGCCACTCTCACGAGCAGCTCGTGAACGGTCTGGCCGGCCTCGCCGTGGCCGACGAACTGATCCATCACACCGAGCCCGCCGTCGATCGTCACGACCCCGGCGTCTGCGGCCTGATCGCCTCGGATGATGCGGAGCAGCGTCGTCTTGCCTGCCCCGTTGGGTCCGATGAGCGCGCTCGTCGAACCGGCTCCGACGCGGAACGTCGTCTCGTCCAACAGCGGTCTGCCGTCAGGAAGGGTCAGCGAGACCCCTGCAACATCTATGTATCCCACCGTGCGTGGCCGTCCTTCCGCCCGCATGGCGAGCCGACCAGGCTATCAGCTGCCGGAGCCGACGGCGGGTCAGGAGCGACGGCCGACCACCTGGATCGCCTCGGTGCGGGGCGCCACCGGGAGAAGCATCCGGAACTCGGTGCCGACGCCCTCCCTGCTCGTCACATCCATCGAGCCGCCGTGGGCGAGCACGATCGCCCGAGTGATCGTGAGCCCCAGCCCGACGCCGGGCACCGCGTTCCGGGTCGCGGTCGACGCGCGGAAGAACCGGGTGAACAGCATGCCCTGCTCGTCTTCGGGGATCCCCACGCCGGTGTCGCGCACGGCGAGCTCGACGGCTCCGTCGACCTCGCGCAGGCTCGCGGTCACCCGCCCTTCCGCCGCGGTGAACTTGATCGCGTTCGACAGCAGATTGTCGAGGGCCTGCCCGATACGTCCCGAATCCACGGTCATCAGCACCGGACTCGTCGGGACCTCGGCGAGGATCTCGATGCCCTGCCGCTGCGCGTGCGGCCCCGAAGACGCGACGGCGCTGCGCACCAGTTCGGCGACGTCGGCTTCTCGGCGTTCGAGCGGGAAGCGACCGGACTCGACCTGGGCGGTGAAGAGCAGGTCGCCGACGAGATTCAGCAGCCGCTGCGCGTTGCGCTCGATGATGTCGACGAACTCCTGCTGATCCGACGTGAGCGGCTGGGCCGGATCGTTCTGCAGGAGGTCGAGGAATCCGATGATCGCGCTCAGCGGTGTGCGCAGCTCGTGCGAGATCATCCCGACGAACTCGTCCTTCATGCGTGCGACCTCGACCGCCCGGGTCTCGTCCGTGATCACCAGCAGATAGCCATGTCGCGAACCGTCGGAGTCCTGGTAGGGGGTGACGGTGACACGGGCGGGGACCGTCGACCCGCCCTCCCTTGCCACGTCGATGTGCGAATCCACCGGCAGCCCGGCGTCAGCGTCGTCGAAGAGTGCGCGCAGCCCGGGGTGGAGCTCATCGCCCGGCGTCGGCCCATGCTCGGGGACGAACGGGGCGAGCGCGTGCGAGGGGAAGAACCGGTCGATCTGCACCGCGGCGAGCGCGTCGGGCACCTCCATGCCGAGCAGCCGCACAGCGCCCGGATTCCAGGCCGTGATGGTTCCGTGGTTGTCGGTGGCGATGACGGCCTGTCCGGTGATCGAGTTCCACAGGCTCGTGAAGGACTCGGAGAGCGCGCGGTACTGCTGCTCGCTCGACTTCAGCTGCTCGAGGATCTCCTCGTTGGCCGCCAGGGCCGCCGTGCGCTCGACGACGTGGCCCTCGGCCTGGGTGGTGCGAAGACGCTGCTGGCGCGAGAGCTCGTTGACGATGGCCCCCACCGTCGCGAAGACCAGCGGACCGATCACACCGCGCAGCCAATCGGCCGGGGCCTCCGGCGGGTCGATGAGGTTCGGCATGACCAGGGCGATCGACGAGAGGACCCCCACGATGAGGACCTGCCTGCGACCGGGAGCGGCGGCGATCCAGACCACGGGGAGGAGGACGAAGGAGGAGAAGAGCGATGCCGGCCCTCCGGTGCCGGTCCGGATGGCTCCCAGTGCGACGATGTCGATCATCGGGATGAGCATCACGATCCAGCCCTCGTACACACCTCGCACCGAGAGCACGGCCGCAAGCGCTGTGACGGCGGCGATGGTGACGAGCCCGAAGATCGCGACTGCCGTGTCCGTCACCGGGATCCCCGGGACGGTCCACATGAGCACGGCCGCGATGGCGACCGCGATCGCCGTCGGCCCCTGCTTCATCAGCGGCGTCGGGTTGTCGAAGTAGCGGCGCCAGCTGCGCTCCATCGACTGCTGCACGGTGCTGGTCGGAGTCATCGTGTCGCTTCTCGCAGGAGCGCTCGCAGATCCGCACCGATGATCGGCTTGGGAAGCGCGGCATCGGCGTCGGGGTAGTCCGCGACGTCGAGCACCGAGCTCACGATGAGGAAGCAGTCGGGGAAGCGGGTCTTGATGAGACGCGCCAGCTCCGTCCCGCTGATGCCGGGGAGCAGCAGGTCGAGCACCGTGACGGCAGGAGAGATCGTCGCGAACGCAGCGATCGCCGTCTCGGCATCCGCCGCTGCGAACACGTCGAACCCCTCGCGGTCGAGGTAGCGCTTCAGCAGCGCCGTCTGGTCTGCGCTGTCCTCGACCACGAGGGCCAGCGGCCGCGCGGTCATCGCAGGAACAGCTCTCGCACGATCACGATGACGACGACGATGCCCAGGGCGAGGAGCGCCTGCGGGATCAGGAGCTTCTCGCGACGGGCGTCGGCGGCGATCTCCTCCTCCTCGGCGCTTCTCGAAGGTGCTTCGGTCATGAGTCGACCCGTCCGATCTTCTCGGTCTTGATCCATGCGGCGTCGGCGTGGCGCCACTCTTTGATGTACGAATCCACGGTGATGGCGCACAGAAGCGACCCGTACCCGCAGACGTAGAGGAGGAGGCCGGCGAAGAAGCGGCCGCCTGGCAGTCGCTCCACCGCGCGTGCGAGCCAGATGCCGAGCATCGAGATCGGCCCCCAGAGATAGAAGATGACCGCCCAGGTGAACCGGGTCTCATCCGTGACGGCGATTCCGAGGTCGCTCAGCCCCGCCTCGAACAGCCAGGGGAACAGCGCGATCGCCATCAGGATGAGAGCCCCGAGTCCGGGGAACATCAGCGCCTCGCGCCAGGATTGACGGCCGATCCGCCCGTCGAGCTGCACCGCGTAGAGCATCGAGTACAGATAGATGCAGGCTGCGGAGATCCACATGAACCGGAAGACGAACTCGGCGATGTCGCTGTGCAGGACGAGCAGCACGAGCAGCGCCGTGGCGGCGAGGATCATGAACGCCGGCAGCAGCAGGATGGTGAACCACGCGAGACCGAACGCGAAGCTGCCCAGGTTGTGCACGCGGCTGGGTCGGAACCAGAGATGGCGGTAGATCGAGGTCAGCTGCACGTTGCCTCTCGCCCACCGCAGGCGCTGCTTCCAGAGACTGTCGATGGTGCGGGGCTCTTCGGCGAGCACGACCGCGTGGGGCTCGAAGACCATACGGCGCCCCGCCAGCTGACCCTCGAACGTCGTCATCGTGTCTTCGGCGAGCGTGCCGGTCGGGATCCGACCGCCGATGGCCTCCAGGTTCGCCCGCGAATGCAGCTGCGCGCCGCCGGCCAGGCATGCGATCGCTCCCCCGACGTTCTGGGTGCGCCGAGCCGAGAGCTGTCCGATGACATATTCGATCGCGATGAACCGGGTGAGGTAGTTGCGGTCGCGACTGCCCTCGGCGATGTAGGCCGTGACGGCCCCGACCTTCTCATCGGCCAGGTGCCGGCTCATCTTCCGCAGCGAGTCCCGCGCGAAGATCACGTCGGCGTCCATGATCAGGACCGCTTCGGTCCACTCGTCCGCGAGCACGATGTCGAGCCCGTGATTCAGCGTGTGCGCCTTGCCCTCGCCGCCCTTGTCGCGGCGGAGGTGCACGACGCGTCCGGGGTATGCCGCAGCCTTCGCCGCGACCACCTCCGGGGTGTCATCCGTCGACGCATCGTCGATGACGAAGATCCGGAGCCGGTCGGCCGGGTACTCGAGTTGCGTGAGGCGTTCGATCGCCTGCCCGAGCACGAGCCCCTCGTTCCAGGCGGGGATCAGCACGGCGATGCGGGGGTGGTGCGGAGCTGCCTTGCCGTAGTGGTTGCGGAAGGCATGGATCGGGAGCACGAGGAACTGCAGGCCCGTGTTGATGACAGGCAGCGTTCCCACCAGCACGCAGAGGAGCAGGAACACCACGACGACGGTCTCGACCCAGTTCAGCTCGGGCATCAGCGAGCCCTCCATCCGTCGAGGATCTCCGCCACGCGCGAATAGCGTCCGACATCGGAGGCCACATGGCTGTCGGTCGACGCGACGATCTCGGCGCCGGCACCGTGCAGCGCGTCGAGAAGCGGGATACCGGGGCACCCCCACTTCTCGTTCACCTCGACGATCGTGTCGGTCTCGGCCGCCGTCTTCGCCCAGGCCGCGATGCGATCGGCACCGAGGTCGTTCTCGGAGAGACCGATCTTGGGCAGGATCGAGAAGCAGTGCGCCAGCTGGTTCCCCGGGTGGCGGCGCATGGCCGAGATCAGCGCGGAGACCAGCTGATCGAGCGCGTCCTCCGGAGCCCAGCCGCCCTCGATCCGCTCTCGGACGACGCTCGGACCGAGCGGTCCGTCGACGCCGGGGAACTGATGATCGGCGATCAGGATGCGGTCGATCCCGGTGGGCAGCTCGGGGATGTCGAGGTCACCCGAGGCATCGAGGATCTTCGCCTCCACCCCGGTCAGCACGGTGAGACCGTCGGGCACCTGCAGCGACCGCACGGCCGCGAGATAGTCGGGCACCCAGGGTGTGGATCGGCGCACATGGTCGACCAGGCGCACGGTGGCGAGCCCCGCCGCGGATGCCGCCGCGACGTTCTCGGCGAGAGTCGAGACCGCGTCGTCCGAGAACGTCGAATGCACGTGATGATCGCCTCGGAGCAGCGCGTGAGTCACAGCTCCTCCTGATGCCCCGCGTGCGCGGAGACGAGGACCTCGTCGACGTCGAGGATCACGTCCTCGAGGAACCGCACCGAGGCGACCTCGCGGAAAGGGATCGTCGACGGGATCTCACGACCCAGGAACAGATCGGCGACGAGCGAGGGGATGTCGACGCCGGCGGCGATCGTGAGCGGAAGAGCACCCGGGAACCGCGGATTGACCTCGAGCAGCACGGCACGGCCTGCGCGGTCCCGCCGGAGCTGCACGTTGGCGACGCCCACGAGTCCGATGGCACGAGCGATCGACGCCGCGGCGCTCTCGAGCTCTTCGTCGTGCACCGTGCGTCCGGCGATCGCGACACCCGAGTCGACCCTGGCGCGGGTGCGCGGCACAGCCGCCACCACCGCACCCGAGGCGTCTGCGATCACATCCACGGAGTACTCCTCGCCGGGGAGGAAGTCCTGCACGATGAGTCCCTCGTCCTCGGGCAGCGCGTCGAGCGCCGCGCGGTCGGGGACGACTCGCACGCCACGGCTGCCCGCACCCTGGCGAGGCTTGGCGAAGGCCGGGAACTCCCAGTCGACCGCCCGGGCGTCGGGACCCGCGAGCACGGTGCGCGGGGTGAGCCCCGTCGCCTCGCAGCGCTCGGCGAGAAGCAGCTTGTCGAGCGCCACCGAGAGCGTGTCCTCCGAGGGCGCGGCGAGCACGGCCGGGGCCAGCTCGTCGCGTCGGCCGGCGAGTGCCGCGAGCTCGACATCCACCGTGGAGATCACGAGGTCGAGTCGATCCTCCTCGACCATGCGGGCGATCGTCGAGACGAAGTCCTCGTCGCGCCCCGGTGGCACGAGACGCCGGTGCGTCGGCGGGACGAGGTAGATCCCGCTGGCCCAGCCGTCCATGTCGGCCGCGAAGACCTCGAGGTCGGATCGGCGCAGGAGCGAGCGGATCACGGCCACTCCGGCAGGGCCTCCTGCACCGGTCACCAGCACGCGCGCGGTCATCAGCTCTCCCTTCGAGTGAGCTCGTGGGCGCCGATGAACTCGGCGGTCTCGCGCACGACCTCGAGCGGCTCCACGGCCGCTCCGCCGCCGAAACGCGACCAGTATCGAGCGGTGGCCGTCACGAAGTCGGGGTCCAGGTAGTCGCGCGTCGCCGTCTGCGAGCCGAAGCACTCGAGCAGGCGCAGCTTCTGAGCGATGTACTGATCGATCCGCACGAAGCGCGTCGGACGGAAGTCGATGGTGGCCGAGGGGCTCTGGTAGCAGGCGACGGTGCCGACCCTGCGGGTCGCGGCGATCGTCGCCTCGCTCACGGCGCGGTGATCCTGGTGACGGTCGTTGGACGAGTGGGTGTAGACGATCGTCGGCTGCACCTCCTGAACGACCTCCTCGATCAACCGCACGGTGGCACCGCCGCCGGAGATCTCGGTGTCCACGAGGTCTTTGACGAACAGGCGCGCGTCGAGGATCTCGGCCGAGGCGAGCGACTCGTGCTGCCGACTGTCGGCGTCTCCACCGCGCGCACCGCGCGAGAGGGTGAGGATGGTGATCGAGTCGCCGGCCTGGGCGTGCGCCGCGAGGATCCCGCCCACGCCGATCTCGACATCGTCGGGGTGCGCGCCGATGGCGAGCACGACCTCTTTGGTGCGGCCGGCTTCACGTCGCGCGCGACCCTCGGTCGCCAGCCGCTGCACGGCCTCGACGAGCTTCAGATTGTCGAGCGGCTTCGTGAGGAACTCGTCGGCCTGCGCGCGCAGGGCCGACACCGCGTATTCGACCGAGACGTGCGCGGTCATCACGATCACAGGCAGCAGGGGGTCATTGCGACGCAGCTCTGCCAACAGCTCGAGGCCGTCGAGACCGGGCATCTCGATGTCGGTGACGACGACGTCAGGGGTGAAGGTCTCCAGTCGCTCGACGGCGGACTGTCCGTCGTGCGCGACCGCGACCTCACAGCCGGCCCGCCTCTCGAGCACGGTCTTCACGAGCAGGGCGACGTCAGGGTCGTCATCGACGACGAGGACGCGGGGAGCATCCTGGGGCATATCTGCGGCTCTCATTGGGGAAGTCCCCTGCCGATCAGCGTCCGGCATGTCACTCCCTGCGCCCTTCGCGCCGAGAGCTCGAGGGGAAGTCGAGCGGGTGTCTCTAAATACTGGCATATCAATAGACCGCAACGACCGCGCAGCGCGACAGAGGGCCGGATGCTGTCGCATCCGGCCCTCTGTCTCTTCTGTCTCAGCGCTTGTAGTTCGGCGCCTCGACCACGATCTGCACGTCGTGCGGGTGCGACTCCTTGAGCCCGGCCGCGGTGATGCGCACGAACTTGCCGCGCTGCTTGAGCTCTTCGATGGTGCGCGCACCGACGTAGAACATCGACTGGCGCAGCCCGCCGACGAGCTGGTAGGCGACGGCCCCGACAGGACCGCGATACGGCACCTGCCCCTCGATGCCCTCGGGGATGAGCTTGTCGTCACTCGGCACGTCGGCCTGGAAGTAGCGGTCCTTGGAATACGAGGTCTGCTTGCCGCGTGTCTGCATCGCTCCGAGCGAGCCCATTCCGCGGTACTGCTTGAACTGCTTGCCCGACTGGAAAACGATCTCGCCCGGCGACTCGTCGGTGCCGGCGAGCAGCGAGCCGAGCATCACGGCATCAGCACCGGCGACGAGGGCCTTGGCGATGTCGCCCGAGTACTGCAGTCCGCCGTCGGCGATCACGGGCACACCGGCGGGGCGTGCCGCGAGCGATGCCTCGTACACGGCGGTGACCTGGGGCACTCCGACGCCCGCGACGACACGGGTGGTGCAGATGGAGCCGGGTCCGACGCCGACCTTGACGGCGTCGACGCCCGCGTCGACGAGCGCCTGAGCGCCCTCGCGGGTCGCGACGTTTCCGCCGATCACATCGATGTGCGCGAAGCTCTCGTCGGCCTTGAGCCGCTTGACGAGGTCGATCACGCCCTGAGACTGGCCGTTGGCCGTGTCGACCACGAGCACGTCGACGCCGGCATCGCGCAGCGCCTCCGCGCGCTCCCAGGCGTCTCCGAAGAATCCGATGGCCGCGCCGACGCGCAGGCGACCCTGGTCGTCCTTCGTCGCCAGCGGGTACTTCTCGCTCTTGTCGAAGTCCTTGATGGTGATGAGGCCGGCGAGCCTGCCGTCGTCGTCGATGAGCGGCAGCTTCTCGACGCGGTGGTGCGCGAAGAGCGCGATGACCTCGCCTGCGGCCACGCCCACCGGTGCGGTGACGAGGCCCTCCGACGTCATGACGTCCTTCACGAAGGTGGTCTGACGCTCGAAACCCGACACGAACCGCATGTCGCGGTTGGTGATGATGCCGACGAGACGGCCGTCGGGGTCGACGACAGGAAGGCCCGAGATGCGGTACTTGGCGCAGAGCGCGTCGACCTCTTCGACGGTCGCATCCGGCGACGTCGTGATCGGGTCGGTGATCATGCCCGACTCGCTGCGCTTGACGCGGTCGACGTGCGCGGCCTGATCGGCGATCGAGAGGTTGCGGTGCAGGATGCCGATGCCGCCCTCTCGTGCCATCGCGATGGCCATCCGAGACTCGGTGACGGTGTCCATCGCGCTGGACAGCAGCGGTGTCGCGACCGAGATCCGGCGGGTGATCCGCGACGAGGTGTCGGCCTCGCTGGGGATGACGTCGGTGTGCCCCGGGAGGAGCAGCACGTCGTCGTACGTGAGTCCGACGAAGCCGAAGGGGTCGTGCTGGTCCATGGATTGTCCTCCTGCGGGCGCGATCTGGGGGCGAGGGTGTACCAATTCTAAGCGTCGGGAGCCTGAGGAAATTCCCGGTCGTCGCGCGCTCCCGCGCAGCACGACACGCGGAGACGCTCCGGATTCGCAACTTCGTGATGGGATCGTTCTCACCGTGAGCAGATCGTGCCTTGGTTGAAACAGAGCCGACACATTACGCTCATACCGTCGTACATCAGGGCCGATGCACAACTCCGTCATGGCCTGTGTACTGGGCTGGAGGTTCTGTGCGTCCGACGATCTCGGCGAATCGAAGCGGAATGCGGTGGGTCATCATCCTGCTCGCGTCGCTCCTCGCCATCGCTTTCCTGTGGTTGCAGCCTCCTGCAGCGGCCTCCGCCGAAGAGACGGACGACGGGCAGGAGATCACCGACTTCTACTTCGCCGGCGTCATCACCTTCGACGACGACCCGGTCGAAGGCGTCGTCATGACGATCGAGGGCGGCGGCTTCGAGGGCGAGACCGAAACCGACGCAGAGGGCAAGTGGCGCCTGTACGTGCCTGAGAAGGACACCTACACGCTCACCGTCGACGAGGAGACACTCCCCGACGGTGTGATCGTCGACGCGGCGCAGCTGCCGGAGGGCACTCAGCCCATCGCCGGCACGACCGCGTCGTTCGAGGTCGAGTTCGGTCTGACCGGCACCAAGATCCTCAACCTCTTCCTCGGCGAGGGCGAGAGGATGACGACGTCCTTCATCGATCAGCTCCTCTCGCGTCTCGTGGGCGGTCTGAACTTCGGTCTGCTGCTCGCACTCGCCTCGATGGGCGCCGCGCTCATCTACGGCACCACCCGGCTGTCGAACTTCGCGCACGCCGAGATGGTCACCTGGGGCGGCCTGGTCGCCCTCGTGACGACGAGCTTCTGGCACCTGCCGCTGTGGCTCGGGATCATCGCGGCTGTCATCGGCGGCGGCCTCTTCGGCTGGGCACTGGATGCCGGCATCTGGCGTCCGCTGCGAAGACGAGGGCTCGGGGTCGTGCAGCTGATGATCGTCAGCATCGGCCTGTCCCTCGCCCTGCGCTACGCCTTCCAGTACATGATCGGCGGCGGCACCCGTCAGCTTCCGGGTGCCAGCCCCGAGCCCTTCCGGTTCGGTCCGATCTCGCTGTCGTACATCGACCTGATCGGAATCGTCGTCAGCATCGTCGTGATCGTCGGGGTCGCGTTCTTCCTCACACGCACCCGCATCGGCAAGGCCACCAGGGCGATCTCCGACAACCCGCAGCTCGCGGCCGCGTCGGGCATCGACGTCGACAAGGTCGTTCGCTACGTCTGGATCCTGTCCGGCACCCTCGCGGCGATCTCCGGCATCCTCTGGGCGTACTTCCGCCCCGGTGTGAAGTGGGACATGGGCATGCAGATGCTGCTGCTCATCTTCGCCGCCATCACCCTCGGCGGCCTCGGCACCGCGTTCGGCGCGCTCGTCGGCTCCCTCATCGTCGGCATCGCGGTCGAGGTCTCCACCCTCTGGATCCCCTCGGATCTGAAGTATGCGAGCGCCCTGGTCGTGCTCATCGTGATCCTCCTCGTCAGACCGCAGGGCCTGCTGGGACGCAGGGAAAGGTTGGGCTGATCGCCATGGACTTCGGAAGCATCTTCTCGAACACAGCCGCTTATCTGTTCAGCCCCGTCACCCTGGCGTACGCTCTGGCGGCGACCGGTCTGGCCGTGCACTTCGGATACGCGGGACTCCTCAACTTCGGTATGGCCGCCTTCATGGCCATCGGCGGGTACGGCTACGCCATCTCGGTGCTGACCTTCGGTCTCCCCTGGTGGATCGGCATGCTGATCGGCCTTCTCGGCGGCGCGCTGTTCGCCGTCCTCCTCGGCATCCCGACGCTGCGGCTGCGAGCCGACTACCTCGCCATCGCGACGATCGCGGCCGGTGAGATCGTGCGGCTGCTCTTCACCACCCAGATCTTCGACGAGTACACCAACTCGGCCGACGGTCTCGCGCAGTTCAACGGCGGGTTCCGCGACGCCAACCCCTTCCCACCGGGCACCTACGGGTTCGGGCCGTGGACCTACAGCGCGAACGACCTGTGGAACCGCGTGTTCGGACTCCTCGTGCTGCTCGTCGCGATCCTGCTGGTCTGGTCGCTCATGCGCAGCCCGTGGGGGCGCGTGCTCAAGGGCATCCGTGAGGACGAGGACGCCGTGCGCTCGCTCGGCAAGAACGTCTTCGCCTACAAGATGCAGGCGCTCGTGGTCGGTGGTGTGATCGGCGCGGCCGGAGGGATCGTGTTCGTCCTCCCGTCGGCTGTGGTCCCCGGCAGCTACACGACCTCGCTCACGTTCTTCCTGTGGACCGCCCTGCTGCTCGGTGGAGCAGCCACGGTGTTCGGCCCGACGCTGGGCGCGATCCTCTTCTGGGTCGTGTTCGCGTTCATGGCCAACCTGCTGCCGTCCATGGCGAAGGCGGGAATCCTGCCGATGTCCGACAGCCAGGCCTCGACCCTGGTGTTCATCTTCGTCGGCATCGCCCTGATGCTGCTCGTGATCTTCCGACCTCAGGGCATCCTCGGAGACAAGAGGGAGATGACCTTTGTCAAATGAACTGACCCCCGACGAGAGCGCCGAGACGGCGCCCGCAACCGGGAGCATCCGACGCCCCAAGACCACCGGTCTCGCGAAGGGCCCCGCGGCCCCCGGCGTGCCGAAGGTCGACCCGATCCTCGTGGCAGACGCCGTGCAGCGACGCTTCGGCGGCCTGACCGCCGTCGACGTCGATCACGTCGAGATCCCGCGTGGCGCGATCACCGCGCTGATCGGTCCGAACGGCGCGGGCAAGACGACGCTGTTCAACCTGCTGTGCGGGTTCGACAAACCCAACGCCGGCACCTGGTCGTTCGACGGGGTGAGCCTCTCGGGCGTCCCCTCGTTCAAGGTGGCGCGCATGGGACAGGTGCGCACGTTCCAGCTGACCAAGTCGCTGTCGCTCCTCACGGTGCTCGAGAACATGAAGCTCGGGGCTCCGGGGCAGCGCGGCGAGGGCTTCTGGTCGAGCCTCTTCCCGTTCCTGTGGCGCAAGCAGGACCAGGAGATCGAGGGCAAGGCGCGCGAGCTGCTCGCCCGCTTCAAGCTCGACGCCAAGGAGAAGGACTTCGCCGCATCGCTCTCGGGCGGGCAGCGCAAGCTCCTCGAGATGGCCCGCGCTCTGATGAGCGACCCGACCCTGGTGATGCTCGACGAGCCGATGGCCGGTGTCAACCCGGCCCTCACGCAGTCGCTGCTCGACCACATCCTCGATCTCAAGGGCCTCGGGATGACCGTGCTGTTCGTCGAGCACGACATGCACATGGTCCGCCACATCGCCGACTGGGTCGTGGTCATGGCGGAGGGTCGCATCGTCGCCGAGGGACCCCCGGACGAGGTCATGGAAGACCCCGCGGTGGTCGACGCCTACCTCGGCGCGCACCAGGATCTCGATCTCGGTGCCGTCACCGGTCGCATCCCCGTGATCGAGAATGCCGCAGCCGCCAAGCTCCGCGAGCAGATCGAAGCAGAAGCCGAGGCGGAGCTCGAAGCGACGAGCACCCGCGATTCCGACCAGAAGGGCACCGCATGAGCGCCGCCACCCCCGCAGCGTCGTCGCCGTCACCCGACGACATCGTCGTCGAGCTCAAGGACGTGCACGCCGGATACCTCCCCGGAGTGAACATCCTCAACGGCGCGAACCTGGTCGCACGTCAAGGAGAGCTGATCGGCATCATCGGCCCCAACGGCGCGGGCAAGTCGACCCTGCTGAAGGCGATCTTCGGCATGGTCAACATCCGCGGTGGCGACGTCACCCTGAACGGGGACAGCATCGTCGGGTTGAAGGCAGACAAGCTCGTCAAACGCGGCGTCGCCTTCGTGCCGCAGACGAACAACGTCTTCCCCTCGCTCTCGATCGAGGAGAACCTGCAGATGGGGCTCTACCAGAACCCCAAGATCTACGCAGAGCGCCTCGAGTTCGTCACCGGCATCTTCGCCGAGCTCGGCAAGCGCCTCAAGCAGCGCGCGGGCTCGCTCTCGGGCGGTGAGCGCCAGATGGTGGCGATGTCGCGGGCGCTCATGATGGACCCGTCGGTGCTGCTGCTCGACGAGCCCTCCGCCGGCCTCTCCCCCGTGCGCCAGGACGACGCGTTCATCCGCGTCTCCGACATCAACAAGGCGGGAGTGACCACGATCATGGTCGAGCAGAACGCACGTCGCTGCCTGCAGATCTGCGATCGCGGCTACGTGCTCGACCAGGGCAAGGACGCGTACGAGGGCACAGGGCGCGACCTGCTGAACGATCCGAAGGTCACCGCCCTCTACCCGGCCCCGCTCGGCACGGCCGGGCCGTGTGGCGGCTCACACAGACATGGGGCGGATGCGGGGCCACCCCCCCCTTCTCTCTGTCTGCGGCTCTGTCCGGGTCTCAGTCCGGGCCTGCGGGACGGGGAAGGTCGGCCACGCTCGGTGACCCCGTGGCCTTCGCAGGTGCTCGGGACACGACGAAGGCCCCGGATGCTGAATCCGGGGCCTTCGCTCGTGATCAGTTGGTGCGGGAGATCAGGTTCTCGGCGTCGTACACGTACGTGCCGATCGAGGCGCCCTGCGGGTCGCCGTTCTCGTCGAACGTGATCTCGCCCGAGTATCCGTCGTAGTCGGCCGTGCCGCCTCCGTTGATGATCTCGGCGCAGTCGGCGAAGCTGGTGCACTTCTCTCCGTCGCCGGTGCCACCCGAGACCTCAGCCATCTTCGCTGCGATGTCCGCGCCCTCGGTCGAGCCGGCCGCGAGCGACGCGAGCGAGACGAGCACGACGGCGTCGTACGCCTCAGCCGCGTAGGTGAAGTCGTTGACCTCGGGGTTGCCCTCGCCGGTCCAGTACGCCTGCAGACGGTCGGTGAAGTCATCCTCGAGTGCCGGGCCGGGCTTGGTGCCCTGTGCGCCCTCGAGCGAGAACGGGAAGTTCGTGTCGGGCGACGAGCCGTAGTCCGACAGGTTTCCGTCGACGAGGTAGAACTTGTCCGGCGAGATGCCCGCGTTCACGAGCAGCGGAGCGATCGTCTTGAACTGGTCGAACGACACGATCGCGACGGCGTCGGGGTTCTGCGCCTTGATGGTCTCGACCTGTGCGTCGAACTGACCGTCACCGACGTTGTACGACGCGTCGGCCACGACCTCGCCACCCGCGTTCTCGAACGTCGACTTGATGTTCTCGAAGAGACCGGTGCCGTAGGCGTCGTTCTGGTAGATCACGCCGAGGGTCTTGTGGCCGTCTTCGGCGATCAGGTTGCCGAGGACCTCGCCCTGCAGCAGGTCGCTGGGAGCGGTGCGGAAGTAGAGTCCGTTGTCGTCCCAGTCCGTGAAGTCGGGGCCGGTGTTCGAGGCCGAGATCTGGAGGATGCCTGCGCTGACGTTGCCGTCGAGGATCAGACGCGAGACGCCGGACGCCGCGGCACCGACGATGGCCGTGACACCTGCGCTCTGCAGCTTGCTGATCGACGTCTCGTAGGCTTTGGTGTCGGTGTCGCCCTCGTCTTCAGCCGTCAGGTTGATCGTGATACCTGCAGCAGCGTCGTTGACCTCCTTGACGGCGAGGCCGACGCCGGATTCCATGGGCGGGCCGAGGAACGACAGCGAACCGGTCTGCGGCAGCAGCGAGCCGAGCTCGAGCGTGAGGTCGGCCGTCGATCCGCCGCCTCCGCCGTCGGACGGCTCCTCGGAGGGCGTGCTGCTGCAGCCTGCGACGACGATCGCCGAGGCGCTCAGCAGCGCGACTCCTGCGAGAATCTTGGCGCTGCGCGAGCGCGTGAATGCGGTCATGATGCTCCCTTGCGTGACTGGCCGTGGATTGTGACCACGGTCGGGTGCTCTAACACTAGGACTGAAAGGCTTCGCGTAGGGGTCGCCGATGTTTCGGTGCGTTAACGATCCGACACCGAGTTCCGCAGGCGTGAACCGGGAGTTCAGACCAGTGCCGGCTGAGCGATCCGACGCCCTCGCCGCGCGGCGAGCAGCAGGTCGATCACGAACACCAGGATGGCGACCCAGACGATGATGAACCCCGCCCACCGCTCGGGCGGCATCGGTTCGCCGAGCACGACCGCGCCGATGATGAACTGCATGATCGGCGTGATGAACTGGATCATCCCGATGACGGTCAGGTTGATGCGTCGGGTGCCGGCGGCGAACAGCAGCAGCGGCACCGCCGTCGCCACTCCCGCGAAGGCGAGGAGCACCGCGTGCCAGACGCCGTGGGAGCCCATCGTGATCCCGACGGGGGTGGCGGCGACGAGGATCAGCTGCACGACGGCGATCGGGATCAGCCAGAACGACTCGAGGGTGAGTCCGCTGACCGCGTCGACTGCGGGGCCGATCTTCTTCTTGATGAGTCCGTAGACCCCGAACGAGGCCGTCAGCGAAAGGGCGATCCACGGGAACTCGCCGTAGAAGAGGACGATCACGATCACCGCGACGGCGGCGATGCCGATCGCGGCCCACTGCAGCCTGCGGATGCGCTCCTTGAGCACGAACACCCCGAGGAGCACCGTCGTGATCGGGTTGATGAAATACCCGAGGCTCGTCTCGACGATGTTCTCCGAGAGGGTGCCGATGAGGAACACCTGCCAGTTGACGTAGATCAGGACGCCGGCGAGAGCAGTCCATGCCAACAGCCTCGGCTGCCGGATGATCGCGCCGAACGCCGCCCAGCCGCGCATCACGGTGAGAAGCAGAAGACAGAAGACGAGCGACAGCAGCACCCGCCACGCGACGACCTCCCACGGCCCCGTGGGTGCGAGCAGAAGGAAGTAGAGGGGCAGCACGCCCCAGAGCAGATACGCACCGCCTGCGTACGCGACTCCCGCCGTCTGAGTGGCTCGGGAGGCGGCGTTCGTCGGGGTCACCGCACAACCCTATGCCCGTCGGTGAGCGGCATCGCACCCGAAGCCGTCGCCGACCGGACATTGGCAGGAATCGATGCAACGGTGGCGCCTCCCCCGCCGTTCAACGGTCTCGCTGACCCCTGAGCACGACCGCGACGAGGAGGGCGGTCGAGAGCGCCATCGCCGCATTGAGTCCGATCGCCATCTGCAGCCCGGCGAGAAGACCCGCGCCGGCGAACGCCGCGACCACAGCCGCCATCACCGGCGTGCCCAGTGCGATGCCCACCTGCTGGCTCATCGTGACGAGACCGGTCGCCAGGCCCTGCTGGTCAGAGGGAACCGACCCCGTCGCCGTCACGACATAGCCGACGATGGCGACGAGATTCGCCACGCCACCGAGGAACGTCAGAACGAGGAGCGGAATCGCCCAGACATGCTCGTCCGATGCGAAGGCGAGCGGGAACGTGGCGCCGGCCTGCAAGATCAGCCCGACGACGATCGCGCGCGACGATCCGACCCTTCCGATGACGCGGGGCGCGAGAAGGCCACCGAGCACGGTGCCGATACCGAGCACTCCGAGCATCAGTCCGGCAGCGATCGGGGTGTACCCGAGGATCTCCTGCAGATAGATGGTCAGCAGGAAGACGAGTGACGTCTCAGTGGCGAAGGCGAGGAGACCGGCGAGGTTGCCCCAGGCGATCTCGCTTCTCCTCAGCAGCGAAGGTGCGACGAGCGGTTCGATCGCTCTCTTCTCGGCGAGCGCGAACAACACGAAGAACACCGCGGAGACCCCGAGCGGCATCCACGTGCCCGGTTCGCCCCAGCCGACGCGCCCCGCGGAGTCGATGCCGAAGACGAGTGCCACCAGAGCGGCTGTCACGGTGATCGCGCCGACGACATCGAGCCGAGCCCGTGCGACGCGACGCGGCTCGTGAAGGACGAACGCCCCGACGAGCAGGGCTGCAGCGGCCACCGCGACGTTGATGAAGAACGCCCAGCGCCACGAGACGCCTCCGGTGAGCAGCCCGCCGAGCACCGCTCCCGCCGTGAAGCCCGCCGCCATGAGCGCGCCGTTGAGCCCGAGCGCCCGCGAACGCGCCCGCCCCTCGGGGAACATCGTGGTCATCAGCGCGAGAGCCGCCGGAGTGACCATCGCCGTCGCGACGCCCTGGCCGACGCGGGCGGCCAGGAGAACACCCGGTGTGGTCGCGAGTCCGCCGACGACCGACGCCGCACCGAGCAGCGCGAGCCCGGCGATGAACAGTCGTTTGCGCCCGAGCAGATCGGCCACCCGCCCGAAGAACAGGGTGAACGACGCGGCGCACACCGCGAACGCGGTCACGATCCACTGGAGCGACGCGGTGTCGAAGCCCAGTTCCCGCCCGATCGGAGGCAGCGCGACGTTGAGGATCGAGAAGTCGACGGCGAGAGTGAAGTTCGCCGTCAGAAGGACGCCCATGGCGAGCGCCTGCGACGGGGTGAAGCGATCGGTCGCCGGCGGCGGCGTGGCGGGGAGAGTCGAGTCGGTATGAGTCACGCTGCTCAGACTCCGCCCGGCGACGCGGGGCAACCAGTCCCCTCTCGTGACTAGCACCGCCAGGGACAGGCTGCGCGTGCGGCGGTCGTGGAGAATGGCTCCATGGATCCGCACCCCGCGTTCACCAGGCCGATCGCCTCAGAACGGCCGGTGACCGAGCTCGGCGAGTTCCTGCGCTCCCGGCGGGATCGCGTCACCCCCGACGACGTCGGGGTTGCCAGCTTCGGCCGGCGCAGGGTTCCGGGCCTCCGTCGCGAGGAGCTCGCGCGACTCGCCGGGGTCTCGGTCACCTACCTGACCCGTTTGGAGCAGGGCCAGTCGCAGAACGCATCCGACGCGGTCATCGACAGTCTCGCCCGCGCGCTCCAGCTCGATGCCGACGAGCATACGCATCTCCGAGCGCTCGCACGCCCGCGATCAGCCGCTCCCCGCCGTCCCCGAAAGACCGAGCAGCCGCATCGAGGCGCCTCGCAACTGCTGCACGCCATGGCAGTTCCTGCTGTGCTGCTGGGCCGTTTCAACGACATCCTCGACTGGAACAGCGCCGGCCACCTTCTGATGGCGGGCCACATCGAGGTCGATGCGCCGTCTCGGCCGGCCGGGCGCCCCAATCACCTCCGGATGCTGTTCCTCGATCCGCACACACGAGACCTGTACGCCGACTGGAACGAAGAGGCCGCGGTGGCCGTGGCATCGCTGCGCTACGTCGCCGCACGATTCGTCGACGACCGACAGCTCGCCGAACTCATCGGCGAGCTCAGCCTGAGCAGTCCCGACTTCGCGAAGCTCTGGGCCGGACACATGGTCAAGCTCTGCACGAGCGGCAGCAAGCGCTTCCGCCATCCTGTCGTCGGCGAACTCACGCTCGGCTACGAGGTCCTTCACCTACCCGAGGGAGATGGCCAGCGGATCCTCGCATACAGTGCGGCTCCCGGCAGCGCTGCCGCGGCGGCCGTCGATCTGCTCCAGTCGCGCTGAATCCGGCCGCGGTCGTCTGACACGGTCCGGACACGCAGGAAGGCCCGGATGCGTGATGCATCCGGGCCTTCCGAAGACGTTGTCTCAGCGGACGACGACTGCGAGCACGTCGCGAGCCGACAGGACGAGGTACTCGTCTGCGCCGAACTTCACCTCGGTGCCGCCGTACTTGCTGTAGAGAACACGGTCGCCCACGGCGACGTCGAGCGGAACGCGGTTGCCGTTGTCATCGATGCGGCCGGGGCCCACGGCCACGACCTCGCCCTCCTGGGGCTTCTCCTTGGCGGTGTCGGGGATGACCAGGCCACTCGCGGTGGTCTGCTCTGCCTCGACCTGCTTGATGACGATGCGATCCTCGAGCGGCTTGATGGAAACCGACACGGTCTACCTCTTCTTTCTTGACGCTGACAGGAAGACTTTTCGCACTCTCAACCCGAGAGTGCTAATTCAGTCTAGGCGCTCCGCTGGCACTCACGCAATGCGAGTGCCAATCGGACGAACTGGCCGCCGCCTAAGCTGGAGGCGTGGAGATCTCCGAGCTGCGCGCCCTGCTCACCCCCGAAGGCCTGAAGGCGCTGGACGAGCTCGGCCCCGTCGATGAGATCGCCGACGTCGCTCGGATCGTGTCGCGGCTGCGCGCCGCAGGGCACTCCCCCGAGCTGGTCTCCGCCGTGGTGGGGCAGGCACGTCTCCGCGCCAAGGCGAGGGGCAAGTTCGGCGACTTCGCGGCGCGGATGCTGTTCACCCGCGCCGGGCTCGAGCAGGCCACCCGGCTGAACGTCGCCGCACGGCACGCGCAGCGGCTGCGGCGGGTCGGCATCACCCGTGTCGCCGATCTGGGCTGCGGCATCGGCGGAGACGCCCTCGCGTTCGCGGGCGCCGGACTCGACGTGATCGCTGTGGATGCCGACGAGGTGACCGCAGCGATCGCCGCCTACAACCTGGCGCCCTTCGGAGACAGCGCGGTCGTGACCCACGGCACCGCCGAGGCCCACGTGCCCGCCGACGGCGACGAGACTCAGGCGATCTGGATGGACCCGGCCCGCCGCACCGCGGGTCACAGCGAGACGCGGCGGGTGTCGTCCGATGACTACTCTCCCCCGCTCGACTGGGCATTCGACGTGGCCTCCCGCACCTCGACCGGCATCAAGCTCGGCCCCGGCCACGACCGGGACTCGCTCCCCGTCGACGCCGAGGCGCAGTGGGTGAGCGCAGAGGGCAGCGTCGTCGAGCTGGTGCTGTGGACGAGAGCGCTCGCTCGCGACGGCATCCGCCGGTCCGCTCTCGTGATCCGCGGCGAGCGCTCGCACGAGCTCACCGCAGGAGCAGATGCGGAGGATGAGCCCGTGCGTGAGCTCGGCGCCTTCCTCCACGAGCCGGACGGCGCGGTGATCCGTGCGCGCCTGATCGGCGACGTCGCGCGCAGTCTCGACGCGGGGATGCTCGATGAGCGCATCGCGTACCTCACCTCCGACACGGCGCTCACGAGTCCGTTCGTGCAGTCGTTCCGGGTGCGTGAGACGATGCCTGCCAATCCCAAGGCGATCAGCGCCGTCCTCAAGGCGAACGATGTCGGGTCTCTCGAGATCAAGAAGCGCGGTATGGACATCGACCCCGCCGCCTTCCGCAAGAAGCTGACGCTGCGGGGCGATCAGGCGGCGACGCTGATCCTCACCCGCATCGGCGATCAGCGCCGCGCGATCCTCGCCGATCGGGTGCCTGCCGCCGAGTAGCGCCAGGCGAGGCCGCCCTAGCCCTCGGAGTCGTCGGACGGGATCTCTACCTGGATCGGATCCTGCTTCTCGCCGCCGAGCTCGAGCGTCTCCCCCGGCTCCACCGTCTGCTCGGCGGCTACTGCTGCGCTGTCGCCGGAGACGACGAGGTATGGCGTACCGCTCGGCGTGTAGGCGAGGCGCACACTCCACTCCGCGGCGACGGACCCCGTCTCGTCGACGGTGACCCCTCGGGTCTCGATGCCGTCGCCGGAGAACTGCTGGTCGCCCGACACGCGGCATTCGACGCTCTCGACGGCGTCGATGATCAGACAGTCCTGGATATCGTCGCTCTCGAGGCGCTGTGCACGCCAGACAGGAGAATCGCGGAAGTAGCCGACGACCGAGAACGAGTATTCCTCGAAGCCCTCCTCGATCAGCTGCTCGGCCCGTTCCCGCTCGTCGCTTTGGAACTGCGACAGCCAGGAGTTCTGGTCCGAGCGCCAGCGCTGGATGATCCCGACGACCTCGCCGTTCATCGCCCGCGCGGCGGATGCCCAGATCTCCTCCGGACTCTCCTCGCCCTCGCCGGGTGCGGTGACACTCGCACTGATGCCGATGCCGTTCCCGTTGTCGAGATCCGCAGCCGGCTGACACTGATCCGCCGACTTGCCTGCCGCGTCGAGCGTGATGCAGATCGTCTCGCCGTCTTCCTTGGTCGCGTACCAGACGAGGGCGTCCTCGTCCCGTCCGATCGCGCGCAGGCTGCCGGGATCGAACCCGCCCTCCGCCTGCAGCTCGGCGCGACGCTGCTGCTGCTCGGAGGTCAGCGCCACGGCGTCACCGGTGTGCCCGAAGACCGCCCATCCGACGCCGAGACCGATCACGAGCATCGCGGCGGATGCGGCGACAGCGGCCTTCCAGTGCTGTCGGATCGCTGCGCGAAGTCCGCCGGCCTCGCGGGGCTGCTGCCGACCGGCTTCCTCGTCGGCGGGGCTCCCGGTCGGTGGGCCGGAGACGGGCGGCTCGGCATGCGGGAGCGGAGCATCCTCTGCTCGACGCGGGGCGTCGACCGCGTCGGCGCCCGGGCCGGCCGCAGCTGCGGCGAGGACCGTCGCGTCCGGTTCGACGCGCAGGGACTCGAGTTCGCGCAGCCTGGCCGCCTCGATTTCGGTCAGGCCGCCGTCGCGACCATAGGCCTTGCCCTGCAGGGCGCGCAGCTCGGCAGACTCACTCTCCTGCAGCATCGTCGCTCTCCCAGCCCCTCGTCACGGTGAGGTACTGCTGACCGTAGCCGAACTGGTACTCATAGCGGGTCGTCTCGCCGTCGTCTGCGACGTCGAGCACGAGCGTCCGGTCCGCATCCGCGAGCATCAGGCTGTCGTCGCACACCATCGGAGGGTCGGGCATGGACCCGTCATAGACGAGACAGTATCGCTGGGTGGAGGTGTCGATCCCGGTCCAGATCGGCACCTCGTCGTCATAGCCGACGACGAGGATCGTGCGGCGATCCAATCCGGTCTGCGCGGCGAGCGTCGTCGCGGCCTCCGCCTCCGCCTCGCTGGCGAACATCGACGTCGACTGCGACGACGTGATGTAGCTGCGGGTGATGACCGCGGGCTCGCCATCCTGTGTGAGGAACATCTGCGCCTGGATGTCGTAGGTCTGGGCCTCGCTCACGGGCTTCGCGAGCGTCGCGTTCACACCCTGGATCGTCGCCTGCTCCCGCGTCGTGCACGCGGGAGCCGTCGCGTCCTCGTGGCCGAGCACGAGGCACACGTCCGCGCTCTCCTTCTTCGTCGCGAACCAGATCACGACGCCCTCCTCCTCGGCGACGGCACGCACCGAACCCGGGTCGAAGTCGCCCGACGCGACGATCGCGCTCTGCCACTCCTCCTGCTGCGCAGTGAGCTGCATCGGGGCAGGACCACGATCGGCGAAGATCAGCCAGCCGAGCACGAGGCCCACCACGATGAAGGCTGCGGTGATCGCGACGGCAAGACGCCAGTGCCGTCGCAGCGCGGCGAGGGCGGAGTCGCCGTGGGGCGCCCCGGTGGTGCGGTCCACAGACACCGCGGTCCCGGCTCCCTCGACGACGGTCGACGCGGCGGGCTCGATGTGTGCGGGCTCGATGTGTGGGGGTGCAGGCGCAGCCGGCTCCGGTCCTCTCGGTGCGGGCGGCTCCGCCCGGCGGAGCTTGCCGGCCTCGAGTTCGCGCAGCCGCGCGGCCTCGACCTCACTCAGCGCACCGGCTCGACCGTAGGCCCGCGCCTGGAGAGCCCTCAGCTCGACGGATTCATCCGCGTCGAGCATCCGCTATCCGAGTCTCTCGAACTGCATCCCGGCCCAGACGAGCCAGCCGAGGCTGTAGACGGTCGCGCACAGACCGAGCACGAGCGCCCAGCGTGCGATGGCGCGGCTCTCGACCGGTCGGCGCAGCGACATGATCGACGCGATCACGGCGACGATGGCTATCGGTATGCCCCAGCCGACGAAGAAGGACGAGACCAGGGCCACGATGGCGGCCATCAGAGCCCAGGGCGCGAGGCGGGTGTCGTCGACGACGGATGCGTCGGTCGACGGCGCCCAGTCGGCGCCGCGCCCGATGTCGTCTGCCACGGGTCCGCTCACGACCACCGGTTCGACTCCGACCGGTCCCGTCGGCAGCTTCGTGTATCCCTCGCGGCGGGACCCCGGTATCCGCGCCGAACCGGACGGATGCTCGACCTCGCCGCTGGGGCGCTCGATCCTGGTCGGAGGCAGCACGGCATCGGACCCTGGTTCTGCACCCACGGGATCGGGCGTACGTGGCGCGTCGCTCATCACATCACCGCGACGCGCTCGTCGACCTGGATCTCGGTGACCGGAAGAGTGGAGTCGGCTCCGAACGCGAGCGTCGACGGGCGTCGGCCCGACGAGATCAGCTCCGCAGCGAGAGCCGCGATCATCGCCCCGTTGTCGGTGCAGAGCGACAGCGGCGGGATGCGCACGGTCACGCCCGCCTTCTCGGCCCTCGCGAGCGCGACCTCACGGAGTCGTCGGTTGGCGATGACCCCGCCGCCCAGAAGCAGGCGCGGCACGCCGAGGTCTGCGCACGCGGCGAGCGCCTTCGTCACGAGCACGTCGACGACCGCCTCGCGGAAGCTCGCGGCGACGTCGGCCACCGGCACAGGCACGCCGTCGGCCTCGCAGCGTTCGACCCAGCGAGCGACGGCCGTCTTGAGCCCGGAGAACGAGAAGTCGTAGCGGTGCTTCGCCAGGTCGGATGCGCGAGACAGACCCCGAGGGAACCGGATCGCTTCGGGGTCTCCGTCGAGTGCCGCCCGGTCGATCTCGGGGCCACCCGGGTACGGCAGCGACAGAAGTCGGGCGACCTTGTCGAACGCCTCCCCCGCAGCGTCGTCCATGGTCTCGCCCAGCATCTCGACGTCGGTCGTGAGGTCGCGCACGTGCAGCAGCGACGTGTGCCCACCCGACACGAGCAGCGCGATCGTCGGGTACTCGAGAGGCTCGGAGTCGGGGGTGAGGATGTCGGCGGCGATGTGGCCCACCAGGTGATTGACCGCATACAGCGGCTTGTCGAGCGAGACGGCGAGGCCCTTCGCGGCGCCGACGCCGACCATGAGCGCCCCTGCGAGGCCCGGCCCGCTGGTCACGGCGACCGCATCGAGGTCGTCGAGCCGCACCCCGGCCTCCGCCAACGCGGCGTCGATCGACGGCTGCAGGGCTTCGAGGTGGGCTCGGGCGGCGACCTCGGGCACGACGCCGCCGTAGCGGGCGTGCTCGTCCATGCTCGACGCGATCGTGTTCGACAGCAGCGTGCGTCCGCGGACGACACCGATGCCCGTCTCGTCGCAGCTCGTCTCGATGCCCAGCACCAGCGGCTCGGTCATGCGGTGGCCTCCTTCGCGGCATCCTCAGCAGGCTCGTCACGATGCGCCGAACGCGGATGCTGCAGCACGAGGCGCATCACGATCGCATCGACGTCATCGGGCTGGTAATAGCGAGGGCGGCGGCCGATCTCCTCGAACCCCTCGGAGAGGTAGAGGCCCTCGGCGCCCGGATTGTCGGCGCGCACCTCGAGAAAGACCTCTCGGGCTCCGCGTTCGGCTGCGGTGTCGAGAAGCGAGCGCAGCAGCGCGCGCCCGCGACCGGCGCCACGGTGCTCGGCGTCGAAGGCGATGGTCTGGATGTCGGCATCACTCGACCCGTGCAGCGCGCGGACTCCGCCGTAGCCGATGATGACGCCGTCGTGCTCGTCGACCAGATAGAGGCCGTGCGGGCTGGCGAGCTCCAGCGCCATGGCCTGGGAGCTCCACGCGTCGGTCGGGAACGAGCGATGCTCTATCGCCATGATGGCGTCGAGGTCGTCGGGCGTCGCTGCACGCAACGTCATCGCCCCACCTTCTTCGGCGCTCCGGGCACGGTGACATCGGGCTGTCGCAGATACAGCGGCTCGGCGCCCGCGAGCGTGCGCCCCGCCGCCACCGCTCGGGCGCCCACGCGGGCGAGGTCGACAGCCGACAGCGTCTCGACATCGATGCGACGGATGCCATCGAGGTGCTCGTCCGCATCGACCCGCGCGACCAGCACCGTGTCGGCGACCATGTTCGGGATGCCGTCGGCATCCGTCCCCTCGAACACGGTGACGGCCACCTCTCGCCGGCGGGCGTCCGTGACGATGGCGAACGGGCCGGTCACGGCGTCTCGATCGATCGCGGTGAGCGCCGCGGCGAAGTGGCTCGGCACGGGAACGACCGGGATGCCGCGGCCCATCGCGAACGTGCGGGCGGTCGCGATGCCGATGCGGAGTCCGGTGAAGGGGCCAGGGCCCATGCCCGCCACCACGTGGTCGATCGATCCGCTTCCGGTCTCGCCGAGAGCTCGCACGAGCAGCTCGCCGATGACCTCCGCGTGACCGAGAGGGTCGGCGGCCGAGGCGTCGGACAGACGGGTGCCGTCGTCGTCGATGAGGGCGACGGCGGTGCCCAGGGAGGTGTCGACGGCGAGGATCACCTCTCCAGGGTAGTCGCCGTTCAGCCGGTGATCGCTGAGCGCCCTGCGCGCGCGATCGTCACGTGCCGCGGGGCATCCGCGTCGAGCTCGGAGGGGTCGAGATCGTCGTCGCCGCCGACCGGGCGCTCGAACTCGATGTCCCACCAGGTCTCGGCCAGGTCCTCAGCCATGCCGCGTCCCCACTCGACCACGACCACCGATCGTGCGAGGTCGAGGTCGAGGTCGTCGAGCTCGGCGCCTGAGCCGAGGCGGTAGGCATCCACATGCACCAGCGGGGCGCGTCCGGAGAGCGAGGGGTGCGTGCGTGCGATCACGAACGTGGGGCTCTGCACCGGCCCCCGCACTCCGAGTCCTTCCGCGAGCCCACGAGTGAACGTCGTCTTCCCGGCCCCGAGGGGACCGGTGAGGATGAGCAGATCTCCGGCTTCGAGCTGCTCGCCGATGCGGAAGCCGAGCTGCTCCATGGCATCGGATGTCTCGATCTCGATGCGCCCGAGGAGGGCCGGGTCGACGCTCATGCCGACCGCCGGGGCACGCGCGGGCCGATGCGCGTGACGATCTCGTAGTCGATGGTCGACGCGGCGTTGGCCCACTCGGCTGCGGAGGGAACCCCGAGGGTCGGGTCGCCGAACAGCACGACCTCGTCTCCGATCGACACCGGGGAATCGCCGACATCGACGACGAACTGGTCCATGGCCACTCGGCCGACGTTGGTGAACCGACGACCGCCGATCGACACCGGCAGGCGTCCGGAGGCGTGGCGCGGCA
The DNA here is from genome assembly GCF_040815625.1 of Microbacterium sp. LMI13-1-1.1. Classification (NCBI taxonomy): domain Bacteria; kingdom Bacillati; phylum Actinomycetota; class Actinomycetes; order Micrococcales; family Microbacteriaceae; genus Microbacterium; species Microbacterium sp. LMI13-1-1.1. The sequence goes on along the minus strand of NZ_JBFPNL010000005.1, from coordinate 1,187,135 downwards.
CCCCGTCGGCGTAACCGAGCGGCACGAGCACCAACGTCGTGTCGTGCGGGGCGCGGTGGTCGTATCCGTACGACACCCCTGCGCCGGCGGGCACACGGCGCACAGCGGCGATCGCGCCTCGCAGGGTCATCGCAGGACGAAGCCCCAGCTCGGCCGACGAGCGGTCCTCGAAGGGCGAGAGGCCGTAGATGCCGATGCCGATGCGCACCGCATCCAGTCGCATCTCCGGCAGGTCGATCGCGGCCGCGGTCGCCGCGATGTGCCGGATCTCGGGGTGGATGCCGAACGAGGCCGCCGCGGCGACCGCCTCCTCGAACTTCGCCAGGGCCTCGCGGTCGTCCTGAGGCGAGGTGTTCGAGAGGTGACTGAAGAGCCCGATGATGCGCAGTCGTCCGATGCGCTCGAGACGCGCGGCCTCGGCGAGCACGCGCCGCCAGTCGGCCGGCGCGATGCCGTTGCGCGAGAGCCCCGTCTCGAACTTCAGGTGCACGCCGACCGGACGATCGACCGACGCGACGGCACCGGCAGCCTCGAGCTGGTCGAACGACGAGATGCCCACCTCGACGTCATGAGCTGCCGCCTGATCGAACCGCTCGCCCGGAGCATGCAGCCACGCGACGATCGGCGCCGTGATGCCCTGGCGGCGGAGCTCGAGAGCCTCGGGGATCTCGGCGACACCGAGACGGGTCGCGCCGCCGGCGAGGGCCGCGACGGCTGCGGCCGCGGCGCCGTGACCGTAGGCGTTCGCCTTGACGACCGCGATGACCTGCACGCCGGTGAGACGGCGGAAGTGGCGGACGTTGTCGCTGATGGCATCGAGCTCGATGCGTGCCTCGCGGAACGGAACGGTCACAGGGGCTCTCCTTCGGCGACGACGAACGCGGCGGCGAGTCCTGCGTCATGGGTGAGGGTCAGATGGAGTCGGGTGATCCCACGCTCGGCGACGACGTCGGCGGTCGAGCCCGACAGCACGAAGTGCGGGCGGCCCGATGCCTCGGAGGCGATCTCGATCTCGATCCAGTGCACCCCGTCAGAGCCGCCCAGGGTCTTGATCAGGGCCTCCTTGGCGGCATACCGGGCTGCCAGGGACGGAAGGCGCAGCGCCCGCTCCCCCGGCGCGAACAGCCGCTCCAGCAGCCGCGGCGTGCGCTCCATCGTGCGCTCGAACCGCGGGATGTCCACGAGGTCGATGCCGGTCCCGATGATCACCCGTTCAGCCTAGTCGCGGCATCCGCTTCCTTCGGCTCCTGCCCCGCCCCGACCCCCGAGACGGGGTCTATTCGACGGTGACGGACTTGGCGAGGTTGCGCGGCTGGTCGACGTCGAGGCCCTTGGCCGTGGCGAGGGCCATGGCGAAGATCTGCAGCGGGACGACAGCGAGCAGCGGCTCGAACATCGCTCCGGCGAGCGGAATCCGGATGACCTCGTCGGCGAACGGCAGGACCGCCGCATCGCCTTCTTCGGCGACCACGATCACGCGCGCTCCGCGAGCACGGATCTCCTGGATGTTCGAGACGACCTTGGAGTGGACCACGGCCGAGTGGCGCGGAGACGGCACCAGGACGAAGACCGGCTGCCCTGGTTCGATCAGGGCGATCGGACCGTGCTTGAGCTCTCCGGCGGCGAAGCCCTCGGCATGGATGTACGAGATCTCCTTGAGCTTGAGCGCACCCTCGAGCGCGATCGGGAAGCCGACGTGGCGACCGAGGAACAGCACGGAGCGGGTGTCGGCCATCCAGCCGGCGAGCTGCGTGACGTGCTCCTGCTCGCTCTCGAGGACCTTGGCGATCTTCTCGGGGAGGGCAGTGAGCTCTGCGACGTCGACGGATGCGTCCTGCACCGATCCGCGCACGCGCCCCATGTGCAGACCGAGCAGCAGCAGAGCGGTGATCTGCGCCGAGAACGCCTTGGTCGACGCGACTGCGACCTCTGGGCCCGCATGCGTGTAGACCACGGCGTCGGACTCTCGCGGGATGGTCGCACCCTGGGTGTTGCAGATCGACAGGGTGCGCGCTCCGCGCTCTCTCGCGTACTTGACGGCCATCAGCGTGTCCATGGTCTCGCCGGACTGGCTGATCGAGATGACGAGCGTGTCATCGCCGATCACCGGGTCGCGGTAGCGGAACTCGTGCGCCAGCTCGACATCGACGGGGATCCGCGCCCACTGCTCGATCGCGTACTTGCCGACGAGCGCCGAGTACGCGGCCGTGCCGCACGCGGTGATGATGATGCGATTGATGCCGATGAACAGCTCGTCGAGGCCGTCGAGCTCGGGGATGACGACCTGATCTCCTCTGATGCGACCGCGGATCGTGTTGGCGACCGCCTCGGGCTGCTCGGCGACCTCCTTGGCCATGAAGCTGGACCATCCGCCCTTCTCCGCGGCGGCGGCGTCCCAGGAGACGTCGAACGGCTCGGCCGCGACCGGCGTGCCGGCGAAGTCGGTGACCGTGACGGCATCCGGCGTGATCGAGACGATCTGATCCTGCCCGATGGCGAGCGCCTTGCGCGTGTGCTCGATGAATGCGGCGACGTCGGAGCCGAGGAAGTTCTCTCCCTCGCCGAGGCCGATCACGAGCGGCGAGTTGCGTCGCGCGCCGACGACGAGTCCGGGGTGGTCCTGGTGCATCGCGAGCAGGGTGAACGCACCCTCGAGGCGGTTGACCACGGCGCGGAACGCACCCTGCAGGTCGCCGCCGTTGGTGCGGTACTCACGACCGAGCAGCGCTGCTGCGACCTCGGTGTCGGTCTCGCTGCGGAACGCCACGCCGTCGGCGAGCAGCTCGTCACGCAGCGAGGCGAAGTTCTCGATGATGCCGTTGTGGATCACGGCGAGCTTGTCGTCATCGGCGAGGTGCGGGTGCGCGTTCTCGTCGGTGGGGCCGCCGTGGGTGGCCCAGCGGGTGTGCCCGATGCCCGTGTTGCCGTCGGCGAGGGCGGCATCCTTCAGCGAGTCGCGCAGCATCGCGAGCTTTCCCGCCTTCTTGCGCATGCCGAGCGAGCCCTCGCCGTCGATGACCGCGACGCCTGCGGAGTCATAGCCCCGGTACTCGAGACGGGCGAGCCCTGCGAGCAGGATGTCCTGGCTGGGGCGCGGGCCCACGTATCCGACGATTCCACACATGTGGTCAAGAGTAAGGCGGGACTTTTGCGAAGGTTCCGAACGAAACCTCGAGCCTGCTCAGAGCTTGCGGAGAAGCACGCTCTCGACGCTGTGATCGACGCCCTTGTTGAGCACGAGACGCGCTCGGTGCTTGGTCGGCATCACGTTCTCGACCAGGTTCGGCATGTTGATCTCGTTCCAGTAGCCGAGTGCGGTCGTGATCGCCTCCTCGTCGGTGAGGTGCGCGAAGACGTTGAAGTACGACGACGGATTCGAGAAGGCTCCCTGGCGCAGGGCGAGGAAGCGGTCGACGTACCACTTCTCGATGTGCGAGGTGTCGGCGTCGACGAAGATCGAGAAGTCGAAGAGATCGCTGACGGCCACATCGTTCGGTGCGGGCGGCGGCTGCAGGACGTTCAGTCCTTCGACGATCACGACGTCAGGACGCCGGACCACCACGTGCGCATCGGGGACGATGTCGTAGCGCATGTGCGAGTAGAACGGCGCCCGCACCTCTGCGGCCCCGCTCTTCACCTCGGTGAGGAATTCGAGCAGCGCCCGCCGGTCGTAGGACTCGGGGAACCCCTTGCGGTCCATCAGACCTCTGCGCTCGAGCTCGGCGTTCGAGTGCAGGAACCCGTCCGTCGTGACGAGCTCGACGCGCGGGGTGCCCGGCCACCGACTCATCAGCTCACGCAGCAGACGAGCGATCGTCGACTTGCCGACCGCGACGGAGCCCGCGACTCCCACCACGAACGGGGTCGTCGAATCGTCCTCCTGCAGGAACGAGCTCGTCGCGGCTCCCAGGCGCTTCGTGGCCGTCGCGTAGAGGCTGAGCAGCCGACTCAGGGGCAGATAGACCTCGCGCACCTCGGCGAGGTCCAGGCGGTCTCCGATGCCGCGGAGCTCGACGACCTCGGTCTCGGTGAGCGGCTGATCGAGGCCCGCCGCCAATCGCGCCCATTCGTCGCGTCCGATCTCGCGATACGGAGACAGAGGCAGCGTGGGGTCGGCGGTGGTCACGGATACATCGTAACGGCGCACGAGTAGTCTCTATCCGTGCGCCTCGGAGTCCTCGACATCGGTTCCAACACCGTCCACATGCTCGCCGCCGATGTTCGCCCCGGGGGTCGACCGCTGGCGACGACCAGCGATCGCACCGTCCTGCGGCTGATGCGGTACCTCACAGACGACGGTGCGATCTCCGAAGAGGGCGTACGAGCACTCGAGGCGGCTGTGGTTCGGGCGCGAGAGGTCGCGGAGGCCGAGCGGGTCGACGAGCTGCTGGCCACCGCGACGAGCGCAGTGCGCGACGCCCGGAACGGGGCCGACGTGATCGCCCGCATCGAGGCTGCCCTCGGCCAGCCGTTGCAGGTGCTCGACGGAGAGACCGAGGCCCAGCTCACCTTCCTCGCCGTGCGGCGCTGGTTCGGCTGGTCGGCCGGACAGCTGCTGCTCCTCGACATCGGCGGCGGATCGCTCGAGGTCGCGGCGGGCGGGGATGAACTGCCGGATGCCGCGGCATCCGTCCCCCTCGGAGCCGGCCGGATGACAGTGCAGTTCCTCCCGCATGATCCGCCGGGTGAAGCCGACGTCGAGCGTCTTCGGGAGCACGCGACCGCGACGCTCGCCGAAGTGCTCCCCCAGTTCGCCGCGCTGCCTCGCCCCGATCACGTCGTCGGCTCGTCGAAGGCGATCCGCTCGCTCGCCAGACTCGCGGGCTACCCGGTGCCGGGGTGGTCGGGAATCCAGCGCATGGTGCTCCCGCGGGCCTCGCTGGGATCGTGGATCCCGCGGCTGGCCCGTCTGCCCGCGTCCGCGCGACAGGAGCTCCCCGGCATCACCGCGGATCGCACGTTCCAGATCGTCGCCGCGGCGGTATCGCTGCACACCGCCATGACCGCGCTCGATGTCGACGAGCTCGAGGTGTCTCCGTGGGCGCTGCGCGAGGGGGTGCTGCTGCGATACATCGAGCAGCTGAACTGGAGCGCGCCGCGCGGCTGACCTGTGGTCGGTGCCGCGCGGCGCGCTCGACGGTTCAGAGTGAGAGTCGCTCCCGCACGACGGCGACCAGCCGGTCGGCGTACGCCTGAGCGGATTCGGCATCCGCCGCCTCGACCATGACCCTGACGAGGGCCTCGGTTCCGGACTTGCGGAGCAGCACGCGACCGGTCTCGCCGAGTTCGGCTGCGACCTCGCGCACGGCCGCCTGCACGACGGCGTCGGACTCGAGCGCGTCCTTGTCGACATCGCGCACGTTGATGAGCACCTGCGGGTACACGGTCATCACGCTCGCGAGTTCGGCGATCGTCTTGTTCTGACGTGCCATCTCGGCAACCAGGTGCAGCCCGGTGAGCAGGCCGTCGCCCGTCGTGGCGAACTCGCTCATGATCACGTGGCCCGACTGCTCGCCTCCGAGGGCGTAGCCGCCACGGTCCATGTCCTCGAGGACATAGCGGTCGCCGACCGCGGTCTGGCGCACGGTGATGCCGTGCTCGCGCATGGCGACGTGCAGGCCGAGGTTGCTCATCACCGTGGCGACGAGCGTGTCATCGGTCAGATGACCGCGCTGCTTCATCGACACCGCGAGGATGGCCATGATCTGGTCGCCGTCGATGACGTTGCCCTGCGCATCGACAGCCAGGCACCGATCGGCATCGCCGTCGTGGGCGATCCCGATGTCGGCCCCGAGCCGCACGACGGCCTCGGCGAGCTGGTCGAGGTGGGTCGACCCGACGCCGTCGTTGATGTTCAAGCCGTCGGGGTCAGCACCGATCACGGTGACATCGGCACCCGCATCGCGGAAGGTCTCGGGAGACACCCCTGATGCGGCGCCGTGGGCGCAGTCGAGCACGACCTTGATGCCGTTCAGCCGGTTCGGCAGCGAGCCGAGCAGGTGCACGACGTAGCGGTCTTCGGCGTCGGAGAATCGATCGATCCTGCCCACGCCCGCACCGGTGGGGCGCAGCTTCTCGCCCGCCATCGCCTCTTCGATGCGCTGCTCGACGACGTCGGGCAGCTTCACACCGCCGCGGGCGAAGATCTTGATCCCGTTGTCGGGTGCCGCGTTGTGCGAGGCGGAGATCATCACACCGAAATCGGCGTCACGGTCGGCGACGAGGAACGCGAGCGCAGGAGTCGGAATGACACCGGCCTCGAGCACGTCGACGCCGGAGGAGGCGAGCCCTGCGGCGACCGCCGCAGTGAGGAAGTGACCGGAGACACGAGGGTCACGGGCCACCACTGCGGTGAGTCGCTTGCCTTCGGCCTTGCGGGCCTCCGCAGTACGGCCCTGGCCCAGGACGACAGCAGTCGCCTGGGCCAGGGTGAGCGCGAGGTCGGCGGTGAGGATGCCATTGGCGAGTCCTCGCACACCGTCCGTGCCAAAGATCGGCATCGGAGCGGTTGACCTTAACGCTTCGAGTACTGAGGCGCCTTACGGGCCTTCTTGAGTCCAGCCTTCTTGCGCTCCTTGACGCGAGCGTCGCGCGACAGGAAGCCGGCCTTCTTCAGCGTCGGACGGTTGTTCTCCTCGTCGATGCCGTTGAGCGAACGGGCGATGCCGAGACGCAGCGCGCCGGCCTGACCCGAGGGGCCACCACCGGAGATGCGCGCGATGACGTCGTAGCCGCCGGCGAGGTTGAGGATCGTGAACGGGTCGTTGATCAGCTGCTGGTGCAGCTTGTTCGGGAAGTAGTCCTCGAGCGTGCGGCCGTTGACCGTGATCGTTCCCGAGCCGGGGACGAGACGCACGCGGGCGATGGCCTGCTTGCGACGGCCGACAGCGGCACCCGGGACGCTGAGAACGGGGCGGGGGGCCGCCTCGACTGCGTCGGTCTCGGGAGTCGAGGTCGAGAAGTTCTGGGGGTTTTCGGTGGTGTCCTGGATGTCAGCCACGAGTATGTCCTTAAGTCTTTACGGCGCTTACTGGGCGACCTGGTCGAGGGTGTACGTCTGCGGCTGCTGCGCGGCGTGCGGGTGCTCGGCACCGACGTACACCTTGAGCTTCGACAGCTGCTGACGGCCCAGGCTGTTCTTGGGGAGCATGCCACGGATGGCCTTCTCGACAGCGCGGATCGGGTTCTTCTCGAGGAGCTCGGCGTAGGTGACCGACTTCAGTCCGCCCGGGTAACCCGAGTGGCGGTAGGCCAGCTTCTTCTGGAGCTTCTGACCGGTGAGCGCGACCTTGTCGGCGTTCACGATGATGACGAAGTCACCCGAGTCGATGTGGTTGGCGAAGGTGGGCTTGTGCTTGCCACGCAGGAGCGTAGCGGCGTGCGAGGCCAGGCGGCCGAGAACGACGTCAGTGGCGTCGATGACGACCCAGTCACGCTGGACCTCGCCGGCCTTCGGGGAGTAAGTGCGCGTCACGATAGTGCTGCTTTCTTGTTCGAACGGAGAAGTTCGTGAATCCCACTCCGGGGTGGTTCTTCCCTACAGGGATGAACACGCCAGTGGAGGGCTCACGTTCGTTAGTGCTCGGCAGTCGAGTACCAAAGTGACAGCTTACGTCATTCCGGGCGTTCTCCCAAACCGAGGCGGTCTGCGATCAGTCGAACCGGGTCGTCACCAGGATCGGACGATGGTCGCTCATCCCCTGCGGAAGCGTGGTGACCCGCTGGATCTCGAAGCCGACGGACGTCGCGAAGTCGTAGTGTCCGCGGAACACGCGGTACCGGGTGTAGGTGTGGTCGTCGCTCAGCGTCAGCGCGTACCCGTGCTCGCGGATCGTCTGACCGAGGTTCTCCTTGAACACCGGGTAGTTGTAATCCCCGACCATCAGCTGCGGCAGCTCTTCGCCGAGAGTCGCCAGCTCGGTGAGGGCCGCCCGGATCTGGTGCCGACGCAGGGAGTTCAGCGCTGTCAGCGGCGCCGCATGGAACGACGCGGCGATGAACTCGCGCCCCGCGTCGATGTCTCTCAGGCGCGCACCCAGAACCCGCTCATGCGCGGGCTTCGCGATCCGGTCGTGCAGCGACTTCTTCAGCTCGATCGTCTTGACCTCCTGAAGATGGAACTCGCTGGCCCGATAGAACATCGCGAGTCCCAGCCGATTCCCCTGCGTCGCGTCGGCGATGGTGAGGTCGCCGATCGCCTCGGGCAGATCCGCGACATCGCACTCCTGGAGGCACAGGATGTCAGGATCGTGCGCCGAGACCAGCGCCGCGAGTTCTCCTGCGGCGCGGTGCTTCTGCAGGTTGTATGAGAGGACCTTCATCGCACCTCACGCTAGTGGCTCAGTCTTGGATTCCGGTGGAAATCGCCGTTCGATCGGTGGAGTTCACCCGTTCGGCATCACTCGTCGTATCCCCATCGGAGCCCCAGGATCCCTGGGCCGAACCCGTGCCGAGCGAGATGGACCGAGCCCCCGGTCGTCGAGCGCATCACCGAGATGTACTCCCCCTCGGTCTCGATGTACTCCTCGCACCAGCTGGGGAGGGCGTCGGGATGGAAGCGCACCCAGATGAGGCTCTCGCGAGCCGATCTCGACGTCGCATGCCAGGCCGACTGCCGCGGCGGATATCCGGGCGGGAAGGTCTCGGTGAACTCGAACAGCGTCGTTCCGCCGGTGGTGATCGGCTCGTCGAGCGCGATGACCACGCCAGACACGAGCCGGCCCCGATGCAGGTGTTCCCGATCGATCCTCCCACCGACGACGTCGGAGATCACCGACATCACATCGGTCTCGATCGGCGCCACGTCGATGAGGGGCACCTCGGTGATCGTGCCTCTCGTCGCCTGCACGAGCGAGCGCATGATCGTCTTCTCGACCGCGCCGTCGGCACCGACGAACACCGTCATGTGGGTCGAGAGGTCGCGCAGGGCGTCCTGCGGAGCGGCACGCAGCTCTCGCAACGTCTCCTCGGTCTCGCGCTGCTCGCGCTCCTCGTCGAAAGGCAGACGTGGAGGTGCGATCGGCCCCAGGCGAGCGGTCGGGATCAGCAGGCTCCCGAGGTGTCCTCGATGCAGACCGAGGCGATCCTCTATGCCGTCGACGACGCTCAGCGATTGCGGGCCTTCGGGCTGCCGATCACCGGAGCGCCAGTAGCTCAACGTCGCCATGGATACCGGGTTGCCGTCGTCGATCAGCTGGCTCCGCAGCCGCGCGAGGGTGATTCCCCGGTCGGAGATCGCCGCACGGAGCGCAGCGGCGAATGCGCCGCCCTGATCACCCAGCCGATCCGTCACAGTCCCCCGCCGCAGTGTGAAGATGCCCTTCGTACGATCAGCATACGGTTCAGCAGTGTCACACCCCTCCGGCCTGCACGAGTCGTCACCGCCGCGCCCGGCCTGGGGGCCCGCCGTCCACGGCGGTGCTGCCGCGTTCGTGGCCGCCCCCGGGAAGGGCGGCCACGAACGGGTCACCTGCGGCGTCGGCGCTCCCGCGTGATCGCGGCGGGCTTGTCTTCGTCCACGCGTCCGACGTCACCCGGGAACAGGGCGTCACGCGCGAGCTGTCGCTCTCTGCGGCTGCGTCGTGCATCCGCCCACCCGACCGCGAGCCCGAGCGCGATCAGCACCACGGCGGTGAGAAGCACGGCGCGCGTGTCCATGGCGGCCCACTCCGCCCAGAGCGCCCCCATGCCCACGACGACGGCACCCGCGCCGACGGCCGTCAGACCCAGCTGAAGGCGCACCATCGATCGGTTGCCGGAGAGCAGCGGCTCGACCAGGCTCACGTCGACACTGCGTGCTGCTCCATCCGAGACCCAGCTCGCCAGAGCACGCTCGCGGGCGAACTGCAGGACCACTCCTCCGACCCAGGCGAGGATGCCGAGGGCTGCGCACACGGCGAGCGCCGCTCCGCTGCTCAGGCTCAGCACGTCGATGCCGTTCTCGATCGGCTCGTTCCAGTAGACCGGATCGCAGTTGCGACACTGCTGACGCATGAAGACCGAGATCATGAAAGCACCCAAGGAGATGAGAGTGGCGGTGAGCAGCGCCCGGGCCACGCGACCGAGAGTCCGCCTGCTCGGAGTCGAGAGCCACTGCGGAGCGACCGCTCGGATCGCCGCCCCGCGACGATCCGAGTCGGACGCCTCCGCTCGAGGGACGAGCTGCTTCCACCGCGACCAGTGGTCGCGCATCCGCGCATCGTCGCGTCCGACGAGTCGTCGCCCCAGCCTCCGCAGCATCGCTGCGGCGAGCGCCAGCACCGCGAAGACGAGCAGCACAGCCCAGACCACGCCGTCTTCGCGCAGGTCCTCTGTGAAGACGACGGCGAGCGCGAAGAGGGCTCCGAGCCCGACCAGGCACCAGAACAGCACGGTTCCCGTGGTCTGGAGGTATGCGGCGGGGGCTTTCGCGAGCTCCGTCCTCAGTGATCGCTGCGGCACGGCATCCGGGTTCTCCCGTGCGCTCGCCTCGACCGCGCGGAGGGCGGCGAACCGCTCGGCGACCAGCACGAAGGGCACGACGATCGCGAGCACCGCGGCGATGAGCAGGATCACCCCCATGCTCGCGCGGAACAGCGGATCGAGGTCGATCTGCCAGTACAGGGAGGACAGTGCCTCCTCCCCCACGATGCCGATCACGACGATGCCGAGGAACGTGTAGAGCGTGCCGACGCTCAGACCGACACAGGTGTCGAGCGCCGCCCGCCAGAACGCCCATCCTGGCGACGAGACCTCGACGAACACGGCCGCGCGTCGGGTCATGCGCTCGTGCCGTCGCGGCGAGCGCGCGTCTGCTCCGCCCTGGTCGACAGGAGCTCGTCGGCCGGGTATCCGACCTCGGTGAGCGTCAGCCCCCTGGCTGCCAGCACCTTGAACTCGCTCGTGCGGGTGAGCGCGTCGCGCAGCACGACCAGATCGTCGACGTCGAGACGCCCCTCACCCACGGCGACGCATGCGCCCACCAGCGCCCGCACCATGCTGTGGCAGAACGCGTCGGCCTTCACCTCGGCGACGAGCACGCCCTCGGAGTCCCGCGACCATCGGTAGTCGAGGAGGGTCCGGATGGTCGTGGCCTCCTCGCGGGGCTTGCAGTATGCCGCGAAGTCGTGGAGCCCGATGAGCGTCCGCGCCGCGGCATCCATCGCCTGGTCGTCCAGAACACCCCGGTGCGCGGTCGTGTCGTGGCGTCGAAGGGGGTCGTAACCGGCGGTCGAGTCGGCGAGCCGATATCGGTAGCGACGCCAGACCGCCGAGAAGCGGGCGTCGAATCCGTCGGGAGCGATGGACGAACGGGTGACGGTCGCATCGGGGTAGGCGCCGAGCACACCGCGCATGCGCCTCGCGATCGACGCCGCGGGGTCTTGCGGGGCGCGGCCCTGACGCGACTCGATGCGCGACCACTGCGCCTCATCGAGGTCGACGTGCGCCACCTGCCCCACGGCGTGCACTCCGGCATCCGTCCGCCCTGCGACGACGAACTGCACGTCGGAGCCGACGATGCGAGCGAGCGCGGCTTCGAGAGTCCCCTGCACGGTGCGCAGGGTCGGCTGCTTCGCCCACCCGCGGAAGTGGGTGCCGTCGTAGGCGATGTCGAGCCGGATGCGCACGGATAAAGCCTAGGGCGTACCCGCGCGCGATCCGGCTCCGCTCAGATCCCGCCGTCGATCGAGCGGATGACCTCGCCCGGCTCGTCCGGCACCATGACCTGGGTGTCGCGGTTCAGGCTCTCGCCGCGGAAGAACCGCTTCGAACGCGGGAACAGGTACCAGGCGAACATGAGCACGAGACCGAAGGCGAGCGAGCCGATGCCGATCACGAACGTTCCGCCGATGCCGAAGAGCACGGTGTAGCCGTAGTCCACATCCCACATGTCGATCGCCGACTGCACGAACGCCCCCGTCAGCATGAGGCCTCCCAGCAACGGGAAGAGGCCCTTGAAGAAGAAGTCACGCGCCGAGTTCGTGAGGTCCTTGCGGAAGTACCAGACGCAGGCGAAGCCGGTGATCGCGTAGTAGAACGCGATGGCGAGGCCGAGCGACAGGATCGAGTCCTGCAGGATGTTGTCGCTGATCAGGGTCATGCCGACGTAGTACACCGAGGCGACGATGCCCATGACGATCGTCGAGAACGACGGCGTCTTGTAGGTCGGGTGCACGTCCTTGAACTTCGCGGGCAGAGCGCGGTAGACGCCCATCGCGAGTGTTCCGCGTGCGGTGGGCAGGATCGTCGTCTGCGTCGAGGAGATGGCCGAGATGATCACGGCGACCACCAGCACCCAGCCGAAGGGTCCGAGAAGTCCGTCCTTGATCGCGAGGAAGAAGTCGTCGGCGTTGGCCTCGTTGCCGAGCCCGGTGCCGGTGTCGCCCAGGCCCGCGTACATCATGGCCGCGATCGTGACGCCCACGTAGGTGAACAGCAGGATGACGGTGGTCAGCAGCGCGGCACGACCCGGGATGCGCTTGGGGTCCTTCGTCTCCTCGTTGAGCGCGAGGCAGGTGTCCCAGCCCCAGTAGATGAAGAGGGCGAGCAGGATCGACTCGGTGAAGCCCGACCACGAGGTGAAGCCGAACGGGTTGAGCCATTCCATGTCGAACGGGGTGGGATCGGGCGCCGTTCCTGCGAAGAACTGCCACAGGGCGGCCACCACGAAGATCGCCAGTGCGAGGTACTGGATGCCGAGCAGGACGTTCTGGATGCGCTCGCCGATCTCGACACCGCGCCAGCTCACCCACGTCATGGCGGCGATGAAGAGCACGGCCACCAGGATGATGCGCCAGTCGTTGTTCTCGAGGTCGAAGCCGGTCAGCGACCAGAAGTAGACCGAGGCGATCTGGGCGAGATTCGCGAGCACGACCATTCCGGCGACCGCGACTCCCCAGCCGCCCATCCAGCCGACCCAGGGCCCGAAGGCCTTGGTGCCCCACGTGAATGTGGTGCCGCAGTCGGGGACGGCGTTGTTCAGCTCGCGGTAGGCGAAGGCGATCAGCAGCATGGGCACGAAGGCGATGATGAAGGCGATCGGCGCCTGTGCTCCGACCGCGAGCACCACGAATCCGAGCGTGGCCACCAGCGAGTAGACCGGTGCGGTGGATGCGAGCCCGATGACGGTGGACCCCCACAGCCCGAGCGAACCGGATGCGAGCCCCTTGCCGTCGGGGCGTTCAAGATGGATCGGCGTCGTAGCTGACATGCTCAGAACATACGGCTACCACGTATATCGCGTCAATCCTTTTCTTTCACCGACGGATTTCGTGCTCATCTGCGCCGAGAGGCGACGGAATCCGTCGAACTAGCCCCGATCGATCATGTCATCGGCGTGCTCGGCGACCCACTCGACGAGCGGCAGCATCCGCCGCATGAGGTCACGGCCGAGTGGCGTCAGGCTGTACTCGACGTGCGGGGGCACCGTCGGGAAGGATTCGCGGCGCACGAGCCCGTCGTCCGCCAGGGTGCGCAGGGTGGAGGCGAGCATCTTCTCGCTGATGCCGCCGACCTCGCGGCGCAACTCGCCCCAGCGACGGGTCCCGTCGGAGAGCGACGAGAGCACCAGCACTCCCCACTTGCTCATCACGTGGTCGAGGATCACTCGTGTGCTGCATCCAGGCTCGAAGATCTGTGGGGTCGCTTCCCGGATCTGCGCATAACTAACCGTCATGTACGTACCTTACTTCAAAGTGGGTACCCATCAGCTGGAATGTTCGTCGCGGGTGGGGCGGTTGTCGCTCATGTCACCTACGAAAGGACACCCCATGACCATCCTCGTCACCGGCGCGACCGGCAACCTCGGACGCCTCGTCATCGCCAGCCTCCTCGAGCGCGGCGCCGACCCGCAGTCGATCGTCGCCGGCGCGCGCGACGTCGCGAAGGCCGAGGATCTCGGCGTGCGGGTCGCGCGACTGGACTACACCGACCCCTCCTCCGTCGCTGCAGCCGTCGAGGGCGTCGACAGCGTCCTGCTCATCTCGGGTTCGGAGGTCGGCCAGCGCGTCGCCCAGCACCAGTCCGTCATCGATGCCGCCAAGGCCGCCGGAGTGACGAAGTTCGTCTACACAAGCGCTCCGAAGGCGACGACGAGCGATCTCGTGCTCGCCCCCGAGCACAAGGCGACCGAAGAGCTCATCGCGGCCTCGGACCTCCCCTCGGTGATCCTGCGCAACAACTGGTACACCGAGAACTACGCCGCCGACGTCGCCCGTGCTGCCGAGACCGGCGTGCTCGCCTCCGGAGCCGGTGACGGACGAGTCGCCTCCGCGAGCCGCAAGGACTTCGCCGAAGCGGCAGCCGTCGTGCTGCTCGAGGACGGTCACATCGGCCAGGTGTACGAGCTCGGCGGCGACGTCGCGTGGAACTACACCGAACTCGCCGGTGCGATCGCCGAGGTCACGGGCCGCGAGGTGGAGTACCAGCCGCTCACCGCCGACGAGCAGCTCGCCGGCCTCCAGGCAGCCGGCCTCGACGAGGGCACCGCAGGATTCGTCGTCGCTCTCGACGCCGGCATCGCCGCAGGCGCGCTCGCAGACACGGACGGCACCCTCGCCCGGCTGATCGGCCGACCGACCACGCCCCTCGTCGACGGCATCCGCGCGATCGCCTGATCAGCCGTTCACCCATTCACACAGCCGAGAGGCGCCGATCCTCACCCAGGATCGGCGCCTCCGCGCGCTCACGCGCACTCAGTCCGACGATGCCTCCCGGGGGTGGACGTACGCGATCGTGAGCGCGATCTCGACGGGCCCCAGCCCGTCGTCCGCGAGGACCTTGTCGATCGCCGCGCGGACATCTCGGAGCAGCTCGAGGGCGTTCGCCGAGTACTCGACACCGAGCGACGCCTCGACCTCGACCCCGTCGTCATCCGTTCGGACGGCCACGAGAGCCTCATCGCTCCGGCTGATGCCGATCGCCACGGCCCCTTCTCCGACGATGTTCGACACCAGCGAGCCCGCTCGGTAGACGTTGCGCACGCCGGGCGTCGCCAGCACCGCCGCCTCGATCCGCTGGGCGAGTCCCGGTAGGGCTGTGGTGCTCATGAGGTCTCCTCCGCTGCACTGCTGATCCGTTGGATGTCTCGCACCGTGACGTCGATCGAGGTCACGGTGAGGTCCGTCTGCCGGTGCAGACGCTCCGCGATCTCGGTGCGAAGCCGCGCGACCGCGGTCGGGATGGACTCCCCGTAGATGGCGTTGACCTCGATCGCGATCCGGATCGGCTCGCCCACGACGGTGACGTCTCCGTCGAGAGTCGACCGACCGACCATGATGCCGGGCACGGCGTTCTCCGCCGAGCGGATGAGTCCCCGAACCGCGCCTTCCGTGATGCCGAAGTCCACGGAGGGGTCGGATTCGTCGAACGGGATGCGGCGCCCTGCACGGGCATCCAGCGCGATCCCCGAGAGGATGCGGTCGACCCAGCTGTCGTCGACCTCCGGCCTCGCCGCGGCATCCGCTTCGATCAGCTGTCCCCCCAGACCCTCCAGCCGCTCGAGCGCGTCCAGTGCGAGCTGGCACCCCGGCGAGCCCTCGATCGACGGGTCGACGGGAAGCCTGCCGGCCTCGAGATAGTCGCTCAGCTCTTCGAGGGTGTGCCCGTCGAGATCGCTCGGCTCGAGTCCGAGCTGACGCACGTCGGGAGCCTTCTGCTCTTCAGTCATCGCCAGGCCTCCATTCGCACGATCATGAACTTTCTGGCTCGAGCGAGAAGACCACGTGCCGTCGACACCGAGATGTCGAGCTCCGACGCGATCTCGTCGTACGAGTAGCCGCCCATCTCCCTCAGCACCCAGCATTCACGCTGAGCAGCGGGCAGCTCCTGCAACGCCGCGCCGAGCGCCTCGATCCCCGCGCGCGCCTCCACCACGCGCGCGGGCGCGCTGTGCGACGGAGCCGCCTGCTCCATGTCGTCGACGTCGAGCATCGGTCGCAGCGCGCGGATGCGGTCGACCGCCTTGCGGCTCACGATGCGCATCAGCCAGCTCTTGACCTTCGCCGGGTCCTCGAGTTCGGAGAACCGCTGCCATGCGGTGACGAACGTCTCCTGGACGATGTCATCGACATCGGCCGACGCGTTCAGCATCCGCTGCGTGTACGCACGCATCATCGGCGTGTACCGCCGCACCAGCACGGCGAAGGCGGCCACGTCGCCGTCCATCGCCCGGCCGGCGACGATCCGGTCATCCGCCTGCTCGAGAGCAGAGCGAAATCGTTCCCCAGCCATACGTCGACTCCCTCTTCCATGCCCCGTGAGAAGTTCGGAGCAGACGCACCGTCGGATCGGATCGACGATCCGACGGAGCGGTCACGAGATGCTGATCCAGTCACTCGTACGCATCTCGAGGGGCTACAGGACACGTGTCTCCGTGCCGTCGTCTGTGGCGACCGTGTCGGCGGTCGTGTCGTCGTCGGAGGGGATGTGCACGTCGTTGATGGTGACGTTGACCTCGACAGCCTGCTTGCCGACGTACTCGCTCATCGCGACGGAGATCGCAGCTCGCACGTCGTCGGCGACCTTCTGCAGCGACACCGGGTACTCGGCGACGATGGTCACATCGACGGCGACCTGGGTCTCGCCGACCTCGACGCTGATGCCCTGGGTGAGGTCGGTGGAGTTGAGCGCGTCGCGGATGGCACCGACCGCGCGCGCTGCTCCGCCGCCGAGGGCGTAGACGCCGGGAACCTCACGAGCCGCGATGCCGGCGATCTTGGCGACGACGCCGTTCTCGATGATCGTCGCACCGGTCGAGGCGACGGTCGAACCTGCCGGGGCGACCTGGACCTTGGGCTGCTGTGCGTTCGAGACGTTCGCCATCATGTGCTCCTTCATCAGTGTGTGGGATCCCCGGCGGGGAGGGCCGCAGTGCAGCGACACCACTAAGACGGATGCTACGAACGATTCGTCACAAATTGGACGTGAATCATGACGGAGGCCGCTCCCCGAGCGGGGAGCGGCCTCAGATCAGAGTCGATGTCAGCGCGCCGTGCGGGCGAATGCGACGGATGCCAGCGCCGCGGCCTGGTCGCCGAGCACCGCGTCGTCGAACACGACCCGCGGCGAGTGGTTCCACTCGATCGTGCTCGGATCGGCATCGGGCGGCGAGGTCATCAACGCGATGAACGTGCCGGGAACCTCGTTCAGCACGAACGCGAAGTCCTCCGACCCCATCATCGGCGTCGGCATCATCACGACCCGCTGCTCCCCGAACGCACCCCGCAGGACGTCGACCGTCGCGGACGTCTCCTCCGGGTCGTTCACCGTCACCGGATACATCGTGTCGAACCGGACCTCCGCCGACAGCCCATGGGCGGCCGCCACTCCCTCGATCACTCGAGGGAGCCCCTCCTGCAGCGTCGCGAGCGATGCCGGCGACATGTTGCGGACCGTCGCCGCCAGCTCGACCTGCTCAGGAATGACGTTGACCGCCCCGTCCCCCGTCGAGAGTCGGGTCACCGACAGCACGACGGGGTCGAACGCATCGAACCGCCGTGTCACGAAACTCTGCAGCGCGAGCACGATCTCGGCCGCCGCGGGCACCGGGTCGAGCGTCTGGTGCGGCTGCGATCCGTGCCCTCCTCGCCCCCTCACCGTGACGAAGAGCTGATTGGATCCGGCAGCCACCGCTCCGCCTCTCGTCGCGAAGATGCTCCGGGGCCCCGGGGCCACGTGGATCGCGTAGGCGGCGACCGGCCGCTCTCCCGCAGCGTCGAGCAGCCCCTCCTCGATCATGATCTTCGCGCCGCCATGCCCCTCCTCCCCCGGCTGGAACATGAAGATCACCGAACCGTGCAGCTCATCGCGCCGTGCGGCGAGCAGCGTCGCCGCACCGACCAGCCCTGCGGTGTGCAGGTCGTGACCGCACGCGTGCATGGTGCCGTTGACGGAGGCGAAGTCGAGGCCGGTCGTCTCCTCGATCGGCAGGGCGTCCATGTCGCCGCGCAGCAGCACCGCAGGCCCCGGCAGCCCGCCGCGCAGCACCGCGACCACCGAAGTCGTGCGGGTGCCGGTGGAGATCTCCAGCGGCAGCCCTGCGAGGGCATCGAGCACCTTCTGCTGCGTGCGAGGGAGGTCGAGTCCGAGCTCGGGGTCGGCGTGCAGGGCGCGCCGCAGCGCGACGAGGTCGGGCAGGATCGCGACGGCATCCGCCGCGAAGTCTGGGGTGGTCAAGGGTCAGCCTTTCGAGAGGGAGGTGTCGGTCTCGTGCGGCATCCGCATGAACGCCAGGGCGAGCGCGGCGACGATGAACGCCCCGGCGCAGACGCTCCAGATCGTGATGTAGCCGCCGATCGACGAGCTGAGGGATCCGGATGCCGTGAAGCCCGCGAGCAGCACGGCGAACACCGCACCGGCAGCAGAACCTCCGAGGGTGCGCAACGAGTTGTACACGCCGGTCGCGATGCCGGTCGAGTCGCTCGGAGCCAGTTCGGCGACGAGCGCGGGAAGCGCACCGAGGAGGAACCCCATGCCGATGCCGTTGATCGCCGAGATCACGAAGATCTGCCAGAGCTCATCGTGGAACGCGATCTGGATGAGAGATCCCGACGCGGCGAGAACCGCACCCGTCACCAGCACCGCACGGATGCCGATCCGGCGCGCGATCGGCGCGAAGGTCGCTGCCCCCACGGTCGCGAGGATCGTCACCACCGCCGTGACCGCCGACGCTGTTCCCGCGGACGCCGCGAAGCCGTAGCCCGCGGTATCGGGATCGGCCGTCAGGAACGTCGTCGAGGGAGCCTGCGCACCGAACATCACCATGCCGAACAGGAATGCCGTGAGGTAGACGGGCCCGAGGCGCGGCGAGACGATCAGCCGCACATCGATCGCGGGTGACGTGACCCGCAGCTCCCACAGCACCCAGAGCACGAAGATGACGACTGCCGCAGCGAGGGTGGCGATCGTCGTGGCCGAGGCGAATCCGTCAGTCGACGCCAAGCGCAGACCGAACAGCAGCACGACCATCGCGAGTCCGATGCCGATGAATCCGACGACATCGATCTTCGCCCCGGTGCGCGACGTGGATTCGGGCACCTTGAAGAAGACCGCGTAGACGCTGACTGCGACGAACAGCACGGGCACCAGCAGTGTCAGCGTGAGTGTGGGCAGGATCGCGGAGAAGATGCCGGCCGAGATCGTCCCGAGAATGGCGCCGCCCGTCAGGCACGACACGAGCAGGCCGATCGAGGTGCGAGCCGTCTCGCCCTTGATGCGGTTGTGCACGAGAGCGATCTCGAGCGGCAGCCACACCGCGAGTGGCCCCACGAGGATGCGAGCGGCGAGCACCAGCGGGTAGCTCGGCAGGAACGCGGTGACGAGAGTGCCGATCAGCACCGCGACCACGGCGATCCGGAGCATCCGGCGATGCCCGAAGATGTCTCCGAGCTTGGAGAGCAGCGGCACGCAGACCGCTGCGGCCAGGGTCTGGACCGTGAGGAACCAGGTGATGTCGGCGTCGGAGACCTGGAGATGGCCGGCGATCTCGCCGAGCAGAGGGGCGTAGAACCCCTGGACGAATCCGCTCGCGAGTTCGCAGAAGACGAGGAAGCCGACGACCGCGCGAGCGCTCACGTTCGGCAGGGATCGGGTGAGGGGTGGAGTGTCAGTGGTCAAGGGGAAGCCTGTTCATCAGCGTCTGCAAGGCGACGCGGCGGGGTGCTGACGAGAGCGTCGATGATGTCGACGTAGTGGCGCTCATCGATGTGGATGCGCTTGACGGACTGCCGGTACAGGGTGAGCCCGGCGATCGTGTCGAGGAGGATGTCGTGGTGGACGTCCTCCGGGAGCTCGCCGCGGGCGATGGCTCGATCGATGATCTCGACGCCCTGCCTGCGGCGGTGCTGGAAGAAGGAATCCCACAGAGTGGGAAAGACATCCGGCTCGAACATCGCGCGCAGGCCGTGGCTCTGTTCGGGAGACAGCTCCTGGTTGCGCTGGTTCTGCAGCACGTGTTCGAGAAGGTCGGCACGGATGTCTCCGCGATCGGGCATTGCTCCGATCTCGACCTGCGATCGGAGCACCGCGGCGACGAGCGCGCCCTTGTCGGCGTAACGGCGATAGATCGCGGTCTTGCCGCAGCCGACCGCCTTCGACACCTGCTCCACGCTGAGTGCCTGGTAGCCGTGCCGGCCGAGCATCTCTCCTGCCGTCGCGAGGATGCGTCGAGTCAGGTCCTCGTCGGTGGGACGGCCGGGCTTCTCGATCGGATCGGAGGTCATGGCCCAACGATACGATACGGAGTGTTTCGTAAGTATTACGGATCCGAAACGATGTCGCTCGCACTCACAGTGCACTCTTAGGTTCGAAGTGCAATATTGCACTCTATGAGCGAGAGTGCAGATTCACTGCGAGAGCAGCGCAGGCGCGAGACGACGCGCGCGCTCACCGATGCGGCACGCCGACTGACGACGGAGCGCGGCTTCGCCGGTTTCACGGTCGAGGAGCTCTGCGCCGAGGTGGGCGTCTCGCGGCGCACGTTCTTCAACTACTTCGAGAGCAAGGAGAACGCCGTCTTCGGGTTCGCCGCGATCGACTCCCGACAGGAGGGCCTCGAAGCCGAGTTCGTCGCCCGAAGCGGCGACCTTCTCGATGATTTCCTCCGGCTGACGATCGACCGATTCGAGCTCTTCAACCCGCTCGACGACGCGCCCGCCATGTTCGCGGTGATCGAGCAGGAGCCTCGGCTGCTCAAGGCCGCGTTCGAGCAGCTGGCGAAGAACGAGCGTCGCGACATGGAGCTCGTCGTGCGGCGAAGCGGCGAGGGCGCTGCCGATGCCGAGTTGCACGCCGAGGTCATGGTCCACACCGTCGGCGCGCTGGTGCGCCTGTGCATGGACCAACTGCTGCACCATCACTCGACCGATTCCTTCAGCGATCTCGTCAGGCGTCGCCTCGAGATCGCTCGCGCCGTGTTCACACCATCACAGAAAGCCGACTGAATGTCCGCCACAGCCACCAAGGACGCGCCGTTCCTGCTCACCAAGCGGCGCATCTGGATCATCTTCAGCGCCCTGATCGCCGGGATGCTGCTCTCGAGCCTCGACCAGACGATCGTCTCGACCGCCATGCCGACGATCGTCGGACAGCTCGGCGGCGTCGACCATCAGGTCTGGATCACCACCGCCTACCTGCTGGCGACCACGATCGTCATGCCGATCTACGGCAAGTTCGGTGACGTCCTCGGCCGACGCAACCTGTTCCTCGTCGCGATCGCGCTGTTCACGCTCGCATCGGTCGGCTGCGCCTTCGCCACCGACTTCTGGATGTTCGTCACCTTCCGCGCGCTGCAGGGCCTCGGCGGCGGCGGACTGATGATCCTGTCGCAGGCGATCATCGCCGACATCGTCCCCGCGAACGAACGCGGCAAGTACATGGGTCCGCTCGGCGCCGTGTTCGGTCTCTCTGCGGTGGCCGGTCCGCTGCTCGGAGGCTTCTTCGTCGACCACCTGACGTGGCAGTGGGCGTTCTACATCAACATCCCCGTCGGCATCGCGGCGTTCATCATCGCGCTCGTCGCGTTGAAGCTGCCGAGCAAGAAGGCTCAGAAGCCGATCGACATCTTCGGCGTGATCTTCCTGTCGATCGCGACCACCTGCCTGATCTTCTTCACCGACTTCGGCGGCGACAAGGAGTTCGGCTGGGATTCCCTCGCGACCTGGGCCTGGGGCGCGGGTCTCGTCGTGGCCGCGACGGCCTTCGTGATCACGGAGGCGAAGGTGCAGGATCCGATCATCCCGCTGAGCCTCTTCCGCAACCCGATCTTCGTCAACGCCACCGCGATCGGACTCGTGCTCGGCATCGGCATGTTCGCGGCGATCGGCTTCGTGCCCACGTTCCTGCAGATGTCGTCCGGCACGTCGGCCGCGGCATCCGGTCTGCTGATGATCCCGATGATGGTCGGACTCATCGGAACCTCGATCTTCTCGGGTATCGCGATCTCGAAGACCGGAAAGTACAAGGTCTACCCGATCGTCGGAACGATCCTGACCGGCGTCGCTATGGTGGCGATGACGACGCTCTCGGCCGAGACGCCGATCTGGCTGATCTGCGCGTTCCTGTTCGTGTTCGGCGCCGGACTCGGGCTGATCATGCAGGTCGTCGTCCTGGTCGTGCAGAATGCCGTCCCCGCCGGCGAGATCGGCACCGCGACCAGCACGAACAACTACTTCCGCGAGGTGGGTGCCTCGCTCGGCACCGCGGTGTTCGGCACCATCTTCACCACCCGTCTGACCGAGAACCTGCTCGGCGTCTTCGCCGATGCCGGGGCATCGCCGGAGGACGCATCGCAGGCGGCGTCGACCATCGACCCGGCGACGCTCAACGCGCTTCCCGATGAGGTGCGAGACGGAATCGTCACGGCCTACGCGGATGCTCTCGCTCCGGTGTTCTGGTTCCTCGTGCCGTTCATCGTGCTCGCCCTCGTGCTGTCGCTGTTCCTCAAGCAGATCCCGCTGTCTGATCAGGCCGGGCTCGTCGCCCGAGGCGAGGCCATCAGCGGCGAGGAGGCCGAGCGCCTCGAAGCCGAGCAACGAGGAACGCCCGTCCGGACCGCCGCCGGTTCGGATGGCAAGGCGCATGTCGCGGCCGAGAGCGACGCCCCTCCGACCGCTCGCTGACGCCTCTCCACAGATAACGGGCCCGCTCCTCACCTCGAGGAGCGGGCCCGTGTCGTCTGCGAAGTCAGGGAAGGTCGCCGACCTCGAGCTCGTCAGGGTGATCTGCGTTGTCGCCGTCAGCCTTCTGATCCTCACCCGGGGTCGCGGGGTCGATCTCGGGATCCGGGTCGTTCGTCACGAAGTCGGCGTCCACGCCGGTCGCGTCGATCTCGGCACCTTCGTCCGGGCCTGCCTGAGGGTCTGACATGATCGCTCCTATCGTCGGGGTATCGGACGATCAGTGTGACCGGGTCGGGCCCCGAGCCGGCATCCCCTTGACATCGTCGTGCCGTGCAGCAACCGTTCCGATGGCCGTCGTGCGACCATCGGATCATGAGCGATGCCCCTCTCGTCCTTCCGACTCTCTCCGGCAGACAGGTGCGGCTCCGCGTATGGCGCGACACGGACGTCGCGCTCGTGCAGGAGGCGTCGCGCGACACGCTCATCCCGCTCGTGACCATGGTCCCGCGGACCCCCGACGAGACCGCGGCCCTGGCGTTCATCCGTCGTCAGCATCAGAGGCTCGAGTCGGGCGCGGGTTATGCGTTCGCGATCGCAGACCTCGATGATCGCGCGGTCGGTCACATCGGTCTCTTTCCGGTCGGTCGCACGCGCGCGAGCCTTGGATATTGGGTCGCTGCGTCACAGCGCCGGCGCGGCTTTGCGGCCGACGCTCTCGCCACCCTGACGTCGTGGGCATCGACTCTCGAACGCCTCGACCGTCTCGAGCTCTATGTGGAGCCGGCCAACGAAGGATCCTGGCGCGTGGCGGAGAGCGCAGGCTATGAACGAGAGGGCCTTCTGAAGGCCTGGCAGAGGATCGACGGACGGCCACGGGACATGTACATGTATGCGCAGCTCACCGAGCGCGCGCGGGTCGGAGCCGGCCGCTCCCTGAGCCCGGATACGACAAAACCCCCGGAAAACCGGGGGTCTTGATCTGTAGCAGGAGCGGGGCTTGAACCCGCGACCTCACGATTATGAGTCGTGCGCTCTGACCAGCTGAGCTACCCTGCCACACCGCATCCGCATCGCAGATACGAACGCTGTGAGCCCCGAGTCAGGATTG
Source organism: Microbacterium sp. LMI13-1-1.1 (assembly GCF_040815625.1). Lineage (NCBI taxonomy): Bacteria > Bacillati > Actinomycetota > Actinomycetes > Micrococcales > Microbacteriaceae > Microbacterium > Microbacterium sp. LMI13-1-1.1. Next base: position 1,163,432 of record NZ_JBFPNL010000005.1, on the reverse strand, counting down.
AACTGACGACCCCTTCCTTACCATGGAAGTGCTCTGCCACTGAGCTATCGGGGCGTGCTGCCCCTCGCGGGGCAACCACACGAGAATACCATCACTGTGGCGTCCTCATGAAATCGAGGTGTCAATACGAGGTGCGACCCGCGTTCTCACGCAGCCACGGCAGCGGGTCGATGGTGCCGCCGTTGATGATGATCTCGAAATGCAGGTGCGCGCCGTACGAGCGGCCGGTGTTTCCGGTGTGCCCGACGATGTCGCCGACCTTCACGGTCTGCCCGGCCGTGACCTGCAGCGACCCGTACTGCATGTGCGAGTAGTGGCTCGTGACGATCTGTCCGTCGATCACGTGGTCGATGTAGACGGTCACGCCGTAGGCGCCACCCTGCTCGGTGGCGATGCGCACGACGCCGTCGGCGATCGCTTGGATGGGCGCACCTTCGCCGGGGACGAAGTCGATGCCCTCGTGCAGGCGGCCCCAGCGCATGCCGTATCCCGAGCTCATCCCCACGCCGACCTTGAAGGGCCACTGGATGGCGGCCTCTGCGTCGTTGGTGAAGACCTCGTTGGAGTAGTTGATGCCCTCTTCGGACGCCACCTGGATCAAGGAGACGGTCGAGAAGCTGTCGGAGCGCGCGAGCGACTCGTTCTGCACGTCGGAGGACGTGACGAAGGCCTGGATCTCATCGTCAGCGCTGTCCGCCGACTTGGAGCCCGATGCGGCGACGAGAGACGTGGCCGCGAGCGACGGCGAGCCCTGGACTGCGGCGACGGCCTCAGCCGGAAGGGTCATTCCGACCGCGAGGAGCCCGGCCAGGCTCATCACACCGACGGTCGCACCGACCGTGAGGAACTTGCGCGCCGACGGACGACGACGGGCGACATGCTCGACAGGCGTCTCTTCGGCCGCAGGGGCGCCAGGCTCGACTGTCGGCTCGGACGCGCTCTCCGAGGCGACGCGACGGAATGCGCGGGCCGCGGTCTCGAACGCGTCATCGGTGCTCGGACGGCGGTGACCGGCGTCGTCGCGCAGAGGCTCTGAATCAGCGTCTTCGACCATCGCGGGCATCGCCGCTGGCTCGACGACAGGTTCCACGACCGGCTCGACGACGACCTCGGGAGCCTCAGTCGGCTTCACCGCGACGACGTCTGCGGAATCGGATGCTGCTGACGCTGCGGCGACGGCGGTCGCCGTGATGAGCACCTCTGCGGTGTTCAGCCGCTGGCGGGCGGCGCGGCGCGACATCGGGGTCTCGGATGCGACGGACGCGGATTCGGATACGGATACGGGTGCAGCTTCGGAGACGGCTTCCGTCACTCCTGCCGCAGAGGCCTCGAAGGCCGCAGTGCGGGGACGGCTGGACCGGCGCGTGGGCGCAGAGGCAGCCTGGGGATTCTCGAAGGGCAAGTCAGATTCTCTCGGGTTTAAAACGTCAAGCTCGGGGGCGCTTACGACCTTCACCGATTCGGGCCGATGAAAGTAACGATCGGATAAACCCTAGCCTGATCCACCTGTGAATGCCATGAATCGTTCACGTTTCATCGCGAAGAATATCGATCACGCGTCGGTGGACCTCGGTTCCACCCGCGATGAGCATGGGTCTCGTCGAGTCTCGGTCGATCAGCGAGACGCTGCCTCCGGCCTCGACGACGAGCAGCGCGCCCGCCGCGTGATCCCAGGGCTTCAGACCGCGCTCGAAGTAGCCGTCCAGGCGTCCGGCGGCCACGAACGCGAGGTCCAGCGCGGCGGAACCGGCGCGTCGGAGATCCCTGGCGATCGGCATGATCCTGCGGACTGTGGCGAGGTCGCCGTCGTGCGTCGCCGGGTCATAGCCGAAGCCGGTCGCCAACAGCGCACCGGCCGGCGTCTCGGTCGTGACCGAAAGCCTCGCCTCTTCCAGAAACGCGCCGTGGCCCGTCGCCGCGGTGAACATCTCTGCGGATGCCGGGGCGTAGACGGCCGCGGCGAGCGCCTCCCACTCCCCCGCGACAGCGCTGCCGCGCACCGCCGCGATGCTCACCGCGTAGGAGGGAATCCCGTAGGCGTAGTTCACCGTGCCGTCGATCGGATCGACGACCCAGGTGATTCCGCTCTCGCCCCGCTCGGCCTCGGATTCCTCACCGAGGAAGCCGTCGCCCGGCCGAGCGACCCGCAGCCGTTCACGGATGAGCATCTCGACCTCGCGGTCGGCGTCGGTCACGATGTCTGCGAGCGTCGACTTCGTCGCGGCGAGGTGCACGCCCTCGGCGCGACGCAAGCGCGCCAGGTCGCCGGCCTCGCGTGCGATCCGGGAGGCGAGGTCGACGAGCTCGAGTTCGAGGCTCACTGCGGCGGGAACGGCGGAGCCGGCGGATAGGCAGCGGGCGCCTGCGGCACCGGAGGCGCGGGCTGCGCCTGCGAGTACGGCTCAGGGGCAGTCGGGAAGGGTGCGACCGGGAACGGCTGCGGGGCGGGAGGTGCGGGCAGCGCCTGCTGGGGGGCCTGCGGAGGCTGAGCCGACGGGTGACCGGTGTAGTAGGCGTTCCAGTCCGGCGAGCCGTCAGGCAGCACGGGCAGCGGGGTGCGACCGTCGGCATACGTCGGCCATGCGGGGGCGGCGGCGACGCCGTGAGCGTCGGCAGCCCGGGGGCCCGCAGGCTTGCGAGGAGCGAACAGAGCGTTCAGGAGGGGGATCAACGTGGTCCCCACCGCCGCGAGGATCGTGAGCGCCACGACGATGCGCCAGTAGAGCTCGCCGTAATCGAACGTGTTCGGGAACGTGAGGAAGAAGATCAGCATGCCCACGAGACCACCGAGGAACACGATCGTCGCGATGTAGATGATCCGGGTGAACGTCGTCACGTGTCGCTGGGCGGCCGGAGTAAACAGCCGCACATGCAGCAGAGCGAGCTGGAGGATTCCCACGACCAGGAGCAGTTGGAAGAAGCGCTCGGCGCCGGTGAAGAACTGATCGTCCTCCGGCAGCCAGATCTTGACGGCTCCGACCAGCAGAGCAACGATCCAGCTGACCATGCTCGACAGAGCGAGCCAGTCGGGACGGTTCGGTGCGAGTCCTGCCTCGAGGATCGCGATGCCTGCGAAAGCGGCGAGCAGGAGGATCGTGAGGAAGGCCCGGCCGATCAATCCGTCCTGATCACCGACCAGCACCCACACGACGCAGACGAGTGCGGCGGCGATGAGCGCGCCGATGGCGATCCAGATCGCCCCTCTGATGAGGAGGGACATGTTCTTCTTCTCGATCGGCACAGGGGGCTGCGGGGAGATCTCCGGCTGCGTCATCGCGTTCCTCTCGTTGGGCGGCGTTGCGTTCATCCTTGCATGCGCCGGCGCGAGGGCAGCAGTGGCGGCGCGATCCGTGGATACATCGGGGCGAACCGGCTCGTGTGCAGTGATCAGCCCTTGCGTGCGGAGGAGGCTGCGAAGGCGGCGATCCGGGCCTGGGCGTCCGGCGTCGCCATGGCGGCCCCGATCGACCGCGCCTCCTCGCTCAGCTGCTCTGCGAACGTCCGCTCGGGCTGCGAGCGGACGAGTCGCTTCGCGTGTCCGTAGGCCTCCGCTGCCCCGGCAAGCCAGAAGCGTGCGACCTCCTCGGCACGGGCTCGGACGAGATCGGCTTCGTCCGCGGAGTCGGCCCCCTCGACGGCCTCTGCGACGAGGCCCCACTCCACGGCCTCGGCGGCGGACAGCAGGCGGTCCTGCAGCACCAGCTGCAGCGCTCGACGCTGTCCGACGGCTCGAGCGAGCTGGGCCGAGACCGAGAGGTCGGGGGTCAGCCCGATGTTCGCATACAGACTGCCGAGGCGAGACCGCGATCCGACGACGGCGTAGTCACTGCTGAGAAGGATGCCGAGTCCACCGCCCGCCGTCGTGCCATGCGCTGCGGCGACCACGGGCACTGCGGACTCCGTCAGGGAGCGGATGCCGGTGTTGATGACTTCGGCGAGCGCGGTGATGTCGTCGGCCGACCCCATCGTCGTCGCCATGTCGATCACGTCACCACCCGCGCAGAACGCGGGACCCGCCGCATCGATCAGGATCGCCGTGACGTCCGACCGCGACGTGGCCTCTTCCGTCGCATCCCGCCAGGCGTGCGCGAGATCGGCGTTGAACGCGTTGAGCCTCGCGGGGCGGTTCAGCGTGAGCCTGGCCAGCCCCTCATCGACGGCGAACAGGATGGCATCGTTCATGGCTTCTCCTTCGAGCACAGGACGTTGGCCACCAGGCTAACCGCGATCAGCGCTCGTCCCGCACCCGCTTGGTGAAAGCCTCCATACGCCGTCGAGTGCCGTCGAGGCGCATGTCCACCTGTCCGGGTGCCAGCACCTCGCTGGGGGCGAGGGGGTGTGCGAGCCTCACGTTCTCGTGGCACGAGAGATCAGCGCAGATGTAGGTTCCCACTGAGTCTCCGCGCATCCCGGCCTCGCCGGCTCGTCGGGCCGAGAAGAGTGCGACCTGGTTTCCGGGCTGCATCGTGTGGCAGATGTTGCACATGCCCGAACGCCCGCGGCCGGGGTCGGAGGCTCGGAGCACGACTCCGAAGATCTCCCCGTCGTGCTGGGTGAGGACGTAGCCGCGGCGCCCAGCGCTCGGATCGCGCCATGCGAAGAAGTCGAGGTAATCCCAGTCGATCAGCACCAGATCGAGGGGCATCTCCATGACCCTCAGCTCGTCCGCATCCGCGTTGACGAAGGACGCACGGATGTCTGCCTCGGTGAGCGCTCGCATCCGACCAGTCTATGAACTCGTCAGCCGCCTCCGTCCGCACATCGCCATCACGAGACCCCCGCAGCGGCCGGGGTGAGTGCACGGGCAGGCGCGCGCTGCGTGCGCCCCCTCATGATCCTGACTCTCGGGCGGTCTGCAACTCCCCCGCCTCCCGAGACACCGACGCAGTCCGTCGGACTACTCAGCGGCGCGCTGCATGGCCTCGTCAGCTTCCGAGACGATGTTGCGCATGGCGACAGCCGCCGCATCCGCATCGCCGCTCGCCACCGCGAACGCGACATCGCGATGCCACTGCACCGCGTTCTGGTCGGCCACGTGAGGCATGAGGGAATGAGCGGTGCGCCCGCGGAGGACCGCCTCCACCGTGCCGCCGAGCGCGGCGAGCATCCCGTTGCCCGAGGCCTCGAGGAGGAGCCTGTGGAATCGGATGTCGGCTGTCAGATAGCGCTCGCGATCGGCCTCGTGGTCCTCTTGCCCCATCGCGACGACGAGCGACACGAGGTCGACCTTCTGCTCGGAGGTGGCCGTTCCTGCAGCGAGGCCGGCAGCGAGTGGCTCGATGACCGAGCGCAGCTGGCTGAGCTCGCGCAGCTGTTCGTCGCGGCCCGGTCCTGCGAGGCGCCACGCGATCACCTCAGGGGCATAGACGTTCCAATCGGCGCGCGGCCGCACCTCGACTCCCGACTTGCGACGCACCCAGACCAAGCCGAAGGACTCGAGGACCCGCACTGCTTCCCGCGCCGCGGAGCGTGAGACACCTCTTTCGCTGGCGAGCTCGACTGTGAGCATGCGCGAGCCCGGGGGGTGCTCACCATCGACGATCGCGCGACCGAGCTCGGCGACGAGCGAGTCGTGGACGGGGCTTGCGGGGCCGGCGACGGTCATATGTCGAGTATGCCCGTCGCGACTGCGTGACGTGGGACGTCTCACACGATTGTTTCGTTTATGTTGCGCATGACGTGGTATGCGTGCTTATTATGTACGGCATAAGGTCGTAAACCACGCCCGGATCAAGGAAGCTCATGGCACTCTTCACCCCCGCCGCCGACGCGCTCATGATGGCAGCCGCCGACACCGCAGCCCCCGACCGCCCCGCCGGTCAGCTGATCACCGCCGCCGTGCTGGGGATCGCGATCATCATCGTCCTCATCACCTGGGTGAAGCTGCATCCCTTCCTGTCGCTCACCATCGGCGCGCTCGCCACAGGTGCGATCGCCGGCATGGACATCGCCGCGTCCGTCACCAGCTTCTCGACGGGCTTCGGCACCACCATGGGCGGAGTCGGCATCCTGATCGCACTCGGCGCGATCTACGGGAAGCTCCTCGCCGATTCCGGCGGCGCCGACCGCATCGTCGACACGCTCGTCAGCCGCGCCAGCGCGCGTTCGCTGCCCTGGGTCATGGGACTCATCGGCGCCGTCATCGGCCTTCCGATGTTCTTCGAGGTCGGCCTCGTGCTCCTCGTGCCGGTCATCATCCTCGTCGCACGCCGCTCCGGTGCGCCGCTCATGCGCATCGCGATCCCGACGCTTGCGGGCCTCTCCGCCATGCACGGCCTCGTGCCGCCGCACCCCGGTCCTCTCGCGGCGATCGACGCGCTCGGTGCCAACCTCGGCCTCACCCTCGCCTTCGGTGTGATCGTGGCGATCCCGGCCGTGATCATCTCGGGCCCCCTGTTCGCACGCTTCGCGGAGCGCTGGGTCGATGTGCCGGTGCCCGAGCTGTTCGTCACCGAAGAGGACGAAGGACAAGAGCAGCGTCTGCGCCCGTCGTTCGGAGCCACGCTCTTCAGCATCCTGCTGCCCGTGTTCCTCATGCTCGCCAAGGCTGTCGCCGACATCTCGGCCTCGGGGTCGGATGCCCCCTGGAAGCTCGCTCTCGACTTCCTCGGCACGCCGGTCATCGCACTGCTCATCGCCGTGCTCGCCGGCTTCTTCATCCTCGGACGCGGCGCCGGCTTCGACCGCACGAAGATCAACGACATCGTGGGGTCGTCGCTCGGCCCGATCGCCGGCATCCTGCTGATCGTCGGCGCTGGTGGCGGGTTCAAGCAGGTGCTGGTCGACACCGGCATCGGCAACGTGATCGCCGAGTTCGTCTCCGGGTCTTCGGTCTCGGTGCTGATCCTCGCCTGGCTGGTGGCCGTGGTCATTCGCATCGCCACCGGGTCGGCGACCGTCGCGACGATCACCGCCGCCGGCATCCTGCAGCCGCTCACCGAGACCCTCGACTCGCCCATGGTCGCGCTGCTCGTGCTCGCGATCGGCTCGGGATCGGTGTTCCTGTCGCACGTCAACGACGCGGGCTTCTGGCTCATCAAGGAGTACTTCGGCCTCAGCATCCCGCAGACTCTGAAGTCGTGGACGGTGCTCGAATGCCTCATCTCGGTCACCGGTCTGGCCGGGGTCCTCGTCCTGAGCCTCTTCGTCTGAGCGCGCCATGATGTCCGTCAACGCGCCCGTCCTCGTCTTCATGGGCGTCGCCAGCACCGGTAAATCGACCGTCGCTGCCATGCTCGCCGGACGCCTCGGCTGGGCCTTCGAAGAAGGCGACGATCTGCACCCCGAGGCGAACGTCGCCAAGATGGCCGCTGGCCATGCGCTCGACGACGACGACCGCTGGCCGTGGCTCGACCTCATCGCCGAATGGATCGACGAGCGCATCGAGGCCGGCGAGCCCGGCATCGTCACCTGCTCGGCCCTCAAGCGCAGCTACCGCGACGTCCTGCGCCGAGATGCGGTCACGTTCGTGCACTTCGCGGGCGAGCGCGAGCTGATCCTCGATCGGATGCTGCGCAGGGAAGGCCACTTCATGCCGACGACCCTTCTCGACTCGCAGTTCGCCACCCTGGAGCCGCTGGAAGACGACGAGAGGGCGATCGAGATCGACATAGCTCTGACGCCCGCCGAGCAGGCCGCACAGATCGCCTCGCGGCTGCGCCTGCACCCCGACTACTGAGACAGTCCCTCGGGTCGCGACACTCAGAGTCATGGGGAACTCGATGCGGCACCCGTTACGCGCACTGCTCGTGGCGCTCCTGCTCAGTACCGGACTCGCGGGATGTTCGCCGCAGACCGCCGGAGGTCCGAGTCAGTACGGTACGAGCAGTGACGCACCAGGCACCGAGACCGGGGCGAACGCTCCCTCAGCTTCCTCGCGAGCGTGCGAGGAGTCGGTGATCCTGCTGACGGTCGACTCCCCGTCGCCGCGGGCGGGACAGACCGTCACCGTATCTGTCGATCCTGCCGAGTGCAGCATCGACGAGCAGTGGGCGGGCGAACTGATCGTCCGCACTTCCGGTGGTGACACGACGACCGGCTCACGCCTCGAGATCGGAGCGGCCTCCGTCTCGGTCGATCTGCCACCCGATCTCACGGGGCCAGCGCTGCTGATGCTCGCGCCCGATCAGGACTGCGAGCAGGCCGGTGCGACCGGCGACTGCCACTATCCATACATCGAGGTCCAGATCGGCCCCTGACCACGGGCGGTATGGACCCAGTCGTCATCGGGCGTTCGCACACCGACGACGTTGGGCAGCCCTCACTGCGTCACCCGACTCGCCCGTCACCCGACGAGCAGTCCCAGCGCCGTGATCCCCTCGACGACGAGGTCGTGATCATCCGCTGAGGGAAGCCCCGACACCGTCGCGACGGCGACGACGCCCACCCCTTCGACACGGACAGGCACAGAGCCGCCGGCGACGGCATAGGTGACGGGGTCGAGCCATCCCGGCTCGAACATGTCACGCCCGCCGCTGGCGACGCGTGCTTCGAGCAGCGCAGTGCTGGTCTCGAACCTCAGGGCCGTCGCGGCCTTCTTCTGCACCCAGGCGTCATTATCGGCCGTTGCACCCGGCAGCGATGCATGGAACAGGATGCCGGAGGCGGTGCGCACATCGACCGCAACCGGAGCCCCCTGGGCCAGCGCGCGCTCGGCTATGGAGCGCCCGAGTCGCCACGCGTCCGCTCGGTCGAATCGCCGCACGACCAGTTCGACGTGCTCCTTCTCCAGCTGTGCGAGCCTCGTCTGGTCAGTCATCAGCAGCGCCTCTTTCGTAGATGGTTCGCCTGAGACTGTAGCCGCCGCACAACGCTGCTCACGACGCGCGCGCCGCATCCTCAGCACCCCAACACGATGCGGCTCCCGTCCGATGGACGGAATTGGTCAGCCGAGCTCGCCCGATCCGTACGGACGCACCGGTTGCTGCTTCTGGAACTCGTACTCGCCTCCCTGGCGTCCACCGAAGGGACGCCCATGGTCGGCGAACTCCTCGCGGTAGTACGCCAGGCGCCATGGCCCTATTTCGATGCGAGATCCGGTGCGCAGGATCCTGGCGTTCTCCGTGCTGTGCGGCAGATTCGGTCGGCCGCCGCCGGTCGCCGCATACGAGTAGAGGACGTACTCGTCGTCCTCATTGTGACGGACTTCGGCGTGGCGGGATTCGAGTCCCTCCAACCGGAGGTCGGCGTCCGGTCCGGAACCGATGACGGTGCGCCCCGGGAGCAGGTCGAACTCACGCGGCCTGCTGGAGTTCCAGTCGCCTGATCCGACCGCGAAGATCAACCGCGGACGACCAGAGCCGGGAATGTAGTGGGTCGTCGTGACTCGCCGCCGAACTCTCCGGGCGACTGTGGGGACAAGGGGAAACGGCGTCGACGGAGGGACGGGAAGCCGGAAGCCGCTGCCGCGTTCCCGATGCTGCGCCTCCGACAGGAGCGTCGAGAGATGCCCCAGTTTGATGTGCGAGGATCCGGCGATCGCCCGGCCCATGGGCCCCGATTTCACATCCCCGAACTGAACGAGAGTCCCCCGCGGCCCCTCCACACGCACACGGATTCCGCGTCGCGCGAGCCCATCGGCGAGCGGCACGAGCTGAGTCAGGTCTCGACGGCTCATGCTTCCGAGTCCAGGGGTGGATTCAAGGGAGACGACGACCTCCTGACCCTCAGCCCTGACGCTGAACCGTGTCGGAGGGCCGCCGTCGGGGCTGGCCTGCTCGACCTGCAGGTCGATATCGAGGCGAATCATCGGAGGAGCTCGCGCTCAGACCGAGCCCGCGCCACCGGACGCGCTGTCGCTGGTCGTCACCCGGAGCGTGCCGTTGAACTTCCAGGTCGCCCGCGGCGCATCAGGCCCGATATCCCGAGGCACTTCGACGGTCATGTCGTCGAACGTGTAGTTGACGGCGGCTCCACGACCGGTGAGGTAGGCCCACATCTCCCGCCCGAGATCTGTCCAATCGGTGATCGACGCACCGGTCGGCCCCGACGCCGAGTCGAACAGCTCTGTCGGTTCATTCGGATCGCTCATGGCGTGCTCCTTTGCTAAAACCATGTCCTGTGGCTCAGATTATGCGCCTGCCGTTCCGAGGTGTCCAGGGATTTCTGAACACTGTCTAGAAATCTCCAGCAGGCCGGCGTCTCGCGACCGCTCAGCACTCAAGACGTGTGCGTGATCACGAAGTCGCACCAGTGCGACCAACCGCGCGTGGAAGGTCGCCGGGTCTATCGATCCGAGGAACTCATGGCCGGCGCCCCCGAGTTGCGAGTGCAGCCAGATGATCGCAGAGCTCGAACTGCCGCCGTTCGTGATCCCGGCAGTGACGACGCGCGCGAAGCACGCGAACAACGAGCTCGTCGTCCCGTCGGCAGTCGGCACGCCCTGCCGGCCGGACAACCTCCGACGCGACTGGCGCTGGGCGCTGGGCGGTAGGGCGTCCGGGAGCGTGACTCCTGGCGCGTTCCGCAAGGCCGTGGCGACGCTTCTGCAGGAAGAGCTGGGCGCCGGAGTATCTCGCGATCAGCTCGGCCACATCGGGTTTGGGAACCTCAAGAACTACGTCGAGCGCGCGTCGCGAGACCCAGCAGCGGCAGGCAGTGTCCAGCGTCTCGTCAGTACGTAGCCACAAATTCAAGAGAGAGCCCCGCCTGTCCGAAGACTGGCGGGGCTCTTTCCTTGACTTAGTGCGGCGTGAGCCGGTGTGGCGAGTGAGGGATTCGAACCCCCGAATGCTGAGCAGTCTGATTTACAGTCAGATCCCTTTGGCCGCTTGGGTAACTCGCCAGAGCGCACCCGTCCGACTTCGACAGCCAACCGGGGGCACGATAGATAATCATACCTGCCGAGGGCAGGCGTGAGAAATCGAGCGCTCAGCTCCCGAAGACGCCCTGGTCGGGGTCGGCCAGGGACTCCGGAGTCCGCAGCAGGCCGCCCTCGGCGCGGCACGTCGCGGCGGCCACATCCATCGCTCGAACGAGCAGCTGCCGCCACCCGTCAGCGTCGGAGGGCATGCCGTTCGCCAATCCTGCCGCCACGGCGGCGAGAGTCGCATCGCCCGCTCCGACGGTGTCGACGACGCGTCCGGGCAGCGTCGAGATGGGCGCCGTCACGATGCCGGCATCCGACTCGAGAGCCGCGCCGTCCGCCCCCGCGGTCGCGAGGACCGCGCTGACGCCGAGGGCGCGCAGCCGTGCCCGGAGGGCCTCGAGATCGCCGTCGTAGAGAAGCGACGCATCATCGGCGCCGACCTTGACGATCGATGCCCCGGCAGCCGCGCGCTCGAAGCCCCGCACGAACTCGGCGCGATCACTCAGCATCCCCGAACGCGGGTTCGGGTCGACAGCGAGTCGAGCATCACCGACGGCGTCGAGCAGCGCATCGACCTCAGCAGGCACGTCGAAGGGGAAGCAGCTGACAGCCACGAGACCCGAGTCGGCGATCGCCTGGACGGCTTCGCCCGAGTACCGGATGCTGCGCCTCTGCGCCGCCTCGTTGAAGACGTAGACGGGCTCGCCGTCCGACGCACGCTGCACGATCGCACGAGACGAGCCCAGCGGCGCCTCGCTCGCGATCAGCCGCACGTCGTGATCCTCGAGGTACTCGCGGATGTGCGCACCCGCTTCGTCCTCTCCGACCATCGCGATCAGCGTCGTCGGAACACCCAGCCGGCGAAGGCCGACGGCGACGTTCAGCGCTGCGCCGCCGACCAGCTCTCGCACTCCACCGCCGTCGTGGATCTCGTCGATCAGTGCGTCTCCGACGACGACTGCACCGCGTGCTCGGGAGGATTCATCACTCATTCTGCCGACACTACCGCGAGAGCGGCTTCTGGGCCCGCTTGCGCGGCTTCCCTGCACCGCATCCCATCAGCGCTACGGTGAGCGCATGAACCCTCGAATCGCCGCCGGAGCTGCGGCTCTCCTGCTCGTGACGCTGCTCACCGGCTGCGGTTCCACCGGCTCAGGATCCGCCGGCCCGAGCGAATCCGGGGAGCCGTCGTCGAGTTCTTCGCCCGATGGATCGGCAAGTCCGTCGCCCTCCCCCACTCCGACCGAGACGCCGATCGCTCTGCCCTCCGATTGTCGCGCCATCCTGTCGGACGACGTGCTCGCCCAGCTCGACGGCATCCCGCTCAACGATGCGGCCTTCGGACCCTCCGGAGTGGGCGACGACGGTACGCTGACCTGCATCTGGGCGGACCCGAAGGCCGACACCACCCGTCTCGTCACGACGATCTCTCTGATGAACCGCGGCCCGGCCCTCGACATGCTGAACGCTCTCGTCGCCGATGAGGGCTTCACGTGCTTCACGCCGGACGGCGGCACCCGCTGCGAGAAGACCTGGCCGAACACGCAATACCCGGTCACCGACGGGCGCACCCTGTTCTGGCGTGACGACGTGCTGATCGACTCCGAATACTCCAACCTGGCCCCCGAGGGCTACACCTCGAGCATCGTGGCACACCTCTTCGACTGACGGCATCCGGACACGAAGAAGGCCCCGGGCGAATCGCCCGGGGCCTTCTCACTCACTCAGTACGTCAGTTGTACGTACCCGGCGTGATGTCGTCCGTCGAGAACGCGTCGAAGTCGACGTAGCCGAAGTCGCCGTCAGCGTACGCGCCGTCGGATGCGAAGATCCGGTTCGGGTAGCGCTCGCTCTTGGCTTCCTCGGTGGCCTCGACCGTGACGTCGCGGTACTTCGAGAGACCGGTTCCGGCGGGGATGAGCTTACCGATGATGACGTTCTCCTTGAGACCGACCAGCGGGTCGCGCTTGCCCTGCATCGCAGCCTCGGTGAGCACGCGGGTCGTCTCCTGGAAGGAGGCGGCCGACAGCCACGACTCCGTCGCGAGCGACGCCTTCGTGATACCCATCAGCTCCGAACGGCCGGACGCCGGGCGCTTGCCCTCTGCCACAGCCTCGCGGTTGATCGCCTGGTAGCGCTTGAGGTCGACCATCTCACCCGGAAGCAGGGTCGTGTCGGCGTGATCGACGACGGTGACCTTGCGGAGCATCTGACGGACGATGACCTCGATGTGCTTGTCGTGGATCGGCACACCCTGCGAGCGGTACACGCCCTGGACGCCACCGACGAGGTAACGCTGCACCTCGCGGGCACCCATGACACGCATGACCTCCTTGGGGTCGAGCGTTCCGACCAGGAGCGGCTGACCGACGCTGACGTGCTGACCGTCCTCGACCAGAAGCGTCGCACGCTTCAGAACCGGGTAGATCACTTCCTCGTCACCGTTGTCGGGCGTCAGGATGAGCCTCTTGGCCTTGTCCGTCTCGTCGATCGTGATGCGACCGTCGGCCTCTGCGATCGGCGACGCAGCCTTGGGGGTACGCGCCTCGAAGAGCTCCTGCACGCGGGGCAGACCCTGCGTGATGTCATCAGCCGAAGCCGAACCACCGGTGTGGAAGGTACGCATCGTCAGCTGGGTACCGGGCTCACCGATCGACTGGGCCGCGATGATGCCGACGGCCTCTCCGATGTCGACGGTCTTACCCGTCGCGAGCGAACGGCCGTAGCACTGCGCGCAGACACCGACAGCGGAGTCACACGTGAGAACCGAGCGCACCTTGATGCTCTCGACGCCCAGCGCGACCAGCTTGTCGATGAGGACGTCACCCACGTCGTCACCGGCAGAGGCGAGAACCTCGCCCTTGCTGTCGACCACGTCGGAGGCCAGCGTACGAGCGAACACCGAGTTCTCGACGTTCGCGTCGCGCACCAGCTCGCCCTGCGAGTTCGGAGCGGCGATCGGGAGCTCGAGGCCCTTCGACGTGCCGCAGTCCTCTTCGCGGATGATGACGTCCTGCGAGACATCCACCAGACGACGGGTCAGGTAACCCGAGTCGGCGGTACGCAGAGCGGTGTCGGCCAGACCCTTACGGGTACCGTGCGTCGCGATGAAGTACTCCGCAACCGACAGACCCTCGCGGTACGAGGAGATGATCGGACGCGGGATGATCTCACCCTTGGGGTTGTTCACCAGACCACGCATACCGGCGATGTTCCGGATCTGCAGCCAGTTACCACGAGCACCGGACGACACCATGCGGTTGATGGTGTTGTCCTCGGGGAAGTTCGCCCGCATCGCGGCCTGAACCTCGTCCGTCGCCTCGGTCCAGATCTTGATGAGCTCCTGGCGACGCTCGGTGTCGGTCGTCAGGCCCTTCTCGTACTGGGACTGGACCTTCGCGGCCTGCTTCTCGTAGCCGGCGACGATCTCCGCCTTGTTCGGAGGCGTCAGGATGTCGCTCAGAGCGACGGTCACACCGGAGCGAGTCGCCCAGTAGAAACCGGCGTCCTTGATGCGGTCCAGCGACGCAGCCGTCTCGACCTTGGGGTACTCCTCGGCCAGCTTGTTGACGATCTGCGACAGCTTGTTCTTGTCAGCCTGCTCGCGGACGAACGGGTATCCCTTGGGAAGCGTGTCGTTGAAGATCGCCTGACCGAGCGATGCGTCGACGAGACCGTGACGCTCGTAGCCCTCGGGAGCTTCGCCCTCGAGGAACGTCAGACCCGGGATGCGGATGCGGACCTTGGCCTGCAGGTCGAGGGTTCCCTCGTCCTTGGCCAGGATCGCCTCGCCCACCGAACCGAATGCACGACCCTCACCGGCTGCGCCCGCCTTGACCGTGGTCAGGTGGTGCAGACCGATGATCATGTCCTGCGAAGGCAGGGTGACGGGGCGGCCATCGGACGGCTTCAGGATGTTGTTCGACGCGAGCATCAGCACGCGGGCCTCGGCCTGAGCCTCGACCGACAGCGGCAGGTGGACAGCCATCTGGTCACCGTCGAAGTCGGCGTTGAACGCCGCGCAGACGAGCGGGTGCAGCTGGATGGCCTTGCCCTCGACGAGCTGAGGCTCGAAGGCCTGGATGCCCAGACGGTGCAGGGTGGGTGCACGGTTGAGCAGCACCGGACGCTCGCGGATGATCTCCTCGAGCACGTCCCAGACCTCGGGACGGGTGCGCTCGACAGCGCGCTTGGCTGCCTTGATGTTCTGCGAGTGACCGAGGTCGATCAGGCGCTTGATCACGAACGGCTTGAAGAGCTCCAGAGCCATCTGCTTGGGCAGACCGCACTGGTGCAGCTTGAGCTGCGGTCCGACGATGATGACCGAACGGCCGGAGTAGTCGACACGCTTTCCGAGCAGGTTCTGACGGAAGCGACCCTGCTTGCCCTTCAGCATGTCGCTGAGGGACTTCAGGGCGCGGTTGCCGGTTCCGGTGACGGGACGACCACGGCGACCGTTGTCGAACAGTGCGTCGACGGCCTCCTGCAGCATCCGCTTCTCGTTGTTGACGATGATCTCGGGGGCACCGAGGTCGATCAGACGACGAAGACGGTTGTTGCGGTTGATCACACGACGGTAGAGGTCGTTGAGGTCGGAGGTCGCGAAGCGGCCACCGTCGAGCTGCACCATCGGGCGCAGCTCCGGCGGGATCACCGGAACGACATCCAGCACCATGGCGGCCGGGCTCATGCCGGTCTCCAGGAACGAGTTGACGACCTTCAGACGCTTGATCGCGCGGATCTTGCGCTGGCCCTTGCCCTCGGAGATCTGCAGGTGCAGGCTCTCCGCCTCGGCTGCCAGGTCGAACGCCGCGAGGCGACGCTGGATCGACTCGGCGCCCATGTAGGCCTCGAAGTACTGACCGAAACGGTCCTGCAGCTCGTGGAAGACGTCGTCCTCGGGACGCAGTGCGCCGACCTCGAGGGTGCGGAAGTCTTCCCACACGCGCTCGAGCTTGGCGATCGCCTCGTCGGCACCCTTGCGGATGAGCGACATCTCCTTCTCGGCGGCGTCCTTGACCTTCTTCTTCGCGTCGGCCTTGGCGCCCTCCGCCTCGAGGGAAGCGAGCTCCTCCTCCAGGCGTGCCAGGCGCTCGGCGATCTTCGCGTCGCGACGGTCTCCGAGCGTCTTCAGCTCGAGACGGATGTTGTTCTCCTGCGTGCCCAGGTCGCGGTGACGAGCATCCTCGTCGACCGAGATGACCATGTAGGCGGCGAAGTAGATGACCTTCTCGAGGTCCTTCGGCGCCATGTCGAGCAGGTAGCCCAGACGCGAGGGAACACCCTTGAAGTACCAGATGTGGGTGACGGGAGCGGCGAGCTCGATGTGACCCATGCGCTCACGACGGACCGAGGACTTGGTGACCTCGACGCCGCAGCGCTCGCAGACGATGCCCTTGAAGCGGACACGCTTGTACTTTCCGCAGGCGCACTCCCAGTCGCGGGACGGGCCGAAGATCTGCTCTCCGAAGAGACCGTCCTTCTCCGGCTTCAGGGTGCGGTAGTTGATGGTTTCAGGCTTCTTGACCTCGCCGTAGGACCAGGCGCGGATGTGGTCCGCGGTGGCCAGGCCGATGCGAAGCTCATCGAAAGTGTTTGACTCGAGCACAAATTCTCCTGTGTAGGAATTCTTCTGAAGAAATCGGGGAGGTGGGCCGCCGACCGGGCATGCTGCTCAGTCGGCGGCCTGAACCTTAGATCTCGTCGATCGAGGCGGCCTCGAAGCGGCTGGAGATGTTGATGCCGAGCTCCTCCGCAGCGCGGAAGGCCTCGTCGTCGGTGTCACGCAGGTTGACGAGCGTGCCGTCTGCCGAGAGGACCTCGACGTTCAGGCAGAGCGACTGCATCTCCTTCATGAGCACCTTGAAGGACTCGGGGATGCCGGGCTCCTGGATGTTCTCGCCCTTGACGATGGCCTCGTACACCTTGACGCGGCCGAGGATGTCGTCGGACTTGATCGTGAGGAGCTCCTGGAGCGCGTATGCGGCACCGTAGGCCTCGAGGGCCCACACCTCCATCTCACCGAATCGCTGGCCACCGAACTGCGCCTTACCACCGAGCGGCTGCTGGGTGATCATCGAGTACGGACCAGTCGAACGCGCGTGGATCTTGTCGTCGACCAGGTGGTGGAGCTTCAGGATGTACATGTAGCCCACCGAGATCGGCGCCGGGAACGGCTCGCCGGAGCGGCCGTCGAACATCTGGGCCTTTCCGGTGGAGTCGATCAGGCGCACACCGTCACGGGTCGGGATGGTCGAGTCGAGGAGACCTGCGATCTCCTCCTCGCTCGCACCGTCGAACACCGGGGTGGCGACCTTGGTGCCGGGTGCGGCCTCGAAGGCGTCCTTCGGGAGCTTCGTAGCCCACTCCGGGTTTCCTTCGACCTTCCAGCCCTGCTTCGCGATCCACCCGAGGTGGGTCTCGAGCACCTGACCGAAGTTCATTCGACCCGGGATACCCAGCGGGTTCAGCACGATGTCGACGGGGGTTCCGTCCGCGAGGAACGGCATGTCCTCGATCGGGAGGATCTTCGCGATGACACCCTTGTTGCCGTGACGACCGGCGAGCTTGTCACCCTCGGTGATCTTGCGCTTCTGGGCGATGTAGACCACGACTCGGCGGTTGACACCGGAGCCGAGCTCGTCGTCGCCGTCCTCGGCGTTGAACTCCTTGACGGCGATGATCGTGCCCTGCTCACCGTGGGGCACCTTCAGAGAGGTGTCACGGACCTCGCGGCTCTTCTCGTTGAAGATCGCACGGAGCAGACGCTCTTCCGCCGACAGCTCGGTCTCGCCCTTCGGCGTGACCTTGCCGACGAGGATGTCGCCGGGGCGGACCTCGGCGCCGATGCGGATGATGCCGCGCTCGTCGAGATCCTTCAGCAGCTCAGGGCTGACGTTGGGGAGATCACGGGTGATCTCCTCCTTGCCGAGCTTCGTGTCGCGGGCGTCGACCTCGTATTCCTCGATGTGGATCGAGGAGAGGGTGTCGTCCTTCACGAGGTCCTGGCTGAGGATGATAGCGTCCTCGAAGTTGTAGCCTTCCCACGTCATGAACGCGACGAGGAGGTTCTTTCCGAGGGCCAGCTCGCCGTTCTCGGTGGCGGGGCCATCAGCGATGACCTCTCCGACCTCGACGCGGTCGCCCTCGTTGACGACGACCTTCTGGTTGTACGACGTGCCCTGGTTGGAGCGGTCGAACTTGCGCAGGTGGTAATCCTGCGTTCCACCCTCGTCGAGCATGACGGTGACGCGGTCTGCGGAGACCTCGGTGACGACACCCGGCTTCTCAGCCGTGAGCACGTCGCC
This sequence comes from Microbacterium sp. LMI13-1-1.1, assembly GCF_040815625.1. NCBI lineage: Bacteria > Bacillati > Actinomycetota > Actinomycetes > Micrococcales > Microbacteriaceae > Microbacterium > Microbacterium sp. LMI13-1-1.1. Next base: position 1,145,318 of record NZ_JBFPNL010000005.1, on the reverse strand, counting down.
GGCGTCGATGGCGGTGTAGCCCTCCATACCGGTTCCGACGAGCGGCGAGTCGCTGCGCAGCAGCGGCACAGCCTGACGCTGCATGTTGGCGCCCATGAGCGCGCGCTGCGCATCGTCGTGCTCGAGGAACGGCACGAGCGAGGTCGCGACCGACACCATCTGGCGAGGCGAGACATCGATGTAGCCGATGTCCTCCGGGAGGAACATGTCGACCTCGCCGCTGCCGCCCTTGGGGCGGGCCAGGACGTGGCTCTCGATGAAGCGACCGTTCTTGTCGAGCGGGGCGTTGGCCTGCGCGATGTTGAAGTCGACCTCTTCGGAAGCCGTCAGGTAGTCGATCTCCTCGGTGACGACGCCCCCGGTGACCTTGCGGTACGGGGTCTCGATGAAGCCGAACGAGTTGATGCGCGCGAAGGTCGCGAGAGCACCGATCAGACCGATGTTCGGGCCTTCAGGGGTCTCGATGGGGCACATGCGGCCGTAGTGCGACGGGTGGACGTCACGGACCTCGACACCTGCGCGGTCACGGCTCAGACCACCGGGGCCGAGAGCCGAGAGGCGGCGCTTGTTGGTCAGACCCGCGAGCGGGTTGTTCTGGTCCATGAACTGCGAGAGCTGCGAGGTTCCGAAGAACTCCTTGATCGCGGCGACGACGGGGCGCACGTTGATCAGGGTCTGCGGCGTGATCGCCTCGATGTCCTGCGTGGTCATGCGCTCGCGGACGACGCGCTCCATGCGGGAGAGACCGGTGCGGACCTGGTTCTGGATCAGCTCGCCGACCGCGCGGATGCGACGGTTGCCGAAGTTGTCGATGTCGTCGGTCGCGATGCGGATGTCGGCCTTCTTGCCCGAGCGGATGCCGGGGAAGGTCTCTTCCGTGCCTGCGTGCAGACGCACGAGGTACTTGATCGTCGCGACGATGTCCTGAACCGTGAGGACCGAGTCGGTCAGCGGTGCGTCGAGACCGAGCTTGTGGTTGATCTTGTAACGACCCACCTTCGCCAGGTCGTAGCGCTTCGGGTTGAAGTAGAAGTTGTCGAGAAGCGCACGCGCGGCCTCGGCAGCGACCTGCTCGCCCGGACGCAGCTTGCGGTAGATGTCGCGGAGCGCATCTTCCTTCGTGACGATGGTGTCCTTCGCGAGCGTCTCCTCGATCGAGGTGTAGCCGGCGAACTCCGTGAGGATCTCCTCGCTGGTCATGCCCAGCGCCTTGAGGAACACGGTGACCGACTGCTTGCGCTTGCGGTCGACGCGGACGCCGACCTGGTCGCGCTTGTCGATCTCGAACTCGAGCCATGCACCACGGCTCGGGATGACGCGCGCCGACACGATGTCCTTGTCGGACGTCTTGTCGGGGGTCTTGTCGAAGTAGACACCCGGGGAGCGCACGAGCTGCGAGACGACGACGCGCTCGGAGCCGTTGATGATGAACGTGCCCTTGTCGGTCTGGAGCGGGAAGTCGCCCATGAAGACCGTCTGTGTCTTGATCTCGCCCGTGAGGTGGTTCATGAACTCGGCCTCGACGTACAGCGGAGCGGCGTAGGTCTTGCCACGCTCCTTGCACTCCTCGATCGAGTACTTCTCCGGCTCGAGGTACGGGTTCGTGAACGACAGCTGCATCGTTTCGCCGAGGTCCTCGATCGGGGAGATCTCCTCGAAGATCTCGCCGAGGCCGCTGTTCTCGTTCACGTCTGTGCGGCCGGCCTTCTTGGCCTCTGCGACACGAGCCTTCCAGGCGTCGTTGCCGACGAGCCAGCCGAAGGATTCGGTCTGCAGAGCGAGAAGGTCAGGGACCGTCAGCGTGTCGGAGATCTTGGCGAACGAAAGACGGGATGCTCCGCGTCCGTTCTTAGTGGTGGTGGTGGTGGATGCGTTGCGAGCAGCAGCCAAGGGAATAACCTCCGTGAGCCCCGCAGGGCTTCTCGATTCCTTTGTCGTCAGGTGAGTGTGCGCCCGGATGCTCAACGAAATGCCGACCACCATATGAGGGCAGGGAGAAGCGAGCGCAACTACCAACTATACGCGCGAACTTGCGACATGGCAAGCTCAATCCTTGACGTTCTTCGGATGCTGCGGTATTGGCGCCCTCAGGACGCCTCGTCGGACGTCGGTCAGACCCAGGTCCAGGTGACGAGGATCGACTCGGCGACCGCCTGCCGCTCGTCGGGAGTCACCGTGTCGCTGAACGAGAACGTGACGACGTAGGTCTGGTCGTCGGTGCTGACGTAGTACTGCTCGACGCTGTAGGTCGTGCCCTCGCTCGTCATCGACGCCGACAGGTGAGCGGACTCGGAGTCTGCGATCGTCACCCGGTCGTTCACGACGATGTCGGTCGCGCCGGCTCCCTCGAGCTCGGTCACTCCGGCGCTCTCGACGAGGTCAGGAGTGACGAGGCCAGCAGGCGACTCGAGGACGTTGACGTTGTCGGCGAACCCGTCCGTGTCCTGTCGGTTCGCGGCGAGCGTGTCCGGGCTGAAGCCGGCGATCTCCTGATCGGGCACGGCCCACCCCTCGGGGACGACGTAGGTGTACCCGTCTCCGGTGATCGTCTCTCCCGTGGCGGGTGCCGCGTCGAGACTCGTCGATTCCTGGGTGCTCGGAGCACTCGACTCCGCCGGCTCCTCGCCCGTCGAGGTCGACGACTCCGTGGTCGAGAAGGAGCATCCGGTCAGGACGAGCGATGCAGCGAGGAGGATGACTGCCGCGGACGGAAGGGGAGAGCGCATGGCCACAGCCTATATACCGGCTGTGACCATGCGCTCTCGGCGCCTCAGGAGGCGATGTTGAGTTCGTTCCCCGGGATCGACGCCAGCAGGCGGCGCGTGTACGGGTCGCGCGGGTTTGTGAAGATCTCCTCCGACGAAGCCGCCTCGACGAGAGATCCGTCCTTCATCACGCACACGTAGTCGCTGATCAGTCGCACGACCGCGAGGTCGTGCGAGATGAACAGATAGCTGAGCCCGTACTCGGTCTGCAGGTCGCCGAGCAGTGTGAGGATCTGGTCCTGCACGAGCACGTCCAGCGCCGACACCGGCTCGTCGCACACGATCAGATCGGGCGAGAGGGCGAGCGCCCTGGCGATCGCGACACGCTGCCGCTGCCCGCCGGACAGCTCCGACGGATACCGCCGCAGCATGGACTGCGGCAGGGCCACATCGTCGAGCAGCCGGCGGACGCGCTTGCGCCTGTCGGCGCTGCTCCCCCGCTTGTAGAAGTCGAGCGGCTCGGAGATCAGGCGCTCGATCGTGAACATCGGGTTCAGGCTCGAGTACGGGTCCTGGAAGATCGGCTGCACCCGCTGACGGAAGTCCTTCGTCTCCGCGCGGTCGAGGGACGCGATGTCCTTGCCCCCGTACCGGATGAGGCCGCTCGTCGGCTCGATGATCTTGAGCAGCATCCGCGCCGTGGTGGTCTTGCCGGACCCGGACTCGCCCACGATGGCGACCGTCTCACCCCGAGGGATCGCGAGGGAGACGTCGTTCACGGCGACGAAGTCCTCCTTCTGCCCTCGGACCGGATACACCTTGGTGAGGTGCTCGAACTCGACGATGTGGTCGGCGGCCGGAACCCCGGGCGTCACCTCGTCCGCCAGGGCCGGAGCATCCGCCCCTTGAGCGGGCCGATCCTCGACACGGAACGCCTCCGGCCGCAGGCGCGCTGCCGCGACCGACGGTGCCGCCGCCACGAGCGACTGCGTGTACGGATGCTGCGGCGCCTCGAGGATCTGCTTGGCCGGCCCCTGCTCTACGACCTTGCCCCGGTGCATCACGACGACGCGCTCGGCGCGCTCGGCCGCGAGACCGAGGTCGTGCGTGATGAGCAGCACGGCCGTGCCCAGCTCGCGCGTCATCTGACCGATCTGGTCGAGGATCGTGTGCTGCACGGTGACGTCGAGCGCACTCGTCGGCTCGTCCGCGATCAGCAGACGAGGTTTGCACGCCAGACCGATCGCGATCAGCGCGCGCTGGCGCATGCCGCCCGAGAACTCGTGCGGATACTGCTTCGCACGGCGTTCGGGGTCGGGCAGGCCCGCGGCGCTGAGCGCCTCGACGACCTTCTCCTTCACGTTCTGCCTGGTGGCGAGACCGTGCGCGAGGAGCGTCTCGGCGACCTGGGTGCCGATCTTGGCGACCGGATTCAGGTTGGACATCGGGTCCTGTGGCACGAGGCCGATGTCACGCCCCCTGATCGTGCGCAGCTCGTTCTCGGAGGCGCGCGTGATGTCGCGGCCGTCGAGGCGGATGCTGCCAGCGGCGACGCGGCCGCCCCCGGCGAGCAGCCCGATGATGGCCATCGCGGTCGTCGACTTGCCCGACCCCGACTCCCCCACGATCGCGACGGTCTCACCCGGAGCGATCTCGAGGTCGACGCCCTCGACCGCGTGCACGACGCCGTCCATGGTGGCGAAGTCGACGGCCAGGCCCTCGACAGACAGCAGGGGCGCGTTCGGCGCCCGGTTCTCGTTCGCAGCGTTCATCGTGCTCTCGTCCTCGGGTCCATGGCCTCGCGCAGCGCCTCACCAAACAGGGTGAAGCCGAGTGCGGTGACCGCGATGCAGATGCCGGGCAGGAATGCCAGCCACGGCGCGATGGCGAGCTCGGCCTGCGCGTAGGTGAGCATGCGCCCCCACTCGGCCGTCTCGGGGCGACCGCCGCCGAGACCGAGGAACGACAGCGCCGCCGCATCGATCACAGCCGTCGCCAGCGTGAGCGTCCCCTGCACGATGACCGGGCCGATCGCGTTGGGCAGCACGTGCGACATGGTGATCTGACCGCGTCCGAGGCCCAGCGTCTGGGCCGAGAGCACGTAGTCGCTCGATCGCTGCTGCAGCATCGACGCGCGCAGCAGGCGCGCGAAGATCGGAACCTGCGACGCACCGATCGCGATCATCACCGCGAAGGGCGTCTGACCCAGGATCGCGGCGATCGAGACGGCCAGCAGCAGGTTCGGCACCGACAGGATGATGTCGACGATGCGCATGATGAGCGTGTCGACCCATCCGCCGAACGTGCCGGCGAGAAGACCGAGGATCATTCCGCCGACCAGACCCAGGGCGGTCGAGATGACACCGATCAGCAGCGACGCCTGCGCACCCCAGATGAGCTTGGAGAGCACGTCGCCGCCGAAGCGGTCGAGGCCGAGCGGGAACTCGGGCAGCTCCCCCGGTCCCGGGATGTGCGTCGGCGTGATGAACTTCGCGCCGGGCAATGCGGTCTCGGGGTACGGAGCGAGCACGGGAGCGAGCACCGACACCAGGATGAACACCAGGACGATGCCGGCGCCGATCCAGGCGGTGGGGTTGCGGCGGAGGCGGCGGAACACATCGTGCCAGAATCCGCCAGGGCCCTCTCTGAGCCCTGCTCGGCCGACGGCGACGGTGTCGACGACCTCGCCGCTCGCTGCGGATGGTCCTTGCGCGGGTGGGAGCGAGATGGTCATGACGCCACCCCCTTTCGGAGAACGAGACGGGACATCACTGCACCCGCACTCTCGGATCGATGAAGCTGTACGACACGTCGACCGCCAGGTTGATCAGCGCGTAGGCGATCGCGATGAAGATGATGAACCCCTGGAGCACCGGGAAGTCCCGCGTGAAGATCGCCCTCGCGAGGAAGGATCCGATGCCGGGGAACGCGAAGACGGTCTCGGTGAGAACCGCCCCCGAGATGAGGAGTCCGGTCTGCAGACCGATCGTCGTGATCACGGGCAGCATCGCGTTGCGCAGGATGAAGCGACTGCGCAGGGTCGACGAACCGACGCCCTTCGCGCGGCCCGTGCGCACGTAGTCGGCGTTCTGCACCTCCAGGACACTCGCCCTGGTGATGCGGACGATGATCGCGAGCGGGATCGTGCCGAGCGCCAACGCCGGGAGGACGAGGTGCATGAGCGCGTCCCAGGACGCGTCGAACTCGCCGGTGATGATGCCGTCCCAGACGTAGAACCCCGTCGGGTGCGTGGCATCTATTCGGGGGTTCTGACGGCCGTCCGAGGGAAGCCACCCGAGCTGCACCGCGAACACGTATTTCAGGATGAAGGCCAGGAAGAACACCGGGATGGTGATGCCCACGAGGCTCAGCACCACCGACGCGTGGTCGGTGAACTTGCCGTGGCGGCGAGCCGCCCAGTAGCCGAGCGGGATGCCGACCCCGACCGCGAAGATGAGCGCGAGAACACTCAGCTCGAGCGTCGCGGGGAAGCGACGGAAGAACTCCTCCGTCACGGGCCGGTTCGTCTGGATCGATGTTCCGAAGTCGCCCTGGAGGAGGCGGCCGACCCAGATGAAGTACTGCTCCAGGATCGGCTTGTTGAAGCCGTAGAGTTCGTTGACCCTGGCGACGGCCTCCGGAGTCGCCTTCTCGCCGAGAAGAGCGACGGCCGGGCCGCCTGGCAGGGCCCTGACCCAGGCGAACAGCAGGATGCTGAGGCCGATCAGAGTGGGAATGAGGAAAAGCAGTCGCCTGCCGATGGTGCGCAGCAAGAGGTCTCCGTTGATCAGAAGGTACGCCGGTCCCGGGCCTCCGCGGCGAGCGCGGAGACCCGGGTGGGCATCTCAGTCGGTCAGACCTACTCGGTGAGGACGATGTCCGTGAAGACCTCGTCGTTCACCGGGCTGGCGGGATAGCTCTCGACGCGAGGGTCGAAGGCCAGTGTCGGCGCCGGGTGCGCGATCGGCACACCCGGGATGAACTGCGCGACCATCTCGTTGATCTCCTCGTAGAGGGCCGTCTGGTCCTCGAGGTTGGAGACACCGCGAGCCTCGTTCAGCTTCTGGAACAGCTCGGGGTTGTCGAAGCCCCACTCCGAGCTCTGCTGACCGAAGAAGACGCCGACGAAGTTGTCGGTGTCGTTGTAGTCACCGGTCCAGCCCAGCAGGTGGATGCCGTGGTCGGCCGTTCCCGTGGTGCGGTCGAGGTACTCGACCCACTCCTCCGAGACCGGGGTGGTCTCGACGCCGACCTCGGCCAGCTGCGACGAGAGCACCGTGAAGATCTGCTCGGGGTCCGGCATGTACGGACGCGAGACGTTGACCGGGTAGTTGAAGGTCAGCTTCAGCGGGTTGGCCTCGTCATAGCCTGCTTCTGCGAGCAGCGACTTGGCCTTCTCGGGGTCGTAGTCGTAGGTCGTGACGTCGGGGTTGTATCCGTTGACGGTGTCGGGAACGAACTCGATCGCCTTCTCGGTGCCCTCGGGGAGGACCTGGCTGATCAGCGCATCCTTGTCGACCGCGTACGAGAGCGCCTCACGGACCTTCGGGTCCTGCAGCTCGGGGATGGCCTGGTTGAAGGCGAGATAGAGGATCGTGAAGGGAGGGCGCGACACCATGGTGAAGCCGTCGTCCTCGAGCGCCTTGGTGTCGGCAGGACCCACGAGGTCGTAGCCGTCGATCGATCCGGACTCGAGAGCCTGACGACGCGCGGTCGGGTCGTCGATCGTGCGGAAGATGATCTCGTCGATCTGGCCCGCCTCGCCCCAGTAGTCGTCGTAGGCCTTGAGCGTGACCTGCTCGCCCGGCGCCCACTCGTCGAACTGGTACGGGCCGGTGCCGACCGGGTGCCCCATCGCGTACTCGGAGAGCACGGGAGCCTCGGCGGAGCCGCTCACGTCGTCGGCGCCGAACTCCTGGAGTGCCGACGGGCTCTGCATCGAGAACGACGGCAGCGACAGCGACGCGACGAATCCGGCGAACGGCTTGTTCAGGTCGATCGTGACGGAGTAGTCGCCGTCAGGGGTGCAGGACTTGTAGACGGCGTCCGCCGGGCTGTCGGCGTAGCCCTTGAAGAGCTTGTTGTAGTAGTAGCCGAACGCCTCTGATGCCGCGAGGCCGGTCCAGTTGTACCAGCGGTCGAAGTTCGCGCACACGGCCTCGGCGTTGAACGGGGTGCCGTCGTGGAAGGTGACGTCCTCCTTCAGAGTGAATGTGTGGCTCATGCCGTCTTCCGACGACTCCCACGACTCGGCGAGCAGCGGTGCCGGGTCGGCCGTGCCGGGTTCGGTGCCCACGAGGCCCTCGAACATCTGCCGCGAGACGCGGAAGCTCTCGCCGTCCTGGGCGAATGCCGGGTCGAGGCTGGCCGGGTCGGAGGATGCGGCGAACACGAACGTGCCGTCGACATCGCCCGCAGCCTCTCCGCCGTCGTCGCTGCGCTCGCTGGCGACGCATCCCGAGAGGACCAGCGCCGCCAGTGCGGCTCCGGTGACGGCGAGGAGTCCTCGCCGACGCGTGACTGAGTGGTGCATTGTGTGACCTTCCTGTCGAGCGCTACAGTGCGCGTCCCGAAGACATCGTCGACTTCGGAACGGTGATGCCTCGACGCTACCCAGTGCGCATTCCGATGCAAACACCTCCAGGTTGCATTCCTGTTACGGAAGTTACGTGGTCGTGCCCATCCGGTAATGTCCACAACGTGCCCGACACATCTCCTCTCGCCGTCTGCGTCGGCGAGGGCCTCGTCTCTTTCGTCCCCGCCACTGCCGCTCCTCTCGAGGACGTGCGCACCTTTCACCGATCGCTCGCCGGGGCGGAGTGGAACACCGCGATCGCACTGGCGTCGGCAGGAATCCGCACGGCTGTCGTGTCCCGCGTGGGCGACGACGGTTTCGGTCGGTTCCTCACGGCCGAGCTGCGCAGGCACGAGGTCGACGATTCGGCCGTCGACGTCGACGCCGAAGCCCCGACCGGTCTCTACGTGAAAGAGCTGTCGCCTCGCCCAGACGGCTCGGTCGACGGGACGATGCACTACTACCGCTCGGGCTCAGCAGCCGCGGCGCTGTCGCCCGCGACCCTCGAATCCCCCGCAGCATCCGTCCTTCTGGCTCAGGCGGCGCTGGTGCACACCTCCGGGATCACGCCTGCTCTCTCGGCTTCCGCGCGGGCTGCACAGGATGCGCTGTTCGATGCACCCCGCGACGGTCGGCTGCTCAGCTTCGACGTGAACTGGCGCCCCGCGCTCTGGCGCGGACGCCAGGACGAAGGGCGCGCCGTGATCTCGGACTACGTGCGCCGCGCCGACATCGCGTTCTGCACTCGACCCGACGCAGAGTCGGTGTTCGGCACCGCCGAGCCGGATCGGCTGCGCGAGCTGTTCCCCGAGCCGAGGTATCTGCTCGCCACGAGCCCCGACGGCGCCGTGGCGTTCGACGGAGCGGAACGCACCGACAGCAGGTCGCTCGACGTCCCCGTCGTGGAATCCATCGGAGCCGGCGACGCGTTCGCCGCCGGGTTCCTCGCCGGTGTGCTGACCGGGCTCTCCCTCACCGGCAGCCTCGCCCGCGCGCACAGGATCGCGACCAGAGCGCTGGTCAGCACCCGCGATCACATCGACTGATCGGCCCCTACCGGCGGCGCCGAGACGCCGCGGCGTCGTGCGTGAGCTGCAGCGGGATGACCACGGGTTCGCCCCGGTGCTGCACGACGCGCACGAAGAGGATGTCGACCAGTGCCAGCTGCGCGATGCGGCTCGACATCGCGGCCATCCGGAACGGCGACTCCTGCGCGTAGGTGATCAGCACGATGTCGGCGGCGAGCGCGAGCGTCGAGTCGGGCGCGCTCGTGATCGCCACGGACAGCGCACCCGCGTCCCGGGCGATCTCGACAGCGCGGACGACCTCCTGGGTCTCGCCGCCGTGCGAGAAGGCGATGACGACGTCGTCCGAGGTCCTCAGCGATGCCGTCGTGAGGGCCAGATGCGGATCAGCGGAGTGCGCGACCGAACAGCCGATGCGCGCGAGCTTCTGCTGAAGGTCCTGGGCGGTCAACGACGAGGCCGCCTGCCCGAACAGATCGACGTGGCGGGCTGCCACAACGGCCCTCGCGACCCGGTCGAGTGCGTCCGCATCGAGCCCGCGCGCCGTCTTCTCGATCGCGTCGATCTCCTGAGCTGCGAGCTTCGCGGCGATCGCCGACGGCTCGTCGTCCGGGTCGATCGCCGTGGTGTCGAGGCCGAAACGCGCCCGCTGCGCCTGGGCGAGCGTGACCGTGCGAGCGACCGCCACCCGCAGCTCCCGGTACCCGCTGAAGCCGAGCGACTGCGCGAACCGGGCCACGGTCGACAGAGACGTGTGACAGAGCTGCGCGAGATCGTTGATGGCGAGATCGACGACGAGCGTGGGGTCGCCGAGGATCGTCTCCGCGACCCGTGCTTCTGCAGCACTCAGTCGAGGAACGGATCGGCGCACCAGCGCGAGAACATCGTCGTCCACGGTGTCATCCTGCCTCAGTCAGGCGGTCCTGCGCTCGCGGGCGACCGAACGGCGCGGCGCGAAGCCCCGCCGGTGAGTCGATCTCTGGCGGCCTGAGCACCGATCCTGCTCGCGGATCCGACCTCCACGACGGGGAGCGGCAGTGGCCGCCTGGCCGCGAGTCCGACGTTGACCACGACGGCTTCGGGGTCGCGCAGAGCGGCGCGTACGACCAGCGAGCGCTGCGCGTCATCGGAGTCAGGCCGATCCAGGAGGATGACCGTCAGCCCCTCGGCGAGGACGGCTCGCTCGAGAGCGGAGTCCTGCTCGTCGATCGACGAACGCGCGACGTCGACACGAACACGGTGGCCGTCGGCTGCGAGCGTCTGAGCCACATACGCGGACGCGCTGTCGACAGCGAGAGTCGAACGACGGCGGGCGTCGACCACCGCGAGTACCTCGGCATCCGCGGTCGCGCCGGTGATGGCTCGTCGGACGATCTCCGATCCGTCGTAGCCGACGGGAGGCGCGGTCGTGGCACGAGTGCGGAGGGTCTCGGCCAGACGGGCGACCCGCTGGGCCGCAGCGGCGAGTCTCTCGCGCGGCAGCGAGCCGTCGCTCACCGCCGCGAGGATCCCGTCGCGAGCGGCGAGGAAGTCCCGTCTGTCCTGGTCGGGGAGCGTGGCTTCGCCCCGGTTCGTCGGGTTGCCGATGCACAGCAGATCGACGCCGGCCGCCAGGGCGCGTGCGGCGCCCTGGCCGATGCCGACGGTCTCGCGGATCGCCGCCATGTCGAGTGCGTCCGAGATGATGACGCCGTCGAAACCCCAGTCCCGCAGCATCCCGAGCACCCGGGGATTCAGCGTCGCCGGTTCCTCCCCCCACGCCGGAACGACGATGTGCGCGGTCATGATGGCGTCGACCCCCGCGGCGATCGCGGCACGGAACGGCTCGAGGTGCACGCGCTCGTACTCGGCGATGTCGAGCGAGATCTCGGGCAGCGCGTGGTGCGAATCCAGATGCGTGTCGCCGTGTCCGGGAAAGTGCTTGACGCATGCGGCGACGGCATTGCTCTGCAATCCGTCGACCGCCGCCTGCACGTGTCGGGCGACGAGTTCTTCGTCGCTGCCGAAGGAACGGACCCCGATCACGGGATTCCGCGGATCCGTGTTCACATCGGCGACGGGACCGAGCACCACGTTGACGCCGACCGAGGCGACCCGTCGGGCGAGCTCCGCACCGGAGTCCCTCGTCGCATCGACATCGTCGACGATGCCGAGCTGGGCGGCCCCCGGGAGGGTGGAACCGGTCGCCGACTCGAGGCGCGTGACGTTGCCGCCCTCCTCGTCGATCCCGATCAGCGCGTCCGGGTTCGCACGAAGGATCTCGTCGCTCAGGGCAGGCAGCCCATCACCGACGTTCTGGCTGAAGTACACCGCTCCAGCCAGGCCGTCGCGCAGCTCGGCGAGGAGCCAGTCCGGCGCCTCGGTGCCGAGGAACCCCGGCCAGAGCACCGCGTTGGCGAGGCGGACGAGCTCGTCGGTCATCCCTTCACCGCTCCCGCGACCATGCCTGCCGAGAGGCGACGCTGCACGATCACGAAGAAGACCATGACGGGGATCGTGATGATCGTCGACGCGGCCATGATGCTGCCCCAGTCGTTGGAGTGCAGACCGAAGAAGGACTTCAGACCGATCGAGACCGTGTACTGGTCGGTCTCGCTGCCGAGGATCGTCATCGCGAAGATGAACTCGTTCCAGGCCGTGATGAAGCTGAAGATGCTGGTGGCCACGAGGCCGGGCATCACGAGAGGCAGCAGGATCGAGCGGAACATCCGCCACCAGCTGGCCCCGTCGATGTACGCGGCCTCTTCGAGCTCGACCGGCACCGCGGCGACGAACCCGCGCAGCATCCAGATCCCGAACGCGAGCGAGAGCGCGACGTAGACGACCATCAGACCGAGGATGCTGTTGAGCAGTCCGAGGCTCTTGACCTGAAGGAAGAGCGGGATGACGAGAGCCTCGAGCGGGACCATCTGCACGACGAGGATCATCATCAGGATGGTCGTGCGGAACTTGAACTTGAACCGGGCGACCGCCACTGCCGCGAGCAGACAGACCAGAGCACTCACCAGAACCGTCACCAGGGCCACGATGGCCGAGTTGCGCAGGTAGGTGCCGAAGCCGCCGTCGGTGAGGACGAAGGCGAAGTTGTCGAACGTGAATTCCTGGGGCAGCAGCGACTGACCGCCGCTGGATGCCTTGGCATCGAACGCGCTGGAGACCATCCAGTACACGGGGAACAGCGTGAAGATCAGGACGGCGGCGATCGCGATGCCGGTGCCGAGGCGCGACATGGCGGACGGGCGGGGGTTCACAGCTCGTCCTCCTTCATCAGGGAGCGGATGTACACGATCGTGATTCCGATCAGCACGAGGGTGAGCAGCACGGCGAGGGCGGCGCCGAACCCGTAGCGGTTCTGGCCGAAGGATTCGACGTACGACCAGACGCCGAGGTTGAGCACCGACCGGTTGCCTCCCCCACCGCCCGGCATGAGGTAGACCTGCGCGAAGACCTTGAAGTCCCAGATCGTCGACAGGATGATGACGACCGAGAAGACGGGCTTGAGCGTCGGGAAGATGATCTTCCAGAAGCGCATCCAGGCGTTCGCCCCGTCGAGCGCGGCCGCCTCGAGCATCTCCTTCGAGACGCCGAGGAGACCGGCGAGCACCGTGATCGCGACGAACGGGAAGCCGTGGTGCACGACGTTCAGCAGCACGATCGCGTAGAACGACCACTGGTTGGTGAACCAGTTGACCGGTTCGTCCATCAGACCGAGGTTCTGCAGGGTGGTGTTGAAGATGCCCCGGTCGGCGTCGAAGATGAACGTCCAGACGTAGGTGCCGGTGACGGCCGGCATGGCCCATGCGACCATGATGCAGCTCGAGACGATGGTGCGCCAGACCGTGCCCAGCTTGGCGAGCAGGAGCGCGACCAGCGTGCCGACCGCCACCGTGACGAACACGGCGACAGCGGCGAAGCCGACGGTGTTCGGCAGGACGACGGTCCACAGCGTCGGATTGGTGAGCGCCTCGACGTAGTTGTCGACGCCGATCCAGTTGTTCTCGCCCGTGTTGATCTCGCGCAGACCGTAGTCCTGCAGCGAGAAGATGAAGACCTGGATGAGCGGCCAGAGCATGAGCACCGCGAGGATGACCAGCCCGGGAGCGAGAAGAAGCCAGGGACGGGCCGTGAGCAGCGAGAATCCTCGCCGCCGGGGCTGGCCGCCGGCCACGGAGGCGGAGGTGGACTCCGCCTTCGTGGCCGGCAGTGGCGCTTGCACCATCGACATGAAGGGATACAGCCTTACTTGTTGAGCAGCTCGGTCATCTCGGCTGCGGCATCCTTCGTCGCCGTGGCGACGTCCTTCTGCCCGCCGAGGATCGCCTGGATCATCGAGTTGGTGGTCTTCTTCGCCTGGACGGCTCCGAAGTTCGGGGTGACGGGCACGGATGCGCCGCCCTCGACCATCTGCTGTGCGAACGGAGCGACGAGCGGGTCGGTCGAGGCGAGGGCCTCTTCCATCGCCGACTGGACGCCCGGGAAGTAGCCGGTCTCGTCAGCCCACTGCTCGGCGAACTCGCCCGTGGTCATCAGCTTGACGAACTCCCACGCGAGGTCTGCGTTCTTCGTCGTGTTGAAGACCGACAGGTGCGAGCCTCCGAGCACGGACGGAGCGATTCCGCCGTCCTCGCCCGGGATCACTGCCGCGCCGATCTTGCCGTCGAGTTCGGGGTTCGCCTCGATCAGCGCCTTCGGGGTCCACGAGCCCGAGAGCATCATGGCGACGTTCCCCTGCGTGAACGAGTCACGGAGGTCCGTCTCCTTCCACGTGGTGGCGCCGGCCGACGAGAAGCCGTGCTCGGTCGCGAGTCCGGTGTAGAACTCGATGCCGGCCTGCGACTCCTCGCTGTCGAGCTCGCTCGTCCAGGTCTTGCCGTCGAGGGTCGCGACCTCGCCGCCCGCGCCCCAGACCCAGGGGTACACCTGGAACTCGGCGTCGCCCGCGACGGGGAACGGCAGCATGTCGGGCTTGGCGGCCTTGATCGCCTCACCGGCGGTGACGATGTCGTCCCACGTCTTCGGAGCCTCGAGACCGAGCTCCTCGAACACGTCGGTGCGGTAGACGATCGAGCGGACACCGGCGTACCACGGCATGCCGTACAGCTCTTCGTCGTAGGTGCCGGCGACCGCGAGACCCTCGACGAGGTCGTCGCGCAGGCCCTTCTCAGCGTCGACGTACTCGTCGAGCGGCTCCAGGGCACCTGCGTCCGCGAACTCCGCCGTCCAGGTGGTGCCCGTCTCGGCGATGTCGGGCGTGGTGCCGCCGGCGATCGACGTGACGAAGCGGTCGTGAGCGTCAGCCCACTGGATCTCCTCGATCTTGACCGTGGCCCCGGTCTCGTCTTCGAAGGCGCTCGATACCTCGTCGTAGAACGCAGTCGCGTCGGGGTTCGTGCCCTTCATGATCCAGACGGTGAGCTCCTGGCCCTCTCCGTCGACGGCTCCGCCGGTGTCTGCTCCGCCACCGGCACAGGCCGCCAGGCCCAGTGTGGCCACGGCGCCCAGCGCCATGACCGGAAGAATGCGCTTGTGCATCAGGGATCTCCTCTTTGAACGTCCTGGCGGCATCGGGTGCCTACCACGTAGGAAAAAGTATTCATCACTAACTAATTCCCTGCAAGTTATTCTCGGAAACGTCATGCGGCCGTAACATCGGCCTCCGCGGGTAGGCTCACGGCATGTCAGGGGCCCTCGACGACGCGAAGCGCTCGACGGTCGCGCGCCACGCGGATCTTCCTACGCCCAGTGCGTTCTCGACTCTCTTCAGACTCCTCGGAGTCGCCCTGGCGGTGATCCTCGTCTCGTCCGTCGCGGTGGCGGGCTTCGTCGCCGCGGACGTGCTGAACCGGGTCGGCGAAGGTGCGGTCGCCCTCGAGGACGACGTGGAGGTGGCTCCTCCGTCGCTGGGCGCGTACCCGAGCGACAAGGCCTTCAATCTTCTCATCGTCGGGACGGACGAGTGCGGAGAGGTCTCGACGAAGATCCTCGGCGATCGATGCGCCCAGAGCGAGCAGGGAGCCCTGAACGACGTGACCCTCCTGCTCCACGTCTCGGCGGCGCCTCGCGCAGTCACCGTCGTGTCGTTCCCCCGCGACCTCGGGCTGGAGGTGCCCGAGTGCGAGAGGGAAGACGGTTCGACCGCGTCGGCGATGTCGAAGGGGCGGATCAACGAGGTCTTCGAGCACGCCGCTGTCTCGTGCGTCGCGAAGACCGTGACCGATCTCAGCGGGCTGCCGGTCGAGTTCGCCGCCAAGATCAGCTTCGACGGCGTGATCGCGATCACCGATGCGATCGGCGGAGTCGACGTGTGCGTCGCGGGTGAAGGCATCCACGACACCCTCGCCGGTGTCGACCTGCCGGTCGGCACGCACACGGTGTCGGGCGCCAGCGCCCTCGCATTCATCCGCACACGGCACGGAGTCGGCGACGGGAGCGACCGCGCCCGCATCTCGAATCAGCAGCAGTACATGTCGCGACTGGCCAAGAAGATCCTGAGCGCCGAGACGCTGACCGACCCGTCGAAGGTGCTTCGGCTGATGGACACGGTCGCCGACAACATCGTGCCGAGCGAGTCGCTGAGCAACGCCCTGACCCTCACACAGCTGGCGCTCGCCCTAAAGGATGTCGAGTTCTCGGACTTCGTGTTCGTGCAGTACCCGAACCTGACGGACCCGGATGACAGCGACAAGGTCGTACCCGATTACGACGCCGCGGCCCCGCTCTGGGCGGCGCTCATCGCAGGAGAGCCCATCACGCTCGCCGGTGACGTCGCGACGCACCGGAGCGTGGAGCTCGCGACGCCGCCGCCCGTCGACGAGCCGGTCGAGACGGCGACCGAGGCGCCGGAGGCGCGGGCGACCCTCCCCCCGGAGATCTCGGGGCAGACCCTCGACCAGGAGACCTGTTCGGTCGGCGTCCAGGCGGAGTGAGCGCGTAGTCTCGGAGAATGGGCAGGACGCGCGCGAAGGACACCGAACACCCGCAGGCCCGTCTCGACCACGGAGGCATCGCCCGCATCGTGCCGTCGGAGTTCACCACCGGGTTCGAGCTCATCGTCGACGACACCCCGCAGTCGCACGTCGACCTCGATGACCCCACGCACCTGCACTTCGAGTACATCGTGCGCATGGGCGCAGTCATCGACCAGCTCGCGGGCGGCCCCCTCACCGCGGTGCACCTCGGAGCGGGAGCGCTGACGATCCCCCGCTACATCGAGGCCACACGGCCCGGTTCGCGGCAGCAGGTGATCGAGCTCGAGGCTCCGTTGGCCGCACTCGTGCGCGAGCATCTTCCGCTGCCGAGAGGCGCGTCGATCAGACTGCGGATCGGTGACGCCCGCGAAGGCGTCCGCCGTCTTCCGCCGGCCATCGTCGGCAGCTGCGATCTGGTCGTGTCCGACGTCTACTCGGGCGCCCAGACGCCTGCCCACCTCACCAGCATCGAGTTCTACCGCGAACTCGCCGAGCTGCTCGCACCGGGAGGCGTGCTGCTCGTGAACGTCGCCGACGGCCCCGGCCTCGCCTTCGCTCGACGTCAGGTCGCGACGATCGCGGAGGTGCTTCCCGAGATCGGCGTCCTCGCCGACACCCAGGTGCTCAAGGGCCGCAGGTTCGGCAACCTGGTGATCTCAGCGTCTGCCGCTCCCCTCCCGACCGAATGGCTGCCGAGGATGCTGGCCGCCGGACCGCATCCGGCGAAGATCGCCCAGGGCGCCGAGGTGACCGCGTTCGTGCAGGGTGCACGTGTGGTCACGGATGCGGATGCCGTGGCCTCACCTCGCCCGGATGCCTCGCTGTTCCTCCGCTGAGCACCTCGATCGAGATCGGATGCGAGGGCGCGGGGCGTGCCGCCCCGACGACGGCGCCGTCGCGAGGCACACTTGACGGGGGACGCTGCGGAAGGAGAGCAATGAGTTTCATCAGAGGCTATGACCACGAGAGCCTTCGCGAGCGCGTCGATCTCGATGAGTGTGCGGCACGGCTGGAGGAGATCGACGGTCAGCGCAGCCTTCCGGCCCTGCTCGAGCGCGTCTGGCTGCTGAAGGTGCTCGACCGCCTGGACGAAGCCCTCCCCCTCGCTGACGAAGCCGTGCGACAGGCTCGCATGGCCGGAACCCGCAAGGACGTTCTGCGTGCCCGGGTGCTGCACGCCACGATCCTGCAGTACCGCGGCGCACACACCGCCGCCGCACAGGAGCTCGCCACGTGCGCAGCCGAGGCGGAAGGGCAGCGCTGGGTCTCGATCGCGGCTTTCGCCCATCACCACCACGGCAAGAACGCGTACGAAGCCGGCGACTACGAGACGGCCCGCGAGAGCTTCAAGCAGTCCCTCTTCCTGCGTCGTGAAGCGGGAGCCCAGGACGGGGAGCTCGAGACGGTGCTGCTCGCGATCGAAGCCGCCGAGCGGCGGCGTACGACCCAGCTCGTCGCGGGCTGACGGCGCATCGAGCCGGCTGACGGTGCATCGAGCCGGCTGACGGTGCATCGAGCCGGCTGACGCTGCGCTGAGCGGTCTGACGCTGCGCTGAGCGGTCCGACGCGGCGATGTCGGCGGCATGGCTTAGCCTGATCGCATGGCGGAACTTGACCGGGTGCGCGTCTGGGGCGAAGCACTGATCACGATGCACCTCGACGACAGCTGGTCGTTCGGTTTCGACCACGCCAAGCGCCGGGCGGGGCAGTGCGACTACACGAAGAAACGCATCACCGTGTCGCGATATCTGGCAGCCCGGTTCGAAGACGACGAGATCCACCAGGTGCTGCTGCACGAGGTGGCGCATGCGCTCGCCGGTCATGAGGCCGCGCACGGCGCGACCTGGAAGCGCGTGGCCCGGGACCTGGGTTATGTCGGCGGAACGACCCATCACGGCGAGACCGCTGTCGAGCTCGCGCCGTGGGTGGGCAGATGCCCCGCAGGTCATGTCACGTACCGGCACCGGCGCCCGTCACGCGCCACGTCGTGCGCGCGCTGCTCGCGCTCGTACGACGCCCGTTATCTCTTCGACTGGACACGTCGCGAGATCTCGGCCGACACGAAGCTCGCCGCCCAGATGTCACGCTGACAGCGTCGACACGCTGCGAGGTCGGAATCACGTCGGGCAGGACCGATGCGAGTGCGAGATCGACACCGCATCCCTCACATCGCGCAAGACTGATACCGTCAGCGCGGTTGAGCTCCCGTCTCGGGATCGGCCCCGGACGCTGACTCTGCCTGTGGCCCGTCCTCGACCTGAACCTCGTGTTCGGCGATCTCGTCGTGCACGACTCCATCGACCGGATCCGCGTCGTCGGAGCGTTCGGGTGACGCACCGCTGTCGCTCGTGCGCGCGGCGCGCCGGCGGAGGAGCGCCGCCGCGGCGCGCCAGCCGAGGAGCAAGACTCCGAGCACGAGTGTCGCGACGATGATGAACGCGATCTGAGCGGTGTCTCCCGTTGCGACCCGCAGCAGGAGTCCCCCGGCGACCGTGACGAGCCAGACGACGGCACCCCATCCGAGCGACCACGGACGACGCGGCCGGGCCGGCAGCAGAGCCGCCACGACGTGCCCCACCAACAGCGCGACGATGAAGGGCCAGGCGGTGATCAGGAACCCTCCGGGGCTCTCGCCGTGCGAGGCACGGCCGATCACGGCGAAGACGAGCACCAGGACGGCATCGACGATGAATGCGGGGACGAACCTCATGCCACGACCCTACGTCGCACGAGGCGAAACCCGTGCCGAGTGCGCGGCCTGTTGCCGACCGCACTGCGAAGCGACGCCGGCGAGCCCACATTCGCGGGCTTCCGGCGATCTCGTCGTCGCGAGCCGGAACGAACCGGTCAGTCGAACGCGACGAAGACCCCATCGCGCAGCACGGGCACGGCAGAGATGGCATCGAGCTCGGCAGCGCTCGACGTCGTCGTCGGGACCGCGCCGGAAGCCCGCATCCGATCGGTCGCGGCGACCCCTTCTGCGAGTTCGCGTGCCGATCCGCTGGCGCTGACCATATGGCGCAGCGCCCTCTTCAACGCTCGGAACCCCTCGGCTGCCACGGCCGCATCGGGCGCGGTGTGGTCGATGCCCAGATCGGTCAGTGCAGCGATGATCGCGCCGGCACCCAGGTGGTCTTCGACTGCGAACCGTACTGCACCGTCGGCGTCGGCCTCGCCCGCCGCGATCACGCTCACCGATGTGCGCGCCTGATTGCGATCCTGCAGCGTGGCGATCGCTCGCGCCACCGCCGAGGCGTTGCGGAGGCTTCCGATCAGCACCACGGCATCGCCGGCACCGCTGGCGACCGCGGCGCCATTACGAGACCACCCACGTGCGTCGTCGAGCGAGACCGTGGACCCGGCGGCGACCGCATCCGCCACCGTGGAGGAGAAGCGGAGCACGTCGACGACCACGACGACGTCGGCCGGAGCGAGGCGATCGAGCCCTTCGACGCCCCAGTCGAGGCGCACCTGATACGTGGACTGGTCGAACGGAGACGGCATCCGTCCAGCCTAGAGCGACCGGATACGCCAGAACGCTCCGATGACCGATTCGGTCACAGAGCGTGCTGGCGCCCGGCCGCCATCAGTCTGCAGCGAGCGCGTCGACCGGCGCCACCCGCGTGGCGAGACGGGTCGGCGTCGCAGCAGCGACCAGGGTCAGCACAGCGGTCGCCGCGACGATGATGACGACGGGCAGCCACGGCACGTGAGGTGCGACGAGCCCGGCGGGCTCAAAGTCGGGCAGGGTCGGCACCGATCCGAGCAGCGACTGCGCCGCGATCCACCCGTAGGCGATGCCGAGGATCAACCCGGTCACCGTGGCGGCCACCGTGATGTGCGCGGCCTCCAGCAGCACCATGCGGCGCACCTGACCGTTGGACAGTCCGATCGAACGAAGGAGACCGAGTTCGCGGCGACGCTGCACCACGCCGATCGTCAGGAGATTGACCAGGCCGACCGCGGCGATCACCGCCGACACGGCGACCAGCACCATCATCACCGACGCGAAGGCGTCGAACGGGGTGAAGAACTCGGCGGGCGTCTCGCCGTCGACCTGACCGATCAGCATCTGCTTGACCGATTCGAGAGCGACGGCGAACATCGTGACGAGCGTGACCCCCATCACCACGCCGATCGCCATACGTGAGGAGCGCTCCGGATAGCGCAGGGCGTTCTCAGCCGCGAGCCGTGCGGTGGCACTCGAGCCGAACATCCGCCCCACCAGACGCAGCACGGGCGGCATGAACAGCACCGATCCGAGCGCGAGCCCCGTGAAGGACAGCAGTCCACCGAAGAAGGCGACGACCACTCCGAGGGGATGCGCGAGTCCCACGACGACCCCCGCCGCCAGCAGGACGCTGCCGGCGCCCAGCAGCACCCACGCACCGATGTGACGCCCGGGGCGGGACATCTCTGCGTGGCTGCGCTCGACCGATCCGCCGATCGCCTGCAGCGGTGTGACGGCGAGCACGCGTCTGGATCCTGCCCAGGCCGCAGCCCAGGTGGTCAGGGCGACGCCGATCACGGGCAGGGCGATGAAAGGCTGTGCGAGGGAGAACCCCGTCGGCACGTTCTCGATCAGTCCGGAGCCGATCTGCACCCCGACAGCTGCGATCGCGAGGCCCGAGAGCAGGCCCAGTGCCGCGCCGATGACGCCGACCACGAAGCCCTGCCTGCCGACCTGCGCCCGCTGCGAGCGCGCAGTCGCGCCGATGAGGCGCATCAGCGCGATCTGACGAGTGCGCCCCGCGATGATCGTCGAGAAGGTGTTCGCCGTGACGATCGCCGCGACGTACATCGCGACACCCGTGAGGAGCACCGAGAGCAGCCCGACCACGAACGCGAGCGTCTCGCTGTCGCCGATGAACGGGTCGGCCTGCAGCACCGCTCCGAGATAGGCCGTGGTCTCGACCAGCACCACACCGAAGGCGGCCGAGAGCGTCGCGACCAGGATGCTGGCTCCCATGCCACGGTCGCGCAGCCATGCCAGGCGCGGACCCGTCGCAGACGTCTGAGCGACGACAGTGCGGACCGGAGAGTCGATGACGGCGCTCATGCCGCAACCTCGGCGGCGAGCATGTAGGCCGAGATCTGCTCAGCGCTCTGACGCGGGTGATCGGCGACGATCCGTCCGTCGCCGAGGAACAGCACGCGGTCGGCGTAGCTCGCCGCGATCGCGTCGTGCGTGACCATCGCGATCGACTGCCCGTGCTCCCGGCTCGCGGTCGCGAGCAGCTGCAGGACCTCGCGTCCGGTCTTCGAGTCGAGGTTGCCGGTCGGCTCATCCGCGAAGACGAGGTCGGGCGCGGTGGCGAGAGCGCGGGCGATCGCGACCCGCTGCTGCTGACCGCCCGACAGCTGATGCGGTCGGTGCTGCAGCCGCGATCCGAGCCCGAGCGTCTCGATCAGACCATCGATGCGCGCCTTCTCGATCGCGCTCGGTCGGCGTCCGTCGAGCTCGAACGGCAGCATGATGTTGCCGAGGGCGGTGAGCGTCGGCACGAGGTTGAACGCCTGGAAGATGAACCCCACTCGGCGCCGGCGAAGGATCGTCAGGTCGAGGTCTCCGAGCTCGGTGATCTCGGTGTCGCCGATCCAGCTCCTCCCCTGCGTCGGGGTGTCGAGGCCGGCCATGATGTGCATCATCGTGGACTTTCCCGAACCGGACGGACCCATGATGGCGGTGAACTGCCCGCCGCGGATGCCGACGCTGACGTCGTCGAGCGCGTGGACGGTGCCCTCGCCGGATCCGTAGGTCTTCGTGAGGTGCTGGACGCGGGCTGCGAGCCCGAGGTCGGTGGTCGTGATCTCCATGCCTTCGACGCTACGGACGGCTGGTGCCTCGCCGCGTCGCCCTGACGACGCATCCGTCTACATCGCAAGGATGATCCCGCGGGCGCTCGTCCGGTCAGGCGAGCCCGTGCTCGAAGGCGAAGACCACGAGCTGCACGCGGTCCCGCAGGGTGAGCTTCGTCAGGATGCGGCTGATATGGGTCTTCACGGTCGCCTCGCTGAGGTACTCGCGAGCGGCGATCTCAGAGTTCGACAGACCCCTGGCCGCGAGCGCGAAGATCTCCCGCTCGCGGTCGGTGAGCGCGGAGAACTCCGCGGGCACCGGCTTCGGCTCCTCGGCGAAGTGCTCGAACAGCTCACGGGTCGCGGACGCGGCGATGACGCTCGACCCCGAGTGCACGGTGCGGATCGCGGCGAGGAGGAACTCGGGATCGGCGTCCTTGAGCAGGAATCCGCTCGCCCCCTGACGGATGGCGCGCGCGGCCGCCTCATCGAGGTCGAAGGTGGTCAGCATGACGATGCGCGGCGGGTCGGGCTGAGCGAGGATCTCGGCGGTCGCGGCGAGACCGTCCATGACAGGCATCCTGATGTCCATCAGCACCACGTCGGGTCGAGTCGCGCGCACGAGAGCGACTCCCTCGCGGCCGTCTCCCGCTTCTCCGACGACGTCGAGGTCGGGCTGCGAGGCGAGCAGCATGCGGACTCCGGCGCGGAACAGCGCCTGATCATCGACGAGGACGACCTTGATCATGCGACTTCTCCGATCGGGAGCGAGGCGGCGACGACGAACTGTGCGCCCTGACGCTCCGCCTGAAGGCTACCGCCGACGAGCTGAGCCCGTTCGCGCATGCCGATCACTCCGTGGCCGACGCCGATCTGCGGCTGCTCGCTGCCCACGATGTTGCGCACCTCGATGTCGACGCGATCAGGAAGCCAGGCGAGATGCACATCGACCGCCCCGTCGCCGTGTCGGATGGCATTGGTGAGCGCCTCTTGCAGGATCCGGTACACCGCGAGCTGGATCGCCCCCGGCGGCTCGCCGGGAGGCATCGGGTCGACCGTGATGCGAGGCTCGACGCCTGCCTGTCGCACCTGCGCGAACAGCGCTTCGAGATCTGCGAGCGTCGGCTGCGGGCCGTCGCCCTGTCGGTGGCGCAGCTGGGTGAGCAGCAGACGCACATCACTCAGGGCGCTGCGAGCGGTCTGCGCGATCGTTCCCAGCGCCTCGGTGGCCATCTCGGGCTTCGTGACCGCCGCGTACCTTGCCCCGTCCGCCTGGGCGATCACCACGGCAAGCGAGTGCGCGACGATGTCGTGCATGTCTCGGGCGATTCGCACTCGCTCCTGCTCCTCAGCCGCGAGCGACTCCGCCTCCAGCTGCGCGGACCGTGTGCGTCGGGCGCGGAGGATGACGCGCCACAGCAGGCCGCAGACCCACGCGAAGCCGAGAGCGAGCACCGAGACGACGAGGAGCAGCGTGCCGGTGGTCAGCTGATCCCAGCCGCTGGTTCCGGAGGTCACGCCGGTGACGACCACCAGGTAGACCGCTGACACGAAGGCGCCGAACAGCGCCGAGCCGAATCCCCACCACAGCACGACCCGCGATCCCCACGCAGCCGTCGCATAGAGCACGAGGAGGATGGCGACGTCGATCGGCAGCGGCCCGAATCCGGAGAGCATCTGCACGATCGCCCCTGCCCAGGCCGCGGCGAGAGCGAGCCCGGGAGCGAGCCTGCCGATCGCGACGCCGCCGAACATCAGGATGCCCGCGATCACGATCGCCGCGACCGCAGCACCGTCGATTCCCTGGCCGATCGTCCCCGGACCGTAGAACACGACAGAGAAAGGAGTGAGGATGCTGAAGAGCAGCGTCGCCCCGACGATGTCGAGCACGAGCGCCGTACGGGAGAGCGGGCGGATCACTCCCCCACGCTACGCGGCACGGCGTCCGCCTCGCATCCGCCTGCAGATGTATCCGCTCGCAGATGCATCCGCGGAGCGCGTCAGGCGCGGGCGATGATCTCGCCGTGCGGCACGAGGTACCACCCGTCGCCGTCGGCGGCCCAGCGCTTCCACGCGTCGCTGATCGCCTGCAGGTCGCTCGACGTCGCCATCTCACTGTCGACCAGCTGCCGCGCGAGCGCCGACTCGAGGATGCGGTCTGCCCACATTCCGCCCCACCAGGCTCGATCCTCCGGGTTCGCGTACGTCCAGTTGGAGGTCGTCACCGTGACGTCGTCGAAGCCGGCCGCCCGCGCCCAGGCCAGGAGGCGACGCCCTGCATCGGGCTCGCCGCCGTTTGCTCGTGCGGCGCGGCGATACAGGTCGAGCCAGTGGTCGAGCTCCGGGAGCATGGGGAACCAGATGAAGCCCGCATAGTCGGCGTCGCGTGCCGCCACGACACCGCCGGGTGCCGCGACCCGGCGCATCTCGCGCAGCGCCTGCACGGGATCGCCGACGTGCTGGAGCACCTGGTGCGCGTGCACGACGTCGAAGGTATCGTCGGCGAAGCTCAGCGCATGCACGTCTTCGACCGCGAAGTCGAGGTTGTGCAGACCTCTGCTCGACGCGAGATCGCGTGAGAGTGAGAGCGCGCTCTCATCGATCTCGGTCGCCGTCACGTGGGCGACGACGCCGGCGAAGTCGACCGTGATGCTGCCGGGCCCCGCTCCGACGTCGAGAAGCGTGGTGGTCTCGGTCA
Source organism: Microbacterium sp. LMI13-1-1.1 (assembly GCF_040815625.1). Classification (NCBI taxonomy): domain Bacteria; kingdom Bacillati; phylum Actinomycetota; class Actinomycetes; order Micrococcales; family Microbacteriaceae; genus Microbacterium; species Microbacterium sp. LMI13-1-1.1. The sequence goes on along the minus strand of NZ_JBFPNL010000005.1, from coordinate 1,120,548 downwards.
GGTACGGACGGAGGTACTCCGCGGAGTTGGAGATGTCGCGGCTGCTGTGGGACCGGAGGACGGTCTCGTGATGCCCGTGCGTGTAGGTGGCCATGCCTCAGTCTGGCAAGAACCCCTCGTCCGACCGAATCGACCGTCAGTGCAGTTCGAGGACGGCCCGTCTGATCGACTCGCGATCCGGCTTGCCGGAGGCCAGCACGGCGAGCTCGTCGACCATGATCAGCCGCACGGGACGCGCATGCTTGCCGAGCTCCTCCGCCACGAGATCCCGCGCGTGCGAGAGCTGCTCGGCCTCGCTGCGCCGCAGCACCTCGCCGCGCGGCGCGACGATCACCGAGGCCTCGCCCCATCGTTCATCCGGCACGCCGACGACCACGGCGCCCGTGAGTCCTGGAACGCTGCGGACCAGCCGTTCGACGCGGTCGAGGGAGATGTTGATCCCGCCGGACACGATCACGTTGTCCGCGCGACCGTGCACCCGCACCACTCCGTCGTCGAAGAGCCCGAGATCGCCCGTGTGGTACCACCTGATGCCGTGCTCGTCGCGCGAGAAGTTCTTCGCGGTCAGCTCGCCGTCGCCGAGGTACCCGTCGGCGAGCATCGGACCGGCGATGCGCAGCTCCCCGTCCACCGTGCGCACCGCGACCGTATCGAGGGGAACGCCGTCGTACACGCATCCGCCGCAGGTCTCGGTGGAACCGTACGTGCGGACGAGCCGGACGCCGAGATCGGCGGCCCGCTCCCGCAGCGGCTCGGGCAGGGACTGCCCCCCGACGAGGATCGCGCGGTAGGCCTGCAGTGCGGCCCGCACCGGTCGGTCGTCGGCGGCGTCGAGCAGTGTCGACAGCTGCGCGGGCACGAGAGACGTGTACAGCTCGGGGATCGCTGCCGAGCCTCCCGACGGACGGAGCATCGACAGCGTCGCATCGGCGAAGGACTCGGGTGAGAACCGACCGCCGAGCGCGACCGGGTGCGTACCGGCGATCAGCGACCTCACCAGAACCTGCAGCCCCGCCACATATCCGGCCGGAAGCGCGAGCAGCCAGCGTCCGCCGCCGACCCTCGCCGCTGTGGCCTCGACGCTCGCCCGCAGCGCCTCGCCGCTCAATGCCACACGCTTGGGGACGCCGCTGGAGCCGGAGGTCGCGATCACCACGGCCGTGCCGTCCGGCACCGATCGCGGCGCGTCACCGAGCATCCCGAAGCCGAGCGCCGGCCCGCCGTCGAGCGCCCGCGCCAGGGCGTCGCGCAGCTCGGCCGGGTCCTCGGCGTCCGTCGGCGTCAGCGCGACCATGTGCGTCTCGATCCGCTCAGTAATGCCAGGGGAACGACGACCAGTCGGCGTCGCGCTTCTCGAGGAACGAGTCGCGGCCCTCGACCGCTTCGTCGGTGCCGTAGGCGAGGCGCGTGGCCTCCCCCGCGAACACCTGCTGGCCCACGAGCCCGTCGTCCACCGCGTTGAATGCGAACTTCAGCATGCGGATCGCCGTGGGCGACTTGGTGAGCACGGTGCGCGCCATCTTCAGCGCCTCGCGCTCGAGCTCGGCGTGCGGAACGACCCGGTTCACGGCTCCTGCCTCGTAGGCGCGCTGCGCCGAGTACTCCTCGGCGAGGAAGAACACCTCTCGGGCGAACTTCTGCCCGGTCTGCCGAGCCATGTACGCCGAGCCGTAGCCCGCATCGAAGCTTCCGACGTCGGCATCGGTCTGCTTGAACCGCGCCTCCTCCGCCGAGGCGATCGTGAGGTCGCAGACCACGTGCAGCGAGTGCCCGCCGCCCGCCGCCCACCCGGGGACCACCGCGATGACGACCTTGGGCATGAAGCGGATGAGGCGCTGGACCTCGAGGATGTGCAGGCGACCGGCACGCGCGGGGTCGTGCACGGTCGTCTCGTCGTCGGAGTACTTGTAGCCGTCGCGGCCGCGGATGCGCTGGTCGCCGCCGGAGCAGAACGCCCAGCCGCCGTCCTTCGGGCTCGGACCGTTGCCCGTCAGCAGCACCGCGCCGATGCGGGGGTTCTGCCGTGCGTCATCGAGCGCGCGGTAGAGCTCGTCGACGGTGTGCGGGCGGAAGGCGTTGCGCACCTCTGGGCGGTCGAACGCGATACGGGCGACTCCGCCGTCCGTGCTGACGTGGGCGGTGATGTCGGTGTAGTCCTCGGCACCGGGCGCGAGCACCCATTCGTCCGGGTCGAACAGGTCTGAGACGAATGTGCTGGTCACAGCATCCAGCCTATTCCCGCCGGGGTTGCAGACGCAGACGGCGCCGCCCCGAAGAGGCGACGCCGTCTGGGATCTGCAGTCAGGGTCGGCGGACGCGAGCCGTCTTGATCCATCCGTCCACGATGTCCCAGATGGGGAAGGCAATAAGGCAGAAGCCCGTGATCACCGTGAGGATCCGCATGGTCTCGTCGGTCACCCCGTTGTCGGTGAAGACGAAGCTCAGGAACTCGGGGTTGATCAGTGCTCCCTGCAGCAGCAGCGTGATCGACCAGGCGGCGAAGACCGCGGCGAGCAGTGTGTTGACCACCGCAGCACCGACCGTCCACCGTCGCTTCGCGTAGACCACGACCGCCAGCAGCGCCTCTGCGGCGAACAGCACGAAGAAGAACGTGATGCCCCACGGCCAGAGCCCCGGGTCGAGGATCGCGATCGGATCACCGCCGGTCGGGAAGAAACCGAAGAGTGCGTCCCAGAACACCGCGCCCACGCCGAGCAGCAGGAAGATGATCGATGCGATCGCATCGGCCCGCCCCGCGTCGTTCTGCGTCGGCTCGGGGAGCTGGTCGACGCTCCACTTCACGCCGGTGTCCGTGCCGGCGCGCTCCAGGATCACGAAGACCAGCGTCACCCAGAATCCGATGTGCACGACCGAGCCGAGTGTCGCGACGACTGCGGTGCCGATGATCTCGCCGGTCGGAGCGCCGTCGAGCAGCTGCCCGAGGACCACTCCTCCGAAGACGCACGCCGGGACGATCCACAGCAGCAGCTTGAGCAGCCGCCACCAGACGAGGTAGTACTTCGGCCCGATCAGATGCAGTGGACGGTCGGCGTAGCCCGCCGCGAGGATGCCGGGGTCGCCGAGCTCGGAAAGGACGGCGCGCTCGGCGGCTGAAGGGGTCTCCCCCTGTTCGAGTTTCGCGTCGATCGCATCGGCGATCGACGCTTCGAGCTCTGCCCGGACGTCGTCCTGCACCTCGGGCGTGAGGCTGCGGATCGTGGCGCTGATGTAGCGCTCGGTGAGCGTGGCTGTCGTGGTCATGTCAGTGCTCCTCGACTGTGAGGGTCGCGATCGCCGCGGTGAGCGATCGCCATTCTTCGGTCAGGGTGTCGGCGAGCCGGATGCCGGCGTCCGATGTGCGGTAGAACTTGCGAGGCCGCGCCTCGTCGGTGTTCCACTCGCTCGTGAGGTACTCCTGCTTCTCGAGCCTGCGAAGTAGCGGGTACAGCGTGTTCGCATCGGTGGCGAAGCCGCGGCGCTCCAGGTCTTCGAGCAGTCCGTAGCCGTACCCCGCAGTGCGCAGCAGCTGCAGGCAGGCCAGCACCACGGTGCCGCGGCGCAGTTCCTGCAGATGCGTGTCGAGGGTCTCGTTCATGTCCGTCACATTACTGTGCGTCACACACCATTGTCAATCGCACATAGGTGTGACGCGCCACGAGCTTCCATCCGAGCCGTCAGCCTTCCCGATCGAGCAACTACCGTGGGTGCATGACGATCGAGATCTCCCGCGTCGATCCCTTCGACGACGGCGAGGTGGATGCATGGTGGGGTTGCTACGCCGCAGCCGAACGAGCCGATCGTGGCGCGGACGCCGTCGTCTGGTCTCGAGCCGAGTGCCGCAGCGAGCTGCAGCAGCAATCGGCCGTCGTCGATCGGCGCGCATATCTGCTCCGTGACGGCGCACACATCGTCGGATCCGCGAGCCTCGGGCTGCCGCTCAAGGACAACACGCACGTCGCGCACCTCGCGATCAGCGTGCCACCCCGCCACCGACGACGCGGCATCGGCGCGGAGGCGCTGGCCCACCTCGAGCGCGAAGCCGTGACATCCGACCGCACGACCGCGCAGGGTTCGGCGTCGTGGCCCTACGAGCTCGGATCGGAGGGGGCCGGCTCCCCCGGCCGCGAGTTCGCGAGGCGGCACGGCTACACCCTCGCTCTCGGCGACGTGCAGAGCAGACTGCCCCTTCCGGTCGACCCCTCACTGCTCGACCGGATCGAGAACGACATCGCCTCGGCCATCTCGCAGTACGAGATCCGCAGCTGGGTCGGCCGCATCCCCGACGACGTCGTGGAGCGCTGGACAATCCTCGACGCCACGCTCGAGACCGAGGCGCCGACCGGCGAGCTCGACATCGAACCGCAGAAGCCCGACGTCGACAGCATCCGCGAGAGCGAGGAGCTGCTCGATCTGCAGGGCCGCATCTCGTTCGGCACGATCGCCCTCTCCCCGGACGGCGACGCCGCCGCCTATTCGCAGCTCGTCGTGTCGACCGACGACGGCAACGCGTATCAGTGGGGAACCCTCGTGCGCGCCGCCGACCGAGGCCACCGGCTCGGCATCGCGGTCAAGGTCGCCAACCTGCGGATGCTGCACCGCGAGGCCCCTCAGGCACGCGCCGTCTACACCTACAACGCGGAATCGAACGCGCACATGCTCGCCGTGAACACGCTGCTCGGCTTTCGCCCGAGCGAACGACTGGGCGAACTGCAGAAGCGCCTGATCTGAGGAGCATCCGTCGGCACGGCGGATCCCGGAGGCAGCTCCGACAGAGCAGAATGAGCACATGCTCCCACCGCTCGCAGATCTGCTCGGCTCGGCCAGGGTCGTCTCTCTTCCGATGCACACCCGCTTCCGCGGGGTCGACACTCGCGAGGCGCTGCTCTTCGAGGGCCCGGAGGGATGGGCCGAGTTCTCTCCGTTCCTCGAGTACGACGATGCCGAAGCGGCGACCTGGCTCGCGGCCGCGATCGACTTCGCGTGGCGACCGCAACCGGCACCCCTGCGCGAGCGCATCGGCGTGAACGCCACGATCCCCGCCATCGAGGCGTCACGGGTCGCCGACGTGCTGGCCAGGTTCGCCGGGTGCCGCACGGCGAAGGTCAAGGTCGCAGAGCCCGGCCAGACACTGGCGGACGACGTCGCTCGCGTGCGAGCCGTGCGCGAGGCGATGGGGCCGGAGGGACGCATCCGTGTGGATGCCAACGGAGCCTGGAACGTCGACGAGGCCGAGCATGCGGTGCACGCGCTCAACGAGTTCGATCTCGAGTACGTCGAGCAGCCCTGCGCCACGGTGCCCGAACTCGCCGAGCTGCGCACGCGCGTGAAGTACATGGGCATCCCGGTCGCGGCAGACGAGAGCATCCGCAAGTCGTCCGACCCGCTCGCGGTCGCTCGGGAGAAGGCCGCCGACCTGCTCGTGATCAAGGCGCAGCCCCTCGGAGGCATCACTCACGCTCTGCAGATCGTTACCGCCGCTGGCCTCCCCGTGGTCGTCTCGAGTGCACTCGACACCGCGATCGGACTCTCGCAGGGTGCGGCGCTCGCCGCCGCGCTGCCGACGCTCGACTACGACTGCGGGCTCGGCACCGCATCCCTGTTCCTCGACGACGTCGCCGACCTGCGCCCGGTCGACGGCTCGATCCCCGCTGGACGCGTGACGCCGGACGCCGCGGCAGTTGCTCGACTCGCCGCAGACGACGATCGTCGCGACTGGTGGCTCGATCGCCTCAGCCGCTGCTACGAGGTGCTCGCCGCGCGCTGAGCAGCGACGTCACTCCGCGAGCAGCAGCTGCACGAGCCTGCCCAGCTCCTCGCTGCCCGAGTGCCGCAGCTGATCGGAGTCCTGGCCCGCCATCGCACCGCGAACGGTCATGCCCTCCCAGAGGATCATCAGCATGCGCGCGGCCTCCTCGGCCGGAACCTTCAGCTCGAGTGAGCTCACCGAGACGATGTCCGTGATGATCACCGCGATGCTCGAGACCATCTCGCGCTCCTGCACGAGGTAGGCCGAGCCGAACTGATGATCGCGCAGCGCGCGGATGCGGATCTCACTCATCAGCATCACACCGAGCCGGTCGTCGCCTCCCGCATCCATGATGCGCTGGACGAGCTCGACCGGGTCGCACCCCTCTGAGAGGCCGCCCTCAGCGGCGATCTCCTCGACGCGGGCACGCACCCCGTTGACGCGCTGCTCGCCGACGCTGCCGGCGAGCATCAGGAACAGCTCGTCCTTCGACTCGAAGTTCGAGTAGAACGCTCCACGCGTGAAACCGGCGCGATCGCAGACCGCTTCGACGGAGGCGCCGTCGAGTCCGACCTCTGCGAAGACCTGCGCGGCGGCATCCAGAAGCCTGGCGCGCGTGTTCTCTCGGCTTCGCGTGGCGGGTGTCGTCATCGAATCCTCCTGCCTCTCATTCTCACACCCCGCACACAGACTCCGGGGCTCGGATCACCTTACGATACATCTATGTATTGGATACACCTGTGTATCCAGCCCGCATTCCCTGAGGAGCCTCGTGTCCACACTCCTGTCCTCGCTCGGCCGCTGGTCTTACCGGCACCCGTGGCGCGTCCTCGTCTCCTGGCTCCTCGCACTCGGCATCGCCGGCGCCGGCGCGCTCGTTCTCGGGGCCGGCACGGACAACTCCTTCTCGATCCCCGGGACCGAGTCGCAGGCGGGTCTCGAGCAGCTCAACCGCTCTTTCCCCGCAGTCAGCGGAACCAGCGCGCAGATCATCGTGGTCGCCGCGGACGGCGACTCGATCACGGATGACACGTATCGGAACGACATCGACGACGCCGTCGACCAGCTCGCCGATCTCGACGATTCCGTGCTCTCGGCCACCTCCCCGTTCGACGAGATGGTCAGCGGCATGGTCAACGACGACGAGACCGCCGGCATCATCCGCCTGCAGTTCGACGGCCAGGCGAGCGATGTCTCGGACGAGACACAGGACGACCTGCGAGCCGTCGTGGCCGAGCTCGCCGACGAGCTTCCGGACGGATCGCAGACCTCTCTCGGTGGCGAACTGTTCGCCACCTCCATCCCCGGTGTCACACTGACCGAGGCCGTGGGACTGCTCATCGCGTTGCTCGTGCTGATCGTGACCTTCCGCTCGTTCGTCGTCGCAGGGCTCCCGCTGCTCACGGCTGTGCTCGGCGTGGGCATCTCGATGGCCGGCATCTTCGCGGCGACCGCCTTCGCCACGGTCTCGTCGACCACTCCTCTCCTCGCCCTCATGCTCGGGCTCGCGGTCGGCATCGACTACGCGCTGTTCATCATGGCCAGGCACCAGGATCAGGTGCGCGAGGGGGTCGACCCCGAGGAATCCACCGCCCGCGCCGTCGGCACGGCCGGCTCCGCCGTGGTGTTCGCGGGCGTGACCGTGCTGATCGCCCTGATCGGACTCGGCTTCGCCGGCATCCCGTTCCTGACGACCATGGGCATCGCGGCGTCCGCCGCCGTCGCGGTCGCCGTCGCGATCGCGGTGACGCTCACCCCTGCGCTGCTGGGCTTCATGAAGGGCCGGGTGGCGGGTCGGCCGCGCAAGGCTCCGAAGGCGAAGAAGGGCAAGCCTGCTCCCGTTCCGCGTGTGCGATTCAGCGAGCGCTGGGTGACCGGCGTCACCACGCGCCCGATACTCGTCTCACTCGCGGTCGTGATCGGCCTCGGCATCATCGCGGTGCCGGCCCTGAGCCTGAACCTCGCACTGCCCAACGCCGGCGTGCTGCCGAAGGACTCCGAGGCGCGGCAGAGCTACGACCTCGTGGCCGAGGAGTTCGGCCCCGGCTTCAACGGGCCGATGATCCTCACGGGCACGATCGTCACGTCGACGGATCCGCTCACGCTGATGGAGGATCTCGGCGACGAGGTCGCGAAGATCGACGGCGTCAAGGAGGTCGCCCTCTCGACGCCGAACGAGACGGCCGACACCGGCATCGTGCAGATCATCCCCGAGACGGCGCCCGACGATCCTGCCACGGCCGACCTCGTGCGCGAGCTGCGGTCGCACCACGACGAGTGGCTCGACGAGTTCGGCATCGACCTGAAGGTGACCGGATTCACCGCGGTCGGCATCGACATCTCCGACCAGCTCGGCAACGCGCTGCTGCCCTTCGGTATCTTCGTGATCGGCCTCTCGCTGATCCTGCTCACGATCGTGTTCCGCTCGCTCTGGGTGCCGATCACCGCCGCAGCCGGATACCTGCTGTCGATCGTGGCCGCGTTCGGCATCGTCGGCGCGGTCTTCGAATGGGGCTGGTTCGCCGACGCCCTGCACGTCGCGAAGGTGGGCCCGATCATCAGCTTCATGCCGATCATCCTGATGGGCGTGCTGTTCGGACTCGCCATGGACTATCAGGTCTTCCTGGTGTCGCGCATGCGCGAGGACTTCGTGCACGACCCCGACGCGAAGAGTCCTGACCGAGCGGTCCGTCGCGCCGCCGCGCTGCGCGCCGTGCGCAGCGGCTTCACGGGGTCTGCGAAGGTCGTCACCGCGGCAGGACTCATCATGTTCGCGGTGTTCGTCGCGTTCGTCCCCGAGGGTGACTCGTCGCTCAAGCCGATCGCGCTGGGCCTCGCAGCCGGCATCGCGATCGACGCGTTCCTGGTGCGGATGACGCTGATCCCCGCTCTCATGGCCATCCTCGGCGAGCGCGCGTGGGAGATCCCGGCGTGGCTGGAGAAGGTCCTCCCCCGCGTCGACATCGAGGGGGAAGCGGTCGAACGCGAGCGCCACCTGGCCGGTTGGCCGGGAGACGACTCGGTCGTGGCCGCCGACGATCTCTCGGTGACGGATGCCGGCATCGACCGCCTCCACCTGCGCCTCGCTCCCGGCGGATCAGCGGTGCTCACGGGCTCCTCCGCCGGTGCGCTGCGCGCGCTGGCTCTGACGATCGCCGGCCGCGCGACGCCCGATGACGGACGCCTCCGGGTCGCCGGCCATCTGCTGCCGGGTCGAGCGGCGTGGGTGCGCGCACATGTCGGAGCAGTCATGACCGCCGATGCCGCCCGTCTGTCGGCTGACCTCTCCGAGGCGCTGCGCGGACGCCCTGCACTCGTGGTGATCGACGGAGCAGACCGGCTCTCGCGCCCCGAACGCGATCAGCTGGCGGCGCGACTGCGCGACTCTCGCAGCACGACAGCGATCCTGCTCACCGCGCTCGACCCGCAGATCGGCCTCGAGATCCTCGCAGACGCCGGCCGCTCCCCTGCCGACGTGATCGACGTCGACGCGCCCTCAGCACAGTCACGACCCGAGTCCTCGGTGCCCCGCACCGCCGACGGCACCACCGAATCGACCGAGGTGAACGCATGACCCTCCCCATCGAACGCGCACGCTCGCGCAAGCCCATCACGTGGCTGACGATCCTCGGCATCCTGCTGCTGCCCGCAGCCGTCGGCGGCATCCTGGTCGCGGCACTCCAGAACCCGACCGAGCGCCTCGACTCGATGACCGCCGCGATCGTCAACCTCGACGAGCCGGTGGAGATCGACGGACAGCTGACGCCGCTGGGTCGGCAGCTCGCATCAGGGCTCGTCGAGGGATCGGACGAGCTCGACTCCAACCTCACCTGGGTGATCTCGAACGAGGATGACGCGGCCGACGGGCTCGCCGACGGGTCGTATCAGGCCGTGATCACGATCCCCGAGGAGTTCTCAGCCGCCGCCACCTCTGCAGGGCAGGCGATCTCGGACGGCGGAGGCGATGCCGAGCAGGCCACCATCCGGGTCACCACGCCGGACGACGGGCTCGTGGCCGACGACCTCATCACCGGTCAGATCGCGGATGCGGCCGCCTCGAGCATGGGCACGCTGCTGTCGGAGGCGACGACCGAGAACATCCTCGTCGGCTTCACCACGATCGGCGATCAGATCGGAGAAGCCGCCGACGGCGCGGCCGAGCTCGCCACCGGCGCACGGGATGCGGCGACGGGCGCGGCCGCGATCCCCGACGGCGCGACGCAGCTCGCCTCGGGTGCCGCCGAGCTCGGAAACGGTGCGTCCTCGCTCGCGTCAGGGCTCGACACGCTCGCTGCGAAGACCCGCGAGGCTGCGGGGGGAGCGAGCCAGATCGGCACGGGGCTGACCGCAGGGGCCGCGGAGCTTCAGAACCAGGCAGGGCAGATGCCCGCGCTCGTGGGGGCGATCACGACCGGAACCGATGCGGCGACGGACGCGGCGACGAAGACAGCGACCCTCGCGCAGACACTCGGCACGATGGCTGCGAGCTGCGACCCCGATGTCTCGGGAGAGCTGTGCGCGCAGCTCGCGACCGAAGCGGCGAACGCGGGAGCAGCGGCGAAGTCCGCGGGAACCGCGTCGGGATATCTCACGGCGGTCGAACCGCAGATCGCGACCTTGCCCGGCGCGTTCACCACCCTCGCGACCCAGCTCGGTGAGGCCGGCGCCGGCGCGACGACTCTCGCGGACGGCTTGAACCAGCTGGCGTCCCAGGGCATCGACGAGTCCGCCGCCGGCGCACGTGCGCTGTCCACGGGAGCCGTTCAGCTGTCCGACGGGACGACCGAGCTCGCAACCGGAGCCGCCGACCTCGCGACCGGCCTCGACACCCTCGCCACCGGAACGGGCGATCTCGCCGGAGGCCTGCGCACCGCATCCGACTCCCTCCCGTCGTTCAGCGACTCGGAGTCGACCTCCCTGGCCTCGGTGATCGCCGACCCTGTGGCGTCGAAGGGAGCCGACGGTGCAACGATCTTCGGGCCGACGGCGATCCCGCTGCTCGCGGCCGTGGTGCTGTGGTTCGGCGCTCTCGCCTCGTTCCTCGTGATGCGGGCCCACACCGCACGCACGCTCACGTCGCGGCGCTCCTCTGCCGGGCTCGCGCTGCGCGCTTTCGCCCCGGCGGCCGCCATCGGCGCCGCGCAGGGCCTGCTGGTCTCACTGATCGTGCAGATCGTCGCGAGCTACGACGCCGCCACCTGGTGGGCGTTCGCCGGAATCGCGGTGCTGGCGGGAATCGTCTTCGCCGCGGTCAACCAGGCGCTCGTCGCAGTCTTCGGCGGCATCGGTCGCTGGATCAGCGCTCTCGTCGGGGTGCTCGCGATCGCGACGGGACTGATCTCGACGGTGCCCGGCTGGCTGGCGGATCTCGGTGCGTCTCTGCCGACCTCCCCCGCGTTCGCCGGGCTGATCACCGCGAACGGAGGCGCAGCCGCCGGCCTCATCGTGTGGGGTGTGCTGTCGCTCGTCGTGACCACCATCGCGGTCGCCCTGCGTCGCACGACGTCAGTGAAGGCGGCCATGGCGACCGCCTGAGCGTCCTCTCCGGGCACGCAGCCCTGGCACAGCTTCGGATCACATCCGACGAAGCGCCGTGCATGGCACTCGATGCACGGCGCATCGTCATACAGCTCCGAAGCCGCGCTCGCCCGGGCAGAGGCGGTATTCGCATACTCCCCGACGCACGTACGATCAGAAGATGCGTCGCCCGTTCATGACCTCTCCCGCCCAGCTCGAGTCACTCGAGGGGCAGCAGTATCTCGTGCTGCGCCCGACGAGAGCGGTGTCGGACGTCTACCGGGCCGAGCAGAAGTCGGCACTCGGCCGAATGGATGCTCCGCACCCGCACACCGAGCACGTCACGCTTCGCGCATTCCACGAGCCAAAGCGTCGGGAGGAGCTGCTCGCCCTGATCCGCGAATGGGCCGTGGCGCAGCGCCCGATCGAGGTCGTCGCCGAGGCCGTCGACGTGTTCCCGGCTCCGTGGCAGGTCGTCATCCTGCGCCTGAGACGAACCCCCTCGCTCGTGTCGGCCTACGCGAACCTCAGCGAAGCTCTCGAGGGCACCGACTTGCGTCGACTCGACGAGCGCAGCACGGAGGACTGGACGTTCCACCTGTCGGTGATCTACGCGAAGACGCTCGCCCCCGCGGCATGGACGGAGCTGTCGCACAAGTCCCGTCGCTCGCTCAGCTCACGCCCCGCCGAGACCATCAGCGAGGCCGAGCTCGTCTGGTACGAAGACGGCGCCGAACACTCCGAAGTCATCCCGTTCGGACTGCGTTCGTTCAGATGAGAACCGCTCGGGCGCTCAGCTGAGGCCCGAGTAGGCGTGCAGACCCTTGAAGAACACGTTGACGATCGTGAAGTTGAAGAGCACGGCCGAGAAGCCGACGATCGCCAGCCAGGCCGAGGGGTTGCCACGCCAGCCGCGCGTCGCGCGCGCGTGGATGTACCCCGCATAGAGCACCCAGATCACGAAGGTCCACGTCTCCTTGACGTCGAAGCCCCAGAAGCGGCTCCAGGCGTAGTAGGCCCAGATCGAACCGGCGATGAGTGTGAACGTCCAGAGGATGAAGCCGATGATCGTGAAGCGGTAGGCCATGCTCTCGAGGCGCTCCGACCCGGGGAAGGTGCGCAGGAAGCCGGGGCCGGTCTTCTCGGCACCCTCGGAGATGAGACGCTCCCGGCGGGACTGCATCAGCTGGATCACCGACAGAGCGAAGGCCAGGGCGAAGAACGCGGTGCCGAGGGAGGCCACGAAGACGTGGATCACCAGCCACACGCTCTTGAGCGGGTCCATCAGAGGCGAGACATCGACGTAGAAGTTCGTGGCCGAGAGACCCAGCAGCACGACGACGAGACCGGTGATGAACGTGCCGAGGAAGCGCAGATCGATGCGCGTCAGCACCACGAGGAACACCGCGACGATCAGCAGCGTGCCCATCATCGCGAACTCGTAGAGGTTGGCCCACGGCACTCGCCCGGCCGCGAGACCACGCGTCACCGTGGCTGCGAGGTGGAAGATGAACGCGAGCACGGTGAGCGAGGTGCCGATGCGCGCCATCACGAAACGCTGCGGGGCGACATCCGAGCCGGATGCCGAAGCACCCTTGGCGCCGCGCGAACCCGCGCCGGCTCCGACCAGTTCGAACTCCCGCACGCTCGCCGCATCGGCCGACAGCTGCGACCGGCGGGCGAGGTCGAAGGCGAAGGCCACGAAGGCCGCCGCATAGACCGCGATCGCCGTCCAGAGCAGGATCGGCGAGATCACTTCGAGATCGAACATGGTGTCAGTCTACTTTCGGGGTGTCGGATGCAGGATGCTCGGGGTCACCGTCGCGGACGGCCTCGGACGCCGTCGCGGCGTTGTCGGACTCGTCGCCGGTCGCGACCGGCGCCTCGACCGCAGTCGTCACTCCCGCGGCGTCCATCAGACGCGCGTGACCGGCCACGAGGTCGTCGACAGCCGTGGCGAGAGTCGGATCCTCTCCGCGCGCGAGACCGGCGTACTCGAGAGAGACGATGCCGTCCTGCCCCGTCGCCTTGACCCACACTCGACGCCGAGGGATGAACAGGGCGAGCATGAGTCCGCCCAGCGCGAGAAGTGCGAAGCCGAGCACCCACGGACCCGACGCGTCGCGGTGGATCTGCAGCGAGGCGAAGCGCTTGACCGACTGCGAGGCGTCGGTGGCCCCCGCCGGCGATTCGTCCTCGAAGGTCACGGTCCCCATGCCGTTCGGCAGGTCGGCCGTCTGTCCGGGCGCGAGCTCGATCGATTCGAGGTCTGTCGTCCGTCCGGTGACCTTGGTCATGCCGGTGGTGTCGAGGACGTAGACCGAGCGGGGGATGCCCTCGTTGATGCCCAGGTCGCCGGTGTAGACGTCGAGGGTGAGCGTCGGGTTGGTGAGGTCCCCGAAGCCGGAGAAGAACGCGCCCGTGTCGAGCACACCCGTGGTCGGGTAGAAGAAGCCGACGAGGCCGACCTGCTCGCTGAGACCGTCGGGGATCTTGATGACGCCGAGCGACGTCATGTTGTTGTCCTGGGGCAGGAAGGGCGTGCTGTTCGTGAACACGACCTCCCCGTCGGGGTCGCGCACGGTGATCGTCGGCGCGTAGCCGTTGCCGAGCAGGAAGACGTTGTCTTCGGCGACGCCGAGAGGCTCGTTGACCTTGACCGAGCCGGTGCGCTCCTCGCCGTTCTCCTGCACCGTGACGTTGGCCGAGAAGTCGCCGGCCTGACCCGAGCCGGGCTCGCCGAAGGGCTGGTAGGTGACGTCGAAGCTGTCGAGGCGCATCGAGTACGGCGCGAGCGCCCCGTCGCCGACGAAGCGGCCGCGGTTCATCGAGTCGTAGTCGAGCAGCGTGTTCGCGAACGTCTCGCCCTCGACCAGCACGCGCTGGCCGGTGTAGGCGAATCCTCCCCCGACCCCCACGGTGATCAGCACGCCGACGAGGGCGAGGTGGAAGAGCAGGTTGCCCGACTCGCGCCAGTAGCCGCGCTCGGCCGAGACCGACGCGGTGCGGCCCGAGTCGTAGCGCTCGACGCGGTATCCGAGCGCTTTGAGCTGCTTCGTCGCGATGTCGATCGTCGCCGCAGCGTCGGCTGGCGCGTCTGTCGACGTGCGCTCGACGGCACGGAAGTCGGCGAGTCGCTTCAGACGTGCGGGCGTGCGAGGGGGCCGCGCCTGCAGCGCCTTGGCGTGGTGACGGATGCGCGGGATGACGCAGCCGACGAGGGAGGCGAACAGCAGCAGGTAGATGGCCGAGAACCACGGCGACAGGTAGACGTCGAACATCTTCAGCCCGTCGAGCACGGGGAAGAGATCGGGATTGTCGCGCTCCCACTGGGTGACGCCGTTGGGGTCGGCCATCCGCTGGGGGAAGATCGAGCCGGGGATCGCCGCGATCGCGAGGACGAGCAGCAGGATCAGCGCGGTGCGCATCGAGGTCAGCTGACGCCAGCCCCAGCGCAGCCAGCCCACGAACCCGAGGCGTGGCTGGGTGATCGACTCCTCGCCGTCGACGTGGTCTGACGGGCGCAGCGGATCGCTGGACCTCTCGGTTGTGCTGCTCACGTCATCCTTCCGATGCGTCGTGTTCTCATCAGAACGGGAGGGGGACACTGCCGATCACCACCGTCAGGCGAGACATGATGTCGGTCCAGAGGCCGGTCAGCATCAGCAGGCCGAGCACGATCAGCAGCACGCCGCCGATGACGTTCACGACGCGGATGTGGCGACGGAGGAACCCGATCGTCTTGGTGGCCCACCCGAACCCGAGCGCGACCAGGAGGAACGGCAGGCCCAGGCCGAGCGAGTACGCCAGGCCGAGCATGCCGGCACGCACCGGGTCGCCCTGGTTGAACGAGAGGGCGAAGATCGCGGCGAGCGTCGGCCCCATGCACGGAGCCCAGCCGATTCCGAGCGCGATTCCCAGCAGCGGTGCGCCGATCAGGCCGGCCTTGGAGTCGACGTGGAAGCGCAGCTCGCGCTGGGCGAAGCCGAAGAGACCGAGGAACACGAGTCCCATCAGGATGATCACGCCGCCGAGGATGCGGGTGATCAGCTCACCCCACTGCAGCAGGAAGACGTTGGCGAGCCCGCCGAGCGCTGTCAGCGCGACGAACACGAGACTGAAGCCCAGGATGAACAGCAGCACACCGAACACGAGTCGGCCGCGAGCGGGAGCTGCGACCGTCGCGACGCCGCTGCCGTTCTCCGACCGCTCTCGTCGAGGGGTGACCGCTCCCCCGAGAAACCCGAGGTAGCCCGGCACCAGCGGAAGCACGCACGGTGAGAGGAAGGAGATGAGCCCAGCGAGCATCGCTACCGGGATCGCGAGCCACAGTGCGCCTGAGTCGATGATCGTCCCGGGGTTCATGCCGCTTCCGCAAGACTCATGAGTCCTCCGCGAGCGCGTCCTTGACGAGCGTCGAGAGGATCGAGGTGCCGTCGATCGGCCCGATGATGCGGGCGGCGACCCGTCCCTGCTTGTCGAGCACCAGAGTGGTCGGCGTCGCCTGGATCGGCACCGACGACGCGAAGGCGAGCTTCGCCTCGGCGGTGTCGACATCGATGAGGCTCGGATAGGTCACGCCGAACTCCGCCGAGAACGCCTTGGCGGTGTCGGCCTGATCGCGGGTGTTGATGCCCAGGAAGGCCACGTCGTCTCCGCCGTGCTCCTGCCACACGCTCTCGAGGTCTTCTGCCTCGACACGGCAGGGAGCGCAGCCCGCGTACCAGAAGTTGACGACCGTCACCTTGCCCGCGAGCTCGGAGCTGCTGAAGTCGTCGCCGTTCTCGGTCACGCCGCCGAATTCGACGACGGGTTCGCCGCGCTCGGCGACCGGGATCTCGACGATCGCCCCGTCGGCCGCGACGTAGCCGGGATTGTCTCCGCTCAGGAACGAGTCGTTCACGGGATCGGGAGCGCAGGCGCTCAGACCGATGGCTAGTACCGCGGCGAGCGCGGCACCGACCGCACGGCGAGAAGGCCGGATGCGGGAGGGGCGGCCGCTGCGGATCGGAAGAACCGTCGAGGCGAGTGGCACGATTCCCAGTTTACGCGGGGGTTCCTATGCATGGGCCGGACGCCCCGGCCGTGGAAGCCCGCTGTCAGAGCCGGGCGAGCACGTCGGCCACACTCGCGCGGAAGCGAGGACACGTGGCGATGTCGTGCGAACGGCATCCCATCGCATGCTCGGTCATCTCGCGTGATCGGCGCATGTCCTCCATCCGCTGATCGAGATCGTCGAGGTGCTGCTGCAGCACCTCGTGCCGACCGGCGCTTCCGTCGTCGAGGAGCACGGCGATCTGGTCGAGGGTCATTCCGGCCGCCTTGCTGCGCTGGATCACCGCGATGCGCACCACGTCGTCCTGCCCGTATCGGCGCCTCCCGGCGGAGTCGCGTGCGGGTCGCAGTAGCCCGACCGTCTCCCAGTGCCTCAGCACGTTCGTGGGCAGCTCGAAACGGGCAGCCACCTCGCCGACGGACCAGGGACTCTCGACACTTGACTTCATGTTGACATGAAGTCACAGACTGAGGACGAAAGCAACCGCCGCCCCTCGGAAGGACACCACATGTACGACGCGATCGTGATCGGAGCAGGCCCCGCCGGCTTGCAGGCGGCACTGACCCTCGGGCGGATGCACCGCTCGACGCTGCTGCTGGATTCCGGTGAGTACCGCAACGGCACGGTGCTCCACATGCACAACGTCGTCGCGAACGACGGAACTCCCCCGGCGGAGTTCCGCGCGACCGCACGCACTCAGCTCGCCGAGTATGCCGACGTCGAGATCCGTGACGTCGGAGCGCAGTCGGTCTCGGGTGCGGAGGGCGCGTTCACCGTGCTGCTCGCGAACGGAGTCTCCGTCGAGGCGAAGAGCGTCATCCTCGCGACCGGCGTCGCCGACGATCTGCCATCCGTGCCCGGCCTGCAGGAGCTGTGGGGAGTGAAGGCCTTCAGCTGCCCGTTCTGCGACGGTCACGAGCATGCGGGGCGCTCCATCGCCATTCTCGGGCCCGCGCCTCGTGCCGAGCACCTGATCGGGCTTCTGGGTCGCATCGCAGGAGACATCACGGTCTTCCCCGTCGATCAGGCGTTCTCCGCAGAAGAGGCGCGGACGCTCGAAGGGCTGGGAGCGCGGGTGAGCGTGGACCTCGTGACGGCGGTAGCGCCGGACGGCGACGATCTGCGGGTCACCACCGATTCCGGCGATCGGACTGTGGCCGGCGTCTTCGTGGCATCGGGCTCGCTCCGCCACCGTGCGCCGTTCGCCGACCAGCTCGGGCTGCACATGCTGCCGTCCGGGTCGATCGAGATCGACGACTTCGGTCGCACCTCACTCGCCGGTGTCTTCGCCGCGGGCGACCTCGCACACCGTGCGTCGCTTCCGGGGCCGATGGCCTCGGTGCTGCTGGCCGCCGCGGCCGGTCAGCTCGCGGCGGTCGGGGTCATCCAGTCGCTGATGGCTCCGTGATCGCGAGCATCTTCGCCGCAGCGCACTGATGGTCGCTTCCCGACTCGGGGAGCGACCATCACTGCGACCAGAGCCGCTAGCTCAGACTTCAGACCGCCCCGACGTCGACCGCGCCCCCGGTGGCCGCGGGTTCGGCGTACGCGACCTCGCGCCACACATCGCCGACGAGCTCGAAAGACGTGACGCTCGACAGCGCGCAGCGCCGAGTGCGCGGGTCGTGCTGCAGCGGCAGGCCCGCGACGCGAAGGTGGGTGATCCAGATCGGTGCCTGGTGCGAGACCATCACGAGGTCGCCATCGTCGACGGATCGCCATGCCTCGGCCATCATGCCCAGCATCCTCTCGGCGATCGATGCGTACGGCTCGCCCCAGCTCGGCAGCGACGGCTGACGCAGGTGCCACCACTTGAGCGGGTTCATCAGCGAGCGGCGCATCTGCGTGCCCTCGAACACATTGGTCGGCTCGATCAGGCGGATGTCGATCTCGGGTGTGAGTCCGAAGCGCTCGGAGAACGGCTCCGCCGACTCCTGTGCCCGCTCGAGTGGCGAGGAGTAGAGCCCTGCGACCGGGCGATCGAGACCGGCGATGTGATCGGACGCGGCTCGCGCCATCTCCCTCCCCGCCTTGCTGAGGTGATAGTCGGGCAGCCGCCCATAGAGCACGCGCTGGGGATTGTGCACCTCGCCGTGACGGACGAGGTGCAGTCGAGACGCCACCACGTCAGACCGCGCGGTAGCGGGACTCGCCGAAGCCGATGATCAGATACCCGATGTAGGGGAAGACGAAGAGCAGGAAGAACGAGAAGAGTCCGCCCTTGCCGAAGCGCTCACCCAGCTTGATCGCGACGATGATCCCGAAGATGAAACCGACGATCGGGATGAGATAGAGCAGCGCGAGCCAGCCGGACATCCCGGCGATCTTGACGAGGAAGACGACGTTCACGATGGGGATGATCGCGAGGATGCCGGGGTAGCCGGCCTTCGTGAACACCTTCCACAGGCCGATGACGACGAGGACGTAGAAGACGAGGGCGATCAGGCCCGTCGTGCCGGAGAAGATCGATGCGTAGAGATCCGAGATGCCGTTGGAGTCCATGATGACCCTTTCGCTGGTCGAGCGGCTGTCGTGGCGATCCTACTGACCGATATGCCACCGGCGGAGGAGGCGACACCGCCCCCGTAGAATGGGCGGGTTCATCATTTCCCAGATCAGGAGGAATCCTCCGTGCTTCGCACCCACTCGGCAGGCTCACTGCGAGCCGAGCAAATCGGTCAGACCGTCACCCTCTCGGGTTGGGTCGATCGCCGTCGTGATCACGGAGGAGTCGCGTTCATCGATCTTCGGGATGCATCGGGCATCGCCCAGGTCGTCATCCGCGACGAAGAGGTGGCGCACCCGCTGCGCAACGAATTCGTCCTCAAGGTCACCGGCGAGGTCTCGCGTCGCCCCGACGGCAACGCGAACCCGAACCTGCCGACCGGCGAGATCGAGCTCATCGCGACCGACGTCGAGGTGCTGAACGAGTCCGCTCCCCTGCCGTTCCAGGTATCGACCGCTGTCGCCGACACCGAGACCGTCGGCGAAGAGGCCCGCCTCAAGTACCGGTATCTCGACCTGCGTCGCCCTGCCGCGGCATCCGCCCTGCGCCTGCGCTCGAACGTCTACAAGGCCGTCCGCGACGTGTTGCACGGCGAGGACTTCACCGAGGTCGAGACCCCGACGCTCACGCGCTCGACGCCCGAGGGCGCCCGCGACTTCGTGGTGCCCGCACGTCTGCACCCGGGCAGCTGGTATGCCCTGCCGCAGTCGCCGCAGCTGTTCAAGCAGCTGCTCATGGTCGGCGGCGTCGAGAAGTACTACCAGATCGCCCGCTGCTACCGCGACGAGGACTTCCGCGCCGACCGTCAGCCGGAGTTCACGCAGCTCGACATCGAGATGAGCTTCGTCGACCAGGAAGACGTCATCACGCTGATGGAGTCGCTCATCCAGGCGATGTGGAAGACCATCGGCGTCGAGGTGCAGACCCCGCTGCCGCGCCTGACCTATGCCGACGCCATGGCGAAGTACGGCTCCGACAAGCCCGACCTGCGCTTCGGGCTCGAGCTCGTCGAGGCGACCGAGTACTTCAAGGACACCCCGTTCCGCGTCTTCCAGGCCGAGTACGTGGGTGCCGTCGTCATGCCCGGTGGCGCGAGCCAGCCGCGCAAGCAGCTCGACGCGTGGCAGGACTGGGCCAAGCAGCGCGGCGCCCGCGGTCTCGCCTACGTCCTCTTCAACGAGGACGGCTCGCTGGGCGGCCCCGCAGCCAAGAACCTGTCCGAGGCCGAGCAGGCCGGCCTCGCCGAGTTCGTCGGCGCCTCTGCCGGTGACTGCGTGTTCTTCGCCGCCGGATCGACCAAGGAGAGTCGCGCTCTTCTCGGCGCCGCCCGCGTCGAGATCGGCCGCCGCCTGGGCTACCTGAACCCCGACGAGTTCGCGTTCACGTGGGTCGTCGACGCCCCGATGTTCGAGCCGGCCGCGGATGCCGTGGCATCCGGTGACGTCGCCGTCGGCGCCGGAGCCTGGACCGCCGTGCACCACGCGTTCACGGGGCCCAAGCCCGAGTTCCAGGACACGTTCGACACCGACCCCGGTTCGGCTCTCGCCTACGCCTACGACATCGTGTGCAACGGCTCGGAGCTCGGCGGCGGATCGATCCGCATCCACCGCGAAGACGTGCAGAAGCGCGTGTTCGAGGTCATGGGCATCAGCGACGAGGTCGCGCAGGAGCAGTTCGGATTCCTGCTCGACGCGTTCAAGTTCGGCGCACCGCCGCACGGTGGAATCGCGCTCGGCATGGACCGCGTGCTGCAGCACCTGGCGAAGACCGAGTCGATCCGCGACGTCATCGCCTTCCCGAAGTCGGGCAACGGCTTCGACCCGCTGACGGCGGCTCCGGCGCCCATCACGGCCGAGCAGCGCGCCGAGGCCGGCGTCGACTTCGAGCCCGAGGACGACGAGGCCTGACCCTCTCACGCAGAGGCCCTCTCCCGCTCAGGCAGGAGGGGGCCTCTTCGCGTACCCCGGTCGTTCGGCCGGAACGATGCGACGCGACTCGACCTCACCACGTTTCGTCTCGGGCGGCTCCGCCGGCCTCGCTCAACGACCGATCTGCGCGAGCGCCCGCCCTACTCATCCCCCGTTCGCTGAGCGAAGACGACGAAGCCGACTGAGACGAAGCGTCGCGACCCGGCCTCGCTCAACGACCGATCTGCGCGAGCGCGGGAGCGATGTTCTCGTTCCACACGTCGACGCCGAGCTTGGCGATCAGGGCGACCACCACGACGAGGAACACGACGCGGATGAAGGTCGTGCCGCCTGAGATCGCCATGCGCGAGCCGAGATAGCTGCCGGCGACATTCGCCACCGCGAGGATCCCGCCCAGCAGCCACAGCACGGCACCGTGTGGGATGAAGAGGAGCAGCGCGCCGGTGTTCGTGGCGAGGTTCACGATCTTCGCCTTCGCACTCGCCTGCAGGAAGTCGTACCCCAGCAGTGCGACGAGCGAGATCACCAGGAACGTCCCGGTCCCGGGCCCGATGAGCCCGTCATAGAACCCGATCACGAGACCGGCGAGCCCCGCCATGATGTGGTGCTTGTGGCCCCTGAAGCGCAGCCGCGTCGCGGCGCCCATCTGCGGGCGGAACGCCGTGAAGAGGGCCACGACGAGGAGTGCGATCACGATGATCGGCTTGAATGCCGCGGCCGGCAGCACCGTGGCGACGGCGGCTCCGCCGAATGAGCCGACGAGCGCGATCACCGCCATCGGCAGCGCCGTGCGGATGTCGGGCTTCGCTCGGCGGTAGTAGGTGACGCTGCTCGTGGCCGTTCCGAAGACCGAGGCGAGCTTGTTGGTGGCGAGTGCCTGGATCGGTGAGATGCCGGGGATCAACAGCAGGGCGGGAAGCTGCAGCAGCCCTCCGCCGCCTACGACGGCGTCGATCCAGCCGGCGGCGAAGGCCGCGATGACGATGAGGATCAGCGTGCCCCAGGTGAGCTGCTCGAGCCCGAGCACACTGCCGATGTCCATCCGTCCAGGATGTCAGACGGCGTGACGCCCCGAGCACCATCGCGGCCCGACCCGCCACACTGCGGACACCTCACGTTCACCGGGACCGCGATGATCGGCAACCCTCGGCTCATAGTGTCCTCTCGCAACCCGAATCCGGCTCACAGCGCCGGACACCGAGAGGACCCTGATGACCAACTTCCACCGCCGCGCGCGCATCGGCGCCGGCATCGCCCTGTTCACCACCGCCGCGCTCGGCCTGACCGCCTGCGCCACGGGTGCTGAGACCCCCGCTGCCGGTAGCGACGACGTCGACGCCGCAGCCGCGACCTCTGTCGAGGACTTCGGATCGTTCGCCGATCTCGAAGAGGCAGCGAAGGCCGAAGGCCAGCTCAACGTCATCGCCCTTCCGCGCGACTGGGCCAACTACGGCGAGATCCTCGACCTCTTCGCCGAGAAGTACCCCGAGATCACGATCAACGAGGCATCGCCCGACGTGTCGAGCGCCGAAGAGATCCAGGCAGCGAAGACCAACGAGGGGCTCGACACCGCACCCGACGTGTTCGACCTCGGCCTCACGGTCGCGCTGCAGAACACCGACACGTTCGCGCCGTACCAGGTGCAGACGTGGGACGAGATCCCCGACGCGCTCAAGGAGCCGACCGGGCTCTTCGTCGGCGACTACGGCGGATACATGTCGATCGGCTACGACTCGTCGAAGTTCGACGCCCCCGAGTCGCTCGACGACCTGAAGGACGCCGCCTACAAGGGTGCCGTCGCCATCAACGGCGACCCGACCCAGGCCGGTGCGGCGTTCGCCGCTGTGGGCCTCGCCACGGTGCAGTCCGACGGCACGCTCGACGATTTCCAGCCGGGTATCGACTTCTTCTCAGAGCTGCAGAAGGCCGGAAACCTGCTCAAGGTCGACGTCACCACGGCGACCGTCGCGAGCGGTGAGACTCCCGTCGTCTTCGACTGGGACTACCTGAACGCCTCGCACACCGCCGACAACAAGGACTGGAAGGTCGTCGTGCTCGACGGCACCGGTTACGCCGGCTACTACAACCAGGCGATCAACAAGGATGCCCCGAACCCGGCAGCCGCACGCCTGTGGCAGGAGTTCCTCTACAGCGACGAGGTGCAGAACCTGTGGCTCAAGGGCGGTGCACGTCCGGCTCGTATGGAGGCCATGACCGAGGCCGGCACGATCGACGCCGACCTGGCCGCGGCTCTTCCTGAGGTCCCGAGCGAGACCGTCGTCCCGACCGAGGAGCAGTCGACGAACGCCGGCACGCTGCTCGGCGAGAAGTGGGCAGCGGCGGTCCAGTGACCACTGCCACCACGACGGGGGCGGATGCCACGGCATCCGCCCCCGTCCCCCTCGCTCCGGCCGGCGCCGGGCCCGTCGTCTCGGGGGTCCGACGCTCGGCGCCGTCCGCGGCCTGGCTCGGTCTCGTGCCCTTCACCGCCTACGTGCTGCTCTTCCTCGCCGTGCCGACGATCCTCGCGATCGGCTCGGGCTTCTTCACGGAGGACGGCTCGTTCACCTGGTCGAACGTCTCGGCCCTCGGCGATCCCGTGGTCCTCACGACGTTCGCGAACTCGGCCGGGCTCTCGCTGCTGACAGCCCTGGTCGGCGCGATCCTCGGAGCCCTCGTCTGCTATGCCCTGCTCGGCATGAACCCCGACGGCGCCGTGCGCTCGACCGTGGATGCCGCGGCCGGCGTGCTGGCTCAGTTCGGTGGCGTGATGCTCGCGTTCGCCTTCATCGCGACGATCGGCATCCAGGGCGTCGTCACGCTCTTCCTCAAGGACGACCTCGGCGTCGACATCTTCGCGAACGGCACCTGGCTCTACGAGCTCCCCGGCCTGATCCTGCCGTACATCTACTTCCAGATCCCTCTCATGGTGATCACGTTCATGCCCGCCCTCGCCGCACTCAAGCCGCAGTGGGCCGAGGCGAACCTCACGCTCGGCGGCACACGCTCGAGCTTCTGGCTGCGCATCGGCATCCCGGTGCTGGCGCCCTCGTTTCTCGCGAGCCTTCTGCTGCTGTTCGCGAACGCCTTCTCGTCCTACGCCACGGCCGCAGCACTCGCCAGCCAGGGCGCGCAGATCGTCCCGCTGCAGATCCGGGCCGCGCTCACCAGCGAGACCGTGCTCGGCCGCGAGAACCTGGCCGGCGCTCTCGCGCTGGGCATGATCGTGATCGTCGGAGTCGTCATGGGCCTGTACTCGATCATCCAGCGACGAGCCGCGAGGTGGCAGTCATGAACCGTCTCGGCCCCTCTCTCGCGACCCGCTGGATCATCGGCATCGCCGTCGGCGCCTTCTTCGCCATCCCGCTGATCTCCACGTTCCTCTACACGCTGCGTCAGACCGACGGCACCCTCGGTCTCGAGCGCTGGTTCGCGCTGTTCGACCCTGCGAAGTCTGCGGCCATCAAGCCGATCTGGATGGGGCTCGGCAACTCGCTGATCCTGGCCGTGGTGACGGTCGCGATCGTGCTCCTCCTGCTCGCGCCGACGATGATCCTGGTCAACCTGCGCTTCGCGAAGCTCAAGCCGGTGTTCGAGTTCGCGGTGCTGCTGCCGATCTCGATTCCCGCGATCGTGCTGGTCGTCGGGCTCGCGCCGATCTACCTGCAGATCGGACGCGCTCTCGGCACGGGCACCTGGACGCTGGCCTTCGCCTACGGCATCACCGTGCTGCCGTTCGCCTACCGCTCGATCCAGGCCTCCATCGACGCCGCCGACCTGCGCACCCTCGCCGAGGCCGCCCGATCACTCGGTGCGAGCTGGCCGACCGTCGTTCTCACCGTGCTCGCGCCGAACCTGCGCCAGGGGCTGCTCGCGGCGTCGCTCATCTCGATCGCCGTCGTGCTCGGCGAGTTCACGATCGCGTCGCTCCTCAACCGCCAGGTGTTCCAGACGGCGATGGTCGTCGTCCAGAAGCAGGACCCGTACGCACCGGCCATCTTCACCCTGCTGGCGCTGCTGTTCGTCTTCCTCCTGCTCCTCCTCATCGGCCGCGTCGCGCGCGGCAACGGAAAGGCCCGCTCATGACCCTCCCCCAGACCGCCGACAACATGCTCCTCGCCGAGGCCGGCGAGGGCACGCGTGTGCAGCTGCAGAGCATCGTGAAGAGCTACTCGGGCAACACTGTGCTGCACGGAGTCGACCTCGACATCGCTCCCGGCGAGTTCGTCTCGCTGCTCGGTCCGTCGGGCTGCGGCAAGACCACGCTGCTGCGGGTGCTCGCGGGGCTCGAAGGTCTCGACAGCGGTGCGGTGCTTCTCGGCGGGAGCGACGTCTCCCGCGTCCCGACGAACAAGCGCGACATCGGCATGGTCTTCCAGTCCTATTCGCTGTTCCCGCATCTGCGCGTCGCGGAGAACACCGCGTTCGGGTTGCGCCGCCGTGGACTCGGGAAGGCAGAGGCCTCGAAGCGTGCTCTCGACGCCCTGGCCCTGGTGGGGCTCGCCGACTTCGCCGACCGCTTTCCGCATCAGCTCTCCGGTGGCCAGCAGCAGCGCGTGGCGCTGGCCCGTGCACTCGTGACCGAGCCGAAGGTGCTGCTGCTCGACGAGCCGCTGTCGGCCCTCGACGCGAAGGTGCGTGTGCAGCTGCGTGACGAGATCCGCCGCATCCAGCTGCGGCTCGGCATCACCACCGTCTTCGTGACCCACGACCAGGAGGAGGCGCTGGCGGTCTCCGACCGGATCGCCGTGATGAACGCAGGGACCATCGAGCAGATCGGCACCCCCGAGCAGCTGTACACGACGCCGTCGACCGCAGGTGTCGCCGCCTTCGTCGGTCTCTCGAGTGTCGTCTCGGGCGTCGCCGAGGGCGACCACGTCGTGGTGTGGGGACAGAAGCTGCCGCTGCAGGCTCCGGCCGACGGACCGGTCGACGTCTACCTGCGCCCGGAGAACGTGCACTTCGCGTCCGAGGCGGATGCCGCGACCGATGCGCTCGTGCAGGAGAGCACGTTCCTGGGCAGCATGCGCCGCACGCTCGTCCGCACCGAATCGGGCGAGCTGGTGCGTCTGCAGCACGCCCCCGGCATCCATCCGACGTTCGGAGATCGTGTGCGGATCGCCGTCGCGCCCGAGCCCGTGGCCGTGCATCCGCGCGGCTGAATCGCGCTCTATCCCTGGGCCAGTACTCCGGGATACCGTGATCCCGAGGGGCGCCGCCCCTCCGACACGACAGAGAAAGGACGCCTCATGGCAGGCAAGTTCGAGCTGTACGCCGACCGCTCAGGTGGGTACAGGTTCCGCCTCAAAGCCGGAAACGGTGAAGTCATCGCGACCAGCGAAAGCTACACCACGAAGGCCGCCGCCAAGAACGGGATCGAGTCGGTGAAGACCAACGCCCCGGGCGCAGAAGTCGTCGACGTCGACTGACTTCCGAGTTCACGCGTCACACACAGCGACCCCCTCCTGCTGTTTCCGCAGGAGGGGGTCTCTGTGTGTGAAGCGTCAGACGATCAGAGCACGCGGGCCAGGAAGTCCTGCGTGCGCGGATGCTGCGGGTTGGCGAGCACCTCGCGCGGGTCGCCCTCTTCGACGATGTGTCCGCCGTCCATGAAGATCAGTCGCGACCCGACCTCGCGGGCGAAGCCCATCTCGTGCGTGACGACGAGCATCGTCATTCCCTCATCCGCGAGTGAGCGCATCACCTGCAGCACCTCGCCGACGAGCTCCGGGTCGAGCGCCGACGTCGGCTCGTCGAACAGCATCATGTCGGGGTTCATGCACAGCGCGCGCGCGATGGCGACGCGCTGCTGCTGACCGCCCGAGAGGTGTCCGGGAAAGGCGTCAGCCTTCTCGGAGAGGCCGACGCGTCCGAGCATCTCCTTCGCGACCCGCTCAGCCTCGGCCTTCGACCGCTTCTTCACGCGCTGCTGCGCGATCATGAGGTTGCCCATCACGTCGAGGTGGGGGAAGAGGTTGAAGCTCTGGAACACCATGCCGATGCGCGTGCGCACGCGGTCGATGTCGACGTCGGGGTCGGTGATGTCGATGCCCTCGATGAGCACCTTGCCCCCGGTCGGCTCCTCGAGCAGGTTCACCGAGCGCAGCAGCGTCGACTTTCCGGAACCCGACGGGCCGATGATGCAGACGACCTCGCCGGCGGTGACGGTGAGGTCGATGCCCTTGAGCACCTCGTTGTCGCCGAAGCTCTTCACGAGCCCCTGCAGGTCGATCGCCGGCGCGTGGACGTCAATCAGATCGGTGATCATCGCTGCCTCGACATCCTTCGTTCCAGGTACGCGCTGAAGCGCGTGAGGGGGATCGTCACGATCAGGTAGAGCGCCGCCGCCATGATCAACGGCGTTCCGTTGGCGTTCTGCGTGCTCGCGTCACGCGCGAAGTTCGTGAGTTCCTTCGACCAGATGAAGGAGCCGGCGACGAAGAGCAGCGAGGTGTCCTTCAGCAGCAGCACGAACTCGTTGGTCAGCGGCGGGATGATGATGCGGAACCCCTGCGGCACCACGATCCAGAACGTCGTCTTCATGGGCGACATGCCGAGCGAGCGGGCGGCCTCGGTCTGCCCCTTCGGCACCGCCTGGATACCCGCCCGGATGGTCTCGGCCATGTAGGCCGACGCCACGAGGATCAGACCGATCAACCCGAGCACCACCGGTCCACCCAGCTTCGTGCCCGGCACGCCGAGTCCGATCGGCAGGATGAACGCGATGGCGAAGATCGTGAGGATCGCGGGAAGCCCGCGGAACAGCTCGATCCACGCCGTCGCGATCCACCGGAAGGGCCCGATGCTCGACAGCTTGAGCAGCGCCAGCACGATGCCGAGCAGCAGACCACCGGCGAACGCGACGGCGGTGAACCACAGCGTGTTGACGAGTGCCGTGGTGATGATGCCCGGGAGCATCTTCGCCGCGACCTCGGGGTTGAAGTACAGCTGCGCGATGCGTGCCCAGTCGGTGCTGACGATCAGCCAGACGACGACCGCGATCAGCACCGCATAGACGGTGTACCGGTAGAGCTTGCTCTTCGTGGTGCGCCTCAACGCCATTGTCAAGGTCTCCCTGTCCTACGTCGCTCGCCGATTACTTCGCGGTGAAGTAGGTGTCGTAGATCGTCTGGTAGTCGCCGCTGTCGCGCAGATCCTGCAGCGCACCGTCGATCGCCTCGCGCAGCGCGTCCTTCTCGTCTTTGGCGAACGCGAAGCCGTAGGACTCGCCGGTCTCGTACTCCTCGACGATCTTGTAGGCGCTGTCGGCCTTCTCGTGCTCGAGGTTCACCGGCTGGTCCTGCAGGATCGCGTCGATCTGACCGGCCTGCATGGCGGGCCACAGCTCGCCGTCGGACGGGTACTGCACGAGCTGCGCGCCCTCGGCGTTCTCGGTCGCGTACGCCTCACCGGTCGTGCCCTGCTGCACGCCGACGTTCTTGCCCGAGAGGTCGTCGATCGACTCGATGCCCGAGTCGGTGCGCACGAGCAGCGACTGCAGCGACTCGTAGTACGGCTCGGAGAAGTCGATGTTCGCCTTGCGCTCGTCGGTGATGGTCATCGCCGAGGCGCCGACGTCGCACTGGCCTGCGGCGAGGGTCGTGCCCGACTGCAGAGCGTCGAATCCGACGTCCTGCACCGCGAGCTCGAGGTCGAGCTCCTTGGCGATCGCATCGAGCAGGTCGATGTCGAAGCCGGTGTACCCGGTGCCGTTGTCGCCGCCCTCGAACTCGAACGGAGCGTAGGGGATGTCGGAGCAGACCGTCAGCGTGCCCGCCTCGATGAGGCCGTACTCGTCGCCGGCCGCCGGCTCTCCCGAGCCTGCGTCTCCGCTGCCCGTCGCACAGCCGGCGAGGGCGAGAGTGGCGGTCGCGGCGAGCGCGATCCCGGCGATGATGTTGCGACGGCGCATGTCAGCTCCTGAACGACGAGGGTGTGAGTGCCCACGGACGGGTAGGAGAACATCTAAACATGCACCACCGGGCCCGACCGGTCGCCAGCCGCCTTCCGCGGATCACATTTGTGTTGCAAGTGTGACGGGATATGACATGGCCCGGGACCGGCGCGGCACCGATTGTTCACCTTGCCTGAGTATCCTCTGTGCCAACTCCCGGGCGGACGCGCTCGGGTCGCACAGGAGGATCGACCATGGCCAAGAAGAGCCCAGCCCACCGGAATGCCGAGGCAGCACTCGATGCCGCCAAGGATGCCGCGAAGGATGCGAAGAAGCTGATCAAGACCCTTCCGAAGAAGGCGGCCAAGAAGCTCAAGCCTCTCGTCGAGGACGCGAAGGACGCGGCGAACGCCTCGAAGAAGAAGATCGCCGACCGGCCCAAGAAGGTCGCGAAGTCGGCCACCGCCGCCACCGAGCGACTTCAGGAGGCCGCCGCGCGCCTGCAGGCGCCGAAGAAGGCCGACACGAAGAAGGGCGACAAGAAGAAGTCCGACAAGAAGGACGAGAAGAAGTCCGAGGCGAAGAAGTCGGTCGCTGAGAAAGCCGAGACGAAGAAGCCCGAGACGAAGAAGCCCGGCGCGAAGAGGGGCGACGCGAAGAAGTCCGAGACGAAGAACACCTCGCCCTCGAAGAAGGCCGACGCCACGACGTCCGACGCTCTCTCGTCGCCCGCAGTGACGACCACCGAGGCGAAGACAGCCCCGGTCGCACCGAAGGCAGCGAAGCCGGCGACCGCAGTGACGCCGGCGACGACGAAGGTCGCCCCTGCTCCCGCGGTCCCCTCCACGACCACGGCGACGGCTGCCGCTCGTCCGGCGAAGAGGACGGCCACCGCGAGGACCGCGACGCCGAAGTCCGCCGCACCGTCGTCATCCCCGGAGTCCGAGCTGAGCGATCTCACTGTCGTCGAGCTCCGAGCCCGTGCCCGTGCCGAGGGCCGCACCGGATACTCGCGACTGTCGAAGGCCGCGCTGCTCGACCTCCTTGCGAACTGACGTGCAGGAGGCGCTCGACCGCGCTGCCGAGGCGCCACTCCCCCGCACACTGATCGACATCCTCCGCGACACCACCGAGCAGTATCCCGACGCGTCAGCGGTCGAGGACGCCGACGGCGCGGTGAGCTACGCGGAACTGCTGGCGCAGGTGTGGCGCACGGCTGCCGTGCTGCGAGAGCAGGGCGTGAGTCAGGGCGATCGCGTCGGCATCAGGATGACGTCGGGTCGCCGTGACCTCTACATCGCGATCCTCGGCACGATGGCGGCCGGCGCGGCATACGTCCCGGTCGACGCGGACGACCCCCAGGAGCGGGCCGATCTCGTCTTCCGTGAGGCGCGCATCGTCGGCATGATCACCGATGCGGGATACCTCCCCGCGGACACCTCTGATGCGAGGCAGCTGTTCTCCAGCGCGGCACCCCACCCGAGCACGTCGGCGGTGCCCGTCGTCACCCCGCCCACCGTCGACGACGATGCCTGGATCATCTTCACCTCCGGCTCGACGGGGGTTCCCAAGGGCGTCGCCGTCTCACACCGTTCCGCAGCGGCCTTCGTCGACGCCGAGGCGCGACTGTTCCTGCAGGATGCCCCACTGGGCCCCGGCGACCGCGTGCTCGCGGGCCTCTCGGTCGCGTTCGACGCATCGTGCGAAGAGATGTGGCTCGCCTGGGGCCACGGCGCATGCCTCGTTCCGGCGCCGAGGGCTCTGGTCCGGTCGGGCGAGGATCTGGGCCCCTGGCTGCTCGGGCACGGGATCACCGTCGTCTCGACGGTTCCCACGCTCGCAGCCCTGTGGCCCCAGGATGCGATCGAGAACGTGCGGCTGCTGATCTTCGGAGGCGAGGCCTGCCCACCAGAACTGGTCGCCCGACTGGCATCCGATGGACGCGAGATCTGGAACACGTACGGCCCGACCGAGGCCACCGTCGTCGCCTGCGCCTCTCTCATGGACGGCACCGGCCCCGTGCGCATCGGCCTGCCTCTGGACGGCTGGTCGCTGGCCGTGGTCGACGCAGAAGGTCAGCGTGTCGCCGACGGCGAAGCGGGCGAGCTCATCATCGGCGGCGTCGGCCTCGCCCGCTACCTCGACCCGGTCAAGGACGCCGAGAAGTACGCCCCCATGCCGATGCTCGGCTGGGACCGCGCCTATCGCTCCGGCGACGTCGTGCGCGTCGAGCCCGAGGGCCTGATCTTCCAGGGCCGTGCCGATGACCAGGTCAAGATCGGCGGTCGCCGCATCGAGCTCGGCGAGGTCGAGGCGGCGCTGCAGGGGCTGAGCTCGGTCTCGGCGGCGACCGTGGTCGTGCAGAAGACCGATGCCGGCATGCCGATCCTCGTCGGCTATGTGGTTCCCGACGACGGATTCGACCGGCAGGTGGCGCGCGGCGAGCTCGCCGAGATGCTGCCGGCTCCCCTGATCCCGCTGCTCGCGATCGTCGATGATCTGCCCGTACGCACGTCGGGCAAGGTCGACAAGGCGGCTCTTCCGTGGCCCCTCGATTCCGGCGACGCGGGCGAATCCTCGCTCTCCGGAACCGCCGCGTGGCTCGCCGAGCAGTGGTTCGCCGTGCTCGGCATCCGCCCGAGCGATGAGGACGCCGACTTCTTCCAGCTGGGCGGAGGCTCGCTCGCCGCCGCCCAGCTGGTCTCGCGCCTGCGCACCCGCGCACCCGAGTTCACGATGACCGACGTCTACGACCTGCCGAGACTGCGTCAGATGGCCGATGCCGTCGACGAAGAGGCCGACGATGAGGACACCGCGGAACGGGTCTTCAGCCAGCAGGCACCCACACCGCGGCGGATGCAGTGGGTGCAGACCATCGCCGGGTTGCCGCTGTTCGTGTTCACCGGCATCCGCTGGCTGCTCTTCCTGCTCACCGCGAGCTGGATCCTGCGCCTGTCACCCGGATTCGAGTTCCTTCCCGCCGTCCCGGTGTGGACGATCATCGTGGGCCTGGTGATCTTCGTGACCCCGCTGGGCAAGATGACGATCGCCGCGGTCGCCGCCCGCCTGCTGCTCGCGGGACTCCGGCCCGGCGACTACCCGCGGGGCGGCGGCGTGCACCTGCGCCTGTGGCTCGCCGAGCAGATCGCGCAGCAGGTCGACCCGGTGGGACTCGCAGGCGCGCCCTGGGTCGTGTACTACGCGAGGGCGCTCGGCGCGCGCATCCACAAGGACGTCGATCTGCACACGGTGCCCCCGATCACGGGCATGCTCGACATCGGGTCCGGCGCCTCGATCGAGCCCGAGGTCGACCTCACCGGGTACTGGATCGACGGCGACACCGTGCGCATCGGCGGCATCCGCATCGGCGCCGACTCGACGATCGGCGCACGAAGCACCCTCGCCCCGGGCACGAAGATCGGCCGCGGCGCCGAGATCGCACCCGGTTCAGCCGTGTTCGGCCGCGTGCGGTCGGGGCAGCGCTGGGCCGGATCCCCGGCGGCCCGCGTCGGCGGCGTCTCGAAGCCGTTCGCGGCCGGTCGCCCGCCGAGCCGCACCCGTTGGCTGTGGGCCTACGCCGCGTCCTCGGCGTTCCTCGGCATCCTGCCGGTCATCTCTCTGGCGACCGGGGCGTGGGTGGTGGCGCTCGGCATCCGAGGAGCAGACTCCCTCAGCGCCGCCGTTCCCGGCATCCTGGCGCTGCTCGTTCCTGCTGTGCTTCTCTCGGGCGTGGTCTTCGCCGCCCTCGTGCTGGTTCTCGTGCGCGTGCTCGGGGTGGGGCTCGGCGAAGGCGTGTACCCGGTGCGCTCTCGCGTCGCGTGGCAGGCGTGGACGACCGAACGCCTTCTCGATTCTGCTCGCACCTTCCTCTTCCCGCTGTACTCCAGCAGTTTCACCCCGTTCTGGCTGCGTGCCCTCGGCGCCGACGTCGGTCGCGATGTCGAGGCGTCGACCGTGCTGCTCATCCCGAAGCTCACGACGATCGCCGACGGCGCGTTCCTCGCCGACGACACCATGGTCGCGACCTACGAGCTGCAGGGCGGGTGGATGCGCCTGGGCACGGCGCGGATCGGCAAGCGCGCTTTCCTCGGCAACTCCGGCATGGCGGCCGGTGGGCACAATGTGCCCCGAGACGGCCTGGTGGCCGTGCTGTCCGTCGCGCCGCCCAAGGCGAAGGCCGGGTCGTCGTGGTTGGGCTCGCCCGCCGCTCGACTGCGTCGTGTCGTCAACGACTCCGACCTCGAGCGCACCTACCGCCCCCGCACCGGTCTGCGGGTGGCGCGAGCGCTCTGGGAGCTGGGCCGCATCATCCCGGTGTTGGTGACGTGCACGATCGGACTGGCCGTGATGCTCACGCTCGCCGCCGTGGTCGAGGCGTGGGGGCTCGGATGGGCGGTCGTGCTCTCGAGCGCCGTCATGCTCGCCGCCGGCGCGATCGCCGCCCTCGTCACGACAGCGGCGAAATGGATCATCGTCGGGCCGATTCGCGCGGGAGAGCATCCGCTCTGGTCGAGCTTCGTCTGGCGCACCGAGGTGTCTGACACCTTCACCGAGATGGTCGCCGCCCCCTGGTTCGCGAACGCGGCATCCGGCACCCCCGCCCTCGCCATCTGGCTGCGCACGCTCGGAGCCAAAATCGGTCGAGGGGTGTGGACCGACAGCTACTGGCTGCCCGAACCGGATCTCGTGACGCTCGGCGACGGCGCCACGGTGAACCGCGGATGTGTGGTTCAGACGCATCTGTTCCATGATCGAGTGATGAGCATCGACGCAGTGACCCTGGAGAACGGTGCGACCCTCGGGCCGCACAGCGTGATCCTCCCCGCGGCGACGATCGGGGCGGATGCGACGGTCGGCCCTGCGTCGCTCGTGATGCGCGGGGAGTTCGTGCCCGTGGGCAGCCGATGGAGCGGAAATCCCATCGGCCCCTGGCGCGCGGTCAAGGTGCGCTCCTACCAGGCGTCGGACGCATGAACGTCGACCCCTACACCCCGCACAGCGGCGACCGACGCTACGGGGTGCTGCACTACGACCTCGCCATCGACTATCGGGTGACCACGAATCGGCTCGCGGGCATCGCCACGATCCGGCTGCGGATGCAGGAGACGGCCAAGCACGTGTCCTTCGATCTCGTCGGGCTCAAGGCCACGAAGGTGCGGGTGAGCGGCGACCGAGCCGCCTCGTTCCGTCAGGACGACCGGCGACTCAAGGTGGCCTTCGGCGGCGAGCGCGAAAGCGGGCAGGAACTCACCGTCACGATCGAGTACTCGGGGGCCCCCTCGCCCCGACGCACCCGGTGGGGACTCCTCGGCTGGGAAGAGCTGGAAGACGGCGTGCTGGTCGCGTCGCAGCCCACGGGCGCCCCGACCTGGTTCCCCTGCAACGACATCCCGTCGGACAAGGCGACCTATCGTCTGGAGTTCACGGCCGACCCCGAGTACACCGTCGTGAGCGGCGGCGCAGCCACCCGGTCGACGCAGCGGGGTCGCACGCGCTGGACCTTCGACCAGCCGGTGCCGACGGCGACGTATCTGATGACCGTGCAACTCGGTCAGTACGACGACGACAGGGTCGAGCTCGGCGCGACACCGGGGCGCCTGTTCCACCCCCGGGCGCTCGCGCCCCGGGTGCGGTCCGATTTCGCGGCGCTGCCGCAGATGATGGAGACGTTCGTCGAGGCCTTCGGCCCCTACCCCTACGAGTCCTACAAGATCGTCGTCACCCCGGACGTCCTCGAGATCCCGCTCGAGGCGCAGGGCATGGCGATCTTCGGCGCGAACCACGTCGACGGGTCGGGTGGCAGCGAGCGGCTGATCGCGCACGAGCTCGCACACCAGTGGTTCGGCAACAGCGTCGGCGTCGCCCGCTGGCAGGACATCTGGCTGAATGAGGGATACGCGTGCTACTCGGAGTGGCTGTGGTCGGAGGCCGCGGGAGGCCCCACCGCCCATGCGAAGGCCCGGTCGCATCACGCCAGCCTCCGCATCCTCCCCCAGGATCTCGTGCTCTCGGATCCCGGCCCCACCGACATGTTCGACGACCGCGTGTACAAACGCGGCGCACTCACCCTGCATGCTCTGCGTCTGACGATCGGCGATGAGCGGTTCTTCGCTCTGACGCGCGAGTGGACGTCGCGCTTCGCCGGGCTCGCGGTGACGAGTGACGACTTCCTCGGGCTGGTCGACGAGATCGCCGACGGCCAGGCGCGCGCGCTTGTGCGGACCTGGATCGACGAGCTCCCGCTGCCCGCCCTTCCTGCTGCGCGGCTCCGGCGCTAACGCTGACGCCGAGCTGACGGTGGAGGATCAGCCGACGGCGACGCTCAGCACGAATCCGGGGGGCCCGACGAGCGTCGCGATCTCCAAAGGACTCGCACGCCCGGGAAGCACTGCTGACCACGCGCACGGGTCCGCGTCATCGGCGCTCGGATGCAGGAGCACCTCCGACGGGTCGATCTCGAAACCTCGACCATCCGCCTTCACGGCTGCTTCGATGCGCGTCCACGCCGCGAGATCGGGGGCGGCGCCGTCGGGGAACATCGACCCCATTCCATGGAGGTGTCCGGCCGCCGCCTCATCCTCGACATCCACGCCCAGCAGGATGGACCCCGCTGTCGCCGCGACCACGACAAGATCCTCCGCGTGGCTCACGCTGAGCGACACGCCGGCCGAGCGCGGTCGGCCGTGGTCGGCTCCGCATCTGTCGCAGCGACTGGAGAGCAGGACCTCGTCGGAGCCTCGGATCCTGCGCACGAGCGCGCGGATCAGCGCCCTCCCCGCCAGGAAGCCCTGAGCGCGGCTGCCACTCAGCTGGCGGAGGCGGTCGACCTGCCCCTGCCCCATCGCGGCGGCATCGATCTCGGTGAACCCCTGCAGGTCCGAGGGCCGCGCCCACACGACGATCACGTCGTGCCAGATGATCTCGCCCATGACTCCGCCTGCTCCCGTCGGATCGGCAGCTGCGGTCCGGCGGCTCAGACCTCGAAGTCGACAGCCACGCGCGACGCGACCACCGAGCGCACGTATGCCACGACCTCTTCATGAGCGGGGTGCACCTGGTACTCCTCCAGGGCCTCAATGGAATCGACGTCCGCGACGAGCGTGACGTCCCAGTTCGCGTCCGGATATGCGATGTTCGCGCCCGCGGAGATCGAGCGAAGCTGCGGCACGACACCGTCGAGTGCGTTCAGCCTGCGGGCGACCTCGGAGGCCTGTTCGGAGCGCGTCGCCGCGTCCTCTGCGGCGAGCTTCCAGGTGACGACGTGACGGATCATCGCGCTTCCTTCTTCAGTGCGTCATTCTGCACAGCGGCTTCGAGAGCATCGCGCAGTCGGTCTGCCGACAGGCGCCAGTGCGCGTGCAGCTCTCCGTCGATGAGGACGACCGGGATCTTCTCCCACCACAGCTCGTAGAGTGCGGGGTCGTCCTTGATCGACGCCTCGACGATCTCGATCCGCTCGGCAGCCGCGTCAGGGAGTTCGGCGACGACGGAGTCGATGATCTCGGACGCGACGTCGCACAGGTGGCAGTCGGGCTTGCCGATGAGGGTCAGCGTGGTCACGCCGACGGCACCTCGACCTCGCGGCCCTGAGCGATCCACTCGCCCGTTCCGCCCTCGACGTTGGTCGCGTCGTACCCGCGGGATTCGAGCGCCTCGACGACGCGCGCCGACCGTCCGCCGGCCTGGCAGATGACGTCGAACGACTCCGCCGGGAGCTCTTCGAGTCGGTTGCCGATCTCGGACATCGGGATGTTGATCGCCCCGGGGACGTGTCCGGCGGCGTACTCATCGACCTCGCGGACATCGATGAGCGGAGTGTTCGAACGCTCGGCGAGTTCGGTGACGGTGATCGACTTCATGGCATGCTCCTGCGACGAGTGGGAAACCGGGGGGGTAGAGACACAAAGCGCCCGTCCGGAGACAGGCGCTCGTGTCTGGTCGCTTACTTCTTGTTGCGACGCTGGTGGCGAGTCTTACGAAGCAGCTTGCGGTGCTTCTTCTTCGCCATGCGCTTGCGGCGCTTCTTGATGACAGAACCCACGGAAACCTCACTAAGTCAGTGGCTGGGTGTCGTCGGTGACGGACACCCGGGTACGGGCACGGAAAAAATGCCTCGGATCAGTCTAGCAAACAGTGAAGCTCTCGCTGCACGCGCTCACGGGACCGAGCGGAGAGCGTCAGCCGACGTCGGCTATCGGTCGCTGCAGAGCATCGGCCACCGCGGATTCCGGAACCCGGAAACTGCGACCGAAGCGAATGGCTGGCAGCTCCCCAGCGTGCACCATTCGATAGACGGTCATCTTCGACACGCGCATCAGTTCGGCGACCTCAGCCACCGTAAGGAACCGGACATCTGGAACCTCGGGCATCCCACGTACCCCTTTCTCGATTTGTGCACACTCTAGGGGGAATCTGGGACGCGTGTAAACCCATGTGGCCTGTGTGATCAGTGAGCATCGCCGACCGTGGCGAAGGCACGCACCGGGAACGTCCCGAATCCACGCACGGCCGGAGGAGCCGCCGTGAACCGCGCACCACGGGCGGGCACCTCGGACAGGCGGGTCAGGTGCTCGACCACATGGATGCCGGCGGCCAGCAGGATGCTGTGAGCCGGCCGCTCGCCGCCGCTCTCCGTGTCGTCGATGTTGAGCGAATCGATGCCGACGAGTGCGACCCCGGCCTCAGCCAGGAACCGCGCTCCTTCTTCGGTGAGGAACGGTGCCCCGCGGCCGTACTCCGGAGTGCCGAAGTGCTCACTCCACCCGGTGTCGAGCAGCACCGCGGCGCCTCGGAGCTCACGGTCCGCGAGCGTCACAGCGTCGATCCCCCGGCGCTCGGCGCTCCACGCGTCGTGCAGGTGGAAGACCTCGGCGCGCAGGCCGACGAGGGAGCTGAGCTCGAGCGAGGCCAGGTCCCCGCCGTCCTCATACCGGTGGAAGGGCGAGTCGAGGTAGGTGCCCGTGTTGCCGATCATCGTGATGATGTCCATCGCGAACTCCGTGCCCTGCGCATACTTCGAGCGGGAGTCCTCGCGCGTGAGGTGCGGAGTGATCGTGGGGGCAGGGAGGCCGGGGTAGGTCACGAGCCCCGCTTCGATCGTGTGGCTGAGGTCGATGACCCGTGGTGACGGAGCGCTCCCCTCCACGCCCCGGCTGCCGCGGTGCGCCTCTTCCACGATGCGGAGCCGCTGCAGCTCGACGGCGCTCACGAGAGCGAGCCCGAGATGCCGCACCAGCAGCGCTCCGATCGCATCGGAGTCGATGTCGCGACCGGGAAGGTCGAGACGGAAGCCTTCTCCCGTCATCCCCCCGCCATTGGCGAACGAGATCGTGAAGTCGAAGTGCGCTCGGTACGAGGGCGAAGCGGTCGTCATGCTCACATCATGGCAAGCGCGAGACACGGTCGGCGAGACCTGTTGGTTCTCGCCGTTCGGGCACTCCTGACTCGGCGCCCCTCACGAGCGGAGCATGCGGGTCACAGCGGAGACATAGGACGTGTGCCGCAACCGTTCAGACTGCACTGGGATGCTGAATGCACGACTCACGATGGCACCGTCCGAGTCGCGCGGGCTGGGGCCCGCGGCCACGCCCCCGAAGACAGACCCCCCGCTGTCAACGGGGGCGAAGTGCGTCCGGGGGGCGTCAGCCGCCGAGGCGCTTGAGCGCGGTGGTGACGACGTGCCTCGCCGACGCGGCGGCACGACCGACGACCTCGGCCGCGTGTGCGGCTCCGTCGGGAAGCGGCAGTCCGGGGTAGTCGATGTCCGGCGCATCGTCGCCGTAGGCATCCATGAGGAACGGGACGAGCCAGTCGTCGACGACCTCCAGCGGCTCGACGGCGAGGCTGTAGAAGCGGCGCTGGCCGTCTTCGCGCACACTGACCAGTTCAGCCTCGCGGAGCACCTTGAGGTGCTTCGAGACGGTGGGCTGGCTGATGCCGAGCTCGGCGACGATATGGCTCACGCTCGTGCCGGCGTCCCCTTCGGTGGTGCGTCGCAGGAGAAGCTGGAGGATGTCGCGCCTCGTACCGTCTGCGATCACGTCGAAGATGTCCGTCATGTGATCAGGGTAGTCGTCCCCGGCACGGAGTACCATGACGAAGGCTCGGCGATCGGCGTCGTGCAGCCGCGGTGCGCGGCGAGGGGAAGCGAAGGGGGACTCGATGTCGGGCATCGCTTCGGCGTCGTCACCTCGACAGCGTCTTGAGAACGCCGCCTCCTGGGGCAAGCACATCGTCACCTCGTCGCCCTCGCGCTTCGCGATCGTCATCTTCGCGATGCTCATCCTCGTCTTCACGGTGCTGCTGTCGCTGCCGATCGCGTCGGCATCGCGCACGGTCACGCCGCTGGCGGATGCGCTGTTCACGGCTGTGTCGACCATCTGCGTCACGGGCCTCGCCACCGTCGACATGGCGAACCACTGGTCTCCGTTCGGGCACGTGCTGATCTTCATCGGCGTGAACATCGGCGGACTCGGTGTGCTCACCCTGGCGTCGCTGATGGGCCTGGTCATCTCGAAGCGCCTCGGGCTGCGGGCCAAGCTCATGGCCGCCGGAGACACGAACCCGCTGCGAGCCCACGGCGGCGTCGTGAACGAGAGCCAGACCGTGCGGCTGGGCGAGGTCGGTCAGCTCCTGCGCACGGTCGCGGTGTCGTCGCTCATCATCGAGGGCGTCCTCGCGATCCTCCTCTACCCCGCGCTGGTCCTGGCGGAGGTCGACCCGATCGCCGCCCTGTGGGAAGCGCCGTACTTCGCCGCCATGGCATTCACGAACACCGGGTTCGCTCCCAACGACGGCGGCGTGGCCGTCTTCGCCGACGACTACCTCGTGCTGTCGCTGCTGATGGTGGGCGTCTTCCTCGGGAGCATCGGCTTCCCCGTGATCTACACCCTGGCCAAGCACGTGTGGCACGTGAAGAAGTGGTCGCTGCACACCAAACTCACCCTCGTCACCACCGTGCTCCTGTTCGTGTTGGGTGCCGCGGTCTTCCTGATACTCGAGTACGCGAACCCGAAGACGTTCGGCTCGATGGATGCGGCGGACACGACGTTCCAAGCCTTCTTCCTCTCGGCGATGACCCGTTCGGGCGGCTTCAACGTGATCGAGATGGACGACCTGAACGGCTCGTCGCTGCTGGCCGCGAGCATGCTGATGTTCGTCGGCGGCGGTTCGGCATCCACCGCCGGAGGAATCAAGGTCACCACTCTCGCCGTTCTCGCCATCGCCGTGTGGTCGGAGGCGAAGGGGCGCCAGTCGGTCGAGGTCTTCGGCCGCCGCATCCCCAGCGACGTGCAGCGTGTGGCGCTCAGCGTCGTCGCCTGGGGAGCCACGATCGTCGCGCTGTCGACGATCATCATCGCCCAGATCACCAAGGCCGACATCAGTCATGTGCTGTTCGACGTGATCTCGGCGTTCGGCACCGTCGGCCTCTCGACAGGTCTCACCGCCGAGCTCCCCGATTCCGCCTCGTACGTGCTCGCGACCACCATCTTCATGGGGCGCGTTGGTACAGTGACTCTCGCCGCGGCAGTCGCCGCGACGTCGCGATCGCAGTATTACTCGCTGCCCGTGGAAAGGCCGATCGTTGGTTGAAGTGCTCCGGGGCGACGCTCCCGTACTCGTCATCGGCCTGGGCCGCTTCGGCGCCGCGTGCGCCGGCGAGCTCGACCGACTCGACCGCGAGGTGCTCGCGATCGACGGCAATCTGGAGCTCGTGCAGAAGTGGTCCGACCGCGTCACGCACACGGTGCAGGCCGACGCCAAGAACATCGACGCCCTGCGTCAGATCGGCGCGCAGGACTTCCAGGTCGCCGTCGTCGCCGTCGGCTCGTCGATCGAAGCATCCGTGCTGATCACCGCGAACCTCGTCGACCTCAAGGTGCCGCAGATCTGGGCGAAGGCCGTCTCGCAGTCGCACGGCAAGATCCTCGCCCGCGTGGGTGCCAACCACGTCATCTACCCCGAGCGCGAAGCCGGCGAGCGCGTCGCTCACCTCGTCTCCGGCCGGATGCTCGACTTCATCCGCTTCGACGACGACTTCGTGCTGGCGAAGATGTACCCGCCGAAGTTCATCCGCGGCGTGGGTCTGAACGAATCCGGCGTGCGCAGCAAGTACAAGGTCACCGTCGTCGGCGTGAAGAGTCCGGGCAAGCCGTTCCGCTACGCCGAGGCGAACACGATCGTCACCAACCACGACCTCATCATCGTCTCGGGCACCAACAGCGACATCGAGCGTTTCGCCGCGCTCGACCGCTGAGCGGCAGCCCCGCGGGTTCAGGCGTCGATGTCGAGCGTGATCTCGACGACGTCGTCGATGCCGATGCCCTCCCGATCCTGCAGCGCCTTCTTGATCGGCACGATGTACCCGCCGTCCTTCGGCCACAGCGCCGTGGTCACGGTCGTGCGTCCGATCGTCACGGATGCGGGGATCATCCCCCACCCGTAGGTGACGACGCCGGCGATCTCGCCGATCATCTCGCTCTCGGCCGGCGGCACGGTGACGAAGTGGAACGGCGCCGGTCCGCGCCAGAACCAGATCTCTCCCGAGAACCGCAGCTGCATGTCATCCTCCTGCGGCGAGTTCCTTCGCCCGCGCCAGCGCCGCGTCGGCGGCCTGTGCGAACGTCCGGTCGAGGTGCGCGTCCTGCAGCACGGCGACGGCCCGCTCGGTAGTGCCCTTCGGACTCGTGACCCTGCGACGGAGCTCAGACGGCTCCTCCCCCGACGCGTCGAGCAGCGCGGTCGCACCGATGAAGGTCTGCTCCACCATGACTCGCGCGTCGCTCTCGCTGAAGCCCATGCCGACGGCGGCCTTTGTGAGCTCCTCGATGAGCAGGTAGACGTAGGCGGGGCCCGAACCCGAGATCGTCGACAGCGCATCGATCTGCGACTCGGGAACCTCGACGACAGCGCCCACGGTCGCGAAGAGGCGGTGCACGAGGGCGAGGTCATCGGCGGATGCGGCCGCCCCCGCGGCGAGGCCGGTGACGCCCTTGCCGACGGTCGACGGCGTGTTCGGCATCGAGCGGATGACACGGACATCGGCGCCGAGGTTGTCGGCGAAGGTCTGCAGGGTGACCCCGGCCGCGAGACTCACCACGATCGCGTCTTCGGGCAGGGAGGGAGCGATCTCGCGCAGCAGATCGGGGACCATCGCCGGCTTCACCCCGACCAGGACGACACGCGCCGACTGAACCGCCCGCGCGTTGCCGTCCGGCGTCTCGGAGAGCGCGATGCTCGTGACGCCGTCGAGGTCGGCGAAGGCCGCTGCCTTCTCGGGCGTGCGGTTCGTCGCGGTGATGCCTCCGTCGACGGGGATGCCGGATGCGACGACCCCTCGGAGGATCGCGCCGCCCATGGAACCGGCACCGAGGAACGCGAGAGCGGGAAGAGATTCAGCCATGTCGTCATCCTACGGCGGGCGCACCGGGCGACCACGGGTGAGCCGATCTAGACTCGTCGCATGAGTGCATCCGGCGGCGGCAAGGCCATTCTCGCGGCGTTCCTGGCGAATCTGGGCATCGCCCTGGCGAAGTTCATCGCCTGGGCGCTCTCAGGATCCGCGTCGATGCTCGCCGAGGCGATCCACTCGGTCGCCGATTCCGGCAACCAGCTGCTGCTCATGCTGGGCGGCCGCAAGGCGAAGCGCGAGGCCGACCGAGCGCACCCGTTCGGCTATGGCCGAGAGCGATACGTCTACGCGTTCGTCGTGTCGATCATCCTGTTCTCCGTCGGAGGCCTGTTCGCGATCTACGAGGCGATCGACAAGCTCACCCACCCGCACGAACTCGACAAGACCTGGTGGTGGCTGCCGCTCGTCGTGCTCGTGGTCGCGATCGGCCTCGAGTCGTTCTCGCTGCGCACGGCCGTCAAGGAGAGCAACCTCGTGCGCGACGAGGGCCAGTCGTGGGTGTCGTTCGTGCGCCGCGCCAAGGCCCCGGAGCTGCCCGTCGTGCTGCTCGAGGATGTCGGGGCGCTGACCGGCCTCACCTTCGCACTGCTCGGTGTGGGATTGACCATCATCACCGGCAACCCCGTGTTCGACGCACTCGGAACGCTGATGATCGGCATCCTGCTCGTGCTCATCGCGATCGTGCTCGGAGTCGAGACCAAGAGCCTCCTCGTGGGCGAGGGAGCCACCCCGGCCGATCACGATCGCATCGTCGACGCGATCAACGCGGGCGACGAGATCGAGAAGATCATCCATATGAAGACGCTCTACCTCGGACCGGACGAGCTGATGGTGGCGGCGAAGATCGCGCTCAATGCCGACAAGCCGCTGCGCGAGGCCGCGGTCGACATCGACGCGATCGAGGCCCGCATCCGCGAGGCCGTGCCGACGGCCAGGGTCATCTACATCGAGCCCGACGTGTACCGGCCGTCGCTCGACCCGGAGCCGTCGACCGACGTGTTCGTGCTCAAGTCCTCGGACTGACTCCCCCGAGGTCCGCGACCCTCAGCGGCGCTGCTCGAAGAAACCCCGCAGCAGGGCCTTGGCGGCGTCTGCCTCGACCCCGCCGATGACCTCGGCGCGATACGGCAGCCGACGGTCACGCAGCACGTCGTACATGGATCCGGCGGCCCCCGCCTTGTCGTCCCAGGCTCCGAAGACGACCCGAGTGATCCTCGCCTGCAGGATCGCCCCGGCACACATGAGGCAGGGCTCGAGCGTGACGACGAGGGTGTGGCCCTCGAGATTCCACGAGCCGACGGATGCCGCAGCGGCACGCAGTGCCTCGACCTCGGCGTGACCGGTCGGATCCCCGGTCGCCTCACGATTGTTGCGACCGTCCGCGACGATCCGCCCCTCGGCGTCGAGCACCACCGCACCGACGGGGATCTCCGACACCGCTGCCGCCTCGGCCGCGAGCTCGAGAGCGCGGCGCATCGCGATGAGGTCGGCGGCGGTCATGGGTCGAGCCTACGACAGCCGCAGAGGCCACTCCCGTGCAGCCGATGTCGTACGCGAGCGTCCGGCGCATTAGCCTGTAGGCATGCGTGTTCACGTCGCCGACCACCCTCTCGTCACTCACAAGCTCTCGGTGCTGCGCGACCATCGCACACCGTCGCCGGTCTTCCGCCAGCTGACCGAAGAACTCGTGACGCTGCTCGCGTACGAGGCGACCCGCAACGTGAAGGTCAGCCCGGTCGAGATCACCACTCCCGTGACCACCACGATGGGCGTGAAGATCTCGGAGCCTCGCCCGATCGTCGTACCGATCCTGCGCGCAGGACTCGGCATGCTCGAGGGACTCGTCAAGCTTCTGCCGACCGCCGAGGTCGGATTCCTCGGGATGGTCCGCGACGAAGAGACCTTCGAGCCGACGACCTACGCCGAGCGCCTCCCCGATGACCTGAGCGATCGCCAGTGCTTCGCCATCGACCCGATGCTCGCAACCGGTGGCTCGCTGGCTGCGGCCATCCAGTTCCTTTTCGACCGCGGGGCCAAGGACGTCACGGCGATCTGCCTGCTCGGCACGCCGGAGGGTCTCGCCGCGATCGAGGCGCTCGTCGGAGACCGCGATGTGACCATCGTGCTGGGCGCGCTCGACGAGCGTCTCAACGAGAAGGGCTACATCGTCCCCGGACTCGGCGACGCCGGCGATCGGCTCTACGGCACCGTCTGACGCATCGGCTGCTCGCGCTAGCCGAGCAGCGCCACGCCGAACCCCGCGACGACGTCGCGCACCTCGGCGAGATATCGCTGCGCCTGCTCGGTCAGGGGGATGGCGGTGCGTCCGACCCATCCGATCTCGATGTGATCGTCGACGTCGAGAGGCACCGCGACGATCTCAGGATCGAGGTCGTCGCTGAT
This sequence comes from Microbacterium sp. LMI13-1-1.1, assembly GCF_040815625.1. Lineage (NCBI taxonomy): Bacteria > Bacillati > Actinomycetota > Actinomycetes > Micrococcales > Microbacteriaceae > Microbacterium > Microbacterium sp. LMI13-1-1.1. The sequence goes on along the minus strand of NZ_JBFPNL010000005.1, from coordinate 1,076,087 downwards.
GATGCCCGTCGAGATCGTGTACCCGTCGAGTCCGATCATGAGGTTGAAGATCGTCGCTCGGTCGGAGACCCTGATCTCGCGAGCGCTCGACAGGGTCGAGAGGATCTCCTCAGCGAAGTAGAACGAGTTGTTCGCCCCCTGATCGAAGGTGAGCCGCGGCAGGCCGACGAGATCGTCGAGGGTCGCCCGCTCGCGGGAGGCGAGCGCGTTCCGTCGCGAGACGAAGATGTGCGGCTCGGCGACGAAGAGCGGATGGAACGCGAGCCCCGAGTCCCGCAGCAGCTTGTCGATGACGTTCCGGTTGAAGTCGTTGCGGAAGAGGATGCCGAGTTCGCTGCGCAGCGTCCGCACGTCTTCGATGATGTCCCATGTGCGCGTCTCCCGCAGTGAGAACTCGTACTCGGCCGCGCTCGAGCCCTTGACCATCCGCACGAAGGCATCGACAGCGAACGAGTAGTGCTGCGTCGACACCCCGAGGAGTCGGCGCGACGGCGGCCGCCCCAGGTAGCGCTGCTCGAGCAGCTCGGCCTGCTCGACGATCTGTCTGGCGTACCCGAGGAACTCCGAACCGTCACTGGTGAGCGTGACGCCCCGGGCCGAGCGGGCCAGAAGGGCACGACCCACCCGACTCTCGAGGTCTTTCATCGCCGCGGACATCGTGGGCTGAGCCACGTAGAGCATGTCGGCCGCGGCGGTGATGGATCCTTCCGCGGCGACCTCGATGAAGTACTGGAGCTGTTGCAGGGTGATACCGCTCGATCGCCTGGGCATAGGACAAGGCTATAGCACCGCATAGTGGAGCTGAATTACCCGATGACCCTCGTTCGGCAGCACCATGAGAGCACAGCATTCGCGAGGCCCTGTCGGCCTCTCTCCCGGATTGGCCCCTCATGGCGAACGAGATCACGTTCAGCATCACCACCACGCGCTTCGACGAGGACTACGCCCCGTCGGACAGTTCGCGGATCACCACGAACTTCGCCAACCTCGCCCGCGGCGAGCGTCGCCAACAGAACCTCCGCAATGCCCTCACGATGATCGACCGACGGTTCAACGATCTCGCTCGCGGCGACGGACTCGACGGCGACGGCCCGGACGGCGGCCGCTACTCGGTGGAACTCGACATCGTCTCGGTGCAGCTGCGATTCGCCGACGGCGAGGACCGGGAGTTCCCCGTCCTCGAGGTGCTGGACATCCACATCGTCGACCGGCTGACCGGCGAACGCCACCAGGGCATCGTGGGGAACAACTTCTCCTCCTACCTGCGCGACTACGATTTCAGCGTCGTCCTGCCCGCGGCGAGCGCAGCCGCCGGCGGGTTCGCGACACCCGACGACTTCGGTGAGCTGCACGGCAAGCTCTTCCAGCACTTCCTCGAGTCCGACGCGTATCAGGAGCGGTTCTCGACGCTGCCGGTGATCTGCATCAGCGTCTCGACCAGCAGGACGTATCGCCGTAACGGCAACGTCCACCCCGTGCTCGGCATCGAGTACGTCCAGGACTCCTTCTCGCTCACCGACGAGTACTTCGGGAAGATGGGCCTGCAGGTGCGGTACTTCATGCCGCGCGGCAGCTCTGCCCCGCTCGCCTTCTACTTCCGCGGCGACCTTCTGAGCGACTACTCCGATCTGCAGCTCATCGGCACGATCAGCACCATGGAGACGTTCCAGAAGATCTACCGCCCCGAGATCTACAACGCGAACACACCCGCCGAGAGCGTCTACCGTCCGAGCCTGGCGCACGAAGACTTCCAACAGACCGAGATCACCTACGACCGCGAGGAGCGCAGCCAGCTCGCGGTCGTCCAGGGACGCTACGCGGATGAGCACTTCGTGACGCCCCACCGGCGCGTGCTGGATCAGTGGGCCGCCGCCTACCCGGCTCCGGTCCGATGACCGGCGCCGGCTCGACGACCTTGGAAACCCTCCTCCCCACCTCGATCGTCGGGAGTCTGCCCAAGCCGGCATGGCTCGCGAGGCCTGAGGTGCTCTGGTCGCCGTGGGAGTTGCAGGGGGATGCGCTCGTCGAGGGCAAGCATGATGCGCTGCGCGCCGCGGTGCACGAACAGCGGCGGCGCGGCATCGACATCGTCAGCGACGGGGAGCAGACCCGCCAGCATTTCGTCACCACCTTCATCGAGCATCTCGACGGCGTGGACTTCGAGAATCGCGAGACGGTGCGCATCCGCGACCGCTACGACGCGAGCGTGCCCACAGTGGTGGGTGCGGTGAGCCGTCCGAAGCCCGTGTTCGTGGACGACGCGACGTTCCTGCGTCAGCAGACCGATCAGCCGATCAAGTGGGCGCTCCCTGGCCCGATGACGATGATCGACACCCTGGCCGACCGTCACTACCGCAGCCGCGAGAAGCTGGCGTGGGAGTTCGCGACCATCCTCAACCAGGAGGCGAGGGAGCTCGAGGCTGCGGGAGTGGACATCATCCAGTTCGACGAGCCCGCGTTCAACGTCTTCTTCGACGAGATGAAGGACTGGGGCATCGCGGCCCTCGAGCGCGCAGTCGAAGGGCTGAGCGCCGAGACGGCTGTGCACATCTGCTACGGCTACGGGATCAAGGCGAACAACGAGTGGAAGGCGACTCTCGGCGCGGAGTGGAGGCAGTACGAGGAGTCGTTCCCCCTTCTGCAGCGGTCCTCCCTCGACATCATCTCGCTGGAGAGCCACCACTCTCACGTTCCTATGGACCTCATCGAGCTCATCCGCGGCAAGAAGGTCATGCTCGGGGCGATCGATGTGGCGAGCGAGCAGGTCGAGACTCCGGAGGAAGTCGCCGACACCCTGCGCCGCGCGCTCGAGTTCGTCGACGCAGAGCTTCTCATCGCCAGCTCGAACTGCGGCATGGCACCCCTGCCGAGGCATGTCGCGCTCGACAAGCTGAGCGCGCTGTCTGCGGGAGCGCGACTGGTCCGCGAGGAGCTCGGCGCCTGACCGGCGCCACGCCCCTGAACATCGCCGCGCGTGGCCCCCGGCTGTGGCGCCCCGTCGGGGCGACTCACACGCCCAGGCGGTAGCCGCGCTCGTCTCCGTAGTGTGTGAAACCTGCCCGCTCGAGGATCGGTGCGGACGTCGCTGTGCGCCCCTTGACGAGTGCCGTCTCCGCCCCGAGGGATGCGCTCACCCGCAGCCGCTCGGCGAGGACCGCCCGGTAAGCGCCTCTGCCCCGCGCGTGCTCGAGCGTGGCGGCACCCCACAAGCGGGCGAATCCGTCGACGATCGTGCACCCGCCGGTGCTGACGGCCCGGCCGTCGAGCCGCGCGAGAACACGGGCGTGCGTACCCGCGTCGAGCGTCGACGTGATCTCTTCGAGTTCGATCCGAAGTCCTTCTTCGTCGAGGGGCTGCTGCTGCCACACCGGTACGTTGATGGCGTCGACCTCGCGGACCTGCTCGAGTGTGCGAACGACCTCTGCGGTGGGCTCCGGCGGAATGTCGATCGACGCGCGGTCGATCGGACAGGCGAACACCGCGACCGTGTCCATGTGCTCGGCTCCGCGTCTGCGCAGCTCGGCTTCGAGGTCGGGGCGATCGGACGCGTTGGTCCAGAAGCGCAGCTCGCGCTCCCCCCACGATCTGGTGCGGTCGATCGCGTGGTCGAGAACAGTCGCGGCATCAACGTCCGAGTCGACCTGCGATCCGCGCACCCCGCCGCCGAACCGTTCGGGATACCGCACCAGCTGCAGCTCCGTCTTCTCGCGATCGCTGTCACGGGGGAACCACACCCAGGCCGCCGAGGCGCGAAGGATGTCGTCTGTCGTGTGCATGGTGGCTGTTCCTTGCCGTGGGGTCGGTCGTCGCTCAGCTCGCCGCACCGACGAGACGGGCGAAGGCGCTCATCCGCGCGACCCCCTCCGGTGTGCGCGGAAGGTCGTCGAGCAGTGCCGGGGAGTGGATCAGGTAGGCCGCGACCTGCGCTCTCGAGATCGCCACGTTCAATCGGTTCTGCAGCAGCAGGAACTCGGGACCCCGTGGGGCATCCCGACCGCTGGAGGCCGCGAGGGACGTGATCGAGACCACCGCCTCCTTGCCCTGGAAATTGTCGACCGTGCCGACCGGGACGTCGGGGAAGCCTGCCTCGGCGACTGCGTCGTGCACGGCCTGACGCTGCGCGTTGTAGGGCGCGACCACGATGATGTCGCGCTGCGCGAGCGGCCGGACCGTGGCATCGGCATCGTTGTCGGTGAACGCGCGTCCGACGAGGTCTCGCACGAGTGCCACCACCTCGCGCGCCTCCTCCGGCGACTGTGTGGCGTTGCCGCGGTGTCGGAGCGGGACGATGTGCAGACCGGGATCGATGCCGTCGAGCGCACGCCGTTCGGTGCCGGGAGCCGACGCGAGCTGCCCGGCGTATGCGAGCTTCGACACCGGCGCGGCGAGGCGAGGATGCATGCGCCACGAACGTGCCAGAAAGTAACCGTAGTCGGGTCGGACCACCGCGTCGCCGTCCATGACCCATCCGAGAGCCGACGTGTCGACGGGCTCGGGGTGCGCCCCCTGGCTGACCTGGGGAAGCTGCTGCGGATCGCCGAGCAGCAGCAGACGCTGCGCGCCCGCGGCGACGGCGATCGTCGAGGCGAGGGAGAACTGCCCCGCCTCATCGACCACGAGCAGGTCGAGGCCCCCGCGCTCCACGCGTGCGGTGTTGCTGAAGTCCCAGGCCGTTCCGCCGACGACCGCTCCGTGCTCGGCATGCTCGCCGAGGAATGCGGCCATGCCGTTCTTGGGAATCGCCGTGTACGAGGGATCGGATGACGGATCTTTCGGCGCCTTCCCGACCTGCGCCGCGGGAACGCCGTCGGCCACGACCCGCTCGAGCAGATTCTCGATGATCGCGTGGGACTGCGCGACGACGCCGACCCGGAATCCGTGCTCCTTGACCAGCCGCGCGATCACCTGGGAGCCCGTGTAGGTCTTGCCGGTGCCAGGAGGACCCTGCACGGCGAGATAGCTGCGATCGAGGTCGAGGACCGCTCGCACGATCGCATCGATCGTCTCGTCCCCCTGGTCAGGCAGGGGGCCGCCCGAGAGCGTCCGCGGAGGGATCCTGCGCAGGATGTCGGTGGCCGCGTCGGACGGGAACCCGGGTGCTGCCGCGTGGACCGTGTCGGCCCATTCGTCGATCGCGCCCTGCAGCGAGACGACGCGCGGCGGAGCCGCGGGGGTGAGAGCGAGAGGCAGTTCGTCCCACGTCTGTCCCTGGATCGCCGTCTCGGTGATCAGATAGCCGTCGTCGAGCACCTCGGTGACAGTGACCGTATGCGGCACGTGCACCGCGCGTGACGGAGCCTCGGTGTCGAACGGAGCCGGCACGGGATAGAGCGCGAACGGCTGCGACCCTGCTCCGAGAGTGGTGCCGGGTGACACCTCTCCGCGGATCTCGATGTCGCGCGACATCACCCGGCGCCCCTCGCCGACGCTCCAGTCGCGCTGCACGGTCGAGGACATGCGGTCGACGCGCACGACATCGCGAGTGCCGTCCCACATCGTGACGGGCTCGCGCAGTCGCTGGAAGTGAGACACCCAGAAGCTCTTCGCCTCGCGAGGGAAGTAGTCGATGGCGGCCGCAGCGAGGCGATGCACCTGACCGTCGCCGCCCGCCGCTGCGGCCCGCTCCGCGTCGGCGAGGAGTGCCACCGATCGCGGCGACGGCTCGTAGATCACCTCGTCGGCCTCGTCGGGCGGGGCGGGGTTCACCCCCTCCTTCCGGGCGATGTCGATCAGCCAGTTGCGAAGGCGCCTCGTCGACACGCAGTCGTAGCGGTTGTAGTCGGCGAGATCGGCGAAGACCGCATCGGCCTCGTCCTGCTCCCCCGCCGCCGCGAACTCGCGGGCCGCCACGTACTGCACGATCGAGTCGTCGCCCTTCTGCACGTCACTGGTGCGCACGTCCTCACCCATGTAGAGCGGCTCGAGCTTCTTGATCGAGTACGACCGCGACCCCACGCGCACGGTGCGCAGCACCAGCGGATACAGGTCGACGAACACGCCCTCGCGCAGCAGGCGGTCGATCTCGCCCTCGCGCACGCCGTGGCGTGCCGCCATCGCCACCAGGTGCGAGGTCTCGTATGGCGCGTAGTGATAGATGTGCATGCCGGGGTGCGCTGCTCTGCGCACCTTCACGAAGTCGAGGAATCGCTCGAACGCCTCTCGCTCCGCAGCGAAGTCGTGGGCCCACAGCGCCGTGTACTGGTCGGCGTTGTCGACCCATCCGAAGAGGTAGTCGATGCCCCAATGAGCCTCGCCGTCAGGCGCCGGCTCGGTGTAGAGCGGGTCGCCCTCGAAGTCGAAGAAGATGTCGCCGTGACTGGGCACGGGGAGGGTGTGGATCGCCGCGGCGTAGTGCACGTCGTATGTCGGCGCACCCTCGGCATCCGCGCGGATCTGCAGCCTCGCCTGCGCCCGCAGCGTCTCGAACGTGTCGGTGTTCATGCCGTCAGGAGGCGTATCGGCGTCGGCCAGCGCGTCGATGGTCTCGATCCCGGCCGCCCGCAGCCGGGCGCGCTGCACGGGCCGCATGCGCGCGACCATCAGCAGGTCGCGGTGCGCGATCACCTGCTCCTCGCAGGTCGCGCATCGTCCGCAGGCCACGATCTCGAGGTCTCCGCGGTCGTCGCCCCACGTCAGCGGGGCGCCGCTGGAGCCGTCGTCGACGCGGCGATCCGCGATGAGGGCGCGCAGGCGCGCTCGACGCACCTGGAACAGCGGAAGGAGGTCGTCCACCGAGTGGGTGCTCAGCGTTCCGTCGCCGAGGATGAGGTCGACCTCGTCGGACCGCGGAATGCCCAGCCGGTCGAGCTGATCGACATATGCCGCGAGCTGCATAAGGGCGGTGACCCGCGCCTTGCGGGCGAGCTTGGAATCCTGCACCCGCCATCGCCCGTCGTCATCGCGCTTGAGGAAATCGGCGAACCCGACGAACTCGGGTGTCGCGAACGCCGCCTGGAACACGACCAGCGCATCGGATCCGAGCGCATGCACCGTCTCTTCGACGGCAGCCGCGAGCGCCTCGGCGTCGATCGACGACACCTTCTCGACCCGGTGCACCCGATCGCTCCCGAGATCCTCGATGTAGCGCGCGAGGACGTTCTGCTCGTGGACGTCTCCGAGCAGCGCGGCCCTGGCGAGAGTCGCGTCTTCAGGCTCCTCCACGGCCGGGACGCGGCCCAGCTTCGCATCGATCGCGCGGCACCAGGCGAACTCGCATTCGGCGGCCGCTTTGAGGTCGCTCGCGCTCCAGATGACGCGCTGCGCCTGAGTGTCGATCCGCACGATTCTCCCGTTCCCTCGGATGCTTCGACACTAGCCGCGGCATCCGACACGGGATCACGCCGCGAGGTGTGTCAGCGCCACCACGTGTCGTCGGGGGTGACCGGGAGGTGACGCTTGTGCTGCGTGGCGAGGTATCGGGACTCGATCCGCCCGGCGACGTCGGGGTCGACCTCGCGACCTTCGAGGAAGTCGTCGATCTGCTCGTAGGTGAGGCCCAGCTCGTCTTCGTCGGCTCGGCCGGGCTGGCCGTCCAGGAGGTCGGCCGTCGGCACCTTGTAGGCGAGACGATCCGGCGCCCCGAGCAGCAGCAGCAGTGACCGGCCCTGCCGCTTGCTGAGACCCGAGAGGGGAAGGATGTCGGCCGCGCCGTCGCCGAACTTCGTGTAGAAGCCCGTGACCGCCTCAGCCGCGTGGTCGGTGCCGATGACGATGAGACCGTCGTGCCCGGCGAGCGCGTACTGCGTCACCATGCGCACGCGCGCCTTGATGTTGCCGCGGTTGAAGTCGCTGATGTCGCTCGTGACCGCGAACTCGATGTCCTCCTCGACGCCGTCGACGCCGTTCTGGATGTTCACCTCGACCGAGGAGTCCGGTGCGATGAACGCGAGCGCGGCCTCGGCATCAGCGGCGTCCTTCTGCACCCGGTACGGCAGCCGCACGGCGAGGAACTTCGCCTCTCCGCCCTCGGCGCGCACGCGTTCGACCGCGAGCTGTGCGAGTCGCCCCGCGAGTGTCGAGTCCTGTCCGCCGGAGATCCCGAGCACGAAGCCCTTCGCTCCGGTCACCCGCAGGTAGTCGACCAGGAACGCCACTCGGCGCTCCACCTCGACCTCGGGGTCGATCTCGGCCTTCACGCCGAGCGCTTCAGAGATCTGCTGCTGCAGGGTCATTTGTTCCTCCGGTCTGCCCGACGCCAGTATCCTCCCCCAGTGTTACATCGAGATGACGTCGGTCGCACGCGCTCGGCTTCGCGGCGATCGATCCACCTGGCAGGATGGCGGAGTGAAACTTCTCGTCGCAGCCATGGCATCCGAACTCGCAGCGTTCCCGGACGAGCTCGAGGGATTCGACCAGCTCGTCACCGGCGAGGGCAAGATGCAGGCCGTGTACGCCCTCACCCGTGCGCTCGACGCCAAGGAGTACTCCGAGGTGGTGGTCGTCGGGACCGCCGGCGGCATCGACCCTGAGCTCGATGCGACCGTGCACGAGATCGGGAGCGCACTGCAGCACGACGTGTTCGACCTCGACGGCGTCGCAGGGCAACACGTGTCGCTGCCCGCGCGCGTGTCCACCGGCCGCGAGGGCGTGCTGATCGCGACCGGCGACAGCTTCGTCGGCGATGCCGGGATCACCGCCGTCATCCGCCCCTCGGGTGCAGGTCTGGTCGACATGGAGACCTATGCGTACATCTGGGTCGCCGAGCAGTTCGGAGTGCCGATCCGCGCGTTCCGCGCGATCTCCGACCGGGCGGAGGATGGCGCGCTCGTCGACTTCCGCGAGGCGATCGCACGGTGCAGCGTGCAGCTGCGTGAAGTGATCCGCCGGGAGTACGGCGTCTGAGGACGGGCATCGGCTCAGCCCGCTGCTCCGGCGGGGGGGCGCCGGATCTCAGCGCGCCTCGATCACGCTCGGACCACTCGACGTCGCACGCACCCGCAGCTGCGCAGGGATCTGCTCCTGCATCGCCTCGACGTGGCTGATGACGCCGACGGTGCGACCTCCCTGGCGCAGCTCGTCGAGCGTGCGCATGGCGACGTCGAGGGTGTCGCCGTCGAGCGAGCCGAAGCCCTCGTCGATGAACAGGGTGTCGAGACGGATGCCGCCGGCTCGCGCCGTGACCACCTCGGCGAGTCCGAGCGCAAGGGCGAGGGAGCTCAGGAAGGTCTCCCCTCCCGACAGCGACTGCGCCGGCCGGGTCTGGCCCGTGAATGCGTCGAACACGACGATGCCGAGCCCTGATGCGGCCCCGCGGGCGGCGAGCGCGTCTGAGTGGCGGAGCTGATAGCGCCCCGTCGACATGTCGCTGAGCCGGCGATTCGCGGCGTCGACGATCTCTTCGAGTTCGGCGGCGAGGACGAACGTCTCGAGCGTCATCTTGCGGGCGTTCGCCCCGCGACCGGCGATCGCGTCGGCGAGTCCTCGCAGAACCTCGTAGTCGGCGGCGTCGTCTGCGATGCGGGCGTGCTCTGATGTCGCGGCCTCGATGACCGCGGCGAGCTGCTCTGACACCCCTGCCGCCCGCCCCGCCTCGTCGACCGCGACGGACCAGCGCTGCCGCGCGGCGAGGGAAGACTGCTCGGCAGGACCGAGATCGATCGTCTCCTCCGGGAGCGTGCGGAGCTCGAGGTCGAGGAGGATCGCGCGCTCCTTCTCGCGCTGGACGGCGTGCTGGGTGACTCGATTCTCGAGAGCCGCCTGCGCTGCGGCCGTGCGGAGCGACAGCTCGACCGCCGCGATGCTGTCGAACTCGGATGCTTCCAGCGCCGCATCCAGTTCGGCCTTCGCAGCTGTCGCGGCCTCAGCCTTGCGTGCCCGCTCTGCCGCCGCCTCGACGAGCGCGAGAGCAGCCTGGACTTCGACACGCGTCGCCGTGAGCCTCTCGGCCACGGACTCGTAGTGCCCTTTCGCTTCTGCGATCGTCTCTCGCGTATCGGCGACCCGCTGCGCCACGAGCGAGTGCGCTTCGCGCGCCGCCGCCAGCGCTGTGGAATCACGGTCGCGGTCGCTGTCGAGACGGCGGATGCGCTCGAGGAGGGCTTCGCGCTGCTGATCGAGCGTGACCAGCTGGTCGGCTGCATCTGTGCTCTGTGCGTGTGCCGCTGTCGCGGTGTCGAGCTCTGCGACAGCCTCGTCGACCTCTCGACCGTCGGCGCGGCTGATCGCCGCGGCGAGGTCGGCGCGCAGTGAGGATGTCCGTTCTGCCGCATCTCGCTCGCGCTGCGCGAGGACATCACGTGCGGCTTCAGCCTCGTCGACGTCTTCCGCCGAGACGGGGTCAGCATGCACGGCGGGAGCCGGATGTTCGTGCGATCCGCATACCGGGCACGCCTCGCCCTCGTGCAGCGAGGTCGCCAACTCCCCCGCGAATCCGTCGAGTCGGCGCTGTCTGAGCTGAGCGAGCGCGGTCTGAGCTGCAGCGAGCGCGGCGCTGGCGTCAGCGAGTTGCCGTTCGGCGTCGTCATGAGCGGCTCTGAGACGGACTGTCTCGACCGCCGCCGCATGCCGCGCTGCGGCAGCATCCCGTGCTGCGGCCAGATCTCCGGCGCGATCAGCGAGCTGCCTCGCCGCGTCGCGCGCGAGTGTGAGCTGTTCGAGCTCTGCGGGAAGCGCGACACGATCGGCCTCGGCCGCGTCGATGCGAGCGGTCGCCGCCGCCACGGCATCGGACGTCGCCGCAAGCTCGGCATCGAGCGCCGATGCGGAGCGTTCCAGCTCTGCCGCACGCTGCCACAGACCGGTCTGCGCCGTGCGCTCGGCCGCCCACTCCGTGAGATCGTCCGCGACGATGCCGTGAGCCTCCCAGGCCGCTCGTGCGCGTGACTCGGCCTCGATCGCGGCGTCGAGCGCCGATGTCGCCGTCGTCGCGGCGGAGATCGGGCCCCGCAGCAGCTCCGCGGCCCTGGCGTTCTGCAGTTCACTGCGCGCGGCGGCGATGTGCGGCTCATCAGCCTCGAGACGTGCGAGCGCGGCTCTGGCCCGATCCCGCTCGAGCTGCGCCCGCTGCTCCTCACGCGCGATCGCGAGGGCCGCGTCTGCTGCGTCCGACTGCTTCTCCGCCTCGATGCGCTCAGCCGCTCGACGTTCTGCCCGGTAATCGGCACGAGCCTTCGCGCGACGCAGACCGTCGAGGCGCTCCTCGGTCGTCACCGCGACAGGCTCTGAGTCGACCGCGCCCGCGTCTTCTCCCTGCACCTCGCCGTCGTGCCCGAGGCCGGCGCTGCCGACGAGCCTCTCGCCCTCGTCGAGGCGGGCAGACACCGTTGCGAGGCGTGCCCCGAGACTCTGCTCGGCCGCCTTGCGTCGTTCATCGAAACGCGCCTGCACGTCTTCGAAACGCTCGGTGCCGAACAGCCGCCGCAGCAGCGACTGTCTCTCTTTGCTCCCCGCCAGCAGGAACTCCGAGAACCGATTCTGCGCGAGCAGGATCACCTGCAGGAACTGCTCGCGACTGAGCTGCAGGATCTCGTCGAGCTCGAAGGCCGCCTCGCGCTCTTTCGCGGCGAGACCGATCCATTCGCCGCCGACCGAGGTGTCGAGCTGCACGGCCGCCGGCTGCACCGTCATGCCGCCGCCGCGCTTCTTGGGGCGCTCGTATTCCGGTGAACGCCTGACGCGGAATCGGCCCGCCGGAGTGCTGAACTCCACCACGACCTCGGTCACGTCGTCGGGCTCGCAGTGATCGCTGCGCAGCCGCTTCTCGCCACCCTCGTAGCGCGGGACTCCGCCGTAGAGACCGAAGCAGACGGCATCGAGGATGCTGGACTTGCCGGCGCCCGTGCGACCGGCGATCAGGAAGATGCCGTCGTCGGCGAACGCATCGAAGTCGACGGTCTGCCGCTCGCGGAACGGGCCGAACCCTTCGACCTCCAGTCGGTGCAACTGCATCAGAGAGTCTTCTTCACTGTCGGAGCATGATCGCGGTGACGCATCGCCGGGCTGGATCGAGTCGTCACCGGATCAGATGAGGGCTTCGGCGCGGACGCGGTCATCGAGGACCTCGCGGATCAGCTCGCGCTCACGCTCGGTCGCCCCGTGGCCCGCGCGGACGTGCTCGAGGAAGGCCTCGATGCGCTCGGGGTCACTGACCGCACCGCTCAGCCGATCGACATAGGAGCGCTCGACTGCCGCGGATGTGTCAGAGGGCTGATGCTGCACCATCGCGCAGTGCGGATAGCGCTCTCGGAGTCGACGCATGGGCTCGGTCTGCGCGAGTGCGTCGGTGTACACCGCACAGACCCAGTCGTCGGCGTGCGCCGCGATGTTCTCGGGAGACAGGATCTCATCGAGGGTGCCCGTGAGGGTGACCAGACGACGAGGGACGGGAAGATCGAGCCACTCGACCGATGCGAGGCCGGTGGCATCGAGGTCGACCAGCCACGAACCGCGCGGCTTGCTCTGCTCGCCGAAGCTGTAGTGCAGCGGAGCGCCCGAATAGCGCACCCGTTCGCTGATCTTCTGGCGGCCATGGATGTGCCCGAGAGCGACGTAGTCAGGACCGTCGAAGACCGACAGCGGCACGACGTCGAGACCCCCCTGCCGCACCTCGCGCTCGAGACCGACCGTGGCGTCGACTCCGGCGGAGAAGCAGTGCGCGATCGCGACGGATCGCCCCGGGTGGGCCTGCATCCCCACCCGGACGAGACCCATCGCATGAGACAGCGTCTGCGCCTGCGTGCGCAGATCGGCGCCGATCCAGTGCTGACGCACGATGGCGGGCTCGAGGTACGGGATGCCGTAGAAATGCACCGGACCATCGGCGTCTGCCAGCGTCACCGGCGTGCCGATCGCGAGCGGATCGGTCAGCACGTGGATGCCGTCACGGAGCAGCCGCGCCTGGAACCCGAGACGCGCAGCGGAGTCGTGGTTGCCGCTCGTGACGATCACACGGGCACCCGTCTCATGCAGCGCGACGAGCACGTCGCCGAGAAGCGTGTACGCGGGGCCGGCCGGCGTCGCCGAATCGAAGACGTCACCGGCGACGATGACGACGTCGACCGCGTTCTCACGAACCTGCACCGTGAGCGCTCCGAGGACCTCGGCCAGCGCGTCCATGGTCGAGTTGCCATGGAAGGTGCGGCCGATGTGCCAGTCGGAGGTGTGCAGGATTCGCATACTCACACGCTACGAACCCCCACCGACATTCGGCCTCAGGCGTGCCGCGGCATCCGTTCCTGGGCCCGGAATCCGTGGGATTCCGGGCGGAACGGATGCCGCGAGCGTCTCAGTGCGCGCCGACCGCGAACCCCGGCTGCGACGGCATCAGCTCGTCCTTCGAACCGCGCACCATGACGGCGGCGATCACGGCAGCGCCGACCATGAGGATCGACGCGACGATGAACACCCAGCCGTAGGCGTCGGTCAGCTGCGTCGGGGAGACCTCCGTCTGCGCATGCCCGCCCACCGACGCCGCGTACACGGCCGTGAACACGGACAGCCCGATCGATCCGCCGATCTGCATGGCCGAGTTGGCGACGGCCGATGCGATGCCCGCGTCATGCGGTGCGACTCCGGTGAGTGCCAGGTTCTGCAGCGGGATGAACACGAAGCCCATGCCGATGCCGAGGAGCAGAAGCGCCGGCGCGATCTGCACGATGTACGCCCCATCGGGGGTGATCCCGGAGAGGAGGAACAGACCGGCCGCCGCGACGAGCGGCCCCACGATCAGCATCGGCCGCGGCCCGATCACCGTGAGGAGCTTCGTCGCGATCGGGGCGATGATCATCGTCGCGATCGGCAGCGGCAGGGTCGCCGCTCCCGCCGGGAGCGCGCCCATGCCGAGCACGAACTGGAGGTGGAAGGTCAGGTAGAGCGTCGCGCCGATCATGATCGCCCCGGCCACGCCCTGGATGAGGAACGCTCCCCCTCGCACTCGATCGGCCACCACCCGCAGCGGGAGGAGCGGCTGCGACACACGACTCTCGACCCACACGAACACGCCGAGCAGCACGACCCCCAGAGCGAGGAACGTGATCGTCAGCGGATCGCCCCAGCCGTTCTCGGCGAGGCTGAAGCCGTAGACGAGCGATCCGAGACCGAGAGTCACGGTGATCGCACCCCAGACGTCGTACCGGTTGTCGCCCTCGGCTTTGCTCTCGGTGAGGAAGAGCGCTCCGCCGACGAGGCCGATCGCGACGAAGAACAGATTGACCAGCAGGCACCAGCGCCAATCGGTGAACTCGGTGAGGAATCCGCCCAGCAGCAGGCCGACCGCTGCGCCGGTTCCCGCGACGGTCCCGAACACGGCGAACGCCGTGTTGCGCTCGCGGCCCGAGGGGAAGGTCACGGTGAGCAGCGCGAGAGCCGCCGGTGCGAGAAGTGCGGCGAAGACGCCCTGCAGGCCGCGGGCGAGGATGAGCTCCCAGCCCGACTGCGCGAGGCCGCCATAGAGGGATGCAGCGCCGAAGCCCACCATCCCGATCATGAAGACACGCTTGCGCCCGACGTAGTCGGCGATGCGACCACCGAGCAGGAGCAGTGCGCCGAAGGCCAGGGCGTAGGCCGTGACGACCCACTGACGCTGGCCGTCGGTCAAGCCGAGGGACGCCTGGGCCTGAGGCAGGGCGATGCTCACGATCGTGCCGTCGAGGACGACGATCAGCTGCGTGAGGGAGATGACGACGAGCGCCCACCACCGGGTCTGGGGGCGGGCGCGCAAGGACGATGACATGGAAGAACCTCCGGTGTCGGGGACGATGCCGGAGGTTTCGAGCCTCGGACCAGCGCGCTTCATGAGCGCCTGACCACCTCAGCCGACGGGGCTGAGCAGAGAAACCATATTACCCGAGATGAGGCTGAGGGATCGCGAGCGGAAGGTCCCCTGACCCACCCTCGTCACGATGATCGACACGTGGTGATGCGAGATGCGCGATGCGCGATCACATGTGCGGCGTGCGGGGCTGCGCGATGCGGATCCGGGCTGCCCTCCGCCCAACATGAGCCGGAATTGCCCCTCCGGCTGGGGTTGTGCCCGCCTCGTCGTGACTACCGACTTCCGCTCTACTCCTCCAGATCGTGGAGCCAGTTCGCCTGCTGGATCCGATTGTCGAGTTCGCGCAGCTCCTGCGCGACCGCATCCGCGCGCGAGCGCAGCTCGGCGACGGGAAGCGCGGAGATCTGACGCAGCTCCGACCGCATCTGACGCAGGAACTGGTCGTTCGCCCCGGATGCCGCCGCGGCGGCGTCCGCGAGCAGCGAGTGCTGCAGCCGGAGCACGTCGCGGGCGGCGAGGGCATCGGTCATGGTTCCGTCGGTACCCAGATCCAGACGCGAGTTCGTCGCGTTGATCCGCCTGATGAGGTCGCGGAGCAGCAGCAGATCGGCATCCGCCTGAACGAGAAGCGCGGCGGCATCCTCGGCGGGCTCCTCGCCCTCCTGGTACCTGGCGTTCGCGGTGATGCGCGCACGCAACTGCTCTATGCGGCGCTGCAGGTCTGCGCGGGCGGTGAGTGCCTCTGCGAGTTTCATGACTTCATCCTGTCAGGGCGCCACCGTGTAACACAGCGTCACACGAGCTGCGTCAGCGAGAGCGCAGGAGAGCCGAGTGCTCCGGGTGCGCCTGGAACCAGTCGGAGACGTACCAGCACACCGCATCGACCTTGCGATCTCCGCGTTCCTCGATGTCGGCGACAGCGCCCTCGACGACGACACCCGCATAGCCGTGGCCGCGGAAAGTGGGGATCGTGAAGGCTCTCGTCAGGGCGATCGTGTGTCCGTCGTCGCGGTAGTCGAGCACGCTCACGAGCTGCCCGTCTCTCATCAACGTGTACCGCGATGCGTCCTTCTCATCGGTGAGGAGGAAGCCTGCGGCGAGGGTCGAAGTGGTCATCTCTCCACGTTACGCCCGCCTCCGGCACGGTCGGCCGTTTTGACACGCCCGGACTTCTTCCGACATAATCCCCCCATGACTACCAACGCAAGCCCTTTGTCCGCCCAGGAGGCGAACAGGACTGCCGGGATGATGATGCCCGGTCGCGTTGGCATGTGTTGCCGAATGTGTCGCTGAACGAACAGCCACTCCGTCTGACCTGACTTCTCGCGATCTGCGAGGTATGGGTCATCGAGCATCCACCCTTTGCTCGCTCTTCCGGCTCGCCCGGTCATTCATGCAACGCATCAGAGCCTCTTCCCGGCTCACGTCCTGAGGACTTCATCATCATGTCGAACACCGCACTTCTCGAGCGTCCCGCCGCCACCGCCGCCGTCCGCACCGCCGCTCCGGCGCCCGCCGCAGCCCCGCTCGATGCAGATCTTCCCGCTGTCCGCTCGCCCCGCGGCTTCGCCCTCTATGTCGGCCTCGACGAGATCAAGGCCGCAGAAGCCGGAGTCAGCCTCCCGCTCCTCGTCGACGCGCTGCGTCGCACTCTCGCCGAGCTCGCTCCCGGCGCCGAGACGCACGCCACCGTCGCGCTCGCCCCGCACGGCTCGGGAGGTCGCGACCTCGACGTCGTGCGTCTCGCACTGCACGAGCCCGGTGCGATCGCCCGCACCAAGGCCGCCGCAGAGGAGGAGACCACCGACGAGGAGGGCGGCGTCGTCGTCGACATCTCGCGCAAGCGCGTCCTGATCGACGGAGAATCCGCAGCCTTCACCTACAAGGAGTTCGAGCTGCTGCAGTACCTCGTGCTCCGCGAAGGACGCACGATCGAGCGCAGCGAACTCGTCTCCGCACTGTGGCAGGCGCAGGACGACGAGACCCCCGGCGAGCGCACCATCGACGTGCATGTTCGGCGTCTGCGCGCGAAGCTCGGGCGCTACGAGGACATCGTCCGCACCGTGCGCGGCATCGGCTACCGCTTCGACCGTCACGCCGACGTCGTCATCCGCTACGGCCACGGCACACCCTCGCCCGACCGCTTCTGATCCGAGTGTCAGCCCCGCCACGTATCGTGGGGCGCATGACCCTGACCGCGGATGCCGGAGCCGCCGACGCGGCTTCTCAGAGCGCACCGCGGGAGACCGTGTATCGGCCGACCGCACCCGTCGATCTCCGCGCGACGGTCGGCATGCTGCGGCGAGGCCCCGGGGACCCCACCATGGTCTTCGACGGTCCGGTGATCTGGCGCACTCTCCGAACTCCGCTCGGCCCTGCGACGCTGGCGCTGCGCGCGCAGAGCGGAGAGATCAAGGCCACCGCGTGGGGCCGCGGAGCCGAGCACGCACTCGACACCGTGCCCGACCTGTGCGGCGCCCGAGACGACCCGTCGGGTTTCGATCCCTCGCTCCATCCCCTGATCTCCGAGGTGGCCCGCCGTGCGCCCGGCATCCGCCTGGCTCGCACCGGTGTCGTGTTCGACGCTCTCGCCTGCGCCATCATCGAGCAGAAGGTGACGGGTCTCGAGGCGTTCCGCGCCTGGAGGCTGCTCGTCACGAAGTTCGGCGAGCGCGCACCCGGTCCGACCCCGCGGCCGATGCACGCCGCCCCGACCGCAGAGCAATGGCGTCGCATCCCCTCGTGGGACTGGCATCGGGTCGCGGTGCAGCCGCCGCAGTCGAAGACCATCGTGCGCGTCGCCGAGCGGGCGGACAGCATCTCCCGCGCGCTTCTGGCAGCACCCGGCGGCGACGAGCGTGACCGCGTCCTGACGAGCTTCCCCGGCGTGGGTGTGTGGACCTCGGCCGAGACGCGCATCCGGGCACTCGGCGATCCGGATGCGGTGAGCGTCGGCGACTACCACCTCGCACATCAGGTGGGATACGCCCTCACCGGCCACCGCACCGATGACGACGGGATGCTCGACCTGCTCGCCCCGTGGGCGGGGCACCGGCAGCGTGTGATCCGCCTCATCTTCGCGAGCAGGGTGAGCGAGCCCCGACGAGGGCCACGGCTCTCTCCCGAAGATCACCGCACTCGCTGACCTCCCGTGGCGGGCGGATCGCCTTTAGGCTGAGCCCATGTCGCGCAACGCACTCCGCTTCTCCGTCACCGCAGGTCTTCTCATCGTCGGTGTCGTGATCGGCCTGATCTTCCAGAACGTCTGGCTCGGCATCCTGCTCGCCGCGATCGTCTGGCTGGGCTGGTTCATCGGCTACGAATCCCGCCGGGGCCGCAATGCCGGCGTCAACGACGAGGACCACGGCGTCGAGCTCTGAGCGTCAGTAGTACACCGCGAGAGGACCCGAGGGCCCCTCGACCACCTGCACGGACGTGTCGAACACGCGGGTGAGCACCTCACCGGTCATGATCGCGGAGGGAGGGCCGAACTCCACCACCTCACCGTCTTTCATGGCACAGATATGGTCGGCGTAATGACCTGCGAAGTTGATGTCGTGCAGGACGATCACGATCGTGCGCCCGAGCTCTTCAGCCGCACGACGCAGGTGCTTCATCATCTGCACGGCATGCTTCATGTCGAGGTTGTTGAGCGGCTCGTCGAGCAGCACGAACTCGGTGTCCTGCGCCAGCACCATCGCGACGTAGGCTCGCTGCCGCTGGCCTCCCGAGAGCTCGTCGAGGTAGCGCCCTTCCAGGTCGCCGAGGTCGAGGAAGTCGATCGCCCCGCTGATGATCTCCTCGTCAGCGCGGGTCAAGCGGCCCTGCGAGTGCGGGAAGCGCCCGAAACCGACGAGCTGGCGCACGGTGAGCCGCGTGACGAAGTGGTTCTCCTGGCGGAGCACCGAGACGATCTTGGCGAGGTCCTTCGACTTCGTGGTCGCGACGTCGTATCCGGCGATCTCGATCGCCCCGGCGTCCATGCCGCCGAGCCGACCGATCATCGTCAGCAGCGTCGACTTGCCCGCGCCGTTGGGACCGATCAGCGCCGTGATGCCCCCGGCGGGGATCCGGAGATCCACGGGGCCGATCGCGACCTGGTCGCTGTAGTCGCGGCGGACGCCCTCGAGTGTGATCACAGCCTGCCCTTTCTGAGGATGACGATGAGGAAGACGGTTCCGCCGACGAGCTCGATGAGGATCGAGACCATCCCCTGCGCGTAGAAGACGTTCTTCATGACGAAATAGGCCCCGGCGAGGATCGTGAAGGCCGCGAGCACGGCCACCGGGAAGATGAGTCGATGATCGTACGTGTCGGCGAACTGGTACGCGAGAGTCGCGACGAGGAATCCGAGGAACGTCATCGGACCGACCAGCGCGGTCGATGTCGCCATCAGCACGGCGACCAGGAAGAGAACCATGAAGAGCTCGCGCTTGTGGTCGAGGCCGAGCGAACGCGACACGTCGGGTCCGAGCGCGAGCAGGTTCAGCCTCCGGGACCTCATCCAGAGCAGCGCCGAGGCCGCGATGCACAGCGGAATGGCGAGCGGCAGATACGACGCGTCGGCGTTCGAGACGTTGCCGAACAGTCGCGCCGCGAGCACGTCGAACTCACTGGGCGTGAGCAGCCGCTGCATGAAGGTCGAGATCGCTCCGAGACCGCCGCCGATGATGATCCCGATGAGCAGCATGATCTGCAGGTTGCCGTAGCGTCCGGACAGCAGCCATCCGTAGAGCACCATCGCAAGCCCCACCATGATGACGACCTGCAGGCCGAACTGCCAGACGCCCTGGATCGCCACGAGACCGGCGACGCCGAACAGATACACCGTGGTGGTCTGCACGACGCGATACAGCGACTCGAATCCCATGATCGACGGCGTGATGATGCGGTTGTTGGTGACCGTCTGGAAGCTCACGGTGGCGATCGCCTGCGCCACGGCGACCACGGCCATCACGGTCACGTTCGTCACGCGCAGCTTCGCGATGCGCCAGAATCCGGGTGATCCGATCGGCATCGGGTTCTCCCACGCGAGCAGAGCGAAGGCGAAGGCCACGGAGAGGGCGACGAGGATGCCGAGCACGATGACGTATCGCCGTCGCGCGCGCGGAGTCGTGAAGGATCCGGAGGTGCGGGTGCCGGCCGCGATCGCCTCAGCCACGACGACGCTGCCTCAGCAGGAGCAGGATGAAGACGATCGCGCCGACGATGCCGAGGATCAGCGACACCGGCACCTCGAACGGCACGATGATCGTCCGTCCGATGATGTCGCAGACGGTGACGATCGCGATGCCGAGCAGGCAGACCCACGGCAGGTTGCTGCGCAGATCGTCGCCGCGGACCATCGAGACGATGTTCGGCACGATCAGCCCGAGGAAGGGAAGGTTGCCGACGATGACCGTGACCACGCCCGTGGTGACGGCGATGAGCACTGTTCCGAGCAGGATCACCCGGTTGTAGTCGACCCCGACGTTCGTCGCGATCTCCTCGCCCAGCCCGGCGATCGTGAGACGGTCGGCGACGACGAACACGACGACTCCGACGATCGCCACGATCCAGAGCATCTCGTACTGCCCTCGGAGCACCGATGTGAAGCTGCCCGCGAACCAGACGCCGATGGCCTGCAGCGAGTCGGTCACGAGTGCGAAGTAGGTCGACACCGATCCGACGACGGCACCCAGCATGATGCCGACGATCGGGACGATGAGAGACGACTTCAGCGAGACGCGGCGCAGGAAGGCGAAGAACACCATGGTGCCGATGAAGGCCGCGATGATGGCGCCTGCCATCCTCAGCGGGATCGAGGGGTTCGGCACGAGCACCATGACCATCAGCAGACCGAGGCCCGCCCATTCGGTGGTGCCGGTGGTGGTCGGCTCGACGAAGCGGTTCTGAGTGAGGAGCTGCATCACCAGCCCCGCCATCGCCATGGCGGCACCCGCGAGCACGAGGGCTATCGTGCGCGGGACCCGGGTGATCTGGAACATCTCGGCACCGTCGGCGGCTCCCGCGATGTCGTAGACGCCTGTGAACAGGGACACGACGAGAAGTGCGAGGACGACGAGGATGCCGACGAGGAGCTTGACGTCGAAGAGCCGCCCGGCAGACCGGGGCGGCTCGGTGGAGAACGCGGTGCGAGACATCGTGAGACGCCGGCCGGCGGCATCCGCCCTCGAGCGGATGCCGCCGAGCGGACTACTTCTGGGCGGCCTCGAGGGCGTCGGCGAGGTCGTTCAGGAACGTCGTGTACGTCTGGATGCCCTCGTTGAGGTAGGTGTCGGTGGGCATGTAGACGATCTGCTCGTCAGCGACTGCCGTGACGCCGGCGAGCGCCTCGGAGCTCTCGAGGATCTCGGATGCCTGCACGTAGTCGGGGGTCTCTGCGGCGAACACGGCGTCGCGGTCGAGCACGAGAAGCCAGTCGGGGTTCGAGGCGGCGATCGCCTCGACCGAGATGTCGTCGCCCTGATGGTCGTCCGAGGCATCGGCGACCTCGAGCGCCGGGGTCAGGCCGAGGATGTCGTAGATCGGTCCGAGCGAGCGGCCCACGGTCGGTGCCAGATACCCGATCTCGCCGCCCGAGGTGTTCACGGCCATGACGGTGTCGGCGTCGTCGTAGGCGGCCTTCGCCCGCTCCACCGCCGCGTCGAAATCGTCGACCAGTGACTGCGCCTCGTCCTGCTTGCCGAAGATCTCGCCGAGCACGGTCACCTGTCGCTTGAGCTCGTCGTCGAAGGGCTCGCCCTCGCGAGGCTCGAGATCGATGATCGTCGACTCAGGCACGAGTTCGGCGATGGCCTCGTTGTGCTGCGTGAAGCGCTGTCCGCTGATGATGAGGTCGGGTTCGACGGCGACGATCGCCTCGAGGTCGGGCTCGCTGTGCAGGCCGATGTCGACGATCGAGTCGTCGTCGAGGTACGACACCGTGTCGGGCATGAGCGCGACCGCACCGGCCGAGAGCTCGACTCCCCAGTCGGAGAGCGTCTGGAACGTGCGGTTGTCCAGTGCGACCACGGATGCGGGAGGCGTGGCGATCTCGTGCGATCCGGTGTTGTCCTCGATCGTGACCGAGTCGGCGGCCGGGGCGGTCTCGGCCGGCTCGGCTTCGGCTCCGGAGGCGCAGCCCGCGAGGGCGAGAAGGCCGACGAGACCGACGCTCGTGGCGCTGAGGATTCTGGGCATGGACATGGAGAGACTCCTGTTCTGCGGTGGTGAGTGCGCGCGGGCGGCGCAGGACAGGCGGAGTTAGGCTCCCCTAACTCCGCCTCCAAGATAGGTTAGCCTTACTTTATGAGCGATACGAAATCCGGCTTCTCCATCGAGCGCCGAGGCCTCGATCTGCGCTTCCGCACCGTCACGCTGAGCGCCCGGGAATGGCTGGCACCCGACTTCGTGCGTGTGCGCCTCACGGGCGGCGACCTCGAGGGCTTCGACTCCCCGGGCTCCGACGACCACATGCGTCTGTTCTTCCCCTCCGGCCCGGTGGGATCGGTCGAGGAGATGCGGGCTGCACCGAGTCGTGAGTACACACCTCTGGCCTGGGGCGCGGACTGGTTGGACGTCGAGTTCGCCGTGCACGGCGACTCGGGTGTCGCAGCCCCCTGGGCGGCGACTGCTGCTCTCGGGTCATCGATCGGCGTCGGCGGGCCCCGCGGGTCGGCAGTGTTGAACGGCACCCCCGGCTCCTGGCTGCTCGCCGGAGACGAGACGGCCATCCCCGCCATCCGACGCTTCGCGGCGCTCATCCCCGCCGGCGTCGCCGCTCGAATCGTGGTCGAGACGGTCTCGGCCGGGCGTGAGATCGACATCGAAGCCCCTGTCGACATCGAATGGCTGCATCGCGGCGATGCTCCCTCTGGCTCCGCGCTCATCTCGTTCCTCGACGACCTGGCGGTGGAAGATGCGATCGGCGACGACCCGTTCGTGTTCATCGCGGCCGAACAGTCGATCGTCAAACCGGGACGCGCGTTGCTGGACCGCTGGGGCATCGACTCCGCGAACGCCGTGGTCAAGGGCTACTGGAAGCGCGGCGAAGCCGAGTACCACGCGCCGCACTAGTGCCGCGCGTGCCTCGACTGGAAGACTGGACGCATGGCACTTCTGGATCATCTGGGCATCACCGTCGACGACCTCGAACGGGGCAGAGCCCAGTTCCACCCCGTGCTCATGGCGCTCGGCTACGTGAGCGGCGGCGAAGACGACCATTCCATCTCGTGGAACAACGGCGACGAGACAGAGATCATCCTGTACGCATGGGATGAGGACTCCGGCCCTCACCGCCACGGCCGGGTCGGCTGGCAGCACATCGCGTTCGCCATGCCCTCGCGCGATGAGGTGGATCGCCTGCATGCAGTGGCGCTCGATGCCGGATGGACGGCCGTCCGAGACCCGAAGGAGTACCCGCGGTACACCGACCGCTACTACGCCTCCTTCGTCGAGGATGCCGACGGCATCCGCGTCGAGTTCATGCACAACCCCCCGCACGATTCCGCTTGACTGCCGCTCGACCGCGTGTGGCTCTTCCTGCACTCGGGTTCTCGAGGCGTCGGCAACCGGATCGCCGGTCACCACATCGCCGTCGCGCAGCGGCTGGCAAAGCAGTGGTGGATCGAGCTGCCCGACCCCGACCTCGCGTACCTCGTCGAAGGCACTCCCGAGTTCACCCGGTACATCCGCGAGCTGCGGTGGGCGCAGCACTGCGTCAGCTCGTCAACGTCAAGGGCGACTGAGCACGGGGGTGGGCGAGTGATGAGGATTCCCCGCCCACCCCTCCTGCACGACCACCCTGCGACTAGCAGTTCCTCCCACTGCTCGGGATGACGGTATACAGCGACCTCCATTCCGCTGCTCGGCGTGGAACGATGCGAGGATGACATGGTGCACCTCATGACCGACGCGCAGATCTGGACCATGATCGGGTGTTTCACCGCGCTCATGTTCGGCATGCTGACCGTCGTCTCCACACTGTTCATCCGGGTCGTCCGCACCGAGATCGGTGGCCTCCGCAACGAGATGAACGCCCAGATCGGGGGTCTCCGCGGCGAGATGAACGCCCAGATCGGCGGACTCCGCGGCGAGATGAACGCCCGCTTCGACACCGTGAGCACGCGCATCGACGGACTCGACCGCGACATGCAGGCCGTGGTCAAGCGCTCGTTCGGGCTCGACCGCGACTGACATCGGCCCACCACCTCATGCCTTCGTCCATCGCCTCGGATGACGTCTACGACGCATTCCCCGAGCGCCCCTGCGGCACAGCCGTGCTGCTGCTCGCGGGTTCGAGTGGGCGCCTCGAGTCCGCTCGCGCCGATCTGCTCGGCCATCGGGGCACTCGGGTGCGAGCGATCCGCTGGTTCGGCGGCATCGGCCAGCGACCGGCGCCCCATGAGGTGCCGATCGAGATGTTCATCGATCAGATCGAGCTGCTGCGACGAGATCACGATCGCGTGGCGATCTTCGGAACGTCGTTCGGCGCCGAGGCGGCCCTCGTCACCGCCTCCACCGTCGAGATCGACGCGACCATCGCCGTCTCCCCGTCGTCCGTCGTCTGGTCCGGGCTGGCGGAGGGCCGCTGGTCCTCGCACTGGACTCTGGGCGGTTCTCCGCTGCCGGCGGTCGAGTTCGATCCGGCATGGACGCCGATGAGCGATCCGCCGGAGTACCTCTCGCTGTACTCGACGAGCCTGACCCTCGACCCGGCACTCACTGCTGCGGCGACGATTCCCGTCGAGCGGATCTCCGGCGATCTGCTGCTGATCGCCGGAGGCGACGACCGCGTCTGGCCGAGCACCGCGTTCACGACGGCGATCTCACAGCGCCGACATGCCCATGGCAGAAGCACGACGATCGTCCAGCATCCGGATGCAGGGCATCGTCTGCTCCTGCCCGGCGAGGCCGCCGCGGCCGGCGGCATGCACATGGCTCGGGGCGGCACACCGCGCGCGGATGCAGCGCTCGGCGCGCAGGCCTGGCCTCAGATCTCGCGGGTCCTCGGCCTCGATCCGGGCTGACGTCAGGCGATCGGGGTGGCGACGGCCTCGGCATCCGTCCGGTCGGTGAAAGCCTCTTTGGGAACGAAGACGAGGATCGCGGCGGCGACGAGCGCCGTCACGCCGCAGACCACCCAGACCGTGACGTAGCCGGCGAATGACCCTGCGGTGCCCTCGACCGCTCCGCTCACGCCGTTGAGCAGTGCGATCCCGAAGATGCACGAGGCGATCGCTCCGCCGACCGTCTTGACCGAGTTGGTGAGCCCCGTCGCGACACCGGTCTGCGTCGCGGGCGCCGCCGACGCAGCCGCCGCGGGGAGAGCCGCCACGAGAGCGCCGGAGCCGAGTCCGACGATGACCATGTTGGTCACCACCTGCACATAGGAGTCATGGAAAGGCAGGAACAGCAGGAACCCGATGCCGACGAGGAGAGACGCGCCCATGAGAGTGATCCGCGGGCTCACCAGTCGAGCGACGAGCGGGAACAGCAGTGCGCCAGCGATCATCGCGATCAGATACAGCCCGATGATGAGCGACGTCGCGAAACCCGTCGTTCCGAGTCCATAGCCGTAGACACCCGGATCGGTGCGCGCGAACGTCGACAGCGGCGCCTGGGCCCCGAGAACGCTCACTCCGAACAGGCCGGCGGTGAGGAACACAGGCCCGAGGGCCGGTGAGCGGAACATGCGCACGTCGATGAGAGGGTCATCGCAGCGCAGCTCCCAGAGCACGAACGGGATGACGAGCAGGAGGCCGAGCACGACCACCGCCCATGACCAGGGGTTGACGAGTCCGCCCTCGAGACGGAGCAGGCTCAGCCCGCCGGTGAAGCAGATCAGGGCGAGCGAGATCAGCACGACGCCGACCGTGTCGAACACGCCGCCGGTCGGATCGGGCGACTCCTTCACCCCGAACAGGATCACGAAGAAGCAGACGACGATCAGCACCGCGGGAATGAGGAGGACGACCGTCAGCGGGAGGACATCGATCAGCGCGCCGCCGACGAGAGCACCGATGATCGCGCCGCCTTCGAGCGCCGCCACCAGCAGCCCTGCCGCTTTCGCCGTGATCGAGGAGCGTCCCTCCATCCGGCGTGAGCGCGACCAGATGAGCGCGATCTCGAGCGGCAGCCAGACGACGTAGAACCCCATCAGCGTCCAGCCGATCAGGAACACGGGGAAGGAGTCCGTGAACGGCAGCACGAGTGCCGCGGCGGCGGTCAGCGCCGTCGAGATCAACAGCATCCGCTTGTGGCCGACCATGTCGCCGAGCTTCGCGAACGCCGGCACGACGAGAGCCGAGAGCATGAGCTGCGTGCCCTCGAGCCAGTTCACGTCGGCGTCGTGGATTCCCAGATGCCGCGCGATGTCGGTGAGCATGGGCGTGTAATAGCCCTGCAGCACGCCGCTGGTGAACTCGACGAAGGCGAGGAAGCCGACGACGGTGGCGAGGGTTCCCAGAGTGCGGGTGCGCGTCATCGCGGCTCCTCGGTGAAAGGGCTGACTCGGGCGCCGAGACGCCCTCGAAGGGGTGAGATCACCCTAGCCGCTCGAGGAGAGCCCGATGGAACCGCTCCCCCCGCTCGAGCGCAGCGATCTCGACGTTCTCATCGACGCCATGGATCGACGCCCGCTGCGCGTTCGACATGTCGATCGGTGCGAAGCGGTAGACGGCCGGCGCGAAACGGTGGAAGTGGCGGGAGTCCGTCGCCGCCATCATCACGTACGGCACGGCGGGGACCCCGGGGTGCGAGACCGCGAGCGCGTCGGCGAGCACCGCGAACTGGGCGTTGTCGGTCGCAGATTCGGGTGACGGTTCGCTCGCCTCCTCGACGCGGACCGTGACCAGCGGATCCCGGATGCGCCGACGCACCCGCAGCACGGTCTGCTGCGTCGTCTCGCCCAGAGCGATGCGCAGATTCACGGTCGCCGACGCCTGCGAGGGGAGGACGTTCGCCGCCGTGCCACCCGACTGCATCGTCGGGGCCACGGTCGTGCGCACGAGAGCGGCGGGCTCACCGCCGAGCGCGGCGAACAGCTGACCGGTCAGCAGCGGCGCGGATCCGAGCAGGCGCAGCAGATGTCGCGCCGGACCGGGCGTCTGAGCGCCGAGCTGCGACAGCATCCGCCCGATCGCCTTCGAGGGCCGTGGTCGGAACGTCCGCGGCCCGAGCCGATCGACGGCTCTCGCCACCCTCCGGACGGCGGTCAGAGAGGGTGGAGCCGACGCGTGGCCGCCCTCGCCGCGCGCCGAGAGGGTCAGGGTCATCACACCCTTCTCCCCGACGCCGATCATCGCCGCTCGGCCCGGTACGAAAGGCAGTGGGGCGTCGACGACCGCGCCGCCTTCGTCGACCACGAGCCACGGGATGATGCCGCGCTCGCGCAGCACCCGCGCGATCTCCTCGGCCGCTCGACCGAAGGTCTCTTCATTGCCTCCGAATGAGAGGTAGACGTCTCGCGCGGGGACGAACCCGTCGGCGAGCAGATTCTCGACCGCCTCGAGCACGACGATCAGCGGACCCTTGTCGTCGAGAGCCCCGCGCCCGTAGACCACCCCGTCGGCGATCACGCCCTCGAACGGGGGGTGCGTCCATGCATCGCTCTCATCCACCGGGACGACGTCGTAATGCGCCATCAGCACGACCGGCCCGTCGGCCACAGCCTCTCTGCCCGACCAGCGGAAGAGCAGCCCGAAATCGGTATGCCGCTCGAGCGCGAGGTGCTCGTGAACGAGCGGGTAGAGGTCGGCGATCAACGCGACGAACGCCTCGAACGGCTCGGATCCGCGTTCCTCCAGCTCCGCCGACACGGTCGGCAGCCGGATCATCTGCGAGAGGCGTTCGGCGATTCCGGGGCGAGGTTCTGTCACGTCGGCCATCGTAGCGCCGGGCTCGTTGCCTCCCACCGGCACTCCGGACGCAGCGGAAGGGCTCAGCCGCGTCCCGCGGGTCCTCGGCACCGCGAGACAATAGAAGGATGAGCCTGTTCGCCCTGGCACCCAAGCGCGGTCCGCGCTGGCACCTCGCCACCCAGGCAGCGCTGGGCATCGCGGTGCCGATCGCCGTCATGACCATGATCGGTCAGCCCTCGCTCGGCTACATCGCGGCGTCGGGCGCATTCACGGTCCTCTTCGCCGGCACCGCTCCTGTGGTCGAACGGGCCAGGATCCTGCCCTTCGTCGCCGCGGGCCTGATCACCAGCGCCGCACTCGGAGTCGCTGCCTCCGCGAACGCCTGGCTCGTGAGCATCGGCGTCGTGGTCGTCGCGGTCGTCAGCGCGGCTCTGGCGTTCGGTTTCCGGCTCGGTCCACCGGGGCCCCTCTTCTTCGTGCTGGTCTTCGGCCTCTCGGCTCATGTGATCGTCAGTTCACCGATCGCACCGATGGTCTACATCGCCGCGCTCGCGGCGGGATGCGTCTTCTCCTATCTGGTCGCGATGGCGCCGCTTCTGCTCCCCCGTGCGCATTCGGTCTCGGCCAGGCCGCTGCGTGAGCTGCTGCCGGGGCCCGCGTTCACGGCCGATTCACGCATGCTGCTGATCCGGGTGGCGATCGTCGCGATCATCGGCGTGCTGCTCGGGCTGGTGATCGACCCGACGCGCACGTACTGGATCGTCGGATCGGCCGTCGCTGTGATCGGCGTGGCAGCCGCCCGCCGCGCCGCCGTGCAGCGCGGACTGCACCGCATGCTCGGGACCGTCGTCGGCGCGGGGGTCTACGCGCTTCTCGCCCTGCTGCATCCCTCGGGTCTCTGGCTGGCGCTGCTTCTCGGCGCCCTGCAGTTCACGATCGAGCTCGTCGTGGTGCGCCACTACGCCCTTGCTCTCGTCTTCATCACCCCGCTCGTGCTGCTGCTGACGGGTGCGGCGACCGGCGAGATCGGTTCGATGGACGTCGCGTGGGAACGTATCGTCGACACCCTCGTCGGTGCTGCGCTCGGTGCGCTCTCCGGTCTGCTGCATCCTCGGTCCACGACGACTCGCACCTGATCCTCGACGGCGGCCTCCGCACGGGCCATACTCGCACCATGACCCGCGCGCCAGAGATCGACGACTATCACCGGAGACTCACCCCCGAAGATCGCGAGATCTGCGAGCGCCTCGCCGACGAGATCGACCGGGGGCTTCCCGAGGCGTCCGCCAAGGTGTGGCACGCGCACCCCGTCTGGTTCCTCGACGGCAATCCGATCGTGGGATACGACCGGTTGAAGGATGCCGTGCGACTGATGTTCTGGAGTGGCCAGTCGTTCGCCGAGCCCGGACTCGTCGCGTCCGGATCGTTCGAGGCGGCCGAGGCGAGGTTCGTCGACGTCTCGGAGATCGACACCGACCGTCTCGCCGTCTGGCTGTCGGAGTCACGGGTCGTGCAGTGGGACTACGAGCACATCCGCACGAATCGGGGTCTCGTCAAGCGCACCGAGTTCTGACCTCGATCCGGGAACACGACGAGCCGGCGCCGGGTTGCACATCGAGAGCCGAGAGGAGAGCGATGGAACTCACGCTGGTCACATCCGCGTTCTGCGGCGCCTGCTCTCGAACCCGTGCGGTCGTGGCTGATGCGGTGCGCTACCTTCCCGATGCGACCGTCACCGAGATCGACGTCGCATCCGAGCCGGATGCGGCGGAGGCGCTCGACATCCGGTTCACCCCCACGGTCATCATCCGCGATGCCGCGGGTGCGGAGGTCTTCCGGGCAGAAGGCGTGCCGACCGTGCCTCAGGTGCTGACCGCGGCGGTGAAGGCGCTCCCCGACTGAGCGACGACGCCGCTCTTGCGGATGTCCGACCCCCAGCGCAGAATGAGCCGCAGCGGGGCCGACGAGGGCCCTGCCTGACAGAGCTGGGGGCAGTCATGGCAACACTCAATCCGTATCTCTCGTTCCGCACCGAAGCGAGACAGGCGATGGAGTTCTATCAGGGCATCCTCGGCGGGGACCTCGAGATCACCGTGTTCGGCGAGTTCCCCGACATGGTGCAGAACCCCGATCAGAACGACCTCGTGATGCACGCGCAGCTCACGACGCCCGACGGCCTGGTGCTGATGGCGTCGGACACCCCCGACGGCATCCCCTTCGAGCCGCCTCAGGGGTTCTCGGTCTCCCTGAGCGGCAATACGCAGGAGAAGACGCAGCAGGTCTGGGATGCGCTGTCGGACGGCGCGGCGGTCACTATGCCGCTCGACGCCGCGCCGTGGGGCGGCAGTTTCGGGATGCTCGTCGATCGATTCGGGATCCCATGGATGCTGCACGGCGACCCCGAGTGAGTCGCATGCTGCCGATCCGCTGACTGCGAAGACCCCCTCCTGCGGGCGTCCGCAGGAGGGGGTCTTCGTGGTGTCAGGTCGCCCGGGTCGCCACGGGGCGGCTCGACTCAGCTCAGCTCAGGGCCTTCGCTTCGATGAACGCACGGAGCTCCTGCTCATCGTCTGCCATCTCGGTCCGGTGCTGCGGAGCATCGAGCATGGCGCGCAGCTCCGAGGAGTACTCGAGCTCGACGCCGATCGCCTCGCGGATCGTCTCGGCGAACTTCTGCGGCTTCGCGGTCTCGAGCACGAGCATCGGCACACCCGATTCGAGATTCTCGCGGGCGACCTTGACCCCGTCCGCGGTGTGAGGGTCGATGATGTCGCCCGTCGCCTCGTAGACCGCCTTGATGGTCGCGAGTCGGTCGGCGTGGGTCGAGGTGCCGCTGACGATGCCGAACTCGTCGACGAAACGAGCCAGGTCGGCGGTGAAATCGAAGAAGCCCTGGGTGTCGAGATCCTGCCAGGCCTTGACCACGCGTGCGGCATCGCGCCCGACGAGCTCGAAGATGAAGCGCTCGAGGTTCGAGGCCTTCGAGATGTCCATCGACGGGCTCGAGGTGGCGAGCGTCTGCGCCGCGCTGCGGGGCCGGTAGACACCGGTGCGGAAGAACTCGTCGAGCACGTTGTTCTCATTGGCGGCGAGCACGAGCCGACGGATCGGGAGGCCCATCTGCTTCGCGAAGAACCCCGAGAGGATGTTGCCGAAGTTCCCCGACGGCACGGTGAACGAGACCTCGGTCCAGCCGCCGGCATCCGTCGCGCGCAGCCATGCCCAGAAGTAGTAGACGACCTGAGCGGTGATGCGGGCGAGGTTGATCGAGTTGACGGCGCCGAGGTGCTGGGCCCGCTTGAAGTCGAGATCGCCCGCGAGCGACTTGACGAGGTTCTGGCAGTCGTCGAACACGCCGTCGACCACGATGTTGTGGATGTTCTCGTCGGCGAGCGAGAACATCTGCGCACGCTGGAACGCGCTCATGCGTCCCTTCGGAGACAGCATGAAGACCGAGATGCGGTCCTTGCCGCGCAGCGCGTGCTCGGCAGCCGATCCCGTGTCTCCGGAGGTCGCGCCGAGGATGTTCAGGACGGAGCCCTTGCGCTCCAGCGCGTACTCGACGACCTGGCCGAGGAACTGCATGGCCATGTCCTTGAACGCCAGCGTCGGGCCCTCGGAGAGACCCACGAGCGTGAGGTCGTCATCGATCGAGCGCAGCGGCACGACCTCTTCGGGGAACTGGTCGTATGCCGCCGCGGTCATGCGCGCGAGATCGACACGGGGGATGTCCGTCGCGAACAACGCGAGCACCTCGGTCGCGAGCTGCGGGTAGGTCAGCGCCCGCCAGCGCTCGAGAGTCTCACCGTCGACCGTCGGCATGGTCTCGGGCACGGCGAGCCCGCCGTCTGTCGCGAGCCCTTCGAGCAGGGTCTCGCAGTACGGCAGCGGCTGCATGCCGCCTCGGGTGGAGATGTACTGCACGGGAGCTCCTCGGTTCGGGATCGGCACGGGGCTTCCATTCTCGCAGGTGGCCGCGGGGTGGTTGCACGGCCACCACGCGTACTCACGACATAGCGCGTTCCTCGCGCGGAGGCAATGGTATTTCCCTGTGAGCTCGGATCTCTTAGCGTGGACCCCATCAACAGAACAGGAGCCCTCATGACTGCGAAGACCCATACCGCGCATGACCACAAGCCCGCCGACGGCCAGGCTCCCACGACAGCCTCCACGCCGGCCGAGCCCCTCTACGAACGTGTCGACCTCGATCGGTACGTCGTGCTCCACGAAGGTCCCGTCGGATACGTCGAGCACGTGCATCCGGTCTTCGTCTGCTACGTGGGCCACCCCTATCATCACGCCGACGAGATCGCTCAGGTGTATGACTTCCACGACGCTGTGCGGACTGTTCTGCACCGCGCCGTCTCGAAGCGGCGCGCTCAGTGAGCCGCGAGATCTGGCCCGGTTCCCCCTACCCGCTCGGTGCGACCTTCGATGGCCAGGGCGCGAACTTCGCCCTGTTCAGCGAAGGCGCCGAGAAGGTCGAGCTGTGCCTGTTCGATGACGACGGCAACGAAGAGCGGATCGCGCTCGAAGAGGTCGACGCGTACGTGTGGCACGGGTATCTGCCCTCGGTTCAGCCGGGGCAGCTGTACGGATACCGCGTGCACGGCACCTACGACCCCGCCCAGGGAAAGCGATTCAACCCGAACAAGCTCCTTCTCGACCCCTACGCGAAGTCGGTCGCAGGTCGTGTGGAGTGGGGACAGCCGCTGTTCGGCTACGACTTCGGCGACCCCGATTCCCGCAACGACGAGGACTCCGGCGCGACGATGGTGAAGGGCGTGGTCGTGAACCCGTTCTTCGAATGGGCGGGCGACCGCCTTCCGAAGATCCCCTACGCGCAGACCGTGATCTACGAGGCGCACGTCAAGGGACTCACGCAGCTGCACCCCGATGTCCCCGAGGAGCTGCGCGGCACATATGCGGCGATCGGTCACCCGTCGGTCATCGCGCATCTCGTGCACCTCGGAGTCACCGCGATCGAGCTGATGCCGGTGCACCAGTTCATCTACGACTCGACGCTCGAAGAGAAGGGCCTCTCGAACTACTGGGGCTACAACACCCTCGCGTTCTTCGCGCCGCACAACGACTACTCCTCCAGCGGGCAGCACGGTCAGCAGGTGCAGGAGTTCAAGGCCATGGTGCGCGCGCTCCATGCAGCGGGCATCGAGGTCATCCTCGACGTGGTCTACAACCACACCGCCGAGGGAAACCACATGGGGCCGATGCTCTCGATGCGGGGCATCGACAACGAGGCGTACTACCGCCTCGAAGAGGACCGCCGCTACTACACCGACTACACCGGCACAGGGAACAGCCTCAACGCGGGCAACCCGCATGCGCTGCAGCTGATCATGGACTCACTGCGGTACTGGGTGACCGAGATGCACGTCGACGGCTTCCGCTTCGACCTCGCCTCGACCCTCGCGCGCGAGTTCTACGACGTCGATCGACTGGCAGCCTTCTTCGAGCTCGTGCAGCAGGATCCGATCGTCTCGCAGGTGAAGCTCATCGCCGAGCCGTGGGACGTCGGTCCGGGCGGATATCAGGTCGGCAACTTCCCCCCGCAGTGGACGGAGTGGAACGGCAAGTACCGCGACACGGTGCGCGACTTCTGGCGTGGCGAGCCTCAGGCGCTGGGCGAGTTCGCCTCCCGCCTCACCGGGTCGGCCGACCTCTACGAGCACTCCGGTCGCCGCCCTGTGGCGTCGATCAACTTCGTGACCGCGCACGACGGCTTCACACTGCGCGACCTTGTGTCCTACAACGAGAAGCACAACGACGCGAACGGCGAGGACAACAACGACGGAGAGTCCCACAACCGCTCCGACAACCACGGCGCGGAGGGTCCTACCGAGGACGAGGGGATCAACCGCATACGCGCTCGTCAGCAGCGCAACTTCCTGGCGACGCTACTGCTGTCGCAGGGAGTGCCGATGATCGCGCACGGCGACGAGCTCGGCCGCAGCCAGGACGGCAACAACAACGGCTACGCACAGGACAACGAGCTCACCTGGGTCGACTGGGAATCGGCCGACCTGCCGCTCGTGGAGTTCACCGCAGCGGTGGCCAGGCTTCGCCGCGACCACCCGACGTTCCGACGCAGCCGCTTCTTCGACGGGCGTCCGGTGCGGTCGGACGACGGCGAGCGCGTGCCCGACGTCGTCTGGCTGCGTCCGGATGGCCGCCGCATGGAACCGGAGGACTGGGATTCCGGATTCGGTCTCGCGATCGGGGTCTTCCTCAACGGTCAGGGCATCCGCGAGAAGGACCGACGTGGTCGCCCCGTCACCGATCAGAACTTCCTCGTCTACTTCAACAGCGGCACGGATGCCGTCGAGCTCGCGCTGCCCGATGAGCGGCACGGCCATGCGTGGGAGGTCATGATCGACACCGCGGGCGAGCGAGCGGACGGCGGATCGCTGGATCCGGGTGCGTCAGTCCCGCTCGAGGCCCACTCGCTCCTCGTGCTGCGTGACGTCGACCGGACGGTGGTGTCGACGGACAATTCGGTCGAAGCGTCGCTGCGCATTCAGACGGAGCAGGCCGAGGCCCCGGCGCCGGCCCCCACCCCGGAGCTGCCTCGATGACGTATCGCCCGCTCTCGACCTACCGTCTGCAGATCCGCTCAGGCTTCACCCTCGACGACGCGGCATCGGTCACGACGTATCTGGCCGATCTCGGGGCGTCGTGGGCCTACCTGTCACCGCTCCTGGCCGCCGTGCCCGGGTCGGACCACGGCTACGACGTCGTCGATCACTCCCGCGTGGATGACGACCGCGGCGGCCCCGACGGCCTGAAGCGGTTCGCCGCCGCCGCGCGAGCAGCCGGACTCGGCATCCTCGTCGACATCGTGCCGAACCACGTCGGCGTGGCGATCCCCCGCGCCAACGTCTGGTGGTGGGATCTGCTGAGACTCGGACGCACGTCACGTCACGCGGTGGCGTTCGACATCGACCGGCGACTGTCGGAGGGGCGGGTGCGTCTGCCGATCCTGGGTTCGTCGCTCTCAGAGGTCCTCGAGTCCGGTGACATCGTGGTCGACACCACTCCCGCCGACGACGCCCCCGACGGAACGCTGTCGTACTTCGACCATGTGCTGCCGTTGGCGCCGGGCTCCGGTGAGTTCGCGGAAGACCTGCCGAGGCTCCTGGAGGCCCAGCACTACGAGCTGCGGTTCTGGGAAGACCAGAACACCGACCTCGACTACCGCCGCTTCTTCGCCGTCTCTGAGCTCGCCGGCATCCGCGTCGAGATCCCCGATGTCTTCGACGAGTCGCATGTCGAGATCGCACGGTGGATCACCGACGGTCTGGCCGACGGCCTGCGGGTCGACCACCCCGACGGACTGACAGACCCCGGCGGCTACCTCGAGCGACTCGCGGACATCACCGGCGGCGCATACACGGTCGTCGAGAAGATCCTCGAGCCCGGCGAGCAGCTGCCCTCGTGGTGGCGCACCGACGGCACGACCGGATACAACGCGATGGGCGAGATCGACCGCGTCCTGATAAACGGCGACGGAGTCGCAGCGCTCGACCGACTCGACGCGCGGCTGCGCACGGAGACTGGTCTGCCCGCAGCGGAGCCGTGGCACGACCTGATCCATACGACCAAGCGGATGATCGCCGACGAGCTGCTGCAGTCCGAGGTGCGCCGCCTGGTGCGGGCGCTGCCGTTCGGTGTGGTCGGCGCCGAGGATGCGCTGGCCGAGATCGTCGCCAGCTTCCCCGTCTACAGGGCGTATCTGCCGGCGGGGCGCGAGCACCTGCGGCACGCGATCGACGACGCCTCCCGACGACGACCCGACCTGGCGGCATCGATCGCCGAGCTGACGCCCCTGCTGCTCGACACGACTCTCGAGGTGTCGGAGCGCTTTCCGCAGGTGACGGGCGCCGTCATGGCGAAGGGCGTCGAGGACACCGCGTTCTACCGCCACACCCGCCTCGGAACCCTGACGGAGGTCGGCGGCGACCCGTCGATCACTTCCGTCTCGGTCGACGGGTTCCATGACGCGCAGCGAGCGCGGCTGGCGTCGTGGCCGCACTCTCTCACCGCACTGTCGACCCACGACACGAAGCGATCCGAAGACGTCCGCGCACGCCTCTCGGTGCTCGCAGAGGTTCCGGATCGATGGGCCGAGGCCCTGACCGATCTTCGGGCCGTCGCGTC
Source organism: Microbacterium sp. LMI13-1-1.1 (assembly GCF_040815625.1). Classification (NCBI taxonomy): domain Bacteria; kingdom Bacillati; phylum Actinomycetota; class Actinomycetes; order Micrococcales; family Microbacteriaceae; genus Microbacterium; species Microbacterium sp. LMI13-1-1.1. Next base: position 1,040,360 of record NZ_JBFPNL010000005.1, on the reverse strand, counting down.
GACCGGACACGGCCCCCTCGATTCTCTGCTCTGGCAGGCGGCGGTGGGAGCCTGGCCGATCTCATCGGAGCGACTGCTCGCGTACGGCCTGAAGGCGGCGCGCGAAGCCGCGGAGTCGACCGGATGGCAGCATCCCGTCCTCGAGTTCGAGAAGGGCATCGAATCGATCGCGAACGCGGCGAACGGAGACGCCCGCGCGATCCTCGAGGGGTTCGTGGCCGAGATCGTCGATCACGGCCGGGTGAACTCGCTGTCCGCCAAGCTTCTGCAGCTCGCAGCCCCCGGTGTGCCGGACGTCTATCAGGGCACCGAACTGTGGGATCACTCCCTCGTCGACCCCGACAACCGGCGGCCTGTGGACTTCGCCGAACGATCGGCGATGCTCCGGCGACTCGATGAGGACGTCGCCCGCGGCGTCCTCCCCCCTGTCGACGACTCGGGTCTCGCGAAGATGCTCGTCACCTCTCGCGCGCTGCGTCTGCGCAGAGACAACCGCGAGCTGTTCTACCGGTATCGCCCCGGTGGCGTCGCCGGGGAGGCATCGGATCATGCGGTCGCCATGGACCGGGGCGGCGTGCTCGCCGTCGCGACGCGTCTGCCCGCAGGACTCGCCCGTCGAGGCGGCTGGGGCGACACGGTGCTGCTGCGCCGGGAGCTGCCCGCGACCGACGCGATCACGGGGCGTCGGTTCGACCGTGGGCCGATCCGTCTCGCCGACCTTCTCGACACCTATCCGGTGGCGCTCCTGGTGGATGAGCGATGATCTCGGTCTGGGCTCCGCGCGTCGACAGAGTGCAGCTGCGGCGTCTCACCCCCGCCTGCACGACGATCTCGGAGCACGATCTCGACCCGGCGGATGACGGGTCCGGGTGGTGGCGCACGGATGTGGCGATGGCCGAGGGCGAGCGCTACGGCTTTCTGCTCGGCGACAGCACCGAGCTGCGCCCCGACCCTCGGTCGCGCCGGCAGCCTCGAGGCGTGCACGGGCCCTCGGCCCTGTTCGACCCCGCCCGCTTCGAGTGGACCGACACCGGCTGGAGCGGACGGCGGCTCGACGGCGGTGTGATCTACGAGCTGCACGTCGGCACGTTCACGCCCGAGGGGACACTCGACTCGCTCGCCGGGCACCTCGATCACCTCGTCGAGCTCGGCATCACCCATGTCGAGCTTCTTCCGGTCAACGCGTTCAGTGGTGAGTGGAACTGGGGATACGACGGCGTGCTCTGGTACGCCGTGCACGAGGGGTACGGGGGCCCGGCCGCGTATCAGCGGTTCGTCGATTCCGCTCATGCGCGCGGCATCGCGGTGATCCAGGACGTGGTCTACAACCACCTCGGCCCGAGCGGCAACTACCTGCCCGAGTTCGGCCCCTACCTGCGCGAAGGCGAGCACACCGCGTGGGGCGACTCGGTGAACCTCGATGAACCGGCCGTGCGCGAGTACATCATCGAGAACGCCCTGATGTGGCTGCGTGACTTCCACGTCGACGGTCTGCGTCTCGACGCCGTGCACGCCCTGCACGACGACAGCACACCGCATCTCCTGCATGAGCTGTCCGAGCGCGTGGATGCACTGTCGCGCGAGGTCGATCGCCCCCTGAGCCTGATCGCCGAGTCCGATCTCAACGACCCCGTCATGGTCCTCCCCCGCGAGGCCGGCGGATACGGTCTCACCGCTCAGTGGTCGGATGACTGGCATCACGCAGTGCACGTCGCGCTCACCGGCGAGACCGACGGGTACTACGCCGATTTCGCGGCACCGGATGCTGTCGCGAAGGTCACGCAGGACGGGTTCTTCCACGACGGCACGTATTCGTCGTTCCGCGGACGAGCGCACGGCACCCCGCTGCCGCCGAGCGTTCCCGCCTGGCGTCTGGTCACGTTCGCGCAGGATCATGACCAGATCGGCAACCGCGCGGCCGGAGACCGGCTGACGGCATCGCTGTCATCCGACCGGCTCGCCGTCGCCGCGGTGCTGACGTTGACAGCGCCGGGAACCCCGATGCTGTTCATGGGCGAGGAATGGGGAGCATCGACTCCCTGGCAGTTCTTCACATCTCACAAGGAACCCGAGCTCGCCCGGGCCACGGCGGAGGGGCGGATCGCCGAGTTCGCGCAGATGGGATGGGACCCGGCCGCTGTGCCCGACCCCCAGGACCCTGCGACCTTCGAGCGGTCGCGGCTGGACTGGAGCGAGCTCGAATCACCGCACCATGCTCGGATGCTCGATCTGTATCGACGTCTGATCGCGCTGCGACATGAGGTGCCCGAACTGACCGACCCCGAGATGTCTCACAACGTCGTCTCGGTCTCTCATCTCGAGGGCACACCAGAGCACCGGGCCTACCGCATCGAGCGGGGTGAGCTCGCGGTGCTCGTGAACCTCACCACGGAGGAGGTGGAGTTCGACCTCGGCCCCGACTCGCGGATCCTGCTGGAGACGGCACCCGGCCGGATGATGGCACGGACCATCGCGCTGCCGCCCGAGTCAGCGGCGATAGTCGCGCCGCCGCGCTGAACGGTCTCAGGCGCCGAGCACCTTCTCGAAGCACAGTGAGAGATCGCTGCCGACGTAGTGCCCGAACAGCGGAATCGGCACGTACCCTTCGCGCTGGTAGAAGCGCACGGCATCCGGCTGAGCGGTGCCGGTCTCGAGCACCAGAGACCGGATGCCGAGCTGTCGCGCCTCCGTCTCGAGGGCGCGGAGCAGGGCGACGGCCGCCCCTGTTCCGCGCGCGGACGGCGCCGCATACATCCGCTTGATCTCTGCGACATCCGATCCGAGGACCTCCGGATGCAGGGGTCTGAGACCGCCGCACACGACGGCGTGACCGCCACCGTCCCTCGCCACGAGGAAGACCGGCACGTCGTCGGCCGAGGGGATGACCCCCGGCTCGTGGTCATCGCTGCCGTACCGCGCGTCCAGCTCGCTGCGTTGAGCGGCTCTGAGCCGCTCTGCGTCCGGATGCGACCACGCCACTCGCTCGACCGTCACGTCCATGTCGTCCCTTCGATTCGGTGCCAGCGCCGTTCACGATATCGAGGGGAGATTTCGCCGATGTTGCCGATCCGCACCTATTCAGGATTCTCTGAATTCAAATTTCTGTGTACTGTTGCTGCGTGACCCTCACCGCCTCGCTCACCCATACCGCCGCGGTCGCCCGCCTCGGGCATGCACTGTCGGACGCGACTCGGGCAGGCATCCTGCTCGCCCTCCGAGACGCCCCCGCCTATCCCTCCGACCTCGCGGACGAGCTCGGGGTCAGCCGTCAGCTCCTGTCGAATCACCTCGCCTGTCTGCGGGGATGCGGTCTCGTCGAGAGCGCCCCCGACGGACGCCGCAGCCGCTATGCGCTCGCAGACCCGCACCTCGCCACAGCCCTCGACGAGCTGATGCGCGTCATGCTGATCGTCGACCCCGACTGCTGCGACGGAGACGGGTGCAGCTGCTGATGTCGGTGACCGCCCTCACCCCCGAGCGGCGTGCGACGCTGCATCGCCGCATCCGGCTCATCGTGGCCTTCACGATCGTCTACAACGTGATCGAGGCCGTCGTCGCGATCGCCGCGGGGTCGGCCGCCTCCTCTGCCGCGCTGATCGGGTTCGGACTCGACTCGAGCATCGAGGTGCTGTCGGCCGCCGCCGTCGCCTGGCAGTTCACCCGCCGCGATCCCGAGCGGTGGGAGAAGCCCACCTTGCGAGTGATCGCTGTGGCTTTCTTCGCGCTCGCGGTCTATGTCGCTGCGTCGTCTGCGCTGTCTCTGCTCGGCGGAGACCGGCCCGAGCACAGCGCTGTCGGTCTCGTGCTGACCGCGCTCAGTGTGGTGATCATGCCGCTCGTGTCGTTCGCCGAGCGACGGGCGGGTGTCGAGATCGGATCCGCCACGGCGGTCGCCGACTCGAAGCAGACGCTGATCTGCACCTACCTGTCGGCCGCGGTGCTCATCGGACTGGCCCTCAACAGCCTGTTCGGCTGGTGGTGGGCGGATGCCGTCGCCGGACTCGTCATCGCGATCTTCGCCGTTCGAGAGGGCCTCGAGGCATGGAAGGGCGACGCCTGCGCGACCTCGGTCGGCATGATCCTGGAAGACGAGCACGCTCGTCACACGCACGACGACGCACGTCATGAGCACTGACTCGGGAAGAAGTTCAGCGAGATCCTGACCTCAGCGTCACTTTCGGTCGACTTCGGGGTCTTGCACATGAGACCCGAAGTCGGCCTGGGGGAACATGCCCGCTTCCGGTCTGAGCCGCACTCTCCCCTGTTGAGCGGCTCGCGGGTGGGGCACCTCCCACAGCCCCACCCGCCCTCCTGCTCGTCACGGGGTCGGCGCGCTGGCGTCAGATCCAGCCGCGTTCCTCGGCCATCAGCACCGCCTGCTGCCGTGTGCCCACCGACAGTTTCGCGAGCACCGCGGAGATGTGGTTGCGCACCGTTCCCGGGGCGAGGGACAACGCCCTCGCGATCTGGGTCGTGGTCTCACCACGACGCCCCGCACGCAGCACGTCCAGCTCACGATCGGTGAGGGGCGAACGCTCATCGCTCAGCGCGTCGGCCGCGATCTCGGGATCGACATAGCGAGCTCCCGCCGCGACCCTGCGGATCACATCGGCGACCTGATCGGCGCCTCGGGACTTCGGGAGGAAACCTGCGACGCCCGATGCGAGCGCGCGCCGCAGCACCCCTGGGCGGGCGTGACGGGTGACCACGACGCAGCGCGTGACGATCGCCCGGTTCAGCCGCTCGGCGACCTCGACGCCGTCGAGCCCCGGCATCTCGAGGTCCAGCAGGCAGACATCGGGGGTCAACCTGAGCGCGGCAGCGAGCGCCTGCTCTCCGTCGGCGCACTCGGCCACCACCTCGATGTCTCCCTCGAGGCGCATCAGCGCGGCGAGAGCCGAACGGATCATGCCCTCATCGTCCGCGAGGAGCACCCGGATCATCGCGTGCCCTCCTCGTCAGCAGGCTGCATCTCAGATGCCGGCACCGTCACCGAGACGATGAACTCACCGGCGTCCTCGCGGATCTCCAGGGTTCCGCCCGCTTCCGAGATGCGTCGTCTGACCCCGTCGAGCCCCGACCCCACCGGCTCTCCCCCGACGCCGGCCGCCACATCGTTCGCAACCTCGTAACGCCAGCCGTCGGCGACCCGGCGGAGGGCGAGACGCGCGCGGCGGCCGGCGCCGTGCCGCAGGACGTTGGTCGTGGTCTCCCTGATCACGGGTCCGAGAGCCGACGATGGCGCGTCGTCGGCGTCCGGTGCGATATCGGCCTCGACGTCGAGTCCGGCCGCGGCGAGAAGATCTCGCGCATTCGCGACCTCGTCGCCCAACGGCACCGAACGGAAGCGCGTCGCAAGGTCGCGGGTGCCCTGCCGCGCTTCGTCGACACTCACTCTGGCTGCCTGCAGCTGCTCCAGAGCCGCATCGGGGTCGATCCCCATGAGGCGCTCGGCCAATTCGAGCTGCAAGGCGATCACCTGCAGGTGGTGCCCCTGCAGGTCGTGCACATCCGTGGCGACGCGCAGCCGCTCCTGCGTCGCAGCGAGTCTCGACTCGGATGCCCTGGCGCGGTCGACGGTGACGAGCACATCCCACCACCAGAGGGAGCTCACCGACATCGCCGGGATGATGATCGCATACAGCGCGGGGATCCAGCCGGCGACGCCGATGTCTGCAGCGCCCCTCGCCGTGTCGACGAAGGCGACGAGAACGAGCAGCAGAGTGGCGAGCGCGACGATCCGCAGGCGGATGCCCTTGGGCCAGTTGAGCAGCACCACCGACTGAGCGACAGGCATGAGGGCGAGCAGCCAGCTGTCGATCACCAGTCCGGCGACGGCTCCGTAGCCGACCGCTGTGAGCAGAGGCAGCGCGATGCGCGTCCACGCGATTCCGGGCTCCGCATCGAGCCGGTGGCGGTACCCGGCGAGCAGCACCATCGTCGAAGCCCACCAGACGAGCCCTCCCAGCCCCACGATGAACGGAGCCGCCACGTCGCCCGGTACGGCGAGGGCCTGCAGCGTCCAGATCAGCACCAGGAACAGCTCGAGGAAGACGACGGCCGAGAATGTGTACCACCAGGTCGCGGTGATGCCCCGGGCGAGTTGGCGCGCGCCGGGCGGTGGGTCGCCGGAGTGGTCGGCGACCGGAGAAGTGCTGCTCATGCCCCCAGAGTACGGGCGTGACACATGTCACGGATGCCGCAGGCGAACCACCCGGAAAGCAGTGACGCTGCGACACTGCCGCGGTCGGGCGAAAGGCGGTGGACTGGATGCATCGCGACGGAGACACCGTCGCTCAGACCGGCAGGAGCCACCCCATGAATCTCATCGAGACCTTCCAGGGCTTCGTCGCCCAGGTGCCCGAACTCGTCCAGCCGCTCATCGTCGCCCTCGCCGGGGCGATCCCCTTCATCGAGGGTGAGGGTGCCGTGTCGATCGGCATCATCGGCGGCATCCACCCCGTGGTCGCGGCGATCGCGGCGATCGTCGGCAACTTCCTCTGCGTCGCTGTGCTCGTCATCGCCAGCTCGGGGGCGCGCACAGCGATCGTGAACCGGTCGCGCAGCCGGCAGGCTGTGGTCGCCGGCGGCGGAGCCGTCGAGACGGTTCCCGCCGACTCCCCGGATTCCGACCGCGGCAGTGCCCGCCGCGAGAAGTTCCAGCGGGCCTTCGAGCGCTACGGAGTCCCGGGCGTCAGCCTGCTCGGCCCGCTGCTCCTGCCCACCCATTTCACGGCCACGATGCTCGCCGCGTCGGGCGTCGGCAAGGTCCGCATCCTCGTCTGGCAGGCTGTCGCGATCATCGGCTGGACCACGATCGTGGCTGTGATCGTCGGCGGCGCCGTGTACGCGATCCGCTGAGCCCAGGCGCCGGACGCACAGAAGAAGCCCACCCGCGGAGAGCGAGTGGGCTTCTGCTGTGCGTGTCTCACGTCAGCGACGTCCGGTGCTCGACCGTCGCCTCGCGGCGATGCCTGTGGCCAGTCCGCCACCGACGATCAGCGCGAATGCGAGGGACAGGAACGCTGCACCCGATTCGCCTCCCGTCAGCGCCAGCCCGCCGGGGGCCGCGATCGGGCTCGGCGTCGGGGTCGGCGTCACGACCGGTGACGGCGTCGGAGTCGGGGTCACGACCGGTGTCGGCGTCGGCGTCGGCGTCGGCGTCGGCGTCACGACCGGCACCGGGTTGGCGATGTTGGTCAGGGTCAGCTCGACACCGGCAGTCGTCTGCGGTGTCACCTCGTAGGTGCCGTCGCCGCCGTCGACGACGCCCTCGCCGGCGATCGTCCATTCACCCCACGTCACGCCCTGGATCTCCGGCAGATCGATCTCCTCGATCACGAAGGTCGATCCGAGGGGCGCACGCGCGCTGACCACCGGCTGCCCCACGGGAACCGACATCGTGGCGGGCGGGGCATCCGATCCCTTGACCGAGTACCGCACCGTGTAGGTCGCGTCGCGCACGGCGTCCGCCTGTGCGCCGGCGATCTGCTTCGTGATCGAGAACGTCGTGTAGGCGACACCGCTGCCGTCGCCCCCACCGGACTCGACGACCGTGTGGGTCGCCGACGTCTCGAAGGTGTCGACGATCGCGTGGTTGCCGAAGGTGTCACCGTCGGCCACGGGTGCGTCTGCCTGCGTGAAGTAGACCAGCTCGTATGCGAACCCTCCGGCCGGCAGACCGGACGCCACGAACTCGAACGAGCGCCCGTCGTCTGCCAGGTCGATCACGTAGGCCGAAGGGTCGACCTCGCTCGCGTCCCCGACCAGCGCGCCGTTCACGACCGCACGCTGAACCAGCTTCACGTCGCCGGTGTAGTGATGCCCCGTGAGTCCCGCGTCGAGCGTGTCGGTGATCGTGAACGACCCCTCATCGACATAGCCGCTCGGAATCCCGATGACCCACTTCAGCAGTCCATCGGTCGCGGTCTCCCCGCCGTACTTGTAGGGCTCTTCCTGTTCGGCCGGGTCTTCGGGCACCACTCCGCCGTCGCCGGGGAGATCGACGATCTCGACCGTGTCGCCCAGGTCGAACTCGACCGTCTCGCTGGTCGTCGTCTGCGAGGCCCGTGCCTCCATCCAGAACGTGCCTCCGACCTTCTCGAGACCCTCGACCGCTTCGGTGAGAGTGCAGACCATGTCGGGCCCGCCACCCGCCGCCACGGCGCAGTTCGCCATGACCAGACCCGTCACGGGATCGGCGATGGTGAACTCCCCGGCGGACTGCCGACTGAACTCAGCGGGGAGCGTCATCCCGAAGGTCTCCCCCGCCTGTGCTCCGGCCGGCACTGTCCACTTGCCGGAGATCCTCACGTTCTGCCACTGCACGAGCGGCCCGCCACCGTGCTGATTCTCGAGGGACACACCGCTGATCGCGCCGGGATACGTCACCGTCGGAGCCGCGGTGGCCGGAACAGCAGACCCCAGAAGTCCGGTCACCGCCATGACCATCCCCACGATGATCGCCGCGATGCCCCGACCTCGCGTCATCGCTCCCCCGGTCGTCTTCGCCTCGCCTGTCGTCCTTCTGCGCGCACGCACGAAACCACGCTCCCCAGTCATCGTCTTCCCCATCCGATTCGAGTCGCTCCCAGTCGCGACCCATCTAAGAGATCAGGAAAATGCCCGGGGATTACGTGGCAACCGGTATACAGCTTCGATATACCGGAATGGGTTGCTGGCAGTGCGTGGTTCCCGCCTCAGCGCACAGCCCCGGCAGTCAGTCCTCCCACGAGCCAGCGCTGGAAGAACACCGCGGCGGCGAAGACCGGGATCACCCCGATGAACGACGCGGCCGCGATCTTGCCGAAGTGCGGGGTGCGGTCTCCGTAGAAGAGCGACAGCGCGACCGGGAAGGTCTGCGAGTCCACGCTCTGGGTGAGGAAGGTCGCGAGAAGGAACTCGTTGTAGTTGAGGATCGCGACGATGATGCCGATCGCGACGAGGCTCGGCAGCAGCAGCGGCACGACGACCGACCACAGCATCCGCAGGGTGCCCGCTCCGTCGATGCGCGCCGCCTCCTCGATCTCGACCGGGAGCCGGCGGATGAAGCCCTCCAGCAGCCAGACGGCGACGGGGACGTTGACGAGTGCGTAGACGAGCGTGAGTCCGAGAAGCGTGTTGTTCAGCCCCACGGATCGCAGAAGCGTCAGCAGCGGCACCACGGCGACGATCGGCGGAAGCAGCCACGGGCTCATCAGTGTCGCCGCGAGCGTGCGGCCACCTGCGTTGTGGCGCACGATGGCCCACGCGCCGGGGACTGCGATGACGAGTGAGACGGCAGCGCCGCCGAGAGCCGCGGCCAGGGAGTTCAGGATCGAACGCGGGATGTCGGTCGACAGCACGTCGCCCCAGTTCTCCCAGTGCGGGGCGGCGCTCCACAGGACTCCCGAGACCGTCTCGTCACGCCCCATCAGCGACACCGAGAACAGATACGCGAGGGGGACGAGGGTGACGGCGAGCGCCACGAACCGCACACTGCTCGCGACCGGCCGCAGACGGGTGCGCGACTCAGTCATGCCGGGCCTTTCGTGCGAAGACCGCCACCACGAGGGTCACCACGGTCACGATGACCGCGAACACGAGGGTGATCGCGGACGCCCGACCGATGTCGAACTCCTTGAGGGCGACCTGCTGGATGAGATAGGTCGTCACGGTCGAGGCCTGACCGGGTCCGCCCGACGTCATCACGAACACGAGGTCGAAGACCTTCAGCGCGATGACGAGCCGGATGAAGAGTGCGGCGATCACCGTGCCCGCGATGGCCGGCCAGGTGATGTGCCGGAACAGACCGGCTCCATGTGCTCCGTCGAGGGACGCCGCCTCCCGCACGGACGGGTCCTGCGTGAGCAGCGCGGCGTAGACGAGGATCACGATCAGCGGCGTCCACTGCCAGACGTCGGCGAGGCCGATCGCCGGGAGCGCCCATGCCGTGGTCGACAGCGGCGCGAGCGAGACGCCGGGAAGCACGGTGGCGAGGAGTCCGCCGCCGGGGTTGAACACGAGCTTCCACAGGGTTCCGACCACCACCGGAGGTGTGATGAGAGGAAGCAGGAGCAGCGTGCGCACGACGGCGCCTGCGCGGGTCGCACGCTCCAGCGCGACGGCGATGGCGACCCCCAGCACCACGCTGACGACGGCCACCACGACGGCATACGCGACCGTCCGAGCGAACGACGCGACGACGTCGGCATCCGCGAGTATCGTCTCGAGATTCGCGGTTCCCACCCACTCCTGGAACGGTCTCCCGAGTGTCGAATCGGTGAAGGCCGCGGCGAGGATGAAGACGAGCGGATACGCACCGAGCACGACGATCGACAGGATGGTCGGCGCGGTCAGCAGTCGTGCGGTGCGGGACCGCGACGGACCGCCCGCCCGTCGCGGCACGTGGCCGGACGCGCGGGCGATGCGCACGCGGATCGACGAGGCGTCAGCCAAGGATCTCTTCCCACTCGGCCTGCACTCGGTCGAGCGTGTCCTGGGCGGTGCCGCCCTCACCCGCGATGAGCTTGGCCAGCTCGTCGGTGAGGATCTGCGCGGCCTGCGAGGCGTTCTCACCGGTGGGCCAGGCCAGCGAACCACTCAGCGTCGTGCGGTTGACCCGCTGCAGGTCGGGGTAGGTCTCGCCGTAGGCCTCGCTCTCGAGCGAGGACTCGCGGTTCGGGTCGATGCCCGTCTGCGGGTCGGCGACGATGAGCTCGGAGTTGACCTCGCTGGACGAGGCGTACTCGATGAAGGCCTTGGCGAGGTCCGTCTTCTCGGTGTTCGCGGCGACGACCCACGTGAAGCCGGCCACCAGCGAGGCGCGCGCCTCGGTGTTCTCGCCGCCGACGGGCAACGTGGTCACGCCCCACTTGCCCGCGACCTTCGAATCGGGGTTGGTCTCCGAGCCCACGCCCAGGTCGGTCCAGTTCTCGATGAACGCGACCTTGCCGTCGTACCACGCGCCGTTGCCGACGCCGAAGTCGGTCTCGGCAGCCGTCGGGAAGGCGTAGGGCACCGCATCCACCAGCGCCTCGGCAGCGGCCACCGCTTCCGGGGAGTTGATCGTGGGCTTGCCGTCCTCGTCGACGAACTCGCCGCCGAAGCCCGCCAGGCGGTTCGCGTAGGCGGCGCCGAGGATCAGCGGCGACTTCTGACCGAAGATCGCGGATCCGTAGACGCCGTCATCACCCTCGTTCTCGGTGATGGTCTTCACATCGGCGAGGTACTCGTCCCAGGTCGCGGGGGGCTCGGTGATGCCGTTCCGCTCGAGGATCTCCTTGTTGTAGAAGAGCACGTGCGTGTCGCCGTCGAAGGGCAGGCCGTAGCGGCGGTCGCCGACCAATGTGTACGGGTCGTTGATCGACGGGATGAAGTCGTCGGTGTCGAGCGACGGGGTCTCGTCGATCCAGTCGGTGAGGTCCTGGATGGAGCCGCCCTCGGCGAGGTCCCCGATCGACACGTACCAGGGAGCGGCGACGTCGAACGTGTTCGCGCCCGACTGCTGGTCGAGGGCGAGGGTCGAGCCGATCTCGTCGTAGGGCACGATCGTGAGGTTCACCTCAGCGCCGGTCTCCTCTTCGAAGTGCTCCTTGAGCCAGTTTCCTGCGCCCTCGTGCGACGTGATGAGCAGCGCATTGAGGGTCTGGCCCGAGAAGTCGCCGTCTGCGCCCTCACCACCGGACTCGGGGCTCTGGGTCGCGCAGCCGGCGACGGCGATGGTCGCGGCCGTCAGAGCGGCGGCGCCGAGGAGGACGCGGCGGCGACGGCGGCTCGGAAGGAATGACATGGGGGCTCCTCAAGGCGTCGGGTCGGGGAAGCAGATCGGCGCTCACGCTAGGAGCCGAGGGACGACCGCCGCATCGCGGACGTAACAGTTCGTCGTGGAGCGACGCGAAGAGTCATCCGGCGGGTCGCCGGACTGCTCGAGTGGCTATGGTCGCGACGTCCCCGATCTCCTGAGGAGCACCATGTCTCGCCGCATCATCCTGAACGCCTTCGACATGACCTGCGTGACTCACCAGGCTCCGGGACTCTGGCGGCACCCTGAGAACCAGGCCGATCGGTACCACGATCTCGACTATTGGGTGGATCTCGCGAAGACCCTCGAGCGGGGCAGGTTCGATGCGATCTTCATCGCTGACGTGCTCGGGACGTACGACGTCTATCGCGACTCCGCCGCCACGGCGCTCGGTGATGCGACGCAGGTTCCCCTCGGCGACCCCGTCGTGCAGATCTCCGCCATGGCGCACGCGACCGAGCATCTCGGATTCGGTGTGACCGTCGCCACGACCTACGAGCAGCCGTACGCGCTCGCGCGCCGGTTCTCGACTCTCGACCACTTCACGCGCGGCCGCGTGGGATGGAACGTCGTGACGAGCTACCTCGACTCCGCCGCCCGAAACCTCGGACTCGACACGCAGATCGCGCACGACGACCGGTACGAGATCGCCGAGGAGTTCCTCGACGTCACGTACAAGCTGTGGGAAGGGTCGTGGGAGGACACCGCCGTGCTGCGCGATCGGGAGGCCGGCGTCTTCGCGGATGCGTCGCGCGTGCACCCGATCGGCCACGAGGGGCGGCATTACCGGGTTCCCGGCATCCATCTCGCCGAACCCAGCCCGCAGCGCACGCCGGTGATGTTCCAGGCGGGTGCCTCCCCTCGCGGACGCCAGTTCGCCGCGAAGCACGGCGAGGCGATCTTCATCAACGGACTGCGTCCGGAGGCGACGCGTCCGGTCACCGACGACATCCGCGATCGCGCCGAGACTCTCGGGCGCCCACGGGATTCGGTCAAGATCCTCACCCTGGTCACGGTCGTCGTCGCGGCGACGGACGAGGAGGCTCAGGCGAAGCTCGATGACTATCGCCGCTACGTCTCAGTCGAGGGCGCGCTGGCACTCTATGCCGGATGGACGGGACTCGACCTGTCGCAGTACGACCCCGACGTCCCCCTCGAATACGTCGACACGGATGCCGGACGATCCGCCCTCTCGGTCTTCACCAAGGCCGATCCGGAGCGCAAGTGGACGCCTCGCGACATCGCCCACTACGTCGGGATCGGCGGCATCGGTCCCGTCATCGTGGGCAGCCCGCAGACCGTGGCGGACGAGCTCGAACGATGGGTCGAGGTCGGCGGTGTCGACGGCTTCAACATCGCCTACGTCGTGACACCCGGGTCGTTCGAGGACATCGTGGACCACCTCGTGCCCGAGCTCCGCCGCCGCGGGCGCACCTGGGACGACTACCCCGAGGGCACGCTGCGTGGACGACTCAGCGGCGACGGCTCCCCCGTGGTGCCGGAGTGGCATCCCGCGCACGCCTACCGCGGCGCCTACGACGGCGGCGCGTCGGCTTTCGACGGCACGCTCGGCGGGCCGCTGGTGGATGCAGCCGCCGCCTCCGCTCCCGCTTCCGTGTCGGCGGAACTCGACGACCTGACAGAACTCACCGAGAAGGAGGGCGCCCGATGAGCGTCATCGCAGAGACCACCCACCGCAGCCGATGGACGGGAACGGCGGATGCCGAAGAACGCGCGCACTGGCGCGGCATCGCCGAGCGCGTCGCCGCCGAGCTCGAGAGCGATGCGCTGCAGCGCGACCGAGCGAACCAGGACCCGACGGTCGAGCTCGACCTGCTCCGCGAGGCGGGGCTGGTGACGCTTCTGCAGCCGGCCGAGTTCGGGGGTGGCGGCGCGCACTGGGAGACGGCCTTCCTCGTCATCCGCGTCCTGTCGCGCGCCGATGCGTCGGTCGCCCAGGTTCTCGCGTACCACTACATCAACTCGGGCAACATCGGCTTCGCAGCCGACCCGTCGGTGCAGGAGAGATGGCACCGCAAGACCACAGAGGGCCGATGGGTGTGGGGCGACTCCGTGAACCCGACCGACCCCGACCTCGAACTGACCGTCGACGGCGAGGGGTATCGACTCAACGGTCTCAAGCGCTTCTCGACCGGCGCCTCGGCCGGCGACGTCGTGCTGGCGGCCGCACTCGTGCGCGGCGGCGAGCGCGACGGTCAGGTGCTGTTCGTCGTGCTGGACCACGACCGCGACGGCATCCGATATCTCGGCGACTGGGATGCACTGGGACAGCGGCTGTCGGCGAGCGGGTCCGTCCGCTTCGAAGACGTGCGCGTGTCTGCCGACGACGTGCTCGGCGAGCTCGGGGACGAGCCTTTCTCGACGCTGATCACGCCAGGCATCCAGCTCGCCTTCGGCAACCTCTACCTCGGTGTCGCCGAGGGAGCACTCGCCCGGGGACTCGACATCGTCCGTGCGCGCCCGCGCGCCTGGTTCCTCAGCCAGGCCGACTCGTACCGCGACGACCCGTTCGTGCAGCGCGTCGTGGGCGAGTTCTCTTCGCGGATCGCGGCGGTCGAGGCGCTGGCGGACCGCGCCGGGCGTCTCTTCGACGAGGTCGTGGATGAGGGAGACGGGGTCACGGCGGCGCGCCGAGGGGAGCTGGCCATCGAGATCGCCAAGGTCAAGGTCGTCTCGACCGAGGTCGGCATCGAGGTCGCGAACAGGATCTTCGAGATCACCGGCTCGAGTTCCGCGCGTGCGGATGTCGGGCTGGACCTGTTCTGGAGGAACATCCGCACGCACTCGCTGCACGATCCGATCGATTACAAGAAGCTCGAGGTCGGCGCCTGGACGCTGAACGGCGAGCTCCAGCCGATCTCGCTGTACACCTGATGGGCGAGCAGATGCGGCGGCTCGATGCCGTGCGGGAGCGCCTGCGCCCGGTCTTCGCAGAGATCGCGGCGGGCACGGTCGCACGGGAGAAGGATCACGAGCTGCCGTTCGCCCAGGTCACCGCCCTCCGCGCAGCGGGCTTCGGTCGACTCCGGCTGCCGATCGAGCACGGCGGTTTCGGGCTGGACTGGGAATCCTTCGCCGAGATGCTGATCGAGCTCGCCGCGGCCGACTCGAACCTCCCGCAGATCTTCCGTGGCCACATCGCTTACGTCGAGCACATCCTGGCTGCGACGCCGAGTGAGCGGCGCTCCCGCTGGCTCGAGCGCATCGCCGACGGAGAGCTGGTCGGCAACGCGTGGTCGGAGAACGGTGCCGCCGCCGTGGGGACGAATGCGACGCGCGTGACCCGACGCCCTGATGGAAGCTGGCGAGTCGACGGACGCAAGTTCTACACGACGGGCAGCATCTTCGCAGAGTGGATCGACGCGACCGTCGACCTCGACGGCACGACCGTGACCGCCCTCATCCGCAGGCATCAGGACGGAGTGGAGATCTCCGACGACTGGGACGGCTTCGGACAGCCGCTGACGGGCACCGGCACTGCCGTGTTCACGGACGCCTCGGTCGATGAAGACGACGTCGAGCCGTTCACGTCGCGGTTCCCGTTCCAGACGGCGGTCTATCAGCTGACGCTGCTGTCGGTGCTGGCCGGGATCGCCGCCGCGATCGAGCGCGACACCGTCGCTCAGGTGCAGGCACGCACTCGCACCTACAGCCACGGCAGCGCCGAGCGAGTGGCCGACGACCCTCAGATCCTGCAGATCGTCGGCGAGCTGACGGCGACGAGTGCGACGGCCAGGGCGCTCGTGCTCGACGTCGCTCGAGCGGTCCAGCACGCAGCAGACGTGCTGGGCACACCGGAGACGGAGGATGCCGTGATCGCGGCCGAACTCCGCTCGGCGCAGGCGCAGATCGTGCTCACCGACCTGGTGCCCCGCGCCGCCTCTCGGCTGTTCGACACGCTCGGCGCATCTGCCGTGAGGTCGGGCACCGCTCTCGACCGCCACTGGCGGAACGCTCGCACCGTGTCATCGCACAACCCGTGGATCTTCAAGGCCCGACAGCTCGGCGACCACGCCGTGAACGGCCGGACGCCCGAGTTCGTCTGGTCGGTCGGGCAGGCGAAGGTTCTGGAGGCGAGCACGGCCGAGCGCTGAGACGTTCACCGAGGCTGCCCACCTCGCCCCTCTCGAGGCGGAGGGAACGACGCAGGCACCCGGTTCTCTGGCCGAAGCCGCATGAGCCGGGTGCCTCGTGAACCACGCCCCTCGAGCTACTCGATGGGAAGATCGTCGACGGAATGCGGCGGGATGCTGGCGCTCGTTTGGCGCTGCACCGTCCGGCGTTGCACCGTGCGGAGCAACGCCGTCGCGCCGGTGACGAGCAGGAGCACACCGATGGTCAGGATCATGAGAGTGCTGATCGTGACGGGTGTGAGGGTGAGCGCCCAGTCGGCGACGCCCGAGCGGCGGTCATCGTCGGCGATGAGCCAGAGCGAGGTCGCCGCCACGGCGGCGAACAGGACGCCCCAGACGATGGCCGCCCAGCGGGTGCGAGGCGGGGTGACCGCTTCGGCGTGGGGTGCGGATGCAGCGGTCGCCCCTGCTGTGCCCGCCTCGGTGGTCGTCTGAGTGCTCATCGCTCGTCCTCTTCCTCAGCCTCGATGAGGGTGATGTCTATCTCGCCGCTGGTCTGCGCGATGGTCACACGCTGCACGGTCGTCGTCGGTGCGTTCTCGGCCGAGATCGTCTCGGCCACGACCGATTCGCCGTCGCGTTCCGTCGCCGTCCATGTGCCGCTGTCGATGATCGCGCCGGTGCCGGCCTCGACCCGCGTCCAGCTCACGTCGGCGGTTCCGACGGTCGCCCGCAGCTGCAGCTGCACACCGGGGTCGACGGAGATCCAGGTGCTGCCGGCACCCTTCTCCACGACGATCGGCCGCGGAGCGTCGTCATGCTGGTTGAGCGAGATGGAGAGGTCACCGAACGGCTGGCGCACGTGCGCGGCCTCGTTGTTCGAGATCGATACCCAGCCGATGCTCACGCCCTGGAAGGCGGAGGACCCGCCGGCCACCAGTCCGGCGACGAGCGTCAGCACGGTCGCGAAGGCGAGGAAGCCGCTGCGCCGTCGGAGGGCACCGGCGACGATCATCCCGATCGCGAGCACCAGTGCGGCCGACAGCAGGCCGAGGGCACCGCCGACTGCGGCGTCGCCGGTGCCGAGCCCGACCAGAGCGCCGACGACGATGGCGAGGCCGATGACCGAGGCGACGATCGCGAGACCCGCGCGTGGGCGGGAGGCGCGACGAATGCGGCGGCGCTCCGCGGCCTCGGCGGCGAACACCGCTGCCTCCGCCTGACGCTCGCGTCTGACCTGATCGCGCGCCATGCGTTCGGCATCCTGCTGCCGCCGGCGCCACGCCTGGTCCTGCTCCTTCCACGCCCGGTGCTGGGTCCGCCACGCGGCGACCTCGGCCGGGTCCTGCACCCCGGAGGGAAGAGGCGCGGGTGGTGCGGGCGGTGCGTCGTCGATGAACGCGGCCGGTGCGGCGTACACCTCGGACGAGGCGGCGGATGTGGCATCCGCCCCCTCGGCGGTACCCGAACCGCCGAGGGGAACGGATGCCTCCGGGGCCGCCGGATCTGCGGAAGCCACCGGCAGATCAGGCGCGGAAGCACCCGGGGTGCGTCTTGCAGCACGCACGATCAGGAAGAGCAGGCCACCCACGATGACCAGCCCGACGATCCAGCTGAAGACCGCCAGCGCCGACCAGCTCTCGTATCCGAACCCGAAAAGGCGTCCGGTGAGCGGAGCCGTCGGAATCAGCCCGACGATGGCCATGCCCAGAAGACCGAGCTGGACGGGCTGGTAGTCCCGCCGCAGCAGGTCGCGGACGTGGACCCGCCCGTCGAGATCCGGCAGCAGCGCCCAGGCGAGGGCGTAGAGGAAGATCACCGGCAGGCCGAAGAGCGCTGCGACCACGAGGACGCCGCGCACGATCAGCGGGTCGATCCGCAACCGGGCGGCGATGCCGGCGGCGACCCCACCGAGCCATCCGTCGGAGCGGACCACTCCGAGACCGGCGACCCACAGGAGGAATCGCTCGGCGCCGTGCGGAACGGCCGTCCTCGGCGGGCTGGCCTGGTCGGCGGGAGGCGGTGGCGCGGTCGGAATCGTCATGTGTCAATCCTGTCTCCCCCGGTCGGATCCCTGCCATGGGGTGAACCCCTGAGCGACCCCTGATTCTCTCCAGGGGAGGTCACGGATCCGCGCGCCGGATGATTGGATGTCGACATGTCCTCTTCCGCGACCGCGTCTGCGCGACCCTCTCGCTCCGCCGTGTCGTCGCGAGCGGGAGTAGACCTCCAGCCCGAGCCGCGTCAGGCCCTGACACGCGACAGAGACTGCCTGGTCGCAGGCGTCAGCGCGGGTCTCGCCCGTCACCTGGGCGTGCGGGTGTGGATGGTCCGTGCGCTCTTCATCGCTCTCACGATGTGCGGCGGGGCCGGCATCCTGCTCTACGCCTGGTGCTGGGCGTTCACGCCCTGGGCCGACGGCGACGGCACCCCGTCGCGACGGGTGCCCGTGGCCTGGATGCTGCTCGCCCCTGCGAGCGTCGGCATGCTCATCGTGCTCTTCTGGCGCGGCGGCAGCGACTGGCTCTCGGGAACGATTCCGCCTGATGCGGCGGCCGTGGTCGTGTTCGGCACCGTGGGGGCGGCGACCGGGGCCGGGCTGTGGGCGACCCTGATCGATCGCACCGACACCGCCCGCGGACCTCGACACACGATGCTGGTCAGGATCCTCTCGATCGCGCTCCTCGCGATGCTGTTCGGCCTGCTCCTGACCCGGCCTGTCGGCAGCACCGGTGTCGCACTCGTGCTGGTCCCGCTCGCCGGGATCCTCGCCGTGCTGCTGTCGACCCTGATTCCACGGTGGCGCGACCTGGCGGGCGAACGCGTGCGGCGCATCCGTGAGGAGCAGCGCAGTGAGATGGCCGCGCACCTGCACGACTCCGTGCTGCAGACCCTCGCGCTGATCCAGAACAGGGCGGGCGCATCGAGCGAGGCGGCTCGACTCGCACGGGCGCAGGAGCGTGAGCTGCGAGCCTGGCTGTACGACGGCGATGCCCCGGCCGACAGCGATCTGGCGACCGACCTGCGCGACTATGCCGGGGGCCTGGAACTCGACTACCCGGTGCGGATCGAGGTGGTGTCGGCGGGCCTCTCCACCGAGCGTGCGAGCGGGGAACTCGCCGCGGCGGCGCGAGAGGCGATGCTGAATGCCGCACGGCACGCGACGGGCGAGGTCTCGGTCTACATCGAGGGCAATGCGACCGACGTCGACGTCTTCGTGCGTGACCGGGGTCCGGGCTTCCGACCGGACGACGTGCCGGGCGACCGCCTGGGCGTGCGGGAGTCGATCATCGGTCGGATGCGTCGAGCCGGGGGATCGGGCACCGTGCGCAGCGATGAGAGCGGCACCGAGGTGCATCTGCGACTGTCGACCGTGCCGCGGGGCGCGGCGAACGCGCAGGTGCCGAACGCGCCGGCGAACACGGATGAAGGCGAGGAAGCTCGTGGCTGACACCATCCGCATCGTGATCGTCGACGACCATTCGATCTTCCGCTCAGGGCTTCGCGCAGATCTCGATGCGAGCGTCGAGGTGATCGGAGAGGCAGCCGACGTGCCGTCCGCCATTGCGATGATCCGCGAGACCGTGCCCGATGTGGTGCTGCTCGACGTGCACCTTCCGGGTGGCAGCGGCGACGACTCCACCGGCGGCGAGTCGGTGATCCGCGGCTCGCTGCCGACGACGGCCCGGTTCCTGGCGCTGAGCGTGTCGGATGCCGCAGCCGACGTCGTGCGGGTGATCCGCGCCGGTGCGCGCGGCTACATCACCAAGGGCTCATCCGGCGGGGAGGTCAGCCGCGCCGTGCACGCCGTCGCCGACGGGGATGCGGTGTTCTCGCCGCGGCTCGCCGGGTTCGTGCTCGACGCTTTCGGCGCGGTCGCCGGCGAGATCGCCACGACGACCGACGAACTCGATCGACTGTCGGCACGCGAGCAGGAGGTGATGCGGCTGATAGCCCGCGGATACGCCTACAAGGAGGTGGCCGCAGAGCTGTTCATCTCGATCAAGACGGTCGAGACGCACGTCTCATCGGTGCTGAGGAAGCTGCAGCTGTCGTCGCGCCACGAACTCACGGTGTGGGCCTCGCAGCGTCGACTGCTCTAGCGGGGGGCTGTTCCTCGGGATGCTTCGGGCAGCGTGCGACTCAGCGTATGCCGGGGTCGGCCGTGAGCTTTCCGAGCAGACGCTCGAGCTCGCTGAGGTCGTGCAGCGCTGGCCGTGGCAGAATGCTCGGCGATGCTCGAAGACGGCGATCCGAGTGCGACATCATCACGCCCCCAGACACGCGAACGGACAGAGATGGCTGAAGCGACAACAATCCTCGACCGGGTGGCGACCGCTGCCGAGCATCGATCGATCGCGGAATCGGTGGGCTGGCACGACGCCTTCGACTGGGCGACGATCGCAGATTCCCTGGCCGGCTCGACGTTCGGCGTGGTCGCGTATGCCGGAGACGCGGCTGTAGGCATGGGGCGCGTCGTCGGAGACGGCGTGAAGTACTTCTACGTGCAGGATCTGGCCGTCCTCCCGGCCTTTCAGGGGACCGGCCTGGGGGCGCGCATGCTGGACCGCCTGACGGAGCGAATCGCCATGGTCTCCCCGGCAACGGCCTTCGTCGGATTGTTCTCGACCGCCGCGGGCACCGACCTCTACACCTCTCGCGGTTTCGGCCCGGGCGACATGACCGGGCTGTTCAGGCTCATCGAGCCAGCGCCGCGGGACGATGAGCAGAACGGATAGACGCGGGACGACAGGACAGCGACCGGCACGCGCTGAGCACGTTCATCTGAGGGCCACGGTGCGGCCCCAGTCATCCCGCCTCGACGACCCCGGCCCTGATCCCCCAGAGCACGGCCTGCAGGCGGTCGCGGGCTCCGGTCTTCTGGAGGATGCCGGCGAGGTGGTACTTGACGGTCGTCAGTTCCACGAAGAGACGGTCGGCGATCTCGGCATTCGACAGCCCCTCGGCGAGGAGTCGGAGCACATCCAGCTCCCTCTCGGTGAGCGGAGGCCCCTCGGCCGGGACCTGCGTGCTGCTCGCTCGACGGCGGTCGGCGAACTCGTGCAGGATGCGGCGGGTCAGGCGTTGGTCGAGGGTTCCGTCGCCGGCGGCCACCGAGCGGACCGCGGCGAGCAGCGTGTGCTCGTCGGCGCCCTTGAGGAGGAACCCGGCGGCGCCGGCCTCGAGAGCGGCGAAGACATCGGCGTCGACGTCGAAGGTGGTGAGGATGAGCACGTCGGTCGCCAGGGCTGCGTCTCCGACGATCTCGCGTGTGGCTGCGATGCCGTCTGTTCCCGGCATCCGGATGTCCATGCAGACCACGTCGGGGCGGAGGCTGCGGGCGAGACTCACGGCGTCGGCGCCGTCGACCGCTTCGCCGATCACCTCGATGTCGGCCTCGGCTCCGAGGATGACGGCGAGCCCGGCGCGCACGACGGCCTGGTCGTCGGCGATGAGAACACGGATCACGGGGTGCTCCGTCCGTCGTAGGGGATGCTCAGGCGATTGGTCCATCCGCCGCCGTCGTCGGGCCCTGCTGACAGGTGCGCTCCGATGAGTTCGGCCCGCTCCGCCATGCCGGATAGTCCGTAGCCGGCGCCCGAACTGTCGGTGGTCTCCCGCGTTCGGACTTCGGCGGAGGGCTCGTTGGCGACCGTGATCTCCACGGCATCCGCTCCGAACCGCACGGTCACGGCTCCCGCCGCGCCGGGCGCATGTCTGGCGACGTTCGCCAGCGACTCCTGCACCATCCGGTACGCGGTGGTCTCGGCGAGCGCACCCACCGGACGCGCATCCCCGACGGCGGCGAGTGCGACGCGCTGGCCCCGTTCCCGCGCGATATCCACGAGCGCAGGGATGCCGGCGATGGTCGGCACCGGGCTCGGGGCACCTGAGGGTGCGTCGTCATCGCTGCGCAAGAGCCCGACCGTCCGTCGGAGGTCGGCGAGCGCGATGCGGGCATCGTCCTGGACCGTCTGCATCATCTCCCGCGCCCGGTCGAGATCGCTGCGGGTGAGAGCGGTGGCGGCCTGGGCGCTCACGATGATCCCCGAGAGGTGATGCCCGGCGATGTCGTGCAGCTCCCGCGCGAGGGCCTCGCGCTCGGCACGCACCTCGCGCTCGGCGCGCTCGCGCCGCTCGTGCTCGGCCATCCTCGCCTGCTCCTGCAGCGCATCCGCGAGACGCTCGCGCCCGCGCACGTACTCGGCGACGGCCGCCGGTGCCGCGTACTGCAGGGCGATGCGCGCGATCACGGTGAGGATCACGACGAGCGCCGATTCGCGTGACCCCAGGAGCAGCGCACTCGCGCCGACGCCGGTGGTCACGAGCGCGCCGAGGGCGAGCGCCGTCAGCGCCGGGTTGCGCGGGCTGCGCCGAGCCATCGCATAGGCGGCGAGGATCACGCCCAGCGAGCCGACCCCCAGCTCCCCCGCCGAGGTCGCCAGGATCACGGCGTCGAGGAGCACGGCGCCGGCGAAGACGAGGATCGGTGCGCGCTGGCGGAAGACGAGCAGGACGGCCTGCAGGGCGACCAAAGCGGCGTGCACGATCGGCGATACATCGCCCGGCACCGCTGCGGGGAGCTCGTCGATCCACAGGTCGGCTCCGATATAGCCGACCGCGGCGGCGAGCACGAGAATCGGCGGGATCGCGCGGCGCACGCGTTCGGCGCGCCGGGAGGGCGGCTCCGCAGGGGACATGGACTCAGTCAACCACGCCGGGCCCCACCCCCGTCGGGAGGCAGGACCCGGGATCGATCGAGGTGTGATCACCGATCGCACAGTGTCTCATCGAGCGCCTCGACGACGATCCGATACTGCTCGAGCAGCACCTCGTCGTCATCCGGGGAAACCACCGCCCAGGGAAGCGCGGTCACTGCGATCGTGACAGCGGTGCCGTCGGGTGCGACGGCGTTGCGCGTCTGGGTGCCGGGGATGTCGCCCCCGTGCCCCCAGGCGAATCCTCCGCAGCTGAGCGGGTACCGCTGCAGACCGAGTCCGTACTCCGCCTCGGGCCAGAGCTCATCGCCCGCCGGCACGGTGGTCTTCATCGTCTCGAGCCCGGCACCGCTCAGCAGCTCGCCGTTCAGCAGCGCGCGCATGAAGGTGTTGAGCTCTGCCGGGGTGGACACCATGGCTCCGGCCGACCAGGCGAATGACGTGTCCATGGCGGAGATGTCACGCAGCTCTCCCGGAACGTCGGCGTGATAACCGGTGGGGTGCTCCCCGCGGAGCGGGAGCTCACCGGGGGCGGGGAAGTACGTGTGCTCGAGTCCCAGCGGCGTCACGATGCGCTCATCGATCTGCTGGGCGATCGCGCGGTCGGTCACCGCCTCGATGAGCAGCCCGAGCACCAGGTAGTTCGTGTTGCTGTACTCCCATCTCTCCCCCGGCGCGAAGCTCGCAGGGCGAGTGAGGGCGATGTCGAGCATGTCCCGCGGCGAGATGTACTTCTCCTGCGCGCCGAAGGCATCGGCCGCGATCTGGTCGGCGTATTCCGGCAGACCGGTCGTCTGCTGCAGCAGCTGGTGCACGGTGATGCCGGCGCCGTCGATCCCCGCTCCCCTGATCAACCCGGGAAGATACGTGTCGATCGGAGCGTCCAGGTCGACGAGGCCCTCGTCGACCAGCTGAAGCACGATCGTCGCGACGAACATCTTGGTATTGCTGGCGATCCGCACTTCTGCGTCGGGTGGAGGCGCCTGGCCGGTCTCGATGTCGCCCTCGCCGGCGACCGCGTTCTCGACCTCACCATCCGGCGAGGTCACCGATGCGAGGGCCGCCGGGTAGCCGGCGTCGACGAGGGACTGCAATCTCGTCTCGAGCGCGCTGGTCGCCTCCGGTCGATCGGACGCCCGGAACAGCGCGCCCGCTGTGATCGCTCCCGCGACGAGCACGGCGGCGGCCGCGATCGCGATCACCGTCCGCATCCTGCGTCTGGGGGCGGGCTGGTTCTGGGGTGTGGGGATGTCGTTCATGATGTGTCCTTTCCCGTGGGTCGTGTCGGATGGGTCGGGCATCAGAGGTCGCGCCGGGACAGAGCGACGGATGCCGCGGCGAGCGCCGCCGCGGAGAGGGCGGCGAGGGCCGCCAGCGCCACTCCGACAGGCACCCCGGCCGCCCCGCCGTGAATGACGCCCTGCGCGAGCGCGACCGGCAGGAACTGCGTCCAGACGGGCGCGGAGCCGCCGCCGATCAGCGAGGTCATGGCGGTGACGAGCGGTTCGGCGAAGAGCACCGCGAGCATGGTGAGGATGCCGGCGAGCTGCGTCCGCACGAGGATGCCGACCGCGAGGCCGATCAGTGCGAGGCCCGCGACTGCGACGACACCCCGCCCCAGGGTGGCGACGACGTCACCGACTCCCGCGGTGAAAGGCGTTGCGGTCGTCGCGAGCGCGACGAGCAGGGCGGTGAGACTGACAACCGCCATGAGGGCGCCGATGACGACACCGACGACTGCGACGGCCATGGCCTTGCCCGCGACGATGCGACCACGACGGGGAGACGCGAGGGCTGCGCCGACCATGCCGCCGTACCGGTCGTCACTGGTGCCGGCGAGGGTGCCGAGCAGGACGATGGCGAGGAGCGCGATGCCGATCGACCCGCCTCCCATCGACGCGCCGAGCGGATTGATCGCGTCGAGCTGCGCCGCCGGCGATGTCAGGTCGAGCACGGGGAGGTCGGCACCGAGCGCCTCTGCGCCGGGACCGATATCGCCGCGAGCCAGCGCCGGGAGCACGGTCACGAACATCAGCTGCGTCAGGATGAGTCCGATCACGGCGACGAGCGCACTGACCTTCGTCGCTGTGGTCGTGGTCAGTCCGAGGAGTTCTGCGCGGAACATCAGCGCACCCCCGCGATTCCGGTGACCTGGAGGTAGTAGCCCTCGAGGTCTCCGCTCGCTGTGGCGACGGCATCCGCCAGCGTCACGTCGGCGACGACCCACCCCTCGGCGATCACGACGATGTCGTCGGCGATGTCCTGCACGTCGGAGAGCAGGTGAGAGGAGAGCAGCACCGTCCCTCCGGCATCTGCGAAGGCCCGCAGGCGATCACGCAGCCAGCGCATGCCGGCGGGGTCGAGGCCGTTGGAGGGCTCGTCGAGCACGAGCACCTTCGGCTCTCCGAGTAGCGCTGCCGCGACCGCGATGCGCTGCTTCATGCCGAGCGAATATCCGCCGGATCTGCGGTCGGCGTCGGCGGTCATGCCCACCTCGGCGAGGACCACATCGACGCGGTGGGGGGCGACGTCGGCGCGGGCCGCGGCGATGCGCAGGTGCTCACGTCCGGTGCGGGCGGGGTGCAGGCCGCCGGCGTCGAGAACGGCGCCGACCATCGTGGCTGGCCGCTCGAGGTCGCGGTAGGGGCGCCCGAAGACCAGCGCCTCGCCCTGGTCCGCCGCGATGAGTCCGAGCAGCAGGCGGATCGTGGTGGTCTTGCCGGCGCCGTTGGGCCCGAGCAGGCCGACGACTCTCCCTGACGCGATCGTGAAACCGACTCCGTCGACGCGAGAGCGTCCATGGAAGGACTTGTGCAGTCCGCGCGCCTGGAGCGGCGGAGATGTGGAGATGTTCATGTCTCCAGCCTCGCCAGCGCGGCTCTCGAGCACCCCCGCCGGCCGCACGGGATCGCCCTGTCCGAAAGGACAGTCGTCGTCGGATCCGGATCCCGGGAACGGAACAGAAGGCCTCGCGAGGGCCGTCGCCCCGCTCCGGACCTCCCCCTACATCAGCGACGCATCAGGCCTCGCCCTGGTTGACACGCCCGCGACCCTGCTTCGGGACCCCGGCTGGCTGGCTGCGGGGACGCTCGCGCGCCGGCCACCGAAATCGCTCGACGAATCCCGCGACGGCCTTCGAGCGCGTCGCGAGGACGAACAGGCCGTAGCCGATGATCCCGCCCAGGATGTTCGTCATCCAGTCGTTGATGTCCGCGAGGTGTCCGCCGAGAGCGAGCCGGGCGGTGGCCATCTGCGCCAGCTCGATGGCGAGGCTCGCCCCGGCGACGATCGCCACCGCCTTCCACCAGCGCGGCCGGGCGGTGAGCAGGGGGACGAGCACACCGAGCGGGACGAACACCGCGACGTTGATGAGCGCGTCCTCGAGCCCGTAGTCGACGAACGGCACGAGGTAGAGCGGCAACGGGCGCGGCCCGTCATAGAACCCTGTCCCGACACGGAGGAAGATCGGGAAGACCGTGTTGGCGAGCACCCCACCCGCATAGATCGCGAGGACCGCGGCGACACTCGCCCGGGGAAGCGTCACGGCCCCGCGGGAGCGGAGCACCCAGATCAGCAGGAGGAAGATCACGACTCCGAAGGGGATCACGATCGGGAGCATGGGGACTTCGACGAACTTCATTCACTGCTTCCGGAGACTGTGGGAGGAGGTGCGAGAGCACCGCCCCGATCGTACAGAGGACCGGATCTGCCGCGAGGCTCACCGAGCTCGACCAGCGCGAGCGTCGGGAGTGCCGAAGATTCCGTGACCAAACCGTTGCATTCGTTACCTCGCCGTTATAGAGTGATCGCACGGTGAATGTTTGCTGTGGCATACACCGCATGTGATTGCAGGACACTCTTGGTGCAAGGGACAAGGGCCGGTCGGGAGCCTCTCCGACCGGCCCTTTACTGTTGCCAGTACGCTGTTCTCCATGACCGATCGCAAGCTCGCCCTCGAGGCCTGGGAGAGCCTGTTCCGCGCACAGCACGAGCTGTTCACCGAGATGAACACCGACTTCGATCACACCGATCTCGGGCAGGCCGAGTACGACGTCCTGCTCACCGTGACCCGCTCCCCCGGCATGTCAGCTCGCCTGCGCGATGTCACCGCGAACATGCTGATCAGCCAGCCGAGCGTCTCTCGTCTCGTCGACCGCATGGTCGCCCGCGGACTCGTCGCGAAGTGCCCCGACCCCGATGACGGGCGCGGTGCGCTGATCAGGGCCACGGATGCCGGTGTCCGTGAGTTCCGCAGCGTCGCCACGGTGCATGGCCGTTCGATCGCCGAGCGGATGTCGCGACTCGACGACGCCGAGCTGAGGACGCTGCGCGACCTGGCGGAGAAGCTCCGCGGCCACTGAGCGGCGCGCAGGCCTCGGCCTGACGACAGAAGCCTGCCCCACGGGAGGAGATCTGCCCCACGGGAGGAGATCTCGGGCTGAGATCTCCTCCCCAAGCGCATTTCTCCTCCCGAGGCGCATCCCGACGTCGACTCCTTCGGCGGCATCCCCCGATCTCTGGCAGGGTGGAGCGTGAACGCCCGCGCGGCCGCGCCGGCATCCGAGACCGCCCCCTCGGGGGGAACCAGGGAGGTCATCCATGGAGATCGCCGGAGTCGTAGGCATCCTCATCATCGTCGGCATCGGCATAGCCATCGCTACCGTCGTTCTGCTCATCCTGCTGCTGTTCGCACGCAGCTGGATCAAGGTGGCGCGTGCCGATGAGGCGCTCGTCATCTCGGGACGCAAACAGAAGGTGGCGCGCGCCGTCATCGGCGCAGACGGCTCGACCAGAGACGAGATGTCGGAGTCGCCCGTCACGGTCATCGTGAACGGCAAGTCGCTGGTGAACCCCATCACGCAGCGCCACGAGATCATCTCGCTGCGCTCGCGTCAGGTCTCGCTCAACGCCGAGGCCCAGTCGCTCGACAGCGTCACGCTGAACGTCGACGGCGTCGCGATCGTGAAGATCGGCTCAGACCCCATCCTCGTGCGCCGCGCCGCCGAGCGCTTCGCCTCGCAGGACAAGGCCATCGAGCAGTTCACCACCGAGCAGCTCGAAGGTGCGCTCCGTGGCATCGTCGCAACCCTCTCGGTCGTCGAGCTCATGCGCGAGCGCAAGAAGTTCTCCGACCAGATTGCCGCCGACGTCTCGCAGGAGCTCGCCGAGCAGGGTCTGATCCTGGACTCGTTCCAGATCAAGGGCATCACCGACAAGGTCGGCTACATCCAGTCGCTCGGTGCTCCCGAGATCCAGGCGAAGCGTCAGTCCGCGGAGATCTCGCAGACCAACGCCGACCGTGCGATCAACCAGAAGAACATCGCCAACCAGGAAGCCAACCTGGTCGAGCAGACCGCCCTCGACACGAACACCGCCAACGCCAACGCCGGCATCGGCCGTGCGCGCGCCGAGGCCGAGCAGGCCGAGAACCTCGCCCGTGAGCAGGCTCAGCAGGCCGTTCTGCAGCAGCAGGCCGAGAACCGTCAGGCTCAGCTCGACGCCGACGTCAAGCGCGTCGCCGACGCTCAGCGATACGAGGCCGAGACCCGCGCACAGGCCGAGCTCTACACGCGTGAGCGTGCAGCCGAGGCCGGCGCGATCGAGCAGGTCAAGCAGGCCGAGGCCCGCACCCGCATCGCCGAGCAGCAGGCACAGGCCGACAAGGCCAAGGCCGACGGTGAGGCCGCAGCCGCGATCGCGCGTGCGACCGGTGAGGCAGACGCCCTTCGGGCGCAGGCCGAGGCCGAGTCCGAGGCCCGCCGCCTGCGTGCGAACGCCGAGGCGGACGCCATCCGCGCCGAGGGCGAGGCGCGAGCCGCCGCCGTCGAGGCCGAGGCGAAGGCCATCGCGTCGAACCAGGACGCGTTCCTGTCGCAGCGCGTGCTCGACGTGCTGCCTTCGATCATGGCGGAGTTCTCGAAGGGCTACGCCGCGATCGGCAACGTGTCGATCATCGGCAGCTCGGGCGAGGACGGCGCGTCGAACCTCGTCGGCGCCGACAGCGCGAAGGCGCTGAAGTCGGTGTTCGACAGCGTCAGCTCGGCGACCGGACTCGACCTCGCGTCGATCATCCAGGGTCAGGCCGTCGGCCGCGGAATCGGCGAGGGGGTGGCTGCGGCATCCGCGCCGTCTGCTCCGGCGACGCGCACGTCGACCCCGACCACCCCGCCGCCGCCCGCACCGCCGGCTCCGGCAGCGGAGTAGTCAGCACACTGCACACAGCGGATGCCGCGGCCGGATCGGTCGCGGCATCCGTCGTCTCAGGGAGCGCACCGTTTACTGTTCAGCATGAATCGGGGCGTCGGGGGCGGGGGATCGCTTTCTGGGACAGGTTGAGCATCTTCATGCTGAATTGTGAACGCCGTTCTCCGGCGGGGCAGACTGGAGTGATGACGCCCGCCGCCTTCGACCTCGCCGCCATCGGCGCCGGGCTCTCGTTCGCGGCCGCTCTCGAGGAGCTCTCGACTGCCCTGGACGAAAGCGGGTCGGTGGTCGTGAGCGCACCGCCCGGCACGGGCAAGACCACCCTCGTGCCGCCGCTCCTCGCATCGCGATCGACCGGACGAGTGATCGTCACCCAGCCTC
Organism: Microbacterium sp. LMI13-1-1.1; assembly: GCF_040815625.1. Taxonomy (NCBI): domain Bacteria; kingdom Bacillati; phylum Actinomycetota; class Actinomycetes; order Micrococcales; family Microbacteriaceae; genus Microbacterium; species Microbacterium sp. LMI13-1-1.1. The sequence continues at coordinate 1,011,180 of NZ_JBFPNL010000005.1, read as the reverse complement.
GTCGCGTCGCCGCCCGGGCAGCTGCGCGGCGCCTCGCGCAGCTCGACGGCTCGCCGCTGGGCACCCGCGTCGGCTTCACGGTGCGCGGTGAGCGCTCGGCGGGACCGCAGACCCGGGTCGAATTCGTCACCGCGGGAGTGCTGCTGCGGCGCATGATCGACGACCCGGGCCTCGACGGCGTGGATGCCGTCCTCATCGACGAGGTGCACGAGCGCGCACTCGAGACCGATCTGCTGATCGGCCTGCTCTCGGAGGTGCGCGAGCTGCGGGACGACCTGGTCGTCGTCGCGATGTCGGCCACGCTCGACGCCGCGCGCATCGCCGCAGTCCTCGGCGCGGATGACCGTCCGGCTCCGGTCGTCGACCACGACGTCACCGCTTTCCCGCTCACCGAGCGCTGGGCGCCGAGTGCGACGCCGCGCCTCGACGAGCGCGGAGTCACCAGAGGGTTCCTCGACCACGTCGCCCGCACCGCCACGTCAGCGGCCCTCGATCTGCGACGCGAGAACCCCGACGCCGACGTGCTGGTCTTCGCACCGGGCGCACGCGAGGTGTCGGAGGTCGCCCGTCGCATCCGCGACACGAGCGATGCGTTCGACGTGCGGGAGCTGCACGGCCAGATCCCCGCGGCGGAACAGGATGCCGTGATCCGCGGCCGCTCCCCGAACGACCGCCCGCGCATCATCGTCACGACATCGCTGGCCGAGTCCTCGCTCACGGTGCCCGGTGTGCGTCTGGTGGTCGACAGCTGTCTCTCGCGGCATCCGCAGCGCGACGCGACCCGCGGCATGACGGGTCTGGTCACGACCGCCGCGTCACGCTCATCGTGCGTGCAGCGCGCCGGCCGAGCCACACGCCAGGGCCCCGGCGTCGTCATCCGCTGCGTCGACGAGCGCTCCTTTGCGGCAGCCCCTGCACGCCCGGCTCCGGAGATCGCGGTGACCGACCTCGCGGATGCCGCTCTGCTGCTCGCCTGCTGGGGCGCTCCGGGTGGCGCAGGTCTGCGCATGATCGATCCGCTGCCCGCAGACAACCTGGCTGATGCCGTCTCGGTGCTTCGCAGTCTCGGCGCGATCGACCACGAGGGTCGCGCGACCGCCGAAGGCCGTGCCCTCGCACGAGTTCCTGCTGACCCCCGCCTTGCCCGCGCGCTCCGCGACGGGAGCCCCGTGGTCGGCAGCCGCCTCGCGGCCGAGGTCGTCGCGGTGCTCGGCGGCGACCTGCGTATCGCCGAGGCCGACGTCGCTCACGCACTCATCACCCTGCGAGGCGGACGCACACCGGACGCGCGACGATGGCGCGACGATGCGAATCGCCTCGAGCGCATGGTCCGTCCGACACCGGACGCACGCTCGGGCCTCGACGGCGTCGGCTTCGTGATCGCCCTGGCGTTCCCCGAGCGGATCGCCCATCGCGTCGAGCGCACCGCCGAAGGGGCGACGTTTCTGCTGGCATCCGGAACCCGGGCCGGGGTGCGCGGCCCGCTCGGGGCCGTCGAGTGGCTCGCGGTCGCTGACGTCGCGCGCGCTTCGGCACGGGCGGCTGCCGGCTCAGGCGCGATCATCCGATCGGCGGCCGTGCTCACCGAGGCGCAGATGGAGCGCGCCGCGAATCACCTGATGACCGACCGCGTCGAGGCGGAGTTCACGGCCGGCCGCGTCCAGGCGCGGCGGGAGCGCCGCGTCGGCGTGATCCTGCGTTCGTCTTCGCCTGTCCGGGCATCAGCCCAGGAGGGGCGCGACGCCGTGCGCCGCGCGATCAGGCGTGAAGGGCTCGACATGTTCACCTGGTCTGACTCGGCCGCCGCGCTGCGCTGCCGACTGGGGCTGCTGCGACGAGAGCTGGGCGCCCCCTGGCCCGATGTGTCGGATGCCGGGCTGCTCGACGCTCTCGACGAATGGCTGGCTCCCGAGCTCGACGTGCTGGCCGGCGGCACGCCTGCGGGGCGGATCTCTCTGACGTCAGCGCTGCGGCGCCTGCTGCCGTGGCCCGACGCCGCGCGACTCGACGAGCTGGCTCCGGAACGCCTCGAGGTGCCCACCGGCTCGCGCATCCGCATCGACTACCCCGACCCCGCCGACGCCACGGCGCGCCCTGTCGTGGGCGTGAAGCTGCAGGAGTGCTTCGGCTGGGCGGAGACCCCTCGGCTGGTCGACGGGCGAGTGCCTGTGCTGTTCCATCTGCTGTCGCCCGCGGGTCGTCCGCTCGCGGTCACCGATGACCTCGCCTCGTTCTGGTCCGGTCCATATGGCCAGGTGCGCGCCGAGATGCGAGGGCGCTACCCGCGGCATCCGTGGCCTGAGGATCCCTGGGCCGCCGTGCCCACGAAGCACACCAAGAACCGCTCGGCGCGCTGAGCAGCGGCCGGCGCTGAGGCGTCAGGGCGTGCGGCGCCGCAGGGTCAGCGACGCGAGCACGAGGGCTCCGATGCCGAAGGCGACGACCACGAGCAACGGGGCGTAGACGTCCCACCCCTCGTCCCCGGCGGTCACCGCGTTGATCGTGTCGATCGCATAGCTCAGCGGCAGCCAGTCGGAGATCGCATACAGCACATCGGGCATCTGATCCCGCGGCATGAACAGCCCGCCGAGGATGATCTGCGGGAAGACGAGCAGCGGCATGAACTGCACGGCCTGGAACTCGGTCTGGGCGAACGCGCTCGCGAGCAGTCCGAGCGCTGTTCCCAGCAGCGCGTCGACCACGGCGACGAGTCCGAGCTGCCATAGCTCGCCGTCGACATCGAGGCCGCAGACACCGACCGCGAACGACACGGTGATGACCGCCTGCAGCAGCGCCATGACTCCGAAGGCCAGGGCGTATCCGAGGATGAAGTCCGCCTTGCCGAGCGGGGTCGTCATGAGACGCTCGAGGGTTCCGGAGCGGCGCTCGCGCAGGGTCGTGATCGACGTGATGAGGAACATCACGATGAACGGGAACAGCGCGAGGATCGCACCGCCGAACTGATCGAACACACCGTCCTGGTCGCTGAACAGCCACGCGAACAGACCGACCAACAGGCTCGGCGCGACGAGCATGAGTGCGATCGACCGCGGGTCGTGGCGCAGCTGACCGAGCACCCGGCCCGCTGTGGCGAGGATCCGACGGCCGTTCATTCCGCCGCCTCCCGACGCTCGCGCCTCGTGGTGCCGGGATGCTGGCGGTCCTGCATCCGACTGTCGCGTTCGATCAGAGCGAGGAATGCCGCATCGGGGTCGGCGGTGCCGGTCTCTGCGAGGAGGTCCTTGGGGGTCGTGTCGGCGATGATCCGCCCGCTGCGCATCAGCACGAGCCGGTCGCACCTCAGCGCCTCGTCCATCACGTGGCTGGAGACGATCATCGTCACTCCGCGTTGAGCGAGCCCGCGGAACAGATCCCACAGCTCGACGCGGAGCACCGGGTCGAGGCCGACGGTCGGCTCGTCGAGGACGATGAGCTCGGGAGACCCGATGAGCGCCATGGCCAGCGAGATCCGTGTGGTCTGGCCGCCGCTGAGCGACTCGACGAGCTGACCCGCCTGCGCTCCGAGACCGACCTCCGCGATCACCCGATCGACATCGCCCTTCGGCGCCTTCAGCACTGCCGCGAGGTACGAGAGGTTCTGACGCACGGTGAGGTCGCCGTACACGGCAGCGCCCTGAGTGCCGTAGGCCACGCGATGGCGCAGCTGCGCCGATCCGGCCGGTTCGCCGAGCACCGTCACCGTTCCTGCGGCGACCCTCTGCACGCCGACGATCGCACGCATCAGGGTGGTCTTGCCGCATCCGGAGGGCCCGAGCAGACCGGTGATCTCGCCCTGCGGGATCGTCAGTTCGGTCCCGTCGAAGACGACGGTCTTCCCCCGGCGCACGTGCAGCCCTGCGACCTCGACCGCCGCTTTATTCATCATGTGATGAATTATGCGCTCGCCGACGCGCGAGGTCAACGGGTTCCGTGGTGGTGGGTGTGGAGTCGGGTCGGCCCCGAACTACTCGAAGAGATACCGCTGCACGGTGGGACCGACGCGCGCGACGATGTCGTCGACGGATGCGGAGGCCATCGGTGCGAGCTTCAGCACATACCGCGTGAGCAGCAGCCCCGCGATCTGCGACGCGACGAGGGCCGCCCGCAACTCCGCATCCGCGACGCCGAGCGTCTTCGCGATCTTGCCGATGAGCTCGCGGGCGAGAAAACCGGCCAGCAGCGGCGTCGTGAGGCGACTGCCGATCGCGGTGCGCATGAGCATCACGCCGCGTCGACGGATGTCGGGCTGCTCGAACGCCTCGAGAACATAGCGGACGAGCCGTTCGCCGACTTCCCCTCGGGGACCGGCGACGATTCCGGGCACATCGATGTCGGGTCGGAGCGGGATGCCGACCGCCTCCGCGAACAGATCGGCCTTGGTGCCGAAGTAGTGATGCACGAGCGCGGAATCCACTCCGGCCCTGCTGGCGATCGAGCGCACCGTCGACCCGTCGTACCCCTGCTCGCCGAACTCGTCGACGGCGGCACCGATGATGCGCTCGCGCGAGTCCGAGCCACCCCTCGGACGACCGCGCTTTCTCGGCGCACGCTGCTCGGTCATGGCGTCAGCCTACGACCCGCGACCGGGGTGCCGGGACGCGACCCCTAGTCGAGCAGGTGCCGCAGATACCGCGGCGGGTCCTGCAGGAACGAGCGCCAGTGGTTCACGAGCTCGAGGTCGTTCCACTCGGCAGGACGGATGCCCCAGTCACCCACCTCGAGGATCCGGGCGCCCGGCAGCGCAGCGAGCACCGGCGAATGCGTGGCGCACAGCACCTGGCCGCCGTCGTCGACGATGCGCTGCAGCACGGCGATGAGGGTGAGCGTCGACTGGAACGACAGCGCTGCTTCGGGCTCGTCGAGACAGTAGAAGCCCGGCTCGTCGAATCGGCTCTCGAGGAGGGCGAGGAACGACTCGCCGTGACTCATCTCGTGGAACGGCAGGTCTCCCCGCGGCGAGGGGTTCTCTTCGAGGTACGTGTAGAAGGAATGCATCGTCTCGGCCCGCAGGAAGAATCCCCAGCGGTTCGCTCCGACACCTCGCTGCAGCTGCAGCCATTCCGACAGCGGGGATTCCGTCGGTCGCGTGCTGTGTCTGGCGAACTTCGAACCCCCCTCGGGCGAGAGGCCGTAGGCGATCGCGATCCCCTCGACGATCGTGGACTTGCCGCTGCCGTTCTCGCCGACGAGGAACGTCACCCCGGGAGAGAGGTCGATCCCCTCCTCCAGCACCTGGGCCACCGCGGGGATGCTCATCGGCCAGACCCACCCGACCTCCGGCGCGTCGACGCTCGCTCGCACGGCGACGACCGGCTGCTCTCGTCGACGACGACTGCCGGGGGTCCAGATCGATTCCATGCGTTCCTCCTCCGAAGGAGGCTAGCCGCAGCCACCGACGCGACCGTCGGGAGGTCGGATCAGCACTCGATCACGTTGACAGCGAGGCCGCCCTCGCTGGTCTCCTTGTACTTCGTCGACATGTCGATGCCGGTCTGGCGCATCGTCTCGACGACCGCATCGAGCGAGACGTAGTGGCTGCCGTCGCCGCGCAGCGCGAGACGGGCGGCCGTGACCGCGGTCGACGCCGCGATGGCGTTGCGCTCGATGCAGGGGATCTGCACGAGGCCGCCGATGGGGTCGCATGTGAGCCCGAGGTGGTGCTCCATCGCGATCTCGGCGGCGTTCTCGATCTGCCGGTTGGTGCCGCCCATGACGGCCGTCAGTCCTCCGGCGGCCATCGCGCAGGCGGAGCCGACCTCGGCCTGGCATCCTCCCTCGGCACCCGAGATCGAGGCGTTCGCCTTGAACAGCGAGCCCAGCGCCGTGGCGGTGAGCAGGAACCGCCTGATGCCGCGGCGACGGTTCGCATCGGCGACAGCCTCATCGCCATCGTCCCGGCCGGCGTCGATCGCCCGTGTGCCGTCGAAGCCGAGCAGCGCGCTGCCGACCAGCTCTCCGTACGGCGTCACGGCATTGCCGGCGCCGAGGCCCGAGTCTGCGAGGAACCGCCACCAGTACATCGCGACCGCGGGGAGGATGCCGGCGGCACCGTTCGTCGGAGCGGTGACGACCCGACCGCCCGCGGCGTTCTCCTCATTCACCGCGAGCGCGAAGGCGCCGAGCCACTCCCCCGGCAGCTCGCGATGACCGTCGGCTTCTGCCTCCTCGAGCTGGGCGCGGATCATGCTCGCACGTCTCTTGACCTTGAGCATGCCGGGGAGCACACCGTCGGAGTGCAGTCCGTTCTCGACGCACGCGGCCATGGCATCCCAGATCGCGTCGAGTCCGGCTGCGACCTCTTCTTCCGGGCGCTCGGCGGTCTCGTTGAGTCGCGCGACCTCGGCGATGGACAGCCCGTGCTCGTCGCACAGCGCGAGCAGAGACGCGGCGTCGGCATACGAATAGGGCAGGGGCGCCGAGGCGAGCTTCGCGGCTTCTCCATCCCGCCGGATGAACCCGCCGCCGACGGAGTAGTAGGTCTCCTCGGCGACGACACCCGCAGCGGCATCCCACGCGGTGATCGTCATGGCGTTCGGATGACCGGGCAGACGGGTGCGCGGCTCGAACACGATGTCGGTCTTCGAGAACGGGATCTCGTGAGACCCGTCGATTCGCAGCGTCGCCCCGTCGCGAAGGTCGGTCCACGCTGACCGCACGTCAGCCGGATCGCAGGTCTCCGGCGCCAGACCGCGCAGCCCGGCGACGACCGCATCGGGTGTGCCGTGTCCGATTCCGGTGGCACCGAGAGAGCCGTAGAGGGTGCATCCGATGCGCGCGACGCGATCGAGCGCTCCTGTCGCGCGGAGCCGGTGCGCGAACTCGAGCGCCGCCCGCATCGGCCCGACCGTGTGGGAACTCGAGGGGCCCACTCCGATGGAGAAGAGATCGAAGGCCGAGACGTACGCTGTCACCTCCTCAGCCTACGTCGTGGCCGAGATGACGGGTCGGGGCATCGCCGTCAAGGCCCTTCTCGCCGCGGAATCGGAGATCGATCCTGGTCGTGCATCCGATGTGAAAGGGACGACCATGACGAACAGCACTCCTGAGCAGGACCCGACCTCCGGCCTCGACCCCGAGGCCCAGACGCCGACCCCGACACCGTCATCGGGCGATGCCGGCGAGTTCAAGGACACGGGCAGCACGGCCGAGAAGCCGGCCGAGGCCGACTCTCCTGAAGACGCGGACCCCTCCGAGGTTCCGAGCAACGACGAACTCGAAGAGCCGAGCACTGAGAAGGAGCCGTCGGAAGAGCCCAAGGCCCCGACGCGCAACGACCCCGAGCCCGACCATGAAGCGGTCGGGATCGGGGTCATCGACGGTCCGGAGACCGACGAGGGCGACTGAGCGACTCCTACCTCGCTCGCCACCCGGCCGCTCCCGTCGCGATGCACCCTGCGACGGGAGCGAGTTCGGTGAGGGCTACTCGACGAGCTTGCCCTGGGTGTCGACTTCGCGCATGAGCTCGGCGATCTCCGCGGGTATCTCGGGGATCGACTCGTGCGTCACGCCGCCGGTCGGCGACCAGACGAGATTCACCTGCAGCGTCGGGTCGGTGTCGGGGTAGTCGCTGCGGTTGTGGCATCCACGCGTCTCCCGACGCTCCAGCGCCGCCTCGAGCGTGGCCCGTGCGGCGAGAGCAGACGCCTTCAGGTCGAACGCGTGCGCGAGGTCTTGGAAGCCGGCGATGTCGGGGTGGATGCCGATGTCCTCCATGCGTCCCTCGATCATGTCGAGTTCGGCGAGACCTGCCCGCAGTCCCTCCTCCGAGCGGACGACACCCGCGTGCTGGGTCATGGTGTTGCGGATGGCGCGCTGCAGCGCCCGCACGTTCTCGCGGCCGTCGGCGACGAGAAGGTCGTCGATCTCGGCTCGGGCCTGCGCCACGGCATCGGCCGACCGACGCTGGGCGTCGAGCCCCGCCGCATGCGCCATGGCCGCCTGACCGACGATGCGGCCGTAGACCAGCAGCTCGATGAGCGAGTTGCCGCCGAGGCGGTTGGCCCCGTGCAGTCCGCTCGACGCCTCGCCGATCGCATAGAGTCCGTCGACGTCGGTCTGGTGGTCGTCGGGGCGCACCCACACGCCGCCCATCGAGTAGTGCGCCGTGGGAGCGATCTCGATCGGGTCGGTGGTGATGTCGAGCATCTGCAGCTCCATCATCGTCTGGTAGACGCGAGGCAGACGGGTCATGATCGTCTCGCGAGGCAGGTGCGAGACGTCGAGCCAGACGCCGCCGTTCTCCGTTCCGCGGCCCTCAGCGATCTCGGTGTATGCCGCGAGCGCGACGCGATCCCGGGTCGAGAGCTCCATGCGCTCGGGGTCGTACTTCGACATGAATCGCTCGCCGAGCGCGTTGCGCAGGATGCCGCCTTCACCACGTGCGGCCTCGGAGATCAGCGTGCCTGCAGCGTTCTCGGGCTCGATGATTCCGGACGGGTGGAACTGCACGAGCTCGGGGTCGCGCAGCCGGGCGCCCGCCTCGACCGCGAGCCGGAACGAGTCGCCGGTGTTCTCGTCGCGACGCGAGGAGGTGCGGCGCCAGATGCGGTTGTGGCCGCCGGCGGCGAGGATCACGGCATCCGCGTGGATCAGATAGCGCGTGCCGTCTGACTGGTCGAAGCCGTAGGCACCGAACACGACGTTGTCGCGCACGAGCAGACGCGTGATGTACACGTGGTCGAGGATCGGCACCTCGAGCTGCTCGGCCTTCGCGACCAGGGTGCGCTGGATCTCGAGACCGGTGTAGTCGCCGGCGAACGCGGTGCGACGGAACGTGTGAGCTCCGAAGAACCGCTGCGAGATGCGTCCGTCGTCTTCGCGGGCGAAATCCATCCCCCAGCGCTCGAGGTCGCGGATGCCGCGCTCGGCGCCCTGCGTCACGATCTCCACCGTGTGGGGATTGGCGAGCAGATAGCTCTCCTTGATGGTGTCGGCCGCGTGCTGCTGCCAGCTGTCTCCCTCGTCCATGGTGCCGAGCGCGGCGTTGATGCCGCCGGCGGCGAGGGAGGTGTGGGCATCCTGTCGGGGGCGCTTGCCGACGGCGAGGACGTCGATGCCGTGCTCGGCGACCTCGATCGCCGCCCGCAGCCCGGATCCGCCGGTACCGATGACGAGGACCGTGGTGGAGATCTGACGTTCGCGAGTACTCATGCCTTCCACGCTAGGTAGGGCGCCCTGATAACTCCAATGCATTGTTCTACTGGTATCGATACAGTGAACACATGAACCTCGAGCAGCTCCGCGGGTTCGTCGAGGTCGCCCGCCTCGGCCACTTCACCCGCGCCTCCGAGCACCTGCACCTCGCACAGCCGTCGCTGAGCCGACAGATCTCGACCCTCGAGCGCGAACTCGGCGCCGAGCTGTTCCACCGCGCGCGCGGCCACATCGGCCTCACCGCGGCCGGAGAGGCTCTGCTCCCCCGCGCTCAGCGGATGCTCGCAGAGTCAGACGCGATTCGCGAGGAGATGGCCGAGCTCGCCGGGCTCCGCCGCGGACGCGTGCGTCTCGGAGCGCCACCCACTCTCTGCATCAGCCTCGTCGCCGAGGCGATCAGCACCTTCCATGCCGCGCACCCCGGCGTCGACCTGCACCTGACCGAGAGCGGGTCGAGGCTGCTCGTCGACCAGCTGGCCGTCGGGGCCGTCGACATCGCGCTCATCACGGAGTCGGAGGGACCCCCGCCCTCGGGATTCAGTCTGACTCGCATGCCGCTGCTGACCGAGGAGCTCGTCGTCGTGTCTGCGGCGTCCGAGCCTCCGGTGTCGACGTCGTCGATCATGAGCCTCCACCATCTCGCCACGCTGCCGCTGATCGCCCTCGACGAGACCTATGAGCTGCGGGCGACCACCGACGCGGCCTTCCGCTCGGCGGGGCTGACTCCGACGGTCGTCCTCGAAGGAGCCGAGATGGATGCGCTGCTCCGCTTCGTCGAACGAGGAGTGGGTGTGGCCGTGGTTCCGGCGATGGTGCTGCTCGATCAGCCGGCGCTGCGCTCGGTCAGGATCTCGCACCCGATGATGAGGCGCACCGTGAGCCTGGCCCACCGCGCCGACGTCACACCCGCCGTCGCTGTCGCCGCGATGCGCCACGTCATCGTCGGCACAGCGGCAGAGGTCGCCCGCCGCGACCCGGCCATCACGAGCCTGCTCGACTGAGGCGAGTCAGGCGGTGAACATGCGGGTGAGCCGGACCACCAGCAGACCGACCGACACGATCAGCCCCAGGTAGGCGAGCACGAGACCCGTGATGGCCGCAGCGCGGAACGCACCGCGCCGCCGAACCGATGCGTGTCCGATCAGCACAGCGGTCGCGGCGATCGCGATCGCGACGAGGTAGCCCACGACGCCGCTCGGCACCACGAACGACGACAAGATCGCCAACACGCCGCATACTAGGCCCGCGACATGCCACACCCGATTGTTCTGGGCCTGCTCGGGAAGCGTCATGGGCACGAGCCTATCGAGTGGGGTCGGCCGCGGAGGCACCCGTCGGAACTCGGCGATCACAGGCCTGCGCGAAGGATCCGGTCAGGCGTCCTCGTACTCGTCGGGCGACCACTCCTCGCGCCACTCGACGACCGGTCGGTCGCCGTCGAATCGGATCGGCAGCCAGACGTAGTCGGCGATCGAGGTGTCGACGTAGGCGAACTCCTCCATCGGCTCGTCGCCGTCTCTGCCCGGTGCGAAATGCTCGATGAAGGCCTGACGAGCTCGGTCGCCATGGTCGAGGTAACGCGGAAGCCAGCGATCGGCGATCGCGATGTAGAGATCCTTCTTGCCCGGGTGCCGGAACACCGACGAGATCTGCGAATGGAACGATGTGCGGGACTCATCGCTCGGATGCAGGTCGCCGAGCACCTCGAACGGGCCGTGATAGCTGCGCGCCACGGCTGACTCCGAGGGGTTCGGGTAGTACCCGGTCGTCCCGGAGGTCAGCAGATAGTGCAGCCCGCCGCGCTGGAAGTGCGCCGGCGCCTCCCGCACGAACGGGGGCTGCGGCTGTGGGAAATGCGTCGAGTAGTATCCCGTGACGTCGGTGTAGTCACTGGTCAGATCGGCGCAGATCATCTCGGAGTGCACGCGCTCGAAGTAGTAGTAGCCCTTACCGTCGTGCGGGTCGACGACCAGATCGAAGTCCCCTGCGCTCATGTCGAGCGGGCGCAGCCAGGTGCGCTGGATCTCGTACGGACCCAGGATGCTGTCGGCGGTGAGCACCGTCGAGCGCTGCACCGATCCCTTGGTCATCACCTTCACCCAGCACACGAATTTGCCCGTCTCCGCATGGAAGATGATGTGCGGACGATCGAGGCCCTGCGACGGATGCAGCGGCGAGGACTCGTCGTCCTCGTCGGGTGGGATGATCACGCCACGGTCATCCCAGTTGACGAGATCCGTCGACGAGTAGCAGCGCACGCCCCAGTGCCAGATCCCGCTGCCGGGAGTCGAGAACTCCTTGTTCTCTCCGTACCAGTAGTGCACGCCGTCGACCGTGAGGACAGAGCCGCCGTGGGCGTGGATCCGCTCGCCCTTCGTGTCGAGCCACACCTGCCCAGGCCGGATGTACTGCTGCGTCATGATGCTCCCTCGGTCTCGAGAACGGGCTCCGGCCTGCGCCACCCGAAGAACGGACGCTCGGGGTCGTCGGCCACCGCTCGGAAGGTCGTGGTGAACGAATGACGACCCGGTCCGACGGGGATCTCCTCCGCGGATCCGGGCAGCACCAGAACGCCTGTGGATGCCGCGGGCACCTCGACCTCGATCGACAGGCTCTCGCCGTCTCGTCGCCAGGAGATCGCCGCTGCGCCTCTCACACTGTCGTACCGCGCACCCGCATGCTCGAGCCCACCGCCCGGCCGCGGCTCGAAGCGGATGCGCTCCCACCCGGGTGCGTCAGCGGCGAGCCCGGCGACCGCGCGATGCAGGAAGTCTGCGACGGCTCCCAGCGCGTAGTGATTGAACGATGTCATGTCGCCGGGGTTGATCGATCCGTCGGGCAGCATGCTGTCCCACCGCTCCCAGATCGTCGTCGCACCCATGCTGACCGGATACAGCCACGACGGAAGCTCGTCCTGCAGCAGCAGGTGGTACGCGTAGTCCATGCTGCCGGCGCGCACCAGTGCATCGCAGATGATCGGGGTCCCGACGAAACCCGTCGAGATGTGGAACCCGCCGGCTCCCACCAGCTCCTGCAGTCGAGCACCGGCTCGCCGCACTTGTTCCTCGTTCTCGAAGAGCTCGAACACGAGCGCGACGGCGATCGAGGTCGGGGTGTCGCTGACCACTCGACCGGTGTCGCTGAGGAACTCGTTCTGAAAGGCGCGCGCGGCACGCTCGGCGACCGTGCGGTAGTGCGCGGCATCCGATTCCTCGCCGAGCAGCGTCGCCGTATCGGCCAGGATCCGAGCCGTGCGCACGTGATACGCCGTCGCCACCAGGTACTTGTCGGTGTGCGACTTGCCGGGGTCCTCGGGCGGCGCGGTCGGGTCGAGCCAGTCGCCCAGCTGGAAGCCGGTGTTCCACAGCCCCGAGTGCCCGGTGAGGTCGCCGACGAGGTCGACCCAGGCGCGCATGCTCGCATACTGGTCGGCGAGGATCTGCAGGTCGCCGTCGTTGCGGTACAACTCCCATGGGACGATCACGGCCGCGTCACCCCAGGCAGCCGTGGGGAAGTTCGGGAAGCCGCACTCGACCCACGGAACGAAGTTGGGCACGTGTCCCTGATCGTGCTGTTCGAACGCGAGGTCGCGCAGCCAGCCGGTGAGGGTGCCGTGGGCCGCGAACAGCCGGAGCGCGGTCGGGGCGAAGACCTGGATGTCACCGGTCCACCCCACCCGCTCGTCACGTTGCGGGCAGTCGGTCGGCAGGTCGACAAAGTTGTCGCGCATGCTCCACACGACGTTCGAGTGCAGCTTGTCGAGTCCGTCGTTCGAGGACTCGAACCAGCCGGTGCGACGCATGCCGGTGTGGATCACGACGGCCTCGACGTCGCCCTCACGGAGCTCGCCGGGCCAGTTCTCGAGCTCGGCGTACTGGAAGCCGTGGATCGTGAACCTCGGCGTGTAGGTCTCCTCACCGCCCCCCGAGGAGATGTAGGTGTCGACCGACGTCGCTGCGCGCAGCGGACGGGTGCCGAGCTCACCGTTCTCGATGACCTCTGCATGGTGCAGTCGCACAGTGTGCCCCGCTTCCGCCCGCACCTTGATGCGCAGCACACCCGAGATGTTCTGTCCGAAGTCGAGTCGGATGCGTCCGCTCGGCTGGCGCGTGATTGAGACGGGTCGCAGCGCCGCAGTCTCCTGCACCGGCAGGGCCGTCGGCGGCTCGATCGCCGCGGGGAAGTCGGACCGGGCGAGCACGGCCGCCGGAGACCAGCCGGAGGCGTCGTGACCGGGGGTCGACCATCCGTCGTCCGTGAGCCGCGCATCGAAGGTCTCGCCCTCATAGAGACCGACCGAGGTGATCGGCGACACAGACGTGCTCCACTCGAGGGGCACCCGGTGGTGGGAGCCGTCAGCCGTGGTGACCTCGAGCTGCGCGAGCAGCGCGACGTCCGATCCGTAGATGTCCCACACCCCGCCGTCGAACCCGATGTGACCGCGGTACCAGCCGTCGGCCAGCCAGGCGCCGATGACGTTCTCGCCGCTGCGGAGCGCCGCCGTCACATCGTGCGTCTGATAGCGGAGGCGGTGGCTGTAGCTCGTCCACCCGGGGGCGAGCACGTCGTCACCGACGCGTTCGCCGTTGACCTCGAGCTCGTAGACGCCGTGGGCGGTCGAGTAGACCCGCGCTCTGACGATGTCATCGGGCAGGGCGCCTTCCGCGATCACCGCGCGCATCAGGTAGGCCGGGCGGGGCGCATCGCGGGCGGCGGCGACCGACGGCGACACGAAGTCGACCTGCCAGTCATCGCCGAGGCCGGCCTCGATCCTGACGGGCTCACTCCACACCTCCGAATCGACGGCGCGGATACGAAGCTCGCCTCCGTCGCGCGGAGCGAGCGGCGCGAACGGCCACGCCACGCGCTGCGTCGTGGTCGCCCGCACGACGCGGGGGGCGCCGCCGTCGGGGGTGAACTCCAGCTCGAACGCCGGGGCCGCTGCATCCGCCACGAAGGAGATCCGCGGCTCGACCTCTCCGATCCCGACCGTCTTGCCGCCGCGTCGGTTCTCCAACCAGATCTCGATGATGTTCGTCATGTCAGCCCTTCACCGATCCTGCGGTCAGGCCCTTCATGACCTGCTGGTTGAGGAACACGTAGATCAGCAGTGTTCCGAGCACGTTGACCGAGATCGCGGCGAAGGTCGGTCCGTACTGCACCGCTCCGTACTCTCCGGTGAAGTTGAGCAGCCCGACCTGGATCGTGCGCAGGTCGCTGCTGTTGGTGAACGTCAGGGCGATCAGCAGGTCGTTCCAGAGGAAGAAGAACTGCACCAGACCGATCGTGAAGAGGGCGTTCTTGACCAGCGGGAGCCCGATGGAGAAGAAGGAGCGGAAGATCGAGGCTCCGTCGAGGGTCGACGCCTCGAAGATCTCCCGCGGCACCGAACGGAAGAACGTCGCCATCATGAACACCGTCAACGGCATCCCCAACGCCACATACGTGATGATGAGCGGCCAGAGCGTGCCGGTCATGTTCGTGCGGAAGTAGATGGTGAACAGCGGCAGGAGGATCATCTGCGCGGGCACCATGATGCCCGCGAGGAACAGCAGCAGGACGGTGCCGCGGCCCTTCCACACCATCACCTCGAGCGCGAAGCCGGCGGCCGTGCCGAAGACGAGGATGATCGCCAGCGACGGGAACACCGCGATCACGCTGTTGACGATGTACTTGCCGAACTCACCCGTGGTGAACACCTCGATGTAGTTCACGATGTCCCACGACTGCGGCAGAGCCCAGAACGGCTCGTTGAGGAACTCGTTCTGCGTCTTGAACGACCCGAGGATCATCCACAGGATCGGGTAGATCTCGATGATGAGCAGCACGGCGATGAGCAGCCGGATCGGTAGCCGGCGCAAGAAGTCGCGGGCTCCCCGGCGGTTCGGGTCGACGTCGCGGCGGGTGGGCAGCGGCGTGCCCGTGACGATGGCGGTTGTCGCACTCACTGGTTCAGTCCTTCGTCAGATCGCGGCGGGTGGAGCGGAAGATGAAGACCGTGAACAGCAGGCACAGGATCGTCAGCATGAGGGCGATGGTGCTGCCGTACCCGTAGTCGCCGTAGGCGAACGAGGTGCGGAACATGTACAGGGTCAGCGGTGTGGTCGCGTTGCCCGGCCCGCCGTTGGTCAAGGCGACGACGGTGTCGAACACCTTGAGCGTGCCGTTGATGCTGAAGATGATCGACGACAGCAGCACGGGCAGCGACAGCGGAAGGATGATCGTGCGGATGAGCTTCCATCCGGATGCGCCGTCGATGCGCGCCGATTCGATGAGCTCATCGGGGATGTCGACGAGGCCGGCGTAGAGAAGCACGGCATAGAAGCCCATGGACCTCCAGAGGTCCATCGCGATGATGACCCAGAACGATGCGTCGGGGGTGCCGAACCAGTCGAGGTTCTGCACGCCGAGGATGCCGAGGAACGAGTTCACCGGACCGACGGTCGGCGCCGCCTCGAACAGGCGCTGGAACAAGAGTGCGACCGCCACCGTGGGCAGCACCACGGGGAAGAACACGATCGTGCGGATGATGCCCGACCCCTTGCGGAGCCAGAACACGTACATCAGGGAGAGCAGGTACCCCACGATCACCTGCAGCGCCGTGAGGATGAGGGCGTACTTCAGCGTGAAGAAGATCGCGTCCCAGGCGGCCGGGTCCTGGAAGAACTTCGTGAAGTTGGCGAACCCGTTGAAGGTGAAGCCGGTGATGGGGTTGCCGTCCTGCACCGTGTAGAACAGCGACCACACGATTGGGACGAGCATGACGAGCGAGTAGACGAGCAGCGCGGGTCCGAGAAGGACGAAGATGGCGCGCTTGTCACCGAGGACTTTGTGCATGGTGGATCTCCTGATGCGACGACGACGGTCCCGGGGCGAGCGGCGCCCGCCCCGGGAGTGGGTCAGCCTTCGTCGTTGGCTGCCTGGACGAGCTTCATGAACTCTTCGCCGGAGAGGCTGCCGTTGGCGAGGCCTGCACCGTTGTTCTGGCTGATGCCGGTGGCCTTGGGCGTGAAGAGCGCCTCGAACCAGAGCACGCTGGACGGAGCGTTCGCGATCTCCTCCTGCACCATCTGGGTCGTCGGGGGCAGGTCGGCCGGCGGGTTGTCGACCACGAAGCCCGAGACCACTCCGCTGTCGTTGAGCGCGGTGTCGCCGTAGCCCTCGGCGATGCACTTCAGCCAGGCGGCCGACTCGTCGTCGTAGTTCTTCTCGGCGAGCATCACCGGGATGCCGACATTGGCCGGGATCTGGTCGATGCTGCCTGCGCCGCCCTCGACCTCGGGGAACCGCGCGAAGCCGATGTTGTCGGCGCCGATCTGGTTCTGCGCCTCATCGTTGAAGTTCGCGAGGACCCAGCTGCCCATGTAATAGAACGCGGCCTTGCCCGATAGGAACAGGTTCATCGAGGCGTTGTAGTCGATCGAGCCGACCGCGTCGCCGAAGTACCCGGCCTTGCCGAGCTCGGCGACCGCGTCGGCAGCTTCGACGTACTCGGGGTCGGTCAGCTTGGCGTCGCCGTCGGCGACCTTCTGCAGGGCGTCGGGGCCGAGCGTGCGGAAGATGTAGTCGCCGACCAGTCGGGTGACCGGCCAGCCGTCCTTCCCGGCGGTGGCGAACGGCTGCACGCCCGCGTCGCTGAGCGTGGACGCAGCCTCGACGAGGTCGTCCCAGGTCTCGGGCACCTCGACGTCATTCGCCTCGAGGAGCTCCTTGTTGTACCAGAAGCCCTCGATGTTGAACTCCGTCGGCAGCGCATAGAGCGCACCATCGCCGTAGAGCGCCTTGACGGTCGACTCGGCCGCGGGAACCAGTCGATCCGAGACGCCCAGATCGTCGAGAGCCTTCGAGAGGTCGAGCACCTTGCCGCCGTCGATGAACTCCGACATGAGCGCAGGAGTTCCCGCGGCCATCTGCATGTCGGACAGACCATCCTGGCTGGCGAGCAGCTGGAGCTGCTGGTCCCACTGGGTGCCAGAGATGTCGTCCGACTTCAGCGGTGCGGCGTCGGCTGCGGCCTTGCACTGGTCACCCGCGAGGGTCTCCAGCGTGGTGATGATCGTGGTGTTCTCGGTCTGGCCGAGGTAGGTGAACTCTCCGTCTCCGGCGCCGGATTCCGATCCGGATCCTCCGGAGCTGCCCGAGCAAGCCGAGAGCGCGAGTGCACCGACACCGATGAGCGCGATTGCGGGGGCAAGGCGACGGGCGCGCCTCGTTGCTGTGGTCACTGTTCCTCCTTGAAGAGCGACGCCTCTTTTGAAGCGCTTCATTCACACCATGCCATACAAAAAAAGGGCGTGTCAAGACTGTTACCGATCAGAAATGAAGCGCTTCATGAATTGACATGCTCTAGAGTTGAAGAGCCAGGTCATGGCGAGGATGCCGAGGAGGAAGACGTGACCGACACTCCCCCTTCCGGGCGATCGAAGCCCAGCATGGCGGACGTCGCGGCCCACGCCGGTGTCGCGCTCGGCACGGTCTCGAACACCCTCAACAACCCCGAGAAGGTGCGCGAAGCCACGCGGCGCAAGGTGCTCTCCTCCATCGCCGAGCTCGGGTTCGTCCGCAACGACGCCGCACGTTCGCTCGCCGCGGGCAACAGCACGTCGGTCGGCCTGGTGCTCGCCGACCTCGGCAACTCGTTCTTCGTCGATATCGCCCGTGGAGCCGAGCGTGCGCTGCGCCGCCACAAGATGGACGTCCTGATCGTCAACTCCGACGTCGACCCCGAACGCGAGGTGCACAACCTCGAGCTCCTCGATCGTTCGCGGGTGGCCGGCATCATCCTCGCCCCTCTCGACACGGCGCTCGCGAAGTCGCCGCATCCGGAGAACCGCACCACCCCGACCGTCCTGGTCAACTTCGAGTCACCCTCGCTCGCCTACCCCGGAGTCACCGTGGACGAGCGCCACGGAGGCGCACTGGCCGCGTCGCACCTGATCGCCCTCGGGCGCCGGCGGCTGCTGTTCGTCGGCGGCCCTCGTTTCCTGACAGCGGTCAACCAGCGCTGGGAAGGGGCGGAGCAGGCCACGGCCGCCCACCCCGAGGCGACCATCGAGATCCTCGAGACCCGGGGCGTGAACATCCGCCACGGACGGGATGCCGGTCGGCAGATCCTCACACGCGGCGCGGGAACCTACGACGCCATCGTCGCGGCATCCGACCTCGTGGCGATCGGACTGATCCAGATCCTCAACGAGGTGCCCGGATTCTCGGTGCCGGGCGACATCGCGATCACGGGCTACGACAACAACCACTTCGCATCCGAGAGCGCGATCCCGATCAGCACCGTGAGCCAGCCCGGCGAGGAGATGGGTGCCGTCGCCGCCGACCTTCTGCTGGAGCGCATCGCACACCCGGGGGCTCGGGCACGGAGCGTGACCCTGGAACCGCGCCTTCTCCCCCGCACGTCCACCCTCGGCGAGATGTGGCGTCGGGACTGACCCGAGCACTCTCGCCCGGCACGCAACGCAAAACCCCCGCCGCTTTCGCGACGGGGGTTTCAGCTGATGTGCGCCCGAAGGGACTCGAACCCCTAACCTTCTGATCCGTAGTCAGATGCTCTATCCATTGAGCTACGGGCGCTCCTGGACCGCTCAGCGGGCCGTAGAACAGCCTACAACAGACGCGACACGAAAGCGAAACGAGGGCTCACTCGTCACCGTCGGGCGTGTTCTGCTTCTTCTTGCGCTTGGCCTTCGCGCGCTGCAGAGACGACAGAGCCTGCAGATCGACGAGGCGCAGCGCCTGCATCCGTGCCTCGCGCATGCGCTCGTAATCGGGATCCTGATCGGGCCGCATGCCCTCGACACGCAGTCGACGATCGAGGTTGTGCCGCACATCGGCCCAGGCGCCCTCGCGGGCCTCTTCGACGATGACGCGCAACGCGGCCTCGTCCTCCATCATGTCGCGCAGCTTGGTCGCGACCCCGTGCGACTGCTTGGCCCGCCGACGCAGGTTGCGCACGTCGCGGTCCCGGTAGTCGTGGGTTCCCGAGGGGTCGGAGTGACGCCCGCGAGCGCGCTTGCGCAACTCGGTCATGTTGCGCTCGACCTCTTCGGACTCTTCAGCCATCGCCCGCAGCGCTTCGCGCGCATCGGCGATGTACTTGTCCGTGTCGAAGACGCCGTTCTCGGCGATCGTGCCGATGAGGATGTGATTCTTCACGGCGAGGCGCGCCGCAGCGGTCGCGATCGCGACGCCTTCTGCGATGGCATCTGCAGTTCGTCCCACCGCTACCTCCTTGCTTCGAGCGTACCGGTATCGCTCTCGGTTGCAGTGGGCCAGAATGGATCGGAATCGGGTCTCCGCGACCTGCTCCGCGACCGGCTGCTCCTCCGATCGCCGCCAGGAGGGGTGCAATGAAGCGTCTCACGCTCACCGGAAGCACGACGGTCATCACCGGCGCTGCGAGTGGGATGGGCGCCGACATCGCCCGCCTGCTCGCGCGCCGACGCGTGCATCTGGCGCTCATCGACCACAACGCCGAGGGGCTCGCGGCCCTCGCCGCCGAACTCGGCGGTTCCACCGTCACCACGCACATCGTCGATCTGCGCGACGACGACGCCGTCTTCGCCGCGGCCGACGAGATCACCGCAGCGCATCCGCGCGTGAACGCTCTGATCACGTGCGCGGGCTCGTCGATGCTCGGAGATCTCGAACAGCTGACCATGGAGGAGATGCGCTGGCTGACCGATGTGAACCTCTGGGGAACGGTGTCGATCACGAAGGCGCTGCTGCCCGCCCTGCGTGCGGCACCCGCTGCGCACATCTCGCACCTTGCGAGCGTGTACGCGCTGGCCGCGCCCGCCGGACGCATCCCGTACTCCCTGAGCAAGTTCGCGGTGCGCGGGTTCTCCGAGGCGCTGCGACACGAACTCGAGGGCACCTCGGTGACGGTCGGTGCGGTCTACCCCGCCGGCGTGCGCACGGGCATCATCCTGCACGGAAGATATGCGGCCGCGATCGATCCGGCGGTCGCCGCGCGCGCCGCGGCGGCGCAGGCAGCGATGTATCACACCGAGCCGATGGATGCCGCCGCGCTGATCGTGCAGGCGACAGAGCGTCGACGCGCGCGGACGATGGTCGGCAGGGAGGCGCGGCTGATCGATGTTCTCGCACGCCTCGCACCGACGGGCTACTGGCGGGTCATACGGGGCCCTCTGCGCGAGGCCATCGACACGACCACCCCGATCGCCTGACTCAGCGGACCGCGCCGACCCAGATCCCCGACGCCCACGACTGCTGCTCGCTGTCGCACCCGATGGACCCGGGGTAGCCGCGCACGACCGCCATGCAGTTGGCGAGGAACTCGGGGTCGCCGCCGAAGGACGAGTAGTAGACGTCCGACGAGGTCAGGGCGCCCCAGACCCGGAACTGATAGATGTGGGCCAGCTCGTGCGCCATCGCCCAGTTCAGCCGGTCGACGTTCCAGTCCACGATGTCGGCGCGGTACTTGATGTAGCCGCTGCTGTTCGCGCACGCCGGCGCGGTGCCTCCCGCACATGAGGCCGATTCGTAGAGGCCGACGCCCCCTCCTCCGACCCGGTCGAGGGCGGCGCGCACCCGCGCGAATCCATCCGGCCCGCTCGACGACCAGGCCGGGCCCGACGGCGCCGCGTACTGCGCGGCCTCCCAGCTGCCGATGTCCTGCCCCACCCTGTCGATGAGCGCATGCACGGTGGCGGTGGCGGCGATGACCGTTGCCGGGTTCTTCCGCTCGGCGAGGACCGACTCCTGCGCCGACATCGCGGCCGCCCGGTGCGCCGAGGTGTCGATCTTGCCGTCTGCTCCCTCCATCGCCACTCTCAGCGCGGTGATCTCAGCGACGAACGCTGGCCGTACCTCGAGCACGGCGGCGCGCGCAGCGGTGTCCTTCTCGGCGATCGCGATCGACCCTTCGAGATGGTCGGTGCGCATCTGCGCCGTCCGAGTCGACTGCGCAAGCGACTGCAGCTCGGCGATCACGGCCGCCCTGTCTTCGTCGAGAGCGACGGCGCGAGCGACGACGCCCGCACCCAGCATCAGCGCGGCGACCATGGCGACAGAGAGGACCCGTCGGATCACAGAGATCCCCTCATGGCAGCAGACCCGAGGTGTCGGAGAGGAGCGTCTCCTGTTCGGCGATGGCCGTGCGCAGCGTGGTCAGCTGCCCCGCGAGGCGCAGGTTCACCTCGTGAGCGGCGTCGAGCCGCTCTTCGGCCTCGACGACGGCCGCCCTCGCCTCGGCGAGCGCCTCCACGCGCTGCTGATCGGCGACAGCGATGAGCACCGTTCCGCCGAGGAGCAGCAGCCCACCGGCGACGACGGCAACGCCTCTCATATCGCTCCCCAGGACACGACGATTTCCGGAACGATTCCGTAGGGCCAATATATCCTCGCCGGGAAGCACTCTCCAGACCGGTGCGCGCTCAGCGCGGGGCGGGACAGAGGGCAGAGTACGGAGAGGTCTCCCGTGAACTCACGGGTACTGGGACCGCCCGGAGCGGGGTGCGAGGCCCTGCGGTCGAAGGAGAGCCAGCCGGAAGCAGAACGGACGTCCTTGATCGAAACCGCTCGCGATAGCCTCTGATCATGAGCGACGGCAACTCCCACGACGAGTACACGAAACACTCTGGGCTCATGGCTCCGATGGGCGTCAAAGTGGAGGCGCTCATCCAAGACGTCGTCGCTTCCAAAGGCATCACTGTCCACAGCATCAAGCACCGGGTGAAGACTGAGGCGAGCACGGAAGCAAAGCTTGCTGGTAACCCGGAGAAGTACGCGACGTGCGCAGACCTCCACGACTTTCTCGGCTTGAGGGTCATCACCCACCTCGCCAGTGATGTCGCTGCAGTGGTAGCCGCCGTTCGCAGCCAGTTCGCTGTGGACGAGGAGCGATCGCTCGACAAGCAATCGCAACTCGACGCAGACAGATTCGGATATCGCTCGTTCCATCTCGTAGCAAAACTTGACTCGACTCGCGCTGCCCTGCCCGAGTGGGGGCCATACGCCGACAAAGAGTTCGAAATCCAAGTTCGATCGATCCTGCAGCATGCGTGGGCCGAGATCGAACACGACTTGGGGTATAAGGCGACGTCCATCATCCCGGCGCAAGTGCAAAGGCGTTTCGCACGCCTTGCCGGGCTACTAGAAATCGCGGATAGCGAGTTTGACGCCATTGCGAACGCTCTAGAGGAACACCACGAGCAGGTCAGCAAGGAGATGCAGCGCGGAGGCGCTGTGTCTATCGACGCTGCCGCAGTGGCGTTCCTCGTGGAGAACAATGACGACTTGCGGCGCATCGACGAGGACATCACCTCTCGCCCGGGGGCCCATCTGGTGAACAGGCCATCCAAGAGGTACGCCGACGCGCTGGCCCGACATCTTGTCCGTGCCGGATTCACGTCCACCGATGACGTCTCCGATGCTCTCCATGGTGACTCGGAAGCGATTGCAGAGTTCGCGACCAATTGGATCACGTCAGACCACCGGGAATCACGTCCTGAGCGCCACAGCGAGGAGAACATCTACTCGCGTGGCGTGGGGCTGTTTTACCTTGCGATGCACGTCGCACTGGACGCTGGCGATACAGGCTTCTTCGACAGCTTTTCCAGACTCCGGGGGAATCTGTCCCTCCTTTGGAAAATCCACGACGAAACGTTCCATCGCGCCGACTAGACGGCCGCAAAGCCGCCGCCAGATCGAAAGCAAGCTTGCAGAAGTCCGCCGCCTCCCGGGTTGCCGTGGTCACAGGCTCGGTCGCTTCCGCGATCACCACGTTCGGCTCTGTGGTCAGCTGCTCGTCGCGTGTGACCCAGGCGTACGAGACCCCACCGCTCCCGTAAGCCACCTTGACCGCGTGGAGCATGTAGATCGTGGCCCGCCTGTCCTCGTGAAGATCGACCGTGAGCCCAGCGCCGACATCCATCAGGTCGATCTGACCGAGGACCGCTTTGTCGCGCCCGCCGATGTTGGCGTCGGGTCGCCCGGCGAACATCCGGCGGATCTTCTCAGGGTCACGGCTAGCGTCTGATACCCCGTGCCCGAGCTTGCCGCACTGGCGCGCGCTCCTTCGAGCCCTTCGGGTGCGGGTTCGCGATCGCGGGGGGTTTGTCTCCTGGCCTCAGCGGGAAGACGGGCCACCCTTGTTCGGCCCATCGGAGAGCGGATGTGAGAGCATCCGGAGCCGAATGGTCGCCGATCAGTTGGGCGATCTCGGGGGAAGGCGCACCATCGGCGGCCTCGCTCGAACGAGTCGGCAGCAGGGTTAAAGAGCCAGGCCAACAGCCGCGCGGTGTCCTCAGCGGGCAGCGGTCGAGCTTCCCAGTGGGTGGTTGAAGTTGCCACGTCGGCACTCCCTCTGAACGAGGGGTGCCAAGAACGACAGAACGCACCCCGTATCCAGACCCACCGCCTGCGCGGTGGGGAGGGAATGCCTGAGGTCGAGACCTCATCCTCCCGCTGATTTCAGCGGGTCTTCCACCCTCGTTGGGATACGGTGTACGTCAGTAGGGTTTGCTCACCGGCAGAGGCACTATGTACCACTCCTCTGCTCATGAACGGGACTTTGAAGTCTCGGTTCCGATGTCGCTCTTTAATTTCTGGGGAAGGCCATAGACCACCCCACCCCCCCTCGTCAGTTAATTTCGACCCCCGGACGTGTCGCAGCCAACAGAAGAGGTTTCTCAGTTCCGATCGACAGTTGCGACGACTTCGAAGTTCTGAGATGATCTCTGTGACGCCAGATCGGCGTTTATTTTCCTCTGGAGGCAATCGGCACCGACCGCTCGCCCGCCACGAATCCGAAACGGTTCATTTTGGCGCGCTTGAGTGGAGAAGGTAATGATCGAAGTCCTCGGTTATGTAGCGGGACCCCTCACCGGGGCGTCCGTTCTGGCGATGCTCTTCTTCGTTGCCAAGTTGTGCAACCTCAAGGGTTTGATTTCACTCTGGTCAGAGCATCTTGAGATGCGTGCCACCGCCCGACGGATGCGCTCCGCAGGGGCGTCCGACAAGCAGATCGCGCGGTACCTGGCGGATCATTCCATCACTCGCGCGGGACGGTCACCCTAAGGACCGCACGGGCATCTGCCCACGCGCTACCCGCTCCGACGAATTGCGCGCAACTTCATCATCTGATCCTGACCGAGGTCAGTGAGCGCCCAGTATTTTCCTTTATCGCTTACGGTGCGCTTCTTCACGCCGCGTGAAATCAAACCCAAAGCAAAAAGTTGCACGACCACGTCCTCCACGACACCGGGTGACACCTTCACTGTTCCCTTCTGCTTACCGAATGTCCTGGGGAAGACACCCTCAACAGGCCAGAGCTCGCGGATCCACCGCTGCACGACTTGGAACAGTTCCGGTTCGCTCGCCTCATGCAAGAGGCTGGGGCCTACGGCTTGCAACACATCGTCCCATGTCACCGGCACTTTCAGCGTCCAGACCCAAGGAGAGTCGTAACGCTCGATGAGTTCACCGTCCTTGTCGAGCTGACTTTTCTTGAAACCATCCACCTTGACTTCGAGCCGATAGGTGTCGTCCCCGTGTGCCAGATCTTCGACGGATCCGAACGATGACGTCGAACGCGATTCTGCCTCCTGAGTGAGTTCCGCGACTCGGGCGCGAAGTTCTGCTAGCTCCGTCCTCACCTCAGGGGTCATCGCCTGGCTAGCCCTAATCCATCCCTCCGTAGGGTAGTGATCACGGGTTTCCATCAACGCCAGCGCGACGTGCCCGGGGAGTTCGGCAGACGTACTCCAGTACTTGACGACTCTCGCGGCTTCAACTTTCTCCCTGAATGCGTCGAGCTTCTTTCGACGCTTGGTTTCAAGTTCGATTTGGTCGCCGGTCAGTTTCCCCGGTTCACCGTGCAGAAAAGCCATGATTGGCTTACCGATCGACTCCGCGTAGTCGAATTCCATCTCCGTGTAGCTCAGGTCAGTCGTCGGATCGAGCGAGCCGTACTTGCCACCGATCACAAGGACGTAGTAGTCGCATTCGTTGATGACACGTTGGATCAGCCGCCATTTCTCATCGTTGCCCGCAGGAAACAGCTCCATCCCTGCCGGGATACAACCCGCGATGAGCAGCGCCTGAATAACCGACTGGCGTTCCTCTCGGAGATCCAGGTACGTCGAACTCACAAAAACTTGCTCGCGGCGATCTCCAGGCATGGGAAGAGGCTATCTAGTGCGCTAGTCGCCCACCGCCCGGGCACGCCGCAAGCGGCATGCGGGGCAAATGTCGGACCCGCCCGCTACCGTTTCTGCAAGGACGTCCGCGGCATAAGGAGTTCATCATGGCGGTTCACTGGGTCAACTACGACCTCAACAAGTCCGGACAGGACTACACGAAGCTGATCGAGTATCTCAAGTCGCACGATGACTGGGCGAATCCGCTCAAGAGCAGCTTCTTCGTCAAGACTTCTCTGACAGCCATTCAGTTGCGCGATGGGATCAAGAAGCACATCGACGCGAACGACGACGTGGTGGTCGTTGGGGTCGGCGGCAGGGGCTGGGCCACGCACGGCCTGTCCGACGAGCTCAACAAGTGGCTCAAGGACAACCTGTAGAGGCGCGTGGGTCCGCGCTGCTGACCCGGTACGGGCATCCTCAGCCCATGCGCCTCATGTCTACAACGGGTTGAGTCCGATCCAAACAGCAACCATCGCGGCGGACAGGGTGCCTACGATCGTGACTGCCAGCGCCGTTGCGTGGTCACGCCACGTGCGACGAAGCCAAGCCCCGAACCCGCGCTCAGGCTCAGGGGACGGCGCGCTCTCAGCAGGTCCGACGTTCCCGATAGATCCAACTGATCCTCCTGTGCCGATTACACCCACGTTGACCGGGCCGTGGAACACATTGCTCTGCGCCTGTGCAGCTGCGTTGCTGCCCGCGCCCGATGCGACCTCTGACACATCCGCCCCGTCTTCGTCGGCGAGGTGTGCGGCTTCGCGTCGGAGGTGCGCTTCCATGCCGTCAACCTGGATCTTGTCGCCGCCCTCGATACGCACCACGATTGACTCTTCGCTCGGCTCCCAAAAAGTGGCATAGACATCCACCTCCAACGCGTTCCTCCAGTGCTCCGCGTCCTGGAGCCTGTAGTAGGCGGCACCCCAAAGACGATCGGGCTTTAGGCGGTACTCGCGCACAGCTTCTTGCACGCCGGATATGGTCTCCCGCGCGATCTTGCTGCCGGATTCATCGTTCAGGGTGTAGCTGAAGTCGGAGACGACCCCTGGCATCCGTCGGTACAGCTGGACAGCTGAGCGTGTCATGCGCTCGGTCGCGTCCCACATCGTCATCCCCTCGGGCAACGGCACGCGAAACGAACTCCTGAATACGTCGGACACTGGACCTCCTCCGGCCTATTAAGCAGAATACCGGCCCCGTACTACACTCCCCGGCTTTTGGCGGGGTCTTCCTGGACACGGAGAAGGCCCGACGCCCTCTCAGGGGTGCCGGGCCTTCTCGATTCGAGGAAGAGACGCAGAGGGTCAGTCCTGGATCAGACCAGGGCGGGGTATCCCAGCCACCGAGTCGACCACCAGCTCCATTCGCGTTGAACCGATCGAAGATCGACGCCACCATCTGCATGTCCGGAGCCGCCTTCGCATCCTGCGCCGTCAGATCCGAGTACGCCTTCCCCGTCGCTGCCAGCGACTGAGAGAGCAACTGCCGATCCCGAGGAGCCAGAGTGACCTTGAGTTTGTCAAGCGTGCGCTCGTACTCGTCAAGCGTCCGATCTGACAGCGCCGCCCGCCGGTTCCGCGCATACTCGCTCTGCACACCCCGAGCCTTCGCCATGGCCTGCGGGGTGCCCGAGGAACTGGAGCGCGTGCGGGCGAACTCCAGCCCCTCGGTGTCCCGAACGATCCGCGAGACAGTGGCCGGGTGAATGCCCACAGCCTTGGCGACCTGACCGCGCGTCTGCCCATCACGGACCAGGCGTACGACCTCCGCCTCCGTCTCAGGTGAGGTCCGGACTGCAGCCTGACGCGCGGTCATTGCTCAAGCGCCCTTCGACGCCGAGCGAGCGATCCGGTCGAGGCGGTCCACCTCGGTATCAACCTTTTAGCTGTCGACGAACGCATCCGACGTCGCGATGGACGAAGCGCCGTCCGGGTCGACCTGCGCCAGGTAGCTGAGCGCGCCGAGCGACACCGCACCCTCCAGCGCCTCCGACAGCACCCGGCCCCAGGCCTTCTTCAACTCATCGGTCTTCTCGTCGGCTACTACACGTGCCGCGCCCGCGTGCCCCAGCGCCGCCAGACGCTCGATCACCCGGTCGGTGATCTGCCCGAGGTAAGCCTCCGGGTTGATCGACTGCCCGACCTCCGGGAGCAGTTCGGCATTCGCCGCCACCGCGATCACGCGCTGCTCGGAGGCGGTCTGGAGGATCTGCTCGATCTCCCGGTTTCGCAGGAGCTGAGAAACCATGTCCCACTCGCGGTTGACCACCGCGACCTCGTCGGCCGTGGACGGCTGGAACGAAGCGATCAGCTTCTGACGCTCGTTGGGCGGCGTGTCATCGCCGCCCAACGGTTGCCGGGGATCGACTGGTGCGCCGGGATGCGCGCCGCCAGGGTGCGCCGTGCCTCCTCGATCCTCTCGATGCGGCGGCGGGTGATCGCGCTGTTGTGGTAGCTCGGGTCGTGCCAGGCGATCGCGAGTTCGAGGGATCGGCGGTGGGTCGCGTAGTCCTTGGCGTAGAGCGGGACGCTCGGCTGCTAAATGGCCATAGTGTTTCTCGTTTCTCTGGGCGGGACTTGTGGCCCTGGGTGACCGGTCAGTCGTTGCCGACCGGGGATTGTGGGCGCGACGAAACCGTGCGAGACCGCGCGGCACAAGTCACCACGTCGAGAGAGCGCATCACGCGGCCTCCGCTACGTCCCGGAGGGCGACCTCGAACGGGAACTTCGGCAGCGTTAGGGCAACGTCAGATGCAAGCCGACCGAGCAGGGAGGAGCATCAGGATCTCCTTGCGAGCGGCCCGTGCGAAAGCCCGATGCTCAGATCGAGTACGCCTGATCGCTGAGGCGCCGTTCTGCGGCTTCCTGACCGCTGGCGAGGTGCCGGGGGATCATCCAGCGGAGGGTGTCGGTGTCACGCGCTGCGACAGCGTCGAGAATGAGGCGGTGCTCCTCGGCCATTCCGAGCAGATCGTCGTGCTGTCCGAACAGCCAGCGCAGGCGCGTGACGAAGACGGCGATGAGTTCGCCGAGCATCTCGTTGCCGGCGAGCTCGGCGGCGATCTCGTGGAACTCGCCCGCCGCTATGCGGGCGGCTTCGACCTCGTCGACGGATGCGGCGGCGAACTCGCGCTCGTAGGCCGCCCGAAGCCGCGCGATCCCCTCGTCGGCGTGGCGCTCGGCGGCGAAGACGAAGATCAGCGTCTCGATCGCCGCTCGGACCTCTCCGAAGTCCCGGATGTCATCATGCGTGAACTCCCGCACCACTGCCCAACTGCGTGGTCGGGCGACGACCACTCCCTCGCCGACGAGCGTGCGGATCGCCTCGCGCACGGGCAGCCTCGACACGTTGAGCTCCGCAGCGATGTCGCGTTCGATGAGCCGGGATCCGGGGGCGCGTCGACCGAGCACGATGTCGTCGCGCAGAACTCGCGTCACCCTCACCGACTCGAGTTCGCCGGTAGTCCCCACCCCCACCATGCCGGAATTATCGCACTCGCCGATCCGTCCGACAAGTTTGGTATCCCAACGGAACGCATATGTTACCGTTCCGTGCCTCGTCGGACGGCTGACATGAGAGAGGAGAGCGGATGCCGCCGGCATCCCTCCCCTCTCCCCTCACGTCAGGGCAGACGGTTCGCGATCGCGAGGTTCGCTTTCAGCTCGTCGGCGTTCTGTCGTACGACGTACGCCGGCCGGCCCCGCTCCACGCGCCAGGACTCGCTGAGGGATCCGACGTTGACCGTGTCGAAGCCGGCCTCATCGTAGAGGCGGGTGACGAAGGCGACGGCCTCGGCATCATCACCGGCCGTGGCGAGCGCGCGTCGATCGGGCGTGCCCGCCGGCGACCCGTCGGTCGTGATGTCGGCCGCGAAGATGTGGTTGAACGCCTTCGCGATGCGCGAGGTCGGCAGCTGCGCCTGCAGAAGCTCCGACGTGGTCGTCTCGCCCCGGTCGAGGGCGTCGATGTGCCCGTCGCGCTCGAAGTAGTAGTTGTTCGTGTCGAGCACGATCTTGCCGGCGAGCTGCTCGACGGGCAGCTGGTCGATCTTGCCGAGCGGCACCGTGACGACCACGACGTCGCCCGCGGCGGCGGCGTCGGCAGCAGTCGCGGCCGTCGCCCGATCGCCCAGCTCCGCGACGAGGCCCGAGAGGGTCTCCGGTCCGCGCGAGTTCGCGATCACGACGTCATAGCCGTTGGCCACGGCGACGCGTGCGACCTGGCTGCCGATGTGTCCTGCACCGATGATTCCGAGAGTAGTCATGCTCGGGCCAACGTGTGCGCGGCCCTGCTATTCCCCCATGACGCCGCGTGTCGCCGATCACACCGTGAGCAGGTACCGCTCCTCGACCCGGCGGTAGCCGAGGCTCTCGTAGAGCGTGATCGCCGAGGTGTTGAAGCCGAAGACATGCAGCCCGATCGAGTCGGCTCCCAGCCGTGCCGCCTCATGCTCAGCCGCGAGCATGAGGTCGCGACCGTAGCCCTTGCGACGTTGCTCGGACGCGATCTCGATGTCGAGGATGAACGCATGCGGACGCCCACCTCGGCGGCGCACACCGATCCACAGCACCCCGACCTCGGCGCCGTCGACGTGGGCCGTGAAGAGCTCCTGCCCGTCCGAATCGATGCCCTCGGGAAGTTCGAGCTCCATCTGCCGGTGCGACTCGACCACCGCATCCTCTGCCGAATACCGGCCGGACGACACCAGATCCTCGGCGAAGGCCGCTTCGGATGCCGCGGCGAAGCTCGTGAATCGCTCGGGCGTCATCGGTGTCACGACAAGGCCACCGGACGCGTAAGGCGCGCGAGACGGGAGAGGTTCGAGAAGCATCTGGATCGACGCGACCTCGAAGCCTCGTCCCTCGACGAAGGCTCTGCCCGCGATGTCGGAGGAGTGCAGCGCGATGCTGAGGCGACCGACGTGCTGCCTGCGTGCCAAAGACCGGAGCTCGTCGAGCAGCTCGCCGAGCTGTCGCGCGGTCGGATCGATCGCGAACGCGAGATCGACGATGATCAGCACCCCGCTGTTCGCGGCGAGCCACACCGTGCCGACGCGGGTGCCCTCTTCATCGATCGTGAGGATGAGCGAGGTCTCGGTCTCGTGGCCGGCCGAGAGCAGGTCACCCAGGACGGCATCGACGTGCGAGCCGGCATCCTCGCCGACGAACATCCCCGACTCCTGCCGAAGCGTCACGAGCCGCGCTCTGGTGGCCTCGAGCCAGTCGTCGAAGCGGTCTGCGCTGAGCGGGGTCAGGTCAAGAGGCATGAGTCCATCCTGCACCGCACGGCGCCGAGGCTCATGCCTTGTGGAGTGCGTCCTCCACGGCGACCCACGCCAGCATGGCGCATTTCACTCGCGCCACATAGCGCGAGACGCCCCCGAGGGCGGCGGCGTCGCCGAGCAGCTCCTCATCCGGTTCGATCTTGCCTCGCGAGCGCATCGCCTCGCGGAACGCGGCGATGCGGATCTCGAGCTCGTCGACCGTGAGCCCCTCGGCGAGTTCGGCGAGCAGGGACGCGGAGGCCTGCGAGATGGCGCATCCGTGGCCCTCCCACGCGAGCGCCTCGATGCTGCCGTCGTCGGCGCGATGCACCTGCAGGGTGACCTCGTCACCGCAGGTCGGATTCACCTGGTGCGACTGCGCGGCGATCTCGCCGCGCAGCCCGAACCCGTGCGGGGTGCGGGAGTGGTCGAGGATGAGTTCCTGATACAGGTTCTGCAGGTCGCTCATGCGCCCCTCCGGAAGAAGTCGATCGCGCCCTGGACGCCGTCGAGCACTGCATCGATCTCGGCCTGGGTCGTGTACAGATAGGTGCTGGCCCTCGTCGACGAGGTGATGCCGAGACGACGATGCAGCGGCTGCGCGCAGTGGTGCCCCACTCGCACGGCGATGCCGCGATCATCGAGGAACTGGCCCACGTCGTGCGAGTGGATGCCGTCCACGTCGAAGCTCGCGAGCCCGACGCGCGGCAGGTCGATGCCGGCGCCGAGCACGCGAACCCCGTCGATGGCTGTGAGCCCCTCGACGAGTCGTCTGCCGAAGGCTGCCTCGTGCGCGGCGATGCGCGGCATGCCCACCGCGGTCAGGTAGTCGATCGCCGCGGCGAGCGCGACCGCCTGCGAGACCCGCTGAGTGCCGGCCTCGAAGCGCTGGGGCGGCGGCAGATAGGCGGCCTCCGTGGTGGTGACCGTCGTGATCATCGAACCGCCCGTGAGGAACGGCGGCATGGCTTCGAGCAGCTCGCGCCGACCGTAGAGCGCGCCGATGCCGGTGGGGCCGAGCATCTTGTGACCCGACAGCACGGCGAAGTCGACATCGAGCGCGCGCACGTCGAGCGGCAGATGAGGAGCCGACTGGCAGGCGTCGAGCACGACCATCGCGCCGACCGCGCGGGCCAGGGCGACGAGCTGCTCGACGGGGTTGATCACGCCGAGCACGTTCGACACGTGTGTGAACGCGACTAGCTTCGTACGTTCGGTGATGAGGTCGGCGGCGGCATCGAGTCGGAGGGCTCCGTCGTCGTCGAGCGGGATCACCCGCAGGGTCGCGCCCGTGCGTGCCGCGAGCTCCTGCCACGGGATGAGATTCGCGTGGTGCTCCATCTCGGTGGTGACGATCTCGTCGCCCGCACGCAGCCGAAGACGCTCGGCAGCCGCTCCCCCGCGTCCCAGCGACGCGTTCGAGATCGAATAGGCGACGAGGTTGAGCGCCTCGGTGGCGTTCGACGTCCACACGATCTCGCCCTCGTCGGCGCCCACGAACCGCGCCACGGTCGCACGGGCATCCTCGAACACCTCCGTCGCCTCGGCGGCGAGGGTGTGTGCGCCGCGATGCACGGCGGCGTTCAGCGTCGAAGCGAACTCGCGTTCGGCGTCGAGCACGGCGAACGGACGCTGCGAGGTGGCACCCGAATCCAGATACGTCAGGGGATGTCCGTTGACCTCGGCGCGCAGGATCGGGAAGTCCTCACGGAGGCGCTGCACCTCCACATCGGTCAGAGCGCCACCTCCCGATGGGGCGATCACGTCGGATTCGCGGGAAAGGCTCATCCTTCTAGCTTCTCATCTGGCGCACCCTGCGGGGCGCCCCTTCGCGCAGAGGAGTCGGTCAGGGCACCACGAGGATGTGGTCTGTGTCTGCGAACCCGAAGGTCCCCGTCGCCGGGTCGACATAGCGCAGCGTGACCCGATGGAGTCCCGGCCGGATATCGACGAACGACACGATGGTCGACGCGCCCGTGAGCAGCACGGTCGACGCAGGACCCCCGTCGACGGACACGGATGCCGTCGACCCGGCGACGCCCCGAACATCGAGCGCGAGGTCATCGCGCCTCCCGTCGCCATCGGAATCCGTGCGCGAGATGACCCCGTCCGAGTCCTCACCCAGTCCCGGAACGGGGAAGTACACCGGTCCGGTCGGCTCGCTCGCCGTCTGCTCGCCCGTGGTCGGCGAGGTCTGCCGCATCGAGATCGAGATGCCCTGATGAAGGGTCTCGACGTCGGGACGAACCGAGAACGTTCCGTCCGCAGTGACGACCGTCGTGGCGATCACGCGGCCCGTCTCTTCGACGATCTCGACGGCTGCACCCGGCGTCCCGGTGCCGGTGATCACCGGCGGAACGGCCGTGGTCGGCAGGATGATCCAGGAGATCGTCACGGGCGGATCGACGGGAGGCTCCACCACCGGAGGCTCCACCACCGGAGGCTCCACAACCGGAGGGTCCACTACCGGCGGGTTTACGACCGGAGGGTCCACCACCGGAGGGTCCACCACCGGAGGGTGTTGCGCGGGGGCCGCCGGCGGCCGCACCGGGGGTGGGGTGCGCACGTCCCCCGGTGTCGAAGGCTCGGTGATGTCCGTGGGCGCCGGAGGCACGGCGATCGGATCCTCGACGGCCTCGCGATCGGGCTGCGCCTCAGGGACCGACGCGGGCGGCTGCGGTTCGACAGGAGGCTCCACCTCGATCGGAGGTTCGGTCGGTGCCGGAGATTCGACCGGTGCCGGGGATTCGATCGGTGCCGGGGCGCCAGCCGATGCGGTCGATTCGATCGGAGCCGGCGATGCGACGACGAGTGCGGACGACTCGTCGGCATCCGGGGATCCGACCGGCGCCAGCTGCGCGGCGACCGCCGCGACCGCGACGACCGCCGTTGCCGCGGCGACAGATCCGCCGACCACGAGCCACTGCGACGTTCCTCGGGGCATCCAGCCCGTCATCGATGCCGCCATGGCGGGCGCCGGTGATCCGGCCGAATAGGCTGCCGCCGCAGGTCCGCCGATGACCACGGGCAGCAGCACGGCCCGCAGCTTCGACGAAGCCCGCTCGATCTCGGCACTGGCCATCGTGCATCGTGTGCAGCGTTCGAGGTGCGCGTCGAAGCGCGCGCGGTCGGCGCGCGCCACATGGCGCTTGCGACCCTGCGCCACGATGCGCTCACACGTCCACCGGCATTCGGGGTCGCGTCCGGGTTCTGCGATGTGCGCCTGCAGCCATGCGAGCTTGAACCCCTCCCTCGCCCGCGCTGCCAGCACCGAGACGGCGTTCGGGGTCATGCCCATGAGCGGTGCGATCTCTCGCGGCTTCATGCCCTCGACCTCGAGGTACCAGAGCAGGGTGCGCCATCGCTCGGGGAGATCCTTGAACGCCGCTGTCAGCAGCGCCTTGTCTGACAGCAGGTCGAGCGAGTCGTCGGTGTGCTCGACCGGCAGCTCGTCGATGTACTCGAGCGCGACGACGTCCTTCTGCTTGCCTCCCCAGGTGGCCGCGGCATTGCGTACGGCAGCGAAGATGTAGGGCCGGAAGGCGTCGGTCGGACCGCCGCCGTTGCGGATCGCGCTGAAAGTCTTGGCGAATGCCTCGCTGACGAGGTCCTCCGGATCGATGGAGCTCGTGATCGAACGCGCGGCGCGAAGTGCGGCCGGCGAATGACGGTCCCAGAGCACGCCGAACGCCCTGCTGTCCCCCGCGCGGGTGGCGAGCACGAGCTCGTCGTCACTCACCTCGGAGGCGGTCCGCATGCGCCGCTCGCGCACAGTCGAGGCGCTCACGGCGTCGCCTTGGGGGCGCGCATCGAGTCAGGAGCAACGGGCGGGTTGTTCACTGGGTTCCCTTTCGATTTCTCACTACCAGCCTTGCGATCTAGCGATCTGACCGGTATGTAGATTCGTATGAAAGTTCTTCCCGCCGAGTAGAGAAGGTTCCATGGCAGCCTCCGAGGTTCACCCCGCAGATCCGACGTTGCGAGACGCGCTGCGGGTCAGTGCCGGGCGGCTCTTCACGGCTGCCCGAAGCGCCCGCTTCGACTCGAGGACGTTCGCCGGAGTGGAGTTCTACGATCCGTCGACACCGGCCCCCGCGTACATCGACCGGATCGTGCTCGGTGCCGGCGTCGCATCGAGTCACGTGACGGCGCTCACAGCCGAGCTGGCCGACGCCGGGGCGGCCGCTCTCGTGCTGCGTGCCCCCATGGACGACGATCCTCGGGACTGGACGTCGACCGATCAGCACCCCGCCCTCGCCGTGCTCCGCCACGGCGAGGGAGACTGGGCGCAGCTCGCGAACGTCCTGCGGTCGCTGCTGGGTGCTCACTCGATCGGGCAGGTCACCGGCGTGCGGCTGGGTGATCTCTTCGGTCTTGCCGACGCGCTCGCCACCCTGGCAGGCGGAGCGGTCAGCATCGTCGACTCCGCGGGCCAGGTCGTGGGGTACTCCACGCACAGCGAGCAGCCGATCGACGACGCACGACGACGCACCACTCTCCTGCTGCAGGAGGACATCTCGATCACGTCCGACTCCCGCTACCGATCGCTGCTCCGTGCCACCGAGGCGCGGCACTTCCCGTCGAGCACCGACCTGTTCGGCCGGGTCGGGATCGCCGTCAGGGCGTCGGGAGAACTGCTCGGCTCTCTCTGGGTGATCCAGGTCGACCCGTCGCACGCCGCCCACACCCGAGATCTGCTGCAGGAGATGGAGCCGATCGTCGCCCAGCATCTGCTGCGCGCACGCGAGGACGCGGGCGACCGCGACCAGCGCACCTCCGGGCTTCTCCGAACGCTTCTCGAAGACCGTCGGCATGCCCGCGGCGCGGCCTCGCAGCTGCTTCTCCGACCCGAGGCCGGTTGCACCGTCGTGTGCCTGCGGGTGAACACCTTCGACGAGGTCGAGGCTGTGCGTGGATTGCACCGCGTGCTCCATCTGGCGATCAGCGTGTCCAGCGCCGCGTTCCCGGGTTCGCACAGCGCGATCGTCGGCTCCCAGGTCGTGACGGTCATCCCCGGCCCTCACCAGGCAGCGGCCGAGACCTTCACCCAGGCGATGGTCCGCGTCGACAACGCGTTGATCGCAGGCATCGGCAGGCGTGCGAACGACGTCAACGGCATCGCTCGCTCGTACCGCGAGGCTGCAGCCGTCGCCGGCGCGCTCATGAGTTCGCCTCGACACGACGGAGACCGTCACGTCCATGTCGCGACCTTCGACGAGATGCGCGATCGCCTCGCCATCCTGCAGGTCGGCGATCTCATCGAGGGCCTCGACGCCGCGGTCGGCGACGCGGCGAGCATCCTCGCCGCACATGACGCGGCGCAGGGCACCGACCTGACGCGCACCATGCGCGTCTACCTCGACCAGCTCGGCAGCGTCCGCGAGACGGCGAATGCGCTGCACGTTCACCAGAACACCGTCCGGTACCGGCTCGATGTCGTGCGCACCGAGCTGGCGATCGATCTCGAATCGCCCGACACTCGGCTCTGGCTCTGGCTCCGTCTGTCAGCCGACTCGCGCACAACGGACTGAGCGCTCATTCGATGGCCGCCGGCAGCAGGATGGTCACGCCGGCGCGCTTCGTCGTCGGGTCGACATATCGGGCGGCGACGAACGGCTCATCGGCCCCGGAGCGGATGACGATCCCGTCGCGAGCGGCGGCCGGAAGCCAGACCATGCGCGACCGCCCCTGACCATCGAGCAGCTCGACCCACGCATCCGGCTCTGCGCGCAGATGCAGGCAGCTCACAGCGCCGAGAGAGACCCCGGGGCAGGTGTCTGGGTCGGCGGGCGCGATGGTCGGTGTCGCGAAGGTCAGCGGCCCGATGTCCTCCGCCCACTCGGTGACTCCGGTCACGGCGTCCTGCTGCCCCACACTGAGCGTCATGCCCTGGTGAGTCTCTTCGCCCGAGACGTCGAGCACGAATGCGCCGAACTCATCGACGATCGCCCTATGCAGCACCACACCGTTCTCGTCGACGACCGTGATGATCGCGCTGGGAGTGCCGATCCCCTCCAGCAGATCCGGGATCAAGGAGTTCTGCGCGATCGACTGCGTGATGCGAAACTCCGGTGCGTCGATGGGAGGTGATGCCTCCGCGCTGCCCTCGGTCGGCCCCGCCGTCTCGGGCGCGACTGCCGAGGGAACCGGAGTGCCATCGCTGCCCGGAACCAGCGGGTGGCCCTCCTCCGTGACTCGTGCCGAGCTCTCACGCGGATCGCTCTCCGTCGAATCCGACATCGACTCCGGTGCGGGCGCCGGCTCGTGCTCCGGTGCCGGCTGCGCCTCGGGCGTCGGTTCGGCCGCAGGCGGCAGGACCACAGGGTGGGGCAGCTCTTCGAGAACCGGACCGGCCTCACCCGCGATCGTCACCTCAGACGACGACGAAGGGAGTGCGGTGCGGTCGGAATCCCGGGCGGACAGAGTCAGCACGCTGCCGGTGAAGATGACAGCACCGACGACGACGACAGCGGTGGCAGCCAGCGCCGCGAGGCCTCCGGCCGGAACCGCCGATGCTGCTCCGTGCGCGGCGGCAGGAGTGCCGGCGCCGAACGATGCCCCTCCGTCCGTCCCGAACGCCCCGGCTGACCCGACCGACGAGGCCGCCCCCATGACGTGGGCCTCTGCCGTCCCATCGCCTGTGTAGATCGCCGCCGCCGCGCCGCCGAGCAGTGCCGCGGGCAGGATCGAACGCAGCCGCTGCGACACGGTGTCGATCTCCGCAGCGACGATCCGGCATCCGCCGCACGTGTTCATGTGCTCGCTGAAGCGGTCCGCGTCGCCGGCACCCATCGAGCGCTCTCGCCTGGCCACCACGCGCTCGCAGAACCACCGGCACTCCTCCGACCGGGAGGGGTCGTGGATGTGCGCCTCCAGCCAGGCTCGACGGAAGCTGTCGCGTGCCCGTGCGGCCAGGGCGGAGACCGCGTTCGAGGTCATTCCCATCAGGGGCGCGAGTTCTCTCGGCTTCATCCCCTCGACCTCGAGATACCAGAGCAGGGTCCGGTGCCTCGCCGACAGCGTGCCGAACACCGCGGCGATGCTGGACCGCTCGGCGATGCGCTCGAAGGCGTCGCCGTCCTCCGCTGACAGGTCGCGCTCTGACACCATGTCGATCGAGAGCGCAGTCCCGTTCCGAGCCCAGCGGGCGGCGGTGTTGCGCAACGTGGCGAGAAGATAGGGCCGGAAGGCGTCGCTCGGTCCACCGCCCGCCTTCGTCACCCGGAGGATCGACGCGAAGGCCTCGCTCACGAGATCGTCGGGATCCGACGACGGCGAGATCGCCCTGGCCGCACGTCGAGCCGATTCGACGTGCCTGCGCCAGAGAAGCGCGAAGTCACCGATGTCCCCACCGCGCACGGCCTCGATGATCTGAGCATCGGACGGTTCACCCGGGATGTCATCTTCACCATCGATGTGCGTGCCGAGATTCATGCTGCTCCGGATGCTGTCAGGACCGGCGTCTCACGGGGAGCGCCGGAGACGAATGAGGGACGAGGCAGTGGGGATGCCTCGTCCCTCGGACCCTCGTAGGGGTCGATTCCGCGGGGAGAGGGTTCGGCCGGGGAGCGGTCGA
The DNA here is from genome assembly GCF_040815625.1 of Microbacterium sp. LMI13-1-1.1. Taxonomy (NCBI): domain Bacteria; kingdom Bacillati; phylum Actinomycetota; class Actinomycetes; order Micrococcales; family Microbacteriaceae; genus Microbacterium; species Microbacterium sp. LMI13-1-1.1. Next base: position 973,016 of record NZ_JBFPNL010000005.1, on the reverse strand, counting down.
TCTCTGCTGTGCGGGCGTCGGCCGGGAACCCGACGCGCGGCCGATGGCCATACCTACAAGACCGATATGACCGGAAAACATGACGGGGTCCACCGGACTTCTTCGACGAAAGGCACATCAGTCGACGCTCCCCGCCGGACCCACGGGTGCGAGCGACAGAAAGCGCATCCTGTTCTCGCCGTAGAAGCAGGTCTGCACCATGAACTCGCCCGTCATGCCGACGAGCGCCTCGACGTTCGACCACTTCGGAGTGTGCCTCTCCTCGACGACCTCGTAGACGACGTCAGAGCCCTCGACCATGACGCGCTGACCGAGATCCCACCCGAGAATCACGTCGCCTCCGCAGTTGTTGTGGGCGGCGAAGAGCGGAAGCACGTCGTCTATCCGATAGCTGACCATCTCGGTGAACGTGCCGTCGCAGTGGTCGAGTTCGACCATCCCGCCCTCACCCCCGAGCCGGATCGTCGGCAGCTCGTCGGGGGCGAAGATCTGATGGAACTGCTTCAGCACCGAGACCTTGACGTCACCGGTCACCTTGTCCACGAGATCGGGGGCGAACACGGATGCCGAGAGGAAAGACATCCCGAGTCCGACGAGCACGATGCTCGCGAACAACAGACCGAATCGTCGCCGCGGCCGTCGACTCGGAACAGCCCCACCGGAATCTCCTCGGTTCGAGTCGGTGCGGTCCACTCTCATGTCGACTGTCATGAGACGGATTCAGCGGCACGATGCGTGGCTCGTCGGCCGCTGCGGTTCTTGCGCCCGCGCCGGGGCATGACGACGATGAAAGTGAGCACCGGGACCCCGACGACGAGCAGCGCCCACCACGGGAATCCCGCCGGGTCGGTCGTGTCCGCGATCGTGGTGACGGAGGATTCCTCGGTCGGAGCGTCGATGCGCTCGGCGCGCACCAGAAGACGGTGGGTGTTGACGCCCGTGGGCGTGCAGGTGACGAGCGTCAGGTAGTCCTTGCCGGCGACCTGGCGCAGATCCTCGGCATCGTTCGGAAGAACGGTCTTCGTCTGGTCGACCTCGTAGTAGAGGTCTCGGCCCAGGGTGCTGACGACGATGATGTCGCCCTCGACGAGTTCGTCGATGTCGTCGAAGAGGGTTGCCTGCACGAAGCCGTTGTGCCCGGTGAGCACCGAGTGGGTGCCCGAGCCGCCCACGGGGAGGGACGATCCGTAAAGGTGCCCGATCCCGCGCGACAGTGTCTCTTCGTCGGTGCCATGGAAGATCGGCAGGTCGACGTGGATGCTCGGAATGCGGATCCGTGCCATCGTGTCTGTTCCGTCGGCGCTCAGGGTGTCGAAGTATGCCGACGCGCCCTCCCCGATCGCTGTCTGCTGACCGTCAGCGCCGAGTGCATAGGGGTCACGCAGCGGTCCGGTCGGCAGGTTCTCGTTGTACTCGTCGGCCGCGGCGAGCATCTCGTCGACGGCCGCATCGGGAATCTGCTCGACGGACTGCACGTAGCCGTCGACATCGGTGTCGTGACTCCACGCGGAGAACCACGAGGCTGCAGTCGGATAGACGAGCACCACGATGCCGATGGTCGCGATGAGCATGACGATCGACTGACTCCATCCCCACCGCGCCCTGTGCGCGGTGGCACGCGTGGAGGGTCGCGTCGGAGAATCCGGTGTGGACGCGTCGATGAGGGTCATGCTGCGCTCTCTGATCGGAGAAGGGGAAGAAGAAGGTGAAGACGAGTGGGCCGTGCGGGGGAAGGAATGTCTTCACCTCCCCCGCACGGCCGGTCTTTCGGGTTACGCCTGTGCTGCGGCCTTGCGGCGGCTGCGGATGGCGAGGAGGACCGCTCCACCGAGCAGCATGACGCCACCGGCGAGGAACAGGGTCGTGCCGGTGCCACCGGTCAGCGGAAGGGTGAAGCCGGCGTTCGAGGGAACGTTGACGACCTCGAGGTCGACGCCCACGGCCGTGGTGGCTGCGGTGACGGTGAACTCGATCGGAGCTGCGAGCAGCTCGAATCCGTCGGGTGCGACGATCTCGGCGAGCCAGTACGACTGGTAGCCGTCTTCGCCCACGGCGACCGTGGCGTTGTCCGCCCAGTCGGAGTAGCGCAGTCCCGAGATGGTCACGGTGCCGTCAGCGGCGACCGCGAACTCCGTCGAGCCGGCGAGGGCGATGGCGTTGGTGCCGTCGATCGCGTCCTGCTCGGTCGGGTACACCGAGAACACGGCGCCGGTGAGCGGTGCGCCGGCCTTGTCCGTCTTCTCGACCGTGATGTCGCCCCACTTGGTGATGACCTCAGGGGTGACCGTGGGTCCGCCGGGCTCACCGGGCAGAACCGTGTACGAACCGGCGTTCGGGTAGAGCACTGCCGTGTTGACGATCTCGCCGACCGTGTTGACCTCGGTCGTGACGACGACCTGCACCTGCGTCGCGGGGTGAGCTGCGAGCACTGCGAGGCCCGACGCGGTGAACTCGACCGTGACCGCGTTGGTCGCGGCGTCGTGCACGATCGTGTAGTCGCCCGCGGCGAGCGGGGTTCCGTCGACGAGCGAGACAGCGGCGCTGACGTAGTCGAGCTTGTCGTCGAGCGTGTCGACGATCTTGTAGCCGTCGATGACGGCGACATTGGGGATGTCACCCGTGATGGTGAAGTCGATCTCGTCGCCGAGCTTGACGTCTTCCGAGTCCTCGACGGTCTTGGTCGCCTCGGTCAGGGCGTTCTTCGGGTAGACGTGCACGTCGTACAGCCAGCTGCTGTCATCGGCCGGATCGGTCAACGGCACGGTCACGAGGAACGGCGCCACACCGGTCGAGCCCGCCAGCGGTGCGGTCTCCACCACGAAGTACAGACCCAGGTCGAGGTTCGCCAGAGCGATCTCGCCGTTCGCGTCGGTCAGCGTCTGACCGCCGACCGCGCTGGCCGTGTATCCGGCAGCGGTGATGTCTGCGACGCTGTCGGGGTCGAGGTCGGCGAGATCGTTCGCGTCGATCCAGCCCTGGTTGCTCGTCAGATCGATCGTGTCGACCTTGTAGACCGTGAAGCCCACGCCGGGCAGCGGTGCCAGTGCGACGTTCTGCTCGGTGCCGTCGTTCGGCAGGCCGGTCGGCGTCTCAGGCGCCTCGAACTTGTGGATCGTCAGCGAACCGACAGCATCCGGGTCGACGAGGTTCGGTGTCGCAGCGCTTGCGGGTGCTGCGAGGGTCAGCGCGGCGACGCCTGCGACGAGCAGACCTGCCGCGACGCGGGATCCGCGTCCGTTGGTGGGAGTGTTCACTGTGTCTCTCTCTCGGTGGCCAGGTCGCCCTGGTGGTGTACAGATGGTGGTCGGTGAGAAGTGCAGATCAGATCTGCGGGTCATCGGCGTCGGCACGTGCACTACGTCTGCGGACCCAGAGGGCCAGCGCGCCCGCGCCGAACACGGTCAGGGAACCGGCGAGGATGTAGGGCAGCGCGCCCGTCCCCCCGGTGGTCGGAAGGCTCATCGCCGGAACATCGCGCACCGTGATGATCTGGCCTGTGGCGGTCACCGCCGCGTCGCCGCCTGCCGTGATGCTCACGGTGCGGTCGGGGTTGATGGTGAACTTCACCGGCGCTGCGAGCAGGCTGAATCCGTCTGGTGCCGTCAGCTCGCTCAGCCAGTAGGTGCCGGCGGGGATGCTGTCGATCTGGAACAGTCCCGTCTCGATGCCGTTGATCGTGAACGGCAGCGCGGTGCCCGGCTCGCCGTTCGCGTCGGCGAGCACGGCGAACGAGGAGCCGTCCATGCGCACCCACGTGTTCGCGGATGCCTCGCCGACCTTCTCGATCTGCAACGGGATGCGGAACGGCTCGATCGGCGTCTCGGTGCTGTCGTTGTTCGAGCGCACCGGCCCGCCCTTGGGGTCGGTTCCCGTGGAGTAGGCCGTGTTGATGACCTTCTTCGCGTCGACATCGGCCTGTCCGATGACATACGGCGCATTCGCGACGCAGTGCGAGACCTGAGTGGGCGCGATGGTCGTGGGCGTGCACGTCACGGTGATGTTGCGCTGCGTCAGCCGGTCGTCGACCACCGTGATGTTCGCGACCGTGACGTTGCCGGTGTTGGTGACGTCGAACGCGTACATGATGTGATCGCCGAGCCCGGTCACGCCGTCCTGGTCGACGTCGACGACCGAGGCCGTCTTGTCGAGCACGATCTCGGGCGTCCATGTGGCCGGGATGATCTCGTCGTCCGTGTCGGTCACGGTGGGGCCGACGGCCGGTGTTCCGGTGGCGCGTGCGACGTTCGTCAGCGGTGCGTTGTCGATGTCGCCCTGCTGCACCACGTAGGTGGCCGTGCAGGTCATCTTGGCGCCGCTGGCGAGCGTGGAGCCCTGCGGCGGAACGCAGGTCAGGGCGCTCATGTCACCGACACCGGAGAACGCGTCCTCGGTGATGCGCACATTCGTCAGGTTGGTGTTGAGCGTCGTGTTGGTCGGTGCCTTGGGAGTCGTGTTGGTCGCCACGAAGGAGTAGGTGATGACGTCGCCGACCTTGGTGTACACCTTGTCGGGGTCGGTGTCGCTGGTCACGGCGACCCCGTTCACGGCGGTGATGCTCTTGACGATGTCGATCGACGGCTGGATGACCTCGAGCGAGGCGTTGGCCGGCGGGTTCAGGTTCGTCGTGATGTTGGCCGGGCCGTTGATGTAGGTGCCGTTGACCGTCGAGGTGACGTCGACCGTGATCGTGCACGAGGCCTGGCCCAAGGCCAGGTCGCCGCCGGTGACCGACACCGAGGTTCCGCCTGCGGGTGCCGTGACCGCATAGGCCGCACCGGCGCGCTGGACGCAGGTTCCGCCGACGTTCGGCGCCGCCGCGATCTTGAGGTTCGCCGGCAGCGCGTCGGTGATGAACCAGTCGTTCTTGGCCATGAGGTCGCTCGTGTTCGTGACCGTGAGCGTCATCTTCGAGGTCGAGCCGTTCGTGATCACCGTCGGGCTGAACGCCTTGTCGAGCTGAGGAGTCACATCGACGATCTGCGGCAGGTCGAACGCGACGTCGTTGCCCGAACCCGTGGCGGTCGCGTTGAACAGCGTCAGGCCGAGGTTGGCCGTGGTTCCGACGGGCACCTGATAGGCAGCAGACTGCAGCTTCGCGGTCTGCGTGCCCCAGAAGGTGTTGTTCGTGCAGGGGTTCAGACCCGTGCTGAGCACGATCGGGTTGCCGTTGACGATCAGGCTGAACGTCTCCTTGGGCTGGTTCGCACCACCGGCGGCGGGGCAGTTGACCGCGGCGAAGTACGCCGACACGGCGTAGTAGTGTCCGGCGACCGCGGGGATGGTGTTGACCGTGCGGAACTGCGTGCCGGCGGCGATGACGCCGTTCGTCGCGTTGGTGTACGAGGTGAGCACCTGGTTCGTCGCGGCCTGAGCCGCCGTCTGCCCTTGCGCTGTGCCCAGTGCCGCCGCCATCTGCTGAAGCGTGGGCCAGGTCGTGGTCGGGTTGTTGAGGCAGCCGAGATCGGTGACGGGCGCCGTCGGGGTCACGCTGCTCATGACCCATCCGTTGCACTGGTTGCCGGCGGGCGTGTACTGAGTCGAGGCGGTGTACGTCGAGTTGGCCGCGGCCGCGCCACCCGTGTAGTTCAGGATGCTGATCGGCAGGAGCGACGCGTTCTGGTTCGAGAAGTTCTCGGTGTACACGGGCGTGCCCGGCTGCGGGGTGCCAGGAGTGCCAGGCACCGTCGCCGCGGCCGTGATGCCGCTGTTGGGGGCGAGAGTCGCGCCGGCGACGAGCACGCCGGCGATGGCGAGCACGCCGAGCAGCCGCGTCATCGCCCGTCGGCGAGGCGCGACTCCGGAGCGTGATGACCGCTCCGTCGTGCGGTGGTGCGAGCGAATGCTCATGAATGTCCCAATCCCGGCGCGCCGATCCCGTCCGCCACGTATGGCGAGCAGGAGAGGCGGATGCCTTTTCCCCGAAAAGTCGTGTGTGTCCCCAGTGCGAACAGGAAGCAGAAGCTGCCTGTCACATACCCAGACCTGGATGCGGAGTTTTTATGACGGGCGCGAGAAAAAACTTTTCGAGGGTCTCCGCGGGCCTGCCCTAAGCTCGCAGCATGTTCAGCGCCGAGACCCTTGCGACCTTCGTCGTGGCCGCGTTCGTGATGGTCGTGATCCCCGGGCCGACGGTGCTCTTCACGATCGGCAGAGCGATGGCCCTGGGGCGGCTCGGCGGGTTCCTCAGCATCCTGGGCACGGCGCTCGGGTCGATCGTGCTGGTCGTCGGCGTCGCGCTGGGGGTGGGCACGGTGGTGGCGCAGTCGATCGTGCTCTTCACGATCGTGAAGGTGCTCGGCGCCGGCTACCTGGTGTTCCTCGGCATCCAGGCGATCAGGCATCGCAAGGACTCCGCGGCCACGATGACCGCGCCGGTGGCGAGGCGATCAGGCGTGCGGCTGCTCGTCGAGGGTTTCGTCGTCGGCGTCACCAACCCCAAGTCGATCGCCTTCTTCCTGGCGATCCTCCCGCAGTTCGTCGACCTGCACGCGGGGTCGGTGCCGATGCAGCTGTTCGTGCTCGGCGCGATCGTCGTCGCGATCGGTGTCACCTGCGATGCGATCTGGGTGCTGCTCGCCAGCGGCGCCCGTGAGTGGTTCGGTCGATCTCCTCGCCGCATCGAGGCCATGGGCGCCACCGGAGGTGGGCTCATGATCGGCCTCGGCGCTTTCCTGCTGCTGTGGAGCGAGAAGCCCGCTAACGGCTGAGGCGCAGCGTCACATCCGTGCGAAGCGCGCACGGACCATCGAGAAGATGCCGTAGATCGCGAGTCCGACCCCGACGAGCCAGAGGATCGCGCGGCCCTGGGGCAGGTCGATCAGACTCCGCAGTGCTCCATCCAGGCCCGCAGCCTTCTCGGGGTCCTGCGTCCACGCCGCGACGACGAACAACAAGCCGGTCACGGTGATCGCGATGCCCTTGGCGATGTAGCCCGCGATGCCGAGGGCGATGATCCCGGGCCGCGAGGGCCCCTCCGGAACATCCATCGTCTTCTCGAAGCCCCGGGTGAAGCCGATGACGATGAACCCGACACCCACACCCGCCACGGTGAGCCCGACGATGATGAGCAGCACGATCCCGCCGGGAGCACCGAGGATCACCGCGCTGAGGGCGCGCAGCGTCGTCTCGGACTCGACATGTCCTCCGAAGGCGAAGATCAGCGCAAGGCCGGCGATCACGAGGTACGCGCCCGCGATGCCGATGAGCTTGATCCTCAGCCCCCACTTGCGGGGCTCCTTGCCGCGGGCGAGGAGCCCGCTGGCGATCTGCCACACGGCGAGGGCGACCAGCGCCACCGCGACCAGCCCGAGAACCAGCCCGCCGACGGGGGTCGAGCGGATCTGCTCCATCGCTCCGTCCTGGTCGGCGTCGCCGCCGCCGCCTGTGGCGATGGAGACGGCGATCGCCCCGATGATGATGTGCACGAGACCGACCACGACGAAACCTGCCCGCGCCACCCGTCGGAAGGCATCGGATCGCTGCGCGGTGCGCGCGGCACCCTTCGCTGAGGTCATCCGAGCAGGATATCCCCCGCCACGAAGAACGCCGGAGGGGTTGCGCGGAGCGCGCTCGACACTCGTCAGCCGGTGCGCTCCACGGGCTGGCGCAGGATCGTCCGGAGCTTCGACGGATCGACGCGCCTGACATCGCTGAGGTAGACCTCGTGGTGCAGCCCCGTCATGGCCAGATCGTTCTCGGGGATGAACCGGTGGTGCAGCTCGTCGAGCACCGGGGCCTCATCGTCGTATGAGCCGACGTGAAGGGTCTGCACGCACAGTCCCTCGTCGAGGGTCTCGAGCCGCACGGACCGCAGCGCGGGAGATGCCTGCTTCTTCTTCGCGAGCTTCTCCTCGACCGTATCGACCGCGCGATCGAACATCTCGCGGGTGACGTGCTCCGGCACCATGATCATCAGAGTCCATTCCCACGCCGACTTGTCGCGGCGCGATGTGAACGACTCCATGTCGGGTGCGTGCCACTGCCCCTCGAGAGGCATCACGACCGTGTCGATCCCGAGCTGGTCCCTGCTCGCGAACTTGAGCGTGTAGGCGACGGGGAAGAGGGCGGACACCGCATCCTGATACGCCTGGGCGCTGTTCGGGTCGCCCGCGCCGTCGACCATCAGGTACTGCATCGGGGGAACCTCGAGGATGCGGAACTCACCGCGCTTCGCCCGATAGGCGTCGAGGGTCTTCTTGGGATCGAGCGCCATCGCGGGTCCTCTCACGGCGGCATCGGCATCCGACCGTCGCCACAGTGTCGCACGGGCCGCAGACATCGGGTGGGCGGCGCGACAGTCCGTGCCGCCCACCCGAGTCGCGTCACGCCGGCTCGACCGCCAGCCAGAGCTCGCAGGACGCGTGCGAGCCGGTGAACTCGAGGTACCGCACGATGGACGGACCAGGGCGCAGCCGCCAGGGGTTCGACGGGAACCACTCGGTCGCCGTGGCCGCCCAGAGGGTCTGCAGGGTCTCAGGGAACGGACCTGACGCGGAGAAGACCGCCCACGCGCCCGCCTCGACCCGGATGGCGTCGAGGTCGTCGGGAACCACGGTGGATGCAGACACGGAGACGCCATGCAGATAGGTGAGCTCCGTCCCCTCCGGCGCGTCCGGTGCGACATCACCGGTGACGGCGAGGATTCCGCCGGGCTCCGCGTCGCTCATCGCCTTCAGCCTGAGATGCTCTTCGGGTGCGATCGAGGCGATGTGCGCCTGGATGTGCGGATTCGCGCCCTCGTGGATGAGCGGCACTCGCGCGGCGTGGCCGACGAGCCCGAGCTCGGGGGTGGTGGTGATGGTGACGTCCATCTGGGTGCTCCCTTCGACGCTCAGGCGGAACCGGAGCGTGGGTTGTGTGCGGAGAGGACCCCCGTCGCGGCGCGCGTCGACCGGACTGATCCCGTGCACGGCGCGGAACGCGCGGGCGAACGCCTCGTTCGAGCCGTAGCCGTGTCTCACCGCGACATCGAGCACGTTGGGGGCGCCGGCGGCGAGTTCTGCTCCGGCGAGCGTCATCCGGCGGCGGCGGACATACTCCGACAGCGGCATCCCGGCCAGAGCCGAGAACATCCGCCGCAGGTGGTACTCCGTCGTCCCGTGGACACGAGCGAACCCGGCGACGTCGATCTCGTCTGCGGCGTCAGCCTCGACGAGATCGACCAGTGCGTTGAGCGTTCCGATCATGAGGTCCTCCTTTCCTCACCATCGTGCGATCCGAGGGTGTGCCGCGACCCGACTTTCCGCGTCGGATCCGATCAGTCGCCTCGCGAGGTCAGCTGCGCTCCCCCGGATCCGCGAGCAGGTCGGCGAGGGCCAGTTCGGCCGCGCCGATCAGCAGCCTGTCGGCGCCGAGAGCGGCAGGACGGATCTCGAGCGTCTCCGCGCTCTCCGGCATCGCCAGCGCACGCACGTCGTCCGCGATCTGCGTCGCCCTCAGATCGGCGATCGTCGCGAGGAACCCTCCGAGCACGACGAGAGCGGGGTTGAGCACGTTGACGGCGTTGGCCAGCGCCCCCGCGAGCACACGCGCCTGACGCGTGATCTCATCAGTCACCACCGCCGATCCGGATTCCGAGAGCTCGGCGTCGAGCGTCTCGTCATCCGCCGTATCGAGGCCCACCGCGTCGAGCAGCAGACGGCGACTCACCTCGGCCTCGAGCACGCCATCGGCGGTGCGGCGATCCGCGTCTGCAGAGATCCGCGGCCTGTTCTGGCCGAACTCCCCCGCGTATCCGCCCGCGCCGGCGACCGGCTTGCCGTTGACGATCAGGCCGCCGCCGATGCCCGACGCACCTCCGTTCAGGTAGACGACGTCGTCGATGCCGCGGCCGGCGCCGTAGCGGTGCTCGGCGATGGCCCCGAGCGTCGCATCATTGTCGACGAAGGCGGCAGACGACGTGGCCGCGGAGACGAGGTCGGCGAGCGGCACGTCGGTCCAGCCCAGATGCGGCGCGTTGCGCACGACCCCGTCGGAGGCGCGCACGAGACCGGGCACGGCGACGCCGATGGCCGCGATCCGCGCATCGGCGAGCGGCCCCTCGCGCCATGCGGCGATGCGCTCGGCGATCGTCGCCGCGACGACTCCGGGTGTCGGCACCGTCTCGTTCGGCAGGCGTTCGCGCACGAGGATGCTGCGGTCGAGGCCGACCGCAGCGATCTCGATCGCATCGACCTCCGGGTTCACCGCGATGGCGACGATGCGAGCAGAGGCCGTCACGACCGGCGACGGTCGACCCACGCGACCGGCGACGTCCGGGACCCGCTCGTCGACGAGCCCCCGTCTGACGAGCTCTGCGACGAGGTCGGCGATCGTCGAGCGGTTGAGCCCCGTCTGCTCGGTGAGAGCTGCTCTCGACTGGGCGCCGTTCTCGTGCACGAGCCGCAGGATGAGGGAGAGATTGTGGGGGCGGGTGCCCAGCGCGGGGCTCGACTGCGACGGCATCCCTTCACTGTAGGGGGTGGACGCGCCCCCTGTCATGAGATATGTTGTCAAGCACAACTTATTCGATGACCTGCACAGGAGCAGCCATGAGCACCCCCACCCGCGATGACAAGTTCTCCTTCGGCCTGTGGACCGTCGGCTACAACGGGGCAGACCCCTTCGGCGGCCCCACCCGGCCGGCGCTCGACGTGGTGCACGCCGTCGAGAAGCTCGCCGAGCTCGGCGCCTACGGTCTGACCTTCCACGACGACGACCTGTTCGCCTTCGGATCGACCGACGCCGAGCGCCAGACGCAGATCGACCGACTCAAGGGCGCCCTCGACGACACGGGCCTCGTCGTGCCGATGGTCACCACCAACCTGTTCAGCGCACCCATCTTCAAGGACGGCGGCTTCACGTCGAACGACCGCGACGTGCGCCGGTATGCGCTGCGCAAGGTGTTCCGCCAGCTCGACCTCGGCGCGGAGCTCGGCGCCAAGACGTTCGTCATGTGGGGTGGGCGCGAGGGTGCCGAGTACGACTCCGCGAAGGACATCCGCCAGGCACTCGAGCGCTACCGCGAGGCCGTGAACCTGCTCGGCGACTACGTCACCGACAAGGGCTACGACATCCGGTTCGCGATCGAGCCGAAGCCCAACGAGCCGCGCGGCGACATCCTGCTGCCGACCCTCGGACACGCGATCGCCTTCATCGATTCGCTCGAGCGCCCCGAGCTCGTCGGCGTGAACCCCGAGGTGGGTCACGAGCAGATGGCCGGACTCAACTTCACCGCCGGCATCGCGCAGGCGCTCTTCCACGGCAAGCTATTCCACATCGATCTCAACGGTCAGCGCGGCATCAAGTACGACCAGGACCTCGTCTTCGGTCACGGCGACCTGCACAACGCCTTCTCGCTCGTCGACCTGCTCGAGAACGGCGGCCCCGGCGGAGTACCCGCCTACGACGGCCCCCGCCACTTCGACTACAAGCCGAGCCGCACCGAAGACGAGAAGGGCGTCTGGGACTCTGCGGCCGCGAACATGCGCACCTACCTGCTCCTGAAGGAGCGCGCTGCGGCGTTCCGCGCCGACCCCGAGGTGCAGGAGGCACTCGCGGCGGCTCGCGTCGACGAGCTCTCGACGCCGACCCTCAACCCCGGAGAGAGTTACGACGACTTCCTCGCCGACCGCTCGGCATACGAGGACTTCGACGCGAACTCCTACTTCGGCGGCAAGGGCTTCGGCTTCGTCCGACTGCAGCAGCTCGCGACCGAGCACCTGCTCGGCGCTCGCTGATCGACATGCCGCTGGTTCTCGGGGTCGACTCGTCGACCCAGTCCTGCAAGGCCGTCGTCGTCGACACGGCGACCGGAGCGGTCGTCCGCGCCGGTCGCGCGACGCACCCTGACGGGACGTCGGTCGACCCCGAGGCCTGGTGGCGTGCCCTGAACGCCGCGATCACGGAGGCCGGCTCTCTCGACGAGATCGAGGCCTGGTCGATCGGCGGGCAGCAGCACGGCCTGGTGGCGCTCGACGAATCCGGCCGTGTCATCCGCGATGCACTGCTGTGGAACGACACGCGCTCCGCAGGCGCGGCGACGGATCTGATCGCCGAGTACGGAGCAACCGAGCTGGCCGCGCGCACCGGGCTCGTTCCCGTGGCCTCGTTCACGATCACGAAGCTGCGCTGGCTGCGCGATCACGAGCCCGAGAACGCGGCACGGGTGGCCGCGGTCGCTCTTCCGCACGACTGGCTGACGTGGCGCCTGCGCGGCTTCGGCCCGGAGAACCCGGTGCTCGACGAGCTCGTGACGGATCGGTCGGATGCCTCGGGCACCGGCTACTGGAATCCGTCGACGGGCGAGTACGACCGTGAGCTGCTGGTCGCCGCTCTGGGGCACGATGCGATCCTGCCCCGGGTGCTCGCACACGACGAGTGGACGACGGATGCCGATGGTCGGCGCGTCGGCGCCGGAGCCGGAGACAACGCCGCTGCCGCACTCGGACTCGGCGCCGTACCCGGGGATGCGGTCGTGTCGATCGGCACATCCGGCACGGTGTGTGCGATCAGCACCACCCCGCTGAGCGATGCGACCGGAACTGTGGCAGGGTTCGCCGATGCCTCGGGCAACTTCCTCCCTCTCGTCGCCACGCTCAACGCGGCCCGGGTCGTCGACGTGACGGCAGCACTGCTCGGTGTGACGCACGACGAGTTCAGCGATCTCGCTCTGCAGGCCACGCCGGGCGCGGACGGACTCACGCTGCTCCCCTACTTCGAGGGCGAGCGCACACCCAACCTGCCGGATGCCACGGCATCCCTCTCGGGCATGACACTGGCATCCACGACCAGGCAGAACCTGGCCCGCGCTGCGGTCGAGGGGATGCTGCGCGGACTGGGCGCGGGCCTCGACGCGCTGCGCGACCTCGGCATCCCTCTCGAGCGCGCCCTGCTGATCGGCGGCGGCGCGCAGTCGGAGGCCGTGCGCCGCGTCGCGCCGGAGATCCTCGGTCTCCCCGTCGAGGTGCCGGAACCCGGTGAGTACGTGGCGCTCGGCGCTGCGCGCCAGGCTGCTCTGATCGTCGACTGATCCTGCACACCTGCCCCTCGGGAGGACGGCCCCTCGGGAGGAGATCTGCGCTTCGGGAGGAGCGGTGCACGGCATCCGTCCTCCCGAGGCGCAGTCCTCCTCCCGAACCGGTGGCGACCGCGTCGGACGCGCACTGCGAACCACGCGCGAGGCAGCGGATGCCGAAGGCGGATGCCGAAGGCGGATGCCGAAGGCGGATGCGGTCAGCCGGCGAGCACCCGAGCGTCGCGCTGGGCGATGATGCTCAGCTCGGCTGCGGCGAAGGCGTGCTGCTGCGTCATCGCATCCTCGGTGCGGTCGAGGCAGTCGCGGATCAGCCGGCCGAAGAACGGGAACCCCGTCTTGCCCGTCGCATCGAACCGGAACTGCCCGTCCTGATTGACGAGCAGCACCTGACCGCCGCCGTTGTCGGTCGTGATGTCGGTGTACTTGCGCAGCTCGATGTACCCGTCGGTGCCGAGCAGCACGGTGCGCCCGTCGCCGAAGACGTCCAGTCCTGCCGGGGTGAACCAGTCCACGCGCACGTAGCCGGTCGTGCCGTTGTCGAGCACCACGTGTGCGTCGCCGAAGTCCTGCAGCCCCGGGGTCTCGCGATGCGCGTAGTTGGCGACCGTCGAGCTGACCACCTCTCCGTTTGTCGCGCCGGTGTAGTGGAGCATCTGCTCGAAGTTGTGGCTGCCGATGTCGCAGATGATCCCGCCGTACTGCTCGGGGTCGTAGAACCAGTCGGGGCGCCCGGTGCCGATGCGATGAGGGCCGAACGACGCGACCTGGAGCACGGTTCCGATCGCTCCCTGATCGATCAGCTGGCCGGCGAGGATCGCCGCCTCGGAGTGCACCCGCTCGCCGTAGTAGACGGCGAACTTGTGCCCGGTGCGCTCGACGGCCTCGCGGGCCGCGGCGAGGTCGTCCATCGTCGTGATCGCGGGCTTGTCGGCGAAGAAGTCCTTGCCGGCGTCGAGGACGCGGACACCGAGCCGAGCCCGCTGATTGGCGATCGACGCGCTCGCGACGAGTCGCACGTGCGGGTCGTCGAGCACCTCCTGCTCGCTGGCGGCCGCCCGCGCCTGCGGGAACCGCTCGACGAAGTCGGCGAGCTTCGCGGGGTCGGCGTCGTAGACGAGCGACAGCGTGGCGCCAGCCTCGAGAAGCTGCTCGACCATGCCGAAGATGTGGCCGTGGTCGAGCCCCACGGCGGCGAACACGAACTCACCGGGGCCGACGACCGGCTCCGGCAGCGGATCGAAGGTGTAGGTGCGGGTCATCGCAGGGTCTCCTCATCGTTCACGCCACCATCGTTCACGCTATAGGTGCGCAGGCGTCCGCACATGCCGAATGCGCGCTCTCCCACCGAGGGTGCGGCCCGGTGCACGCGGGCGTCGGCCAGGTGCGCCACAGAGCCCGCTGCCACCGCCTCGGCGAGCGCGAGCGAGTGCTCGGCGTGAGCCAGTGGACCCTCTCGCACCAGGTCGGGCCATGTCCGGGCACGGTCGAGCACGAGCGCCCCAGCAGCATCGTGGAAGGCGGTGAGAGCGGTGCGGTCGCCGGCGGCCACGGCGTCCCGCAGCGTCTCGAACCCCGTCACCGCGAGGTCGCGTCGTCGTCCGGCTCGTGCCGCGCGTTCGCCGTCGTCGTCCCCGAGCGACACCGCTGCGGCATACGCGTCGGGGTCGCCGACGACGTCGGACGGAAAGGTCAGCACGGCATCGCCCGCCTCGGGCAGCCCGGCATTGCTCATGAGCACGACCACGCGCAGGTCTCCGCGGTTCACGGCGCGGTGGATCGTGCCGGGGGTGAACCACACGACCGACCCGGCAGTCAGGGTCGTCTCACGGACTCCGTCGGCGTCGATCGTCTGCAGCGCGCCCTCACCCGAGATCACGACATAGGCCTCGGTCGAGACGAGGTGCATGTGGGGGCTCCCTCCGCAGATGCCGTCGGGCGCGGCATCGGCATACACGTCGAGATGAGACAGCGAGGTGCCACCCGGGAACGAGGATGCGGTCACGATGCCGCCTCCACCAGCGACGACGTCTTCTCGAAGAAGTGCGGAGCGTGCGCGACCAGCTGCCCGGCTCGGTAGTAGGGGTCGGACGCGGCGATCGGCAGCGACACGAACTCGCGTTCGAACCCCGCCTTGTAGATGGCGGTGACCACCTCGACCGCATTGCGGCCGTCCTGCCCCCCGGCGATCGGCGTCCGGCTGTCGCGGATCGCGGCGATCAGATCGCCGATCTGACCCTCGTGGCCGAGATGCGCGAGCGGTGTGCGGCCGGCGACGAGAGCCTCGATGCGCGCCACGACGTCGGGCGCCCCGCCGTCTTCGGGGAATCCGTCGCGCCGGGACTGCTCTGCGACGACGGAGAACGGCTGCGACACCCGCGCATCCGCACCCTGAATCACGATCGCCTGCTCCTCGCCGTGGTGCACCACCGAGCTGGTCAGCTGGGCGAGGCCGCGGTCGTACCGGAAGATCGCGACCGAGAGATCCTCGACCTCGGCGTTGTCGTGCTGCGCGTTGGCGAGCATGGCGGTGATCTCGGTCGGAGTCCCCAGCAGCCACAGCAGCAGGTCGATGTGGTGGATGGCGTGGTTCAGCGTGCATCCGCCGCCCTCTTTCTCCCACGTACCGCGCCACCAGAGGTCGTAGTAGGGCAGCCCTCGCCACCAGGCCGAGTCGACGCGCACGTGCGAGATCGAGCCGAGCAGACCGGAGTCGACGACGTCCTTCAACGCGGCGAGGTCGTCACGGAACCGGTTCTGCGCGACGACAGACAGCACTCTGCCCGAGCGCTCCTGTGCCGCGAGCATCGCATCGCACTCTTCGAGCGAGGGGGCCATCGGCTTCTCGACGAGCACGTGGATCCCCGCGTCGAGGGCGGCGATCGCCAGCGACGCGTGCGTCGACGGCGGAGTCGCGATGCTCACGACGTCGAGGCCCGCGTGGGCGATCATCTCGAGCGGATCGTCGAACGTCGCCGCATCCGCGAGTCCGAAGGCCCCGGCCTTCTGCGCCGCCCTGCCCGGGATCACGTCGGCGAGCGCGACCACCTCGCACTCGTCACGGAACGCGAGGTATCCGCTGATGTGCGCGTCGGCGATCCCGCCGGTGCCGATGATGCCGATCCTGAGCATTCGCTGCCTCCTCGATGAGGTGTTACTACGTATTACTAAGACGTAGTAGATACTATCGAGAGGCACACCCGTCACGTCAAGCCCGGGAAGGGACGGATGCCGTGGACAAGAGGCCGACGAGCCATGACGTCGCACACCTCGCCGGGGTGTCGCAGTCGACCGTGTCCTTCGTCTTCACCGGGCGCGCCGGAATCTCGGAGGCCACCCGAGACCGGGTGATGCGAGCGGCATCCGAGCTGAACTACCGGCCGAACCTCGCCGCCCGCTCCATGCGCACGCACCGCACCGGGCGACTCGCGGTCGTCGTGCCGATCGCCACCATGAACCCGCTCACCCTGCTGTCGGGTGCGATCTCCGCCGCCCGCGAGGAGGGCTACGTCGTCGAGGTCGTGAGTTTGCCCGAGGACCCGACGGCCCGCGACGAGCGCCTCTCCGAGCTCGTCGACTCCGGTCAGTACGAGGGGGTGCTCGCATTCACCCCGCTCCCCTTCACTGACACGAACGGGGGCGGCGGGCCCGTCGTGCTGTCGGTGGGCGAGTTCGACGACGCCATGCACATGACCGGCGAGTTCACCGATTCCCGTCCGATCGCCGAGATGATCGAGCGACTCGCCGCGCAGGGCCACAGGAGATTCGTGCACCTGGCCGGCCCCGACGACTTCCCGTCGGCGCGAGCCCGCCGCGCCGCCTATCTCGACACGATCGCCCGACTCGGACTCGAGTCACTGGGGGTGTTCGGCGACGAGTGGAGCGGCAGCGCCGGTGAGGCCGCCGTCGACGCGCTGCCGGCGGATGCACCGCCCCTGGCCGTGATCGCGGCGAACGACGTCATCGCGACGGGCGCCATCCGCGCGGCGACCAGGCGCGGATGGACTCTGCCCGACGACGTCGCCGTCACCGGGTGGGACGACCACCCCCAGAGCGCGTTCCTCGTGCCCTCGCTGACGAGCGTCTCGCAGGACCGCGAGAGACTGGGGGCCTACTCGATGCATCGCCTCATCGCCGCCGTGCGCGGTGGAGAGCCGCCGACCAAACCCGACGGTCTGCTCACCGTGATCTGGCGCGAGTCGACCGAATCCCCCCGCTGACCGCCGTGAACCGGAGACGCACATGAAGATCCTGATCCCGAACACCATCGAGCTGCCGCTGACAGCAGACGTCGAGACCGTCGTCTACGACATCGACGCGGACGTCCCCGATGAGCACCGCGACGCGGAGGTGCTGGTGGTCTGGCACAACTCCTCGTCGTGGCTGCAGCACGCAGCTCGCGTGCTCCCCCGGCTGCAGCTCGTGCAGGCTCTGGCCTCGGGAGCCGACGCGGTGCTGAACGCCGGGTTCGCGGCGGACGTGCGCATCTGCTCGGGTCGCTCGCTGCACGACGGCCCCGTCGCCGAGCACGCCCTGGCGCTGATCCTGAGCGCGGTGCGCCGACTCGACCGCCTGCGCGACGCCCAGCGCGAGCACCGCTGGGACGACGAGTTCATCGACGAGCAGAGTGCTGTCGAGACCCGGGCGCTGCACACGCTCTCCGGTGCTCGGGTGACCATCTGGGGCTTCGGCTCGATCGCTTCGACGCTCGCTCCGTCGCTCACCGCACTCGGGGCCGAGGTGCAGGGCATCGCCCGCACCGCCGGCGAGCGGTCGGGCTTCGACGTGCACGCGGATGCCGATGCGACCGATGTGCTGGCAGACACCGACGTGCTGGTGTCGATCCTGCCCGCCACCGACGAGACCGCCGATCTGTTCGACGCCGAGGTGTTCGCCGCGCTCAAGCCCGGTGCCGTGTTCGTGAACGTGGGTCGGGGTGCCACCGTCGACGAGGGCGCCTTGATCGCGGCACTCGAGTCAGGGCAGCTGCGCGCCGCAGCGATCGACGTCGCGAAGTCGGAGCCGCTCCCGGCATCCGATCCGCTCTGGGAGGCGCCGAACCTGCTCATCACCCCGCACATCGCCGGCAACCGGCCGGTGGGTGCCGCCCGGCTCGTCGACGACAACGTCACCCGCCTGCTCGCCGGCGACGGTCTCGTGAACCAGGTGCGGCCATAGGGTCTGGACACCTCGCCGGGAGCGGCGCATGCTGAACCCATGACCGCCTTTCAGACAGCACACGCGTTCAGCGGATTCAGCGTCGACGACATCGATGCCGCCCGCTCCTTCTACGGCGACACCCTCGGCATGGACGTCACCACCAACGCCATGGGGTTCCTCGACATCAGCCTGCCCGAGGGCGGGTCGATCCTCGTCTACGCCAAACCGAACCACGAGCCCGCGAGCTTCACGATCCTCAACTTCCCGGTGGATGACGTCGAGGCCGCCGTCGACGAGCTCAACGGCCGCGGGGTCGTGACGAAGATCTACGACGACTCGGAGTTCGACACCGACGACAAGGGCATCCTTCGGGGCGGCCCGGACCGCGGACCCGACATCGCCTGGTTCAAGGACCCCGCAGGCAACGTGCTCGCCGTGCTCGCCGCCGGCTGATCCGGCGTCAGCCGAGCAGGCCGTCGAACAGGGCGTTCACGGCAGGATCGACCCGCTGCAGGTCGGGGTGCGCGTCGTGCCAGTCGATGATCTCTCGCGCCGCCGTGTGCAGAGGTATGACGGGGGTGAAGTCGGGCACGACCCGGCGGATCTTCGTGTTGTCGAAGACGACCGAGTGCGCCATGTCGCCCGAGAGCTGACCGGCGCGATCCGGTGCGGCATCCTCGATCGCCGCGCTTGTGGCATAGCGGATCTTCGGCTCGGCCCCGGCCGCGCGTCCGAGGATCGAGTAGATCTCGTTCCATGTGTAGACGAAGTCGCTGGTGATCTGGAAAGTGTCGCCGTAGGCGAGCGGGTTGCCGAGCAGCCCGGCGAATCCGACGGCGAAGTCGCTCGAGTGGGTGAGGGTCCACAGCGACGTGCCATCGCCGTGCACGATGATCTCCTGGCCACGGCGGATGCGATCGATCGCCGTCCATCCGCCGAACGCCGGGATCGTCCTTTTGTCGTAGGTGTGCGAGGGACGCAGCACCGTGACCGGGAAGCCGCGGTCGCGATAGGCGGCGGTGAGCAGGTCTTCACACGCGATCTTGTCTCGCGAGTACTGCCAGTACGGGTTGCGCAGCGGCGTCGACTCGGTGATCGGCAGGCGGGCGACGGGCTTCTGATAGGCGGATGCCGAGCTGATGAAGACGTACTGCCCCGTGCGACCCTCGAAGCGGTCGATGTCGCGCTGCACCTGGTCAGGCGTGAACGCGATCATGTCGGCGACGACGTCGAACTCGCGCCCGGCGAGCGCGGCGTCGACCGCGGCGGCATCCGTGATGTCGGCCGTCAGCACCTCGACGCCCTCCGCGGGCTCCCGGCGCGACTGCCCGCGATTCAGCAGCGTCACCTCCATGCCTCGGGATGCGGCGAGCGCACTCGCCGCCGAGGAGATGATTCCGGTTCCACCGATGAACAACACCTTCGTCGCAGCCATGCATCGACTCTATCGACGGGTCAGGCAGGGGGCTCCGAACCGCTGAGGTCATGCTCCCCTGATCTCCGCAACGAGCCGCGGATCAGACGAGGTGCTCGAAAAGGGCGCGAACGGCTGTCTCGACGGCATCCCGGTCGCCCGCGCGCATCGCGTGCGCGGCGGCTTCGGCCGCGACGGATCGCGCCTGAGCCACGCCGTCACCGCGGGTGATCCCGGAGAACTGCAGGGCGCACTGGGCCAGGATCGTTGCCTCGACGAGATGGATCGCCTGGCGAGGATGCTCGATGAGGTCGGTCACGGCAGTGAGGAACCCGATGACTGCCGCGTTGCGGCTGGTGTCCCCGACGGCGCCGCCGATCTCTTCGACGTGGACCGCGAGTTCTGAGCGCACGCCCTCGGCGGTGGTCGGCAGTGCCTTCTTGAGCGCTGTGCCCGCGAGCACCCCGGCATAGCTGAGGGCGGCGCAGGAATCGGACGCCGAGAAATCGGCGACCTTGGTGTAGCGGGCGGGAGTGACCTCGACCAATCCGATGTCGCGGAGCCGGATGATCGCTTCGCGGATCGGGTTCAGCGACATGTGCAGCTCCTGAGCGAAGCGTGCGGTGTCGAGCCGGTCACCGGACACGTACTCGCCCCGGAGAATCGCCGCGAGGATGTGCTGGAAAGCGAGTTCGGGCAGCGGAACAGGGCTGCGATGACTCCACTGGTGCGTCCGTAGCTCGACGTGGGCGATGGTCATCTGAGGCTCCTCGGGATCCGTTGCGGACGCTCCCGTTCGCAGGGGCGTCCACTAACCAGACCCGCTGGCGCACGGAATATTACGCGACGGCGTCAGAAAGGTCCGAGAAGCCCCGCCTGACAGCGTGTGCGGGGCAGCACGCCACCACGGAATCCCGATCCCTGCACTGTTCAGACCACGCTGGTGCCGGGTTCTGCGGCGAACTCCTCGAGAGCGGCGATGACGTCATCCGACAGCTCGACCTGGCTCGCAGCCACGGCGTCGTCGATCTGGCCGGTGCGCGAGGCTCCGATGATCGCGGTCGTCACCACGGGGTCGCGCAGCACCCACGCCACGGCGAGCTGCGGGATCGACAGACCCGCCTCCTTCGCGACGCGGTCGATGCCGCGGATGCGCTCGAGGTAGCTGTCGGTGAGGGCCGATCCGTCGAGGAAGTGGCTGTTGGCCGCGCGCGAGTCGGCGGGGACGTCGCCGTCGATGTACTTGCCGGTGAGCAGGCCCTGAGCGAGCGGCGAGAAGACCGCGCTGCCGACCTTCAGCCCACGCAACGCCGGGAACAGCTCGGCCTCGGGAGTGCGGTCGAACAGCGAGTACCGGGGCTGATGCAGCAGCAGCTTCACTCCCTGGTCCGCCAGCAGCTCATAGGCCTGCCGAGCGAGATCCGCCGGGTAGTTCGAGATGCCGACGTAGAGCGCCTTCCCGCTGCGCACGATGTCGACGAGCGCCGTCACCGTCTCCTCGAGCGGCGTCTCGGAGTCGGGGCGGTGCGAGTAGAACACGTCGACATAGTCGGTGTTCATGCGCTGCAGGCTCTGCTCGAGGGAGCGCGTGAGGTATTTGCGCGAGCCGCCGTCGCCGAACGGGCCCGGCCACATGTCGTACCCCGCCTTGGTCGTGACGAACAGCTCGTCGCGATAGCGGGCCAGGCCGCTGTCGAGCACGGCGCCGAACGTCGACTCGGCCGATCCGTAGGGCGGACCGTAGTTGTTGGCGAGGTCGATGTGCACGACCCCGCGGTCGAAGGCGTGCAGGACGATCTCGCGCTGGCTGTCGAACGAGCGATCGCGTCCGAAGTTCTGCCAGAGGCCCAGCGACACCTTGGGCAGCTGGATGCCGCTCGCGCCCGCGCGCTGGAACGGCACGTCGGTGTAGCGGGTGGACGCGGCCTCGTAGGCGTGCGTCAGGCGGGGGTCATCAGCGGCGATGGGCATGGACGATGCTCCTCTGCAGGCGGGGGAAGTTCTCCAGGATAGCGTTTTCTGGCGGCCGACCGAGGGCATGGATCGCGGTCGCCAGCGCCATCCGGGAAGCCTTCGTGCGACTCGGCTGATCGGTCCGCCTTCCCGATCGACCGACCGCTGTCAAGCACCCCCGCGAAGTCGACGGGCGGGGTAGCGTGGCGCAGAGACGGCGATCGCCGCATCCACCCCCGCTCTTCGCGGGAGACGAGAAGAGGTCCATGATGGGCAGGACCCTACCGTCGAAGCGCTCGGGCACGTCGAACTCCATCGTCGTGACCGGCGCACGTGTGCACAACCTTCGCGATGTCGACGTCGCGATTCCTCGTGACGCCCTCGTCGCCTTCACGGGCGTCTCGGGCTCGGGCAAGAGCTCGCTCGCGTTCGGCACGCTGTACGCCGAAGCCCAGCGTCGGTACTTCGAATCGGTGGCGCCCTATGCGCGGCGCCTGATGAGCCAGGTCGACATCCCCGACGTCGATGCCATCGAGGGGCTGCCCCCTGCCGTCGCCCTCCCCCAGCAGCGCACCGCCGGCAGCGCCCGATCGACCGTCGGCAGCGCCACGTCCATCGGCAACGTCGTGCGCATGCTGTACTCGCGCGTCGGGACCTACCCGCCTGGCGCCGACCCGCTGTTCGCCGAGGACTTCTCCGCGAACACCGTGCAGGGCGCCTGCCCGCGGTGCCACGGGATCGGGCAGGTGTATGACGTGCCCCTGCACCTCATGGTGCCCGACGAGTCGCTGACGATCCGCGACCGTGCTCTCGATGCCTGGCCCCGGGCGTGGCACGGCAAGCAGCTCATCGACAGCCTGATCTCCCTCGGCTACGACATCGACATCCCGTGGCGCGATCTGCCGGAGGAGCAGCGTGAGTGGGTGCTGTACACCGAGGAGTCCCCGCAGGTGCCGGTGTTCACCGACCGCGGCCCGGCGCAGGTGCGCAAGGCCGTCGCCGCCGGCATCGAGCCGTCGTACATGAGCACGTTCGTCGGGGTGAAGCAGTACGTGCTCAACACGTTCGCCCACTCGAAGAGCGCGAAGATGCGCGAGAAGGCGGCGGGCTTCATGGTCAGCGTCCGCTGTCCGATGTGCGAGGGACGCCGACTGAAGCCCGAGGCGCTCGCCGTGACGTTCGCCGGTCTCGACATCACACAGATGGCCGCGTTGCCGCTGGCCGACCTCTCGGCTCTCCTCGAGACGGCCCTCAACCCGTCCGACGGCGGGTCGGCCGCCGAATCCGACAGCGAAGCGCTCTCGCCCGAGAAACAGCTCGCCGCGCAGCGTCTGGTCGACGAGCTGCGCGATCGGGTCTCTCCGATCATCGAGCTCGGTCTGGGATACCTCTCGCTGGATCGGTCGACTCCCACCCTCTCGTCCGGGGAGCTGCAGCGCATGCGCCTCGCGACCCAGGTGCTCTCGCAGCTGTTCGGGGTCATGTTCGTGCTCGACGAGCCGTCTGCCGGGCTGCATCCCGCCGACGGCGAAGCGCTCGTGCGCATCCTCCGCTCGCTCAGGGACTCGGGCAACACCGTCTTCTTCGTCGAGCACTCACTCGACGTGATCCGGCATGCGGACTGGATCGTCGACATCGGCCCCGGCGCGGGAGCCACGGGGGGCGAGATCGTCTACTCGGGTCCGATCGACGGGCTCCGCGAGGCGGAGCACTCCCAGACCCGGCGCTACCTGTTCGCCGATGCCCCGCGCGCCGAACAGCAGACGCCGAAGGCGGGCCCTCGCGAGCCCGACGGCGAACTCGTGCTCACCGACGTCTCACGGAACAACCTCCGCAGCGTCTCGGTGTCGATCCCCCTGGGCTGTCTCACCGCCGTCACCGGCGTCTCCGGATCGGGCAAGACGTCTCTCGTCACCCAGGCCCTGCCCGATCTGCTGCAGAAGAGCCTCTCCAGCGAGGTGGACGGCTCGACGATCGACACGTCGGGAGACGAGCGGAGCGTCGCGTCAGCTGATCCGCTGTTCTCCTCTCCGACGGCGGAGACGGCGGGGCGCGCGTCCGGTCCCGCCGGCCGCGTGCGCCGGGTCGTGCAGGTCAGCCAGAAGCCGATCGGCCGCACGTCACGATCGAACGTGGCGACGTACACGGGGCTCTTCGACCGCGTCCGGGCTCTGTTCGCCGCGACTCCGGAAGCACGCCGGCGGCGGTACGCCGCGAGCCGGTTCTCGTTCAATCTGCCGAGCGGACGATGCCCCACCTGCAAGGGCGAGGGAACGGTGGAGGTGGAGCTGCTCTTCCTCCCCACCGTCCATGCGCCCTGCAGCACGTGCGGCGGCACCCGCTACAACCCGGACACCCTCGAGATCGAACTCCACGGGCACACCATCGCCGACGTGCTCGCCCTGAGCGTGAACGACGCGCGTGTTCTCTTCGCCGACGATGCCGACGTCGCTCGACACCTCGACGCGCTTCTCGACGTGGGACTGGGGTATCTGCCGCTGGGTCAGTCGGCGACCGAACTCTCCGGCGGCGAGGCGCAGCGAGTGAAGCTGGCGTCCGAGCTGCGGCGTGCCCAGCACGGCGACACCCTCTACCTGCTCGACGAGCCCACCTCGGGACTGCATCCGTCGGACACCGATCGGCTGCTCGTGCATCTTCAGCATCTGGTGGACGCCGGCAACACGGTCGTCATGGTCGAGCACGACATGCGCGTGGTCGCGCAGGCCGACTGGGTGATCGACATGGGCCCCGGCGCAGGAGACCTCGGAGGCACGGTCGTGGCGCAGGGGACCCCGGGCTCGATCGCCTCGGCGAGCGGGAGCACGACGGCGTCATACCTTGCGGATGCCCTCGCAGCACGGTGATTCCGGACCAGGTGACTGAAACAGAAAATCCCTGCGTGAGCAGGGATTTCTACTGCGGAGACGAGGGGATTTGAACCCCTGGTCCCCGTGAGGGGACTCCACCTTAGCAGGGTGGTGCACTCGGCCGGACTATGCGACGTCTCCAGGCATCCGCTCCGTGAAGATCGGATGCACCTTGCAAGCATAACGGGTTACCGCGGCAGTCACGAATCGCCGTACCGATCGTTGAGCGAGGCCCGCGAAGCGGCCCGAGACGAAACGTGGCAGGTTCCGCTGAAGGGGTCGCGACGTTTCGTCTCAGTCGACTTGGTCGTCTTCGCTCAACGACCGGGGTCGCGTCAGGCTGCGCCGGAGCTCGACTCCCGCACCACGAGTTCGGGCTGGAACCGCACGCGGCGGTCGTGCTCGACCCCGTCGAGCTCTTTCAACAGCAGGTCGACCCCGGTCCAGCCGAGCAGCCTGGCCGGCTGGCGCACCGAGCTCAGCGGCACGACGGTGGCGGAGGCGAAGTCGATGTCGTCATATCCGACCATCGCGATGTCGTGGGGCACGCGGATGCCGGAGCCGAAGCTGAACGCCTGCAGAAGCCCGACGGCGAGCAGGTCGTTCGCGGCGAAGACGGCATCTGGACGCGACTCTGCCGGACGCGCCGCGATCGCTTCACCCGCCGCCCGCCCCTGGAGAACGGAGAGAGCGGACTGCTCGACGATCTCGAGCGTCACATCGGGGTGGGCCGCGACCGCCGCCTGCACTCCGCGAAGACGATCGGCGACCTGCTGCACCGATTGCGGCCCGCCGACGAAGGCCAGACGACGACGCCCGGATGCGAGCAGGTGCTCGGCCGCGAGACGGCCGCCCTCGACGTCGTCGACGGAGACCGACGGAAGAAGCCCCTCCTCCACCTCACGGTCGACGAGGATCACCGGCATCCCCCCGGCGGCGAAACGATGCACGGCCGAGAGATCCTCGGAGGCGGGGGTCAGCAGCACGCCGTTGACCCGCTGCTCCTGGAAGAGCTCGAGATGCGCCAGCTGGCGCTCGTCTCGTTCGTCGCTGTTGCCGAGCAGCACGGTCATTCCGGCATCCGCTGCTCTGTCTTCCGCTCCCCTGACCACCTCGGCGAAGAACGGGTTGCCGATATCGGGCACCACGAGGCCGATGCTGCGGCTGCGACCGGCGCGCAACTGCCTGGCAGCGTCGTTGCGCACGAAGCCGAGCTCCTGGATGGCCCGCTGCACGCGTTCGACCGTCTTGGCTGACACGCGCTCCGGCTGATTGAGGACATTCGAGACGGTGCCGACCGAGACGCCGGCCGCAGCCGCGACGTCCTTCACCCCTACCGCCATCGCCTGCCTCCGTCTGTTCGCGCGTGCGCCAACGACTACCTTCTCATTCCGTGCGGTGCACTCCGCGCCTGCGACGCGCGGGCACGGCGACGACGGCGAGCGCCGCACAGCCGATCCCGGCGATGAACAGCGGCGCGAGCGCCCAGGTCACGACGCCGGTGAAGACCGCGGCGGCCGCGATGTAGGCGGCGCCTGCGGCATCCGCTCGGATGGCTGCCGGCACCTCGCGAACCGCTGCGCGCCACCCCTGCTGAGGAGACCAGGCACCCGCGGCCATCAGGATCGCGACGGCGAGAACGAGAAGCCCGGCCCAGCCGACGACCGCGATGACCTCACCCCCGGGCAAGGCACCAGACCCGGCCAGCACGACGTCGAGCGTGAGCACTCCCGCGATCAGCGCGGCCGCAACACCGACCACGAGCGAGGGCAGGATGCCGGCACGCACGTCATCCCAGAAGAGACCTGCCCGCGAGTCCTCCGCGGCGACGAAGCGACGCAGATGACGGATGCCGGCGGCGAGCGCGATCGGCAGGGTGACGACGCCGAGGGCCACGACGGTCATCATCAGACCGATCGTGAGCACCTCGCCGAACAGACCGAACTTGGCGGTCGCCCCGGGGTTGACGCCCGGTTCGATGCCGGCGACCGTCGGGCCGGCGCCCGAGCGCGCCTCGCGCTTCGCCGCCCGGTGCTCCCGGCGGTCTCCGCTGATGACCGACATGGCTATCCCTTCAGACCCTGCGTCGCCACACCGTCGACGAGGAAGCGCTGGAACACCACGAAGAAGAGCAGCACCGGCAACAGGGCCACGAACGAGGCCGTGACCGTGGCCCCGTAGTCCGACGTCGACGACTGGTCGTTGTACAGACGCAGCGCGATGGGCAGCGGATAGTTCTCGGGGCTCGTCAGGTAGAGCAGCGGCCCGAGGAAGTCGTTCCACGCCCAGATGAACGAGAAGATCGCGCAGGTGATCAGGGCGGGCTTGATCAGCGGCAGGATGATCGCCCAGAAGATCCGGAAGTGACCGGCGCCGTCGATGCGTGCCGCTTCGTCCATGTCGCGCGGCATCTGACGGATGAACTGCACGAGCAGGAAGACGAAGAACGCCTCGGTGGCCAGGAACTTCGGCAGGATCAGCGGGATGAAGGTGTCGACCCATCCGAGCTGATTGAAGATGATGTACTGCGGGATGATCACGACGTGGAACGGCAGCAGCAGTGTGCCGATCATCGCGGCGAACAGCACCCCGAGACCCTTGAACTGCACCCGGGCGAACGCGTAGGCGGCGAGAGCCGACGAGAGCACGGTGCCGACCACGGCGGATGCCGCGAGGATCAGCGAGTTCAGGAAGAAGCGCCACATCGGCACTCCGGCGATGCCCTCCATGACCTTGCCGTAGTTCTCGATCGTCGGCGCCTGCGGGAACAGACCGGGGTTCTGACCGAACTCGGAGTTCGGCTTGAACGTCGACAGGAACAGCCAGAGCAGCGGGTAGAGCACGACCGCGGTCAGCACGAGAAGGCCGACGAACCAGATGACGGTCTGCCAGGTCTTGCGCTTCACGCGCCGGCGAGGCGAGGGGGCGGATGCCGTGACGACGGCTTCTGTGATGCTCATTTGTCGTCTCCCGAGTAGTGCACCCACGACCGCTGGGTGCGGAACAGGATGAAGGCGATGATCGCGACGACGATCAGCAGGACCCACGCGATCGCTGCCGCGTAGCCCATCTGTCCGTCGGAGAATCCGCGCTTGTACAGGTACACGGTGATGAAGTTCGTCATGCCGGCGGGTCCGCCGGTGCCGTTGGAGATGATGTACGCCGAGGCGAACACCTGGAAGGCGCCGATCAGGCCCAGCAGCAGGTTGAAGAACATCACCGGGGAGAGCATCGGGATGGTGACGGCACGGAAGCGGCGGTAGGCGTTGGCCCCGTCCATCTCGGCCGCCTCGTACAGCTCCTTCGGAATCTGCTTGAGACCGGCGAGGAAGATCACCATCGTGGCCCCGAACTGCCACACGGCGAGCAGGATCATCATCGGGAGCACGAGGCTCGGGTTTCCGATCCACCCTCCGAGGTCGACGCCGAAGACCTGCAGACCGCTGTCGACCGGACCGTCGGACGAGAACATCGCGCGCCACACGATCGCGACCGACACGGAACCGCCGATGAGCGACGGAGCGTAGAAGGCCGAGCGGAAGAAGCCGGCGCCCTTGTCGCGATAGTTCAGGAGCATCGCGACGCCGAGCGCCGCGGCGAGGGTGATCGGGGTGCCGATGAACACGTAGACCAGGGTGATCTGCGCCGACTGGATGAAGTTCGGGTCGCTCGTGAAGAGACGGATGTAGTTGTCCAGCCCGATCCACTTGGGCGGCTGGAAGATGTTGTACTTCGTGAAGGAGAGGTACAGAGAGTAGATCATCGGCACGGCGGTCAGGCCGAAGAAGCCGATGAGCCAGGGGGTGAGGAACGCATACCCCGTCGCGGTCTCGCGGCGCAGACGTGCGCGCTGACCCGGTC
Source organism: Microbacterium sp. LMI13-1-1.1 (assembly GCF_040815625.1). NCBI lineage: Bacteria > Bacillati > Actinomycetota > Actinomycetes > Micrococcales > Microbacteriaceae > Microbacterium > Microbacterium sp. LMI13-1-1.1. Next base: position 944,749 of record NZ_JBFPNL010000005.1, on the reverse strand, counting down.
GTGCCAGTTCCTTCTCGGGGCGTCGGCCGCTGCGCAGCGTTCGTCCTCGTCCGGACTTCTCGTCCGTGACGATCGTCCTCGTCGCCGTCGTGCTCATGACAGCTCCTTCCGAAGTGTGCGGGGTGCGGTGGGCCGGGTGGAGATCACCCGGCCCACCGACGGAATCACTGGTTGAGGACGACGTCCATCTCGGAGAAGAACTGCGTCACGGCCTCGTCGACCGTCGTCGTGCCGAAGTTGAGCTCGGTGCCCAGCACGCGGAACTTCTCCTCGAGGGTGCCGTAGCCGACGATCGGCACGGGCGGGGCGTCGCCGAGGCGGTCGGCGATCGACTCCTCGTAGTCCTTGACGATCTGGCTCATCGGGTCGAGCTCAGCTGCCTCGAGAGCGGTCTCGGAGGCGGGAAGACCACGGTTGGTTCCGAAGATCTCGCCGGACTCGGGCGAGTTGACCAGGAAGTTGACGAGCGTCGCGGCCGCCTCCGGGTGCTCGGTCTTGGCCGAGATCGTGTGCAGCATCGACGGCTTCAGGTAGAGGTCCTTCTCGCCTTCCTTCGTCACGGGCGGGGCGACGAGGCCCAGCTCGGTGTAGCTCTCGCCGAGGTTGGCGAGGTAGCCCGCACCGAAGTTGTCCCACGTCATCTCGCTGGCGTTCTTCGCCGCGTCGAATGCCGTGAGCGGGTTGAGCTCCTCGACGACCTGCTGCGGCACCACGACGCCGTCGCGGATGTCATCGCCGGACTCCCAGAACTCCTTGAGGCGGTCCTCGTCGAAGCCGGGGGTGCCGTCTTCGTCGAACAGGTTCTTGCCCTCGCTGCGCAGCTGCAGCTCGAAGTTCTGGATGCGGCCGGTCCAGTCGGACCCGCCCCAGAAGTCGCCAGCGCCCGCCTCGGTGACCTCATCCATCCAGTCGTCGTAGTCCTCCCAGTCGCCTCCGGCGAACTCCTCGACACCCGCGGTCTCGAGCAGCGTCGGGTTCGTGAAGACACCCCAGGCGTTGGTCGACGTGGCGATGCCGTAGGTCGTGTCGTCGACCACGCCGATGCTGAGGATGTTCTCGGGCAGCGGGTCGGTCTCGATGACGGATCCGAGGTAGGGCTCGAGGTCGAGCAGCAGTCCGTTCTCGGAGTACTGACGAAGGTAGGAGTAGTCGAACTGCATGACGTCGGGGAGACCGCCACCGGCCGCCTCGGTCTGACGCTTCTCCCAGAACTCCGGGAATCCGAGGAAGGTCGCGTTGACCGTGATGTTCGGGTACTCCTCGTTGAACGCCTCGATCGCCTGGTTGTAGAGGTCGGCGCGGACGTCGTTGCCCCAGAACGCGAGGTCGAGGGTGACCTTCTCGTCGGGGTCGTAGGTGGGCTCGCCCTCAGGGCTGCCGCCGCCGGCGCAGCCGGCGAGTACCAGCGCTGCGCTGGTGGCGACGGCCGCTGCGGCCGCCAGACGCTTCTTGCTGAACATCGTTGTCCTCTCTGGTGAACGTCCTCGTTCGGCAATGCCGCGGAACGCCTGTGTCCATGTGGTGCGGGGAGCGATCTCCATAGTGCGGGGAAAACGCTTACCTGCACGCTAATCCAGATTGAAACGTTTCGCAACCGGCAATTCGCGGCGCCAATTACATCGATTACCGCGGGATCTTCCAGTCTTTCACGACGAGGTTCCCGGCCTCGACCTCGAGACCCAACCGATATACCGCCGCGCGCCTCCGCTCACCCGTCGCGGCGTGCACCGGTGCTGCCTCCGCGGTGGCGAAGAGGTAGAACCAGAGGTCGTCTCCGTGGTGCACCTGAGCGCCGTGATTGCCGTGCCCTCCCCCGGGAGCATGGGCGAGGATGACGGCATCCTCACCACCCTGACGGGCCCACCGGATGCCGTCTTCGGAGCGGTACACACCCATCCCTCGCCATTCGTCGACGATCATCCACCAGAATCCGCCGAGGTCGAAGACCGTCGGCCCCTCATGGGGACGTCCGCCGATCGCGACGCCGTCGAGACGCCAATCGTCGAGGTCGACGGATGACGCGACCATCGTGACCGAGTCCGCCGCCTCATCCTTGTACCAGAGGCGCCACAGTCCGTCGGGGGTGCGCGCGACCGCTGCGTCGATGACCCGATCGCTGCTCAACGCGAGCGGACCGCGTCGTTCCCAATGACGGAGGTCATCTGAGAGGTACTCGACGATCGAGCGCGCGAAACCGGGCCAGCGATCGGGGATGCCGTCGATCTCGGTCAGGTACATGCGCCAGTGCTCACCGTCCCAGACGACCTCGGGCGCCCAGTGGGTGCGGTCGACCTCGCGGGGCGGTGGCCCGGGCACGAGACCGAGGCCGGATGCCGCCGGCTCCAGAGTGCCGTCGTAGCGCCAGTCCACTCCGTCTTCCGAGGTCGCGACGCCGATGCGACTTCCGTGGATCCATGAGACCCCCGGCCCGGCGTCCTCGACGCTCGCCCGGCGCTGTGTGTAGAACATCCACCACAGTCCGTCCGCGTCGATCACGACTCTCGGATCGGTGACGCCGTCGTAGACGGGGTCGCGATAGAGCTCTCTCATCGGCGCAGATCGGTGACCGGGCTCGCGAAACCGGCGCGGTGGGTGGGGTGTGCGGCCAGGATCTCGGGGGTGATCACGGCGCCGTCAGCCGCGGCCGAAGCGTAGATCCCCGCCACGATCTCGAGCGAACGAGCAGGCGCGTCCGCGGTCGCCGGCAGCGGCCCGCCGTCGAGCAGAGCGTCGAAGACGTCACGCAGCAGCGGCTCGTGATCGCTGCGCTCCTCGGCATCCGGGAATCCCCACCCCTCGGCCTCGGATTCGAAGCCCGGCGCCGGGGTGATCCGCCAGTTCTCGTGGCCGTGCCCGTAGACATGATCGACCGTGATCGTGGCCTTCTGCGTGTCGATGCGGATCGAGCTCGCCTCTCGGGGCGACACCGCACTGGTGATCAGCTGAGCGACCACTCCCCGGTCGAACACGATCGTCGCAGTCGAGACGTCTTCGGTCTCGGTCTCGCGGTCGAGGCGCCAGAGCCTGCCCTGCACCGACGACCAGTCGCCCAGCAGGTGCGCGAGCAAGTCGATCTGATGGATGCCGTGTCCGAGCGTCGTGCCACCGCCCTCGGTCGCCCATTTGCCGCGCCACGGCACCGCGAAGTAGTCGGCGTCGCGGAACCAGAGCGTCTGACACACGGCGACCAGGGGGCGTCCGAGCGCGCCGCTCTGCAGCAGCGAGCGCACGTGTGCGGCGGCCGTTCCGGTGCGCTGCTGGAAGACGACCGCAAGCTGTCTGCCGGCGGCATCGGCGGCGGCCCGCATGTCGTCGAGCTCATCGAGCGACGGCGCCGGCGGCTTCTCGACGATCACGTGCGCGCCCGATGCGAACGCGGCGAGCGACTGCTCGCGGTGCGGAGCCGGCGGCGTGCAGATGAGCACGACGTCGGGCTGCTCGGCGGCGAGCATGTCGTCGAGGTCGCCGTAGGCGGCAGCGATGCCGTATCTGCCGGCGAACTCCTGGGCCTTCTCGAGGCTGAGATCGGCGACGGCGACGAGCTCTGCGCGCGGGTACGCGGCGACGGCGCGGGCGTGCGAGTTGGCCACGGCTCCGGTGCCCACCAGGGCAGCGCGAAGTCTCTTGTCTGACGTCATGGGTCCTCCTCAGGACGGAGAGTCGGGGTCATCTCATGCCGTTCTGCACCAGGTGCAACCGAGCGTATCGCCCGTCTGCGGCGAGCAGCTCGTCGTGCGAACCCTGCTCGACGATGCGTCCGCGTTCGAGCACGACGATGCGGTCGGCCTGGCGGATCGTCGACAGGCGGTGCGCGACCACGAGCGTCGTGCGACCGCGCATGAGCCTTTCGAGCGCCTCCTTGACGAGTCCTTCGGACTCGGGGTCGAGGGCGCTCGTCGCCTCGTCGAGCAGCAGGATCCGCGGGTCGCGCACGAGGGCGCGGGCGATCGCCAGCCGCTGCCGCTGACCACCCGAGAGGCGCGCGCCTCGCTCGCCGACGACGGTGTGCCACCCCTGCGGCTGCTCGTTCACGAACTCCCACGCGTTGGCGTCTCGCAGAGCCCGTTCCACCCGATCCGGCGTGACATCCGGCATGCCGTAGGCGATGTTGTCGAAGACCGAGCCCTCGAACAGCACCGACTCCTGAGGGACGACCGAGATCGATCGGCGCACTGTCCGCAGGTCGAGCTCCTGCATGTCCTGACCGTCGAGCCTGATGCGACCGCTCGTGGGTCGGACGAACCCGAGCACGAGGTTGAGGAGCGTCGACTTCCCCGATCCCGACGACCCGACGAACGCGACCGTCTCGCCGGGAGCGATGCGCAGATCGATCTCGAACAGGGCGTCATCGTCGGCGTCCGCATACCGGTGGCTCGCCGCATCCAGCACGATCTCGCCCGCCACCGTCGAGACCATGCGCTTGCCGGAGTTCTGCTCGACGTCGGGCTCCTGAAGCACCTCGGCGATCGAGCGCACCGACTCGAGGCCGCGGGCTCCGACCGGAATGAGCATCAGCAGCTGGGTGAGCCCGCCGGTCAACAGGGTGAAGTAGCTCGAGAGCATCACGACCTCGCCGGGCGTGATCGGCAGGAAGCCGGTGAGCGCGCACACGGCCGCGAGCATGAGGCAGGCGACGCCGAGCAGCTGCATCGCCACCCACGAGATCGACGCCACTCTGCCGTTCAGAAGGTCGAGGTCGAGACCCGCCTTGCGGACTCCGTCTGCACCGCCCGCGACACGGCTGATCGCCGTCTCCTCGAGTCCGTGAGCGCGGGTCACCGGGATCAGCGACGCCATCTCGCCGACCCGGGCAGACAGCGTCTCGATCTCGCGGCGGAAGACCTCGTTGCGACTCTGCGAGCGATTGCGCATGCCATAGCGGATGCCGATGGCGATCGGCACGGCGAGGGCGTAGACGGGAAGGAACTGCGGCACCGTGATCGCCGTCATCCCGAGTGCACCGAGCATCACCATGGTCGATGACAGCAGCGGATGCGTGACCTGCTGCAGCATCAGCTCGACGTTCTCGACGTCGCGCACGACCTTCGTCTGCACGATCGACGAGCTCATCCGCGTGTGATATCCGATCGAGAGACTCTGCAGTCGGGCGGTGAGCGCGTTGCGCAGGTCGGCGCCGAGGTCTCGCACCACGGTCATGAAGTTGCGCGTGTAGATGATGTGGTTGGGGTAGTTCTGCAGCAGGAGCACCGCGGCGAGCGCGAACCACCACAGCACCTCGGTCACCTCGCCGTCGCTCGCCACCACGTCGATGATCGCCGCGGTGATCACCGGCAGGAACCAGAGCGGAATCTCCTTGATCGCGAACGCGGTGATCGCGAAGGTCAGCCGCCAGGGCCGGCGGGCGATGAGGCGCAGCACAGAGCGAGTCGGGTGATTCCCATCGATGAGCGCGGTCGGATGGGAAAGCGCTTTCTGTGCCATGGTCCTATCGTAGAGTCACCGCACCTCTCACGGAAGCGCGACCCCCGGATCGACAGGAGCACACATGACCTTCGACGCAGCATTCGACTGGGCGCGCCGTCACGTGCAGGCGGAACACCTGCCGACAGCGGTGCTCGGCATGGCGACCGCCGACGGGATCGTCGACCTCGAGGGATTCGGGGCAGCGACCGATGCCGTGTACCCGCTGTTCTCGATCACGAAGGTGCTCACCGGCATCACCGCGACGAGAGCCATCGAGCGCGGTCTGCTCACACCGGACACTGCCCTCACTGATGCGCTGCCCGATTTCGGATCGTCCCGCGACGACATCGTGCGACTCCGGCATCTCGCATCGCACACCTCCGGGATCTCCGAGCCCGCCCTCGACACGGCGCTGCCGCTGCGCCAGGAGCTGCTCACGAGAGGGCGGGACTTCGCTGCGGGAACAGCCTCGCGCTACTCGACGATCGCCTTCGAGGGCATCGCCGCGCTGATCGAACACGCGACCGACACGACGTGGGATGCCGGGACCCTCGAGTGGGCCCACCGCATCGGCGCGATCGGACTGACCCTCGACACCGCGCAGTCGGTCGGCGTCCCTGATGCCGCGGCGGGCGGGCTCGACCTCGACCGGTTCCACGCGACGCGTGCGCCCGGTGCGGGGATGCTGGGTCGCGCAGAGGACCTGCTCCATCTCGGCGCCGAACTGCTGCGCATCGGCCGCGGCGAGCGCGACGGCATCCTGTCTCCCCCCGGCCTGGCGATGATGCTGCGCCCGCTGACCGGCGACATCCCCCGCCTCGACCCCTACCCCGACGGGCGCGGTCAGGACTGGGGGTTCACGTTCAACCTGCGCTCGCGGGCGCCCGGGCTCGTCGACCGCGACGTCTACGGCCACGGCGGCTGGGCCGGCACCGAGTTCTGGGTGCACCCCGGTGCGGGGATCTGCTGGGTGCTGCTCACGAACGCGGCGGTGCGCCCCGGCGTCGACGCCGACGAGCTCGACAACGCGATCGTCGCGGCCCTGTAGGCCGCCGACCTTCACTTGACACGGCCATCGGCCCTGTCTAGTGTTGAGACATTGAATGAAACGATTCAAAACCTCGATGAAGAGAGACCACCCATGACCCGCGTCGCGTTCCAGTTGCAGGTGCGTCCTGAACTGCTCGACGAATACCTCGCCCGTCACTCCCCCGTCTGGCCGGAGATGCTGGAGGAGATCGCGGCCGCAGGCCGGCGCAACTACTCGCTGTTCCTGGCGGAGGGCGGCACGCTCGTCGGCTACTACGAGACCGACGACGATGCCGCAGCGCAGGCCTACCTCGCCGCATCCTCCGTCGCCGCGCGCTGGGAGGCCGAGATGGGGCGCTTCTTCGTCGATCTCGAGGGCCGCCCCGACCAGGCAGCCACCGCGCTCACCGAGGTGTTCCACCTCGAAGACCAGCTCGCCCACGCCGGCGGCTCCCCCGAACCCGACACCGACAACCGCAACGACACCGAAGGCAGCGCCTCATGAGCATCCTCTCGTCCGACAACCTCGCCGCTCTCGAGCAGCAGGGCATCGAACTCCCCAGCTGGGCGTTCGGCAACTCCGGCACCCGGTTCAAGGTGTTCGGCACGCCCGGCACGCCGCGCGACCCGTGGGAGAAGATCGCGGATGCCGCGCAGGTCAACAAGTACACCGCGCTCGCCCCCTCGGTGGCCCTGCACATCCCGTGGGACCTCGTCGACTCGTTCTCCGACCTCCGCAAGCACGCCGAAGACCTCGGCGTCACCCTCGGCACGGTCAACTCGAACACGTTCCAGGACGACGACTACAAGTTCGGAGCCCTGACCCATGAGGACCCCACGATCCGTCAGAAGGCGATCGACCACCACCTCGCCTGCATCGATGTGATGGATGCCACGGGCAGCCGCGACCTGAAGATCTGGCTCGCCGAGGGCTCGAACTACCCGGGCCAGGCCGACCTCCGCGGCCGTCAGGACCGCCTGCAGGAGTCGCTCCAGCAGATCTACGCGCGCCTCGGCGACGACCAGCGCCTCGTGCTCGAGTACAAGTTCTTCGAGCCGGCTTTCTACCACACCGATGTTCCCGACTGGGGCACGTCGTACGCCCAGGTCTCGTCGCTCGGCGACAAGGCCATGGTGTGCCTCGACACCGGCCACCACGCCCCCGGCACGAACATCGAGTTCATCGTCATGCAGCTGCTGCGCCTGGGCAAGCTCGGCTCGTTCGACTTCAACTCGCGCTTCTACGCCGACGACGACCTGATCGTGGGCGCAGCCGACCCGTTCCAGCTGTTCCGCATCCTGTTCGAGGTCGTCCGCGGCGGCGGCCTGAACAACCCCGACGTGGCGTTCATGCTCGATCAGTGCCACAACGTCGAAGACAAGATCCCCGGTCAGATCCGCTCGGTGCTCAACGTGCAGGAGATGACGGCCCGCGCGCTGATCGTCGACCGCGATGCGCTGACCGCCGCGCAGAAGTCGGGCGACGTGCTGGCCGCGAACGCCGTGTTCATGGACGCGTTCTACACCGATGTGCGCCCGGCCCTGGCCGAGTGGCGCGAGTCGCGCGGACTCGCCGCCGACCCGATGAAGGCCTACGCCGAGTCGGGCTACCAGCAGAAGATCGCTGCCGACCGCGTCGGCGGCGTGCAGGCCGGCTGGGGCGCCTGAGCGCGCATCCTGACTCGTCGGGGTGCGGGAGCCGATCCCCGCGCCCCGACGTCCCATCGACAGAACGGATGACGCTGTGAGAGACCAGGTGCTCGACGGTCCGCATGGACCGTTGCGCGTGCGCGTGTACGAGCCGGAGAACCGCGCGGGGCCCGGGCTGGTCTGGGTGCACGGCGGTGGATTCGCCGCGGGCGAGATCGACATGCCCGAAGCCGACTGGGTCGCGCGGAGCTTCGCCGATCGCGGCATCGTCGTGGTCTCGGTGGACTACGCCCTCGCTCCGTTCCCTCGTGTCTGGGCCGCTGCGGCGGACGCACCCGAACGCGAAGGCGTGCACTACCCCGTCGCCTCCGACGAAGTGGAGCACGCGTTCCGCTGGGCAGTCGCCTCCGATCTCGCGGAAGGCCCGTGGTCGATCGGCGGTGCGAGTGCCGGCGGCAACCTCGCGACCGGTGCGGCACTCCGTCTCAGCCATGGCGCAGGCCCTTTCGCGGCACTCGCAGTGCTCGCCTACCCGACGCTGCATGCCGTGCAGGGCGCACCGGATGCTGCACTTCGCGCCGCACTCGATGCCGACCCCGAGGCCGACACCTTCGGCCCCGAGGCCGTTCGTGGAATGTATGAGAACTATCTCGGAGGCCCGGTCTCGGCTGCCGAGGTCTACGCCGTTCCGGGCACGGCATCCCCCGCTCAGCTCTCGCACTTCCCCGCCACGATCATGATCAACGGCGAGGTCGACGAGCTCCGCGTCTCGGGCGAGGCGTTCGGCGCCTTGCTGCGCGACGCCGGCATCGCCCTCGACATCTCCACCGAGCCCGGCACCCGCCACGGCCACCTCAACCAGCCAGAACTCGCGGCGGCGACCGCATCGATCGATCGCTTCGCCGCCCGCATCCTCGCCACGTCTCCCGAGCACAAGGAACAGTCATGACCAATCCCACCGCCGCCGCCCTCATCGAGCGGTCGAACCGCCTGGGCGCCGATCCCAAGAACACCAACTACGCGGGCGGCAACACGTCGGCCAAGGGCACCGAGACCGACCCGGTCACGGGCCAGCCGGTCGAGCTGATGTGGGTCAAGGGATCGGGCGGAGACCTGGGGACCCTCACGGAGCAGGGCCTGGCTGTGCTGCGCCTCGACCGCATGCGCGCGCTCGTCGACGTGTATCCCGGCCTCGACCGAGAAGACGAGATGGTCGCCGCGTTCGACTACTGCCTGCACGGCAAGGGCGGCGCCGCCCCGTCGATCGACACCGCGATGCACGGCCTCGTCGATGCCGCACACGTCGACCACCTGCACCCCGACTCGGGCATCGCGATCGCCACCGCCGCCGACGGCGAAGAGCTGACCGCGAAGATCTTCGGCGACAAGGTCGTGTGGGTGCCGTGGCGTCGCCCGGGCTTCCAGCTCGGACTCGACATCGCCGCGATCAAGGCGAAGAACCCGCAGGCGATCGGCACCATTCTGGGCGGACACGGCATCACGGCCTGGGGTGACACGTCGGAGGAGGCCGAGGCCAACTCGCTGTGGATCATCGACACCGCCGCCGCCTACATCGAGGCCAACGGCAAGGCCGACCCGTTCGGCGGTGTCCGCGCCGGCTTCGAGGCCCTCCCCGAAGCCGAGCGCCGTGAGCGCGCCGCCGCCCTCGCCGGCACCGTCCGCGGCATCGCGTCGACCGACAAGCCGATGGTCGGCCACTTCACCGACTCCGACGTCGTGCTCGACTTCCTCGCCTCCGACCGGGCCCCCGAGCTCGCCGCTCTCGGCACCAGCTGCCCCGACCACTTCCTGCGCACCAAGGTCAAGCCGCTGATCCTCGACCTGCCCGTCACGGCATCCCTCGACGAGCAGATCGCCCGCCTGCACGAGCTGCACACCGAGTACCGCGCCGACTACCAGGCCTACTACGACGCGCACGCGACGGCCGAGTCTCCGGCGATCCGCGGCGCCGACCCGCTCATCGTGCTCGTTCCCGGCATCGGCATGTTCTCGTACGGGGCGAACAAGCAGACAGCCCGCGTCGCCGGCGAGTTCTACGTCAACGCGATCAACGTCATGCGCGGGGCCGAGGCGCTGTCGACCTACTCCCCCATCTCCGACGCCGAGAAGTTCGACATCGAGTACTGGGCGCTCGAAGAGGCGAAGCTGCAGCGCATGCCGAAGCCGAAGTCGCACCAGGGCCGCATCGCGTTCGTCACCGGGGCTGCCAGCGGCATCGGCAAGGCCATCGCCACCCGCCTCGCGGCCGAGGGCGCCTGCGTCGTCATCGCCGACCTCGACCTCGAGAAGGCCCAGGCCGCCGCGGCCGAGCTCGGCAACACCGACGTCGCGATCGGCGTCGCGGCGAACGTCGCCGACGCCGACGCGATCCAGGCCGCGCTGAACGACGCCGTGCTCGCGTTCGGCGGCGTCGACCTCGTCGTCAACAACGCCGGACTCTCGCTCTCGAAGCCGCTGCTCGAGACCACTGAGAAGGACTGGGACCTGCAGCACGATGTCATGGCCAAGGGCTCGTTCCTCGTGTCGAAGGCGGCAGCCCGCGTGCTGATCGACCAGAAGCTCGGCGGAGACATCATCTACATCTCGTCGAAGAACTCCGTCTTCGCCGGCCCGAACAACATCGCGTACTCGGCGACCAAGGCCGACCAGGCCCACCAGGTGCGACTGCTGGCCGTCGAGCTCGGCGAGTTCGGCATCCGCGTCAACGGCATCAACCCCGACGGCGTCGTGCGCGGCTCTGGCATCTTCGCCTCGGGCTGGGGCGCGAACCGCGCCGCGACCTACGGCGTCGCCGAGGAGGACCTCGGTCAGTTCTACGCCAACCGCACGATCCTCAAGCGCGAGGTCGTTCCCGAGAACGTCGCGGATGCCGTCTATGTGCTGACGGGCCCCGAGCTCAGCCGCACGACCGGTCTGCACATCCCGGTCGACTCCGGCGTCGCCGCGGCGTTCCTGCGATGACTGTCCGCGCCGTCGCCGCCGTCGACCTCGGGGCGACCAGCGGTCGCGTCATGATCGGGCGGATCGGCGACGGCCGGCTCGACCTCGAGCTCGTCTCACGGTTCCCGAACGGGCCCGTCGAGCGCGAAGACGGACTGCACTGGGACTTCGGCGCACTCTATGAGCACGTCATCGAGGGCCTCGCCGAGGCCGTGCGTCGCGAGCCGGGCATCGAGAGCATCGGCATCGATTCGTGGGCCGTCGACTACGGCCTCGTGAAGGACGGCGAGCTTCTCGCTGAGCCGTTCCACTATCGCGACGACCGCACCGTGCGCGGCGTCGCGGAGGTGCACGCCGAGGCGCCTTTCGCCGAGCTGTATCAGCGCAACGGGCTGCAGTTCCTGCCGTTCAACACGCTCTATCAGTACCGCGTCGACGCGCGTCTCACCGACGCCGACACGGCGCTGCTGATCCCCGACCTCATCGCCCTCCTGCTCACCGGAACGTCCGTCGCCGAACGCACGAATGCCTCGACCACCGGACTGCTCGGCGTCGAATCGGGCGAGTGGGACAGCGAGCTGGCCGAGCGCCTCGGCATCCCGTCGAGCATCCTGCCGACGCTCGTCGATCCGGGCGAGACGATCGGCACCCTGCGACCCGAGCTCGCTGAACGAGTCGGCAAGGAGCTGCCCGTGATCGCGGTCGGCTCGCACGACACGGCATCCGCCGTCGTCGCCGCTCCGCTGTCGACCCCGCACTCCGCGTACATCTCGTGCGGCACCTGGGGCTTGGTCGGCGTCGAGCTGACCGAACCGGTGCTGACGGATGCTGCGCGCGAGGCCAACTTCACCCACGAGCTCGGCGTCGACGGCCGCTACCGGTTCCTGCACAACGTCACCGGGCTCTGGCTGCTCAGCGAGACCGTGCGCGCGTGGGAGACGGAAGACGGAACGTCGATCGACCTGTCCGAGCTGCTGACTGCGGCATCCGCGGTCACGGGCGACGTGCCGATCTTCGACGCCGACGACTCATCGCTCAGCGCACCGGGAGACATGCCCGCGCGCATCACGGCGCTGCTCGGGTCGGAAGCGCCGTCATCGAGGCCCGCGTTCGCACGGTCGATCGTCGAGTCGATCGCCACGGCCTTCGCGGATGCCGTGCAGACGGCATCCGATCTGTCACGGCGCGAGCTCGACAGCGTCCACCTGGTCGGAGGCGGCTCGCTGAACCGCCTGCTGTGCCAGGCGACGGCCGATCGCACCGGTCTTCCCGTGCTCGCAGGCCCCGTCGAGGCGACCGCTCTCGGCAACGTGCTCGTGCAGGCGCGCGCTCTGGGCGCCGCTCCCGACTCCCTCGAGGAGCTGCGAGCACTCGTCGCCGCGACCCACGAGCCCGAGCGCTTCGACCCGCGCTGACCCGCTCGCACCTCTCGGGCGGCTGACGCCACTGTGCGCAGTCGGCTGCCCGGATCACGGATGGATGCCGAGAACACCCTTTCTCGGCATCCATCCGTGCTTTCGGCATGCACGTGTGTCGCGCGGGGCACTCGCAGGACGGGCGGAGAGCTGCGCCCTGCCCCCGGACACACGAAAGGGCGCCGGGCCGAAGCCCGACGCCCCCGACGAACCCGACTCAGAAGTCGAACTCGCCGATGTTCTCTGCGTTGAACTCGAACGGGTCGCCGAGCAGCACGACGCCGTCAGCGCCGACCGTGTACTCGCCGAGCTCGCCGGCTTCGAAGGTGTCGCCCTCTTCGCCGGTGATCTCGCCCTCGATCAGCGCCTTGGACGCGAAGGCCGCCAGGTAGCCGAGGTCGGCCGGGTTCCACAGCGCGAACGCGGTGACGGTGCCGTCTTCGACGTACTCGCGCATCTGGTTCGGGGTGCCGAGACCGGTGATCGCGACCTTGCCCTTGTAGTCCGAGGTCGAGACGTAGCGCGCAGCAGCCGCGATGCCGACCGTGGTGGGCGAGATGATGCCCTTCAGGTTCGGGTGGCTCTGCAGCAGGGCCGCAGTCTTGTCGAACGACGTCTGGTCGTCGTCGTCGCCGTAGACGGTCTCGACGATGGTGATGTCGGGGTACTCGCTGGCGACGTACTCCTCCATGAGTTCGATCCACGCGTTCTGGTTGGTCGCGTTGGCGGATGCCGACAGGATCGCGACCTCGCCCGCTCCACCGATCTGGTCGGCGATCAGATCGACCTGCACCTTGGCGATGCCCTCGGAGTCGGCCTGGTTGATGAACAGGTCACGGCACTCGGGGTTCGTGTCGGAGTCGAAGGTGACGACCTTGACGCCGGCGTCGCGAGCCTCGTTCAGCGCATCGCAGATCGCCTTGGGGTCGTTGGCCGAGACGACCAGCGCACCGACGGCCTGCTGCGTCGCGGTGTTGATGTAGCTGACCTGCGCGTCGGGCGTGGCCTCGGCCGGGCCGACCTCGGCGAACGTGCCGCCGAACTCGTCGACGGCCGTCTTGCCGCCCTCGCTCGAGGTGTCGAAGTAGGGGTTTCCGAGGTTCTTGGGCAGGAACGTGATCGACAGGTTGTCGGACCCGCCGCCTTCGCCCTCGCCCGAACCCGAGCCGCCGGTGCCGCCGCTGGTGTCGGCGCAGCCGCTCAGCACGAGCGCTGCGGCCACGGCGACCGCCGCGAACCCCGCGATCTTCTTGCGTGCAAACGTCATTGTTCTTCCTTTCGTGATGATCACCGCTGGCGGGTGCCGACGATGAGAGGCTGCCTCATGGTGCGGGAGAGGCCGCTACGCGGAGGGGCGGGCCGGCCTTCGACCTGACGCGCTGCGCCCAGGCGAGGACGCTGGCTGCGACGACCGAGAAGATCAGCAGACCGCCGGTGATGATGTTGATGACGTCGGAGGTGACGCCGGCGAGGCGCAGGCTGCTGCCGAGCACCCCGATCAGGAGCACCGCGGCGACGACGCCGTGCAGGTGACCCCGCCCGCCGAAGACCGAGACTCCGCCGAGCACGACGGCCGCGATCACCTGCAGTTCGAGGCCGGTGGCGTTGTCTCCGCGGGCGCTGCCGAACCGCAGCGTGTAGAAGATGCCGGCGAACGCGGCGACGACACCCGAGAGCACGAACAGGATGAACTTCGTGCGTTCGACATCGACGCCCGAGAAGCGCGCTGCGTCCTTCGAGAGTCCGATCGCGAAGATGCCCCGACCGAAGGGGGTGAGGTGCAGCAGCACGGCGAACAGCACCAGCAGGATCAGGAACGGGATGACGATGTACGGGATCGTCGTGCCGGCGATCTTCGCCTTCGCCAGCGCCGTCCATGTCTCCGGGAAGTCGGTGACCGCGGTGGTGCCGAGCAGGCCGACCGCGAGGCCGCGGAAGAGCGCGAGCGTGCCGATCGTGACGGCGAGCGAGGGCAGGCCGACGACCGTGACGAGGAAGCCGTTGAAGGCCCCTCCCACGACTCCGACCAACAGCGCCGCCAGGGCTGCGACCTCGAACGGCGCACCCGACTCGGTGAGCACACCGGTCACGACGCTGGCGAGTCCGACCATGGAGCCGACCGACAGGTCGATCTCGCCGGTGATCATCACGAGCGTCATCGGCAGCGCGATCAGCAGAATGGGCGCGACATCGAGCAGGAGGTAGTTCGCCGTGATCGGCTGCGCGAAGCCGCGGATCGTGACGGCCGCGACGATCGCCACCAGCACGAGCAGCGCGAGGATCGCGAACTCGCGGTTGACGAAGATGCGACGCCACAGGGGCCGGTCGTAGTCGCGGATGACGCGCGTCGACGTGGTCGTCGTTGCCGTGGTCATGATTCGTCCCTCGCTTCGATGAGCTGGCGTCTCTGTCTGACCGCGAGCACCCGGTCGAGCACGATGGCCCCGATGATGAGCACACCGACCACGGCGCGCTGCCAGAAGTCGGGGATGCCGAGAATCGGCAGTGCGCGGTTGATGGTCATCAGGAGCATGGCGCCGATGGCCGCACCCCAGACCGTGCCGACACCGCCGGTGATCGCGATGCCGCCGATCACGGCCGCGCCGACCGCATCCAACTCCCAGCCGCTGCCGGCCTGTGAGCTGATCGATCCGTAGCGCGCGGCGTAGAAGACGCCGGCCAGCCCGGCGAGCGCGCCGGAGAGGACGAACGCGGAGAGCACCCGGCGGGTGACCTTGAGGCCGTAGAGCTCGGCGGCCGAGGGGTCGGATCCGATCGCGTAGTACTCGCGGCCGCCCCTGGTGTTGCGCAGATACCAGGCGGCCAGTGCGAGCACGATCACCGCGACGATCGACAGCACCGGGATGAAGAGGATCTGCTGGGTGCCGAGCGCGAGGAAGTCCTTCGGCATGTCGGAGGCGTTGATGCGGTCGCTGCCGGTCCACAGCACGTTGATGCCGCGGTAGGCATAGAGCGTGCCGAGCGTGATCACCATCGCCGGCACCTTGGCGAATGCGACCAGGGCGCCGTTCACGAGACCGAGGAAGGCTCCGAGCAGCACGGCTGCGATCACGACGACGACGATCGGGATGCCGGGCACGTCGACGAAGAGGCGTCCGGTGAGATATGCCGTCAGGCCCATGACCGAGCCGACCGAGAGGTCGACGTTGCGGGTGATGATCACGATGGCCTGGCCGACCGCGACGAGCATGAGGATCGACGGCGTCAGCAGCAGATCGCGCCAGCCGTCGGCGCTGAACAGGAAGTTGGGGTTCTTCACCGTGGCGGCGATCACGACGAGCACGAGGGCGGCGAGGATACCGAACTCCCGTGCACGGCCGATGCCGCCCGGCTTCTTGGCGATCGCCGGAGCGGCGGCCGCCGGCGCGGTGGTGAGGCTCATGACTGCAGCTCCGATGAGTGGGTGGCGGCGAACATGACGTTCTCGCTGGTGGCGTCGTCGCGGGAGATCTCGGCGGTGATGCGCCCTTCGCGCATCACGAGCACGCGGTCTGCCATGCCGAGGACTTCGGGGAGTTCCGACGAGATCATCAGGATCCCGAGGCCCTCGCCCGCGAGCTGCGAGAGCAGGCGGTGCACCTCGGACTTCGTGCCGACATCGATGCCTCGTGTCGGCTCGTCGATGATCAGCACCCGCGGGTCGGTTGCCAGCCACTTGGCCAGCACGACCTTCTGCTGGTTTCCGCCCGAGAGGGTGGCTGCGACGGTGTCGAGCGCGTGCGTCTTGACCTCGAGGCGCGATGCCCACTCCTTCGCCGCACGGTTCTCGATGCCGCTGGTGATCAGACCCCACTTCGACAGGCGCCGACGGATCGCGAGAGTGATGTTGCCGCCGACACCCGCATCGATGACGAGCCCCTGCTTGCGGCGGTCCTCGGGGACGAGCGCGAGGCCGCTGCGCATCGCCGCGGTGGGGTTGCGGCGTGCGACGCCTGCGCCGAGCATCCGCACCTCTCCGTCGCTGTACGGATCGACGCCGAAGACGGCACGGGCGACTTCGGAGCGCCCTGCCCCGACGAGGCCGGCCAGGGCGACGATCTCGCCCGCGCGAACGGTGAAGGAGATTTCGTGGAAGACACCGGGGCGGGTGAGGCCGGTGACCTCGAGCAGCGGTTCGCCGATCGCGGCCTCCTGCTTGGGGAAGAGCTCGGTGACGTCGCGACCGACCATCTGCCTGACCAGGTCGTCGACCGTGGTCTCGGCGATCGGGGTCGTGTCGATGTAGGCGCCGTCGCGCATCACGGTCACCGTGTCGCACAGGTCGAACACCTCGTCGAAGCGGTGCGAGATGAAGAGGATCGCTCGGCCCTCGTCGCGGAGGCTCCGCGCGACGGCGAACAGACGGTCGACCTCGACGCCGCTGAGCGCCGCGGTCGGCTCGTCCATGATCAGCACGCTCGCGTCGAGCGAGATGGCCTTGGCGATCTCGATGATCTGCTGGTCGGCGATCGAGAGACCCTCGGTGATGCGGTCGGGGTCGAGCGTCACTCCCAGGCGACGGAAGATCTGGTCGACCTCGGTGCGCATGGCTTTGCGGTCGATGCGTCCGAGGAGTCCGGTGGGCTGACGCCCCATGAAGATGTTCTCGGTCACCGAGAGATCGGGGAACAGGGTCGGCTCCTGGTAGATGACCGCGATGCCTGCGGCCTTCGACTGGGCCGTGCTGGTGAAGTCGACGTCTTCGCCGTGCAGGCGGAAGTCCCCCGAGTCACGGCGGTAGAGACCGGCCATGATCTTCACGAGCGTGGACTTGCCCGCTCCGTTCTCGCCGATGAGGGCGTGGATGGAACCGGGGCGGAGCGTCAGGCTGCCGGAGCGGAGCGCGACGACGGGGCCGAAGGACTTCACGACCCGATGCAGCTCGAGCGCGGTGGGGGGAGCGCTGCGGGCGGAGGCTGCGTCTACCACTGGCTTTCCTCTCCGTTGAGGGGGATGATGATCGGAATGAACTTTACCTGAATCGATTCAAGCTCGTTTCAGGCTAGTGTATGTGATGCCGGTCTCAGGTCAACCCCCGATGCCGAAGCGTGATCCGCCCGACGACGAGAGGACAGCCGAATGCCGATCAGCATCCGCGATGTCGCCGTCCGTGCGGGCGTCTCCGTCGGCACGGTCTCGAATGTGCTGAATCGGCCGGACGAGGTCTCCAGCGACTCGGTCGAACGCGTCACGCAGGCGATCGAAGAACTCGGCTATGTGCGCAATGACGCGGCTCGCAAGCTGCGAGCCGGTGTCAGCACGACCGTGGGATTCGTGGTGCTCGACGGGCAGAACCCCTTCTACAACGACGTCGTGCGCGGGGCGGAGGACGAGGCATCGAGCCACGGCATCGCGATCCTCTACGGCAACACCGACGACGACCCCTCGCGGGAGAAGGTCTACCTCGATCTGTTCCGCGAGCAGCAGGTGCGCGGTCTGCTCATCGCCCCCTACGGCGACGTCATGACGCAGCTGCGCAGGTTCCGCGCGAGCGGCATCGCGACGGTGCTCGTCGACCGGTTCAGCGCCGACAGCGGGTTCTCGTCGGTCTCGGTCGACAGCGTCGCGGGCGGACGACTCGCGGTCGAGCATCTGATCGAGGGAGGTCGGCGGCACATCGCCTTCGTCGGCGGCCCCTTCGACATGCGCCAGGTCACCGACCGTCTCGCCGGCGCTCGTGCCGCGGCCGAGAACGCGGCCGTGCACGTCGAGCTCGAGGTCGTGCCGACTGCGGCGATGACCGTCGAGGAGGGCGTCGCCGCGGGCGCGCGCCTGCTCACCCGCCCGCGCCGCGAGTGGCCGGATGCTCTCTTCGCCGCGAACGACCTGCTCGCCCTCGGCCTGCTGCAGTCGCTCGTGGCCGGCGGACGCCTGCTCGTGCCGCAGGAGATCGCTCTGATCGGCTTCGACGACAACCCGTTCGCCGCGGCCGCCGCAGTCCCGCTGTCATCGATCCGCCAGCCCAGCCGCATGATCGGGCGCACCGCGCTGCGGATCGTGCTCGAAGAGGCGGCCGACCCTGAGAGCATCCCCCGGCAGACCGTGTTCCCGCCCGAGCTGATCATGCGCAGCTCGACGAGCGGCTGACGGTCCGTCCGCGGCGCAGCGTTGCGGGACGGATGGCTGACCGATTCCCGGTTGGCGGCCGCCTGACACGCGGATGACCAGCCGTCCGTGGTCCGCGCAGCCATCCGTCCCGCAGGAGCCGCCCTCAGCGAGCCTCGTACGCCCTCGCGACCGGACGCCGCAGTCCCTCATATTCGACGGACGGCCAGCGGTCGTCGACCGTCAGCACATCCCAGCCCTCCGCCGTGCGCAGCATGGTGTCCTCGACCTTGAGCCCCGGTGCGGTCGGGTTCCACGCGAACGCCTGATTCTCGACGAGACGATCGACCGTGGATGCTGTAGCGCGGGGGTCGCGTCCGGCATAGCCGCTCGGCCCACCCTGGTGGTGCCGCTGCCACTCGTCGGCGTCGAAGCCGAAGCGGGCGTACGCCGCCGTGCCCGCGGCGAACGCCTCGTCGAGGCGAGCGCCCGGCACCGATGCGTCGAGGAAAGCACGCTCCACGCCGAGCAGCGGTTCCTCGTCGACAGGTGCTCCGATCCAGCGGGTGGCGTTGGCGATCAGCCCGTCGCGGCGACCGCACACCACGACCATGGCCCGATCTCCGAGCACGCCCGCGGTCGGAAGCGGATGCTGGAACGCACCTCGATCAGCGCCGGCGACGAGCACGACGAGCGGATCGATCCCCCGGGCGATGAACTCCGCGGCGACCATCGCCGCGACCGCGCGCTCGGTCTGATCCGACCCGACGCGGCCCAGCACATCGGTCAAGGTCTCGGCCGTCTCGCGCCCGAGGACTCGGTACCTCTCGGTCTCGGCGGGCAGCATCCGCGCTCGCGCTGCGCGGAGCTCTGCCGCCACCTGCGACTCCGGAACGCCCGACCGCTCGGCCGCCACGACCGACGGCGGGATCCACCACGGCACCCGCACCACGCGCTCGGCATCCTCCGGCAGCAGCTCTTCGGCTATCAGTCGATCCGCCTCGTTCGCGGCGACGAACAGCACATCCCCGTGCGTCTCCGCGCGCACCGCGAGCACCGGCGGACCCGCGAGCGACACATGCGTGCGCGCTCCCTCGAGATACCACGACACCGCCTCGTGCGACGTGAGCACGAGCGTCGCACCATCGACGTCGCGCCGCACTCGCGCGAGACGATCCTGCTTCTCGATGCGGTCTTCGGATGCTCCGGCCACGCGACCCTCCTCGTAGAACGTTTTCTCGTAGTATGACGACAGCCGTGACCGATCGCGGAATGGAGGGATGCTGATGGCACGCGAATCCTCTCGCCCCGGCATCACCGACGTCGCGAAGCTCGCCGGCGTCTCGCTGTCGACCGTGTCGCGGGCGATGAACGGAAACCCCACGGTCGACCCCGCTCTCGCGGAGCGCGTGCGGGCCGCCGCCGCCGAACTCGGCTACACCGCGAACCCGGTGGCTCGGAGTCTGGTGCTCGGCCGCACCCAGACGGTCGCGGTCGTCATCCCGGATCTCGAGAACCCGACCTTCCAGGCGATCCTCCGTGGGCTCAGCCGTGCAGCGACTGCCGATGGATACCACGTGCTCGTCGCCGATTCCCGCGAAGATCTCGACGAGGAGCACGCGCTCGCCAGGGCGACACGACTGCGCACAGACGGCGTGATCCTGTGCGCTCCTCGAATGCCCGAAGAGGAGCTCGCGGCGCTGCTGCCCGCGCTCTCCCCCGCCGTCGTGATCAACCGCGGACCGCAGGCCAGTGGTCCCGTCGTCGGCGCCGACTACGGCTCCGGCATGCGCGAGATCGTCGACCATCTGACGTCTCTCGGCCACCGCCGGCTGGTCTATCTCGCCGGAGCGACGCGCAGCGTGACGCACAAGGCGCGACAGGAGGCGATCGCCGCGGCGGTCTCCCGGCTCGACCGGCTCGAGGTCGAGGAGATCACCGCGGGGGTCGACTTCGACAGCGGCACGGCCGTCGCCGATCAGGTGCTCGCGAGCGGTGCGACCGCCGTGATCGCCTACAACGACCTCGTCGCGATGGGCCTCCTCTCGGCGCTGACCGTGCGCCGAGTCGAGGTACCGGGCCAGCTGTCGATCACCGGCTTCGACGACATCCCGTTCGCCGCCTACACGTCGCCACCGCTCACGACCGCGGCGGTGCCGGCTGTCGATCTGGGCGCAGCAGCCTGGGCCGCCATGCACGCCCAACTCACCGGCGGCGAACCCACTCCGGCGCTCACGCTGACGCCGACCCTGGTCGTGCGCGGAAGCACCTCCGCCCCGCGCGAGGACTGAGCCGCCTCCGCCCGAGTGCTCGGCTTCCGCCCTGTGCTATCGTCGAGAAAACGTTTCCTGAGTTCGAGATCAAAGAAGGATCACGATGACGAAGACCCGTTATGCCCTGGCCGGTGCCGGAGTCCGCGCGCAGATGTATGTCGATGCGATCACCGGAGCGCATCGGGACCGCGCCGAACTGGTCGCGATCGTCGAGCCCAACCCCGTGCGCGCCGCCTTCCATTCCGGACGCGCGGTCGACGCAGGCGCCTCCGCTCCCCGCCTCGCGACCCCCGACGAGCTCGAACAGGTGATCCGCGACGAACGCGTCGACCGGGTCATCATCTGCTCGCGCGACGATCTGCATGCCGAGCTGATCGTCCGCTCGCTCGAGGCCGGTGCCGATGTCGTGGTCGAGAAGCCGCTGACGATCGACGCGGCGAGCGCGGCCCGCATCGAAGAGGTCGTCGAACGCACCGGCCGACAGGTGGTGCTGACGTTCAACTACCGGTACTCTCCCCGCAACAGCGCGCTGCGCCGGATCATCCAGGACGGCACGATCGGGCAGGTCACCTCCGTCGACTTCCAGTGGATGCTCGACACCAACCACGGCGCCGACTACTTCCGCCGCTGGCACCGGGACAAGAAGAACTCGGGCGGTCTTCTCGTGCACAAGTCGAGCCATCACTTCGACCTCGTCAACTGGTGGATCCGCTCGCAGCCGACCCGTGTCTACGCGTCGGGCGGTCTGCGCTTCTACGGCGCCGAGGCCGCGGCCAGCCGCGGCCTCGGCGAGCGGCCGGCGCGAGGAACCCACGACGGGGGCGACCTCTTCGAACTCGACCTCCGCACCGACGAACGCCTGACCGCGCTCTACCTCGATGCCGAGCAGCACGACGGCTACGTGCGCGATCTCGACGTGTTCAGCGAGGGCATCACGATCGAGGACAACCTCGCGCTCGTCGTCGACTACGTCTCGGGCGCGACCATGTCGTACTCGCTGAACGCGCACTCGCCGTGGGAGGGCTATCGCGTCGCCGTCAACGGCACGCTCGGCCGTGTCGAGCTCGAGGTCGTCGAACGCGGAGCCGTGCTGGCCGGTGAGGGCCTGCATCCCCACATCGACCCGAGCCTCTCGGGCGGCGACGGCACCACCGCACTGCGCCCTGAAGGCGAGCGCATACTCGTGCAGCGGCACTGGGAAGCGGCCTACGAGGTACCTATCGACGGCGGCGACGGCGGACACGGCGGCGGCGACGCCCTGCTCCTGTCCGATGTCTTCGAAGGTCCGGGCGATGACCCGCTCGCGCGGCCGGCGGACTGGACAGACGGCATCCGCTCCATCGCCGTCGGCATCGCGGGCAACCGCTCGCTCGAGACCGGACTCCCCGTGAGGGTCGACGAGCTCGGGATCGCCCTGCTCGCACGCCGATGAGGATCGTCGTCACCGGCGGGTCCGGGCGACTCGGGCGCACGCTCGTGACAGGACTCGCGGATGCCGGACACGAGCTCATCTCCGTCGACAGAGAGCCGATCGCACACCTCGACCGCGCCGGGATCACTCAGTTCTCCCTCGATCTGACCGATGCGGATGCCACGGCGTCGGCGCTCGCGGGCACACGAGCTGACGCGGTGATCCACCTCGCGGCGATCGCGGTGCCCTTCAGCGCACCCGAAGACGTGATCCTGAGCACGAACGCCGCCCTCGCGCAGTCGGTGCTCGGCGGAGCCATGCGTGCAGGCATCCGCCGCGTGGTGGCAGCGTCGAGCCCGACGGTGATCGGCTACGGCGCACCCCGCGGCTGGACTCCCGAGCGCCTCCCCCTCGACGAGACATCGCCCACCGAACCGTGGAACGCCTACGCCCTGTCGAAGCTGCTGATCGAGCAGACGATCGACATGCTGCGGCGCCAGGCGGGCGACGACGTGCGGTTCGCATCCTTCCGCCCCTGCTACGTGATCGCCCCCGAGGAATGGGCCGGCGCTCCGACCCAGCAGGGGCACACCGTGCTCGAACGCCTCGATGACCCCGCCCTGTCGGCACCGGCGCTCTTCAACTACATCGATGCCCGCGACGTCGCAGCCTTCGCCGACGCCCTGCTCGACGCCCTCGACGACATCCCGAACGGCGAGCGGTTCTTCGTCGGCGCCGATGACGCGCTCGCCCGCCGCCCGCTGAGCGAGCTGCTGCCGCAGTTCCACCCCGGCACCGCGCGGGCGGCGGCCGAGATCACCGGCACCGCGCCCGCGTTCTCCTCCGCCAAAGCCGCTCGCCTGCTCGGCTGGCGCGCCGCGCGCACCTGGCGCACGGAGCTCGCCGCAGGACGCGCGCTGCCGTGACCACCATCCGGAGTCTGACGTCGCGCCTCCAGCGGGTGCCGCTGACGCGTCCGTGGGCTGCAGACGTGACGTCGGTCGGTATCATCGCGACCCACGTCGTGCGCTCAGACGGCGGCGAAGGATGGGGTTTCTCGTGGAGCCCCCAGATCGGCGCACCCGCAGTGCAGTCGCTGCTGCAGCACGACATCGCTCCCGCTTCCGTGGGTCGACCCGCTCTTCCCGGCGAGGCCTGGCAGAGCCTGTGGGAGCACCTGCACGAAGCGGGCGGCGGTGGCATCACGACGATCGCGCTGGCAGGGCTCGACCTCGCGCTGTGGGATGCCGAGGCACGCGCTGCCGCCACCTCGGTGTCGCGCCTGATCGGCCGCCGCCGTGAGCGCGTGCGCGCCTACGGATCGGGCGTGAACCTGCACTACCCGCTCGACGAGCTGCTCGCCCAGGTGCAGCGCTGGATCGATGCGGGATTCGATGCCGTGAAGATCAAGGTCGGAAAGCCCGATCTCTCGGAGGACATCGAGCGCGTCGCCGCGGTGCGCGCGCTGCTCGGACCCGATCGCGCGCTGATGATCGACGCGAACCAACGCTGGGATCTCGACCGCGCGACGACGTCGATCGACGCACTGTCGCGCTTCGATCTCGCCTGGATCGAGGAGCCGCTGCGGGCCGACGACCTTGACGGCCACACCGAGCTCGCCCGTCGCATCGACGTGCCCATCGCCGTCGGCGAGAACCTGCACACGGTGCACCGCTTCGCAGACTTCCTCCGGGCAGGCGCCGCGCAGATCGTGCAGCCCAACATCGTGCGCGTCGGCGGCATCACCCCGTTGCTCCGCATCGCCGGGCTCGCCGCCTCGCATGGCGTCGCCCTGCATCCTCACCTGCTGCCAGAGCTCTCGGGCCAGCTCGCCCTGACGCTGCCCGACACCGCGTTCGAACCACTGGTCGAGGATGTGGAGGATGCCGGATTCGGTGCGCTCGGCGCTCTGGTCGATCCCTCGCCCGTGACCGTCGCCGACGGCTTCCTCACGGAGAACGAGCATCACGGCCTCGGCATCCGCTTCTCCCCCGTTCTCGGAGACGAGGGTGGACGCGACCTGACGACCTGACGCACAGCCCCGCACACGACAGCGCCCTCCCCGTCGCAGGACGGAGAGGGCGCTTCGTCGTTCGGACGGTCTGAGATCAGGCCGGCGTCAGCACTCCTGCGTTCGCGCCCTCGAGCAGCTGCTCGACCTGCTCGTGCGTGACGTCGACACCGGGGAATCCGATCAGTCGGCCGATCGGGAACGACGCCATCATCTTCTGCATCGCCTCGTCGTTCGGCATCATCGAGGCGGCCGACGAGTCCGCACCGGTCAGCTCTCCCAGGAATCCGCCGAGGGCGCCCATGACGGTCGGGCCAGCTACGGGGTGCGCGAGGACATCGCCGATCGACGAGTTCATCGTGAGGGGAAGCGAGACGGCATCGCCCTCGACCTGCACGGTCGCGGAAGAACGGATGTCGCGGCTCGACGCGGCGACCTCGACCGTGTACTCGCCGCTCTCGACGATCCAGCGGTCGACGCGCACGTCCCAATAGGCGAGGTCCTCTCGGCGCACGACGAGCTCGACGGTACGGGTCTCACCCGCAGCGAGCGCCACCGATGCGAAGGCCTTGAGCTCGCGCGGCGCGCGCTGCACGGCGGAGGCGACCGGGGCCGCATACACCTGCACGATCTCGCGGCCGTCGCGGGCTCCGGTGTTGGTCACATCGACCCGCACGACGATGTCGCCGCTCTCGCTCGCTGCGACCGACGCCTCGCCATATGAGAACGTCGTGTACGAGAGGCCGTACCCGAAGGGGAAGGTGACGTCGAGGCCCTTCGCGTCGTACCAGCGGTAGCCGACCAGCACGCCCTCGCCGTAGCGGACGTGACCGAACTCACCGGGGAAGCTGCCGAACGAGGGGTTGTCCTCCAGCCGCACCGGAACGGTCTCGGTGAGCTTTCCCGACGGGTTCACCGCTCCGTAGAGCACGTCGGCGACAGCGCCGCCGCCGGCCTGGCCGAGCAGCCACGTCTCGACGATCGCCGGCACCCGCTCGGCGAAGGGCAGCGCGACGACGCCGCCGTTCGAGAGCACGACCACCGTGGTGGGGTTCGCCGCGATCACGGCATCGAGCACCTCCAGCTGCGCAGCGGGCAGATCGATGTGCTCGCGGTCGAAGCCCTCGGATTCCTCGGCAGCGGGAAGGCCGAGGAACACGACGGCGACGTCGGCTGCGGATGCGACGGCGACGGCCTCGGCGCGCAGGTCGTCGGCCGAACGGCCGGATGCCGCGATGTCGCCACCTTCGACCACGAAGCCGGCGGCGTACGTGACGTTGTCTCCGCCCACGGCACGCAGCTCGTCCCACGCGGTGTCGACGCGGGTGGGGTTGATGAGCGAGGATCCGGCTCCCTGGAAGCGCGGCTCGGTCGCGAAGGCTCCGATGACGGCGATCCTCTGCTCGGCGGCGAGCGGCAGCACGTCGCCGTCGTTCTTCAACAGCACGATCGAGCGTCCGGCCGCTTCCCTCGCGAGCGCATGGTGCGCGTCGACGTCAAGGGGGCCTGCGACGGCAGGGCGCCGCTGCGCCTTGCGCACGAGATCGATCGCACGGTCGGCTGCGGTGTCGAGCACGCTCTCGTCGAGCTCGCCGGCGCGCACCGCAGCCACGAGCTGAGCATCCGTCCGCCCGCCCGACGACGGCATCTCGAGGTCGAGACCGGCGGCGACGCCGGCCACGCGGTCGTTCACAGCACCCCAGTCCGAGACGACCACGCCGTCGAAGCCCCAGTCATCGCGCAGCACCTGTGTGAGCAGCCACGGGTCCTCCGAGGCGTAGACCCCGTTGATGCGGTTGTACGAGCACATGACGGTCCACGGCTCGGCATCCTTGACCACGCGCTCGAAGCCGCGCAGGTAGATCTCGTGCAGCGGACGCGGGTCCACGTCGGAGCTCGCGCGCATGCGATCGAACTCCTGGTTGTTGGCCGCGAAGTGCTTGAGCGAGGTGCCGACGCCCTGCGACTGCACTCCACGCACCGAGGCCGCACCGAGGATCCCCGAGACGATCGGGTCTTCGGAGAAGTACTCGAAGTTGCGACCGCACAGGGGCGACCGCTTGATGTTGATGCCGGGACCGAGCACGATGGCGACGTCCTCGATGGCCGCCTCGACGCCGATGGCCGCGCCGACGCGCTCGACGATCTCGGGATCGAACGACGAGCCGATGCCGACAGCGGGAGGGAAGCAGGTCGCCGGCACACTGCTCGAGAGACCGAGGTGATCGGTGCCGCCTGCTTGCTTGCGCAGGCCGTGCGGGCCGTCGGTCATCATGATCGACGGCAGACCGACGCGCTCGATGGCCTTCGTCGTCCAGAAGTCCGCACCGCTGGTGAGCGATGCCTTCTCCTCGAGGGTGAGATCGGATGCCGATGTATCGGTCATGATGTTCCTTTCGCGGCGACGGCGGTGTCCTGCGAAAACTATATGCCAGTAAGTATTGGATCTCAAACGTCGTTCAGGATTACTCTCGAGGGATGGCACGACGAGGTTCATACGCGAAGGGCGTCGCCAGACGCGAGGAGATCCTCGAGAGCGCTCTCGATGTGATCGGCCGCAAGGGCTACCAGAACGCCTCGCTCAGGCAGATCGCCGAGCTGGTCGGCGTCACCCCCGCCGCGCTCCTGCACTACTTCGGCAGCAAGGAGGAGCTCTTCACCGAGGTGCTGCGCAAGCGCGACGAGCACGACGGCATGATGCCGCAGACGCTGAATCCGGTCGACGGCAAGTCCGCGTTCATCGATGTCATCCGCCACAACACCGAGGTCCCCGGAGTCGTCGAACTGTTCTCACGCCTCTCGGTCGACGCCGTCGACCCCGCGCATCCGGCCCATCGGTACTTCCTCGAGCGCAGCGAGAAGCTCCGCGAGAGCATCACCGACAGCTTCGTCCACGACGCCGCCCACCGGGCGACGCTCGACCCGGACACCATGGCACGGGTGATCCAGGCGGTCGCCGACGGACTGCAGCTGCAGTGGATGATCGACCGCTCCGTCGACATGCCGGGCATCATCGGAGCCCTCATGGACGTGCTCTACCCGCCGACCGATCAGCCGGAGACGCCTACGCGCTGAACGCGGAGAACCGCCCACACCCTGACAGGCAGGAGGGGCGGTTCTTCGGGATGGTCCGTGCGGTCGGCGTGGACGTCAGCGGACGTTTCCGTTCGAGCAGGTCTGCTGCGCGGCCGAGTTGCCCTTGATCGTGTCAGGCAGCGCCACGACGTTCTCAGGTGTCGCCGCAGGATCAGGCGTCGCCGCCTCGGCACCCGCGTCGGCGGGCGTCTGCGTGGCCGGATCCGTCACGACGACTCCGTCGTTCTCGGTGTTCTGATGCGTGACCTGCAGCTGGGCGTTCTCGTTGATCGCGTTCCACATGGCCTCGGCGGACTCCTTGTCCGGCACGACGCGGTTGGGGTCGGCCGGGTCCGCGAACGTCGGGTACTGCAGGAAGACGATGTCCTCGAACGGCACGGACTTCACCGCGAGCGCGATCTGCACGATCTTCATCGGGTCGGCGAGCGAGGTGCTCGCCTCGACGTTGTCGAGACCGGTGGTCGCGAGCTTCAACATCATGGGGACGTTGCCGAGCGTCTCGCCGCTGATCAGCGTGCGCGCCAGGCTCGACATGTACTGCTGCTGGTTGCCGATGCGTCCGAGGTCGCTGCCGTCTCCGACGCCGTGGCGGGTGCGGAGGAACTGCAGAGCGGTGATGCCCTCGATCACGTGGTTTCCGGCTGCCAGATCGAGGCCCGTGTAGCGGTCCTTGATCGGAGAGGCGAGGCACACCTCGACGCCGCCGATCGCGTTCGTGATCTCGATCACACCGCCGAACGTGACCGATGCCGCGAACTGGATCTCCTGCCCGGTGAGGTCGGAGACGGTCTTGGCGACGCAGTTGAGTCCGCCGTCGGTGTAGGCGGTGTTGATCTGCTGCTTGCTCATCGCGGAGTGCACGTCGCCCTCGGCGTCTTCGCACTCGGGGATCGGCACCATCATGTCTCGGGGCAGGCTGACGACGGTGATGCGGCGGGGCTCCTCCGACACGTGCAGGAGGAGATTCACGTCATTGAGCGTGCCTTCGGAGTCGGCGCCGGTGCAGCGTTCGCCGAAGTACTGCGCATAGGCCTCTTCGCACGTGTCGACACCGGTGAGGAGCATGTTGAATCCGCCCTCGTACTCGCTGATGTCCGGCGGCAGCTCCTCGGTGCTGTCCAGCTCGACCGCGTTGGCCGAGACCGTGCTCGAGAGGTCGTAGACGATGTACGAGACGACGCCGAAGCCGCTCACCAGGACGACGGCGAGACCGATCGCGATGAACGTCAGAAGCTGGCTGACGGGGCCCGGCGAGTGGAGCTGTCCGTGTCGCGCGATGGTACGACGGCGTCGGGTGTGAGGACTCACTCGGTGCCTTTCGGTTTCAGCGTGCGGTGCGGGGGGACACCGTTCCCTGGAATGCGGAGGGTGTGGGATTCGAACCCACGAGACATCTCTGCCCACTGGTTTTCAAGACCAGCTCCATCGGCCACTCGGACAACCCTCCCGACAGACGAATCTGCCGACAAGCCGTGAGTCTAGCCGAGTTCTATTCTCTCGCGCTGACCTGGGCGGCCGCTGGAAGCGTGTTCAGTGCCATTGCGAGCCCGCCGTCCTCGACGTCGCCGGTCACCTCGCCCGCGGCATCCTTGACCTCTGCGGGCGCCTGCCCCATGGCGACGGCACGGCCGTCGAGCCCCAGCGCCCACCCGAACATGCCGATGTCGTTGCGTCCGTCGCCGGCCACGAAGACCTGCCCGCGCTCGAAGCCGAGCTCGGTGCGCACGCGCTCGAGCGCCGTGCCCTTGTCGACGCCCTGCGGCGCGATGTCGAGCCACGCCGTCCAGCCGATCGCGTACGAGACCTCGTTGAGTCCTGCGTCCGCGACGAGGCGGTGGAAGTCCTCCTCGTCGTGCCCCGGCGACACGACGACGACACGGGAGACCGGCTCGGCGACCAGCTCTTCGAAGCCGACCTGTCGTCCGCCGTCGAGCGTCCAGTCGTCCAGGTGCTCGGTGTACAGCCTGAGACCCGAGCCGAGCTCGACCATGTACCGGGCCTCCGGCAGGCGGTCGCGCAGAAGAGCGAGCACAGGAGACGGATCGAACGTCTCGATGTGCCACCGCTCCCACTCGTCGCCCACCCGACGCATGGTCACCGCTCCGTTCGAGCACACCACGAACTGCGGGGTCAGCTCGAGCTGCTCGACCCAGCGACGCGTGGCCATCCAGCTGCGTCCGGTGGCGATCGTCACCTCATGACCGGCATCCCGCAGCCGCGCGACGGCCTCGGGCACCCCGGGGCTCATCGTCTCGTCCTGCAGGATGATCGTGCCGTCGACGTCGAGCCCGACGAGCCAGGGGGCCGTCACGCGGTCGGCTCCAGAACCTCGAGTCCGCCGAGGTAGGGCCGAAGCACCTCCGGCACGCGCACAGAACCGTCGGCCTGCTGATGCGTCTCGAGCAGCGCGACGATCCAGCGGGTCGTCGCGAGCGTGCCGTTGAGGGTCGCCACCGGCTGCGTCTTCGCGGTCTGGCCCTCGTGAGCCTCGGGCCGGTGTCGGATGTCGAGGCGGCGCGCCTGATACGTCGTGCAGTTCGAGGTGGAGGTGAGCTCGCGGAAAGCACCCTGCGTCGGCACCCACGCCTCGATGTCGTACTTGCGCGCTGCACTGGAGCCGAGGTCGCCTGCTGCGACGTCGATCACGCGATAGGCGAGGCCGAGCGAGGTCAGCATCTCCTCCTGCAGCGCCACGAGACGCAGGTGCTCAGCTTCCGCATCCTCCGGGGTCGTGTAGACGAACATCTCGAGCTTGTTGAACTGGTGCACCCGGATGATGCCGCGGGTGTCCTTGCCGTGCGAGCCCGCCTCGCGGCGATAGCAGGTCGACCAGCCGGCGTACCGCAGCGCGCCCTTGCCCAGATCGAGGATCTCGTCCTTGTGGTATCCGGCGAGCGCGACCTCGCTGGTGCCCACGAGGTACAGGTCGTCGTCCTTGTCGAGGTGGTAGACCTCGTCTGCGTGCTCGCCGAGGAATCCGGTGCCCTGCATGATCTCCGGCCGCACCAGGGTGGGCGTGATCAGCGGGACGAAGTCGTTCTGCAGCGCCTTGTCGAGCGCGAGGTTCATGAGCGCGATCTCGAGACGAGCCCCGACGCCGCGCAGGAAGTAGAAGCGAGCACCAGACACCTTCGCGCCGCGCTCCATGTCGATCGCACCGAGTATCTCACCGAGCTCGAGGTGATCACGGGGTTCGAAGTCGAATGCGGGCACCTCACCGACTCGGCGCAGCTCGACGAAGTCGGCCTCGCCCCCGGCGGGGACGCCGTCGATGACGACGTTCTCGATGCGTGCGAGAGCAGCGGCCAGGGCCTCGGCAGCCTCATTGGCCGCCTGCTGCGCCTGCTTGACGCGCTCGGCGAGATCCTTGGCCTGCGCCACGAGCGCCGCCTTCTCGTCTTTCGGCGCCTTCGCGACCTGCTTGCCGAACGCGTTCTGCTCGGCCCTCAGCTCCTCGAACGCGGCGAGCGCCGCGCGGCGCGATCGGTCGGCCTCGAGCGCGATGTCGACGGTGCCCTGGTCGTTGCCACGGGCGGCCTGAGAACGGCGGACGATCTCCGGATTTTCGCGGAGGAGTGCGAGGTCGATCATCCACCAAGTCTATGGTGCGGCCCGGGCGCGTCCGCCGCGACCGGGTGGGTCGACGCCCGGGTTAGAGTAGCGCCATGACCACGAGCGCCACCGGCCGACGCCAGGCGGCGCTCATCTACAACCCGATCAAAGTCGACGAGAAGCATCTGCGGGCCAGAGTCCGCGCGCTCTCGAGCGAGGCCGGGTGGGAGCACCCGGCCTTCTATCCGACCACGATCGAAGACCCCGGCCAGGCTGCGACGGCCCAAGCCCTCGCCCGCGCCGTGGATGTCGTGCTCGTGGCCGGCGGCGACGGCACGGTGCGCGCGGTCTCCGAAGCCATCGCGAACACCGGGGTGCCACTCGCGATCCTGCCGAGCGGCACCGGAAACCTGCTGGCGCGCAACCTGGGGCTCCCGCTGGCCGACCCGGACGAGATGATCCGCGCGGCGCTGGGCGAGTTCCGCCACGCGATCGACATCGGCTGGGCGCGCCTGACGCGGGAGAACGGCGAGCACGAGGAGCACGCCTACGTCGTTCTCGCGGGCGTCGGGCTGGATGCCGACATGATCGCCAACACCCGCCCAGACCTGAAGAAGTCGGTGGGATGGATCGCCTACGTCGACGGAGCCGCGAGGTCGCTCGTGACCGCCGAGCCGTTCCGCTCCGTGTTCCAGATCGACGACGGCCGCCTGCACTCGACCAAGGTGCACAGCATCCTGTTCGCCAACTGCGGCACTCTGCCGGCGGGCATCTCTCTGATCCCCGACGCGTCGATCACAGACGGCGTCCTCGACGTCGCCGTGATCCAGCCCACCGGCATGTGGGGCTGGCTCGGGGTCTGGCGCAAGATCTGGTGGGACAACTCGGTGCTGCGGCGCTCACGCGCCGGTCGCCGGGTGCTCGAACGTCGGGGCCGGGATGCCTCGGTGCACTACTTCCGCGGAGCCGCCGCCGAAGCGGCCGTGACCGCCCCCACCCCGATCGAACTCGACGGCGATGAGTTCGGGACCGCGGTGCGCATCACCTGCCGCGTCGACCCCGGGGCGCTCCTGCTGGCCCTTCCCGCCGACCATCCGGTCGCGTCGTTCTGATCGCTGCGGCTCGGGCGTCCGAATGCTGCGTCAGCCCCGAACGTCGACCGTGCCGTCGAGGCCGCCGCCGACGAGCGTGAGAGTGAAGGCGTCGTCATCGACGGCATCTTCGCCGAACTCCAGGATCGTCGCACGCGGCGCCATGTCCATGGTGCACACCTGGTCGTCGTCGGTCGCGAAAGTCGCCGTGCCCGAGGCGCCAGAGCCCTCGAGATCCTCGACCACGGGGGCGCAGCTCGACGAGCCCCAGGTGAGCAGGACCAGCGAGCCGTCGTCGAACCAGCCGGCGGTCGGCGCGTACTCGGTCGATGAGCCGGGAGTGCCGGTGAACGAGGGGTCGCCGTCGAGATCGACGTCGTCGACGACGTCGCCGTAGGTCACCTGCAGGGTGATCTCCTTCGTCGGGTCGACACCTTCCGGCAGCGCACCGACGCTCGCACGCGACGCCAGGTCGGCCGTGCATGCCTTCTCGCCGTCTCCCTCGGACTCCGGCTCGACGAGTGTCACCGAGACGGTCTGCCCTTCGGCCGTCACCGTGTCGACCTGCGGAACGCAGGTGGAGGATCCCCAGGTGACGACGGCGAACATCCGGCCGTCGTCGAGCAGCGTGCCTTCGACGTCATCCGAGTCGTCCGTGCTCTGGCCGGGCCCGCTCGAGGGGTTCGAGGTCGCCTGCGACCCGGTGGCCCCAGGACCGATCGTGCACCCTGCGACGAGCAGCACGGCGGCCAAGGACGAGAGTGCGGCGATGACACGCGATGGGGATTCCATGCACACAGGGTACCGGCCGCGGTCTGCGGAGGGCACCCCCGCCGTGCCGCCCTACTGCAGCGCCGAGGTGAGGCGCGCGAGGTTGTCGAGGACGGTCGAGCGCAGAGGCTGCTGCATCCACTCCTCGAGAGTCAGCTCCCTGCTGAGGGAGCGGTAGACGTCTTCGACGGCGCGCATCTCGGAGACGAACTCCTCGCCCCGCACCAGCATCGACACCTCGAGGTTCAGACCGAACGAACGCATGTCCATGTTGCTCGAGCCGATCACGGCGACCTGGTCGTCGATGGTGAGGCTCTTCGTGTGCAGGATGTAGGGCTTGCGGTACATCCAGATCCGCACCCCGGCCTTGAGCAGCGCCTCGTAGTAGCTGCGCTGCGCGTGATAGACCATCGCCTGGTCTCCCTCTTCGGAGACGAACAGCTCGACCGCGACTCCACGGTCGACCGCGGCGGTGACGGCGAGCAGCAGCGCCTCATCCGGCACGAAGTACGGGCTGACGATCATGATCTTCTCTTTGGCCGCGTAGAGCAGCCCGAGGAAGAGACGCAGGTTGTTCTCGACCTCGAACCCGGGCCCCGACGGCACGACCTGGCAGTCGAGATCTCCCGACCCGGTCTCGGCGTGCGAGATGTCGATCTCCTGCAGAACCTCGTCGGTCTCGCTGTACCAGTCGCTGAGGAAGATGGCGTTCACACTCAGCACGACGGGGCCGTCGATGCGGACCATGAGGTCGACCCAGTGCAGACCGCGCTTGATGTTCTTGGGCAGGTTGTAGGTCGAGTCCGTGACGTTCTGCGAGCCGAGGAAGGCTACTTTGCCGTCGACGACGAGGAGCTTGCGGTGGTTGCGCAGGTCGGGCCGCTGCATGCGCCCCTTCAGCGGCTGCACCGGCAGCATCAGATGCCAGTTCGCGCCCATGCGATCGAGCCGCCTGACGGTCTGCCGATACTTCGGCTTCCATCTGTTCGCCCAGTGGTCGAGGAGCACGCGGACGTGCACGCCGCGCTCTGCGACCTCTTCCATCGCGCGGAAGAAGTTGTCTGTCGAGGCGTCGGCCTGGAGGATGTAGAACTCGATGTGGACGTAGTCCTCGGCCTTGCGGATCTCGTCGGCCATCGCGTCCAGCGACTCCTGATAGTCCGCGATCAGATGCGCGCCGTTGTCCCCCGAGATCGGCAGTGCTCCGAGCCTGTGGTTCATCTCGACGAGCGGGGGGAACCAGCTCGGCGCATCCGGTCGCAGGGTGCCGAAGTGCAGGTGCTCGCTCGTCTCGGCGATGTACTCGTTGATCTGATCCTGCTTGCGGCGGCGGGCGCGCGGCAGGCGCGGGTTCCCGATGAGCAGGAAGAGGAAGACGCCGATGAACGGGATGAAGAAGACCGCGAGCAGCCACGCCATCGCCGCAGTGGGTCGCCGGTTGCGCGGGATCACGATGATCGCCGTGATGCGGATCGTCAGGTCGAGGGCGATCAGGAACGCCGCGGTCCACCAAGCCCAGATCTCGGGCGTCATCCCTCGTCCTCTCGGCCGGTCGGCACTGCGACGCCGGGCGCGTCAGTGGGCACCGCGGACGGTGCGCTGGCTACACAGTAGCCGATGGTGCCGACGCCGCTCAGGAGCGCGGCGGCAGACCGCGCGCGGCCCGCTCCTCGGCCTCGATCCGTGCGTGCACCTTGCGTTCGGTGCGATCGAACCGCAGGATTCCGCGGAGCACGAAGAAGAACACGACGCTCACCCCGATGGTCGGGATGATCGACCATGCGGCTGCGAGCCAGAAGTTCTCCATGGCTCCATGGTACGCGACCCACTGCTCCTCCACACTCGGGGGCCTGCAGCGGATCGACGATCGGCGCTGTGGAATCGGACCGTCACGACAGTGGTGCGATGAGACTCGCCGGATGACAACACTGCTCCGTGCTTCCGGCTCCGCTGAGTTCCTCAGCATCGTCCCCTCCCTCGCAGGCTTCACCCCGACCGAGAGCCTCGTCCTGCTGCCGTTCCGAGGCACACGCACCTACGGTGCGATGAGACTCGACCTCCCCCGCGACGACGTCGTGCTCGAGGACTACGCGGATGCCGCGGTCGGTCTGGTCTCACGAGTCGAGCGAACGGATGCGGTCGCGCTCGTCGTCTACACGGACGAGGCTGCGCAGCAGACGCGCGATGGGCTCGTCCTCCCTTTCGCCGTGGAGGTCGACGAACTCCTCGGGCGCGCGGAGGACGCGGGACTGCGAATCGTGGACGCGCTCTGCGTGACCCCCGGCGGCTGGTCGAGCTATCTCGTCGGCGACCCGCAGCTCCGCGCTCTCGATCGCACGGCCCCTGAGGTGCCCGGCGTCGGCGACGTCTCAGGCGACCAGCGTGCCGGCGCAGTTCTGCCGACGGCAGGCTTCGCCGATAAGGAGAGGGTGGGGCGAGCGCTGCGTGACGTCACCGACCTCCTCGCGCGGGGCGGAGAGGCCGGGCCGACGGGCGCCGAGAACCCTCAGGCGATCGCTGCGCTCGTGCTCCTCGAAGACATCCCGGCATTCTTCGAAGCCGTGCTCGCGTCACCCGATGATCTGCCGCCCTTCGCCACCGCCGCACTCCTCTGGTGCCTCGAGCGCCCGCTGTTCAGAGATGTGGCACTGACGCAGTGGGCGACCGATGTCCGCGGCGGCGAACGCACACTCGAGGCGCAGCTCACCTTCGCCGACTCGGGTTCCACGGTGCCGGACGACCTCGGCGAGGTCTTCCTCGGTCGAGGGCCCACTCCCGATCCGGAGCGGCTCGGGGTCGCCCTCTCACTCGTCCGGACCGCCGCAGCGCTCGCGCCGCGAGACACCAGACCCGCACCGCTCACCGCTGCGGCATGGCTCTCGTGGGCGCTCGGCCGATCGAGTCACGCCGGGCAGTACCTCGATCTCGTGCGGGCGATCGACCCCGAATACGGCCTCGCCGCCCTGCTCGAGACGATGATCAGCGCGGCGATGCTGCCGGAGTGGGCTTTCAGACGCGGCGCGACGCCCGCTACTTGACCAGCGGGAACAGGATGGTCTCGCGAATGCCGAGCCCCGTGATCGCCATGAGCAGGCGATCGATCCCCATGCCCATTCCCCCGGACGGCGGCATGCCGTGCTCAAGTGCCCGCAGGAACTCCTCGTCGACGGGCATCGCCTCGACATCTCCCCGAGCGGCGAGCTTCGCCTGTTCGACGAAGCGCTCGCGCTGGATGACGGGGTCGACGAGCTCGGAGTATCCGGTCGCCAGCTCGAAGCCGCGGATGTACAGGTCCCACTTCTCCACCACGCCCTCGATCGAGCGGTGCTCGCGCACGAGCGGCGAGGTGTCGACGGGGAAGTCCATCACGAAGGTGGGGCGCACGAGGTCACCCTTCACGAAGTGCTCCCACAGTTCTTCGACCAGCTTGCCGTGCGTCGCCTGAGCGGGCAGGTCCACACCGTTCGCCTCGGCGAACGCGATCAGGTCCTCGACCGAGTCGCTCGGCGTGATCGTGCGACCGGAGGCCGCCGACAGCGACTCGTACATCGAGATGCGATCCCATTCGCCGCCGAGGTCGTACTCGGTGCCGTCAGCCCAGGTCACCGTGGTCGAACCGGCCACCGCGATCGCCGCCTGCTGCACGAGCTCCTGCGTCAGGGCGGCCATCTGGTTGTAGTCGCCGTAGGCCTGGTAGGCCTCGAGCATCGCGAACTCCGGGCTGTGCGTCGAGTCAGCGCCCTCGTTGCGGAAGTTGCGGTTGATCTCGTACACCCGCTCGATGCCGCCGACGACGGCGCGCTTCAGGTAGAGCTCGGGCGCGATGCGCAGATAGAGCTCGGTGTCGAAGGCGTTCGAGTGCGTGACGAACGGACGAGCGGATGCTCCACCGTGCTGCACCTGCAGCATGGGCGTCTCGACCTCAAGATAGTCGTGGCTGCCGAACGTCGCCCGAAGGCTCGCGTTGACCGCGGCGCGGGCGCGCACGGTCGTACGCGCCTGCTCGCGGACGATCAGATCGAGGTAGCGGCTGCGCACACGCCCCTCCTCGCTGAGCTCGGAGTAAGCATTGGGCAGCGGCAGGATCGCCTTCGAGGCGATCGCCCACGCATCGGCCATGATCGACAACTCGCCTCGGCGGCTGGAGATCACCTCGCCGTGCACGAACACGTGATCACCGAGGTCGACGTACTCCTTCCAGTCGGCGAGCGACTCCTCCCCGACGTTCGCGAGCGAGATCATCGCCTGGATCCGCGAGCCGTCGCCGGCCTGCAACGTCGCGAAGCACAGCTTGCCGGTGTTGCGGCTGAAAACCACGCGACCGGCGACGCCGACGACGACACCCGTCTCGGCACCGGCTTCGAGCTCGCCGTACTCGGCGCGCAGCGCGGGGATCTGGTGGGTCACGGGCACACTGACCGGGAAGGCTCCCCCGCCGGCGTCCGCTCGGTTCGCGACCAGACGCTCGCGCTTGGCCAGGCGCACGGCCTTCTGCTCGTGCACGTCTTCTTCGGTGGCGGCGGTGGTCGTGTCGGGCGCGGCAGACGCGTCAGTCATTCGGGGCTCCTTGAAAAGTCGTGTCCAGTTTACCGAGGTCGCGTCCCTCGCCCCGCGGTCGAGTCTGGGTAGCCTCGAAGCATGGCAGCCTCCAGACTCGCCCACGTTCTCGTCACGACCGGTCTCGCCGCCGCTGCGCTGCTCATGTCAGCGGCTCCCGCTGCCGCAGCAGCGCCACCCGCGGCCCCCGCGTCCGGTGCGACGGCGGTCCGCGCCGATGTCGACGACTTCGCGTACGCGTCGTGGGACGCGCGCTACGAGGTGGGACTCGACGACGACGGGCGCGCCCGCATGCACGTCACCGAGACCCTCACGGCGCGCTTCCCCGACATCGACCAGAACAAGGGGATCGT
Source organism: Microbacterium sp. LMI13-1-1.1 (assembly GCF_040815625.1). Lineage (NCBI taxonomy): Bacteria > Bacillati > Actinomycetota > Actinomycetes > Micrococcales > Microbacteriaceae > Microbacterium > Microbacterium sp. LMI13-1-1.1. The sequence continues at coordinate 907,110 of NZ_JBFPNL010000005.1, read as the reverse complement.
CCGCGGACTGCCGACCAGCTACGAGAATGCGTGGCTCGATCCGCGTGTGCTGTCCGTGACCGACGAGACCGGCGCCGACGTGCCGTACGAGACCGAGAACGAGGACGGACTGCTGCTGGTCCTCACCGGCGACGACGACTACGTGCGCGGACTCACGACCTACGTCATCGAATACGAGATGCGCGACGTGATCCTCGCCGCCGACTCCGGCGTCGACGAGTTCTACTGGGACCTGCTGCCGCTCGACAGCACTCAGCGCATCGAGGCCTTCCATGCTGAGGTCGCGTTCGACGAGGCGATGACGGATCGGATGACCGGCGACGCGCGCTGCTACGCCGGCTACCAGGGCTCGACAGACGAGTGCGACCTGGTCGCATCCTCGGACGGCTCGCAGCTCGGTGTCGAGGCGACGGAGCTCTCCCCCGGCGAGGGCATCACGATCGCCGTCGGATTCGAGTCGAACACCGCCGCGCAGCCCTCGGCTCGGCAGCCCAACCCCGTGACCGACACAGTGCCCGCTGTCGCCGCGCTCGGTGGACTCGCGCTCTCGGTCGCCAGCTGGTTCACCGTCTCTGCCTTCAAGAGGAACCGGCGCAAGGCCAGCGGCATCATCGTGGCCCAGTACGACGTGCCGGACTCCCTGCCGCCGCTGCTCGCCGCCGCGATCGTGCCCGGAGCCAAGGATCCGATCCCGGCCGAGATCATCCACCTCGCTGTGCGCGGCACGCTCCGCATCGAAGAGGGGACGGACGCCGAACAGCCGCGGCTGCGGCGCCTTCCGGGAGGCCGGATCCCCGACCAGCTCGATGTCGAGGCGCTGGACGCGCTGTTCGCCGGCGCGGACTCCTCGGGTGTCGCCGAACTCCCCCACGCGAGCGAGGAGTTCGCCGCTCGCATGAAGACCCTGTCGCAGCACGGCATCGAGGCGGCTGTCTCACGCGGGCTCACCACGAAGGCCCGCAGCAGGGGCGCGATGATCGTGCAGTGGTGCGCGATCGGCATCGTGCTGGTCGGCTTCGCCCTGGGCATGTCGGGGATCATCGCGGGGAGGGTCTCGGCGATTCCCGCGTTCGTGGCGATCGCCTTCGGCGCGTTCCTCGTCTTCCTGTCATCCTTCTACAGCTTCTCGAGGCACACGGTGCTCTCTGCCGAAGGGGCTCGGCAGTACGAGTACCTCATGGGCGTGCGGGAGTTCATCCGCGTCGCTGAAGCCGATCGGCTGCAGATGCTCCAGTCGTACTCCGGCGCCGAGCGGCGGCAGGACGGCAGCGCGAACGTGATCGTCGTCTACGAGCGCCTGCTCCCCTACGCGATGCTGTTCGGCATGGAGAACGAATGGGGAGCCCTGCTCGAGCAGGTGTACGCCTTCGAGCAGCGCGGGGCGACGTGGATCGGCGACCCCAGCACACCGTTCGTCCACGGCCAGCTCATCGCATTCGCCGCCTCTTCGCAGGCTTCCGCGACGTACTCGGCGCCGAGCGCCAGCAGCTCGTCGAGCGCAGGCGGATCGTTCGGCGGCGGCTTCTCGGGCGGCGGCGGGGGCGGCGGTTTCTCGGGCGGTCGCTGACCTCAGAGGAGCGGCTGCGGGCCGGACGCGTCTCGGAGCGCCCGCTCGACGGTCGATTGCACGAGTGCAGAGAGATAGCCGCCCGGGTTCTCGATGCCGAGTTCGCCGAGGCGCGAGGTGGACTGCGCGATGATCGAGCGCGAGAACTCGGTGACGGTCTGGATCGCGTCGGCATAGGCCTCACGATCCGCCTCCGATATCACCACCGGCTCGCACCCCATCTCGACGGCCAGTGCCTGCGCGATGGGCAGCACTGCGGCGGGAGCGGTGACCGCCGCATAGCTCGCCTGCAACTGACGCAGATCGACCGAGGTGCCCGTGAAGGCGATCGCCGGATGCACAGCGAGCGGGATGGCTCCGCTCGCGGCCGCAGGTCGCAGCACCTCGATGCCGTGACCGGGATCGGTGTGCAGCACGAGCTGGCCGAGCTGCCAGCCTCCGACCTCGGCGATGCCTGTGATCAGAGCGGGCAGCTGGTCATGCGGCACGGCCACCACGACGAGCTCGCTGCGACGCACGACCTCCAGAGCATCGAGGATCGGCACGTCCGGCAGCACCGCTGATGCCCGGTCATCGTCCGAACCGCTGGTGATTCCCGTGATCGCGTGTCCCGCTCCGGCGAGAGCCGCACCGATGACGGGCCCCACGCGCCCGGCCCCGATGATGCCGACCCCGAGGCGCCCGTCACGGCGCAGCGGATCACTCACCGTTCGGAGCCGGCGGCGCCGGAGGTGCCGGAGAGACGGGCGGCGCAGGAGGCGGCGAGACCGGCGGCGCGGGAGGCGGCGAGACCGGTGGCGCAGGAGGCGGCGAGACCGGCGGCGCGGGCGGTGCCGGAGCCACGGCCGGCCGAGCAAGAGGCGCCTGCGGAGCCGCAGGAGGTGCCGGAGGTGCCGGAGGTGCCGGAGGCCCAGTCGGAGAACCGACCGGAGCAGCAAGCGGCGCGGGAGGCGGAGGAACGGGAGCCGCGAGATCGGGAGCCGCGGTGTCCGCCCCGGCGCCCGGGTACCCGGGAACCTGCGCCCCCTCGGCATCCGTCACGTACTCACCCCATCGATGGGTGTGATCGCGCGCTGCGGCGGCGACCGCTGCCGAGCTCACGCCATCGAGGAGATACAGGGCGTCGTCGCGCTCGAGACCTGACAGATACCCCGTGATGAGGCCCTGCACGGAGTGCACCTGCGCACCTGAGACACGCTGCGCGCGATCGATCGGCCCCTGAGAGAGCGACACGCCCTGCAATCGTGCGAGCGGGAAGATGGCCAGCTTGCGCCAGACGACTCCGCGCCTGAGCAGCAGTCCGAACTCGGTCAGCGCGAAGCCGTGCCGCTTCCACGACACAGGTCGGCGCCACCATGCGCGCCGCGGCATCGTCCGATAGGGATCGCCCTCGACCGGACCGAGGATGCCGTGCTCCCAGACGAGCGGGATGTCGGCGACCGGAGCATCCGGCAGGATGAGTGCGAGCACCCGTTCGACGTCGGCGCGCTTGCCGACAGGCAGCACGACGTTGAACTGCTGTGCGGAGCCCGACGACTGCTGCGCGGCGCTCTTGCCGCTCATGCGGTTGATCCTGATGGTCCACCAGCCGAACGGACGCCACAGCAGCGACTGCGTGACCTCCACGGCGAAGATGCGCCCCGGAGGCAGCGTCTCGGTCACGGTCGTCAGCAGACCGTAGGTGATCCGCACGCCATCGGGCGTCGGAGCGATCGAATAGCGCAGCGACTTCGAGATCTGCGCCCAGGTGATTCCGACGATCGCGATGATCATGGGGATCCCGATGCCCAGCGTGATGCCGAGGCCGAGGAACCCGCCGATCGGATCGCCGTCGATCAGGGATCCGATCGCGACGCCGCCGACCGCCACGCCGAAGATGATCCCGAAGAAGACGAACCAGATCACACTCGAGATCAGCTGCGACCCGACCAGGCGACCGGTCGGGATCTTGACCACGCTCTCGGGCTCGACATCGGCGAGGTCGACGCCGCTGATCAGATCGTTGACCCCGGCGTTCACCGACCCGACGAGCTGCGCTCGCGCCGAACCAGGCGCACCGCCGGCGGCACCCGCGGCATTCGAGGGCCGCACTCCGGCTGCGGCATCCGCAGCTGTCAGTCTCGCCGCGCGCGCACCTGAGGCGAGACGCAGGATGTCGGTCCGCACCGCCTCTGCGCGCGGCGTCGCGAGGTACTCGAGCTCGACGTTGGAGTCTGTGCCCGCCCCGACGACCTCGAGCTTCGCGAGTCCGATGATGCGCGCGGGGAACGGGCGGGTGAGGTTGACGCCCTGAACCCGATCGAGCGGTGCGCGCCGGTGCGAGCGGAAGACGATGCCCTTGCGCACCTCGACATGATCGCCGGTGATCCGGAACTGCTGGAACCGCCACACGAACCAGAAGACGAGCACGAGCACGGCGACGAGCGCCAGCACGCTGAGCAGCACCACGATGAGCAGGTTGTTCTCGAAGACCCAGTCGACGGGATCACCGCCCGAGTAGTCGTCGTAATGCACCTCATCGGGAGTGAAGAACTCGACGAACCAGGCGATGAGCCGATCACGCAGGTTGGCGATCGCGATACCCGCGATGATGATGAGCGCAAGCCCGCCCTTGAAGAGCGGGGTGAGCGGGTGCATCCGGTGCCACTCGCCGTCGGCGAGGGTCGCGTCCCGCGCCGGGGATTCGGCCGGTGCCGGGGGCGATGGGAAGGACTGATCGCTCACAGGCCCGTCCGGCGGGTCTCGGCGACGGCGATCAGGGTGTCGCGCAGCGCCTCGGCGGCAGCCTGGGCGAGTCCGGGGATCTGCACGCCTGTCGTCGCGGCGGCGGTGACCATCTTGAGCTGCGAGACGCCGAACGCCCGGTCGAGGGGCCCCTGCGTGATGTCGACGAGCTGCATGCGGCCGTACGGCACCGCGATCATGCGCTGCCAGAGGATGCCCTTGCGGAAGACGATGTCGTCGTCGCGGAGCATGTACCCGATCGCCTTGGCCTGCCGTGGGAGGATCACCAGCGTGATCAGAGTGATGAGCACGATGACGCCTGCCGGGATCCACACCCAGGTCTGGTCGAGCACCAGCGCCAGCACGAGGGCGGCCGCCAGCACGAACGCGACGAAGATCAGATTCTGAAGGACCTGCGAGACCACGTAGCGCGGCGAGATCTGATGCCAGGTGCCGTCGAGCTCCAGCCTCGCCTCGTTGCGCACGGTGCGCAGCTGCGAGTAGGTGCCCTGGTCGAGGGCAGCGAGATCGGTGACCTCCGTCGAACTAAGCGGTGCCGGGGTCCCCGGCTCGATCTCTGGGTTCTGAGTCATCAGGATCCTTCGGCAGGGTGCAGAACTGTTCGGCGATGAGCGCGACGACCGCGAGCACGATCGCGCTTCCGATCAGTGCCACCATCGCCACAGTCGACCCTACCGGGGGATCGATCGGCCTGGAGAGAAGGAACGCCAGCAGCCCCGCGCCGAACCCGGCCATGATCGCCCCGACCAGGCTCGATGCGCGGGCGAGCGTCACCGCGCGGGTCGCGCGGAACGGATCGATGCGGATGCCGTTGCGAACGCTCGCACGCACCGGCCAGGCGACCCCCAGCGAGGCCCCCGCGATGAGCAGCAGCAAGACGGGCAGGAGCAGCGACGGCGTGAAGGTCGTGCGGCCCATCGCCGTCAGCATGTGGTCGAGGACGAAGCCCCCGGCCGCGGCGAGCACAGCGAGGACCGCGAGGAGTCCGAGGGAGGTGCGCTTCATGAGCGCTCCCGGCGACGCAGCCCGGCGACGAGCTCGGCGACGGGACCTCTGCCTGGCAGCACGGCGTCACTGTCGAGCTCGAGCCACGGTTCGAGCACGAACAGCCGCTCGAAGGCACGAGGGTGCGGCAGCTGCAGACCATCGCGGTCGGCCGACTCGTCGCCGTATGCGATCAGGTCGAGGTCGAGGGTTCGATCGCCCCAGCGCTCATGGCGCTCACGTCCGTGCTCGTCCTCGATCGCGTGCAGCATGCCGAGCAGGATCGACGGGGCGAGGCGCGTGGTCACCAGCGCGACCGCGTTCACGTATCCGGGGGCCTCCGGATCAGGCCCATCGAGCCGCAGCGCCACCGTCTCGAACAGCGACGACAGGCGCACGTCTCTGACCAGCGGCAGCCGCGCGATGCGCTCGGCTGCGGCGCGGATCGTGTCCTCGCGATCGCCGAGATTCGCGCCGAAGGCGACGACGGCCACGGCCTCCTCCCGCCCGGGTCGCGGGCCAGGCAGGCTCGGCGGGTTGGCCAGGTTGCGACTCATCGCGATGCCTCCTCGGCGGATCGCTGCCGCGCCCGGTGCACCGTGACGGCGACATCGGAGAACGTGAGCGGGATCGGGGCGTGCGGCTTGTGCACGGTGACGGTGACCGAATGCACCCGAGGGTCGGTGAGCGCGACGGCGGCGATGCGCTCCGCGAGCGTCTCGATGAGGTTCACCGGCTCGCCCGCGACGACCTCGGCGACCTTCTCTGCGAGCTCTCCGTAGTGCACGGTGTCGGCCACATCGTCCGATGCGGCCGCGTCGTTCAGCGGCATCCTGAGGCGAAGATCGATCGTGAACTCCTGGCCGTTCTCGCGCTCGTGGTCGTAGACGCCGTGCCGACCGAACACGGTGAGTCGTGTCAGGGCGATCTCGTCGAGGACATCCATGGTCTACCCCTCCCAGGCATGCACGATGGCCAGGGCATCGCGAGTGGCGCCGACATCGTGCACCCTGACGGCCCAGACTCCGGCGCGAGCGGCGAGCGCGCTCGTGACGGCCGTCGCGAGGTCCCGTCGCGCTTCGGAGACGGTCGCCGGGTCTGCGGCGATGCTCTCCGCGAGGAACCTCTTGCGAGAGGTGCCGACGAGCACGCGGGGTCCGAGGGCGACGATCTCGTCGAGACCGCGCAGCACGCCCCAGTTCTGGTCGCCCTTCTTCGAGAACCCGATGCCCGGATCGACGATCAGTCGCGACGGCGCGATGCCGGATGCCGCGGCCTCGCCCATGCGCTCGTGCAGCTCCCCCGCGACCTCGCGGGCGGCACGACGGTATTCGGCGTGCGCATACATGTCGGATGGGAAGCCGCGCCAGTGACCGATCGCGTAGTCGGCGCCGGATTCTGCGACCGCCGCGAGCATCTCGGGGTCGGCCAGTCCACCGGAGACATCGTTGACGATCCGTGCCCCCGCACGCACGGCTGCCGCGGCGGTGGAGGCGTTGATGGTGTCGATGCTCACGGGCGCTCCGGCCGCGACGAGGCGTTCGATGACCGGGAGCACGCGCTCCTGCTCGACCTCGACTCCCACCCGCTCGGCGCCGGGCCTGGTCGACTCGCCGCCGACGTCGAGCACGGTGGCTCCGTCGGCCCGCAGCCGCAGGCCGTGCTCGACTGCCCGATCGACGTCGAGATAGCGGCCGCCGTCGCTGAACGAGTCGGGCGTGACGTTGACGATGCCCCAGATGCCTGTCATCCGTGCGCCATCCCCGAGCCCGACGCCCCGATCAGCGCGATGAGCTCGGCCCGTGCGATCGGCTCGGTGTATTCGCCCCTGGCGGCGATCGTGAGCGTCGAGGCCTCCGGCTGTCGTCCACCGCGCATGGTCACGCAGCCGTGGCTCGCGTCGAGCACCACGAGCACGCCACGGGTGTCGAGATGCTCGGCGATCGTGTCGGCGATCTGCTCGCCCAGGCGCTCCTGCACCTGAGGGCGACCGGCGAGTATCTCGACCACGCGCACCAGCGCTCCGAGTCCGACGACCTGCTCCCCCGGCAGATAGGCGATGTGCGCACGCCCGGCGAACGGCAGCAGGTGGTGCTCGCACACCGACCGGAAGCGGATGTCTCTCAGCAGCACGGCACCCGACGGGAGGGTGTCGGGAGCAGGACCCCGAGCGACGCTGATCGTGTGCGCGAGAGGAGCCGCCGGGTCCTCGCCCACGCCTGCGAAGAACTCCGCATAGAGATCCCCCAAGCGGGTCGGTGTCTGCTTCAGGCCCGGACGATCAGGGTCTTCGCCGATCGCCTCGAGCAGTTCCCTGGTGAGCCGTTCGACACGCGCGCGGTCGACAGACACGGGTCAGGCCGTCGCGGGTCGAGCCTGGCCGGCTCCCGCCGATCCGGGCTGCGTGCGGGGAGCCGATGTGGGCGCTTCGACCGAAGCCACCAGTGAGACGTCCTTCTTCGGGACCTCGATCGGAGGCCGCTCCGAGACGGGGCGGTCCTCGCTCGAGAGCCACAGCGGACGCTCGGGGAGCTTCTTCACCTCGGTGAAGATCTCCGCGATCTGGTTGTGATCGAGGGTCTCCTCCTCGAGCAGCGACAGGGCGAGGCGATCGAGGATGTCGCGGTTGGCGCTGATGACCTCGTAGGCCTCGTTGTGAGCCTGCTCGATGAGCGCGCGCACCTCTGCGTCCACCCGCTCGGCGACCCTCTCGGAGTACTCGCGTCCCCTGCCCATGTCGCGACCGGCGAAGGGCTCGCCGCCCTCGCTGCCGAGCTTGACCGGTCCGACCTGGGTGGTCATGCCGTACTCGAGCACCATCTTGCGAGCGATCGACGTCGCCTTCTCGATGTCGTTCGAGGCGCCGGTGGTCGGATCGTGGAACACGATCTCCTCAGCGACGCGACCGCCCATGGCGTAGGTCAGCTGGTCCTGCAGCTCGTTGCGCGTGATGGAGTACTTGTCGTCGAGCGGCAGCACCATCGTGTAGCCGAGAGCCTTGCCCCGGGGCAGGATCGTGATCTTCGTGACGGGGTCGGTGTAGTTCATCGCCGCGGCAGCGAGAGCGTGACCGCCCTCGTGGTACGCGGTGATGAGCTTCTCCTTGTCCTTCATCACGCGGGTGCGACGCTGGGGGCCGGCGATCACGCGGTCGATGGCCTCATCGAGGGCACGGTTGTCGACCAGCTGCGCGTTCGAGCGAGCGGTCAGCAGTGCGGCCTCGTTGAGGACGTTCGCGAGATCCGCTCCGGTGAAGCCGGGGGTCTTGCGGGCGACGACCTCGAGGTCGACGCTCTTCGACAGCGGCTTGCCCTTGCTGTGCACCTCGAGGATCTTCTGGCGCCCGCGCAGGTCGGGGGCGTCGACGCCGATCTGGCGGTCGAAGCGGCCGGGGCGCAGGAGAGCCGGGTCGAGGATGTCGGGGCGGTTGGTCGCCGCGATCACGATGACGTTCGCGTTCGGGTCGAAGCCGTCCATCTCGACGAGCATCTGGTTGAGCGTCTGCTCGCGCTCGTCGTTTCCGCCGCCCATGCCGGCGCCGCGGTGGCGACCGACGGCGTCGATCTCATCGATGAAGATGATCGCCGGCGCGTTCTCCTTGGCCTGGTTGAACAGGTCACGGACGCGGGAGGCGCCGACACCGACGAACATCTCGACGAAGTCAGAACCCGAGATCGAGTAGAACGGGGCTCCGGCCTCTCCGGCGACGGCGCGGGCGAGCAGCGTCTTTCCGGTTCCTGGAGGGCCGTACAGCAGCACGCCCTTCGGGATGCGGGCGCCGATGGCCTGGAACTTGGCCGGGTCCTGCAGGAACTCCTTGATCTCGTGGAGCTCCTCGATCGCCTCGTCTGCACCCGCGACATCGGCGAAGGTGACCGTCGGGGTCTCCTTGTTGACGAGCTTCGCCTTGGACTTGCCGAACTGCATGACCTTGCTGCCGCCGCCCTGCATCGACGAGAGCAGCCACCAGAACAGCAGGCCGAGCAGCACGAGGGGAAGAAGAAGGGAGAGGATGCCGTCGAACCACGTCGCGCGCGGCACGGCGTCGTTGAAGCCGTCCTTCGGTTCGGCGGCGTTGATCGCCGAGACGACCTCTTCGGCGCGCGCCTCGACGTAGTAGAACTGAACGTTCTCCGAGCCCTCGAACGCCTTCGACAGGGTCATGTCGACGCGCTGGTCTCCGTCGGTGTTCACGACCTCGGTGACCGTCTTGCCGGAGAGCAGCTCCAGACCCTCCTGGGTCGTGATCTGCTTCGGCGCGCCGAGGTTCGAGATCAGCAGGAAGCCGCCGAACAGCAGCAGACCGATCAGAGCGACGTAGATCAGCGGATTCCGAGTGAGCTTCTTGACATCCATGGTCGGATCAGCGTATCGCGCGGGCCCTAGGTGGCCGCTGTGCGTTCACCCACGGCGTAGCGGTGCGCCCCGAGCGGCCGATCAGCTGTAGACGTGGGGAGCGAGCACCGCGACATCGCGCAGGTTGCGGTAACGCTCGTCGTAGTCGAGGCCGTAGCCGACGACGAAGTCGGTGGGGATGTCGAAGCCGACGTACTTGCAGTCGATGACGACCTTCGCGGCCTCCGGCTTGCGCAGCAGTGCGAGCACCTCGATCGACTCCGCACCGCGCGACTCGAAGTTCTCGAGCAGCCAGCTGAGGGTGAGGCCAGAGTCGATGATGTCCTCGACGATCAGCACGTGCTTGCCGTTCAGGTCGGTGTCGAGGTCCTTGCGGATCTGCACAACGCCGCTCGACTTGGTGCTCGCGCCGTAGCTCGAGACCGCCATCCAGTCCATCGGGGCGTGGAAGGGAAGAGCACGTGCGAAGTCCGCCATGACCATGACCGCGCCCTTGAGCACGCCGACGAGGATGATCTCCTTGCCCTCGTAGTCGGCCGCGACCCGAGTCGCGAGCTCATCGAGCTTGGCGATGATCTCCTCCTCTGTGACGAGGATCTGAGCAAGGTCGTCCTGGATCTCCGCGGCGCGCATGGATTGATTTTAGGTGACGCACCGGCATGGTCCCGCACAGGATCCGCAGATCGTCCACCAGAATTCCGGGTACAGGCTAGGCATCCGCACGACTGTGGCGCATGAACGGGCGTGGGCCCGCAGACGGAAGGATTCACCCATGGCACTCGACGACATCCTCACGCAGGTCCCGATCGACGACATCGCCGCGAAGCTCGGAGTCTCCCCCGACGTCGCCAAAGAGGCAGTCGAACAGGGCGGCGCCGTGCTGCTCGGCGGCCTCGCCAAGAACGCGTCCACCGCGGAGGGCTCTGCGGCGATCGAGAACGCTCTGAAGCGCCACCAGGGCAAGGCCGGGGCGGCGAAGGTAGACGACATCGATCAGGCCGATGGTGGCAAGATCGTCGCGCACATCCTCGGCGACGACGAGAAGCAGGTCACCGAGAAGCTGACGGAGTCGAAGGAGACCGCCGGCATCGACTTCGGCAAGCTCCTCCCGATCCTCGCTCCGATCGTGATGGGCCTGATCGCCAACGCCACGAAGGACAAGTCCGCGAAGCCCGACGCTGCAGAGACGCAGTCGGGTGGCGGCGGCATCGGCGATGTGATCGGCGGGATCCTCGGCGGCGGCAGCTCGTCGGGTGGCGGCGGCATCGGAGACCTGCTCGGCGGCATCCTCGGCGGCGGAAAGTCCTCGGGTGGCGGCGGCATCGGAGACCTGCTCGGCGGCCTTCTCGGCGGCAAGAAGTAGCAGCCGCCCCCGCTTGACCAGAACCCCTGCGGCCCTCGAGGACGGGACCGCAGGGGTTCTCTCGTCGCTGCGCGTCGCGGGGGGCTGCGACTCAGCGCGCGGTGAAGACGATGCGTCCGCCCACCCGGGCCGCCGAGCAGGACGGCAGGTCGATGGGTCCCTGACCCGCCCAGTCCGTGGCGAGCCGCGCGACCTCGAGAGTCTGCAGGCGCGTCAGGCTCACCCCGAACTCGCTGTCGACCACCAGTCGGATGATCCGATTGCGCAGAGCCGCCGGATTGGCGGCGAGAGCGGCGACGCTGACCGAGATCCCTGCCTCGGCATGCTCGACGATGTCCTCGATCGTCTCGTGGATCATCTCGTCGAACGCCTCGGCGTCTTCCCGCAGCTGTTCGGCCGTGCGCGCCAGAGCCTCGGCGATGCCGGGGCCGAGTTCCGCTTCGAGCACCGGCAGCACGCGGTCGCGCACACGCACCCGCGCGAATCGCTGCTCTGCGTTGTGCGGGTCGTCCCAGACCTCGAGGTCGGATGCCGTGCAGCACGCTCGTGTGGTCTCGCGCCGCACCGCGAGCAACGGCCGCACCCAGCGCAGCCCGTCGTCGTCTTCGCGCACCGGCGCCATCCCCTGCAGGCTCGCCGCGCCGGATCCGCGGGCGAGGCCGAGCAGCACCGTTTCGGCCTGGTCGTCGAGCGTGTGTCCGAGCAGCACGGCTGAAGCGCCGGCGTCCGCGGCAGCGTCCTTCAGCACCCGGTACCGCGCGTCGCGGGCCGCGGCCTCCGGACCGCCGTCCTCGCCCACCTCGGCCCGGACGATGAGAGCGTCGAGCCCCAGCGCCGCCGCCGTTCGCGCGGCGCGCGCCGCGACAGCATCCGATCCGTCCTGAAGACCGTGGTCGACCGTGAGACTCCCCGCTCGGAGTCCGAGCTTGGGGGCTTCGAACGCGGTCGCCGCGGCGAGCGCGAGCGAGTCCGCTCCCCCGGAGAGAGCGACGACGACGGTCGATCCCGCGGGCAGATCGGCGAGCGCGGTGCGCACGGCGAGGCGGATCTCGGCGATGGCGGGTGATAGCGACGGCACAGACCAACGGTAGATCACGAGGATGGATCGCCGCGCAGGTCTCGCGCTCTGCGGGCTCTGCGCCCTAACCTGGCGCCGTGACGGATCACCCAGTACGGTTCAGGGCAGTGCGGTTCAGGACAGAGCGGTTCAAGGCGTTCGTCGATGCCGTCGTCGCGATCGCGATGACCCTGCTGATCCTTCCGCTCATGGAATCCGTGTCCGAGGCCGCCTCCGGCACGCTCAGCACGGCCGAGTTCTTCGTCGAGCATTCGGGTCAGCTGCTGAGCTTCGGGCTGAGCTTCGTCCTCATCGCGACGTTCTGGATGGGCCACCATCGGCAGTACCGCGACGTCGAGTGGGTCACGGGCCCGCTGCTCTGGATCAACATCGCCTGGATGGCGACGATCGTCTGGCTGCCCGTGCCGACCGCGATGATCGGACAGATGGAGACCGACTCTCTGCAGCCGGTGGTCTACATCGGCACGCTGATCCTCACGCAGATCACGACCCTGGCGGGGTGGCTCTATCTGCTGCGTCATCCCGACTTCACGACGACGCCCGTCGAGGTTCTGCGAGCGGGCGTGATCGGCGACCTCGCCGCGATCATCCTGTTCCTGATCGCCCTCGCGATCGCGGTGTTCGTGCCGTCGCTCGGCTACGCCGGGCTCCTCGTGCTGCTGCTGACAGGGGTCGTGACGACGCTGCTGAGCCGGGCGTCGCGGCAGGCGCCCAGGCCATCCACCGGCCGCGGGTAGGCTAGTGCGCGGCATCCAACCGTCATTTCTGAGGAGCACACGCATGGGCGCACACGACGCCGTCATCGAGATCCCGCGCGGCAGCCGCGTGAAGTACGAGGTCGACCACGAGACCGGACGAGTGCACCTCGACCGCGTGCTCTACACGACCTTCGGGTACCCCGCCGACTACGGCTACTTCGACAACACCCTCGGAGAGGACGGCGACCCGCTCGACGTGCTCGTGCTTCTCGACCACGCGATCTACCCCGGCGTCGTGGTCGAGGTGCGCCCCGTCGCCGTGCTCAAGATGAGCGACGAGGCCGGCGGAGACGACAAGCTCGTCGCCGTGCTGTCGAAGGACCCCCGTTGGGCACACATCCAGGACATCGGCGACGTCGCCGAGTTCACCAAGAAGGAGATCGAGCACTTCTTCGAGCACTACAAGGACCTCGAGCCCAACAAGTGGGTCAAGGTCGACGCGTGGGGCGACGCCGCAGAGGCGCAGCGCATCCTCGACGAGGCGATCGTCCGCTTCGGCGAGCAGGGTCACTGACCCCTCGCTGCAACGAGGAAGACCCCCGGATCCGCACAGCGGCCGGGGGTCTTCCTCGTCGTGGACGCGGAACTCAGACCGAGACGCCGCGATCGGCGAGGAAGGTGATGGGGTTGGTGTACGCGCCGTTGATGTAGACCTCGAAGTGCAGGTGGCAGCCGACGGATGCTCCGGTGTTGCCGGCGTAGGCGATGACCTGACCGGAGTTCACCCAGGTGCCGCTGCGGACCGCGAATCCACCGTCCCTGATGTGCGCATAGCCGGAGGAGACTCCGCCTCCGTGCTGGATGCGGATGTAGTTGCCGTAGTTGCCCCTGGGGCCGGCGTAGTCGACGGTGCCGGACTGCGCCGCGTAGATCGCCGCTCCGCAGCCGTTCGCGAGGTCGACGCCGTAGTGGTAGCCGGAGCATGCCGCGCAGGGCTTGGGACGAGGGCCGAACCCCGCGCTGCGGTGGCCGCCGTGCGGTCGGACCCAGCCTCCCGATCCGGGTGACCCGCCGACTCCTCCGCCTCCACCGCCACCGCCGCCATTGCCTGCGGCGGCAGCAGCGGCCTCGGCCGCTTCGCGACGCTTGCGTTCTTCCTCCGCGACGCGCACGCCCTCCTGGTAGCCGGCCACGGTCGTCGCCGTGGCGTCCTTCAGGGCGGCGAGCTGCGCCTGCATCGTCGCGAGGTTGGCCGACTGCTCGTCGAGCGCCGCCTGGGCGGCGTCGGCTGCGGCCTGGGCCTCGATCATCTGCTGCTCGGCGATCTGCTGCAGACGGTCGCGCTCGGTGCGGGCGACGACGGCCTGATCGGTGAGCGCCTGGGCCGAGTTGCGTGCGGCGACCGCGTTGTCGTGCACCGTCTGGTTGTACTGGTAGACCTTGTCCATCGTCCCGAGACGAGAGAGCAGCTGGTCGGCGTTGTCGGCCGAGCCGGCGAAGAAGAGTTCGAGGGCGGTGTCATCGCCTCCGTTGCGATAGAGCTGAGCGGCGAGCTGGGCGGCCTTCTTGGTCGCGTCGTCGGCGACGAGCGCCTGCTCGTCGGCCTTCGACTGGAGCTCATCTGCGACGGCGATGGCGTCGAAGTACGCCAGCTGTGCGGCGTTGTACTCCTCGCCGGCGAGGACGGCCTTGGCCTGCGCGTCCGCCACCCGCTGCTTGAGCGACTGGATGAGCCCCTCGATGCGCGTGACCTCGCCTGCCTTCGCGGCCTCGTTGTTCATCGCGTTCTGGACGTCGTCCCAGCTGGGATACGTCGCCGCGTACGCGGCGGTCACGCCATTCGAGACGCCGAAGGCGCTGAGGGCGACGACGCTGAGCGCGCCGAGAGTGAGGGCGCCGCGACGGGTGACCGAGCGGTCCTTCCAGAACGCACGGCTCTCCGCGGGCGTCGGCGCGCAGCCGCAGTCGTCGGATGCCGCCGCAGCAGCATTCGTCGTCGAGTCCTTGTCGTTCACTCGGCCCCTTCCGCCGGTTTCACAAATGCCACACTAACAACTTCTTTCACATCCGCACCAGGAGGCGGACAGCGCGAGAGGACACAGTGATACGGGTCCATCGTCCTCCCGAACACGCCCGGGGTACAGCAGGCTCGCCCTCGATTCGCGTTTTGCTCAGATCTTCCCTTATGCTTGAGCGTCGGCAAGGAAGTCCTCCGGGACAGACTTCGGCCCCATCGTTTAGCGGCCTAGGACGCCGCCCTTTCACGGCGGTAGCACGGGTTCGAATCCCGTTGGGGTCACTCCTTCCGGTATAATTGAAAACAAGTATGGCCCTGTAGCGCAGTTGGTTAGCGTGCCGCCCTGTCACGGCGGAGGTCGCGGGTTCAAGTCCCGTCAGGGTCGCTCTAAGCGACGGGCCTTTCTCTTCGAGAAGGGCCCTTTCGTCTAGATGCGACAGGTCTAGCCCGTCGCACGGCTCTGTAGCTCAGTTGGTAGAGCGCACGACTGAAAATCGTGAGGTCACGGGATCGACGCCCGTCGGAGCCACAGGGTGATCATTACAGTCACCTTAGGAACCCTCGCCTAGCTTCTACATGGCGGGGGTTTCCGCTTTTCCCGCGCGGAGGCGATCTGCTCGCCGGACACCGCACTTGATACCGTCGATGACATGTTCGTCTTCGGAATCGCTGCCGCTGTCGTCGGGATCGCGATCTTCCACACCGCTCTCGGGATGACTCTTCGAGCCAACGCGACCACGCGAGTTCCGTTCGGCGGCAAGCCTCGGACGACGCCTGAGCGCTCGATCGCACTGCGGGCCGTGGGCGCCGGACTCATCGTGCTCGGCGCCGCGCTCGTGAGCACCGCGGGATGGCACTGGACGATCATGGTGGTTCTGGCCGGTCCCGTCGCAGCGCTCGTCGTGCTGATCCTCCACAACCGGCGCGTCAGCCGCGAGGCCTCGTTCACACGAGAGTGACGACCGCATAGATGCAGTCCATGAGTGCGGCTGCAGCACGGTAGACACGCAGGTCGTCTCTCGCGGTCGATATCCCACCCGACGTATGCGAAGTAATATATCGATATGGGACCTGACCTGCCGGTTGTGCCTGGGGCGCAGCGGAACCTCGGAGCTGAGGAGCTCTTCCGCCGACTGGCGACGTCGATCGCCGACGGCACTTATGCTCCGGGCGCGAAACTGAGCGACAAGGCGATCGCCGACGACCTCGGCGTCACCCGCACCCCGGTGCGAGAGGCAGTGCAGCGACTCGCGCGAGCCGGGCTGATGGAAGTCCACGCGAATCGCTATTCGATGGTCACCGACATCACCGACGAACGCTCACGCATCACCCGCGAGTTCGCCGCGTCTCAGGGCGGCGAGATCATCCGCGAGGCTGCACTCGCGCTGTCCGAGGCGGACCTCGCCATCGCGTGCGAGCTGATCGGCGAGGCTATCGAGTCGGTCGAGTCCGGCAAGGGCTGGATCGAGGCCCATGTCGAGCTCTTCGAATTCCTGACCGACCGTGCGCTGAACGATCTCTATCGACTGATGCTGAGCGACTTCTGGTATCTCGTGTTCCGCGATCTCTACCTCGGAGAGCCGCGAGTGAACACGCGGGAGTCTCTCGAGGAGCTCGAGTCCGCGATGCGCGCTCGCAGCGCGACCGCCGGCGTCAAGGCCGTGCAGAGGATGCTCCGCCTGAAGTAGCGGATCCACTCCGAGGAGTTGGTTCCGGTCCCCCGCGCCCGAACGGGGGGACCGGATCAGTCGATGAGAAGGTCCGCAAGCGCACCCACCCCCCAGTGGGCGCTCAAGACCGAGAGACTCGAGGGCACGTCTGGTTCGACCGACGGAGAGCAGCAGACTGCGGCTCGTCGTATTGCCAGCGTATTGGCGAGACGGGCACTGACGCTGATCGGGGCTCAACCATTGACGCCGAGACGCTCGAACTGCTATGCCGAGACACCCTGCCCGAGCCGCCGGTGACGACGGGGGGAGTCCGGGCTGGATACGCTCGAACCATGCTCGAGACGTTCACCGGATTCGCGGTCGTGGGGGTGGCGATCGCCCTCGGGTACCTGCTCGGGCGGATCGATCTGCTCGGCCCGCACGCCCGGCATGTGCTCGGCCGCCTGATCTTCTTCGTGCTGTCGCCGTTCCTGCTCTTCACCGTGCTCGCCCATGCCGATGCGAAGATGCTCTTCTCCTCGCTGCTCCCCGTCTCGGCGATAGCGGCCGTCGCGATCATCGCGATCTACACGCTGGTGGCGCGACTCTGGTGGAAGCGCCCCGTCGGAGAGACGCTGATCGGCGCCCTGTCGGCCGGGCAGGTCAACTCGAACAACATCGGCATCCCACTGTCTCTGTACCTGCTCGGCAGCGCCGCCTACCCCGCGCCGGTCGTGCTCATGCAGCTGCTGGTCTTCACGCCGGTCTCGCTGACGATCCTCGATGCCGTCACGAGCGACCGGGTCTCGCTGCGCAAGACCTTCGTGCGCACGGCGACCAACCCGATCATCATCGCCTCCCTCCTCGGAACCCTCGTCTCGGTGCTGGGCATCACTGTTCCGCCCATCGTCATGGAGCCCGCGCAGCTGATCGCCGATGCTGCCGTGCCGGTGCTGCTGATCAGCTACGGCATCTCGCTGCACGGCCAGCGCGTCCTCGGAGCCCCCGGACACCGCCGAGACATCATCGTCGCCACATCGCTCAAGCTCATCGCGATGCCCCTGATCGCCTGGGTCGTGGCGGAGTTCGTCTTCGGACTCTCTTCGGCCGAGGTGCTGATCGTCGTCATCCTCGCGGCGCTTCCGACCGCCCAGAACGTCTTCAACTACTCGCAGCGATACGACATCGGCGAGACCATCTCGCGTGACACCGTGTTCCTCACCACGCTCGGCTGCCTGCCCGTGCTGATCCTCATCATGTTCCTGCTGGGGTGAGCACCGCAGCATCCCGCCGGCCGCCGACGCCGGAGAGGGTCAGCGGGAGATCGCGCATCACGACGACGCTGTCGAAGACCGCGGCCCCGGCGGGAAGCGCCTCGAAGAACGACGACCGAAGGTGGTGCAGACGGGCACCTTCGACCTTCCACGAGTCGGACGCGAGCGCGACCGGTTCGACGGTGCGTCGGTCGCGCGCCAGTGACCACCCGATGCGACCGGAGCGGTAGAAGTCGGAGGCCTCGTCGACAGACGCGAACAGCGCACTCGACCACTCGCCGCCCACTTCGACATCGGCGTCGAGGCTGTGCCCGGCCGCTTCCATCGCGAGCGCGTAACGATCGCCGGATTCCTCGATCCGGAATCGCGCCCTCCGATGCACCCCGGGGAACAGTCGTCCACCGAACAGCACCGGATGCCATGCCGAACTGTGGCGTTCGAAGATGAAGACCCCCTGCTCGACGCCGTCGGGGCCGTCCCACTCGACGGCGATCCGATGAGCGGCGTTCTCGGAGCGGAGGCCCCATCGACCGCTCGACCAGCCCGGGCGGATCGATTCCAGACCCAGCACGCACACGCCGGCGACCGCAGAGCCGTCGACGATTCGAGGGCGGAACCCCGCAGGCAGCAGCGAGACGGCGACGTCAGGGTCCACCCGGTAGCTGATCAGAAGTCGTCGGCGCAGCTGCGCCCGTACGTCGCGAATGATCCTCATATTGTGAATCTAGCACTGTAGCTAAATTACTCCAAGGGTGTCGGCTTATCCGCCTCCCGTAGGTTGTATGCGTGGACAACGCGCTCATCTACGTCGCCGTGATCGCCGCGATCCTCGTGCTGGCGATCTTCCTCCCCCGCTGGGTGCGCCGCTCGACCGACGCGGCTGGAGGAAGAGAAGGGCGGCGCTACGCGACGACCCGCCTCACCGGGATCCTCGACGAACTGGACACGACCCTGGTGCTGCATGCGCCGGAAGCCACAGCACGCGAGGTCGTCGACGGTGTCGTGCTGCAGCAGCCGCGCAAGTTCACCCGGCTCGGGGACGGGGGCTACGGCATCCGATTCATCGAGCCCGACGACGCGATCGTGCGGCTCGTCGATGATGAGCGCGGAACCCGGCTGGAGGTCGAGAGGGTCCGCGAGCACCTGGGCGTGCCGAACACCTCGGAGTTCTGGGCAGACCTGCGCTCCGGCGTCTCCGCGGCCGCGCACGTGAGGGGCATCGATGTCTCCCCGGGACGGCCGACCCAGCACCGGCGCGACGAGGCGACGGGAACATGGATGCCGGTCTAGACCGACCGCACGTCGCGTACCGGAACACCGGGTGCATCTCACAGCCGCCGCAACTAGGCTGTGGTATTGCTGATGACGCACCGGCCCCACCACAGCCGGCCTCGCGACGGCACCATTTCTCATCACAGCCCTCAGTCCCTCTGTGACCTGCGCCGGAAAGGCCGACCAATGAGTGAATCCCCCAATAACGACCGGACTCCCGATTTCTTCGACAAGCTGATTGAAGAGACGCCCCGTGAGCAGTCCGGCTTCACAGCGTCGTTCCGCGGCTACGACAAGGCCGAGGTCGACTCGGCTCTGAGCGCGCTGCGCAATCAGCTGCAGCAGGCGAAGGCGGACCTCGCCGCCACCGAGGCGCGCCACGAAGACGCCGTCGAGGCGCTCCGCGAAGAAGAGCGCATCGCCCGCGAAGAACTCGAGGCCGAGCTTCTCGCCACCAAGGCGAAGGCCGCGGAGACCGAGCAGCAGGTCGCCACCCTGACCAACGAGCTCGTCGACACTCCGCGGGCGGACGGCCAGGAGGCGCCGTCGCGCGAGCAGTTCGAGGCCATCCTCCGTGTCGCCGAAGAGCAGGCGAACGTGCTCATCCAGAACGCCGCAGTGCAGGCAGACCGCCTGATGGCCGCAGCTCGCGAAGAGGTCACCACGCAGCGTGCCGAGGCGGATGCCGATGTCACCCGCATCATCGCCCACGCTCAGCACGATGCCGACCAGGTGCGCCTGAAGATCGACACCGAGTACACCGCGCACCAGGCGACTCTCGAGCGCGAGGCCGCGCACGCCGCCGAGCGGGTGCACCAGGCGACGCAGGAAGCCACGGCGATCCGCACCGAGGCCGAGAAGGGCGCTGCGGCGCTTCGCTCGCTCGTCACTCGCGAGACGACCCAGCTGCGTGCCGAGGCGGAGCGCGAGGTGCGCGAGATGAACGCGCGCGTGCTCGAGTTCGAGGAGACGCTCACCCGACGCCAGGACGACGCCCAGCAGGAGTTCCTCGTGCTGCACAACCAGGCCGTCGCCCACGCCGAGCGCATCACGAACGATGCCAACGAGCAGGTCGCCGCGTCGCTCGATCATGCACAGCGCATCTCCGCGAAGGCCGACGACTACGAGCGGCTGATGCGCTCGCAGGCGCAGACCATCGAAGCGGATGCCCAGGTGCGCGCCCGCGACACGCTCGACCGTGCGCGCGTGAAGTCGCAGAAGATCGTCGACTCTGTGACGAGTCACACCTCCGCAGTACTGCGGGATGCCGAAGACCAGGCGCGCCAGCTGCGCTGGCAGCAGCAGCAGCTCGCCAGCTTCATGGCCGAGGTGCGCGAGCTGATCCGCCCGGAGGGGATCTTCAGCGACCAGCAGAAAGAGGACGCCGTCGCCCCGGCGGCCGACGCTGACGACGACGTACTCGACGTCGACACCCTCGATGCCGAGATCCTCGAAGACGACCAGGACGACATTGTCGAGCCCGTCGAGGAGTTCCGCGGGGACGAGGCCCTCGACGATGAGCTCCTCGATGACGACGCCGAGACCATCGACGGCAAGATCACCATCGAGGTCGTCGAGACCGATGAGAAGGCCTCACGCTGACCTCGATCTCCTGACGAACAGGGGCGTGGGCGGACATTCCGCTCACGCCCCTGTTCCGTCCTCAGCGGGCATCAACCGATCGGTGGATGCCGGAGTCCGTCGCTTCACGGCTACCGCTCGCGCTCTTCCGCGGGCACGCTGGGAACATGACAGACAGCGTGATCGAGGTGCGGGATCTCCGCAAGGACTACGGCGGGTTCGCCGCCGTCGACGGCATCAGCTTCGACATCGGCCGGGGCGAGACGTTCGCGCTGCTCGGCCCGAACGGTGCAGGAAAGTCGACGACCATCGAGATCCTCGAGGGATATCGACACCGCACGTCCGGCGAGGTGCGTGTGCTCGGCGTCGACCCGCAGCGCGGCGGGCTGGACTGGAAGGCACGCCTGGGCATCGTGCTGCAATCCACCGGCGAAGCGGGCAACTTCACCGTACGTGAGCTGCTCACCGAGTTCGCCGGGTACTACCCACGCCCTCGCGACATCGACGAGGTGATCGCCGCGGTGGGCCTCGAGCAGAAGCAGCGCTCCCGTGCAGGGAAGCTCTCCGGCGGACAGCAGCGCCGCCTCGACGTCGCACTGGGGATCATCGGTCGACCCGAGATGCTGTTCCTCGACGAACCGACCACGGGTTTCGATCCAGAGGCACGCCGCCAGTTCTGGGATCTCATCCGCTCGCTCAAGGCAGAGGGAACCACCATCCTGCTGACCACCCATTACCTCGACGAAGCGGCTCAGCTCGGCGACCGCGCCGCGGTCATCACAGGGGGGCGGATCGCCGCGATCGGACCGATCGACGAGATCGGCGGCCCGGACGCACGCACACCGCTGGTGCGCTGGCGGGATGCGACGGGCACGCGTCATGAGCAGCGCACCCCGACTCCTGGAGCGTTCGTCTCGGGGCTGCAGACGACGATCGGCGAACCCGACGCCCTGGAGGTCGTCCGCCCGACCCTCGAGGACATCTACCTCGGCCTGATCCGAGAGCACGACGCCGCATCCGCCGCGGACCCCACGGCAGACGACAGCCTCACCGACCTGAAGGAGCCGGCATGAGCACCATGACCGCACCGACGCGCTTCGGCCTCCCCCGCACGATCCGACTCGGCGTGCGTCGCATCGGCTTCGAGCTGCGACAGTACTTCCGGGCGGGAGATCAGGTCTTCTTCACGTTCCTGTTCCCCACCGTGATGTATCTGATCTTCGCGACCATCTTCACCGGCGACGTCGGCGAAGGCGCTGACAAGGTGAGCATGGCGACGTACTACCTCCCCGGACTCATCGCGGGCGGCATCTTCCTCTCCGGAGTGCAGGGCCTGTCGATCGAGATCGCAGTCGAGAAGAGCGACGGCACGCTGAAGCGCCTCGGAAGCACCCCGATCTCGCCCGCGACGTATTTCATCGGCAAGATCGGCGAGGTGTTCGTGACCGCGATCCTGCAGATGGCGCTGCTCCTCACCGTCGCGGTCGTGCTCTACAAGGTGCAGCTGCCCGCGGATGCAGAGTCGTGGGGCCTGTTCGCCTGGGTGTTCGTGCTCGGTCTGCTCTCGTGCACGCTGCTCGGCATCGCCCTGTCGGCGCTCCCCCGTTCGGGCAAGACCGCGTCGGCCGTGGTGATCCCGGTCGTGCTGCTGCTGCAGTTCATCTCGGGCGTCTACATCGCCTTCTCAGCCCTGCCCGAGTGGCTGCAGAACGTCGCCGCCGTGTTCCCGCTCAAATGGATCGCTCAGGGGATGCGCGCGGCGATCCTGCCCGACTCGTTCAACGTCGCAGAACCGGGCGGCGAATGGAACCTCGGTCTCGTCGCGATCATGCTGGCGATCTGGCTCATCGCAGGCTTCATCCTCAGCCGCGCGACCTTCCGCTGGATCCGACAGAGCGGATGACATCGGCATCGCGGTCGCCCCGGCGCACGGTTCGACGTCATCGCGGCGTCGGGCTGTGCGTCGGGCTGTGCCGAACAGTGGAAGAGTGGTGCGCATGAGCCGCGTGATCCGCCGAGAGCGCCTGGGGTGGGACATCGCCGCGACCGCGCTGCTGCTCGCGGTGGCCGGCCTCTCCCTCACCCTCCCGCAGAACGTCCCCGGGTCACGCTGGGTGCTCGTCGCCATCACCGTCGGGGTCTTCCTCGTCTACGCGTTCGGCGCCCGCGCCTATGTCGGGATTCATGAGGGCGTGGAGGATCCTGCGCCCGCTGTCTCGGCGCTGCTGCAGGTCGCGATGATCTCGCTTCTCGCGGTGGGCGTCGCTATCGAGCCGAACATGCTGCTGCTGCAGACCCTGGTGCTGCCGCTCATCTGGATGACGTCACGATCGACCCTGCAGGCCGTGCTGGTCACGGTGGGCAACGGCGTCGTGCTCGGTCTCGCCTACGGCTACTGGGGCGACTTCACCGCCGATGCGCTCAGCACCGGTTTTCTCTCGTCCGGTCTGTCGACCGCGTTCAGCCTCGCTCTCGGCCTCTGGATCACGCGCATCGCCGAGTGGGGCGTCGAGCGCCAGAATCTCCTGGCGGATCTGACCGACGCACAGGCGGGCCTCGAGACGGCGAGCCGCGAAGCCGGTGCGATCGAGGAGCGCGCTCGTCTCGCTCGCGACGTGCACGACACGATCGCCCAGAGCCTCGCGAGCATCGTCATGCTCGCAGAGCGCGCGCGTCTCGACGGCTCGCCCGCCGCGATCGAGCTGATCGAGAGCGCGGCACGAGAGGCGCTCGTCGAAGCCAGGGCTCTCGTGGCCGTCACCTCGCCCGCGCCGTCCGCCGGCTCGCTCGGAGACGCGCTCCGCCGCCTCGGCGCCCGCTTCGCGAGGGAGACCGGCATGCGCGTGGATGTGTCGGCATCGGATGCTGTGCTGGCGCGAGACGTGCAGGTCGTCCTGCTGCGTTGCGCGCAAGAGGGCCTCGCGAACGTGCGCAAGCACTCCGGCGCCGCATCCGCTCGGGTCACCCTCGCGATCGCCGATTCCGCGGAGCTCCGCATCCGCGATGACGGCCGCGGACTCGGAGGAGTCTCGATCGACGATGACCGCGGATTCGGTCTTGCCGGGATGCGCGAGCGGGTCTCCCTCGTCGGCGGCACGTTGACCGTCGCAGACGGAGCGCAGACCGGCACAGACCTGACCGTGCGCATCCCGCTGCACGCCGAGGCCGCGACCGTGGCCGACTCCACGACCGTGGCCGAGTCCGAGGCCGAGGCCGAGAAGGAGACGACGCCATGATCCGCGTCATCGTCGCCGACGACCATCCGATCGTGCGGTCCGGCATCGTGGGACTCATCGCCCTCGATCCGGGGCTCGAAGTCGTTGGGCAGGCGGCTAACGGCGCCGAGGCGGTCGACCTGGCCGCTCGTCTGCGCCCGGATGTCGTGCTGATGGATCTCCGGATGCCCGGCACCTCCGGCATCGAGGCGACGTCGCGCATCGCTGCACAGCTGCCCGAGGTGCGCGTTCTCGTGCTGACGACGTACGAGACCGACGACGACATCCTCGGTGCGATCGAGGCGGGGGCGAGCGGTTACCTCCTCAAGGCCGCCCCGCAGGAGGAGATAGTCGCGGGGATCCGCGCCGTCGCTGACGGCCATACGGTCCTCGCCCCGACGATCGCCGCCACGCTCGTCACGCGTATGCGCGGCGACCGACCGGGCAGACCTCAGCTGAGCCCGCGGGAACGCGAAGTGCTCCGCCTCGTCGCGGCGGGTCGCAGCAATCCGGAGATCGCCCGCGAGCTGTTCATCGGCGAGGCCACTGTGAAGACCCACCTGATCCACGTCTTCGAGAAGCTCGAGGTCTCCGACCGCACGCGCGCCGTGACGCGGGCGCTCGAACTCGGCCTGATCTAGACGACGACGGAGAACGCGAACGGCCCCCATCCCGAGGGATGAGGGCCGTTCGAATCGACGCCGAGGCGTGTTACGCGCGGACGAACTGTGTGGCTGCGGGGCAGTCGAAGGGATCAGCACCGGCAGCGAGGCCGACCCGGTTGAGGTACTCGATGACGATCGCGTACGAGCGCAGAAGGCTCGTCTCGGTGTAGGGCACGTCGTTCGAGACGCAGTAGTCGCGGACGATCTCGCGGGCCTTCGAGAGGTGCGGACGCGGCATGTTCGGGAACAGGTGGTGCTCCACCTGATAGTTGAGACCGCCCATGAGCCAGGTGGCCCACCATCCGCCGCGGATGTTGCGCGAGGTGCGCACCTGCTTCGAGAAGAAGTCGAGGCGGGCGTTCGGGTCGATGATCGGCATGCCCTTGTGGTTCGGGGCGAACGACGCCCCCATGTAGACGCCGAAGACGGCGAGCTGCACGCCCATGAAGGCGAATGCCATGCCGAGCGGGAGCATCAGGAAGACCGGGATCAGAACGATCGCGAACCGGAGGGCGATCAGCCCCAGCTCGATCCAACGGCCCTTGGCCTTCTTGCTGGTCACCAGGTGCTTGACGCCGAGATAGTGGAGGTTGAGCCCCTCGAGCGTCAGCAGCGGGAAGAACAGCCATCCCTGCTTGCGCGTGATCAGGCGGACGATGCCGCGCGACTGCGCCGCATCCGTCTCGAGGAACGAGATCGTGTCGACCTCGATGTCGGGGTCCTTTCCGACCTGGTTCGGGTTTCCGTGGTGCTTGGTGTGCTTGGAGTCCCACCACGAGTAGCTGATGCCGACGACGCCGGCGGCCAGGATGCGAGCGAGGCGGAAGTTCGCCGGGCCCGAGGTGAGGATCTGGCGGTGCGCCGCCTCATGGGCGAGGAACGCCACCTGCGTGAGGACGAGGCCGAGGCCAGCGGCGATCAGCAGCTGGAACCAGCTGTCGCCGAGCAGGATGAAGCCGGTGATGAGTCCTCCGAGGGCGACGGCGAGGCCGGCGGCGACGAAGATGTAGAACCATCCGGCGCGCCGGAGAAGGCCCGTCTCCCGGACGACCTGCGACACCTGCTTGTAAGCGTGCGTCATCGGGGGGATGTCTGCGTTTCCGGAATACGTCTGGCGTACCGGTCCGAGCGTGGCCGCGGTCTTTTCGACCTGTGAAATGGAGATGTTGCTCTCCCGTCGATTGGAGCCCTTGAGCTGTGATAAGCCCAAGGCAGATCGCCCAACGCTTAACTCAACCTAACCCCCCGCACATGCGCCGTGGGGAATACATCGGCACCCCTTGACGATTCACAGGTCCTGTGAATGAAACGGTCAGGCGCGGGCTCGCCGAGGGCGTCTTCTCAGGGCCCGCGGGAGCGCGAACGAGAAGGTGCGTGCGCGGCGTTTCGGGGCGCACGCGCCCTCGAGTGCCTCGCGCGCGTCGTCGAGAGAATCGAAGGCGCCGAGCTCGGTCCCGCGCTGATCACGGGCGAGGTGGGTGGTGCCGTCGAACTCGATGAAACCGGCGAATTCGCCTGATCGGGTCGCGACGTGCACGTCTGCGTCGGCCTGTTTCCAGGTCAACGGGTCAGAAGGAGGAAAAGTGGTCATGCTCATGGTCATACTCATTGCTGTGTGACGGGCACGCGATATCGCGACCCGCAAGATGTGAGATCAAGGGCGGATGCCGCGCGCATCGATGCACGTGGTCCGTAATGGCCCTGATCAGTGGCTCCGTGGACGGCCTAGATAGGGCCAGAACACACGGTGCTCCATCAGTCTAGCAGGTCGGCTTGGCCGGTGCTCGTTTCAGCTTTCGGC
This sequence comes from Microbacterium sp. LMI13-1-1.1, assembly GCF_040815625.1. Taxonomy (NCBI): domain Bacteria; kingdom Bacillati; phylum Actinomycetota; class Actinomycetes; order Micrococcales; family Microbacteriaceae; genus Microbacterium; species Microbacterium sp. LMI13-1-1.1. The sequence continues at coordinate 880,845 of NZ_JBFPNL010000005.1, read as the reverse complement.
CGGGACCCACACACGCCGCGGGTGGCCCGACGACCCCGCCATGATCCAGGCCCCCTCGGGCTCGGGCCGCGCGTCATCGGCCGCATCCGCCGTCGCCGAGTCCTCCGTCACAGCGTTCTCCGTCACAGTGTTCTCCGTGACGATCGGCACCTGCTCCCTCGGCTCCGCGCTCTCCCCCGCCGCCCACGCGTCGCGGATGATCCGCCGAGGGTCGTACTGCCGAGGATCCAACGCCGTCCAGTCCTGGCGGATGCTCGCCACACCGGTCTCCTGCTCGGCTCGCCGCGCCGCGTCGCCTGCGAGCAGGGTGACACGGCGGACGAGCGCCCCGAGACGGCGCGCGTACTCGGGCAGCCGTCGAGGACCGATGATCACCGCCGCGATCAGCGCGACGAGGAACAGCTTCTCGATCGTGAGTCCGAACATCGTCATCCCTCCGTCGCGCCGGCGATCATCGCAGCCGCGCTGCGGCGTGCTCTGCGGTCATGGAGCCAGGCGATGAGCAACGCCACCAGGAACAGCACGGTCATGGGAACGGCGATCAGGAACATCGACAGCACGTCGGCCGCCGGGGTCACGACCGCGGTGAACAGGACGATGGCGACGATGACGATGCGCCAGCTCCTCGCGATCGCCCCGGACGACACGACGCCCAGCAGATTGAGCATCACGAGGAACACGGGAAGCACGAAGGCGATGCCCGTGGCGAGCACGATCTTGAGGATGAAGTCGACGTAGTACGAGGCCTGCAGCAGGGTGCTGTCTTCGGCCGCGGCGAAGCTCGCCAGCAGTTCGACCATGTGAGGGAACAGGAGGAGACCCGTCAGGCAGCCGCCGGCGAACAGGGGGACGGATGCTCCGAGGAACCCGAACGTGTACTTCTTCTCCTTCGTGGTGAGGCCCGGGGCGAGGAACGCGAAGAGCTCGTACATCCACACGGGACTCGACAGAGCCACACCCGCGAAGAGTGCGATCTTGAGCTTGAGGTCGAACGCCCCGGTGATGCTGTCGTAGTTCAGGCTCGCATCGCGCGACGCGGCGAGCGCAGTGATGGGTGCCCGCACCACCTCGAGGATCTGGTCTGACAGGACATATCCGGCGGCCACCCCGACCAGGAGCGCTGCCGCCGCGCGGTACGAGCGCCTGCGCGCCTCCCGCAGGTGCGACGACAACGGCATCCCGGTCGGAGCGGACGACGTGCTCGCCTCGACGGCGTCAGCGACGAGCGCGGACACGTTCTACTCCGCGGCCCGCAGGGCAGGCCTGACGACGTCGGCGGAATCGCGAGCATCCGCAGGGTCACCGACGCCCGATGCCGGATCCGCCCGCGCGTCGCTCGAGGTCTCTGCGACCTCCGACTTGAGGATGCGCATGGACTGGCCGACGCTCCTGGCGAGGGCGGGGAGCTTCGCGGCGCCGAAGATGAGGACGACGATCGCGAGGATGATCAGGGCGTGCCACCCTGTGAGGTTCTGAAGCATGTCTTCCTTCTTTCTCGTATGAGGTGCGTGGTTCGTGATCAGTCGGACGGCGGCTCACCACCGCCGCCTGGGCCGCCCTCGCCGCCCGACGGGGCGGAGCCCGCGCTCGGCGTCGTGGTCGTGTCGACGCCCACCACGAGCGATGCGGAGTACCCGCTGCCGGCGTCACCGGTGACCGTGGCCAGTTGAAGGGCGCCGGAGTCGTCGCCGAAGACGTTGTCGGAGGAGAGGCTCGTCTGCGCGAGGTTCTGCGAGGACCCCGGGTACCGCGAGTCGGCATAGACGGTGACGCAGACGTCTTCCGGCAGCGCCAGCTGGGAGGTGGCGATGGCGTTGGCCGAGTCCGTGATCGAGTCGACGTCCGGATAGACCTCGAAGTGGATGTGCGGCCAGCGGCCCGAGTAGCATCCGGGGAAGATCGACGTGAACGAGACCTTGCCGTCGGCATCCGCGACCTGCACTCCGCGGAGATAGGTGACGTCCTCGAGGCCCGAGGAGTACATCGAGTACTCACCCTCGGCCGTGCAGTGCCACGCGTAGACCGCGACTCCCTCGAACGGGACGCTGCCGTTCGCGAGATCCACGACCTGCAGCTCGAAGGTCAAGGGGATGCCGTCTGCGGTCGCCGAGCCGTCGATCGAGGTCGTGATGTCCTGACGCACGATGCCGGACTCCTCGAGGACATCCGGCCCGTTCGAGCCGTCGCCGGGGTACGGCCCTGCGGTCTCATCCGGGATCTCGCCCGTCGCTGTCGTGGCCGTCGATCCGGACGAGCCACCCGTGTCGGTCGTCGCCGTCGAGTCGCTCGTGCTCGACGTGCTGCTCTGCGACGGCGCGCATCCGGCGAGCACCAGCGCACCCACCCCGAGCCCGGCGAGTCCGAGCACGCCGCGGCGGCTCACCAGCGTGCGGATGTCGAAGGCGGCGCCCTGATCGACGACCTCCTCGTCGGCGCGGTCGAGCAGTCGCCCCTCGTAGGTCGGGCCCTCAGGGGTCTGGACGGGTTCGGGGATGCGGCTCATGATCGTGCTCCTCTCGGCGTGGATGGGTGTCGATGTACCCATGGTCACGGAGGGCCCGATCAGCGAGCTATGTCTCGTCTATGCGAAGACTAAGACTCCCGGCGGACGGGCGGGTGCAGGACGAGCACGACGACGATCACGACGAGGACGGCGGCCGTGATCGCCACCGGGATCGGCAGGATCGGGTCGAGCAGCACCACCGCCGCACCGAGCGGGATGACCGTGTTCACGACGCTGTCGGCGTGCTCGCGGATCGCGATCCACCAGATGCCGAGCAGGAACAGCGCGATGGGGATGGCCACCGTGAGAGAACCGACGGCGTGAGGGAGATGACTCTCGCCGGTCAGGACGTCGAGCTCGACCTCGATTCCGGCCGAGAACGCGGCGGCCGCGGCGAAGACGAAATAGTGCGAGTACCCGTAACGGAGCGACCGCCCGAACGTCGTGATCGCCTTGTGATGCGGCGGCCAGAAGTAGATCCACCACAGCGAGGCGGTCACCACCAGGGTCAGCACGGAGATCGAGATGAGCGGCACGAAGGAGTCGAGCTCGTTCCTCGCATCGATGATCGCGTTGGCGGAGGCGAGGAGGCTCTCGCCGAGCACGATGAGCGTGAAGAGGCCGTAGCGCTCCGTGATGTGATGCGGATGCCAGGGCGTCTGCCTGCGGTGCTCGGCGAACACCGGCACGCTGATCTCGACGAGCGCGAAGACGACGAAGGCCACGATCTGGAAAGGTCCCGACGGGATGAAGAGGAACAGCACCCACAGCGCCTGCACACCGGCGATGCCGAAAGCGTACCTACGGGTCGCGGCTTTCAGCTCTCCCGCACCACGAGACGCGCGCAGCCATTGCCCGATCATCGCGAGACGCATCACGATGTAGCCGATCACCGGCAGCGTGAAGTCACCGCGCTCGAACGCCGCGGGGATCCCGGCCGCCAGCACGAGGACTCCGCCCATCTGCACGATCGTCGTGACGCGGTAGAGCCAGTCGTCGGTGTCGAATGATGTGGCGAACCACGTGAAGTTCATCCACGCCCACCACACCGCGAAGAACACCAGCGCATAGGAGGTGATGCCGTGGACGAAGTCGCCGTGGCTCAGCGCATGGTGCAGTTGGGCCGAGGCGATGCTCACCGCGACGACGAAGACGAGATCGAAGAACAGCTCGAGCGTGCTTGCGGTGCGATGCGGTTGCGCCGGATCCCTGGGCAGCATGCGGCTGAGATGGAATCGGGTCGCTGAGGTGGTCGTCACGCGGTCAGAATATCGGCGCCGCTCGCCCCGGAGCGCATGTACTGGAATAAAGGTTGATCCACTCGCGTGAATTACCTTCCGCTGAACGTCCGGTTCCGCTAGAGTGAACGAAGTCTGCAGTGCCTGCTGCCAGCACCACCGTGTGGGACGGTGACCGCAACTCGTGATTTGGGATCACGGATGCAGCAGGACCCGAGGGGTCGGGACGCAGACGATGCCATGGACGTGGGGTCCGTGGTCTGGGGAATATCTGGGGAAAACTATGGCGCACTGGGGAATTTTGCGTACATTCACGGCTCAAGGGGCCTCGGCATGACTTCCGTCGAGGATGCTCTGAGCATCACCCGCACGGGTACGGTCTTCACGCCGGTCGCTGCTCCGCGAGCCGCCAAGTCGGTCACGCGCACGGTGGTCACACCTCGCGTGTCCGCAACGCTGGAGCGACGCCGTCAGTGGGAGCGGCGTTATCGGATGCGACTGCGGATCACGGATGCCGGGGTCATCCTGTTCGCAGTCGGAATCACAGCAGCGGTCCAGGTGATGACCGGTGTCGCAGGGGAAGAGGCCCTGCGAACCGGCACTCTGCTGGGCACGCTCTGGTATCTGATGCTCGGCGCGCTGCACACCCGTGACGCAGCGCTGTTCCGCGCCAGCGCCACCGAGTACCGCGGTGTGGCACACGCCAGCGGGCTGGCGTTCGGGATCATCGCCATGCTCAGCGTCGTGCTCGGTTGGCAGACGACGCAGCTCGTGCTGCTCGTCGGCCTGCCGCTCGGTGTTCTCACGCTGCTCGTCACCCGCTGGGCGTGGCGGCACTGGCTGACGGCGCAGCGTGCGCGAGGGCGTTTCGCCTCGCGCACGCTCGTCGTCGGCAACCGCGACGACGTCGAGTACGTCATCCGCACCCTGCACCCGATCGGCGCCTCCGGGTATCAGGTCGTCGGCGCGACGCTGCTCGACGGCAACGCACGCGACGTCGAAGCCCGCGGCGCGCAGTTCCCGGTGCTCGGCAACGTCAACTCGGTGTCGACCGTGGCAGCCGAGCTGGGCGCGGACACGATCATCGTCGCGAGCCGTCCCGACGGCGAGCCCGATTTCGTGAAGCACCTCAGCTGGCAGCTCGAGGGCACCGCAGCAGAACTCGTGCTCTCCAGCCGCCTCACCGACGTCGCCGGTCCGCGCATCTCCTTCGCACCGGTCGAGGGGCTTCCGCTCATCCAGGTGCAGATCCCCTCGTACGAGGGCGGTCAGCACGTGCTCAAGCGTGCACTCGACATCGCCGTCGCATCCGTCGCGCTCATCCCGATCGCGCTGATCACGCCGATCCTCGCCCTGCTCGTGAAGCTCGACTCGCCGGGGCCCCTGTTCTTCTCTCAGGAGCGCGTCGGCCGAGATGGCCGCACCTTCCAGATCATGAAGTTCCGCTCGATGAAGACCGATGCCGAGCAGCAGCTCGCGACGCTCAAAGAGCAGAACGAGGGCGCCGGCCTGCTGTTCAAGATGAAGGACGACCCGCGTGTCACCCGAGTCGGCCGGATCCTGCGCAAGCTGTCGCTCGACGAGCTGCCGCAGTTCTGGAACGTCCTCATCGGAGACATGAGCGTCGTGGGTCCGCGCCCGCCGCTTCCCTCCGAGGTCACCGCCTACGACGGCACCGTGTTCCGTCGTCTCTACATCAAGCCGGGCATCACGGGTCTGTGGCAGGTCTCCGGCCGCAGCGACCTCTCGTGGGACGAGAGCGTTCGTCTCGACCTGCGATACGTCGAGAACTGGTCGGTCATGAACGACCTGCAGATCATGTGGCGCACTGCCAAAGTCATGGTGCGGCCCAGCGGGGCATACTAGTCACAGAACACTGTGGTTCGGTCCGCCGGGGAGGCGGATGCAGAACCGTGACGCAGTGAAGTGGGTGCGGAAGCACCCGACATGAGGGGAAAATCACCGTGCCATCAACCGTCCGGATACTTGGCACCCATGGCGTTCCCGCCGCCTACGGCGGCTTCGAGACGGCCGCCGAGAACGTCGGCCTGTACCTGCGCGAGCAGGGGTGGAATGTCATCGTCTACTGTCAGATCCCCGGGGAGGGGCCGACGACGGTGGATGAATGGAACGGCCTGCAGCGCGTCCTGATCCACGAGCCCCGCGAGGGCTGGAAGGGGACCTCCGCGTTCGACCTGACCTCCATCCGTCACGCGATGCGAGCGCACTCGGACGGCGATGTCTGGCTCACCTTCGGCTACAACACCGGCGTGTTCGACGTGATCCCCCGGCTTCGCCGGATCCCCAATGTCATCAACATGGACGGCATGGAGTGGACCCGCAAGCGGTGGGGTGTCGTGAAACAGGGGATCCTGCTCGCCAACGAACGCCTGGCCGGCCTCGTCGGAGACGTGCTGATCGCAGACCACCCGGTGATCGCGACGTACCTCCGTCGGCACTTCGGGAAGAAGCGGGTGCAGACGATCACCTATGGCGCGCACGAGGTCACCGAGGCACCGACGGGCCCCGTCGGGGCGCTCGGCCTCGTCCCCGATCAGTACGCGACGATCGTCTGCCGCCCGATCCCCGAGAACTCGGTGCTCGAGATCGTGAAGGCGTGGTCGTCCGCGAAACGCGGCATGCCGCTCGTGGTCGTGGGTCCCTACGGAGATGATGATCCATACCATCTCGCCGTGCGCGCCGCAGCCTCCGATGAGGTCCTGTTCCCGGGGGCGATCTTCGAACCCGAGCGTCTGCAGTCGCTCCGCTTCCACTCCGCTCTCTACCTGCACGGGCACACGGTGGGCGGCACCAACCCGTCACTGGTCGAGGCGATGGCCGCGGGCAACGCCGTGATCGCCCATGACAATCCCTACAACACCTGGGTCGCCGGACCCGACAACGCCTACTTCACCGGAACCGACGATCTCGCCGGCCTGCTCGACGATGTGCTCTCCGATGACAGCAGAAGGCGGCGCATGGGCGCCGCCAGCCGTGACCGCTTCCACGCTGAGTTCACGTGGACCAAGATCGGCTCCGAGTATGAACACGCTCTTCGCACCGCGCTCGCGCGTCGCGGGCACGTACAGCAGCAGACAGGGGTAAACGCATGATCGATGTCGCAGTGGTCGGACTCGGGAAGATGGGGCTGTCTCATCTTTCGATGATCAAGGCCCACCCCGACGTGAATCTGGTGGGGGTGTGCGACGCCACCGGCTATCTGCTCGACATCCTGGCCAAGTACACCGGGGTCAAGCCCTACAAGGACCTCGACAAGATGCTCGACGAGGCCCGCCCGCAGGCCATCATCATCGCGACGCCGACGCATCTGCACGCCGGGATGATCCGGAACGCACTCGAGCGCGGCATCCACGTCTTCTGCGAGAAGCCGCTCGTGATCGATCCGGCCGACAGCATCGAGCTCACCGCGCTCGCCGAGCAGAAGGGACTCGTCACGCAGGTCGGCTATCACAACCGCTTCGTCGGTGCTTTCAGCGAGGTCAAGCGCCTGCTCGACCTCGACGCCATCGGCACCGTCAACACGGCCCTCGCCGAGGCGTACGGCCCCGTCGTGCTGAAGCCCGCCGGGCGCACCTGGCGCAGCGAGCGCGCGACCGGGGGCGGCTGCCTCTACGATTATGCGGCCCATCCGCTGAACCTCCTCACCTGGTATCTCGGCACGCCGGACTCGGTGAGCGGAAGCCAGTTGACGAGCATCTTCTCGGCGCAGATCGACGATGCGGTCGCGAGCACGCTGCACTACCCGAACGGCACGGCGCAGATCATCTCGAACTGGTCCGACGAGTCGCAGCGCAAGATGACGACCAAGATCACCCTCTGGGGAACGAATGGGCGGATCTACGCCGACCGGCAGGAGATCCACGTCTACCTGCGCGACACCGCGACCATCCCCGACGGATATCGCGTCGGCTGGAACGTGCGGTACACGACCGACCTGACGGAAGCGCCCTGGTTCTATCTTCGGGGCGAGGAGTACAGCGCTCAGCTCGACTCGTTCGTGCAGCGCGCTCAGGCGGGCGCGTCCGCCGGGCTCAACAACTTCGCCTCAGCGGCGGTCACCGACAGGGTGATCTCGATGATCAGCGAAGATGCTCTGCGCGACGGTTCACGGCTCACCGCCGACGCCGCGTCCGATCTTGCAGTGAACACGGCACCGAAGGGGCGCATCGCGGCAGCACTGACCGCACTGCGCGGAGGGAAATGACCATGACGACACCCACGCGAACCATGGACCGGCTTCTGTTCGGTGACAACCAGTTCTTCGGCGTCAATCACATGTCCGAAGAGAAGGCCCGCGCTCAGCAGATGCGGTTCCAGGACACCGGTGCGATCATGGGGGTGCTCGATGCCGCGTACGACGAGGGCGTTCACACGTTCATGTGCACCACGCATGATCGCATCTCGGAGGTGACCGACCACGTCCGCGCACATCCGGACCGTTATGCGGACATGACGTTCTTCCCGTGCATGCCGTATGCGCACAAGTACGCGAACGCTGTGACGGAAGACGGGTTCCTCGGCGCGATCCGCAAGTTCCTCCCCGAGGAAGGGCTGCTCGACAGCATCGCGCGCGGCACGTCGTCGCTCGCTCGCAAGGACATCGAAGGCGTGACGACCCTGCTCATCGACGCCGAGATGAAGATGTTCGAGGGGCTCGACACCCCCGTCATCTGGCTGCAGAACGTGGTCGTCGATCTGCTGTCGGGCCTGGGATTCACCGACGCCTTCCGGATCTTCGCCGACCACGTGCGCAAGCGCTACAACGCGGAGCCCGGTTTCATCACCATGAACCTCCCTCGATTGCTCGATGACCTCGACAAGGCCGGCGTCGAGAACCCGATCGTGTGCTCCAACATCAACAAGCTGGGGTTCCGCATGTCCGGCGGCGTCGAGGCGTACCGTGACGCCATGGAGAAGCGCCAGTTCCGTGCCGTCGCGATGTCGGTGTATGCGAGTGGCGCGATCCCGCCTCGCGAAGCCATCGAGTGGGTGACCTCGCTGCCGAACCTCGAGTCGATCGTCTTCGGCGCATCCAGCCGTGCGAACATCGCATCGACGGTGAGCCTGGTCGACGAGTACTGGCCTCAGCGCTGACATGCCGAAGGGTGACCCGAACGTCGTCCTGATCGCCAACCCCGGCTCCGACCTGTACGGCTCGGATCGGATGGTTCTCGAGACCGTCCGCGCGCTCGTCGGCACGGGGCGGAGGGTCGTGGTGACCGTGCCGATGGCAGGGCCCCTCGTGCCGCTGCTCGAGGAAGCCGGAGCCGAGGTCGTCGAGTGCGCGACGCCGATCGTCCGCAAGGGCCTGCTGAACGCGCGGGGACTCGTGGAGCTGGTCGTGACGACGGTCAAGGCCGTCGGCCCCGGCCTCAGACTCATCCGACGCGTCGACCCCGGCGCGGTGATCGTGAACACCATCACTCCCCCGCTGTGGATCCTCCTCGGCCGCATCAGCCGACGCCGCACGGTCTGTCACGTGCACGAGGGCGAGGGCTCCGTCGCCGGGATCGTGCGCCGCGCCCTCTACCTGCCGCTCGTGTTCAGCGATCGCGTCATCGCGAACAGCGACTTCACGCGTCGCGTCCTGGCGTCCTCCGCTCCTCGGGTCCGCGACAGGACGATCGTGGTGCACAACGCGGTCCCCGGTCCAGGTGAGGTCGTTCCACCGCGAATCGCGCTCACCGCCCCGACGCGCCTCCTCTACGTCGGTCGACTGTCGCATCGCAAGGGCGTGCATGTGGCGGTCGATGCGCTCGACGCGCTCGTCCGCGAGGATCGCGACGTTCGTCTCGACGTGGTCGGCGCTGTCTTCCCCGGCAATGAGGCATACCTCGATGAGCTTCGCGCCCAGGTCGCCCGCTGCGGACTCGAAGATCGGGTGTCCCTCCTGGGATTCAAGTCGTCGGTGTGGGACGACCTCGCGCGCAGCGACATCGCCGTGATCACCTCCCTCGTCGACGAGACGTTCGGCAACACCGCCGTCGAGGCCGCTCTCGCCGCGCGTCCTGCGGTGGTGAGTAAGGTCGGTGGTCTGCCGGAAGCAGTGAGTTCGTCGCAGAGCGCGACGCTCGTGGCCCCCGGCGACGCTGCTGAACTCGCGGCGGCGATCGCTGCCAAGATCGACGATTGGCCCTCGCAGGCGGCTCTCGCCGTATCGGATGCCTCGGCGGTCGCGGACGCGTTCTCGGTCGATCGGTACACCGACGGAATACTCGCCGCACTTCTTCGCTGAAGGTCTAGCGAGATCTATCCACAGGACTCTTGTCCCCCATCCGGCGGACATGATAGGATCGCGCTCACTGGGGATAGCGTCATTTGGGGATGACGCAAGCCGATCGACTCGTTCTGAACGGGTCGACATCGGCAACCCTGATTGGGGAATCTGGGGAATCGACAATCATGGTGATTGCGCGTACAAGCATGTCCATCGCGGCCCTCGCGCTCTGCGTGAGCCTGGTCGCCTGCAGCGGCACCGGGGAGCCGTCGAGCGGAGCGGATCCGACGGTCACATCGTCGGCGACTCCCGCTCCTGAACCGTCCGCGAGCTCCGCGCCGTCGGCGAACTCGGGAGCGACCACCCCCGACGAGCCTGTCGCGAAGATCGAGCGTGCGGGGCACTCGGATGCACCGACCGTGAAGGCGGATCCGGCGGACACCTCGGATGCCGTGTCCTACGGCGACGGCGTCAGCGTCCGCATCGACGACGTGTCGTTCGGCAAGGAGACGTCGCAGGGACCGGGGAGCTTTCCGGGCCGCGAGTACGCCCGACTGACGATCACGATCGACAACGGCTCCTCCGACTCGATCGACCTCGGCACGTCGGTGCTCACGGTGCTCGATGCGAGCGGCACGACCGCGGTGCGCGTCTACGCCGCCGAAGCGGAGGTCACCGACTTCGCCGGCACGGTGGCCGCAGGCAAGAGCGCCACCGCGACCTACGCCTTCGCGCTCCCCGTGGATGCGCGCGACGAGGTCACCGTGGTCGTCGACTTCGACGGCGACCATACATCCGCCGTCTTCCGCGGAGGGCTCGGCTGACATGTCCACGCTGAGCCCGTCCGCGACCACCGATTCCGACCGCTTCCCGACACGAGGAACCTCCATGACACGCACCGCTCGCGGAGCAGACCGTCTCCGTCGCGTGATCGCCACGATCGCCACCGCCGCGACAGCCCTGGCCGCGATCGCATTCATCGCTCTGCCCACCGAGTCAGCGTCCGCCGACACACCAGGACAGCCCAACACCGTCACCGCTGACGTCCTGCCCACCTGGCAGATCAACGGTGTCGTGTGGAGTCAGGTCGTGGCCGGGAACACGGTGTACGTCACGGGCAGCTTCACGAAGGCACGCCCGCCGGGGGTCGCCGTCGGCGGGCCGGGCGAGATCGACGCGAACAACGTGTTCGCGTTCGACATCACCACGGGAAACCCCGTTCCGAACTTCAGCCACTCCTTCGACGCTCAGGGACTCGTCGTACGAGTCACCCCCGACGGCAAGACCGTCTACTTCGGCGGCGACTTCACGGCCGTCGACGGTCAGGCCCGCGCGCACGTCGCGGCCTTCGACGTCGCCACCGGCGCGATGCTCGACTGGGCGCCCCGCACGGACGGACAGGTGAGAGGTTTCGCCTTCGCGGGCGACACCGTCTACGTGGGCGGCAACTTCCGCTCCAGCGGCGGTCAGCCGCGCAGCGAGCTGGCGGCCTGGAACACCACCTCCAAGACGATCACGTCGTGGGCTCCGTCTGCGGCCGGCGACGGATTCGTGTGGGACATGCTGATGTCGCCCGACTCCTCCCGCGTCATCATCGGCGGCTCGTTCACCACTCTCAACGGGGCACCCGCATACGGCATGGCCTCTGTCGACACCGCGACCGGGGCCGCACTCCCCTGGGCCGCCACCGACAAGATCAAGACCGCCGGGCTCAACGGAGCGATCTCGAGCCTCAGCACCGACGGCACGCAGGTCTACGGCACCGGGTACGCGTTCGGTGCAGGAGCATCATTCGAGGGGACCTTCGCGGCTGACCCCTACACCGGGCAGATCAACTGGCTCAACGACTGCCTCGGTGACACGTATGCGAGCTTCCCGCAGGGCGGCGTGCTCTACTCCGTCTCGCACAAGCACGACTGCAGCGTTGTCGGCGCCTTCGGCGACACCAACCCGCGCTCGCGCTGGGTGAAGGCGATCGCCGAGAGCACCACGCCCACGGGTGGCGTGATCACCAAGAAGGACGCCTACGGGTGGGACTTCACCGGTCTTCCCTACACGGAGCAGCTCAACTGGTACCCCGATCTCGAGTTCGGCACCTACACGAGCGCGCGTCAAGCCGCATGGTCGGTCACCGGAAACGCGAACTACGTCGTTCTGGGCGGCGAGTTCCCGAAGGTGAACAACGTGGCGCAGCAGGGCCTCGTCCGGTTCGGCAAGACGAACGTCTCGCCGCACGCCGTCGCCCCGGTCTACAACGCCGGCCTCACCCCCGCGCCGTACTCGAACGAGTCCGGAGTGGTGAGGGTCCCGTTCACCAGCGTCTGGGATCGCGACAACGCCACGATCACGTACGACGTGTTCCGCAGCCCCTCCGTCAAGATCGCGACCTTCACCCGCACCGACGGCCGGTTCTGGAACCTGCCGAGCCTGAGCATCACCGACAGCGGCCAGACGCCGGGAGCGCAGGTGCGCTACCAGGTCAGGGCCAAGGATGCCGACGGCAACGTGCAGTGGAGCGCCTGGTCGCCCTATGTGACCGTGTCGAGCACGCCGACCGCCACGTACCGCGCAGCGGTGAGGGCAAGCGGTGCCAGCCACCTCTGGCGCCTCGACGAGACGACCGGAACGCGGCTGTACGACGACGTGGGGAACGCACCCGGTACGGCCACGAGCCTCACGCTCGGCTCGTCGGGCGCACTGCTCAACGACTCCAACGCGGCGATCACCTCTGCCGGGGGAAGCACGCCCAAGATGACGACGCAGGATGTCAGCACCGCGACGCCGGCCGCGACGGTCGAGGCGTGGGTGAAGACCACCAACACGAGGGGCGGGCGGATCGTCGGCTTCGGCGACTCCGCCACGGGCACGTCGACGTCGGGGATCACCGACCGAGTGCTCTACCTCGACAACTCGGGACGCGCGAACTTCGCGATCAACGACGGCTCCTACCGCACGATCTTCAGCCGCACCGCGGTGAACGACGGCAACTGGCACCACATCGTGGGCACCGTGGGCGCCGAGGGCATGCAGCTCTTCGTCGACGGCAAGCGCGTGGATCGCGATCAGGCACGCACCTCGCCGAAGATCTACGACGGCTACTGGCGCATCGGCGCAGACCAGACGAACGGCTTCACCAACAAGCCGACCAACGCCGGTCTCGCGGGCACGATCGACGACGTGGCGGTGTACCCGTCCGCCCTGACTCCGGCCGACATCCAGTCGCACTACCTCGCGAGCGGGCGTTCGGCCGCGTGGACCGCAGCTCCGACCGATGTCTACGGCGCCGCGGTGTCGACGGACAAGCCCGATCTCTACTGGCGTCTCAACGAGACGGCGGCAGGCACCATCGTCGACTCCGCCTCCGGCGGGACGACGGGCAATCTCGCCGGAACCGTGACCCGCGGGCAGACGTCCGCGATCGGGACCGGAACCGCGACCACCTTCAACGGCACGACCGCGCTCGTGGTCGCGCAGGAGCCCTGGACGGCGCCGACCACCTACAGCGCAGAGCTGTGGTTCAAGACGACGAGCAACAAGGGCGGCACGCTGATCGGATTCGGCAACGCCACCAGCGGGCTCAGCACCCAGTACGACAGACACGTCATCATGCAGAGCGACGGAAAGGTGCAGTTCGGAAGCGGTCAGCCGCAGACGACCCTGGTCACCCCCACCTCCTACAACGACGGCCAATGGCACCACGTGGTCGCCACTCAGGGCGCCGATGGGATGAGGCTGTGGCTCGATACGCAGCTCGTCGGCAGCAACTCGATGGCGGGTTCGGAGAACTACCGCGGATACTGGCGCATCGGCGCGGACAGGACGTGGGGCAGCACGTCCAGCAACTACATCGCCGGAACGCTCGACGAGGTCGCCGTGTACCCCTCGGTGCTCTCGGAGCAGCGGGTTCGCGATCACTTCGCAGCGAGCGGCCGCACCGTTCCCGGGCGTGCACCGGTGGCGGCATTCACCTCGGTGGCCGACAAGCTGAAGATCGACGTCGACGCGAGCACGTCGACCGATGCCGACGGGGGGCCGCTCGCCTACGCGTGGGACTTCGGTGACGGCACGGTCGCGACGGGGGCGACGGCGTCGCACGTCTACACCGCCGGGGGCACCTACACGATCACGCTGAAGGTGACGGACAGCACCTCGCTCGTCAACACCCTCACCCGGTCGGTCACGGTCGCCCCTAACCAGGCTCCCACCGCGGCGATCAGCGCCACCACGGATCACCTCGACGTCGCGCTCGACGGATCGGCATCGTCCGACCTCGACGGCACGATCGCGTCGTACGAGTGGGACTTCGGTGACGGCACGACCGGCACCGGCGCCACCACGACCCACACCTATACGACGGCAGGCGACTTCACCGTGACTCTCACGGTGAAGGACGACAACGGCGCCACTGCCACCAAGACGCGGGCCGTCACGACGACGCTGGCGCCGAACCAGGATCCGACAGCGGCGTTCACGACCGCGGCGAACCTGCTCGCAGTGACCGTGGATGCCACGACATCGACGGACCCTGACGGGACCATCGACATCTACGCCTGGGACTTCGGTGACGGCGGCACCGGATCCGGAGCGACGGCGTCCCACACCTATGCGAGCGCCGGCACCTACACCGTGAAGCTCACGGTGACGGACAACCGAGGTGGCACGGCGACCGTGACGCATGACGTCACCGTGGCGCCGAACCAGGCACCCTCTGCGGCCTTCACCACCTCGGTGGCGAACCTCGCTGTGGCTGTCGACGGCTCGGGCTCAGCGGATGCGGACGGAACCGTCGCGTCCTACGCCTGGGACTTCGGCGACGGCGGCACCGCTTCGGGAGCGACGTCTTCCCACACCTACGCAGCCGGGGGCACCTACACCGTGACCCTGACGGTGACGGACGATCGGGGGGCGACAGCCACCACGACGAAGTCGGTCACCGTCGCGGCACCGCAGGTGTGGGCGCAGGATGCCTTCACCCGGACGGGCACCAACGGATGGGGCACCGCGACCACCACCGGCGGCGCGTGGACCATGTTCCCGACCAGCGCGACGGCCCTGAGCAAGTTCGCCGTCAACGGCACCGGCGGAACCGTCACCCTGTCGGCGGGGAACAACTACTCGGCCTCGCTCGCCGGCTCGACGCCGTCGACGAACACCGAGGAACGGTTCACGGTGGCGTTCAACCAGCCGTCCACCGGTGGCGGGTTCTACTTCTCCGCTCTCGGACGACAGATCGACACTGCCAACGACTACCGGGCGAAGTTCCGCGTGGCGTCGAACGGCGTCGTGTCCCTCTGGCTGACGAAGACGATCGCCGGGGTCGAGACGGTCCTCTCGTCGACGACCGTCCCCGGTCTGACGATCACGAGCGCCGACCAGCTGAGCGTGAAGTTCCAGGTGACGGGCACCAACCCGACGACCCTCAAGGCGAAGGTCTGGCGCACCGCCACCGCAGAACCGACAGCGTGGACCCTTTCGGCGACCGATGCCACGGCCTCGCTGCAGGCCCCCGGCTACGTGGGCGTGAACAGCTACCTGTCGTCCAGCGCGACGGCCGTGCCTGTCGTCTACACGTACGACGACTTCTGGGCAGGACCCGCACAGTAGTCAGTCATCCGTGACACGAAGGGCCGAGGCGATCACCGCCTCGGCCCTTCTGGGTTGATGACACGCCCTCACCGAAGGTCGGGAGTCGCGATGAGGGGCACCGGTCCCCGATCAGGGGAACCGGATCGCGATCAGGGGAACCGGGCCCCGATCGTGGGTGTCGTCGATCCGAGGATCGTCGCCACGATCGCCGGAAGACCTCTGGCGGGGGCCGTCACACCCGCGAGCAGCCTTCCCGAGGCATCCGTCGCCTTCCTGCCCTCGACCGCGGTGGAGTTCGCGTCCTGCCCTGTCGTCGTCCGGTAATCCGCCCACGTCGTGAACACATACGGGTTCACATTGGCCGTGCCACGCGACCAGATGACGAACCAAGTGGGCGCCGCAGCGCTGTTTCGCTGCACCACATTTCCGTCCGAGCGGATGTTGAGGTCGGCCGGGGTGTACCGGTGCGTGTAGTCCTCGACGCACACCGTGCAGTTTCCGGCGCTCTCACCGATGACGTTGTTCCCCATCGAGATGTCGCGGATCAGCCACGGCATCGTCGAATCCGGGAACGGGCGCCGAGCATTGTGTCCCGGGACGGACGAATCCGTGGAGCTGCGGCTGTCCTGCACGATGTTCACAGCCCGGTCGCCGCCGATGATCGTGTTGTTCCACAGGTTCACGCCGCCGGTGTTGTTGATCTTGACGCCGTTGCCCGCGTTCCGAAGGACGAGGTTGTTGACGAAATCGATCTTCTGGGACAACTCGAGGAAAGCGCCGGCACCCCTGTTCTCGACGAGGTCGGATCCTGTGATGCGAACGTCGTAGACCGATTGATCGAGCCACACCCCTGGGCCGTCGTTGCGCAGCAGGGCGGAATCGCTCACGGTGACTCCCCGCGACTTCGCGATCTTCACGCCGCCGGACACGGGCGATGTGTTGAAGTGCTCGGCGTTGTTCTCGACGGCGAGGAGGTCATCGATCGTCAGCGCGTCAGCGTAGTTGGCGCCGAGCCCCATCAGGCCGTTGCGAGCCAGCGTCACATCGCGCACCGTCGCGTTCGAGGCGCCGACGAAGAGTCCGGTCGACGCCGTGTCGTAGATCACGACGTTCTCGATCGTCGCCTTCGGCGCTTCGACGGTGACGGCGCCCATCATCCAGACGGACGTCGCGTAGTTGCGGACGCCGATGCCTCGGACGACCGCGCCTTCCCCGCGCAGCGAAAGCGCCTTGGTCAGAGTCGACGCGCGCACCGTGCGGCCTGCAGGGTCGCTCCCGAGATAGAGCCGGTCGTTCGCCACGTCGGTGAAGAAGGTGCCCGGCTTCAGCGCCGCCAGCGAAGAGACCTCGGCCTGAGCGGCGCCGTCGATCCAGACCTGCTCGGGGTGCGCGGCCATGGGATACGCCGCGTTCAGCCACCGCCAGCCGGGTTCTGTTCCGTCGGCCTCGCCCTTGGTGAAGGACGGCGTCGAATCGAAGTCGTACTTCCAGTCCGCGCTGAACCAGCGACCGCTGGAAGCCTGCCAGTTCTTCAGGGTCGAGGCGCCGTCGAACCAGACCGCCTCACCCGGATAGGACTGGATCGTGATCTTCTTGCCCGCGGGGATCACGACCGTCTCGTGATACGAGCCCGCGCGAAGCACGAGCGTCGAACCTGAAGGCGCCCGGTCGACCGCGGCCTGGACCGTGGCGAAGGGGGCCGCGGAGGTACCCGAGCCGGCCGCTGTGCCGTTCGGGCTGACGAAGAGCGCTCCAGCGGGAACCGGATACTTCGTGGTTCCGACGAGCGCCGACCCCGCGCCTGTCCTCGCGCCGGCGACGTTCCAGACCGGGGCCGCTCCGGCCGCACCGGCGGGAGCCGTCGGTGTCGTGGGAGTCGTGGGAGTCGTGGGAGTCGTGGGAGTCGTCGGAGTCGTCGGAGTCGTCGGAGTCGTCGGCGGAGCAGGCGTCGTCGTCGCCTTCGCGGTGACGGTGAGGTCATCGAAGAGGGCTGCCAGCGCGGGTGTGCTCCGCGAGACATAGAGCCGCACCCCCACGCGCCCCTGGGCCGCGAGGCGCTTCGCCGAGCGATCCGTGACAGAGAGCTTCCACGTGGTCGGCTTCGTTCCTGCCGCGGTCACCCG
Organism: Microbacterium sp. LMI13-1-1.1; assembly: GCF_040815625.1. Classification (NCBI taxonomy): domain Bacteria; kingdom Bacillati; phylum Actinomycetota; class Actinomycetes; order Micrococcales; family Microbacteriaceae; genus Microbacterium; species Microbacterium sp. LMI13-1-1.1. The sequence continues at coordinate 863,157 of NZ_JBFPNL010000005.1, read as the reverse complement.
TGCATCGACCGTGACTGCGGTCGTCCCAGCGAGGCGGGTCTCGAGGACGAACGGGACGCCAGCCTTCACACGGAGCTCGGGAACCCACGCGTGGCCGAGGCTCGTCTGCACCCCCGCGTTCACGCGGAGCGTCTCGAGAAGAACCACGCCCTTCGGATCCACGCGGACCTGCGTCTGATAGAAGCCGTCGGCCGTGAGTCGCGACTGCAGGCTCACGTACACACCCGAACCGGACTTGGGCAGCTGCGGAAGCGTGAAGACCGTCGACTGAGTGGAGTCGCGGACGGAGAGACCGACGGGTCGCGCGGTCACGGTGGCACCCGGCGCGGCGGCGGACAGCTTCGCCTTGCCGTTGGCGACCGAGATCGAGGTCAGCGGTGAGGCGTCGTACGTTCGGCCGTCGGGCGCGGCCCCTAGGCCCTTGGCGACGGTTCGCGTCATCGAGTCCTGGATGAGGACCACGCCTGAGCTCTCTGCGGCGGCGGCGGGGGCCACGGAGGCGAAGGGAAGGAGTAGTGCGGATAAAGCTGCGATCAGGGGGAGGGAGTTTTTACGCATGGGGGAGGGTCTCCGATGTGCTTCTCGTCACTGCAGGGTCGGGTGTGGCAGCTACGACATCCGACTTCGGTGGCGGATTGTCGTAGACAATAGCCTGAATTCCCTGCGCAGTGGCTGAGGATTCGCTGATACTGGTCTACAGACTGTCAGCATTCGGAGCGCGTGCGGGCTCAGCCGAGCGCTGACATCTTCCGGAACCATATGGCCAGAGCGGCGGCCAAGTACAGCAGCGCGGCGAGGGCCAGGAGGCTGTATATCAGCATGAAAGCCTGCGGCCAGCCCCACAGCACGAACGCGAAACAGAGGATGCCGTAGTCCGTCGGAAGCCCGAGCAGAGAGCGCCCGAGTGAGAACCCACCGGCCTGAGCCGCCTGCGCAACGCCCTTCTTGCCGCGCAGCAGGTCGTTCAGGATCATCCCGAAGAACGTCACCGTCGAGATGACCGCGAAGCCGAGCGGCACCAGAAGCCAGAGGTCCGACGGCAGCGGGAAGAACCGGTACCAGCCGATGGCGACTGCGAGCGGAAGAGCGACGAGCTTGGTGGAGTCCAGCACGTGGTCGAGCCACTCCCCCGCGAGCGAGCCTCCTCCACGGAGCCTCGCGACCTGACCGTCTGCGCTGTCCCAGGCATAGCCGACCGCGAGGAGCAGCCAGACGATGATCCCGAGCACGATCGACGGCGGGACCGTCGCCAGGAGCACGATCCCCGTGAAGGTGAAGGCCGCGCTGATCAGAGAGACCTGATTCGGCACGAGCCCTGCGGTGAATGCGCCGGCTGCGATGACCCGGCCGACGGGACGGTTGATGAAGACCGAGTACGCAGGAGCCCCGCGTGCACGCCCCTTCTGGGCGGCCGCGAGGCTCCGGTACGAATCTGCGAAAGTCAGGGCGTCACTCCTCGTGCTCGGAAGTCGTCGAATGTCAGGGTGTACGGAACACTGGTGAAGCCGGATCCCGCGTAGGTCGAGATCCCGACGTAACCGGCGGTCTGCAGTGCTGCGGTGGAATCGGTCGTGGACAGCTGCCAGGCAGCCGGCTCCGTCGTTCCCGCCGCCCAGAGCTTACTCCGGAGCGTCGTCGTACCCGTGCCGAATGCCTGCACCCGCACGTTATATACCGTTCCGGCGGCGAACGTGAAGCCCGCCATGTTCTGCGAGACCAATGCCGTGCCACCGCGGGCGAGCTGTGCCGTCACCGATCCGTCGGCACCGATCAGCCACCGCGCCCGGTAGTCATCCGACCCGACGACCCGAGCGAGTGCCGCGACGTAGACGCGCGCTCCGGCCGGCATCGCCGGCGCGGTCACGGTGAACGTCAGATCCGTGCTCGTCGAGGTGGCGGAGTTCAACGATGCCGTGCGAGTCTGCCCCGCCGCCTGCGTCGTGAACTTCGCTGCCCCGTTGTCGATCGCGACGTTCGCCGCTCCGCTCGTCTGCGTCCAGACACCACCGGTCTGGGCCGTCCCGAGCGTGCCGTTCGCCCGACCGAAGTCGTCGGCGGCGAAGGCCGCACCGGCCGGAGCGACCACCGTCACGGACTTCGTCACGGTGTTCACCGCGCCGAGGTTGTCGGTCACCGTCAGCGTCACCGTGTATGTGCCCGCTGCGGCATACGGGTGCGAAGCGGTCGACCCGGTGGCGGTCGCCCCGTCACCGAAGTTCCACGCATACGAGGCGACAGAGCCGTCAGGATCCGTCGATGCCGTGCCGTCGACCGCGACCGTGAGATCGGTCGGAGTCGCCGTGAACGATGCGACAGGGTTCTGGTTGACCGGGCCCGCCGTCACCGTGACCGCCTTGGTGACCGTTCCGGTCGCACCCTTGTCGTCCGTGACCGTCAGCTTCACCTGGTACGTGCCTGCGACAGCATATGCATGCGCAGCGGGCGTGACGCCCGTGGCCGTGGCTCCGTCTCCGAAGTCCCAGGCGTACGAGGCGATGGTGCCGTCGGCGTCGGTCGAGGTCGATCCGTTCACCGTGGCCGAGAGCCCGCTCACCGAACTGGTGAATGCGGCGACCGGCGCCTGGTTGGCGGGAGGCGTCGGGCCGCCCGTCGTGGATCCTGCCCAGAAGTTGTCGAACCGGGTCTGGAACGGCACGTTGGTGACCGAGCCGCCGAGATACACGCCGAGACCGACGTGTCCGGCCGACTGCAGACCAGCGGTGGAGCTCGTCGTCGACGAGGTCCAGTTCGCGGGCTCAGCCGTGCCGACCTTCCACACCTTGGCCCTGACCGTTGTCGGCGAGGTGCCCGTGGCCTCGGTGCGCACGTGCAGTGCGTCACCGGCGCTCACGGTCAGCCCGGTCGAGGCGGTCGTCAGGACGGTAGCCGTCTGCTGCAGCTGCAGCTGGACCCCGCCGGTCGGCGAGACGATGACGCGCGACCGGTAGTCCTCCGTGCCCACACGACGTGCGGCCACCGTGTAGTACGCGCTGCCCCCGGTCGGGAGCTGCGGCAGCACCACGTCGACGTCGACTGCGGTGTCGGTCGAGGAGACGCCCGTGAGGTACGCGTACCGCTGCGCTCCTCCGGCCGGCTGCTGGAACGCCGCGTAGGCGCCGCTGACGAGGTAGTTGGATGCCGTGTTCGACAGGGTCCACGCTCCCCCGGTGTTCGCGGTACCGAGGCCGCTGGCGACCGTGCGGTTGAACGAGTCGGTGGCGTAGGTCACCGCTCCCACCGGCGCCGTGACCGTGATCGACGCCGTCGTCTGCGACGTCGCTCCCTCGTCATCGGTCACGGTGAGCGTGATGGTGTACGTTCCCGCTGCCGCGTACGTGTGGGTCGCGGTCTTGCCCGATCCTGCGGCCGACCCGTCACCCCAGTTCCACGAGTAGCCGGCGATCGTGCCGTCGGTGTCCTGCGAGGCGCTCGCGTCGACATCGGCCTTCAGGTCGGTGGCGGCGGAGGTGAACGAGGAGACCGGCGCCTGGTTCGCGACGGCTTCGACGACGGACGTCGACGTGCCCGTCGCGCCCTTGTCGTCCGTCACCGTGAGGGTCACCGTGTAGGAGCCCGCGACCGCGTAGGTGTGCGTCGCCGTGGCTCCGGTGCCCGCAGGCGTTCCGTCGCCCCAGTTCCAGCTGTAGCTCGCGATCGTGCCGTCGGCATCCGCGGAGGCGCTCGCGTCGACCGCGAGGCCGAGCTTGGTCACGGTGTTCGTGAAGCTCGCCGTCGGTGCGATGTTCGCGGGCGCTCCCGTGGTTCCCAGCGCGTAGTGCTGCGAGACGGTCGTTCCGGACAGCGGCGACAGGTAGACCGCGACCTCGTCGATCGATCCGTCGAACTCCCAGTCGCCCGGACCCCACGTGACGTCGCCGCCCACGTGCCAGTACCCGGTGTAGTCCTGAGCGTTCGTCTGGCCGTTGGACCCCTGCTCCACGCCGTCGACGTAGAGGCGCATTCCGGTGGCGCCCTGCGTGGCGACCACCTGGTGCCACTGGCCGTCGTTGTACGACGCGGAGGTCTGCAGCGTGTCGGCGAAGCCGACCCACACTCCGTAGATGAGCTTGCCGTCCGGTGTCATGTAGACGTGACGGTCGTAGCCCGAGGAGTTGCCGTTCGAGCTGTTGCCGAAGCCGATGATCTTGCCACCGGTGGTCGTGCTCGTCTTGAACCATGCCTCGAGCGAGTACGAGCGGGGGTTCGTGTAGGAGTTCTGGCTGATGACCTGGCCACCCTCGAACGAGGCCGCCTTGTTGGTCACACCGGCGAGGGCTCCGTCGGCGCCCTTGCTGACGCTGCCGAAGTAGGTGCCCTTCTGGTTGTAGCCCGAGGCATCCGCTGCGGTGTCGCCCGTCGACTCGCCGAGTCGCCAGTACAGCGCCGGGTCTGCGGCGTACACGGCCGCGCCGTACGCGTCAGCCGGAGCGGTCGATCCCTCGAGCTCACGACCGGATGCCGTGTAGTGCGAAGCGACCTGCTCGCGGGTCAGCGGGGCGCCGTAGATGGCGACGTCGTCGATCTGACCGGGGAAGAAGGCTGCTCCCGACCACGGGCTGTCGCCTCCGACTCGCCAGTAGCCGTTGTACGACTGCGCCGACGTGACATCGGTGCGCTGGGCGACGCGGACGCCGTCGATGTAGAGCACCATGCCGCCGTCGCTCAGACCCGCCGACACGTAGTGCCACTGCCCGTCGTTGAACGCGCTGGCCGAGCTGATCGTCTGCGACGACCCCGGGTAGACACCGAAGGTGACCTGTCCGCTCGGCTCCATGTAGACGTGGCGGTCGTAGCTGCCGGAGGTGCCGGTGGAGCTGTTGCCGAATCCGACGATCTTTCCACCGTTGGTGGCGGTCGTCTTGAACCAGGCCTCGATGCCGAACGTGTTCGGACCGGCGATCGCCGATGTCGTCGACGCGAAGCCCTCGCCGGAGCCGTCGAAGCTCGACGCGCTGCGCGAGTCCGAGAGCATGGCACCGGTGGTTCCGCGGGTCACGCCGCTGCGCACGGCGAGGTCGGATGCACCGGCCCAGTCGTACGAGAGCGTGGCCGACGAGTCGTCGAGGGGCCAGTAGTTCAGCGGTGCGTCATCGAGCACCGCGGTGCGGTACGCGCTCGGGGCCGCGGATCCGGATGCCGTCACGGTCGTCGTCCCACCGAGGATCGAGTGTCCCTCGTTGTCGGTGGCACGCACGCGGTACGTGTACGTGGTTCCGTTCGTGACGGTGGTGTCGACGAACGCCATCGGAGGGAGCCCCCAGTCGGCGGACTTCGACCGGACGTTCTCATAGGTCTTGACGACCGCGTTGTCGCGCAGCACCTCGTACTTCAGGTACTCGCTGTCACGGTCGTAGTTGAGCGGCCAGCTGACGCGGACCGATCCGCCCGTGAGGGCGATCGACGAGGCAGGCCAGGCCGTGTTCCAGAGGATCGGACCCTGCGCGTTGGGCGCCTTCGACGTCACCGCGAAGCGGGCGAGACCCTGCTGACCGGTGTTGTTCACCCGGGTGAACTCACCGCCGTAGACGAGGTACTCGCTGTTGGAGCTGACCGACCACGGGCCCTGCGATGCGCCGCTGACGTTTCCCGCGTTGAAAGCGGGGAACCAGTGCAGCAGCTTGGGCGCCGGGTTGCCGCCGAAGTCGTAGTATCCGAGGTTCAGTCCGTAGGGCGTCGTCCGCGCGACGTCTTTCGAGACCGCGAGACCGCGGTAGAAGGACCAGGGGTCGCTCTGCGGGAAACCGCCTTCGAGGCTGCCGCAGTAGTGCGAGTGACCGGCCGCGTACACGGTGTCGCCCATCGGCTCCACGTCGTACTGGTCGCCGTGGCAGTCGTTGACCCAGACGAGGTCGCCGCTCGACCACGATGCGCGGAAGGAGCCCTCGAGGTTGCCACCGGCGCCGAACACGTAGCCGGTGCCGTAGATGTCGTCGCCGGACGACTTGAGCGAGAGGATCGCCGCGTCGAGTCCGGCGTTGCGGATGACGTTGTTCGCCGAGAACGGCAGCAGGGAGGCGTCGGATGCCGAGACCATGGCCAGGCCGTAGCCCGGGTTCGAGCTGCCGTTGAGAGTCTGGAAGTTGCCGCCGAGGACCACCTTGTCGCCCGCGGGAGAGACGGTCACGACACGACCCTGCCGGCCTTCGAGCGCCGGGGCCCAGGGCAGCAGAGCGCCGGCGCGGGTGAACGCTGCGGCGCCGGAGCGGTCGTTGCCGGAGACGCGACCGAACGTGCCGGTGATGTACACGGTGTCGTTGGTCGCGGCGACACCCGAGGTGACGCCGTTGGAGTTCGGGTTGAACGCCGCGAGGTTTCCGCTGGGCAGGTCGAACGCCGCCACGCGGTTGCGGGTCTGGGTGTTCACGGTCGTGAAGTCGCCGACGATGTAGAGGCGAGTGCCGTCTGGCGATGCCTCGACCTGACGCACCTGGCCGTTGATCGACGGCGCGAACGACGCGATCAGCACCCCGGTGCGGATGTCGTAGGCCAGGAGGTTCGACCGCGGCGTCTCATTCGTGCCGGCGGCCGCCCCTGCGGGGCGTGCGCTGGTGAACTTGCCGGCGGCGTACACGACGTTGCCGACCACGGCCTGATCCCAGACGATGCCGTTGATCTGCACCGTCGGCAGCGAATCAGCGGTGACCGTCGAGGCCTCTCCGGCCGGTGGACTCACGTCCGCCTGCGCGGGCGACATCGTCACCAGCGATCCGAAGGCGACGGCGAGCGTCACCGCGATCGCGATCAATGCACCGCGTCCGCGGCGTCCCCAAGACATTGCTGTAGTGCCCATCGTTCATCTCCCCAGATGATGGACCGTTCGTGCGCGACCCCTACATCGGCACCGAACGATGATTCCCCAGTATTACGTCGCTCGGTGCTGACGACCTAGGGTCGTGGGCCTACGAAGATGACGTTTGGCGCAGAGGCCAATATATCGACGGTAACACGCAGGTCCCCCTCAGGAGAAGAGGGAACTGCAAACTGGAATATCGCTTCTGCGCTGTCGCCCGCTGCGATCGATGCCGGCCAGACCGACGAAGCGTCTCCCGTGAGACCGGCCGCCGGAAGTCTGTCGTCACCGCCATACGTGAGGGTGACGTTCGCGCCTGCGGTATCGACAGCCTCGTCCGACTCGTTCGTCAGCCGCACCGTCACCTGAATCGCCGGCCCGCTCGGCTCTCCCGGGATGTCGTTGCCGGCAGTGATGGCCTCGAGCGCCGTGACCTCTGAGACGACGCCCTGCACGGGCGGCGCCGGCTCGTCGATCGGCACCTCATCGCCCGCGTCGGGTTTGACGACCGCGTCGGTGGAGCCGGGCGACGGCGTCTCGAACTCAGTGGGCTGAGGCGTCGGTGTCGGCCCCGGGCTGCCCGTGGCGCCGGGGGATGCCGAAGCGCCGGGATTCCCCTCGCTGGAGTCGCTGTTCGCCAGCACACCCCAGACCGTTCCGCCGATGAGGAGCGCCGCGATCACGCCGGCGATCGCCCATCCTCGCCACCCCATCCGCCGACGCGGCTCGTTGAGCGACTCAGACACTGGTCCCCTCCTCCGCGCACCGGTTCTCCGCGTCGATGACACGGATATACCGACATTCTAGGTGAGACTCAGGTGGTGCGACCTGCGCCCGTCGACCCGATCGTATTCGGGTCCCACGGGGTCGTCCGCATGTCGCGACCGATGTGTGAGCAGCGAGGCCACCACGAAGAACAGGATGAAGGCCGTAGCGCTGTCGATCAGCCCGCTCTCGGTGACGGAGCGGATGATGACGAGCGTCAGCAACGGCGTGATGAGCCACCGACGCCGAGACGAGATCAGCGCGCTCGCCACGCACCACACGATGAGTGCCGCGATCAGCGCCGTGCCGATGAGGCCGGTCTGGGCGAGCAGCGACGCCCAGCTGCTGTCGAGCACCTGCTCGTCACGCCACTTGATGTCGACAGGGATCTTCTTGGCCGAGAGCCCGATGCCGATCCACTTCTGCCATTCACCCCAGTCCCAGCCGAGCACGACCCTCCACACGTCGAAGCGCGAGTCGAGCGCGGTGGACGTGTCGTTGGAACCCGCTCTCGTGGCCAGGCTGCCGAACACGTCGGTGAACGAGCCGATGGCGTAACCGAGCGGGAGAGCTCCGAGAAGCAGATAGAGCACGCTGCGGTCGCGGATCCCGTTGACCAGAACGGCGACGCCGATTCCGACGACGATCGCGAGCAGCCCGGTCCGCGATCCGCTGGCCACGGCGATCCCCACCAGGACGACCGCGGCGAGCAGGCGCCACACCCGCACGCCGTTGCGCAGCATCAGGATCACCAGTCCGATGATCGGCGCGGCCACGAGTCCCGCGAGCTCGTTCGGATGGATCTCCGGGATGCCGCCACCGAGGCGACCACTGGCCGCGAGGCTCGGCAGGCCCGTGACGGCGGCGACGACCGCCACCGAGGCCATCGCTGCGAGGAGGCACACGATGCTCGTCACCCAGGGGACTGTCGTGAGCAGGAAGAGGATCGTGGCCATCACCAGGAACATCCTGCCGACGAGGATGATCGTCGCGGAGTCGTTGCCCGCGAGAACCGAACCCAGCACACTCACCAGCAGAGCGAGGGCGATCACACATGCAGGGGCGATCCCTACGGCGACCCGCTCGCGCGTCCGCGCGGCCAGGGCGAGGGTGGCGGCGAACGCGAGCACAGCGATGAACGCCTTGGCGACCACCACACCATCGGCACCGCCGGAGTAGATCGTCGCGCTTCGCCACGGGATCACGCTGACGATGATCAGCACGTAGAGAGCGCCCACCGCCGTCACCCGCGCGGTGCTCGGGTGGTGAGCGGACTGCTGCCGGGGTTGGCGACGGGTGTCAGTCAGAGCGGGCATGCGAGCCTCCGGCGCCCGCGAGAACCTGAGCCGGATCACGGTCGGAGATCCGCCATGACTCGGCGATCGAGCCGAGGGACCTCGAACCCGTGTGCAGCATCACCACGCCCACCGGGCGCACGCCCATGACCCGCAGGCGCGTCGTGACGGCCACCAGATCGGTCGCGGACGTGGAGTTGTGCTTCACGTTGATGATGACACCCGCCCCCGGACCCACCAGCTTCTCGATGAGCGCTGAGGCCCCGGGATCGCATACGACGACCACCACGTCGAACGCCTCATGCATGGCCGCGATGATGCCGGGAAGCTCCGAGACCAGCTTCTCGAGCGGGATGGGATCGTCGGCGACGAAGACCGCGTCGGTCTCCTCATCGGTCGAGATCGGCTCGCCCTCGAGCACCTCGTTGAGCGTGTGACCGTGGCCCTTCACGTGCGATTCTCTCGTGTCCACGACGCATGCGGTCGCACCGATCAGCCGCTGGGCCTCGAGCATCCCCGTGATCGCCTCGTCGTCAATCGCGTCGTCTGTGGCCGGGACGACCACGTGTGTGCGCACGCCGCCTCCGGCGAGCGCGACGAGGTTTCCTGCCGCTTCCTCGTAGGCGACCGCCGCTCCGGAGTTCGCGTCCTGGCGCAGACGGCTGCGTCTCGGTATCTGCCCGATGACGGGAAGGCCGGACGAGCGTCGGACATCCGAGATCGTGCGCAGACGCCGGTTGGTCGTGGTGCGGTATACGGCGACGATCGCTCCGAGCGCGAGACCCGCGATGCCGCCGAGCCCTGTGATCGCCGTCACCTGCGGCGAGATCGGAGCAAGCGGTGCGACCGCCGGCAGCACCTGATCGAGCGCCACGGTGTAGCGCGCGTCATCCTCGTCGTTCTCGGTCTCACCGATCAACTCGGACAGGTGGGTCGCGGCCGAATTGGCGATGTCCGTTGCGAGCTGGGCGGTCGGCGCGTCGGCGCGGACCACGAGCAGCACGGTGTCAGCCGTGTTCTCGGCCGATACCATTCGCCGGATGTCGCGGTCGGGGTACTCGTCGTCGTCGAGGTCGAGGTCGTCGCGTACGGCGTCGATGACCTCCGGACTGTCGACCAGCGGCGGATACGACTTGATGCGCGCCAGGCTGAACTGGTTGCGCTCGAACAGCGATGCCTCGGTCGAGTCGACGCGCAGCAGGAGAGTCGACGTCGCCGCATAGGTCTCTGGAAGCATCTTGGTCACGAGCCACCCCATGCCGGCCCCGAACACCGCGAGCACGACGATGACCACCCATCCCTCGCGCAGAATACGTCCGTAAGGAACATCTTCCATCGCCAACCCCCTCAGTCGAAGACAGGGCCTAAACCTACCATTCGCCCCGCGGCCACCTGTTACCGCGGCGGCCTCTCGGTTCGACCGTCGGCGACGACGAGCCACCGCAGCCCCAGACCGCCGAGCATCGAGGCCACCGCGAGCGCGAACGGGAGAGTCGACGGTTCCGCTCCCCACGCGAGCATCACGATCACGGCGATGATCGCGAGGATGGTGTCCGAGAGGCGGATCAGGAACACCGCCACCTGCTTGCCTCCGACCGCTCCCAGTGCGCCGTACGGGGTGACGATCGCGACGGACATCCCATACGCGAGCCAGGCGACCACCGCGAGCGGATCGACCTCGACGTCGAAGAGAAGCGGACTCACCCAGGGAACCAGCGCCACGGCGACGACGCTCATCAGGACCGTGCCGATCAGGAGGAAGCCCACGACGCGGTCCGCCTCACGGACGGAGCCTCCCGCGCCTGCCCTGTGCTGGTCGGCGAAGCGCACGAACAGGAACGACGAGAGCCCACCGATCACCAGGATCAGTGGCGATGTGTACGTGCGCGCAGCTTCGAGCAGGCCGACCGCGGTGAGTCCGGCGCCCGCAAGCACCAGCAGACGCAGCACCGTGAACAGGCTGGGGCGCAGCACCTGCTGCAGTCCCCGCCACATGCCATAGCGCCAGACAGGGGCGATCGCGGCACCGCGGAGTCCGACGAGATGTCGATCGGAGCGGGGCACAAGCAACCAGCCGATGACTGTCGCGACGATCTGCCCCGCAGCGATGCCCGCGAGGAACACCCCCAGCGAGAGGGTTCCGGTCGCATTCACAATGAGGATGATCGCGATCGCGACGAGGAAGCCCGAGACATCGGTGGCGGCGGTGCGCACGAACGACATGTGCGCGATAAGGAGCCGCCGCACGATCTCCTCGACGGCGAATGCGGCGAGGGCGACCGCGAAGATCGCGGCTTCGAGCGCATCCGAGAAGCCCGTCAGCCAGGCGGTCAGGAACGCACCAGCCGCGAGCACCGCCGACGTGATGAGCAGCATCGCCTGCAGACCGGCCCGGATCGCACGCTGCGAACGCTCCAGCACGACGAGTGAATCGCCGATGAGCCCCGTCACCACGGCCGTCGCGACGATCACGACCCCGTACAGGATCGCGAAGCGCCCGTACTCGTCGATCCCGAGCAGTCGCGCGACGAGTATCTGCAGAAGCAGACCCATTCCCGCCTGCGCCGCTTGCGCGATCACGGCCCCCAGAGCCTTGCGTTTCATCTCGCCTCCCCGCCAGACATCCTCGCACGCACGACCGGATCACGAGTTCGGGTCTACCGCGGGCACCCGGCGCGCCGCACAGTGATCCGACTCGACACGACCTCAGAGCTCGCCGGGCTTCATCGCCTCGGCGTCGATCGCCCGGATGATGCGCACGGTCGCGGTGTCCGGCTTCGGCTCGCCCGTCGTCGCGTCCGCCTTCACACGCCGTTTCGGCGCATATACGACCAGGGAGTGGAAGAGGAAGCGCGCGAAGAACGCGACGATGAGCGACAGTCCCGTCGCGAGGACGCTCGAGATATGCCAGGTCTCGACCATCAATGCCATCACCGGGATGCGCAGCGCTGCCTCGACGTTGTTGAAGGTGAACGACGCGGCGAAGCGACCGCCCAACCCTCGCGCATCCGTGCGCATATCCGCGAAGACGAATCGCTCCTGCAGGATGAAATTGCCGATGATGGTGACCTCGGCGCCGATGATCGCCGCCCAGATATAGGGCACACCGGCCAGCGTCAGCAGCCACATGATGCCGAGATTGGCGACCGCCCCGATCACACCGATCATCGCGAAGAGCGACATCTTGCCGAATCGCAGTCTGGCCAGGTGCGCGACGAAGGTCGCCCCCTGACGCAGGCTCGCCTTGGAGGTGCCGTGGCGGCGCTCGCCGAACTCCATCGGCACCTCGGCGATGCGCAGATCGGTGCGGGCGAGGATCTCGAGAAGGATCTTGAAGCCCTGCGGCCTGAGGGCGGAGAGGTCGAGGCGCGAGCGGTCGACCAGGAAGAAGCCGGTCATGGGATCGGTGCTGCGCGCGAGACGGATCGGGAACATCGCTCGCGTCAGCCACGTGGCCGACCGAGAGACTCCGAACCGCACGGCAGTGCCCAGACCGCTCATGTCGCCCCCGCCGATGTAGCGCGAGGCTGCCACGACATCGGCATCGCCTTCGTCGTGCCGGCGCACCAGTGCAGGAAGCAGTTCGGGCGGATGCTGCAGGTCGCCGTCCATGACGATGCAGAGATCGGATGCCGCGGCCTCGAGGCCCACGGCGACCGCTCCCCCGAGTCCGCCGGTGTTGTCCGTGCGGTGGATGACCCTGACCGGCAGCGGGGCGTCGGCGGCCACCCGCTCGACCTCGGCGGCGGTGCTGTCGGTGCTGTCGTCGACGAAGAGGATCTCCGCGTCGTATCCGGCGAGCGCGACGGCGGTGCGTGCGACGAGCTCGGCGACGTTCTCGCGCTCGTTGAAGGTCGGCACGATGACGGTGACCGATGTCCCCACTGTGCGCCCCTCCCCTGTGCCGACAGCACTGCGGACTCCATAGTTCCATGTGTTCCTATGCATGAGGAAACGACGACCTGCTAGAGTGACGGGATGCGGCTGTGGGAGTCGCTGGGCGGATGGGGATCCGCCTCTGGGGAAATACTGATCTGGGGAGATCATGGGGACGCGCATCGGCTATGCCGTGGGTGCTTTCGACCTGTTTCACGTCGGGCATCTCAACCTTCTTCGTCACGCCAAGCAGCACTGCGACATCCTCGTCGCCGGTGTCGTCAGCGATGAGATGCTGCGGCAGGTGAAGGGCATCGAGCCCGTCATCCCGACCGCTGAGCGGGCGGAGATCGTCCGGCACATCTCGTTCGTCGACGACGTCTACGTCGAGACCACTCCGTCGAAGATGGATTCGTGGCGAGACGTGCAGTTCACGCACTTCTTCAAGGGCGACGACTGGCGCGGCACCGACAAGGGCCTGCGGCTCGAGCGGGAGTTCGCGGAGGTGGGCGTCGAGGTCGTGTACTTCCCGTACACGGCGCACACGTCGAGCTCGTCGCTCCGCCGCGCGCTCGATGCGATCAGCGCCGGCGCGACCGTCGGCGCTCCGGCGCTCGCGACCCGCTGAATCGGGCCCGCGGAGCCCGCGTCCCGGCCCGCTGACCGCTGACCGCTGACTGCTGACTGCTGACGCTGCGCCCGCGGCGTCAGTTCGCGACGCCGAGCAGACTGCGTGCCATCCGCGCCACGTGCGGAGGCGTATGCGCGCCGAGCCAGACCGTCCACTGCAGCGCGGGCTCCGCGCACGTCCACTCGATGCACCACGAGTGCACGGCATTCGCGAGGCGTTCGCCTTTCGCATGCTGACGGATGCCGTCGCCGCGCAGCAGCCAGCGCACGGACACCCCCTCGGGCACGTCGATGTGGCGGAGCTGGATGCGTGCGGCCGCCTCGAGGAGGATGACCCCCTCGGCATCCCAGGGCAGCCGTGCGGCGATGGCGGCGATGGCTCCGGCGTCGGTCGAGTCGCCGGATGAGCACGACCCCCTCGATGTTCTCCCAGTCGGGGTCTTCGAGATGCTCGCACGCGCTGTTCATGCCCTCAGTATAGGTAAGGCTACCCTTAGTGAGCAATGATCTATCGATGGCGTCCCTCCGCTCGGCGCCCGCCCAGCCAGGGCGCTCTACGCTGGAAGCATGACTTCTCCCGCAGACTCCGCGATCACCGTGTTCGGCGCCGACTGGTGCCGCGACTGCATCCGCACCAAGAAGCAACTCGACTCCCTCGGCGTGGAGTACACCTATGTCGACCTCGTCGCCGACCCCTCGGCGGCCGACATCGCGAAGGAGATCTCGGGCCGCATGAACATCCCCGTGGTGCTCTACCCCGACTCCTCGCACCACGTCGAGCCGTCGAACGCGGACGTCGAGTCGAAGCTCCGGGAGCTCTCGCTCATCTGACCTGAAGCAGGCTCTTCGCGCACCGATACACTGGCGCGATGAGCACCGCGGCTCGGCCCGAAGCAGCCTCCGTCCGCCTGTCCGCCCGCACGGTCGCCCTCTACGCGATCGGCTCGCTCGGCACAGGCGGGTACGCGACCCTCCCCGGGCTGGTTCTGACGTACTTCCTCACCGACAATCTGGGTGTCGCCGCCCTCACCGCCGGCCTCATCGTCACCGGGGCGAAGATCTGGGACGTCATCATCGACCCGGTGATCGGCGCCGCGTCGGACCGTCAGTACGCGAGGACCGGCTCGCGTCGAGGATTCATGGTCGCAGGCGGCCTCACTCTTCCGGTGTTCTTCGCGCTCACCTTCGCGGTGCCCCCGTCCTGGGGCCCGACCGCCGGCGCCGTCTGCGTGCTCCTCGCGTTCCTCGCCACAGCGACGTCCTTCAGCCTGTTCCAGGTGCCCTACGTCGCACTGCCCGCCGAACTGACCTCGGGCTACGACGAGCGCACCCGGCTGCTCGGGTGGCGCGTCGTCGTGCTCACCGCAGCCATCCTGCTCTTCGGCGCCGGCGGCCCCGAGCTGAGGGGCGCCACCGCCGACCCCGTCGCGGGATACCTGCTGATGGGCGTGGTGGCGGGCGTGGTCATCGGCGTCGGCATGCTCATCGCGTCACGGACAGCGGATGCCGCCGCCCATCACATGGCCGCGGACGAACGTCCCACGGCGGTCGCTCCGGCAGGACTCCGTGAGCAGTATGCCGCCGGCGTGCGCACTCTACGACGCAGTCAGCCGTTCCGCGCCCTCCTCGGCACCTTCGTGCTGCAGGCGCTCGCGACCGGGACCATGCTCGCCGGCGCGCAGTACGTCGCCACATGGGTGCTGCGCTCCGAAGACGCCGTGACACTCGTGTTCCTGGCGCTCGTCGGGCCCGCCCTGCTCGCGACGCCGGGCTGGACGGTCGTCGCCCGGCGCCTGGGCAAGGAGCGGGCGTTCGCTCTCGCGAGCATCCTCTTCCTGATCGCCGCCGCATCACTCGTCCTCGCCGTCTGGACGCCGGGCCCCTGGATGTACGGCTCGATCGCGGTGGCCGGCATCGCCTATGCCGGGCTGCAGTCGCTGCCGATGGCGATGCTGCCCGATGTGATCTCACACGACGAGCGCCGCACCGGAAGAGGCCGGGCCGGCACCTTCACGGGCGTCTGGACGGCGGGAGAGACCGTCGGGTTCGCGCTCGGAGCGAGCGCGGTCTCCCTCACGCTGGCCGCGACGGGATACGTCTCGAGCGTCGCGGGCACGACCACGCAGCAGCCGGACGCCGCGATCACCGGCATCGTGCTCGCATTCAGCATCCTGCCCGCCCTGCTGATGGCGGCGAGCCTGCTCACGCTTCGCCGCTACCGCCTGCGCCGCGCCGACATCGACGCCTGACGGGAGTGCGCGACATAAGCTGGGATCCCGCCCGAAGGAGACGCCGATGACTTCTGCGACAACGCCCGCCGCTTCGACGAAGACCCCGGAGCTCGGAGAGGCCGAACGCGATCGCCTCGACGCCGCGATCGACGACCTTCAGGGCGGCAGCCGCACGTGGTCGGCCCTGACGCTCGCCCAGCGGGTCACCCTGCTGCGCGCCGTGCGCGCGAGCGTCGCCGCCGCTGCGGAGGACTGGGCCGACACCGCAGCCGCGTCGAAGGGTCTCGACGGCCGGCATCCGCTGCGCGGGGAGGAATGGCTCAGCGGACCCTACAGCGTGCTCGGCGCCCTCGATGCCTACATCGAGACGCTCACGCGCCTCGCGAACGGCACCAACCCGCTGGACGGGATCACGATCGACCGGGCTCCCGGCGGACGCACCCGCGTGCACGCCTTTCCCCTCACCGGCATCGACCGGTTCCTGCTCTCCGGCTACACGGGAGAGGTCTGGCTCGAACCCGGCGTCACCCCCAATGGCGCGCGCGCCGCGGCAGGGCTCGCGCAGCGCACCCCGTCGGACTCGGGGGGCGTGGGACTCGTGCTCGGCGCCGGCAACATCACCTCGATCCCCGTGCTCGACGTGCTCTACGAACTGCTCGCTCACAATCGCACGGCGCTGCTCAAGGTCAATCCGACGCAGGACGCGCTCGTGCCCGTCTACAAGCGAGCGCTCGCGCCGCTCATCGGTCCTGGGCTGCTGCGCATCACGCGCGGCGGGCCCGATGTCGGCACCTACCTGACCGGCCACCCCGACCTCGTGCACGTGCACATCACGGGGTCGGCCGCGACCTTCGACGCCATCGTGTGGGGCACGGGGGCTGCGGCCACGCGGCGGCGCCGTGAGAACCGTCCGCTGCTGAAGAAGCCCATCACGGCAGAGCTCGGCGGGGTCTCGCCCATCATCATCGTCCCGGGCGAGTGGACGGACGCCGATCTCACGTATCAGGCGGAGCACGTCGCGACGATGCGTCTGCAGAACAGCGGACACAACTGCATCGCCGGCCAGGTGGTGATCATGTCGTCGGATTGGGCGCAGGCCGACGACTTCCGAGCCGCTCTGCGCCGCGCCTACGCGAACGCTCCGGACCGGCCGATCTGGTACCCCGGTTCGCCCTCGAGGATGCACCTCGCGACCGATGCGTACCCCGACGCCCTCGTGCTCGGCGATCGTGTGCTGGTCGAGGTCTCCGACGGCGACGACGCGACGGCGCTGCAGAGCACCGAGTACTTCGCTCCGGTGCTGGGCGTCGTCTCGGTGGCGGGCACCGGCCAGGAGTTCCTCGACGCGGCCGTGGCCTACGCGAACGACCGGCTGCAGGGCACGCTCGGCGCGAACCTGCTGATCGACCCGTCGACCGAGAAGGCACTGGGCGCGGGATTCGACCGGGCGATCGCGGCCCTTCGCTATGGCTCGATCGCGATCAACGGCTGGACGGCCTTCGGCTTCATCACCCCGACCATGACCTGGGGAGCGTTCCCCGGCAGCACGATCGCCGACGTCGGCAGCGGCATCGGCGTCGTCCACAACGCACTCCTGCTCGATCGCGTCGAGCGCTCGGTGATCCGCGGACCCTTCCGGCCGTTCCCGCGTTCTCTTCCGGTCGTCAACGGTGGCGGGCGCCTCACCATCCTGCCCAAGCCGCCGTGGTTCGTCTCCTCCCGGACGGGCGCAGCGGTGAGCGAGGGCCTCACGCGGTTCCGTGCGCACGGCGGCACGATCGGGCTGCTGAAGACCCTGACCGCGGCGCTGCGCGCCTGACGCGCGACCGGCCGCCGCGGGCTCAGCCGGCGAAGCGGTCGGTCGCGGCGCGCAGCGCGCGCTGGATGCCGGGCTCGGTCGCCGAGTGTCCGGCATCGTCGACGACGACGAACTCGGCCTCCGGCCAGGCGGTATGCAGGTCCCAGGCGGTCATCATCGGAGTGCACACGTCGTGACGCCCCTGCACGATGACGGTCGGGATGTGACGGATGCCGTCGACACCGGCGATGAGCTGCCCCTCGGTCCACCATCCGCGGTTCACGAAGAAATGGTTCTCGATGCGGGCGAAGGCGGTCGCCGTGTGCGGGTCGGACATCGCCTCGATCTGCGCGGCATCCGGGCGCAACGTGACCGTCGAGGCTTCCCACCGCGACCAGGCGACAGCCGCCGGTTCGTGCACGGCCGGATCGGGGTC
This sequence comes from Microbacterium sp. LMI13-1-1.1, assembly GCF_040815625.1. Classification (NCBI taxonomy): domain Bacteria; kingdom Bacillati; phylum Actinomycetota; class Actinomycetes; order Micrococcales; family Microbacteriaceae; genus Microbacterium; species Microbacterium sp. LMI13-1-1.1. The sequence continues at coordinate 845,336 of NZ_JBFPNL010000005.1, read as the reverse complement.
GAACAGACGCCGGTGATAGGCCTCGATCATGTGCGAGCGCTCGAGCACCGGGATGGGCGCGATGTACTCCTCCCAGAGATCGGGGAACAGAGCGGCGGCGCCGCCCTCGTAGAACCACTCCAGCTCTGCCCGACGGAGTGTGAAGATGCCCCGCAGGATCAGCTCGCTGACGGCATCCGGATGAGCCTGCGCGTAGGCGAGCGCGAGTGCACTCCCCCACGACCCGCCGAACACCTGCCACCGCTCGACGCCGAGGTTGCGGCGAAGCAGCTCGATGTCGGCGATCAGGTGCGCGGTGGTGACGAAGCGGAGGTCGACATCGGGGGCGCTCGCGTGCGGAGTGCTGCGCCCGCACCCGCGCTGGTCGAGGAGCACGATCCGATACACCTCAGGGTCGAAGAACCGACGCTGCCACGGCGACGTGCCGCTGCCGGGGCCGCCGTGCAGGAACACCACGGGTTTGCCGTCGGGGTTGCCGCTGGTCTCCCAGTACATGCGGTGCCCGTCGCCGACGAGCAGTTCACCGGACTCGTACGGTTCGATGGGCGGATACAGCGCGTCGAGTTCCATGGTCAGAGTTCTCCGGGCGCCGCCGTGAGCGGGTCGGCGCACACATCGAGTCCGTACTTGTAGCCGCTCGCGAACCACCCCTGCCGCTGCTCGCTGGTGCCATGCGTGAAGCTCTCGGGGTTGACCGAACCGGACGACTGCTCCTGGATGTTGTCGTCGCCGACCGTGTTCGCGGCGTTCAGCGCGTCGGTGATCTCCGCCTCGGTCGGCTCCAACAGGTAGGGGACACCGTCCGGGTCCTTCTCCTGGGTCATCTGCCCGATCCAGGCGCCCGCATAGCAGTCGGCCTGCAGCTCGATGCGCACCCCGTTGCTGTCCGGGCCGGTGCCGTTGTTCGGATACTGATTCATCACGTCGGTGATGTACTGGATGTGGTGGCCCCACTCGTGACCCACGATGTAGAGCTGAGCGAGATCGCCGGCGGATGCCCCGAACTGCTGCTGCATGAGGTCGAAGAACGTGGGATCGATGAAGACCGTCTCATCGGGCGGGCAGTAGAACGGGCCGACCGCGTTCGACGCGGTGCCGCACGAGGTCGAGGTGGCTCCGTCGACGATGATGAGCTGCGGCGGGCGGTAGCCCTCGACGTGGTCCTCCCAGTAGCCGTCGAGCGCCAGCTGCGAGGCCGCCACTCGGCAGTCGACGTTCTCGTTGGCGTCCTCGCCGGTGAGGCAGTTCTCGATCACGCTGCCGCCCGCAGGCTCGGTGCCCCCGCCGGTGCCGCCACCGCCGCCCAGCAGGCCGGTCAGGTCGATGCCCAGCAGTGGTCCGGCGATCAGGGCGATGATGCCGAGCAGGCCGACACCGCCCGCTCCGGCGACGACGGCGCCGCGGCCGCGTCGGCGGGCGGTGTTGCCGGAGACATCAGCGTCAGGGTTGAAGGTCATGCCACGAGGGTACTCTGCACGGCGGCCTCTTCACGGTCGTAGGCTCGAGTCATGACGACCACCATCACGCTCACGGGTGCGGGCGGACAGATCGGCTACGCACTGCTGTTCAGAATCGCCGCAGGAGACATGCTCGGCCCCGACGAGAAGGTGCGACTGCGGCTGCTGGAGATCCCCCAGGGGCTCGGCGCCGCCGAGGGAGCGGCCCTCGAGCTGCAGGACGGCGCCTTCGGCCTGCTCGAGCACGTCGAGGTCACGGACGACCCCGCCGTCGGCTTCGACGGGTGCGACCTCGCTCTGCTGGTCGGCGCTCGTCCACGAGGACCCGGGATGGAACGCGGAGACCTGCTCGCGGCCAACGCCGGCATCTTCGGCCCGCAGGGCGCCGCGATCGCGGCCCACGCGTCGTCCGACGTGCGCGTCACCGTGGTGGGCAACCCGGCGAACACGAACGCGCTGATCGCCGCGGCCGCGGCAGACGGCATCCCTGCAGAGCGATTCACCGCTCTCACCCGGCTCGACGAGAACCGCGCCAGGGCACAGCTGGCTCAGACGCTCGCAGTGCCGGTCGACACGATTCGTCGTGTGCCCATCTGGGGCAACCACTCGGCGACGCAGTTCCCCGACGTCTCGCACGCGACAGTGGCCGGAGAACCGGTCGCGAAGGCTCTCGAGGCCATCGTCGGCGATGTGCCCACGTGGCTCGATGAGACCTTCATCCCTCGTGTCGCGAAGCGAGGGGCCGAGATCATCCGGGTGCGCGGCTCGTCTTCCGTGGCGTCTGCCGCGAACGCCACGATCGAGCACGTGCGCGACTGGGTGCACCGCACCGACGACTGGACCTCTGCCGGGGTCGTCTCGCACGGCGAGTACGGCGTTCCTGCTGGTCTGATCTCGTCGTTCCCGGTGCGGTCGATCGACGGAGAGTGGCAGATCGTCGAAGGGCTCGAGATCAGTGAATGGGCCCAGGCTCGCATCGACGCCTCCGTGGCCGAGCTCGTAGAGGAACGAGAAGCGGTACGCGCGCTCGGGATGCTCTGAAAGGTCACCGCGCCGGCTCCGATCAGGGCAGAATGGATGCCGGAGGTGCGCGATGAGCGAGACGATCGATCCCATGAAGGCGACGGCATCCGTCGACGAGGCCCTGACGAGTCCGCTGCATCTGCCGCACGCGGCCGCGGAGTGCCCCAAGTGCTTCACCGAACTGCAGCAGAACCGCGACTTCTGGCTCGCGCGCCCCGACGGGTCACGCCTGGTCGGACTCGTCGTCTCCCGCGAGGGCATGCCGTCGGTGGTCGAGCAGCGCGACGACCTCACCCGGTTCGGGGTGCCGATCGAGGGGTTCCGTCACCCCGCTCCCGACATCCTCGAGAGCTGGAGCGATCGACTGTCGCGCCTGATCGGCACGCTGAAGACCGGAGACGTTCTCGTCGTGGCGAACATCAACGCTCTGGGGCGCGACGCCGAGGAGGGTGCTCGCACCGCCAAGGAGCTGCGTCGCCACGGCATCATCGTCAAGGTGCTGAGCCACGACGCACGTCACCTCGCCGACGCGACCCGCTGAGCTCAGGCGGCCAGTCGGCGCACTCGCCCACTGACCGCCCCCCGCCAGATCACTGATAGCTCGGCGGCACCCACAGCAGCTGTGCGGCGACCAGCCCGCGGTCGCGGCTGACGATCTGGGCACGGCCGGGGATCGCCGGGATCGCCTTGACCTTGCCGATCAGCTGTCCCTCCTCGGGGTTTCCCGAGAGCAGGATGCCGGTGGCGCCCAGGTCGGTCATGCGCTGGATGATCGGATCGTAGGCGGCACGGCTCGCTCCACCGGTGCGACGCGTGAGGATCACGTGAAGACCGAGGTCTGCCGCCTGCGCGAGCAGCGGGGCGAGCACCGCGACGGGGTTGCCCTGCGATGTCGACACGAGGTCGTAGTCGTCGATCAGCACGAAGCCCTCTGCGCCCTTCCACCACGACCGTGAGCGCAGCTGGTCGGGCGTGACGTCGGGGCCGGGGATGCGGCTCTGGAAGAACTGGGCGAGCTCGCTCATCCCACCCTCGGTCATCTCGTGCGAGGTGAGGTAGGCGCCGAGGTAGTCCTGCGGGATCTCACCGAGCAGCGCGCGACGGTAGTCGACGACGAAGATCTTCGCCTCGGTCGGACCGTAGAGACGCGTGATCTCGTGCACGACACCGCGGAGCATCGACGACTTGCCCGAATCTGCGTCGCCGTAGAGATAGAGCAGCGGCTCTTCGAGCGGGTCGATCGAGAACGGCGCGAGGTTCGCCTCGTCGATGCCGAGCAGGATCTCACGCGGCTCCGAGCCGTCCGCCGACGCGGCGGCGGCCACTGCCCGGAGGTCGGCGTGGCTGATGCGCGAGGGCAGCAGACGCAGCTTGGGCCCGGCGGGGCCGTGCCACGCGGAGGCGACGCGGGTGACGAGATCGTCGATGCCGCCGGCGAGCGAGGATGCGTCGTCGACGCCGTCGATGCGCGGCAGCGCCGTGAGCATCTGCAGGCCGTTCTCGTTGAGACCGCGACCAGGGATCGCCGTGACGTTCTCGGCGGCCTTGCGGTTGACCTCGGAGTCCGTCGGGTCGCCGAGCCGCAGCTCGATGCGGGTGCCGATGAGGTCCTTGATGTTGGCACGGACCTCCATCCAGCGCGACGCCGTGATGACGATGTGCACGCCGTAGGTGAGTCCTCGCGCGGCGATCGCCTGGATCTGCGGTTCGAGCATCTCGAACTCCGCACGCAGGGTTCCCCAGCCGTCGACCATGAGGAAGATGTCGCCGTATCCGTCATCGGCGAGCCCTTGGGCGCGGCGCTGCCGGTAGGTGTCGATCGAGTCGATGCCATTCTGACGGAAATACACCTCGCGCGCGTTGAGCAGGCTGGTGACCTCGGCGACCGTGCGGCGCACGATGTCGGGCTCGGAGCGCGTCGCCACGCCGCTGATGTGCGTGAAACGCTGCAGTCCCGTGAAGCTGCCACCGCCGAAGTCGATGACGAAGAACTGCACCTCCTGTGGTGTGTGCGTGAGGGCGAGGGCGACCAGCGCGGTGCGGGCGAGGGTGCTCTTGCCGCTGAGCGGCGCACCGACGATCGCCATGTGACCGGCCGCGCCCCCGAGCGAGATCGCGAGATTCTCGCGCCGCTGCTCGAGCGGCACATCGACGATTCCGAGCGGCACGGTGAGCGCACCAGCACCTCTCCACCGCGGAGAGATGAGTCCGAGGGCGGGGTCTTCGACGAGATCGCCGAACAGCTGATCGAGGGTGGCAGGGGTCTCGAGCGGCGGCAGCCACACCTGGTGGGCCGCCGGCCCTCGTCCGCTCATCATCTCGACGGCGATCTCGAAGCTGTTGCGCTTCTCTTCGGGCTCGGCGTCGACGACGACCTCGGGCTCCTCGACCGTCGTCTCGGCTCGCCACACCGGCGCCGCGGTGAAGAGCTCGACCGCTGTCGAGCCCGTGCTCTGCGCAGAACCGGATGCCGCACGGCGCCGACGGCGGGGCGGGGGTCCTGACACGTAGGCGGCACGGAACTGCGTCATGGTCTCGGTGTCGGACTTCAGGATTCCGGCGCCGGGCTGCGTGGGCAGGTGATAGGCGTCGGGGACTCCGAGGACGGTGCGCGATTCGGCGGCGGAGAAGGTGCGCAGACCGATGCGGTACGACAGGTGGGTGTCGAGTCCGCGGAGCTTGCCCTCTTCCAGACGCTGCGACGAGAGCAGCAGGTGCACCTGCAGCGAACGGCCGAGTCGGCCGATGTTCACGAAGGTGTCGACGAACTCGGGCTTCGCCGACAGCAGCTCCGAGAACTCGTCGGCGACGATGAGCAGCGCAGGAAGCGGCGCGAGGTCGGTGCGGCCGCCACGACGGGCCTTCTCGTAGTCGGCGACGTTGGCGAAGGGTCCGGTCGCCCGGAGCAGTTCCTGACGCCGAACCATCTCACCCTGCAGCGCATCCTGCATGCGGTCGACCAGCGAGATCTCCTCGCCGAGGTTCGTGATGATCGCCGACACGTGCGGCATGTCGGCCATGCCTGCGAAGGTGGCTCCACCCTTGAAGTCGACGAGCACGAAGTTGAGCTGCTCGGGCGAGTGGGTCATCGCGAGCGCGAGCACGAGCGTGCGGAGGACCTCGGACTTTCCCGAACCGGTCGCACCGATGATGAGGCCGTGCGGGCCCATGCCCTGCTGAGCCGACTCTTTGATGTCGAGGATCAGCGGGCTGCCGTCTTCCGTCTGCCCGATGGGCACACGCAGCCGATCCCGCTCGAGACGCGGCGACCAGGCCGCATCGAGATCGAGATCACGGACGTCGGGGAGGCCGAGCAGCTCGACGAGCTCGGCCTGATCGGTCGCGCTCTTCTTCTTCGTGATCGTCGTGCCGCCAGAGTAGAGGGCGATGAGTCGCCGGGCGGTCGCCTCGGCTTCGACGATGCTGATCGCGTCGGCTTCGAAGGGGCGAGCCGGCACCTGCAGACTGACGAGCTCGGCTCGGCTGCCCTTGTCGCCCGGCGCGAACGCGATGCGCAGGGCGTTCGGGTCGTCGAGATCGCCCCACCGGGAGGGGAGGTCGATCACGGTCACCCCCTGCACGCCGTCGCCGCTCGCCAGCACGTCGTTGAACGAGGTGGTGATGCCATCCGTCAGGATGACGATGTGCGGCGCCTTGACGCCGGAGCCGTCGCGGGCGAAACGCGGCCGCTCACGCACCTCGGCGGGGAGCATGTCCTCGAGCTCTGACAGCTGAGAGCCGATCATGCGTGCGGCGCCGAGACCGTCCCTGACCGTGCGCGAATGCGTGTGCGGCATCCACTTGGCCCATTCCCACTGGGGCAGGACGGCCGCGTCAGCGGCGATCACGATCTGCACCGTGTCGGGGTCGTGCATGGTCGCGAGGTGCAGCAGCATGGCGCGCGCGAGGCCGCGGGATTCGGTCTCGTCTCCCGTGATCTCGACACGGGCGTAGTCGCGCAGCGTGATGCCGAGCGAGAGGTTCTTCTGGATCTCGTGCGTCAGCATGAAGCGATGCGCGGCCGATGCGGCGACCGGATCGAGCTGCGCGAGCGGGGGCAGCTCGGGCGCCTCGAGCGAGATGCACAGCGGCTGGTCGCTCGTGCCGACGCGCACGGAGAGGAAATCGGGGTCGTTCACGCCGCGCTCCCACACCCTCGTGCGCTCTTCGGCGATGTAGGGCAGGGCCGAAGGCGCAGGAAGGTGCCAGTTCGCCGCGCGGCGCTGCTGCCGCGCCGCGACCCGCACTGTCTGGCGCAGCTCGGTCAGGTACGCGAGGTACTCCCGACGCTCGCCGAGAGTCGCGGCCTGACGCTGCGATCGCTGACGCCAGCCGTTCACCGCGACGAACCCGAGCGACGACAGCAGGAACATGCCGCCGGTGAGCAGACCCGTCACCGACTGGTTCGACATCGTGACCATGACGATCGCACCCACACTGCCCAGCATCGGCAGCAGGGATCCGAGGATCCCCATGCCGCCGTCATTGGGCTGAAGCTCAGGGGGCGCCTGAACGGGGAGCTTTCCGGAGGGGACGCGGGGCGGCGCGAGACGGGGTCCTGTCATGCTCTCTCTCCGGCGCTGCTGTCCGTGGCCAGCAGGAGGCTGATGGTGAAGCTGCGGTTGCCGATCCTGACGCGATCCGCGTCGTCGAGCAGGACGCGCTCACCGGCGACGAGCTCGGTCGTCTGCCCGTCGTCGGATCGGATGTCGGAGCCGTTGGTGGATCCGAAATCGGTGACCCAGGTGCGGCCGCGCGAGTGCTCGAGGCGCAGGTGCGTCTTCGACACCGAAGAGTCGGGGTCGGTCACGATCACGAGTCGGTCGTCGTGCACACTCGCCACAGGTGCGCGTCCGAGGTTCGCCGCGAGCGGCAGCCCGAGCTGCACGCGCTGCCCGGTGTCGAAGATCAGGAGCAGCGCTCCGGACTCGGATGCCTGGGCGGCGGGATCGGACTGCTGTGCTGCGGCCGGGGCGACGGTGAAGAGCGGCCTGTCGTCCCCCTGCGCCACGGGTGCGGGCGTCTCGGTGCGGTGCGAGGCCGCGCGAGAGTCGGTCGGCTCGGAGTCCTCGTCGATGACGGACGGGTGTGCGCCCAGAGGCACGACCTGCGGAGGCGCCAGAGGGGTGGCGGCCTCGGCGACGGAGACCTTCTGCTGTGCGTCCGCGGCGGCACGAGGCGGGACCGAGACCACGACGGTGCCGGCGACGCGATCGGCCCAGGACTGACGGCGACCACCGCGATCCCACGCGCTCGACGCGACGACGACCCAGCTGCCGACCGCCACCAGGAAACCGGCGCCGGTGATGATCGCGCGAACGAACTGGCGCCCGACGCCCGGCGAGTAGGGCCGGTCGCCGCGGGCGGCGCGCAGACGCAGCACGGCGTTGCCGAGGGTGAGTCCGGTGCGCGCTTCGAGCACGCAGAGGAAGATCGCGAGCTCGGCGGCCGTGAGCCCTGCGAGCAGCATGCTGCGGGTGATGATGAGCACGATCGCCGCGCTGAGGATCACTGCCGCGGCATCGAGTGTGAAGGCGGCGATCCGCGCTCCGGTCCCCGCCGGCGCGCCGACGAAAGCCGGGCCGAGCCCGTCAGAGGGGCGTCTCGTCCTGGCGCGTGTCGAGACGATCGGCGTCGGTGCGGGAGGCGTGGATCCCGACCGCAGCGGTGCGCCGTCGACTCCGGGCGGAGCCGCGATCAACGCCGGCGGCAGCGCGGGGATCTCACCAGGCTGGCCGGGCCCCGGATGCACGGGTGGGATGGTGCCACCGCCCGGCCAGGGCTGTGGTTCGCCGTTCCCGATCATCCCGCCATCATTCCACGAAGCAGGGACAGCGCATTCGCGTAGAGGAGCGCCGCGGGGAGGGCGAGCGCGACGGCGAGCCATTCGAAGGCGTCTCCGAAGCGCGACCAGACGAGCGAGCTCGCGCCGCGCGAGATGGGGATGATGACCGCGACCGCGGTGAGACCGACAGCGAACAGCACAAGGGCACCGAGCACCTGGAAGCCGTCGCCCATCGCGGCGGATGCCTGCAGACCGGCGACCAGGAACACGACGGCGGCGGCCGCACGGGGAAGCCAGCGGAGGATGCGCGAGGTCGTGTGCCGGGGTGTCAGCAGCAGCGCGAGGCCGACGCAGACGAGAAGTGCGATGCCTCCGGAGATCACGAAGGGGTCGTCCGGCCACGGGCGCAGGAACGCGAGGGGGGTCATCAGCGCGGCGACGATGCTGAGCACGGCGGTTCCGGCGATGAGTCGTGCCGAGGAATCGTCGACGACGGCGATGATGCGCTCGGGTCGCAGGAGACCGACGGACTCGGGGATGGCTCCGCGGACCGTCCAGCGACTGGTCATGAAGTGCTTGTAGTCGATGAAGTACCCCTCAGGGAGGTTCACCAGGCTGCTCGGCAGAGCGCGCAGTCCGAGCGGCACGAGTCCGAGCGAGATGGCGGCGGCCTCGGCCGGTCCCCAGCGCAGCAGCAACGCGAGCCCCCAGACCGCGGCGACGCCGACGAGGAGCACGGTCGCGGTTCCGGCGGCCGCCCGCATCGGACGCGCTCGGGCAGAGACGGCGATGACCGCCGTGGTGATTCCGGCGGCGAGAAGACCTGCGGCGGCGGAGAGGTGCGCGCTCGCGTCGAGTTCCGCCGGGATCAGGAGAGCGCCCGCGGCGAACGAGAGGAGGACCGGGGCGAGGACCCCGAGGATGCCGCGCACCCCTGCCGCCGAATCCCGGCGCGACCATGCGACCGCTCCGCTGACGGCACCGACCACGAGGAAGAGACCGATCAGGAGTCTGAGCAGCGGATCTCCGGCCCCCTGTGCGAAGACGGCGACGAGCAGCAGCCCGCTGACCGCGAGCATCCACCATCGAGCACCGTGGTCGGCGCGCGACGCCCGTTCGTTCGCCACCGCAGGTCGGGCCTGCGGCGCCAGCGCCGTGCGGTCGATGAGCGCATAGAGACCGCCATCGACGAGGTCTTCGCACTCGGTGTCCCCGGGGATCTCGAACCCGCCGGGACCGATCGTCACGAATCGATCCGCCGTGGACAGTCCGCTGAGGATGAGTGCGTCGTCGAGGGTCTCGTCGAACGGAAGCGAGAGATCGAGTCGACGATCCTCGCTCTGAAGAACGATCCGACGCCGCTCTACCGTTTCGACTGACATACCTGAACCCTATCGACCGTGTGCGGCTCTCGCCGCGGCCCATCCGACCACTGATCACCCTGATGCCGAGGGCGTGCACGGCATCCGCCGCCCACGCTCTCCGCCGCCCCGTGGATCAGTCTGTGTGCTCGTCACGGGAGCCGGCCTGCGCGCTCTTCGCGCGCGGACCACGCTCCTCCTCATCTTCGAGCTTGGGGGCGATCGGGCCTCCGAGTCCGGAGCGCTTCGCCTTGTCTTCCTCATCGGCTCCGCCGGCGCCCATCATGCCCATGCCGGGGCGACCACCGGCCGCACCGGACGAACCGGCACCGGCCGAGCCCGACGCAGAACCGGGGCCGCCCGCGCCGCCCACACCACCCACGCCACCCACGCCACCCACGCCACCGCGAGCAGTGCCGCCCGCGGCCGTTCCGCCGGCAGCGCCGGACGCGGAGTTGCCGAGGAGCCCGCCGCCCGACTTGAGCCCTGCGCCGGATGCCGAGCCGCCGATTCCTCCCATGCTGCCGACACCGGCGATCTTCGAGCTGGCGGCGATCGCCGCCGCTCCCGCACCCCCTCCGACGATGCCACCCAGGCCGCCACCGCCACCGGGCAGGAACGCCCCAGGAAGCGAACCGCCCGGGGACGCACCAGAACCAGGGCCGCCGGCCCCACCGGGGTAACCGCCACCACCCGTGCCGATGGGCGCCCCGGGGAGCACCCCGCCGCCGGGGTGATCGACCGAAGGGTCGCCGTCTCCGCTGCCCGAGCCGTCGGGGTCGACGCCTTCCACCCCACCGGGATAGGTCGGCTCCCAGCCGCCGGGATACGTCGGCTCGCCACCGCCGGGGTACGTCGGCTCCCAGCCGCCGGGATACGTCGGCTCCCAGCCGCCGGGGTTGAGGCCGCCGCTTCCACCCCCGCCGCCGGGGTGCGTCGGGAACGTCGGCGTCGAGGGCTGCTGCCCGCCGCCGCCGGCCCCGGGACCCGAAGGAGACGACCCTCCGCCGGGATACGTGATCTGCGGACCCTCGATGCCCGTGCCGGGACTGACCGGTTTCTCAGGCGGGGTGGGTACTGCGACGCGCGGATCGAAATCCGCCAACGTCGAGGATGCCTTTGTGAGCGACTTCGCCGACGGCGAGAGGTCCCGCTCGATCTGCTCGACGATCTTCTTCGCTTCCTCCTCACGCTGGTTGCCGAGGAACCCGCCGATCACATCGAGGGCCTTGTCGGCGGCAAGCGGGCCGAGCACCGGGTGCACGACGACCGATCCCACCTTGGCCGCGTTCGCCCAGAACGGATCGACGGTGGCTGACGGGAGCTCCGCGGCCGCGGCGTTGCGGCGGTAGGTGTTCGCGTGTTCGATCGTTTCGGTGAGATGCCCCACGTACGTCTCGATCATCCGGAAGTTCTGCTGCAGCCGAGCCAGCGCGCTCCGCGCAGCCTCTGCCGAGCTTCCCTCCCACGCCGCCGACTCGAGCACAGTGCCCAATGCGCGGTCCAGCGTCGTGAGTGCCATCCGCAACGACGCCGCCTTCGGAATCCGCCAGTCCTCGAGCCCCCGGATCCGTTCGAGCTCGGTCTCGTAGGGCCCTGCCCCTTGACTACTCACGATGGTCTCCCCCTTGTTGTGTCGTCTGTCGCCGAGACGATCTCGTCAGGACCACGGCGAGCACCACGCCGCCGATGACGAGAATCGCCATCACGACTCCCCCGCCGACCAGGAACGGCATCGCGTCGACGCCCTCCGACGACGCCCCGCCGGCCGGATCGCTCGTCGGCTGCGAGGTGGCTTCCGCCTCGAGCAACCGGGCTTCCTCGTCCACGGTGGCCTGATTGGGAAGAGCGTCCTCGTTCTCCGCGTCGAAGAGCGGATTCACATCCGGATACTTGGTCGGGTCGACCGCGAGCATCCCCGTAAGCGAGATCGCTCCGTACCCACCGCTGTTGTCCCACTTCGGCTCGTGTTCGCCCTTTGTGCCCGTGTTGTGGATCAGGCTCTGGATGAGCTGATTCGAGGTGGCATCCGGATATTTCTGCTTCACCACAGCCAGGAAGCCCGCGGCGATCGGGGCAGCGAACGACGTGCCTGACCGCAACTGCTGTGCGTCCCAGGAATCAGCGGTCCCCTGCGCGATGACGTCGAGTCCGGGCGATGCGATGATCACGTCGTCGCTCAGATTGGGCGACGGCTCTGCGAGCGCCGGGTCGTACGTCGAGTACTGGATCTGCCCGTCAGGACCGAACGCCTGAACCGCGATCACCCCGTTGTAGCTCGACGGCCAGTCGCCCACTCCGCCGACGTTCGGGAGAGACCCGAGCACCACCACACCGGCCGCGTGCGCCTTGGCCACCGCATACGACGCGTCGACGAGACCGCCCAGCGAGACGGAGATGATGTCGGCGCCGTCATCCACCGCATCCGAGATCGCCTGGGCCAGGCCCGACGCGAGGTTCCTCTCTTCCCGGGTGTCGCCGTCGCCGATCAACTCGCCGTTCTCCTGAAGGCACGTGGAATCGACGTCGTTGCCCTGGGGCGCCGTCGAGGTGACCATCGAGTTGTAATAGAGCACCTTCGCTCCGGGCGCCACGCCCTTGATCGGCGTCCCACCGACGGCTTCACCCGTGCCCAGGATCATCGATGCGACATTCGTGCCATGGTTCGCAGCGATGTAATCGGACGACACCGCGTCGTACCTCTCACCGGAGGCATCGAAGCAGTACGACTCCTCGCGCACCTCGAGGTCAGCCCCTCGGAGGCCCGGCGCGTCAGGATTCACCTGCGTGTCGACCACAGCGATCGTGACTCCGGCCCCGTCGAAACCCGCATCGATCGCCGCCTGCACCTTGCCTCGAGTGAAATACCAGAGCCCGCCTTCCGACGCGTCTGTGGCGGCGGCAGCCGGGACCGCGACCACGATGCTCAGCGCGACCACGCCGATCACTGCAGCGATCGACCGCCGCACTCGGGTCATCAGTAGTCCATCTCCTCAGGCTCCTCGGCGGCGGCATCCGTCTGGCCGCCGACCGGCTGCTGCCCGGCCGGCGTCTGCTGGCCGGCGGAGTCGAGCAGGGTCAGGATCAGTTTCGCCTCATCCGCGAGCGCGGCATCCTGCTCTGCGATCTCCGTGACCGCCTGTCGGATCGCCTGGTTGGCGTCGTTGAGAGCGGCGATCGAGTTCTCCGTGACGGCACCCATGCCCTGGGCGACCTGAGTGACGGCCACCCGGAACTCGGCGGTGGCCTTCGATGACCCGCCCTCAGACACGGCCACCTCGGATGCGGCAGGGAACTGCTGCATGTCGCGCTCGATGCGTTTCAGCTCGGCGAAGATCTGCTCGAAGTCGAATGCGATGGCCATCGACAACCCCTCCCTGTTGACTACGGCGATTCCCGTCACATCTGCTGCGCCCTCCGACTCGATCGCCGAACAGCACAGCAGACGGCGCGGGCCCGGCGCATCTCTGCGTCGGGCCCGCGCCGGAGATCAGGCTCCGAAGCGCCCGGCGGCCGACTTGTCGGTCTGGACGTACTGGCCCGAGATCTCCTCGGTCTTGCCCGCGATCTGCGTGAGAAGCTGCTGCATCTCACTCAGCGAACGGTTCCACTTGGCCTGAGCCTGGTCGTAGGCCTGCTGCGCGGAACCATCCCACGCCGCACGCAGCTTGCCGACCTCGGACTCGAGACGGTCGAGCTCTGAACGAATACCCTGCGACCCGCTGCGGATCTGCGCTGCCAGAGCGTTGACCTGCTCCGGGCGAACTGACATCGACTGCATCATGTTCTCCTTGAAATCTCTGTGGTCGTCGCTCAGGAACCCATCATCGAGCCGAGGCCCGAGATGGTCTGCTGGTGAGCTTCTTCGGTTGCGGCCTGGTCGCGCTCGGTGCCTGCGAGGGCATCCTCGAGCGTCACGAGGACCTCGTTCAGCTGACGAGCCTGCTCGTCCCAGCGGGACATCAGCGTCGTGAACGATGCGGCAGCCGCACCCGTCCAGAAGCCGCGCAGCTGCTCGATCTCGCTGCGGACCTTCTTGGTCTGCTGGTCGATCCCGGACTTGGTCTCCCGCACCGCCTGGGCTCCGCGGCGCAGAGCCCCTTCTTCTGCGGAGATGACATCAGCCATAACTCACTCCCTCCGGTCCTCACGGACACACGTGCGGGGGAGCGCATCCCTGTGTTGGGACGACTTCGAAACAACCCCCCACGATTCGTTTCAGGAGCCAGGCTAGATCACATCGGCGGGATGCGCCATAACACCAGCTGTATCCGCACAGCATTCGTGCGTTCGATGGAGAAATCGTCCCCCCTCGCGACTACGCGTTGCCGCACGCCTCAACTAGGGTGAAAGGCGGAATGCGCAGCCACGGGTCTCCTCCCGCTCGGTTGCACACCATGGAGGGGGCATCGTTCCATGACTCAGAGCGCAACGGCAGGCACCGTGCTGCGGCTTTCCGTCGTCAGCGACGACCGCCGGCTTGACGTCGGCGTGCCATCGCAGATCCCGCTCGTCGAGATCATCCCCGGCTTCGCTCGGAGTCTCGGCGTGCTCGACCCGACGCTCACCCATGGCGGCTACTCGCTGCAGCGAGCCGACGGCACACCCCTCGACCCCGCACGCGGAGCCGCAGCGCAGGGCGTGCACGACGGGGAGCTGCTGACGCTCGTGCGGGGCGGCCTGATGCAGGAGCCGCGTGTGTACGACGACGTCGTCGAAGCGGTGATCGACGCCACGGCCGAGCAGCACGGCTCCTGGACGCCGGCAGACAGTTCGCGCACCGCCCTCTTCGTCAGCCTCACCTTCCTCGCCCTCTGCGCGCTCCTGCTCGTCGCGACCCCGCCCACCTCCCTTCTGCCCGCGATCATCGCGGCGTCGGGGGCGATCGTCCTCAGCGTCGCGGCCGCCGTGCTCATGCGCCTCCGTCAGCCCGAAGCCGGGCACGCGCTCGGACTCACCGCCGCGGCCTACGGCGGACTCGCGGGCTACCTCGCCGTTCCGGAGCAGAGCATCTGGGGCTGGCCGCTCGCCGCGATGGGACTGGGCCTCGTCATCGTCGGCGGCCTCGGCCTCGCCGTGACCCAGGAGAAGCCCGAGATCCATCTCGTGCCCATCGCACTCGGCGCCTCGATCGGCATCACCGCGACCACGGCCGCGATCTTCGGCGACGCACTCGCGCCCTACGCGATCATGCTCGCGACCACCGCACTGCTCGCGAACGGCATCCCGTGGCTCGCGCTCAGCTCCACGCGCATCCGGGTCATCTCGCCGCAGAGCGATGCCGACATGTTCGCGGCGCCGGAGCCGATCGACGCGGACGAGGTCAAGCGTCGCGCAGCGGCAGGGACGCGCACCCTGATCGCACTCCGTGCAGCGCTGGGCCTCGCGGCCCTGACAGCGACGCCGTTGGTCGCTGCGAGCGGCGTCTTCGGCGCCCTGCTGTGCGTGCTCGCGTTCGTCGGGATGATGTTCCAGTCTCGGCAGATCTACGCCCGCCTCGGCGTGCTCGTGCTGATGGCGATCGGCGCGATCGGGCTCGCCGTCACCGGTGTCACGGTGGCACTGGCCCTGCCCGACGTCCGCACCTGGATGCTCCTCATCCTCGTCGTCGCCACCGTGATCCTGGTCGGGCTCACGCTGCTGACCCCGAAGGCGCGTCTGCGGCTCACGAGGCTCGGCGACACGGTCGAGGTCATCGCCCTCGCGCTGCTGCTGCCGCTCGGCGTCACGACGGCCGGGCTCGTCTGACCCATGGCGACCAAGAAGGATCTGATCGAGGCCCAGGGCTTCAGCAGGCGACGACTGCTCTCGGCGTTCACCGGTGGAGCCCCCGGGGGCAAAGAGCTCGACCCCGCGAAGCCGCTGCGCGCGGTCGTCGCCGGCGTCGCGCTCACGATCGGCGTCATCCTCGTCGGGGTGTTCTGGGGGATCATGCAGCCTGGACTCCCGGGCGACTGGCAGAACAACCGTCTGATCGTCGCCACCGACACCGGGGCCCGCTACGTCTCGGTCGAGGGAACGCTGTACCCGGTGATCAACACGGCGAGCGCGCGCCTGCTGATCCCTGCCGGCGAGTTCAAGGTCGTGCGCACGGATCAGGCCGCACTCGACGGCATCCCGGTCGGCCCCTCGATCGGCATCCTCGGCGCACCGGACGATCTGCCGGCCCCGAGCGCCCTGATCAACTCGTCGTGGACGGCCTGCATCGACGACACCGCGGGTGCGTCTGTCTCGCTGTCGACCACGCCGATCGCCGAGATCTCCACCGGGACCGGCGCCGTCGTCCAGCGCGGCGACGAGCTGTTCGTGATCGCCGACGGTCTCCGATACGCCGTTCCGTCGGACGACGCCAACGCCGTGCTCCGCGCCGTCGGACTCGGCACCGCCGACATCCTCGAGGTCGACGGGCGTTGGCTCAATCTCTTCGAGTCGGGCGAGGATCTCGAGCCGATCAGTCTCAACGCGATGGGAGCCTCGGTTCCCGGCACCGATCTGACGGCGGGGACGATCGTGCACACGCAGGGCAGCCCCGCGGAGGAGCGCTATGTGGCGCTCGCGACCGGCGAGATCGCTCGCCTCAGCCCGCTCGCCTACCAGCTCTACCTTCTCGGCAGCGGGCAGGAGGCCGGCGCCGAGCAGGAGGTGTCTCCCGCGGAGATCGCAGACGTGGAGACACGTCCGTTCATCGGCGGTGAGGACTGGCCGACTCTCCCGCTGACGACGCTCGCTGCGGGCGAGACACCGTGCGCGATGGTCACCGATGATGCTCGCACCGTGCTCGGAGCGACCACGACCGAGCTGCCGGAAGAGCGCTCCGGCGTCGACGTCTCGGTCGGCGGCGGCGCCCTCGTCGAAGTGAGCGGAGCGTCCGACGACGCGGCGGGCCTGGCCGTGCTCATCGACGAATCAGGCACCGCGTTCGCGATCCCCGGTGCCGCCGCGGAGCAGAGCGCGGAGGACGCGGCGAGCGGCCCCATCGCTCAGCTCGGCTACTCCCCCGACGACGTCGGGCGTGTGTCCGACGCGTGGATCGAGTTCTTCGCCGCCGGCCCTGCGCTGACCTCCGAAGCCGCCAGAGAGTCGCCCGGCTCAGGGACGAAGTGATGCGTCGACGCAGAACCGCCCTTCCCGCCCTCCTGGTGGGCGCGATCGCGCTCGGCGCCGTCTTGACGAGTGCGCCGGCATCGGCGGCCATGCTCAGCTCGACCGTGCCCTCAGCGACTGCCGGAGAGGCCTGCACCCCGGGCACCGTGGTGTTCACACCCGAGGCCCCACCGGCCCTCGCTCTGCTCGGCGCCGAAGACGCCAACCGCGTCGCCACAGGCAGAGGAGTCGTCGTCGCCGTCGTCGACTCGGGCATCGATGCGGGAAATCCGCATCTCGCCGGAGTCGTGATCGGCGGTGTGGATCTCGTCGGCGACGGCGAGCGCGCCGATGGTCTGAGTGACACCACCGGGCACGGCACCGCGATCGCCGGCCAGATCGCGGCACAGCCGGTCGACGGTTCCGGGGTCGTCGGGCTCGCGCCGGACGCCCGTCTGCTCTCGGTGCGGGTCTTCCGCAGCAACCAGCAGCAGGACAAGGACAAGGGCTTCGGACCGACGTCGCAGCGCATCGCGGACGGCATCCACTGGGCGGCCGACAACGGCGCCGACATCATCAACGTCTCGATCTCGCAGGAGACCGACTCCCCCGACCTCCGTGCGGCGGTGGAGCACGCGTCAGCCGTCGGAGCCCTGGTCGTGGCGAGCGGCGGCAACAGGGCATCGGACCCCGATGCGAAAGACGGCGCTCGCTACCCCGCAGGGTACGAGCAGGTGCTCGGAGTCAGCGCCGCCGACGCCAGCGGCCGCGCGAACGATGCATCGATCCATGGCCCGCAGGTCGGCGTGACGGCTCCCGGGATGAATGTGCTGAGCGCGGCGCTGGGCGGTGGAGACTGCATCTTCGCCGCCGACGCCCCCGCATCGAGTTTCGCGACCGGATACGCCAGCGCGGCCGCGGCTCTGGTGGCCGAGGCGCACCCCGAGGATCCACCGGCCGGATGGGCATACCGGCTCACCGCCACGGCCCTGCGAGACGACGCCGACAACCGTGACGACGTCAACGGATGGGGATTCATCCAGCCGTTCGCGGCCATCGAGCTGCTCCCGGACGAGACGACGCGAGGGCCGGTGAGCCCCTACTTCGACACCAGCGAGAGCGCGGCGCGCCCGCCTGCCGCCGCCGTGAATCCCGACCACGGCGCATCGCCGTTCCTGCTCACACGGGAGGCCGCACTCTTCACGACCATCGGCGGAGCGACCCTGCTCGGTGTGCTCGGCATCCTCATCGTGCTGCGCCGCCGCAGAGAGCAGCCCGCCGTGGATCCGGTGGAGATCGAACGTGAGGGCGGGCTGCTCAACACACCGGGGCCGGGCAGCGGCAAAGAGGCGTGGGACTGACGCGGGCTGCTCGCACCCTCAGTCGAACACCACGCTGTCGTAGCCGCGCTCAACGATGTCTAACACGGCTCAGTCGAACACGGCTCAGTCGAACACGACGGCGACAGCGCCGGACTCGTCGCGCTGCACTGTCGCCTCGACATCGACGGTGACCTCCTGCGGGCCACTCGTCCGTGTGAAGCTCACAGTGAGCGGAGCACCCGCTCGCACCTCGTCTCCTGCGACGAGCTCCAGCGGTTCCTCCTGACGCCACACGACGGAGTTCACATCGACCGCACCCTCGAACGCACGGTTCGCCACGCCGTCTGCGATCACGGAGGGACAATCGCTGCCCGTGAGTCCGCTGGCCGCGCAGGAGACGAGCAGCCTGTCGACGCTCGCTTGCGCCTCATCTGCGACGTCCGTCCGCAGCACGGGGTGGAGGACCATGATCCTGGACACCATCTCCGCACCCGCCGGAGGCTCGATCGAGGCGCCATCGGCGGGGTACTCCAGGGCGATCGGTTCACCGTCCCCGCCGTCCGGGTCGATCGTGGTGAGTTCCTCCGCATCGGAATATTCGAGGTCGTAGATCCCCGGCAGCAGCCGCAGAGATTCGTCCGTCGTCAGGTCGAAGGCGGTGAGGCCGTCTACTTCCAGCGACCCGGGGACGCCTCGGCCGTCGAAGTACAGTCCGAGATCGCCCCACTTCTCGATCCTCGGCTCGCCCTCGACCGTCGTCGTCGTCACTGTGATGTCGCGAGGTTCGGATTCGCCGTCGAGACGATACTCGACCGAGACGGACGCCTCGGACGACGACCCCGTCACCGCAGTGACCCGAGCCTCGACGGGCCGCACGGCCGCGGAGTAGACGTCGTCGTCCAGCGCAGCCGGGCTCACGACAGAGGGGTCGCTGAGAAGGGCGCCCGCGCCGACGGCATCACCGTCGATGAGCCGATCGAAGAACTCGGTGACGACCTGCGCCCCCGGATCGCCCTGCGACGCTCCGAACGAGCACCCGGTGGCCGCGAGCGAGAGGACCGCGACCCCTATCGCCGCGGCCCACCGCACCGCGCGCCTACGAGCCGCCGGCGACGACGCCCCATCGCTCACGACAGCCGAGCAACAGGCCACTTGCCGAAGTCTGTGCCCGCCGTGTTCGACGCGCTCGCGCGGAAGCTCTCGAGGTTGC
Organism: Microbacterium sp. LMI13-1-1.1; assembly: GCF_040815625.1. Lineage (NCBI taxonomy): Bacteria > Bacillati > Actinomycetota > Actinomycetes > Micrococcales > Microbacteriaceae > Microbacterium > Microbacterium sp. LMI13-1-1.1. The sequence continues at coordinate 826,095 of NZ_JBFPNL010000005.1, read as the reverse complement.
TGTTGGAGGCCATGCCGAACTCGAAGATCAGGGAGACGATGTTCTGGACTGCCTCCAGAACCCGCGCGATGCAGTCCGCGATCGGCTCGGCCATGTCGAGCCACTTGATCGGGTTCGCGGAGATGAACTTCGATGCGAGCGGGATCGCGTCGATAACGAACGAGACGACCTCCTCATAGAGGTCCCACCACAGCCGGATGATGTTGTCGGAATGCTCGCGCAGGTACGTCCGCATGTTCTCGACGTGCGGTACGAGTCCCTCGAGTGCGGCGCGCTGACCCGCCGGCACGTTCGCGTAGTAGCGCCCCATGCCGTCCTGCCAGCTGGCCGTCGCATAGAACTTGTCGTCGCCCAGGCTGCCGACGACGCCCGTGAGCACCGTGTTGATGTTGTCCCACTCGTTCGCCATCATCTTCAGCGCGAAGGGGTTGCCGGGGCTGAGTAGCTGCGCGACCTCTTCTGCGATATCGGCCGCCCCCTCTGCGGCCTGCTCGAGCATCGCCTGCACGGCTGGCTGATCGGCGATGAGTCGCTCGATGTCTTTGGCTCCGAAGTAGAAGCCGGCGATCGGGAACAGTGCCGTTATCAGGCCCTGCCCGAGGCGCTCCCACCCCGACGGCCAGTCGATGTCCCTGACCTTCGCCTGGCACTCGTCGATCTTCGTCTCGACCTCGCCGATCTTCGGCGTGATCTCCTCGACTCCTGCGTCGAAGTCGGCCTGACTGGTTGGAATCCCCACTGCTACATACCCTCCGTCGAGTACCGATGACCTTTGATGCTCCGCCGCTCGGGGCCCACTCCCCGGTCACCCACCGCTGGCGTCCTGGTCGGCCGTCTCGATGTTCGTCGCGGTCCCTCGAAGTGCCTCCGCGATCCTCGCGGTCTCCGCCACACCGCCCTCGAGAAGGGTCCGCAGACGCTCCAGCACGTCGTTGTACGCCGTCGTGGCCCCCAGGCCGTGGGTGATGCCGTCGAAGGACATGAACGGCAGCGTCGCGCCTTCCGACATCATCGTGACGGCGCGACTGAACTCGCCCGAGACGTTGTCCCAGCGCGTGGCGTCCAGTCGAAGATCGCCGACGACTGCATCGGTATCCAGGTCTGTCATCGCTTGCCCCTCATTCTGCAGATCGGATCTGTCACCGCAGTCACGACCTGCGTGCTGCGGCCTTGAGCGCTCGTAGGCGCTTGAACTCGGTCACGGCGGGGAACCTCTGCCGCATGTCCTGCTCGATCTCGGCACCGGTGCGGATCGCCTGAGCGACCAGCGGCCGCGCGGTCTCGGCGATGTCATGCCCGACCGCGAAGCGCAGCCAGGTCGAGTCGAACGCGACGTCGCCGAGCGAGCCCCCGACGGCGGTGACCGTCACGTTGCCGTCCGCACTGGTCAGCGGTCGATGCTGACGCAGGGACTCGTCGAACGTCGCGACGTAGTCGGCCTGTTCCCGTGTGACCTCGATCAGGAGCTCGGCGGGGATGTCGGGAACCGACGAGGCCGGAGCACCGGGCGTTTCCGCACCGCCGGTTCGCTCCGCGTCGAGGCGCGCACGCTCCCGCTCATCATCGAGTCGCGCACGCTCTGCGCGGCTGTACGCGGTGAACACCGCGCCCGCGAGCGACTCGGGATCGATCCTCGACCGCCAGTCGTCGACGATCGTGAGCTCGTCCAGGTCGCCGTCGTCGTGCAGCGTGACGGTGACCGTCTCAGTGTCATCGACTCCGGCGTGGGAATCGTCTGCGTCTCCCGCACTCTCAGTCGTCGAAGCGTAGGGGTTCCAGGACATGGCATGACTCCAAATGATCGTGACGTGCGGGAAGCCGAGGGCCTCAGGACCAGAGGGCCTCGTTCTTGCGCCTCGCGTCTTGGAAGATCTCCTGGGCGCGCACGGTCGTGTGCCGGTGCTCGGCGAGCAGTTCGTTGAGCGCCGTCAGCTTGGCCGTCCATTCGCGCTGGGCGCGGTCGTAGGCGTCGGAGGCCTCACCGGTCCATCGACCGCGCAGCGTGGAGACCTCTTGATCGAGAGCCTCGAGAAGCTGGGTGAAGTGCTGAACCGCATCCCGCAGCTGGTCGATCAGCTGGTCCATGCCGGCCTGCGTGACCATGATCCGCTCTGACATTCGAGATCCCCCCTCAAAGACTCACTGCGACCCTACGACATGGGCATGCATCGTGCCAAGCACGAGTCTTCCCCGCCGCCGTCGCTCAGGCGAAGACGACGAAGCCCAGCGCCACCAATCCGGCGACCGAGACGACACAGGCCGCTGCGAACGCGAGGAGGGTGGTCACGCTCCAGCGCAGTCCCTGCTTCGTGACCGAAGGCAGCTCCGGGTCCACCGCGCGGGTGGGCGCGGCGGCGCCAATCACCACGGGCGGCGCGGAAGGGCCCAGTGGCGCGGGACGCGGTCGGTAGATCGCCGGCTCCGGAGCATCGGTCGGCGCCTCGAACGAGACGGCTGCGGCACTCGGATCGGTGACGGGCTCGGTGATGGGATCGGTGACGGGGGCGGGATCGACGACGGCGTCGCCCTCTTCGGGCCGTTCCGATCGCTTCCTGCGCACACGGCGCGGAGTCCGGGAGACGAGCACGGTCGCTTCATCGGGGAGCTCCTGCTCCCGTTCCGAGTCGCGAGCACCGTCCGGCACATCCGACCTCGAATCGGACCTCGACGGGCTCCGGTCGACGACGACGGTCGCCTCATCGAGAGGATCCACTGGTTCCCCGGGAGGATCCACTGGTTCCCCGATGGCACCGGCTGGTTCGTCGACCGCGATCGGATGGCGGTCGACGACGACGGTCGCCTCATCGACATCGCCAGGCGCCTCAGAATCGTCGGCCGCGGTGGAATCGTGGGTCTCCGCTGCGCCGTCCGCGACAGCCGCCTCCGAGTCGCTCGGCGCTGCTGGCGAACCGACGACCACCCCGCCCCGGCGCCGATCGCGACGGGTGAGCATGACGGTCTCGTCGACCTCGGACTCGTCGTCGGTCATCTGGCGCGGACCGGGATCGTCGTGCCCTCGAGGCTCGAGTCGGTGAGAGAGGCGGATGCGGCCTCGCGACCGGCCGTGCTGTCGTCCGGACGCGTGCGCGCTCCTCCCGAGACCACGTCGATCACGACGACCGACACGTTGTCGCGACCACCCGCCTTGAGCGCCCGGCTCACGAGAGCCGCAGCGGCCGACTCGGGTCTCCCGTTCATGGTCAGGGTGGCTCGGATCGCTTCGTCGCTCACCTCGCCGCTGAGGCCGTCTGAGCAGAGCAGCAGCCGCTCACCGTCGACCACCGGCAGCAGCCAGCTGTCGGCAGTGCTGTCCGGCGCCCCGATCGCCCTGGTGATGACGTTGCGCTGCGAGAACGACGAGAGATCCTCTGCGCGGAGCTCACCGGCATCCACCAACTCCTGCCCCAGCGAATGATCGATCGTCAGCTGGGTCAGCTCGTTGGCGTGGTGCCGGTAGACGCGAGAGTCGCCGACGTTGAAGACGAGCCAGTGCGGTGCGCCTTCGTGGTCGACGAGTGCGACACCCGTCACCGTGGTGCCCGCCCCGCGCTTGTGCTCGGCGGAGATGTCGTCGACGACGGCCGAGGCTCGGCTCAGCGCGTCGCCGATGTCGGCGACCTCGATCACCGACCCGCGAAGAGGCTCGAACGCAGCGACCACCGCAGCGCTCGCTCGGTCGCCGGCCTCATGCCCGCCCATGCCGTCTGCGACGAGGAAGACCGGGGATGCCACGAGCAAGGAGTCCTCGTTCGCGGCGCGTTTGAGCCCCGTGTCGGTCAAGGACGCGACGTTCAGTACGACCGACGAGACGGTCACGAGTCGCGCTCCGCCATCACGTGCATTCCCACTTCGCCGAGGATGAATCGGCCGTTGCCGGTCACGCTCTCACCCGGATCGAGCAGTGTCTCGGTGCCGTTCTCCTCGACCACGACGACGCCGTTCGTGGCGTGCAGATCGGTGAGGCGCCACTCGTCGTCGTGCACGACGAGGCGAGCGTGCGTCTTCGACAGCGTGCGGGTGGTGTCGGAGATCGCGAGCCGCTGCTCGCCCGGCTCGCCGATCGGGTTGCGTCCGATCACGACGCTCGCCCCCGACAACGAGAACTTGCGTCCGTCGTCGAGCACCAGCGAGCGACGCACACCGCGCCTGCGGGCGACGACGACCGTCGCGTCGAGGTCGTCGACGACGACCTCGTCCGTCGGGCGCGGGGTGACGACCGTCTTGTCGACATCCGCCGCGAGCCCACCCGACGGCATCCCCTGAGACTGTGGGGCAGGCACGGCAGGCGCATCAGGCGCATCAGCGGCGGGCGCGGGCGGTGCCTCTGCGACCGGGACGTCTGCGGCGGCAGGGACATCTGCGGCGGATGACGGGACCGGACGGATCGTCGGCATCTGCGGTTGTTCGGCCGAGTGCCCGCCGTCGCGGAACGACGGCGGCGCGGGTCGGACCGCGCGCTGCGGTTCTCCGACGGGCGGCGAAGAAGGCGCGTGCTCTCCCGACGTCCCGAACGGGGCCGCAGACGCGGATGCGGGTGCCGGAGACGCAGGCGCCTGCACCGCGATGTCGCCAGGGGCGGGTGCCGGAGACGCAGGGGGCTGCGGCGTGCCCGCGGCCCCGGGGTCGCCGCCCATTGCCGCCATGATCCCGGTCGTCGGGTGCGGATCGGCAGGAGTCGCAGGCGCAGGCGCAGGGGGCTGCGGTGCAGGTGCTGCCACAGGCGCAGGAGGCTGCGGTGCCGGAGGCTGCTGCCCGTGGGCGGGAGCGGGCGGCTGCTGCCCATAGGCAGGAGCCGGAGGCTGCTGCCCGTAAGCAAGAGCGGGTGGCTGGGGCGGCGCGAACGACGCAGCGGGCGCACCGGCAGCCGGGGGCTGCCCGGCGACGGGAACGGGCGGTGCTCCGGGAACGGGAGGCGCTCCGGGAGCGGGCGCAGCCCCGGGAACAGGCGCCGCCCCGGGAACAGGCGCAGCCCCGGGAACAGGCGCAGCCCCGGGAACCGGCGGGGGCCCGACCGGCGACTGCGGTCTCTGCGGCGGTGCTCCCCACGCAGAGGGAGCGACGGCGTCGGCATCCGAGGGTGCGCCGGGCGCGACGACGCCGGCGTGCGCGTCAGACGGCGCGTTCGCACGGGTCGGCGCGGCGTAGTCGGGGAACACGAGCGCGGGGGCATCCGGCTGACTCGGAGTGTGCGGAGCCAGCGACGGGATCGTATACCCCGACGCATCCCTGGCAGGCGCGGCAGCGGGCTGCGCGGTGCGGCGAGGACCAGGCTGCAGCGCGGCCAGTCGTTCGCCCTCCGGGTGCGGCGGGGTGCCCCAGGCGAGGATGGTCGCCCAGACCGGAGGCAGCAGGATGGCGAGCACCGTCATGCCGGCGCCCCTGCCGAACCTCCGATTGATGCGGTGCGTCGCGACGACCTTGAGGTAGATGCCGTACAGCTGCACGATCGGGATGAAGTAGAAGACCACCGACCACGCAGGAACTCCGCCTCGCGCCAGGATCTCAGCCTCGTTGAGGACGGGCACCCAGCCCTTCCACCCCTCTCCGTCGATGCGCGGGAACAGACGCGACAGCGCCAAGGCGTACCAGACGTAGACGGCGAGGCCGACGAGCACGCCGAGACCTCCCACGATGGCGAGCATCGTCACGTAGCCGCTATCCACGGGCGCGATCATGAGTTCCCCTTCTTCCGGTCGCCGAACGACCCGGTCAATCCGAGCGTAGCGAGAGCGGGCCTGGCTCCGGCGTAACCTCCACCGCTCGCAGCCCGCATGCGTCCGATGAACGACGTCGGCCGCACACGCCTGACGATGCGGTGCCACCACTTGCCGGATGCTGCCAGCTCAGCCCGCTCGGCATCCACGATCGCCCAGGCGGCGCTCGCATCGTCGTTCGTCGGAGGATGCTCGGCGAAGACCGCGCGATCGACGAGCACCGCCAGGCGGTCAGCGGCCTCGCGGTCGGTCGACAGCGCGCGCTGGGTTCGGGTGCCCTCGGCGTCCATCGCCACGTCGTGATCGGCGTACACGTCGACCAGCTCCTCCCAGGCTCCGGCCAGCCGCACCTCGGGGTCTTCCGCCGTGCGGCGGGTTCGGGCGCGCTGTCTCTTGGCGAACAACAGCACCAGGAACGGCAGAGCGAGCAGCGCGAGAGCGAGCAGGCTGAGTCCCACGGCCCTGAGGATCGGCAGCAGGAAGGCGAGCACCTCCGACTGCGGCGCCTCGAGCGGGGGTGCGTCGTTGTTCGAATCGCTCTGCGCCTGAGGCGGGTCGAGCGCCTCGGACCGCGGCTGCTCGGGCACGGTCGGGTGCTCCGGCAGCTGCTCGCCCTCGGTGATGGAGCTCGGCAGCATCGCGTACTGCGGCGTGGTGTCGACCGGCATCCACTCTCCACCGGGCCCCCTGACCTCGACCCAGGCGCTCATGTTCGCGCCCGTGCAGGTCTCGGTGCAGGCCGGAATGCCCGGAACCTCTTCTGCCGCCGCAAGCCGCGCGCCGATCACGACTCGGGACTCGAGACCCCAGTGCTCGGCGAGCAGTGCAGCCGCCACCGAGAACTGCTCGTCGTCGCCGACGGCGGACACCAGCAGCTCGGGTGCGGCGTCAGACCCCGCCCTTCGCTCCTGCTCGACCATGTCGGTGAACAGCTCCTCGATGCGGGCGGCGGAGTGCCCCGCATAGCTCGGCGCGAACGCGTATCCCTCGGACTCCTCGAGCGAGGCGATCCACCCCGTCGCGGCGTCGTCGTCGATGAGCGCATGGCTGAGGTAGCCGCGCGAACGCAGACGATCGATGATCTCGAGGTATCCGGCTCCCGTGCGAGGCTGCTCCTGCATCTCGGCCCACTCGGTGAGCGCGGGATACAGGTCTGTGTCGAGGTTCGAGGCGGAGCCCTGAAGCGCGGCGACCTCGCCGGGGGCACCGGGGGCGTCCACGAGCACGGTGTAGCGGTCACCGGGGACGAGCCCTTCTCCGCCGCCCGGCGCCTCTGCCACGGTGATCGCGGTGTCGCCGCCGGAGTTCACATGGAAGCCGTCGGCGAGCGCATCCGCCCGCGCGCCGGTGAAGTCGGGCGCCTCGGCGAGACCCGCAGGCGACGGCACCCAGATGCCGCGGTACGCGTCGCCGATCGTGATCTCGAGCGACATACGACCGGCACCCGGCATCGCCGTGCGGGGCAATCTGCTGAACCGGTCCTCGGGTGCGATGTGGAAGTCCTCGCCGTCGTACGAGTCGAGGGTGACGAGCCTGAGGCGCTCGATCGCGCCGGGGTCGCCCTCCATCTGCACGACAGTGTCGTCGAGAGTGCTGCCGGCGAACCACGAGCGGTAGGCGCTGAGCGGGCTCGCCTGCTGCTGCACGACGACCATGGGCTCGACCTCGTCGCGCAGAACCGAGCGGTCGCTCCACCCGGCCGCTGCGGGTGCGACCGCGAACCCGGCGACCAGGGCGACCACGGCGAGCCCCGCCGACAGCAGATGACGCCGGATGGTCAGCCACACAGGCGTCGCCCGACGCGAGATGTTCGCCGCGGCGACGGTGCGCAGCGCCTGCGCACGCTGCAGCCGGGAGCGACCGACCAGCCAGACGAGAGAGATCACGAAGAGCGCGACGCCGATCAGCCATTCCCGCGGCGCCGGAAGCGCCACGCCCAGCACAGAGACGGGAGCCGTCGTGCCGCTCACCCCGAAGGCGATGCCGAAGACGCTCATCGCGGTCACGACGGGAACCGCGACCGTGGCGCGACGACCGCCCTCGAGCACGAGCAGGGTCGCGATGAATGTGCCGAACAGCATCACGACGAGGAACGGGATCAGCACCGCCTGATACTCGCCGAGCGGCGGGTTCAGCGTCAGCATCTGCTTCCACCCGAGTGCGACCCCGAGCACGGCATCTCGGAGTCCGCCGAGGAAAGCAGGGATCGACGAGAGTGCCGACGGGATCGCGAGCGGAACCGCGACGACCAGATAGGTGCCGGCCGCCGCGAGAGAACCGATCAGCATGCCCCACCGGAGCACCTGCGTCAGCACGGCGACGGCCATGCCGAGCAGTCCGCCGATCAGGCCGACCGCCAGAGCGCGCGGGGCTTCGTAGACCGGCCACGCGGCCGCCGTCGCGAGGCCGACGCCGACCAGCACGTATCCGAGAGCCCAGACCGTCAGGGCCGAGAGCGCGAACGAGCGTCGCGACCCTGCGACCCCGCGCCGGGGGCCTGCCGCGCTCATCGCAGCGCTCCCCGAGCCAGCATCTGCGGAAGATCGCCCAGCGCGCCCAGGGTCATCACCGCGAGCTCGCGTGCCGTGCGCATCGTGGGCTGCTCGCCCAGCTCGCTGCGCACCGCGACAGCCTCGACCGCCGCCGGCAGCTTGACCGCGGCATGACGCAGTCGCTCGAGCGGCATGCGCGAACCCGTCATCAGGAACCCGATCGACAGGTCGGGGTAGGACTGCGCGGTGAGTGCGGCGACCGCCTCGAGGCGCATCACGCGGTCGGCAGGGTCGATGGTCGACGTCGCGTCGAGCAGCGCCTTGGGCGTGACAGTGGGAAGCGTGCGGATCGACAGCACCTCGGCACGGCTGTGCTCGGGGATCTCGTTGCTCACCGAGAAGAGCACGTCGCGGCCGTCGCGCACGCCCTGCAGCGCGAGGGATGCGGCAGCGCTGACCGTGTTCTCGAACTCGTCGTCGCTCTCGTACGACTCGCTGTCGAGGTCGAGGATGATCGCGATGCGGGCATGACGCGACTCCTCGTACTGGCGCACCATGAGCTTTCCGGTCTTCGCGGTCGACTTCCAGTGCACGTGCCGCTGCGAGTCACCCACCACGTATTCGCGCACCGCATGGAACGACAGGTCGGCATCGACCAGCGTCGAGCTCGGTGTGCCCTCGAGATCGCGGATCAGACCCGCGCTCGTGCTGGGCAGAGGAACCGTGACAGGGTGCACATGGATGCGCTGGACGTCGGGCCACCGCAGCTCGCGTCGGAGGATGCCGATCGGGTCGCCCCGGGTGATGGTCATGGGTCCGACGTCGATGACACCGCGGCGGTGCGCGGCGATCGTGAGCTGCTCGCGGTGGTGGGCGGCGGGGCGCAGCAGTGGAACGTGTGCTTCGACCAGCCCCTCCCCCACGGGGACGTCGACGATACCCGGCAGCGAGAGGCGCTCGCTGTTGTTGCGCACATCGAGCGTCGCGCCGATCTCGGCACCCGCGACCACGCGATCGCGGTCGAGCGTCAGCTCGATGCGATAGTCGTGGGTCCCCAGGATGAAGGGGACGCACGCGATCAGCAGCACCAGCGCGATCGCCGCCACCGCCCATGCCTCGACCCACCCGAAGAGCAGTCCGGCGGCGATGCAGAGCACGAGCGCCAAGACGACCAGCATCCCGGCCGACGTGACCGTCTCGCGCACCCACGCGACAGCCGTGCGGGCCGCGCGACGCGTCGTGCGAGCGGCACGACGGACACCGAAGACGGCGCCGCGGACGGGCCCTCGTCGTGTGCGGTCGTATCGCGTGACCGTCGACGTACGCGTCGACGTGCTGGTGCCCGCCGTGGTGCGCGTCAGACGGGACTCGGTGCTGAAGCTCACGCAGTGCCGTTCTCGCGCGGCGGCTCGACGTCGAGCAGGATCTGCCCCACCACGGCGACCGCGGTGACGCCGTCGAATTCGGCCTCCGGTTCGAGCACGAGGCGGTGGGCGAGTGCCACGACCGCGAGCTCTCGGACGTCGTCGGGGGTGGCGAACGTGCGGCCGTTCTTCGCCGCCCACGTCATCACGAGGCGCGAGAGCGCGATCGCACCTCGCACACTGGCGCCGAGACGCACCTCGGAGGCGCGACGCGTCGCATCGACGATGCGCATGATGTAGTCGGACACCAGCGGATTCACGTACACGCCGCGTGTCATCTCGGCCATCGTGAGGATGGCGTCGGTGCCGACGATGCCGTCGAGCACATGCTTCGGCTGTGCGGCGCCCTGAAGGATGCGCATGGTCGCGGCCTCGTCGGGGTAGCCGATCGACGTCTTGATCATGAAGCGGTCGAGCTGCGCCTCAGGCAGGCGGTAGGTGCCGCCCTGCTCGATCGGGTTCTGCGTCGCCATGACGAGGAAGGGCGAAGGAACAGGACGCGTGACACCGTCGACCGTGACCGTGCCCTCTTCCATGACCTCCAGCAGCGCCGACTGCGTCTTCGGGCTCGCACGGTTGATCTCGTCTGCGAGCACGATGTTCGCGAAGACGGGGCCGGCGTGGAACTCGAACGCCCCTTCCTTCTGGTCGTAGACGGTGATGCCTGTCACATCGCCCGGAAGCAGGTCGGGGGTGAATTGGATGCGCGTGCTCGTGCCCGTGACGGTCTGGGCGATGGCTCGGGCGAGGGCCGTCTTGCCGGTGCCGGGGAAGTCCTCGAGCAGCACATGCCCGCCGCTGACGGCCGCGGCGAGCGCCAGCTCGATGACATGCCGCTTGCCGAGGATCGCCTGTTCGACGTTGGCGGCGAGGATCGAGAACGTCTCCGCGAACCAGGAGGCCTGTTCGGGAGCGATGGTCACGGGAGCAACGGAGGGAGCAAGCATAGGGCAACCGTATTCGTCTCGGGCACCTGCGCGGTGCAGGGCGGTGGGGAATGGGGACTCAGCATGTGGGTAAGCTCATCCCGCGGGGTCGGTCGGAACGGGCCCGGGCGGTTCGACCGGGTCAGGCTGCTCCGGCTGCGTACACAGCTGGGCGCGATGGGTGATCGACTTGAGCGCAGCGAAGGCTCCCGTCCAGGTGATCTTCACCTCGACCATGGAGACGCCGTCGACGATCCTCGGCGTGAAGGTGCGCTCGTACGAACCGCGCGCCGCGGGGCTGACGGCGAATGCGTCATCCGGGTTCGCGGGCGCGCACTGCTGGAACTGCACGACCACCGTCGTCGGCACGGTCCTCGCCGTGATCTCCACGGGATCCGAGCAGAACTGGGTCAGGACCGAGTGGCACGAGCGCGCGCTGACCGGTAGCGGCGACGCGTCGGAGTTCAGCTCGAAGTTCTCCCGCCACTGCCCGTACATGTTGTACTGCGGGACGAAGCCGTCCTTCGCTCCGATGTCGGGTGCCGATTCCAGGCCATAGGAATAGCGGCCGTCCTGGAACGACGGCTGAGTGGCCACCGTGTAGCTCCTGTTGCCGTTCGGGCTCTCGACGAACGTGAAGGTGAAGACCTGCGTGGTGTTCGACTCGGCCACGCCGAACCCGTTCGAGGCACAGGCCTTGACGTTGTACGTGGAGTACTCGGCGAGTCCGGTGAGTGTGGGGGACGACGACTGTGCCTCTGCACCCGAGATCTGCAGCCGCCCGTTTCCGTCGGCGCTGCAGCTCGCATCGCCCGAGCGCCACGCAAGGTAGACGACGTCGATTCCGAGGGCGCTGCCGTTGGGCTGCGCAGCGACGCCGGAGACGTCGATCGACGTGTTGGAGGTCGCTGTCGCCTGCGTGCCCGCGGGGTCGAAGTAGACGGTTCCCGCAGCCGTCACCGACGTGCGGAAGGCACCGCCCTCATTGCCGCCGTCGCCCGTCGGCGGTTGGAACTGGCTGATCGGCACGATCGTGATGTTCTGCGGGCCGGGAGACAGCGCGATCTCGGCCGATGTCGTCGCGCCGGTGCGGTTGATGACCTGGCCGGTCTCCTCGACGCGGAAGGACAGCGAGTCGTCCGACGCGGCGATCGCGAGTTCGACGATGCCGCGTCCGCGTTCGGTATTTCCTGGGCGGTAGACGGGCGTAGCCGTCGCGTTCGACACCTCGGGGGCGGCATACGCCCAGCTGGTGTGCGGTGACGTGGCCGCGGAGGTTCCGACCGCGTTGACGGCCGCTGCGGTGAAGACATGCGGCGCTCCGTTGACGAGCCCGTTCACCGTGCAGCGGTAGACGCCTCCCGCCGGGCTGCATGACGCGTTCGCCGGGGAGCCGTCCTGCAGGATCGTCACACCGGTGACGCCGGGGTGCGCGCGCCCCGCTTCGCCGAGCGGCACGTCGAGCACCACGGTCGAGCGGGTGAATCCGACGGTCGTGACGCTGGCGGGCGCTTGCGGGAAGCCCTGCAGGTCGAGGGTGAGGGTTCCGGTGCCGGTGCGTCCCTGCGCATCCGACACGATGAACGGGATGATGCACTGGCCGCCGGGCGCCTGCCCTCCGCCGGGCCAGGTCGCAGTGATGGACGTGCTCCCCGAGGTCGAGACCGATGCGACATCGCACCGTGAGCCCCCGCCGAGCGACATCAGTCGGAGCCCGGATCCGGGCTTGCCCGCGAACGGATCGTACTCCCCCGCGACGTCGACGACATCGATCGTGCAGCTCGGGTTCGTGACGATGCACTGCGTCGTGAAGGTCGCGCCCCGCGGCGCATCGGGCGGCGCTGCGCCGACGACCAGGCGGACGGATGCCGACGGCTCACCGTACTGCGGCACCGTGACGCTCACGTTCTCGGTGTTGCCCGGTCTGGCGTCCGCTCGCGCTTCGATGGTCAGTTGAGAATCGGTGCGCGTGACGATGAAGGCCGATCCCGAATACACGATCCGGTACTCGAGCGATCCGGCGTCGCCCTCGCGGCCTCCCTCCCAGGCGGCCATGTTCGAGTACATGTCGACCGTCTCGGTGGTTCCGGGAGCGATCGTGTGCGAGATCGACGACAGCAGCAGCTGAGGCTCCGCAGGGCGGATGCTGATCGGCACATCGATGAACGACCAGCGCTCCTGCCCCTGCAGCCGCACCTGAACGAGGCAGGTGTCGGACCAGGGCGCTTCCCGGCCGGCTCGGTAGGTCACCTCGCCCGAGCCCTCGGCTGAGCACGACGCCGCCGCGCGCTGGGCGCTGAACTGCCCGGAGCCCACCTCGACGGCATCCGAGGCGATCAGGTCGACATAGTCGGCCGCATCGAACGAGACAGACGCGTCCTCGTCGACCACGACGGGGGTGGTGCCGGGCTTCAGCTGCACCTGCATGTCGTCGAAGGCGGGAATGCGCAGGAACCCGTAGGCGACCACGTCTCTGCCTCCCGACCCCTTGCCCTTGAGCTGGAACGGCACCAGCGCGCCGTCTTCCGGCGCCGCGCCCACGATGCGGTCGCCCTGCACCGTGAATCCGGGCTGGTCACCCCACAGACTCAGCGTGAGCGAGGAGGCATCGCCTGACGGCCAGCTCACACGGTCGGTCACGACGTCGACGCCCCGCTCCGGGAGGTCTTCACGGTCGCGCGCGGTGAGCACGGTGTCGGCGACGCTCGGCTGATCGGCGACCGCGCCGTCGGTCACGGTGACCACGATGAGCCCCTGCGACGTGCTCGACGTGCGCGAGGACTTGACGGTGTAGAAGTAGGAGTTCGTGCCTGCCGTGTCTCCCGCCCGGAGAACGACGCGACCGTCTTCGAGCGACGTGTCCGAGTCGATCAGCGCGTTCAGGCGGTCGTACAGCGGGTTGCCCTTGACCGGAGGCGCGTTGGGCACGAGTTCGGTGATCTCGAGCTCGCTCTGCGCCGGGTCGAGATCGTTCAGACGCGGGTCCAGCACGATCGGAGTGGTCGATCCTGCCTCGACCCGCACGTAGTCGCTGAAGGTCACGGGAGCCGCGTCGTCGATGTCGGCGTCGAGCACGCCGACGCGGACCACGCCTGTCCCCTGCTCGCCCTGAGGGTCGCGCACCGTGTAGCGGAACGTCACCTGACCGCCGTCGACGCCGGCCGCCGGTGCCCGGTAGACGATCGCGTCTCCGTCGGCCGAGATCGTCGCCGTGCCATAGCCCTTCTGGGGCTGGTCGATGCCCGCGAGGACCACGCGGTCGCCGTCGCTGTCCATGCCGGTCGCAGGCACCGGCAGCGACACCGTCTGACCGCTGAGGACCCGACCCGTCAGTGTCGAGGGTGTCGGCGCGCGGTTCGTGCCCGGAGGAACGACCGTGACCGTCACGACGCCGTTGTCGGAGAGAGCAGGATTGCGCTCGAGCGACACCGAATACGTGAGGCGGTAGGTGCCCGGCGTCGTGGGTGCGAGGTATCGCAGCGCATTGCGATCGGCGAAGACGAGCTCTCCGGACTCACCTGAGCCGGTCACCTCGGGGAGCACGACCAGGGGTTCACCGCGCGGGGCGACGTCGTTCGCTGCGACGTTGATGCGCGTGAGTGAACCGGCACGGACGGTGATCGCATCGGGGAACACGATCGGGCGGGTGACGGTCGACGGCGGAGTGAGGAAGACCGTGACCGTTCCCTGCACCGCGGCTCCGGTTCCGTCGGCGACCGTCACGGTGGCCTTGCCGATCACCCCGGGCTCGCCGTCCTCCGTGGTGCCGTTGAGGCGGATGCTCTCGTTGCCGACCACACGCACGCCGAGCTGCGGCGTCGAGCTCACGGCATCCGCCAGCATGAGCACTCGCCCACTGGTGTTCTGCACGGCACGGAGCACATCGACGGTCGTGTCTTCGCCTTCGCGCACGAACGCGGTGAGAGGTGCCATCGCGAGGCCTGCGGATCCGTCGACGGCCGTGATGCGGATGACCGCCGACTGCTCCGCCTGGGTCGAGACATCCTGGGCGGTGTAGGTCACGACGTACTGACCGGATTCGGCCACCGTCATCTCGACGGTGCCCGACGCCGCGTTGGGGTTGACCTCGAGGCCCTGAGCGGTCGCGGCGGTCTGCACGGCGTCGACCAGACGATACGAGCCGGATCCTCCGGACAGGTGGTCGGAGATGCGGACCGACTGCAGCTCTCCGACTCGGGCGGTCAGCGCCACGGGCGAGGCGACCAGGGCCGGGCTGCCGGTGACCTGGACATCGAGGGTCTTCTCGGCCGTCGCACCGTGCACATCCTCGACGACGACGGTGACCGAGATCACCGCATCGGCGGCGTTGGGGTCGGTGTGGCGAATGGCCACCCGTCCGTCTGCCATGGGCACGACCATGACGGGCGACGAGGAGTCGGTCTCGTAGGCATCGCTGAGCACGAACGGGTCGCCCTCGGGGTCGACCCAGCCCGACAGCGCCGAGACGACGGTGCTGCCACCGGGAAGAAGCTGCGGTGTCGGCCACTCCTGCTGGCACGCGTCGACCCCGCACCACACGGGCGCGGAGTTGGCGTCCTCGTCGACGACGGTCAGCGTCACTGTCGCCGGCGACGACACGGCGGCACCGTCGGTGACCGCATAGGTGAAGCTGGCCTGCCCCGAACCCGCCGTGACATTGACGACGAGCGACTGCCCGTTGGCGACGAGAGTCAGGTCGCCGAACGCGGGATCGCCGAGTCCACCCGACACCGAGTCGGGGTCGATCGACAGCACGTCCTCCTTGTTCGGATCGTGGTCGTTGAGCAGCACCGGCAGGATCACCTGTTCACCCGCGCGCACGCCGAACGCGTCGTCGACGGCGACGGGCGGCATCTGCTCGGCCACGTCCTCGACGATGATCGTGCCCTCCTGCTGCTCGGTATCGTCTTCGATCGCCCACTGCTCGAGCGGGATGAGGACGCCGTCGGGGGCGGTCCAGATGAGTCCGGTGCCGATCTCGCTCAGCACCGCGCGATCGCCGTTCTCCTGGAACACCGGTTCGATCGTCGAGGAGTCGAGGGCCTCGTCCGGAACGCGGAGCGGAACGGTCTCGCCATCCGCCCACAGGGTTCCCGCACCGGTGTCGAGCCAGGCCGCGTAGGTCTCGCCTGCCACGACGACCGGAGTGGCCGGGACGCCCGACGCCTCCGCGACGCGCTCGGGCTCGCCCGAGGCGAGGTCGACCGACACGAGGCCGTCGGAGTCGGCGATCACCACGACCTCGCCGGAGTCGGCGCCCTCCTGCAGGCGCGCATCTTCGGCGACATCGAGCTCGATCGGCTCGTCGCGCCCCTGGAGCCACAGCTCGCCGGTGCCCGTCTGGAGCATGGCCCAGCGGTCTCCCACGACCGTGACGGTCAGACCCTCGGCGGCATCCGGAGCTGCGGAGACGGACTCGGGATCGCCGAGGAAGCTGTGCTCGTCGATGTCGAACCGCCGGATCGCGCCCTCGTCCGAGGAATAGAGCACCAGCAGTCCTTCGGGCGACAATCCGATCGCATCCGCCGTGTATGTCGGAGGATCTTCGCCCTCTTCGACCTCGACGCCCGCGAACGGGTCGACGAGAGCGGTGGCCGCGCCGGCGTCGAGCGTGGTCACCGACACCTGACCGGTGTCGGTGCGATAGGCCACGTAGGCCCCGGCGGAGAGGATCTCCCGCGTGCCCGCCGGCGTCGGCTCGGAAGCGATCGGCGTGCCCTCCTCCGACGAGTCGGAGAGCAGATCGGCGGGGCTCGCAGGGTCGACGTCCCAGCGCTGCCTGTTGCCCTGCGCATAGACCACAGCCGCGGAGCCGTTCTGCCAGACCGCCTCCGGGTCGTCGACGTTGCGCACCGTGTCGATCTCGGCGAGCTCGGTGTTGACGCGTGCGTACTGACCGCTGTCGCGCATGACCCAGACCGACGACTCGAGCCGGGGCACCTCCTGCGACTGGTAGCCCTGCGCGGTGATGGCGAGGGTGAGCACCACCGCCAGAGCGGCGATGCCGGAGATCGCCGTGATCAGGCGTCCCCGTGATCGGGGGTTCGCCTCCGCACGCGCGCGATCGCCGATCGCCATCACAGAACCCCGGTGAGGTGGAGGGCGCCGAGACCGACTGCGGCGAGCACCGCGGCTCCGATCAGCGCGCCGATGACACCGGCGACGAGTGGGGAGCGGGTCTTCGCACGCGCTGCGGGCAGGTCGTCGCGATCGCGCGGCATCGCCTGCTGCCGTGCGGCACGCTCGGCACGTCGCGAGTCGGGTGCGACCGTCGTGATCACCGGGCCACGGGCCGTGGCGTCCGAGAAGCTGACGGGAGCCGCGGCGGCCCACTCGGCGGATGCCGCCTCGAACGCCGTCGGGTGCAGTCCGAGCTCGTACTGCGCCCAGCGGAGTCGTTCTGCGAAGTCGGCCATGCTCGCGAACCTCTTGGCGGGATCACGGTGCATCGCGGTCGCGAAGATCTCGTCGATGATCGGGGGGATGCCGTCGACGGGCACCGCCGTGTAACGCGCCTTGATGATCCGATCGGTGAGCTGATCGCGTGAATTGGAGCCGCGGTCCGCCCTCTCGAACGGGCTCCTTCCGGCGAGCAGCGTGTACAGGGTGGCGCCGAGGCTCCAGATCTCGCTCGGCACCGACCCGGAGACGCGCTCCTGCAGCACTTCGGGCGAGCTCCACGGCACCGACATCGCGATCGTCTCTCCGTCGCCCTCGTCGATCACGGCTGCGGCGATGCCGAAGTCGGCGAGCACGGGAGCCCCGAGGGAGTTGATGAGCACGTTCGACGGCTTGATGTCGCGATGCAGGAGCCCCGCCCGGTGCACCGTCTCGAGCGCACCGGCGATACGCACCCCGGTGTCGAGCACGTCCGCGAGCGCCAATGGCGCCTTCTTGTAGCGAGCGCTCATGGTGTCGGGGCAGTACTCCATGGCGAAGTACGGACGGCCGTCGGCAGAGATCGACGCCTGATAGATCGTCACGATCGAGGGGTGTGCGCTGAGCCTCGCGGAGATGTCGGCCTCGACGTTGAAGGTGCGCAGCACCTCGCGGTTCACCGCATCCGCCAGCAGCACCTTCACAGCGGCGACGCGGCGCGGCATGTCCTGTTCATACAGGAAGACGTCGGCGAACCCACCGGAGCCCAGCGGGCGCACATAGCTGTACCCCGCCAGCGTCGGCGGTGTCGATGCCATGCGCGTGGCCACCCATGCTCCTCACGGTCGGATGGGAGACCGCGCTCTGCATTCGCCCTGCGCGCTGCGCTGGACGATCCCCCCGATCAACGAGTATATCGAGGGCATGGATGATCTCGAAGGCGGTCTGGGCCGATGCTGCTGGTCAGGCGCGCCAGCATCCCACCACGTGGTCGTCGACCATGCCGGCCGACTGCATCAGGGCGTACATGGTGGTCGGCCCGACGAACCTGAAGCCTCGACGGCGCAGCTCTTTGCTCATCGCCGTCGACTCCGGCGTCACCGCCGGAACATCTGCGAAAGACGCGGGTCGGATGCCGGGCGCCGGCGCGAACGACCACATCAGCTCATCGAGCTCGCCCTCTGCCATCGAGCGGACGATACGCGCGTTGCCGATCGTGGCCTCGATCTTCGCCCGGTTGCGGATGATCCCCGCATCCGCCATGAGGCGCTCCACGTCGGACTCATCGAACTCGGCGACCAGCTCAGGGACGAATCCGGCGAAGACCTCGCGGAAGCGGGGGCGCTTGCGGAGGATGGTGATCCACGAGAGACCCGCCTGGAAACCCTCGAGCGCCATCTTCTCGAACAGCGCCCGGTCGCCATGCAGGGGCGTGCCCCACTCTTCGTCGTGATACCGGCGGTATTCCGGGTCGTCGCCAACCCAGCCGCATCGCTCGCGTCGGTCGGGGCCGGCGATCAGTGACGTCATGTGTCCACGCTAGCCGTCGCCACGGACACCCGGGAGGGATCGCTGCGCCGGCGCTCGCATGCCCTCAGAAGAAGATGTCTGGGGTCTACGGTTGCGGCTGGGCGGCGGTTCGCGCGGTTCCGGATCCGAGCGCGTCGATGAAGGATGCCGAGAACGCGTCGAGTGCTTCAAGGGCCGCGACGGGATCCTGTCGCTCGATGGCGTCGAGGGCGCCCGAGAGGAGGTCGCGGCGCGAGGTGCGATCCGCCTCGAGGTCCACGCCGTGACGACTCGCGGTCTGCGAATCCACGAACAGCCGGAGGGGGTCGATGTGATCGCGGACGATCCTCGTGCCGAGGCGGCCGAGTTCCCGCGAGATGAGGTGTTCGGCGAGTTCGAGGTATCCGAGCAGTTCGCAGGCGCCTTCGGCGAACCGAGGAGCCTGTGCGCGCATCGGCACGGGCGGGCCGCTGCACGTCTTCTCGACGATCAGGCGACCGACGACGTGAGCGCGCTCGACCATGTCGACGGACGACCATTCTGCGACGCGGGTCCCTGCGCTCGGCGACACCTGCACGAATCGCATGTCGACCAGTCTCTGCAGAGCCTCGCGCACCGGGGTGCGCGACACAGCCCAGGCATGGGCGAGCAGGTCGAGACGCAGCCGCTGCCCGGGAGGAAGACGGCCGCTCACGATCTCGGCGAGCAGTCGCTCGTAGGCGAGACCGCTGAGAAGCTGCGGCCTCAGCTGTTCCTCGAGGGAGCCCGTGGGCATGGTCTTGCCTTTCTCATGGTGCCGAACACCGGTGGGGGGGGGATCGTGCCGGATGCGCTGTGACAGTCACCAGCCAACCCGCCGGGCTCGGCTCTAGGACGCCTTGTGACGTCAGATACGAATGTGGAGAGCCGACAACCAGTGGTCGCTGTGCGGCGATCAGTGCTCGGTGCTCGGTGTTCGGTGTTCGGTGTTCGGTGCTCGGTGTTCGGTGCTCGGTATTGGGTGCCACGCAGTGGTGACAGCCACGTGATGGTGAGTGTCACGCGAGGGAGGGTTTCACGTGACGGCGCGCGTCAACCGATGGGTTCCGGGCTCGTGTTCTACCGCTTCTACTCGAAGTTCATCGAGCGAAACGCGCTCAGATGCGAAGTGAGGTGCGGCGCACTCGAGCGGGTGACGGCAGGCTGAGTCGTGGGGTGCGCCAGCGCTGGTCGGGGTCCCACCATGCCGGGCCGCGGACCTGCGGGAGGCCGTCGTTCATCCGGATCTCCCACCCCGAGGTGCCGAGGGAGCGGTGATGCCACCAACACAACGGCACACCGTTATCCGTATGCGTCGGGCCGCCCCTGGCGTGCTCGGTGACATGGTGGATCTCACACCATGATGCGGGGACATGGCATCCGGGGATCAGGCACTCTTTATCGCGGGCGATGATCGCCCGACGTTGATGCACGGTGAAGATCCGATCCGTGGTCGTGATCCCGATGATGCGGCCCTCGTCCATGAGGACACGCTGGATCGCCCCGCTGCATGCGACCTGCGCCGCGACGGAGACGGGAACATGAGCACCGGAACCGGGGATCGTCGCCCACCCACCATTGCCGCGCGCTCCAGACGCGGCGCCTCCGAAGCCGGCACTCCTGAAGACAGCACCCCCGAAGGCAGCACCGGTGGCATGAGCGGCATGGTGGGCGAGGTCGTTGGCGTCGACCGTGACGACGACGACCGGTGATGCCCCACCGAGGGTGGGCATGTCCTTGTGCCGGGCCGCGATCGCCAGCGCTGCGGCGAGAGCGTCGTGACGTTTCTGCGCCGCGGTGCGGTCATCGAGCACAGACCGCGGGTCGGAGTTGAACGGATCGGTCTCCTCCGGATCGCGCCCCCTATCGACGTCAGCGTCGACGCCAGAACCGGCACCAGCACCAGCACCAGCACCAGCACCAGCAGACGAAGAGTCGGCGTCGCGAGAGTCGGGATCCCAAAACTCGGTATAGCGAGAGTCGGTATAGCGAGAGTCGGGATCGTGAGAGTCGGGATCGTGAGAGTCGGGATCGTGAGAGTCGGTACCGCGAGAATCGGCGTCCGAAGAATCGGTGTCCTCACCGGAGCCCCCGCTCGGGGCGAAGAACACCCCCGGCATCGGCGGTCCGTCGCCCTTGGGGTTGAGGATCGCGTCCAGGATGAGCTGCAACTGGGCGGCGGCGTCCGGGGTCAGGTAGCCGCGGATTGCGTGCATGCCGTCCTTCACCCGGCCGATCGTGATCCCCCGACGACGCCGCGCGTCCTCGTCTTTCGGTTCCTCACCATCCGGATCGAACATCGACGCGAGATCCTCCGCCAGAGCCTTCAGATCCTGCACCGTCGGAGACGGACCCGCCGCATGCTCATCCACGTCCGCGTCGTCCCCGGTCGAGTCGTCGCCGGGCCCCGCCTCGAGGCCGTGGCCGCGGGCGCACCCCGCCAACGCAACATCCGCCGCCAACCGCTGATCGACCGTGAGCCGATCCCACACCTTCTCGATCGGACCCGTCGCCGCCAGAAACCCCGCGACCCCGACCACCCCGTCCAACAGCGCGAGCCGCATCTCCGCCCACCGCGCCGGCATCCTCTCCCCCGCCAGACTCATCGGCCGCCGCACCAGATCGACCACCCTGTCGACCCGGATCGCACCCCGCACATCCACACCGACCGTCCGCTGCAGCAGCTCATTCAGCCCCCGGCAGCCCGCCGAATGCGGAAAGTCGCCCGGATCTCCTGTCGCGATCGTCTCCACGATCACCGCCTCGGCACGCCGGAACACCGCCCCCGCACCCTGCAACACCGCGACCCGGTCCGCATCCGACAACCCCGCCAGCGCGTCATCGGACAGCACCGCATCCAGGTCGGCGACGACCCGATCCAAAAGCTCCGCGGTGCTGTTCATACCCCCAGTCAACCGGGGACCACCGACATTCGAGACCCGAAACCGCTCGCTTTTACCCCAGATCAAAGACATATTCCGATCTCCCAATACAGCGCACCGATGCCGCGCACACCACAGCCACGGGAGCGGCGCGAGAGCGAGAAAGAACGGACGGAGAGACACATGGAAATGGACACGGAGACACGACTCGAAGGGAGAGCACCCGGAGGAAGAGAGCACTCCGACGACGAGGAGAGCGCCGGGCAGGCAGCGAATACCCGGCGAGGACGGACCTCCGGAGGGTGAGAGCGCCCTGACGACGGGGAGAGGAGAGCAGAGGAGCAGAGAGGACAGAAGGAAAAGAGAAGCCGGAGGAGAGAGAAGGGAAGACGGAGGAGAGGAAGACGGAGGAGAGGAAGACGGAGAAGAGGAAGACGGAGAAGGGGAAGACGGAGAAGAGGAAGACGGAGAAGAGGAAGACGGAGGAGAGGAAGACGGAGAAGAGGGAAGAGGAAAGGGAAGAGCAGGAGAAGAAGAACAGAGAAGGACAACAGAGAAGAAGAACAGAGACGGACAACAGACAAGGAGAACAGAGACAGAGACGGAGAACAGAGAACGAGAACAGAGAACAGAGAACAGAGAACAGAGAACAGAGAACGAGAACGCGGTAGAAGAGAACCCGGGAACAACACTCTCGGAGCACGCACCCGCGGGATGGAGACCCCCAGAGAAGAAAGCCCCGGGAAGAACACCCCCGGAAAGAACACCCGGAGACAGCGAGAAGCCCCGGGGTGCAACACCCCGGGACTTCTCTCCGACCGTCAGTCCGCGAAGGTCGCGGCGTCGATCACGAAGCGGTAGCGCACATCGGAGGCGAGCACGCGCTCGTAAGCCTCGTTGATCTGCGCGGCCGAGATGACCTCGATCTCGGCCGCGATGCCGTGCTCGGCGCAGAAGTCGAGCATCTCCTGGGTCTCAGCGATGCCGCCGATGTTCGATCCGGCGAGCGATCGCCGTCCGCCGATCAATGACGAGACGTTGACCGAGAGCGGTTCTGCGGGGGCTCCGACGCAGACCATCGACCCACCCACATCCAGCAGACCGAGGTAGGCACGGAGGTCGACGACGGCACTGACTGTGTTGAGGATGACGTCGAACGATCCGCGCAGCGAGCGGAACGTCTCGGGATCGCTCGTCGCGTAGTAGTGGTCTGCCCCGAGGCGAAGCCCGTCGTCCTTCTTGCTGAGGGTCTGCGAGAGCACGGTCACCTCGGCGCCGAGCGCGTGGGCGATCTGCACGCCCATGTGGCCGAGTCCGCCGAGCCCGACGACCGCCACCCGCGTGCCAGGGCCGACGTTCCAGTGCCGCAGCGGGGAGTACGTGGTGATCCCCGCGCAGAGAAGGGGTGCGGCGACGTCGAGCTCGAGGGCGTCGGGGATGCGCACGGCGAACGACTCGGTCACGACGACCTGCTCGGAGTATCCGCCCTGCGTGATGGTCCCGTCGCGATCGACGCTGCCGTAGGTGAAGACAGCGCCGTTGGAGCAGAACTGCTCGTCACCGCGCTGGCAGTTGCGGCACTCTCCGCACGAGTTCACGAGACATCCGACCCCGACGCGGTCTCCCACGGAGTGCTTCGTGACGTCGGCCCCGATGGCGGCGACGGTGCCGGCGATCTCGTGGCCCGGTGCGAGCGGGTAGCTCTGCGGACCCCAGTCACCGCGCACGGTGTGGATGTCGGAGTGGCAGATTCCGGCGAATGCGATGTCGATCAGGATGTCGTTCGGGCCGAGTTCGCGGCGCTCGATGACGGTCTTCTCGAGCGGTGCGGCTTCGCTGGGTGCGGCGTAGGCGTTGACACGGGTCATCTCGGACTCCTCGGGTCGGGTCGGGTGGGCCAGATCGACACTACTCGCGGCGCCCTGTGCGCCACCCCTGTGCGCCACCCCTGTGTGATCGATACGTTGGGGCTACGACTCCGGAGGGGAAGTCCCATGCACCGCTCGACCTTGACCGCTCGACTGATCACCAGCGTGATCTCTCTCGTGCTCACTCCCATCGCCCTGATCCTGCTGTCTGTCGGCGGACAGACCATGATCCTCACGTTCTTCGCGTACGCCGGCGACGGCGACCTCGCGTCGCTGACCGGACCTGTGCTGCTGCAGATCCTCGGTCTCGCGCTGCTCATCCTCGTCGTGCTCACCGGTGTGTGGAGTTCAGCCGGCCTGATCGCCATCGGCATCTTCAGCATCGTGCCGCTGATCGTCGCCGTCTTTCCCGTGACCCTGTCATGGATCTACGGCATCGCACCCAGGGAGTGGGTCGACGGCTTCGTATACGGCCTCCCTCTCGTGGTGCTCGCCGCGCTCGGGGCGATGGGCCTGGTGCTCGCCCTCGTCCGCCGGGATCCTCGACCGAAGGGTGCCGCGCTCGGCGTGGTCGGCCTGATCGTCGCCCCACTGCTGCTCGCTGCGGGCGCCTGGTCGATCACCTGGGGAATCGCCGAGGGTACGCTGTTCGCCCTGCAGCGGTTCGAGTTCGACGTGCGCCCCGGGCCAGGCTTCGCAGTCGTCGCCGGGGCTCTGCTCGTCATCGCCGGTATCACCGTGACCCGCTGGTCGCGGTTCGCACTCGTCGTTCCCGCCCTCGTGCTCCTCGTCGGCAGCATCCTGCTCGTCGTGGCCCGCGATGCCGTGATGCCTGCGCTCTTCGAGCTGCCGCGAGGCATGAACACCGTCGCACCGAGCCTTCTTCTCTACGGCGGAGGAGCCGCGGCCGGACTCATCTATCTGACCTTCACAGCGGTGCTGCTGCGCGTCGTCGCTCACGCGCGATCGGCCGGAGCGCCCGGAGCGCCCGGAGCGCCCGGAGCGACGACACCCGACACCACGGTGCACGCGCAATACCCACACGCGCAATATCCACAGGCGCAGTACCCACCAGCGCCGATGCAGCATCCGTACCCGCCGGTCCCCGGTCAGCAGCCGCCCTCTGCGCCGTACCCGCCGCAGCCCGGGCCGTAACTCACCGAGCCGCCGCACGACGGCGGCTCAGACAGAAGGGAACCGGCCGGAATCCCACGATTCCGGCCGGTTCCGTGCTCTGCGAAAGCCGCGTCAGCGCTTGGCGTTCTTCTTCAGCGTCTTCTCCAGCACAGGTGCATCGCCGGATGCTGCGAGCGCCGCGTAGTACTCGCGGGCCTCGTCCTGGCGCTCTCGCTCAGCACCGGACGCGATGGGCGCTCGGACGTGCTCGGGCTCGTATGCGAACGCATCGACCAGGTCGAGGGCGTATGGGCGAAGCCGGGCGCACAGGCGGTCGATGTACCGCGAGACCGCAGCGGCGCGCTGCGTCGAGAGACGTCCGTTGATGAGGTGCCACGCGAGGTGCTTCTCGATGAGCTGCAGGCCGAAGAGGTCGCGCAGCCAGGTGAGAACCTTCTTCGTGTCAGCGTCATCGACTCGGTGGACGGCATCGGTGAACGCCTCCCACTGCAGCAGCTCGCCGTGTGCGCGGGCCGCCTCGATCAGCTCGGCCTGGTTCTCGTTGAACAGCTTCGCGCCGAGCACCTTGTCCTTGCCCGCAGGGCGCAGACGACCGGCGATGTCGGCGACCATCTGCTGCACGCGCTCGGCGAGCAGCAGGTGCTGCTGCTCTTCGCGCAGGCCGTTCTCGACGGAACGCGAGACCTGCCCGAGGTCGACGACCGACTGGCCGAACTGACGCAGGCCGGCACCGTGGAAGAGCTTGCCCGCGGTCATCCCGACGGCGAACTTGGCCAGAGCCGCAGCATCCTTGCCGGTGAACTGCTTGGCGTAGTCGGTCAGCAGCCGCTTGCCGACGAGCTGAAGCAGCACGTTGTTGTCGCCCTCGAACGTGACGTAGATGTCGAGGTCGGCCCGAAGACCCACGAGGCGGTTCTCGAACATGAAGCCGGCGCCGCCGCAGGCCTCGCGCGCCTCCTGCAGCGTGTCGAGCGCGTGCCAGGTCGACAGCGGCTTGAGTGCCGCGGCCAGGGTCTCGAGATCCTCGCGGTCGTCGGGGGTGTCGGTGCGACCCGAGAACACCCCGTCGAACTTCTGCAGGAACTCGTCGTGCGCGAAGATCTGCGCATACGTCGTCGCAAGCCGCGGGAAGAGGCGTCGCTGGTGCTTGCCGTAGTCGAGGAGCACGACCTCCTGCCCGTCTGCCCCGTCGAACTGACGGCGCTGCGTGGCATATGTGATCGCGATCTTGAGCCCCAGAGCGGATGCCCAGCAGGCCGCGCCGTCGAGCGAGACCCGACCCTGCACGAGCGTGCCGAGCATCGTGAAGAAGCGACGGCCGGGGCTGTCGATCGCGCTCGAGTACGTGCCGTCGACCGCGACGTCGCCGTACTTGTTGAGCAGATTGGTGCGGGGGACGCGCACGTGATCGAAGCTCAGACGGCCGTTGTCGATGCCGTTCAGTCCGCCCTTGAGCCCGTCGTCCTCTCGTCCGATGCCCGGCAGGTCGATGCCGTCATCGCCGCGCAGCGGCACGTAGAAGCAGTGCACCCCGTGGTTGACGCCGTTCGTGATCAGCTGGGCGAACACCGTCGCCGCGACGCCGTGCAGTGCGGCGTTGCCGAGGTACTCCTTCGTCGCGCCGCGGAACGGCGTGTTGATGACGAACTCCTCCGTCGCGGGGTCGTACGTCGCGGTCGTGCCGACTGCGGCGACGTCTGACCCGTGCCCGATCTCGGTCATCGCGAAGGCGCCGGGGATCGAGAGATCCATGACTCCCGGCAGCCACTTCTCGTGGTGCTCGGTCGTGCCCAGCTGCAGGATCGCTGAGCCGAACAGCCCCCATTGCACACCCGATTTGATCTGCAGGCTCGGATCGGCGACGACGAGCTCCTCGAAGCCGGCGATGTTCCCGCCGTTGTTCTCTTCGCCGCCCAGCGACTTCGGGAACGCGCGGTGCACGGCCTTGTTGTCGACGAGCAGGTGCAGCTGGCTGAGCACGCGCTCGCGGTGCTCGTCCTTGCCCAGTTCGTCCTTGCGCCAGAACGCCGAGTCCTTGATCATCTCGCGCGCCTCACGGCGGGTGTCAGCCCACGTGCCCATCAGCAGGTCGGTGACCCGAGCGACGTCGATCCGCAGGTTCGCGTCTGCGTTGTCGGTGTGGGGGCGAGTCGTCTTCGGACGGACGGCGGCGTCGACCATGAGCGTTCCTCTCAGAGGGAAGTAGTGATACGCCCATGGTAGGTGTGCCACAACCAGGAGCGAACTGCTGTGTACGCATCCTCCAACTGCCTGCGGGCACATCGCCCCGACGGATTGTCGTCAGACCACAGTCCGCGCGAGACCGCGACCTCAGGCCTCCACGCCTGACGGCCGGGGCGGGGCCGTCTGCGCCTGCTCCCACCGCCGTCTCGTGCCGGAGCTCAGACGCGCCCAGGTCCGATCACGGATGAAGATCGAGTCGATCGCGATCATCGTGAGCGAGAACCAGGGCAATCCCATCAGCACGCCGATGCCGATGTGGAACGAGAGGATGCCGACGAGGCCGATGAGACGCGTCGGCCGCGTGAGCAGCATCAGTGGGAACGCCACCTGCAGGATGATCGATCCCCAGGTCGCGGCGACGACCATCGGCCCCCACGTCGTGACGAGGTCGCTCAGAACCGGCCACGTGCCGAACCGGGCGGTCTGCAGCGGGTTGTACACCGCGTAGCCCTCTTCCCAGGGCGCACCGCCGGCTTTGTACAGAGCGCCGGAGGCGTAGACGAAGCACACCTGGGCGGTGAGCGCCACGAGGGCCAGATTGTGGAAGACGGTGCCCAGAAGAGCCGGCTGGCTCCCCGGAGCGAACCACTCGCCGTTCTTCGCACGACGTCTGGCGTCGAGCGACCACCGAGCCGCGGGGTCTGCGAAGAACAGCAGCAGCAGGGCGATGCGGAACATGTTGTCGCCCTGGTCTCCCACCATGTCGTTGGCTTCGATGAACCCCACCCAGAGGCAGAAGAACACCGGCAGGACGATCCGGAAGCGCCAGCCCAGCACGAACAGCACGGCCAGCACGCCGAGCAGCAGATAGAGAGCGGTATAGAGGACGTCATTTCCCATCGCCGCATGGAACGCGCTGAAGATCCAGATCTTCGGGAACTCGCTGACGGGTTCGGCGAGCTCGCCGTTCCACGCCGACCCCGAGCCGAACGTATAGAGACGTGTGCCGAAGTTCGACGCGAGCAGGCCGATCGCCGTGATGCCGAAGAGGATGCGGGTGACCGCCAGGCCGTAGAGGGCCTTCTTGCCGTTGAAGAGCCAGTCCCCCACGAACGCAGAGATCCGGTCGATCGCCGAGAGGACCATCGACCACAGCCCGCCGATCATCGACGCGACGAAGCTCAGCAGACGTGTCACGAAGGAACGGGGCGGCTGCAGCTGCGGCTGTGGTGTCGGAGAGGGAGAAGGAGCAGGCGAGACCGACGGAGCAGGCGCCGGAGGTGCGGATGCCGGCGCCGGCGCTGTCACCGTCGAGCGGGAGGTCTGACCCCCGGCATCCTTCTTCTTCTTCGCGTCTCCCTTGGGCGCGGTCCTGATCGGCGCGCTCACGGCTGGATCCTCTCGAACTGGGCACGGAAGGTGTCGGCGAAGTTCTCGCGACTCTGCCCCTCCTCTTCTATAGGCAGCCGCCACCCGGTGGTCGAGAACGTGGGATCGGGGCGCTGCGCGCTCGGATCGTTCCGGTCGGCATAGGGGACGACGTTCTGGCGACTCACGCGGTACTGGACCTGGACGACTGCATCGGCACCCCAGATCGCATAGGCCACCTGAGTGGCATAGGCGGTCGACAGGTGCTCCTCGGCCATGTACGCCTCGGTCGACGGCTTCTCGCCCTCGAGCTCATCGAAGGAGCGCACCATCCACTCCTCCCAGCCCTCCTCGGTGAAGTCGAGTCCCACGACGGCCTTCTGATCGTCGTCCAGCTTGTTGAACGCGTTCATCTGGCCGCTCGCGACCTCACTCGACTGGATGCCGGCGCGAGGCGGGAACAGGTTGTAGCGGATCATCGAGAGCTCGACGTCGGTGGCGCTCACCCAGCCGGTCTCGATCTCCTGGCCGTCCTTCTCTATGACGGCGCGGACGTTGAAGTGGTAGTCGCCGTTGATCGGCTCGGGAGCGAAGACGCTCCACGACTGACCGAACATGGGCAGCATGTACCCGGCGAGTACCTCCTGAGTGGGGATCTCTCGCAGTGCCGAATACGGTGCGATCCAGAGGAACGACGCACCCACATGCCACAGGGTCAGCAGACAGGCGGCGAATGCGATGAGCTTCACCCACCAGGTCGGGCGCGGTCGCGGGGCGGCCACGGCAGTCGCCGCATCCTGCACTTCCGGTGAGGTCTCAGTCATCGTGCTCATCCACATCCTTCTCACCGCTGCAGGTCGGGGCCGCCGCAGCGACGGCCCCGACCTCTCAGCGTTCCTGCACTGCGTTACTCCGTCTGGGCGAGCGGCCGTCGGGAACGCGCGACCCTCGTCATCCCGAGCCCGAGCATCAGCAGCAGCGCCGCCAGCGCGATCCACCCGCCCTGGATCTCACCACCGGTGGTGGCGAGGCCGGACGCCACGACCTGGAACGAGGCCGAGACGCTGCCGGAGGTCGCTCCGGTCAGGGTCACTGCATGGGTTCCGAGGTCGGTGCCGGACGGAATGGTCCAGGTGAAGGTGACCGTGCCCTGCGCATCGGCGACCTTGGTCCCCAGTGCGATCGGCTCGGAGGTCATCACTCCGGTGACGGACTCGCCGGGCTTGAACCCGGTGCCGA
The DNA here is from genome assembly GCF_040815625.1 of Microbacterium sp. LMI13-1-1.1. Taxonomy (NCBI): domain Bacteria; kingdom Bacillati; phylum Actinomycetota; class Actinomycetes; order Micrococcales; family Microbacteriaceae; genus Microbacterium; species Microbacterium sp. LMI13-1-1.1. The sequence continues at coordinate 796,956 of NZ_JBFPNL010000005.1, read as the reverse complement.
CCGCCGTCTGCTTCTCGCCGCGCTCGAGAACCGGGTTCTCGATCGTGATGGCGATCTTGCCCGTCGGGTCTGCATCAGCATCCGCATCAGCAGAGGCCGAGGCCTCAGCCGTCGGATCCGCCGCCGCAGACGCGTCTGCCGTGGCGGAGACGTCCGCCGCAGCCGACGCGGACGCCGTGGCCGACGACGAGGCGTTGGCAGCCGCGGCCGCCGACGCGTTCGGGTCGGCACCGGCCGAGGCCGAGGCGTCAGCCGCACTCGTCGAGGTCGCGTCGTTCTGCGCCGTCGCCTGAGCCGCCGCAGCAGCAGCGGCAGACGCGTTGGCGTCCGTGGTAGCCGTGGTCGAGGCATCCGTGGATGCGTCGTCCGTGGCCGCCGCCGACGCCGCCGCATCAGCCGTCACGTCAGCCGCCGCCGAAGCCGAGCTCGTCGCGTCGGCCAGCGCCGCAGCGACCGCCGCCGCCTGCGCCGCAGCGTTGCTGTCGTCATCCGCCTGCGCGGATGCCGCAGCGGATGCCGAGGCGTTGGTGTCGGCCTCCGCCGTCGGATCCGCCGCCGCAGACGCGTCAGCCGAGGCGGAGGCATCAGCCGCAGCCGTCGCAGAGGCCGTGGCCGACGAGGTGGCGTTGGCAGCCGCGGCCGCCGACGCGTTCGGGTCGGCATCGGCCGAGGCCGAGGCGTCAGCCGCACTCGTCGACGTCGCGTCGTTCTGCGCCGCCGCCTGAGCCGCCGCAGCAGCAGCGGCAGACGCGTTGGCGTCCGTGGTGGCCGTGGTCGAGGCATCCGTGGATGCGTCGTCCGTGGCCGCCGCCGAAGCCGCCGCATCAGCCGTCACGTCAGCCGCCGCCGAAGCCGAGCTCGTGGCGTCGGCCAGCGCCGCAGCGACCGCCGCCGCCTGCGCCGCAGCGTTGCTGTCGTCATCCGCCTGCGCGGATGCCGCCGCAGATGCCGAGGCGTTGGTGTCGGCCTCCGCCGTCGGATCCGCCGCCGCAGACGCGTCAGCCGTGGCGACCGCGTCGGAGGAGGCATCGGTCGAAGCACTGGCGATCGCCGCCGCGCTCGCGTTCGATGCCGCGCTCGTCGAAGCGTCCGCCGTGGCCGAGGCCTCAGCCGCGGTGTCCGTCGTCGCGTCGGCCAGCGCCGCGGCCTGAGCCGCGATCGCCGATCCGGCGTTCGCCTCCGAGGTCGCGTCGGCCGTCGCGGCCGTCGACGACGTCGCCGTCGCCGTCGCCGTCGCCGTCGCCGCCGATTCCGCCGCAGCCTCGGCTGCCGGGTCAGCCGCAGCCGATCCCTCCGCAGTGGCGTCCGCGAAGGCCGCAGCCTGTGCGGATGCTTCAGCGATCGCATCGGTCGAGGCGTCGGCGTTCGCCGAAGCGGATGCCGAAGCCGCCGCGTTCGTGTTCGCCGAGGCCTCAGAAGAGGCGTCGGTCGACGAGTCGGTCGTCGCCGCCGCTTCGGAAGAGGCCGCCGAGTTCGACTCCGCCGCCGTCGAGGCATCCGCGTTCACGTCATCCGACGCGTCGGCCTGGGCCGCCGCCTGTGCGGCCACCGCAGCAGAGGCGTTGGCCGTCGAGGTGACATCGGTGGTCGCGGTCGACGATGCGTCGGGCGTCGCCGCAGCATCTGCCGCGGAGGTGGCGTCGGACGTCGCCGCTGCCGATGCCGCCGACGTCGCGTCGGCGAGAGCGGCGGCCTCGGCCGCTGCCTGTGCCGACGGGTCGCCGTCTGCGGTGGCGTCAGCCGACGCCGACGCCGATGCGGCGGCGTTGGTGTTGACGTCACCCGGGTCGCCCGCGGTCACCTCGGTGGTGTCCGTGTCGCTGAACGCACCGGATGTCGCGGTGAGCAGGTAGCCCGCAGCGGGTTCGGCATCACCCGGGACCGGATAGTTCTCCGTGAACGCACCGAACTCGTCGGTGGTCGCGGTCACGGGACCTCCGACGTCCGCTCCCCCACCGGGTGCGGTGAGCTGCAGCGACACCGTGGAGTTCACGGGCCAGCCGGAGCCGGTGACGGCGAGGTTGGTGCCGGCCGGAACCGATGCGGCCGCGTCGACGACGACAGGAGCCGCCGTCACCTCGGTCGTGTCGGTCGCCGTCTGGGCACCCGCGCTCGCGGTGACCGTGTAGCCCGTGCCTGCGGGGGTTCCCGCCGGCACCGGATAGTCGATCGCGAAGCCGCCGAGAGCGCCGGTCGTCACCGTCTGCGGTGTGCCGATGAGCGCGCCGCCCGGGGCCGTCAGCTGCACGGTGACCTCGGTATCGGCCGGCCAGTCGGCGCCGGAGACGGCGAGGTCGGTGCCCGCCTCGACGGTTGCCGCCGCGTCGACGGTCGCCGCCGCGGTCACAGCCGTCGTGTCCGTCGCCGTCTGGGCGCCGACCGTCGCGGTGACCGTGTAGCCCGCACCCGGAGCCGCCGAAGCGGGAACCGGGTAGTCCAGCGTGAACCCGCCGGACGCATCGGTGGTGACCGTCGCAGGAGCGCCGACGGTCGTTCCGCCACCCGGTGCCGTCAGCACCACCGAGACCTCGGTGTTCGCAGGCCAGCCGGTGCCGGTGACGGGAAGGCTCGTGCCTGCCTGCACCGTCGCCGCGGCATCGACCGCTGCAGCAGCGGTCACCTCGGTCGTGTCGGTCGCCGTCTGTGCGCCCACGGTCGCGGTGACCGTGTAGCCCGTGCCCGGTGTGGCCGATGCGGGAACCGGGTAGTTCAGCGTGAACCCGCCGTCTCCGTCGGTCGTGACCGTCTCAGGACCGCCGACGTCAGCGCCATCGGGGTCGGTGAGCTGCACCTCGATGACGGTGTTCGCCGGCCAGTTGGCACCGGTGAGGGGAAGGCTAGTGCCTGCCTGCACCGTCGCCGGGGCGTCGACCACAGCAGCGGCCGTCACCTCGGTCGTGTCGATCGCCGTGTCGGTTCCGTCGGTCGCGGTGACCGTGTACGCCGTTCCCGGCACCGCCGAGGCGGGCACCGGATATGCGAGGGTGAACTCGCCGTCGCCGTTCGTGGTGACCGTTTCAGGGCCACCGACATCCGCGCCTCCGCCAGGGGCGGTCAGCTGCACCGAGATCTCGGTGTTCGCCGGCCAGTTGGCGCCGGAGACGGCGAGATCGGTCCCGGCCTGAACGACCGCGGCCGCATCGATCGACGCGACCGGAGCATTCGTGACCTCGGTCGTGTCCGTCGCCGTCTGCGTGCCGGCCGTCGCGGTGACGGTGTAGCCGGTTCCGGCAGGGGTGCCGTCCGGCACCGGGTAATCGAAGGTGAACGCGCCAGACGGGTCGGTGGTGACGAGCTCGGGGCCGCCGACGTTAGCGCCGCCACCGGGCGCGGTCAGCTGCAGCGAGATCTGGGTGCTTCCCGGCCAGTTCGTTCCCGAGATGCCGAGGTTCGTGCCGTCCTGCACTGCAGGTGCGGCGTCGATCGCGGCAGCGGCCGTGACCTCGGTCGTGTCCGTCGCGGTGCTGGTGCCGTCGGTGGCCGTCACGATGTATCCGGTGCCGGGCGCCGTCGACGCGGGGATGAAGACGCCCCCGGTGAGATTGCCCGACGCATCGGTCGTCAGGGTCACGGGGTCATTGACCGGCGTGCCCCCTGCGCTCGTGACCTGCACCGAGACATCGGTGTTCGCCGGCCAGCCGGAGCCGGTGACAGGAAGGCTCGTGCCCGCCTGAACAGTGTCGGCCGCGTCGATCGCGGCGACGGCGGCGACCGCCGCCTTCACCGTCGACGATGCGAAGTCGAGTTCGACTCCTCCGCCCACGGCCGGCAGCAGATCGATCGCGAGTGCTCGCACGGTGAAGCTGTCACCCGGGATGTCTCCGGGCTCTGACTGCTCGTTGATCGTGATGGTCGCGACCTGCGACAGAACGCCCTGCAGCACGGGGTCGAGCGTCGCGAGCACAGGGCCGGTCACCGCAGCGAGGGCCGGCTGGACGAGCGGGATGACGCTGGTCAGTGCCGTATTCACCAGCGGTCCGGTCGTCGTGGCGACCGCCGTCGTGACAGCGCTCACCACCGGATTCAGCAGCAACCCGATGTTGAGTCCCGCGAGGGAGATGTCGGTGGTGACGGCGGGCACCGGTGTGGCCGTGCCCGCGAACTGGGCGAGGCTGCCGGCGACCGTCACGTCGCCTGACAGCAGGTCGAGACCGGTGAGCGGGTTGGTGAGATCCACCCCGACCGTGACCGTCACTGCGAGCGAGTCCAGCGTGGAGTCGAGGATCGTGGAGACCTTGCCGTTGAGGCTGTTCGGATGCGTTCCGGTGAGCGCCGAGGTGACGCCCTGCTGGATCGCTGCGATCGTGGCTCCGGACAGCACCGGGGTGTTCGCCGGGAGCGAGTTGAGATCGGCGCCGGCGCCCGTCTCGACGAGGATCTGGGCGAGATCGACAGAGATCGTCCCGTCCGTCAGATCGACGAGCACCGAGCCGGTGGTGTTCTCGAGCGGCTCGGTGAGCAGCTCGGCGACGACGGTGGCGCCGACCGTGTCGATACCGGCGATCTCGACCGTCCCTCCCGTCGCCTCGAAGGCGGCGACGAGGGGCACGTCCGGAATCGCGTTGATCGTGTTCACGAGCGTCGTGACGAGACCCGTGAGTGCTCCACCGGGACCGGTGAGGTCGCTCACGGGGGTCACCGTGCCCTGGATGGCCGAGCCCAGTGTGGTCGCGAGACCCGCGACCAGGTTGCTGTGCAGATCGAGGTTCAGGCCCGCGACGCGGTACTCCGAGGCGGCCACGCCCGTGGTCGACTCGGCTCGCGATGCGAGGGCTCCGATGCCGATCGACGCCTCGTCGAGCACCGCATCGGTGAGACCGGCGACGTTCAGCTGGTCGAAGAGGTCTGTCAGCTCGAGAGTTCCCGGGTTCACGCTTCCGTCGATGGCCCCGGCGTCGATCGCACCACCGGAGGTGATGGCGCCCGCCGATGCGATCGACTGCGTCTGAGTCGGCGAGGAGCTGAAGCTCTGCGCGCCTCCCAGATCGCCGAGCTGCAGCAGTCCGGGCGTCGTGCCGTCGGTCAGCAGCGGCACGTTGAGCGTGCCGACGTCGATGCTGAGCGCCTCGAGCAGATCCAGATCGAGACCGCCGAGCTCCGGCCCCGCCGCGGCGGGGTTGCTGGTGATCGTGTGACCGAGCGCGGCGACGTCGAGTCCGCCGAGCAGATCGGCGGGCAACTGGACGATCTGCCCCTGCGCTACCGACGGATCGTTCGGATTCGCGTCGTCGAGCGCGTTCGCCGCTGTCGGCACCAACGCACCCGCGAGGACCACCGCTCCGACGGTGACGCCGGCGATGCCTCCCCCGATCGCTCTGCGTCGCCGCAGAGTCTTCCCCTCGATGATTCTCATTCGCCTCTCCCGTGATGCAGATGTTCCGCGTCACAAGGCCCTCCCCAGGCGTCGACAGGTGTCGACCGAGCGCATGTCCAGACAGTATTGCGGGATTTCGAATGTTAAGTCCAGCGAACGTCCAGACTTCATTCGCTCAACGTCATAAGACGAGACGTTTGTGCACGTCCGAACGCAACCGATCGGCAGGTTGATCGCGCCCCTCACGTTTCGACGGACGAAAGGTCATCCCGACAGCACGCAGCCGCGAGCCCTCGGAACGACGAAGACCGCCCCGCAGGTCGATGCCTGCGGGGCGGTCTCAGAGGAGCGGGCGAGTGCTAGAGCGTGAGCCCGTGACCGAATCGGAAGAGCGGATCTGCGGTGTCGAAGGGCACGTCCGGACGCGAGGCGACGACCGCCGCCATCGACCTCGGCAGGTCGAACGGCAGCCTGCCCTGCGCGCTGGCGACGCCACTCAGCACGTCGAGCAGCGCGGCCGCGGAGACGCCCCAGTTGACGGTGACGGCAGCCGCGGCATCCGTGATCGGCTGGAGGATCGGCGGACGATCGGCGAGCACGTCGACCACGGTCGGCACGGCACCCGCGATCGCACGCACGTCATCGAGCACCTCGTCGGGGAACTCGAGCGAGCCCGCGTGGAAGAAGTTCTCGAAGGTGGTGTCGCGCTGCTCGAACGGTGCCTGCAGACGGATGACCGCGAGATCGGCCTCGTCCGGCGTCGCGACGACCTCGCCGTAGGCCGCCGCGACCTCGGCGTCGATCCCTTCGACGTAGAGCTTGAGCCCGGTGGCGAACGGCAGCGCGCCGTCGTTCGTCAGCACGGTGACGGACGCTCGTTGGGCCGCCTCTCCGGCGGCACGGAACTCTGCGCGGCCGACGATCTCATCGGCCGCATCCTCGTCGACGAACGGGTCCTCGAAGAGCCCGAGCTCGAACTTCTCCCGCAGGATCCGTCGTGCCGAGACATCGAGTCTGTCCTCCGAGACAGAGCCGTCGGCGAGGAGCTCGAGCAGCAGCTCCGGGCAGTCCTCGCCGCCGAACTGATCGACGCCGGCATCGAGCACCTTGAGCATGCGCTCGCGCGGCGTCAGGTCTTCGACGCCCCACGCGCGAGCGGGGAACGGCTGCCCGAAGATCTCGGCGTCGTTGATCAGTCCCCAGTCGGTGCAGACGAGCCCGTCGAACCCGAAGCGCTCGCGCAGCAGGCCCGTGATGACCGATCTGTTGAAGCCGAAGCCGACCTCTTCGTATTCGGTTCCCACGGGCATGCCGTAGTACGGCATCATCTGTCGGGTGCCCGCGGCGAGGGCGTCTTCGAAGGGCTTGAGGTGCAGCTCGAACTCGCCGCCCGGGTAGACCTGCTCACGGCCGTAGGGGAAATGCGGATCCTCCCCGTCGAGTTGCGGCCCGCCTCCCGGGAAGTGCTTCGTCATCGTCGACACGGATCCGGGGCCGAAGGAGTCGCCTTGGAATCCGCGGATATATGCCGCTCCGAGAATGCCTGTCAGTTCAGGGTCCTCCCCGAAGGTCGCGGTCTGCCGTGCCCACCGTGGTTCGGTGGCGAGATCGACCTGCGGATGGAGCGCCACACGCAGACCGACGGCCGTATATTCCTGTCGAGCGATATCAGCGAAACGCTCCACCAGCTCAGGGTCTCGAGTAGCTGCGAGACCGAGCGTCTCCGGCCACTGCGAGAACGGCCCTGCGAGGATCGATGCCCCGGGGTTCTCGCTGAACGAATGCCGCGGGTCGGTCGACAGAGTGACCGGGATGCCGAGCCTCGTCGATGCGGCGAGCCGCTGCAGCTCGTTCTGCCACGCCGCGATCTCGCGCCCGGTGGGCGCGGCACCCAGCAGATTGAAGTGCGTCATGTTCTTGACCTCGACGAACTCGCGCGCGCTCGGGGTGCCGAAGATCGGGTTCGCCTCGTCGAGGTCGCCGATCGCGATCATCGTGTGGAAGAACAGCCCGGCCTTCTCCACGATGGTCATCTCATCGAGGAGCAGCTGCACGCGCTCATCGATCGCCAGACTCGTGTCGAGCCATGGTCGCGCGGTGATGACATCGGTGTTCGTCATGGTCACTTGACTCCCTTGATGCGGTAGACGAGAACGGCGCCGGCGAGCGCGACGAGCGCCCCGAACAGATACCAGGTGGTGTAGCCGCCGAGCGGGGTCGCCGCCCCGAGAGCGATGATGCTCGGCGCGATGGCGGGAGCGATCGACTGCGGAAGAGCGTTCGCGATGTTCAGCACGCCGAGGTCCTTGGCGACATCGTCGGGATTCGGCAGCACCTCGGTGGCGAGGGCGAGGTCGACCGACAGGAACGAGCCGGCACCCAGGCCGATGATGGCCTGCGCGACGATCACGACCGGGATCGAGGGTGCCAGGGCCAGGATCACGAGGCCGACGACCATGATCACTCCGGCGATCGCGACGAACGGTCGCCGCTTGCCGATCCTGTCGGACAGGAACCCTCCGAGCGGGGCGGAGATGGCCATCGCCGCCATCGACGCGAGGTTCGCGATGAGGATCGTGCCGACCGCCCCCTGCTCGTCGAGCTCGAACTTGTTGACGAGGTACAGGGGAAGGAAGGTGGCGATGCCCGCGTAGCCGAACATGACGAAGAACTTGGTCAGCCAGGTCCAGCCGAAGTCCGGGTGCTTGCGGGGGTTGAACACGAACGAGCCGAAGAACATGCCGACAGTGAAGCGTGTGGCCGGCTTCTCGGTGAGTCGACGATCCTTCAGCGTGAGCACGAACACGACGACCAGGATCAGCGCGATCGCACCGGGGACGAAGAACCGCTCGAAGTCACCGGGGAGGAAGTTCACGATGAAGCTGCCGGCGAGGATGCCGATGGGTGTCGTGATGCCGATGATGCCCGAGACCTTGCCGCGGCTCGAGACCGGCACCTGGTCGGGCAGCGTGGCGTTGGCTGCAGCGAGCACCGCGTTCATCGACGCCTGCACGAGGCACCAGGCCAGCAGCACGACGAGCACCGAGGTCGCGGCGCCGATGATCGCGAAGCCGCCGAGACCGACGATCGCTCCGCCGAGGATCCAGGGGCGGCGCATGCCCCACTTCGAGGTCGTGCGGTCGGAGAGACGCCCCACCAGCGGGTTCGCGATGAGCGCGAATGCAGCGCCGACGCCCATCACGAGGCCGAGGCTCGCCTCGGTGTTCGTGGGGTCGAGGCGCTGGATCTTGAACGCCATCGACACCATCACGGGGGTGAGAAGCGCCAGGTAGACGCCGAAGTTCACGGCGGCGAGTCCGGGCGTATATCCGCGGGGCGTCTTCAGCGGCGTGGTGCCGGGGACTTTGAAGCCGGTGGTACCGACGGCAGCCGCAGTCGCGGCCGATGACAGCTCTGTCACGGGGGATCCTTTCGGGCAAGGTTCGTCGGTCATCTGCGACCGGACGTGAGGAAGACGATACACGAATCTCGACCGTTTGGTAAGTGAATTTCTACCGACTGGTAATGAGAGAGAATGAGGGGGAAGGGGGAGCGATGACGACAGCGACGACGACAGGCTCGCGTCAGGCGCGCGCCGCGGCCACGCGCCAGCGGATCCTGGACGCCGCCCGCGAGTTGTTCATCTCGAACGGGTACCGCTCGACGTCCCTGCGCGACATCGCCGCCGCGGCATCCGTGAGCCACCCCGGCCTCCTCGGCCACTTCGCCTCGAAGGACGACCTGCTCGCCGAAGTCGTCGCCGGGTTCGAGGAGGAGAACGAGAGGGCGTTCGATCTGGTCGGGGCGGCATCGGACTCGGGAGAGCTGATCTTCGCCGACGTCGCACGGCGCAACGCGCGCACCCCGGGTTATCTGGAGCTCTTCGCCGCGCTCACGGGCGAGGCGTCGGCCCCCGAGCATCCGGCCCACGAGCGGATGCGACAGCGATACGCCCGCCTGCGTGAGCTGAGCTCGGAGGTGCTCGAGGACGCGGCGCTGCACGGCACCATCGACGCCGGCAGGGATGTGTCAGACGAGACCACCCGTCACATGGCGGGCTGGGACGGGCTGCAACTGATCTCGCAGTACCTTCCCGACCGCGTCGATGTCGTGCAGATGCTCGAGGAGCGCGAATCGCTGTGGGCGCTGCCGGTCGGTTGGCGCGACCCTGCCCAGCCCGCACCCGCAGACGTGGCCGCGGGTCCGTTGCCCGCCATGTCGGCGGCGCTCGTCGAGGGTGCTGGCGACAACGAGCCCGGTTACGCAGTCGGTCGACGCCGTCGGGCGCAGATCCTCGCAGACGCGATGCATCTGTTCTCGCGGGGAGGATACGGCGACACGAGTCTCAGCGACATCGCCAAGGCTGTCGGGGTGTCGAAGTCGACGCTCCTGCACCACTACCCCTCGAAGGAGCTGCTGCTGAGCGCCGTGCTCACCGAGCGCGATCGCGCCATTCAGGAGCGCAGCGAGGACGAGCATCCCGAACGCGCCGGGGCCGCGCTGCGTGATCTCCCCACCGGCGCGCGCGTCAGCGCACTCGACGAGCCGGGCCTGATCGAGGTGTATGCAGTGCTGTCGTGCGAGGCCGTTCCCGCGACGCACCCCGCCCACGACTACTTCGCCGAGCGCTTCGAGGAGGTCATCGGCTACTTCGCCGAGCTCTTCCGACTCGCGCAGGTCGACGGGGACCTGTCGGAGCATCGCGACCCCGAGCACGAGGCGGTCTGGCTCGTCGCGATGTGGGACGGGCTGCAGTATCAATGGCTGTACGACAGGGACGCGGTCGACATCACCGCCCACCTGCGCGCCCATCTCGACGACGTTCTTCCGCTGCGCTGACGCGTGCGACGTCCTGCCGGAGGCCTCAGACGGCGTCAGGCCGCGGCGATCACCGCGAGCACGCCCTCGCCGTAGGCGTCGCGCTTCTTGGCGCCGATGCCGGTGATGCCATCGAGGTCGGCGAGCGAGGCCGGCCGGTGCTCGGCCAGAGCGCGCAGCGTGGCATCGCCGAAGACGATGTAGGCGGGAACCCCCTGCTCCCGTGCGGTCTCGGCACGCCACGCGCGCAGCGCCTCGAACAGCGGACGGTCGCCGGCGTCGAGAGCATCCGCCGCGCTCGCCTTGCGGGCCCGCGGTGAGGACGCCGGTCGCCCGATCGTGTCCTTGCGCAGCGGCACAGGCGTCTCGCCTTTCAACACGCCGACCGACTGCTCGCCGGGGGCGAGCGTGCCGTAGTCGCCCTGCGCCACGATGATGCCGCGCGCGAGCAGCTGACGGACGACGCTGCGCCAGTCCTGATCCGAGAGGTCGGCGCCGATGCCGTAGGTCGCGAGCTTCTCGTGGCCCTGCTGGCGGATGCGCTCGGTCGAGGCCCCGCGCAGGATGTCGATCAGGTGACCGGCGCCGAACGACTGGTTGCGCTCGCGCTTGAGGCGAACGATCGTCGAGAGCAGCTTCTGCGCGGGGACGAGCCCGTCGAAGGTCTCCGGCGTCTCGAGGCAGGTGTCGCAGTTGCCGCAGGGCTGAGACTCCTGTCCGAAGTAGCCGAGCAGATTCTGTCGACGGCATTCGACCGTCTCGCACAGCGCGAGCATCGCGTCGAGGTGCTGTCCCATCCGCATCTTGAAGGTGCGGTCGCCCGGGCTCTGATCGATCATGCGCCGCTGCTGCACCACGTCGCCGAGCCCGTAGGCCATCCACGCGATCGACGGTTCGCCGTCGCGGCCCGCACGCCCGGTCTCCTGGTAGTACCCCTCGACGGACTTCGGCAGGTCGATGTGGGCGACGAAGCGCACGTCGGGCTTGTCGATGCCCATGCCGAAGGCGATCGTCGCGACCATCACCACACCGTCTTCGCGCAGGAACCGCGACTGGTTCTTCGCCCGCACCTCGGCGGGAAGGCCCGCGTGATACGGCAGGGCGTCGAAGCCCTGCGCCGCGAGATACGTCGCCGTCTGCTCGACCGACTTGCGGCTCAGCGCATAGACGATGCCCACCGAGCCCTCCGGCTGCGCGCGGATGAAAGAGACCAGCTGCTTGCGCGGATCGACCTTGGGCACGATGCGGTATTGGATGTTCGGCCGATCGAAGCTGGCGACGTAGTGCTTCGCCGTGTCGAGCCTCAGTCGCTCGGTGAGCTCTTTGTGCGTCGCACGGGTGGCGGTCGCCGTGAGCGCCATGCGCGGAACGCCGGGGAACCGCTCGCCGAGGTCGCCGAGTGCGAGGTAGTCAGGGCGGAAGTCGTGGCCCCACTGCGACACGCAGTGCGCCTCGTCGATCGCGATCACGCTGAGCGTGCCTCGTTGCAGCAGCGCCGTGGTCTGCGGCGAGGACAGCCGCTCGGGGGCGACGTAGATGAGGTCGAGCTCACCGGCGACGTACGCCCGTTCGACCTCGCGCCGCTCGTCGATCCCCTGCGTGGAGTTGAGATACGCGGCGTTGACGCCGTTGGCCCGAAGGGCGTCGACCTGATCGTGCATGAGGGCGATGAGCGGGCTGATCACGAGACCCGTGCCCTCGCGCACGAGAGCGGGAACCTGATAGGTGACGCTCTTTCCGCCACCGGTCGGCATGAGCACGACCGCGTCGCCGCCGCCGATGACCTGATCGACGATCGCGGCCTGGTCGCCGCGGAACTCGTCGTAGCCGAACACCGTGTGCAGCGCCTCGGCCGCCGACGGATAGCGACTGGGAGTGGCACGCCGCACCGCGGGAGCGGATGCCGCGGAGGACGTTGCGGCGGATGCCGTCGCGCGGGACGCCGACCGCCCGACCTTCGTCGTCACGGGCGTCACGGGACCGCGACCCCAGTCGAGCGGAGGCTCGAACCCGGCGCCCTGCGGCTCCCAGTCCATGGGCTCCGGCGGCTCGGAGGGCTCCCATCCTGCGCCGTCCCAGGGCTCGTCTGCGTACGGCAGATCCTCGTACGGGTCACGGGGAGTCTGCGGCATCCCTCCAGCGTAACGACCCCCGCCGACCTCGGCCCGCCCCTCCGCAACTCCACGGGCGTAGGTTGGACGCAGACGCCTGAAGGAGATCCCGATGACCGACATCACCGTCACCCGCGACGACGCAGAATCCCGCTACGAGATCCGCTCGGACGGCACGCTCGCCGGCTACGCCGAGTTCGATCTGCGCCCCGGCGCGATCCGCTTCATCCACACCGAGATCGACCCCGCATTCCAGGGGCAGGGTCTCGCCGGCATCCTCGCCGAGAGGGCGCTGACGGATGCCGCCGCCTCCGGCGATGCGATCGTGCCGCTGTGCCCGTACATCGCGAAGTACCTGACGACGCACGAGATCGCCGGCGCCGAGATCCGCTGGCCGAAGCGCCCCGGCACCGCACCGGTCGAGGCCTGACCGGATCCGGACCTGGGCGAATGGCCTGACGGGAATGGCCTGGCGGGAACGGCCTGATGGGGATGACCTGACTCCAGGGCTCGACTTACTGCAGACAGGTGCCCATGTAGTACTCGAACAGGGCTTCTCCTGATGCTTTGGCGTTGTCGTCGTACGCCTCGATGACCGCGGTGGGATCGTCATCGATCGATTCCGCACCCACCGTGAGGTAGTCGGTCCAGGCCGTCAGGTCATCGGCGAGCTCCGGGGTCGGCTCGAGCTCCTCGACGAGGCTGAGCCGCGTCTGCACGTCCGCTTCCGTGTTCATCCCCGGGACCAGCGCGACGAACGCGACCGCCGCCGCCTCATGCTCGTCATGGAGTGGACCGCAGAACCCGGCATCGCCCCCTGAGGCGCAACCCGACAGCACCACCGCCGAGGCACCGAGGGCGAGCAGGATAATGGGAGAACGTCGAGACATCATGGGGCGAGCCTAGGAGTCCACCGGAGTGCCGGTGCGCAGACGCCCCTGAGCGAAGGAGAATCGGATGACCGATATCGCGACCCCATCCGGTGACGTCCACGGCGAAGCACGGATCGGCGAACGTCGCATCGTCCTCGAACCGCGCGAGGTGCCTCTCGGCGGGGTGCGCGGCATGAATGTGCTGCGTGTTCTGCCGCACCGCAACCTGCCGACGATCGGGGCCTGGTGCTTCCTCGACCGGTTCGGACCGGCCGACACCCGCATGCGGGTCGAGCCGCACCCCCACATCGGATTGCAGACGGTCACCTGGCCGCTGGTCGGAGAGATCCGTCACCGCGACTCGCTCGGCAGCGACGCCGACCTGCGACGCGGGCAGCTCAACCTGATGACCGCCGGCAACGGCATCTCGCACTCCGAGTACTCGATCGGCGATGACCCCATCCCCCTCGACGCCCTGCAGTTCTGGGTGGTCCTGCCCGACGGCGCACGCCAGGGAGCGGGCGGCTTCGAGCGCCACACCGATCTCCCTCAGGTCTCGCTTCGGGCCGACGAGGGCTCGTCGGCCACGGCCACCGTGGTTCTCGGTGAGTTCGCCGGCGTCACCTCACCGGCCACCGTGCACACACCCATCGTCGGCGCCGAGATCGTGGTGCCGGCCGGCACCCGCGTCCGGCTACCGCTGCGCCCCGAATGGGAGCAGGCCCTGATGCTCGTCGAGGGAGATGCAGACGTGGCGACGCACGGGATGACCCAGAACGAGATGCTCTACCTGGGCGACTCGCGCGATGCCGTCGAGGTGACGAGCGTGCAGGGTGCCCTGCTCTTCCTCATCGGAGGCGAGCCGTTCGCCGACGAGATCGTCATGTGGTGGAACTTCGCTGGACGTGATCACGACGAGATCGTCGAGGCGCGCACCGAGTGGGAGGCGGCATCCGCTCGCTTCGGCGTCGTCGAGGGGCACGACGTGCGCATCCCCGCACCTCCCCTGCCCGACGTGCGGCTCATGCCCCGCGGTCGGAAGATCTGACTCCATGGCGGCATGACGACGCCCCGCGCTCCGAAGAGCACGGGGCGTCGCCTGTGACTGCTACTGCGCGTCGACCGTCACGATCGTGCGCACGGCGGACTCACCGTATTGCACGAGTCCGAGATAGCGGGTGCCGGCGGTGAGACCGGTCCAGCTGAGCTCGTAGCTCGTCGCCTGGCCGCGCACGGCCTCGATCGGGTTCGGGGTCGCCGTGAACGCCCCCTCACCCTCGGGCTGCACGTTGGCGTAGGTCATGTCCCACGTCATCGGCGCCGAGGTCGAGTAGACGTTCGCGACCACCAGGTAGGTGCCGGCTGTCGGTGCAGGAAGCGTCACCCGCTCGTCTGCCGACCCCGTCGCCGACTGCCAGCGCTCGTAGTAGCGCAGGTCGTCGGGGCTCACGACCCGATAGACCGTGAGGTCGAGGTCACTGCCCGTGTCATCCGACGAGTCGAGGTCGAAGCGCGAGAGCGTCGTGCCCTCCGGCACGTCGACGATCCACGACACGTCCTTGTTGGCGTCTCCCGATGCCTCGTCACCCGAGTGGCCGACGACCCGGCCATCCGGGTCCTCCAGCAGCGTGAACGGCGTGAGGCCCGACACCCCGAGCGCGAGAGCGCCGTCGACGCCGGGAGTGATGTCGACCGTGGTCGAACCGTCGACTCCCGTGCCCTCGACCTCGGCCGGAGCATCCGCCGTGACGGGGAACACCGCGATCGGCGACCGCACCGTGTTCTTCTTGCTCGTCCAGGTGAGCGATCCGGTCGCCCACTGCTCGACCGGTGCACTCTGGTTGTCGAACGTGACCGTGTAGGTCGCGGTCTGGCCCGGCTTGTCGAACTTCAGCGTCGACGGCTCCACCGTCACGTTCACGCCGGGCAGATCGACGGATGCCGTGAACGTGCCCTTCTCCGTCGCGGTGACCGTGCGAGTGACCGTCTGCGCGCTGGCGAGCGATCCGATCGAGAACGACGCGACGTTCAGGTCGCTGCCGTCGATCGGCTCGCCGGGGAAGTCGGCCAGGCCCTTGCCCTCGAGGAACGCCACCCAGTCGGGCACGTCGTTCAGATAGAGCAGACCCGGGTTGAAGTAGCGCTTCGGGTCGACCTGACCCGCGCCCTGCTGGAACGGGTCCTTGTTGGCAGAGCCGTCGGGGTTCACCGTGTCGTATGCGGTGGTCATCATCGCGGACTTGATCTCGGCGGGCTTGGCGTTCGGCCGCTCGCCGAGATAGAGCGCCGCGAGACCGGCGATGTGCGGAGAGGCCATCGACGTGCCGGACAGGATGCCGAACGTCGGCGCCTCTCCGGGAGCGTTCTGCGTGGCCGCGAGGATCGCGACACCCGGGGCGGCGATGTCGGGCTTCATGATGTCGCTGCCGTCTGCCAGCATCGGGCCGCGGCTCGAGAATCCGGCGATCTGCGGCACGGGCGTCACCACTCCGGTCGTGTTCTCACCCACGAGCGTGATCGGACGGTCGACGCCGCCCTGCACGTAGGCGAGCACTGCTGCGCGATGCACCGAGGCGAGGTGCACGGTCGGCACGGCATGGAAGTCGTTGTCGAGCGAGTCGGCGGCACCGGGCACGTTGACGAGCACGACGCCCATGCCACCGGCATCCTTCACGACCTGCGACTTCTCGGCGCGAGCGTTGCCGCCTCGGTCGCAGACCACGATGTGACCGGTGACCTTCGCGACATCGAGCGTGCCGGGGAGGCACAGCGCGGCATCGGCGGCGGCCTGACCTGCAGCCGGCGCATCGCCCGCGTAGATCGACGGGCCGGTGACCGTCGTGCCGAAGGGCACGCTCACCGACGCACCGGCCTGGGCGAAGCCGTCGAACTGCACGGTGCCCTCCCACGTGGGGATCGTCGAGGCGGCGACCGTGGTGTACCACGGAGACGCGTGATCGGCCGTGACCGGGTCGGGGCCGTCGTTGCCGGCGCTGGTCGCCACGAAGACGCCCGCGGCGGCCGCGTTGAAGAACGCGATGTCCTCCGGCGCGAGCACGGTCGACGCGGCTCCACCGCCGATCGAGTAGTTGATCACGTCGACCCCGTCGGCGACGGCCTGGTCGATCGCGGCGATCAGGTCGCTGCCGGCACAGATGTCGTCGGTCGTGACCGCCTGGTCGGGTCCGACGTAGCAGGCCTTGTAGGCCGCGACCTTGGCACCGGGTGCGACCCCCGAAATCCTGCCGAAGTCGACGTCCTCGATCGAGGCCTTCACACCGAAGTTGCCGGCCGCCGTGCTCGCGGTGTGCGAACCGTGGCCGTCGCCGTCACGCGGCGAGAGGTAGTCGTACTGGAAGTCGAATCCTGCCGCCTCGGCGCCGGTGTAGAAGTACTGGGCGCCGATGAGCTTCGTCGAGTAGTCGCCCTTGTCCCATTCCTGGGCCTCGACCATCGTTCCCTGGAACTGACCGCCGTCGGACTTGTCGAAGTAGACGTAGGTGCCGTCGGTGTACGGCTGATTCCCCTTGTGGCGCTTGTCCTTCTTGGGCTGCTTCTTGAGGTTCTTGCCCTCGAACGACGGGTGCTCGGGGGCGATGCCGGTGTCGATGACACCCACGACCACGCCCTCGCCGGCCTTGTCGACACCGCCGGTCTGCTGCCAGACGCCGCCGCGGCCCTTCTTGTCGTCGCCGAGACCGAGGAAGTCCGTCGAGGTCTGCGCGTCGGGGTGACGGATGAAGTCGGGGTAGACGCCGTAGACGTCCTTCGACGCACGGAGCTTGTCGACCTGCTCTCCCGACAGCTCGGCGCTGAAGCCGTTGAGCACCACCTGGTAGGTGTTCTCCGGGGTGACCCCGACCTCTTGCGCGATCGTCTGCTGCTCGGACTCGAGATGCTCGACATAGCGCTGCGAGTCCTGCGACTGCCTCTCGAGCTGCTCGCCCTCGGCGGGCTTCGTCGCCTTGAGGCCGCTGACGTCGCCGGTGTAGCTCGCGAGTGGATCGGACTTCAGCACGACGATGTAGTGACCGGGCGTGCCTTCGACCGGAGTGGGGTGGTTCACCTCCTCCGTGCTTGCGTAGCCTGCGGTTGCCGTCGATGCGATGAACAGCGTTGCCAGGGTTGTGGCCGCTGCCATCCGGAGGGGTGTTCGACCCATGCGCTTCTCCCGATGATCACGGTGCGACTGCGTTGCCGCACCGCCGTTCAAGCTACGCCGGGCTTCCGTCCACACACCAGAGTCGGGGATTATTCCTGGACGAACGGCCAGCCGTGTCGCCGATGGTCGACAGTAGGCTGGACGAGTGGCATCCTCCCCCGTCCTGACGACCCGCGTGCTGCTGGTCTGCGCCGCGATCGGCGTCGCCACGGGCCTCCTCGGAGGGATCGCCGGCTGGATCACGCTCCCTGTTCTCGCGGGCCCGGCATTCCTCTACGGCCTCGTCCTCGGTTCGCACGTCCTTCCGGGCATCATCGCCCAGGAGGTGCTGCGCCGCCCCCTGGTCGCACTCGTCACGCACGTCATCGCCGCGCTCATCTCGAGCGCCTTCAACCCGGCCTGGACGCTGCGCTTCATCGGCACCGCGCTGCTGTTCGGCGCGATCCAGGAGGGCATCGCCGCACTCACGCGGTACCGCTCGTGGGGGCCGTGGCGCTTCTTCATCTCGGCCGGGGTCATCGGGGTCATCGTGGCGGTCGTGGTGTTCTTCGCCGCTCACCTGGCCGTGCTGCCGCCATGGGCGCAGATCGCCTATCTCGTGATCTCGGTGCTCGGCCCCATCGCCTGGACGGCCGTGGGGTTGGCGATCGGCGGCGCCCTGAGCCGGGCAGGCGTGGCCCGGCGCTGAGCGTCGATCGCGGCTGATCCGGCGCGTGGCGATTCAGGTAAGGCTCAGCTAAGTTAGAACGGTACCGATCCGCCGAAACCGGGGTTATGCCGTGCGCTCATCCGCGCCCCTTCTCAGCGTGCGTGACCTCTCGATCACCCACGCCGGTGCGGTGCGCCCCTCGCCCCACGACGTCACGTTCGACATCGGCACCGGTGAGGTCGTGTTGCTCCTCGGCCCCTCCGGTTCGGGCAAGTCGACGCTCACGCTCGCACTCAACGGGCTCGTCCCGCATGCCGTGCCGGCGACCATGACGGGCGCGGTCGACGCCGGCGGCGTCAGCACGGTCGAAGCCGACACCGCGTCGTTGAGCACCCACGTCGCGATGGTCTTCCAAGACCCGGATGCGCAGATCGTCACCGGCACCGTCTATGACGAGGTCGCGTTCGGACCCGAGAATCTGCTGCTCCCCCTCGACGAGGTGCACGCCAGGACAGCGGACGCTCTCGGTCGCGTCGGCCTGTGGGAGCGACGGGACGAGAACCCCGACCGGCTGTCGGGCGGCGGGCGTCAGCGCCTCGCGACCGCGTGCGCACTGGCCATGGGGTCGCCCCTGATCGTGCTCGACGAGCCGACCGCGAACCTCGACCCGCAGGGCATCGACGATGTCTATGCCGCACTGACCGATGTGGTCGCCGCCGGCGATCGGGCCATCCTGCTCGTCGAGCACAACCTCGACGCGGCGATGGGCTTCGTCACCCGCACGATCGTGCTCGACCGTGCCGGACGCGTGGCGTTCGACGGCCCGGCGGCCGAGATCATCCGCACGCACGCCCACGAGCTCATGGCCATGGGGGTCTGGTTGCCGGGTGCGACTCTGGCTGCACTGCGGATGCAGGATGCGGGGGCGCACTTCGACGAACTCCCCCTCACCCCCTCCGAGCTCGCCGCGGCGCTGACCGTGACGCGGGTGAACCACCTGCAGGGCCCGGGCGCGACGTCGTCCGCCGCCTCCCGCCCGAACCGTCTGCAGGACCGAGGCACGGATGCAGGACCAGACGACGCTGTTTCGCCCGACGTTCGTGCCACGGTCCTGCAGACGGACGCAGGTCGCGGCTCGACGACCGAGACCGGCGACACCGCACCGATCATCAGCGCCCGCGGTCTCACCGTGCGCCGCCACCGCACCGAGATCCTGCACGGCATCGATCTCGACATCGAGCCGGGAACCCTCACCGCGATCATCGGCACGAACGGCGCAGGCAAGACCACCCTGCTGCAGGCGCTGGCCGGAGTCGTGCCGCCGCCGAAGCGCCAGGTGACGATCGACGACGGCATCGACCCCGGCTCGGCGTCGCCGCGTGAGCTCGCGAGCCGCATCGGGTTCGTGTTCCAGAACCCGGAGCACCAGTTCATCGCCCACACGGTGTTCGACGAGCTGGCACACGGGCTTCGACTGCGGCACACCCCGGATGCCGAGACGCGCGAGCGCGTCGATGCCATGCTCGCCCGCTTCGGACTCGAAGCCAAAGCCGACGTGCACCCGTTCCTGCTGTCGGGCGGAGAGAAGCGACGCCTCTCGGTCGGCACGGCCCTCATCACCCGTCCGCAGGTGCTGGCGCTCGACGAGCCGACCTTCGGTCAGGATCGCGCGCGGGCCTCCGAGCTCCTCGCGCTGCTGCGCGATCTGCGCGCTGAGGGAACGACGATCGTCATCGTGACCCACGACCTCCAGCTCGTCGCCGAGCACACGTCGCACACCGTCATCCTCAAGGACGGTCGAGTGCACGCCGCCGATCGCACCGACGAACTCTTCCGCGATGAGGCGCCGTTCGTCGAGGCGGGGCTCCGGCTCCCGGCGCTGCAGCGCGTGCTGGCCGAAGCGGGGCAGGCGATCGCATGAGCGCGCACGTCTTCGACCCGTACGCCGCCGTCTCGGCATCCTCTCCGCGCCAGTTCCTCTATGCGCTCAACCCGCTGGCGAAGGTCGCCGGAGTCGCCCCGGCCATGGTGCTGCTGATCTTCGTGCGCGACCTCGCCACACCCGCCGCCTTCCTGGTGCTGTCTCTCGCACTGATCGTCGCGGGTTCCCGCGTGACCTGGCGCACGGCCGCGCTGCTGTTCGTCGCGCTGCCGGTCGGCATGCTCGCGATCGGCGTCGGGTTCTCGCTGTGGGTCGATGCGTCGCTCGTCGACGACACCCATGCCGCGCTGCAGATCGGCGAGTGGACGCTGTACCGGGGCGCTCTTGAGATCGGTTTCGCCACCGCCCTCCGACTCGGTGCGATCGTCGCCCTGGCGCTCGTCGGCGGCCTCACCACCACCGGCCCCGACCTCGTGCGCGCCAGCGTGCAGCAGCTGCGCGTGCCCTACCGGATCGGCTACACAGCCCTCGCCGCCTTCCGCTTCGTGCCGCGCTTCGGCCACGAGCTCGCTGTGATCCGTGCCGCGCATCGGGTGCGCGGTCATCACGGCGGCAGCGGTCCGTTCGCGCGCATCGCCCGAGGCTGGGGCTACATCGTGCCGCTGCTCGCCGGAGCGATCCGCCACGCCGAGCGCGTCGCTCTCGCCATGGACTCCCGCGCCTTCGGCGCCCACCCGACACGCACCGAGCGTCATCTCGTGCCGTTCCGCACCCGCGACACCGTCTTCATCATCGCGTCGATCACCGCATCCGCCGCGATCTTCGTGCTCTTCTTCCCCTGGCAGCTGCCCTGAAAGGCGCCCGCATGGCATACAGCAAACTGGTCAAGCCCGAATCGTCCGAGCTCATCCACCTCAGCGTGCTGCGCACCCAGCGCCTCTCCGAGCACTGGATGAGAGTCACCCTCGGGGGAGGCGAGATCGAGAGGTTCCATCCGATGGGATTCGACCAGTGGTTCCGCCTGTTCCTGCCGATCGGCGGCGACGCGGGCCTCGACCGGGTGCCCGCGAAGGCGAACAAGATGTTCGGGTATCTCAAGTTCCTGCGCATCCCCGACGGCGAACGCCCCGTCATGCGCAACTACAGCGTGCGCGCACACCGACCGGCGACGACGGAGTCAGGCGCCGAGATCGACGTCGACTTCGTGCTGCACGGGTCTGCGGCCGACGGCACGGCCGGGCCCGCCTCGCGATGGGCGGAGACCTGCGCGCCCGGCGAGCACGTGCTGATCATCGACGAGGGACTGACGTTCAACCCGCAGCGCGGAACGGACCGCGTCGTGCTGGTCGGCGACGAGACGGCGCTGCCGGCGATCGCCTCGATCTGCGCGTCGCTCCCCGCGCACGCCACGGGCACGGCGATCATCGAGGTGCCGTCCGAGGAGGACGCGCTCGACTTCCCGCATCCGGCCGGTGTCGACCTGGTCTGGCTCGTGCGCCCGCACGAGTTCGACCCCGGGTCTTTCGCTCTGGCTCGACTGCGCGAGCTGACGCTCCCCGACGCGCCGTTCCACGCCTACGCGGCGGGCGAGCAGTCGCTCGCATCCGGTGCGCGCAAGCACCTCGTGGGCGAGCGCGGCGTAGACAAGAACGACGTCAGCTTCTGCGGGTACTGGAAGATCGGCGCTGCGTCGCCGACGTCGAAGGCAGCCCGCGAAGCGGCAGCGGAGCCCCTCGCATGAGCGGCGCGGATGGCATACCCGGAGCGGATGCCGCGGACTCGAACCCCTACGCGGATTCGGCCCCCGACGGTGGTGAGCGGTCAGAAACGCATCCGAAATCGCCTTCTGGGATGCAGAATCGACCACGCACCGGCGGCGGACGCTCGCGCTTCCGGTTCCCGACGGCGATCCTCCTGACATGTGCCGCGCTCGGTGTCGCCGGTGGAGCGCTGCTCGCGCCGGCGAACTGGATCTCGACGATCCTCTTCCCCGGTCTCCCGTTCGTCAGCGTCGGGCTCGCCGGACTCTGGCTGCTCCCCTCGGTCATCGCCCTGCGTCTGCTGCGCCGCCCTCTCGTCGGCCTGCTGGTGGGCCTGCTGGCCGGACTCGTCATCGTCCCGTTCTCGGGATACGGCTTCAGCAGCGTCGCCACCAACCTGTGGTGGGCGGCGTTCACCGAGCTGCCGTTCCTCTTCGTGCTCTGGCGCTACTGGGGAACCTGGTTGCACTATCTCGGCGCCGCGATCGTCGGCATCGTCTACCCGGTGCTCGCCTGGACGTCGTTCAACCTCGGCAGCTTCGAGCTGCCCCTGCAGGTCACGTTCTTCGCCGTGACCCTCGCCAGCTGCCTCGGGGCGACTGCCCTCGGCATCCTGATCGCCGACCGGCTGCGGAAGGCCGGCGTGGGAGCACGGCTGCCCCGCTGACCGGGGCAGGACCCCGTCAGGTGCCTGTCGTCCGGACACAGCTTCGGATGCCGACTCGCGGCGTGCCGCGCTCCGGCATCCGGTTCCGGTGCGTCGCTCCTGCCCGCCGAATATGTGCGGAGCGAAGCCGATCCACTCGCCCACGAGCCGACTCGGGGTGGACCCGGCACCACGAGAAAGGGCCCCGGATGCCGACATCCGGGGCCCTTCGAATCTTCGGTGCGTCAGCGCTTGCCGACGATCTGACGACCGACGAGGTCGCGCATGATCTCGTTCGTGCCGCCGTAGATGCGGTGCACGCGGGCATCGGTGAAGGCCCGGGCGATCGGGTACTCCATGATGTAGCCGTAGCCGCCGTGCAGCTGCACGCCCATGTCGAGCACCTCCCACTCGCGCTCGGTCGCCCAGAACTTGACCTTCGCGGCGTCCTCGGCGCTGAGCGTGCTGTTCTTGTAGGCGAGCAGTGCGCGGTCGATGTACGCCCACATCGCGTCGGTGGTCGCCGCCATGTCGGCGAGCCGGAAGCGGGTGTTCTGGAAGTCGGCGATGCGCTCGCCGAACGCCTCGCGGTCCTTCGTGTAGGCGACGGTCCAGTCGAGGGCGGCCTGAGCGGCCGCGGCCGCGGCGACGCCGATCGAGAGGCGCTCGAGAGGCAGGTTGAGCATCAGCTGGATGAAGCCCTGCCCCTCCTTGCCGCTGATGAGGTTCTCGTCGGGGATGAACACGTCGGTGAAGCTGAGCTCAGCCGTGTCCCAGCCGTGGAAGCCCATCTTGCTGAGCTTCTTGCCCTGGTCGAAGCCCTCCATGCCCTTCTCGACGAGCAGCAGGCTGAACGCGTCGGGACGGTTGCCCTCGCCGGTCTTGACGAAGGTCACGACGACGTCGGCCGTCGAGCCGGAGGAGATGAACGTCTTGGCGCCGTTGAGGATGTAGCCGCCGTCGACCTTCTTGGCGTTGGTCTTGATGCCGCGCAGGTCGGAGCCGGCGCCGGGGTCGGTCATGGCGAGCGCACCCAGAACCTCGCCGGTGGCCATGCGGGGCAGCCACTTCTCCTTCTGCTCCTGCGTGCCCATGTGCACGAGGTACGGAACAGCCAGATCGTCCTGGATGCCGAAGGCGCCGGCCAGCGAACCCGCGCCGGAGGCGATGACCTCCTCCATCACGACCGTGCGGAATCGGTAGTCCTGCAGCATCCCGGCTCCGCCGAACTCCTCGGGCACGGACAGTCCGATCAGGCCCGCCTCGCCCGCCGCCAGCATGGTCGCCCGGTCGATCTCACCCGCGGCATCCCACCGCTCGATCGCCTCGTTGCTCACGTGGCGCTTGACGAAGTCCTTGACGAGGTCGCGGAATGCCTCGTGATCCTCTTCGTAGATGTCGCGTTCCATTGCGTCCTCCTGAACGTTCGTGCGTCTTTGCTCCGGCGATTCTATGCCGGGTCACCGACACCATGACAGCCCGTTGTGAGAATGCATCCCACAATCCGTGGGACTGGGTACCGCGATTGTCGGATGCCGCAATCGGGCCGATCCGGACATGCGCGAGACGCGGTCAGTGGGTGTAATCGGGAGCGGCGGGGAGCCCGAAGAACTCCTCCAGCGTGTGATATCCGCCCTGATGGTAGGCGGCCGCGAGCTCGCGTCCGAGGTAGCGCAGATGCCACGGCTCCGGCTTGTACCCGGTGATCCCCGAACCGATCTGCTCGTATCGGACGATGAAGCCGTATTCCCAGGCGTTCGCCGCGATCCACTCGCCCTGCACGGTCGCCCCGAACGACTCGATGGCTCCGCACGACGAGTCGCAGGCCACGAGATCGAGTGCGAGCCCGGTCTGATGCTCGCTGTGCCCGGCACGCGCCGACGAGGCATCCGCCCCGGCCTGGCCACTGTTGCGCACATGCGATGCGTGGGTCGCGACCTGCAGGTCGTATGACCGGTAGCCGTTGTTCGCGCCGATGCGGCCCGCTCCCTCGGCGGCGGCGGCATCGGCCATCTCTCCGACTGCCGCGGCGACGTCTGTGCGGGCCTGCCCCGAGCGAGTCGTCATCTGCAGCGGAAGGTCGGCGAGGGACGAAGGCGCGAAAGAGAGCGGAGCGAGGGGACGCGCCTTGTTCACGACCACCCAGACATGAGCGGGGTCGTCGAGCGCGATGCAGGGCGCGTTGCCCGCGACGACGGCGGCCCGGAAGCTCTCGCCGCCGCCAAAGCCGGCGATGATCGCCGAATCGTCGGCGACCGCTATCGCCTCGAGCACACTCGGCTCCGAACACGGATCGGCCGCGGTGGTCGCACCGACCTCGACCGCCGGCACGTCCTGCACCACCAGCGGCTCCGGCATCGCCATCTCCGCGGGCGCGGATGCGGAGATGGGCGCGCCCGCGATCGACAGCAGGACGCCGATCGCCGTCACCGCAAGACCGATGGGCAAGGCGGGTCCGCGGATCGGAGAGCGCTGTGCCGCATGCTGAGGCTGCGGCGGGAAGAACATGCTTCCATTGTCCCTTAAGTCCGATCGAACAGAATTCCCACCCCGGGTTGACGTTCCCTCGTAAGTATGTTCGAATTATCGGCATGCGGTGGCAAGGGCAGAAACTCGGCGACGTCGATGACGCCGCCCTGCCCGGCCTCGAGGCCCGCACAGGGGTGCTCCGCACGGTGACCACTCCCGACTTCGCGGGCATGACGTTCCATGAGGTGCTGTCGAAGTCCGCGCTCAACCATGTTCCCGGCGCATCGCGCATGCCGTTCGCCTGGACCATCAACCCGTATCGCGGATGCAGTCACGCGTGTGTCTACTGCTTCGCTCGGGGCACCCACGAATACCTCGATCTCGATGGCGGCTCGGACTTCGACTCTCAGATCGTCGTGAAGGTGAACGTCGTCGAAGTGCTGGAGAGAGAGCTGCGCAAAGGCAGCTGGGAGCACGAGACCGTCGCTCTGGGGACGAACACCGACCCGTATCAGCGCGCCGAGGGCCGGTACAAGCTGATGCCGGGGATCATCGACGCCCTCGCCGCGTCGGGCACCCCGATGTCGATACTCACCAAGGGAACGCTGATCCGGCGAGACATCCCATTGCTGGTGAAGGCGGCCCAGCGGGTGCCCGTCGACATCCAGATGTCGATCGCGATGTACGACGACGAGCTGCAGAAGGCGATCGAACCGGGCACCCCGACGACGCAGGCTCGGCTCGACACGGTGCGAGCGCTCCGGGATGCGGGCTTCAGGGTGACCGTGTTCCTGATGCCGATCATGCCCCACATGACGGACTCCGTCGAGGCGATCGACACAGCGCTGCGACGCATCAAGGAGGCGGGAGCGAATCGCGTCATCTACGGCGCTCTCCACCTGCGCGCCGGCGTGAAGCCCTGGTTCATGCAGTGGCTCGGCGAGTTCCGTCCCGACCTGGTCTCGTCGTACCGGGGACTGTATCCGGGCGTCTCGGCCGAGGCACCCAAGGGCTATCGCCAATGGCTCGCCAAGCGGGCGCGGCCGCTCATCAGGCTGCACGGCCTCGACGGCCAGCACGAAGACGACTACCCGGTGCGCGGCATCCGGGGGTCCGCGCCGCACGGGCGCCCGGCGCCGACGTTCACCCCGTCGCCTGCCCCTGCGCAGCCGATGCTGTTCTGAGGGAACAGGACGCGTCGGCGGCCAGCGCCCCGGGCGCGTAGGCTCGGACGTTATGGCTATCGGCTCCACCATGCACACGTTCGAAGTCCAACTGGCCGACATGGATCGCGGTGTGTACGACGACTTCTCACTGCGTGCGGCACGGCATCCGTCGGAGACCGATGCATACATGCTCACCCGCGTGCTCGCGTACGGACTCGAGTTCGCAGAAGGCATCGCATTCGGCGGCGGGATCTCGCAGACCGACGAGCCGGCCGTCCTCGTCCGCGACCTCACCGGCCAGATCACGGCCTGGATCGAGATCGGAGCGCCCGATGCCGAGCGCCTGCACTACGGCAGCCGACTGGCAGAGCGCACTGTCGTCTACACGCATCGCGATCCCGCGAAGGTCATGGCCCCCTGGGCAGACAAGCGCATCCACCGCTCAGAGGACATCCGGGTCTTCAGCTTCGATGCGGGGTTCATCGACTCCGCCGCACCGCTCATCGAGCGCCGCAACACCATGACGCTCACCGTCACCGAGCAGGTGCTCTACCTCGACCTCAACGGCACGACGTTGACGACAGCGATCCACGAGCACCAGCTCGGCTGAGCGTCGGGAGGAGGGCTGCGCTTCGGGAGGAGGACTGCGCCTCGGGAGGAGGACTGCGCTTCGGGCGGAGGACTGCGCTTCCGGAGGACGACTGCGCTTCGGGAGGACGACTGCGCTTCGGGAGGAGGATTCCGCTTCGGGAGGAGGACTGCGCCTCGGGCGGAGGACTGCGCTTCGGGCGGAGGATTCCGACCGATGAGTCCTCCCGAAGCGCAGATCTCCTCCCGGAGACGTCGCCCCCACGCGCCGAAGCAGATCACACGCGCCGAAGGAGACCACCCCTTCCGAAGCAGATCACCCGCGCCGAGGAGGGTGACCCCCTACGCACCGTGCCGCCGATGCGGCGACGCACACAGCCCCGGCGAACCGGACGAACATGACGAAGGCCCCGCCCCCGCGGATGCGGGGACAGGGCCTTCGTCGCGGCGGATCAGGCCGTGAGGTCTGACGCGGTCGGCATGCGACCGGCGATCTCCTCGATCAGGTCGTCGTTCAGACGAGCGTTCTCGAACGGAGCGTCGATCTCGGCGCGCTGCAGCAGCTCGGTCATGCGACGCTGACGCTGACGCGTGATCAGCGTGACGACGCGGCCCGAGCGACCGGCGCGACCGGTGCGGCCCGAGCGGTGCAGGTACGTCTTGTACTCGTCGGGTGCGTCGGCCTGAACGACCAGATCGATGTCGTCGACGTGGATGCCGCGGGCGGCGACGTCGGTGGCGACGAGCACGTTCACGCGGCCCGACGTCAGACGCTCGAGGTTGCGCGTGCGCTTGGCCTGGTTGAGGTCACCGTGCAGCGAGACCGCGGGGATGCCGGCGTCGTCGAACTGCTCGGCGAGCATGTCGGCATACGCACGGGTGCGGGCGAAGACGAGGGTCTTGCCCGCGCGGTCGACCAGCGACGTGAGGATGTCGGCCTTGTCGCGGTGCTCGATGACGAGCACGCGGTGCTCGATGGTGCTCGATTCCTGATCTTCACCTGCGACCTCGTAGACGGCCGGGTCGACGAGGAACTCGTCGACGAGGGCCGCGACCTCACGGTCGAGCGTGGCCGAGAAGAGGAGCTTCTGGCTGCCGTCGGCCGTGTGACGCAGGATGCGCTGCACGGGCTCGACGAATCCGAGCTCGCACATGTGGTCGGCCTCGTCGAGAACGGCGATCCGGCAGTCCGAGAGGTCGAGCTTGCCCTGGTTGATCAGGTCCTCGATGCGACCGGGTGTGCCGATGACGATGTCGACGCCCTTCTTCAGCGCGCCCACCTGGCGGCCCTGGGGCACACCACCGTAGATCTGCGTGGTGAACAGGCCGACGCTGCGGGCGATCGGCTGGATCGTGCCGTCGATCTGCAGCGCGAGCTCGCGCGTCGGGGCGAGGATGATCGCGCGGGGCTTGCGGCCGAATTCGCGGCGCTTGCCCGCCTGCGACTGCAGCACACGCTCGACGAGCGGAGCACCGAACGCGATGGTCTTTCCCGAGCCGGTGCGACCGCGGGCGAGGACATCGCGACCCTTGAGCACTGCCGGGATGCTGGCAGCCTGGATCGGGAACGGCGTCGCCGCGCCCATGCCGGCGAGGGTCTCGACGATGTTGGATCCGAGACCGAGGTCGCCGAAGGTCACACCGTCGACCTCGACGGCCGCCACGGACTTCGCCTCGAGGCGCTCGTGCACGACGTCGTCGGTCGGCTCGAACTTCTTGGCGGGGGCCGCACTCGATGTGGCGTTCCAGTCGTTGCGGCTGGGGCGCTCGTTGCGCGACGGCCGTCCGCGGGTGTCCGACGTCAGCGGGCGGGGACGATCGGTGCGGTACGCGCCACCGGTCGAGGGACGCGAACGCTCGTCGCGGCCACCCTCGATCGAACGCTGAGTGCGGTCACGGTCGAAGGCACGACGCGCACGGTCGGCGTCGTAGGAGCGCTCAGAACGCTCGGCACCGCCACGGTCATCACGACGCGGGCCCGCGCCACGGTCGTCGCGACGAGGACGGTCGTCACGGTCGAAGCGGGGACGCTCGGATGCTGCGCGGTCGAAGCGCGGACGCTCGGACGCGCCGCGGTCGTCGCGCTGCGGGCGGTCGTCGCGGTTGAAGCGCTGGCCACCGCGGTCGTCGCGGAAGCCACCGGAACGCTGGTCACGGCGGTCGTCACGACCCGGACGTCCGCCGTCGCGGTGATCGCCATCGCGGAAGCCCTGGCGCTGCGTGCCGGCACCGCGGTCGTCACGGCGCGGACGCTCGTCGCGCTGGCCGCCGCGCTCATCGCGGTACGTGCCGGGACCGGTCGGACGCTGTCCGCCGCGGTCATCGCGGCGCGGACGGTCGAAGCCCGCGGAGGAGCGGTCGTTGTAGCGCGGACGGTCGTCACGGCTGTGCGGTGCCTCACGGCGACCCGACTCGGCACGGTTGCGGATGCCGCGCGACTCGTCGCGACCCGCACGCTCCTGCGACGACCAGCGCTGCTTGGGTGCGGCGCCCTCTTCGGCCGGGCGGTAGCCGCGGTGGCCGACGCTGCGGCTGCCGGGACGACGGTCGTATCCGGCCGCGGGAGTGCGCCGCTCACCGGCATCCGCACGTCCACCGCGTGCATCACGCGAATCGCGGGTGTCGCGCGCGCCGTCACGGCCACCGTTGTGGCGGTCGTGGAACGACGTCTTGTTCGCGCCGTAACGCGGCTCGAAGTTGGCGGAGGGGCGTCCGCCGCGGGGCTTCTTGTTCTTGGGCATGAGGGTGTCCTTCTGAGTTCTCGCCACGAGAACGGCGCCGCGCACACGCGCGGTACCCTGCGCGCGGTGGGATGCGACCACGCGGGGTTTCCGGACTGTCAGCGGCCGGGGCCATTCATGTGATGGTTGATTAGCGTCGAGCGACGCTCACCATCGGCCCCTGGACTCACACTTCTTACACAAAAACGTCCGCGCACTGCGCGGGTGTCCGAAGCCGACGCATCAAGTGTAGCGGTCGCACCTGAAAGACTCCCCTGCCCCATGGCGGAGGCGGGTCGCCATACGATTGCGGAGTGAACTCCGCATCCCCCACCGGCACACAGGTGCACCTCCAGCTCGGCGACGTCAGCGCTCAGATCGCGCAGGTCGGCGCCTCGCTCCGCTCCCTCCGCATCGGCGCTGTCGACCTGATCGCTCCGTATCCGCTCGACTCGCCCACACCCTCCTGCTCCGGCGTGGTGCTCGCGCCCTGGCCGAACCGGGTCAGGGACGGACTCTGGAACGACGAGGGCACCGAGCGGCAGCTGGCGATCACCGAGCCGAAGTTCGGCAACGCGAGTCACGGTCTGCTGCGTTTCGCGGCCTACGACATCGCGGATTCCGCGTCGGCGACGACGCTGAGCGCGACGATCTTCCCGCAGACGGGCTACCCGTATCTGATCGAGACGAGTGTCACCTACGTGCTGCGCGCCGACGGGATCGACGTGACGCACGCGCTGACCAACCGCTCTGCCACCGAAGCACCGGTCGCGCTCGGCACGCACCCGTTCCTCACGATCGGCGACGTGGATCCCCATGACCTCGTGCTGCGGGTTCCGGCGCAGACTGCCATCGACACCGACGAGCGCATGCTGCCCGTGGGCACGTGCCCGGCCGAGGGGGCGCTTCGCGACGGCGTGCGCCTCGGCGACATCACTCTCGACACCGGGTTCACCGACCTCTCGCGCGACGCCGACGGACTCGTTCGGCACTCACTCACCGCGCCCGACGGGCGTCGACTCACCCTCTGGCAGGGTGCGGGATTCGACGTCGTGCAGGTCTACACGACCGACAAGTATCCGGGGCAATCCCTCGCCGTCGCGATCGAGCCCATGACCGCGCCGGCCGATGCACTGAACAGCGGAGTCGGCCTGCGCCGCCTGAATCCCGGTGAGACCTGGACCCTCGAATGGGGCATCACGCTCGACTGAGCTCGCCTGACCTCGAGCGCCCCGGTTCACAACTCAGCAAGAAACGCGCCGATGCCCGCCCGGAAACGCTTCCGGGCGGGCATCGAGCTCAGTCGTGCTGAATCATGGACGGCGGATGCGGCTACTCGCCGCGCTCGCGAAGCTCGCGCCGCGTCAGCTGGTTCGCGTGCGGCCACTCCGAGGCCGGAGCGGCACCTCCGCTGGAGGCGCCCGCGAGCGCCAGGCCATCGGCTGGCACGGGCCCGTCCGACGGCTCGGCATCCTTCGTCGGCGCAGACCCGTCGTCACCCGAACCCGCCTTGCGGGCCCGGCGTCGCTCTTTCGCACCCTCGACGAGGTTGTAGAGCGTCGGCAGCACGATCAGCGTGAGCACGGTCGACGAGAGGAGTCCGCCGATCACCACGATCGCGAGCGGCTGCGAGATGAAGCCGCCATGACCCGTGATGCCGAGCGCCATCGGTGTCAGCGCGAGGATCGTCGCGAGCGCTGTCATGAGAATGGGTCGCAGACGCTTCTCGCCACCGGCCTTCACGGCGTCGATGGTCGACAGCCCCTTCTCCCGGTACTGGTTCACGAGGTCGATGAGCACGATCGCGTTCGTCACGACGATGCCGATGAGCATCAGCACACCGATCAGCGACGCGACGCCGAGCGGCACGCCCGTCACGATCTGCAGCAGGATGGCGCCCGTCGCCGCGAACGGCACCGACACGAGCAGCAGCAGCGGCTGCCGCAGCGACTTGAAGGTCGCGACCATGACAACGTAGACGATCAGGATCGCGGCGAGCATCGCGAGTCCGAGCTGCGAGAACGAGTCGGCCTGCTGCGAGGCGACGCCACCGACCTCGGCCGATGCGCCGTCAGGCAGGTCGACCGCAGCGAGCGCCTCGGTGACCGACTGGGTCGCCACGGCGAGGTTGTCGGATGCCGGGGGCACCGTGATCGTGGCGGTGCGGCGTCCCTGCTCGGTGGTGATCGAGGTCGGGCCGTTGCGCTCCTCGACGGTGGCGATGTCCTGCAGCTGCACCACACCGGTCGCGCTCGGGACGGCCAGCTCGCGCAGGGCCTGCGCGGTGGTCGGCGGCTCGGACGCCGCGAGGTAGACCGTCAGCGCGGTGTCGTCGATCTCGACGGTTCCGACCTGCTCCGGGCGCATCGTGTTCGAGACGATCGATCCGACGGCCACTTCGGACAGTCCGCGCTGCGCCGCGGCGTCGCGGTCGACGACCACGGCGAGGTAGGGCAGCGCTGCGGCGAGGTTGTCGGTGACCTGTCCGATGCCGTCTCGACCGTCGAGCTCGTCGATGACGGCGGTCGTCGCGGTCTGCAGGTCTTCGGAGTCGGATGCCGAGACCGTGATCTCGATGTCGCTCGAGCCGAGTCCGGCAGACGCGGCGACCGACACCTCTCCGACGTCGGTGAGTCCCTCGATGGCATCCTGCACATCGGCGCGGAGCTTCTCCTGGTCGGCATCCGCGTCGGTGAGCACCGAGTAGGTCACGCCGGCTCCGCCGGAGAACGCGTCGCGCAGAGCGGATCCGCTCGAGCCGATCGAGGCCTGCACGTGCGTGATGCCGTCGATGTCGAGCAGCGCGTCCTCGACGGCGATCGCCGCCTCCGACTTGGTCTCGAGGCTCGCGGTCGGACCGAGGTCCTGCGTGACGGTCATGGTGTTCTGGCCCGAGTCGCTGAGGAAGTTGATCTTCATCAGCGGTGCGGCGGCGAGCGTCGCGCCGAGTACGACGACCGCGAGGATCACGGTCAGCCCGGAGTGCTTCAGCGTCCACCCGAGGATCGGGCGGTATGCCTTCTGGAGCCGCGTCGGCGGCGCGTCGGGGTCTTCCGGGTCGATCTGCACGCCGTTCTCGTCGAGCAGCGGCTTGCCCGGGCGGAGGAACCAGTAGGCGAGCACCGGCACGATGGTCAGCGACACCAACAGCGAGGCGACCATCGCGATCGACACCGTCATGGCGAACGGCCGGAACAGCTCGCCGACCATGTCGCCGACGAACACGATCGGCAGGAACACGGCGACCGTGGTGATGGTCGACGAGGTGACGGCCATCGCCACCTCGCGCACGGCCAGCCGGATCGCGTCTCCCTTGTCGGCGTCGCCGACGTAGTGCCTCTTGATGTTCTCGATCACGACGATCGAGTCGTCGACCACGCGGCCGATCGCGATCGTGAGCGCGCCGAGGGTGAGGATGTTCAGCGAGTACCCGAACGCCTGCAGGCCGATGAAGGTGATCAGCACGCTGGTCGGGATCGAGATCGCCGTGACCAGCGTCGAGCGGATCGACATCAGGAACACGAGGATGACGATCACGGCGAAGACGAGTCCGAGCAGGCCCTCTGTGGCGAGGGTCTCGATGGACTGCTGGATGAAGGGCGCCTGGTCGAAGATGATCGTGAACTTCGCGTCGGGGAACGCCTCTTCGAGCGTGTCGAGCGCGGCGATGACCCCCTGCGACACCTCGACGGTGTTCGCCGCCGGCAGCTTGGTGAT
Organism: Microbacterium sp. LMI13-1-1.1; assembly: GCF_040815625.1. Taxonomy (NCBI): domain Bacteria; kingdom Bacillati; phylum Actinomycetota; class Actinomycetes; order Micrococcales; family Microbacteriaceae; genus Microbacterium; species Microbacterium sp. LMI13-1-1.1. The sequence continues at coordinate 764,082 of NZ_JBFPNL010000005.1, read as the reverse complement.
CGAGATCGACAGGGCGTCCTTGCCGTCGACGCGCGAGATCGACGAGACGGGGTCGGTCTCCTGCACGACGGTGGCGACATCGCCGATCGTCTCGCTCGTGCCGACGAGCGGCAGCGCCGCCAGCTCATCGACAGACGTGATCTTCGCACCGGTCTGCACGGTGAGCGTCTGACCGTTCTCGGTGATGTCGCCGCCGGGGAACAGCGTGCCGTTCTGCTGCAGCGCCGTGGTGATGGCCTGCGTGCTCTGACCGAGCGCCGCGAGCTTCGCGACGTCGGGCGTGATCGTGATGCGCTGGCCGACGCCGCCGATGATCTCCGCGGCGTTGACGCCGTCGACGTCCTCGAGCTCGGGGATCGCGACGTTCTGCAGCTCCGCCTGCGCGTTCTCGGCATCCTCGAAGCCGGTCACGGCGACCTGGATCACCGGGAAGTCGTCGATCGACACGGTCAGCACCTGCGGGCTCACGTCTTCGGGAAGCTGACCCGAGATGCGGTTGATCGCCTGCTGGATCTTCTGCTCCGCCGTCGCGAGGTTCGTTCCGTAGGCGAACGTCGCCTGCACGATCGAGGCGTTCGTCGTGCTGGTGGCGGTGGTGCCTTCAAGGCCCGGAACACCCTGGATCGCCGACTCGATGGGCGTCGAGACGTCGTTCTCGACGACCTCGGGCGAGGCGCCGGGGTAGGTCGTCATGACCATCAGGTTGGGCAGCTCGAGCGACGGGATGAGCTCCTGCTTGAGGTTCGTCAGAGCGAGCCCGCCGAACACGGCGGCGACGATCGTGATCAACGCGATCAGTGCGCGGTTCTTGAGACTCAGGACGGCGAGGTTCGACAAGGCGGGTTCTCTCTCTGCTGATCAGGCGGATGCTGCGGCGGTGGATGCTGAAGTGGACGCCTGAGGAGTGAGGATCCCGGCGAGGGCGTCGCGGATGAGCTCTTCGTCGAGCGGCTCGTCGTGGATCTGAGAGTGCCAGAGTACGCCGTCGATGAAGACGGCTGCGGCCCTGGCCCTGTCCACTCCGTGAACGGGGGCGATGAAGCCGACGATCTCGTCGGACCAGAGCCGGGCGAACTGTCGGACGCGCGGGTCGTGCACGGCGGCGGTGACGACGGCACGGTCGGCCTGCACTGCACGCGCGTCATCGAGTCCTCGGCGCACCAGGCGGGCGATCCCCTCGGGCGTCACTCCCTCGATGATCACGGCTTGCCGGGTCGCGTCGATGCGCGCCTCGATCTCGACGGCCAACGCCCCGATCGCCGCCTCGCGCAGGTCGTCGAGGGTGGCGAAGTACTGGGTCGTCGAGCCGAGTGGAACCCCGGCGCGCGCGGCGACCTTGCGGTGGGTGAGAGCGTCGACGCCGATCTCGACGATCAGCTCGGCGGCCGCGGTGACGATCTCGCGACGGCGCGCTTCAGGGTCGCGGCGGCGGCGCGTGCCATCGCTCATTCCGGACCCCCAGCGATCACCCCTGTACGGGCGTACATGTACTTTTGTACATTCTGCATTCCGAACCTGAGGGTTCGCTCGGGGCGCCGCTGGTGCGACAGCTGCCGCTCGCGCCCCCTACTCGACCTGGCCGCGCTCGAAGTAGGCGACGAGGTCTTCGTCCAGCTGAGGGACCGTGATCGCCGAGCCGTCGCCGCGCAGCGACTCGGTGGCGAGGATTCCGGCCGCCACCGCTTCGCGCGCCGCCACCGGCGAGGTCTCGGTGGCTCCTCCGTCGCGCACGAAGCGCAGGAACTCGGCGACGAGCAGCGCGTCCGCCCCGTCGTGCCCTGCACCCTCCGACTCGGGGACGAGGAACGTCTCGTCGGCGTCGGCCGCACCGCGGTGACGGCGGTTCCACAACCTGACCTCGCTGCCGGCGGTGTCGCCGACGTTCTCGATGCGCCCCTCGGTGCCGATCACCGTGTAGTTGCGCCAGTAGTCGGGCGTGAAGTGGCACTGCTGGTACGAGGCGAGGATGCCACCGGACAGCCGCATGTTGACCATCGAGATGTCCTCGACGTCGATCACCGGGTTGAGCCCGGTGAGCGACGTGGGCGGCCAGTTGTCGACGCTGAACCAGTCGGGCATGCGCTCGCCCGTGCGATCCCGCCGGTCGGTGATGTCGCCGTAGACGCTGAGCTCGCCCATCGCGGCGACCTGCTCGGTGTAGGCACCCGCGAGCCAGTGGATGATGTCGATGTCGTGCGCCCCCTTCTGCAGAAGAAGACCTGTGGTCCGGCGGCGGTCGGCGTGCCAGTCCTTGAAGTAGTAGTCGCCTCCGTGCCCGACGAAGTGGCGCACCCACACGGCCTTGACGTCACCGATCCGGCCGTCCTGGATGAGTCCGCGCATCAGCGTGATCACCGGCATGTGCCGCATGTTGTGGCCGATGTAGAGGCGGCTGCCCGTGCGGCGGGCGGTCTCGAGCATCGCGTCGGCGTCGGCGAGGTCGATCGCGAGCGGCTTCTCGCAGAACACCGCGACGCCCGCCTCGAGGGCCCGGATGCTGAGCGCCGCATGCGTGTCATCCGGCGTCAGCACCATCACGGCGTCGACACCCGAGGCGAGCAGCTCGTCGAGCGAGTCGGTGATGAGAGCATCCGGAAGGAGGCGTCGAGCGTCGTCGCGGGCGCGCTCCGACGGGTCGCAGACCGCGGTGATGCGCGACCCCTGGCCGGGACGGTGCACCTCCTCGCGCAGTGTGGCGCGCGCGCCGAAGCCGATGATTCCGATGGTGAGATCCACGGTGGTCCTTCTGGGAGTAGAGATGTGCGCGCAGACGGCGGCGTCAGCGCGAGTGAGAGGAGGGGGCGTCGAGGTCGGTCGACGCCCCGGGGAACAGCGACCAGGCGAACTCGTGCAGCTGCCCGGGAGAATCGTCTGCGGCGAGCGCGCGGTCGATGATGATGCGCGCCTGCCTGTCGTAGAAGTCGGTCGGGCCGACCGTGGTCAGCGTGGGGGCGACGAGCTGAGCGTCAGGGGTGTTGCCGACACCGATCACGACGACGTCGTGCGGCACGCGGAGCCCGAGCATGTGCGCCGCGTTGATCGCCGCGATGGCCGCGAAGTCGGTGGTCGCGTAGATCGCAGAAGGCCGGTCGTCCTTCGACAGCAGCTGCACGGCCGCCGCGAACGCGCTGGCCTGCCCCTCGGTGTATGTGACGGTCCAGTCCGGATCGACCTCGAGACCGGCACCGGCCATCTTCTCGAGGTACGGCGTGTATCTGGTGACCTGCGTCGGCGCGAGGCGCACTGCGCCCTCGGCGGCGAGACACCCGATCGCCGTGTGCCGCTCGAGCAGGTGCTCCATCGCGAGCTCGCACCCCGGGATCGCATCCGACCGCACGACGTCGAAGCCCGCGGGTTCGAGGTGCTCCGAGAACACGACGAGCCGCTGCCCGCGCTGCACGAGGTCGGCGAGCTTGCGCTCGGCATCCTCGTCGATCCCGACGCCGTCGAGATAGGCGACGTCGCTCTCTACCCTGTCCAGGGCCGCATGCCAGTCGCCGTCGGCGAGGATGAGCGTCGTGAGACCGTGCCTGTTCGCCTCGGCGTTCACGGCGTCGGCCACCGCGAGCGACCACGGGTCGCTCAGCATGTGCAGCGAGAGCTGCACCATGCCGCTGCGCCCGGTGCGGATCGTCCGCGCGGCGATGTTCGGTCGGTAGTTGAGCTCGTCGGCCGCAGCGAGCACCCTGGCCGCGGTGGCCTCGGCGACGCCCGCCCCCGATGCCGCGCCCGAGCGCCCCGAGAACACGTACGACACCGTGGCCGTCGAGACGCCTGCGCGCTCTGCGACCATCTTCAGGGTCGGCCGCCGTGCGGTCGCCGACTGCTGCCTGCGCTCTGCCATGGGTCAGCCCTTCGATCCGCTGAAGGCGATGCCCTGGATGAACTGCCGCTGCAGGATCATGAAAGTGACCAGCATCGGCAGGGTCGCGAGCAGCGCTCCTGCCATCAGCACCGGGTAGTCGGTGCCGTGGATGCCGACGAGCTGCGAGAGCCCGACCGACAGCGGCATCTTGGCGGGGTCGGTCGTCACGATCAACGGCCAGAGCAGATCGTTCCAGGACCACAGCACAGTGAACACCACGAGAGCGATGATGCCAGGCTTCGCGAGCGGAACCATGATCCGCCAGAAGGTCTGCCACGGATTCGCTCCGTCGATGCGGGCCGCCTCCTCGAGTTCCGCGGGCATCGACATGAAGAACTGGCGCATCAGGAACGTGCCGAATGCACTGAAGATGCCGGGCACGATCAGCGCCTGCAGAGTGTTCAGCCACCCGAGCGCCTGGATGATCTCGTACTGCGGCAGCAGGTACAGCTGCGAGGGGACCATCAGCACCGACAGGAAGACCACGAACAGGGCGTTGCGGCCGGGGAAAGGGATGCGGGCGAAGGCATAGCCGGCCATCGTGCACAGCACGACCTGCCCGACCGTGCGCCCCACAGTGAGCAGCACCGAGTTGGCGAACATCTGCGCGAAGGGCATCGACTCGAAGACCTCGCCGAAGTTCGTGAACACCCACTCGCGCGGCAGCAGGCTCGGCGGCACCTGCACCGAGTCGGACAGCGTCTTGAACGAGGTCAGCAGCTGCCAGATGAACGGGAAGACCATGAGGATCGCGCCGACGAGGAGCACGACGTGGACGATCCAGAGCCCCCTGTTGCGTGGCTTTCCGGGACGGGCGGCCGAGCGACCGGTCGGAGCGCCGACGATGGCACGCGTGTCGAGCGAGACGTCACTCATAGTGCACCCACTTCTTCTGCAGACGGAACTGCACGACCGTGAGCACGAGGATGATCACGAGCAGCAGGAAGGCGATGGCGGCGGCGTACCCCCGGTCGTTGTCGAGGAACCCCGCTTCGTAGAACAGGTAGACGACCGTGCGGGTGTTGGGCATCGCCGGGTTGCTGCGGCCGAGCATCATGTAGATGAGGTCGAACACCTGCAGCGCGCCGATCACGCTGATGACACTGACGAAGAAGATCGACGGCGACAGCAGCGGGATGGTGATGGAGAAGAACTTGCGCACCGGACCCGCACCGTCGAGGTCGGCCGCCTCCATGATCGTGTCGGGAATGCCCTGGAGGCCGGCGAGGAAGATGACGATGTTGGTGCCGAGACCCGCCCAGATGCCGACGACCGCGATGGCGACGAGGGCGGTGTTCGGGTCGGTGAGCCAGCTGCGGCCCTCGATGCCGACCGAGCCGAGGGCTGCGTTGAGCACGCCGTAGTCGCCGTTGTAGATCATGCGCCACACCAGCGCGATCGCGGCGGGCATCGTCACGACCGGGATGAAGTAGAGCGTGCGGTAGGCGCTGCGCCCCTTGAGCCCCGCGGTGTTCAGCAGCGCGGCGATGCCCACGGCGAGCGGGATGCCGATGAGGGCGATGACCGTGTAGAGCGCGGTGTTGCGCAGGGCGCCGATCAGCTCGGGGTCTTGGAACAGGCGGGCGTAGTTCTCCATCCCCACCCATTCGGAGCCGCCGAAGGGGCCGGACTTCGTGAAGGAGATGATGAGCGTGCGCACCGTCGGCCACAGGTAGAAGACGGCGATGCCGAGTGCGGTCGGCCCGAGGAAGACGAGAGCCCACCACGGGGAGGCACCGGGATTGCGTCGCCGGCGGCGGATGCCGGGGCTCGAGGCCTCCGGCATCCGCTCTGCCTGGGCGCGCGCGGGTGACGCGACGACGGTCATGTCCGGTTACTCCTGCTCGGCGTCCAGCGCGGTCTGCATCTGCTCGGCCAGGTCCTTCAGGCCCTCCGCGGGGGCGACGGCGCCCGACCACACCTGCGAGAGCACCTCGCTCTCGATGCTGGTCCACGCGGACGTGTTCTTCGAGACCGGGTACGGCACGGCGGTGTCGAGGGCGTCGATGTAGACCTGCAGGTCGTACTGCGGCAGTGCGTCGACCCACCCCTGCTGGGTGCCATTGAACGCGGGGATCACCGTGCCGGTCTCCGCCTGGATCTCGGCGGCCTCCTCGCCGCTGGCGAAGGCCGCGAACGCCTTGGCCTCTGCGACGTGCGGGCTCTTGGCGTTGGCGACGTTGCCCACGCCGTGGATCACGCTCTGGTTGCCGTCGGGGCCCTCGGGCAGCGGCGCCACGTCGACCTTGTCGGCGATGTCGGCGTTGTCTCCGTAGGCGATGGCGGCCCACGAACCGTTCTGGAACATGGCGACCTTGCCCGAGAGGAAGAAGTCCTCGGGGTTGGTGTCGGTCATCTGCTGCGCTGTCGGCGAGGAACCGGCCTCGATGAGGTCGGTCCACAGCTCGATGCCGGCGAGCGCCTCGGGCGAGCCGTAGCCGCTCTCGGTTCCGTCTGCCGAGATGACCTCGCCACCTGCCTGGGCGATCGAGTTGTAGAAGTTCTCCTGCCCGTACTGGCTGGCTGCGACACCGAACTGCCCCGTGGCAGGGTCGGTCAGCGCGGCGGCCGCCGCGGTGAAGTCATCCCAGGTCCAGCCTGCGCTCGGGTACTCGACGCCGGCCGCGTCGAAGAGCTCCTTGTTGTACCAGAGGGCGACGGTGTCGAAGTCCTTGGGAGCGCCGTAGAGCTTTCCGTCGAAGGTGTAGAGGTCGATGAGCCCCTGCGGGTAGTCGGCGGCATCCACCCCCGCATCGTCCAGCGGCGCGAGCTGGCCGTTCGCGGCGTAGAGCTGGAAGTTCGGGCCGTTCATCCAGAACACGTCGGCCGCGGATCCGCCGGTCGCCGCGGTCTGGAGCTTGGTGAAGTACTCCTTGTACGGCGTCACCTGGATGTCGATCGTGACGTTCGGGTTCTCCTTCTCGAACGCCGCGGCGATGTCCTCCATGGCGGGCTTCTGGTTCTCGTCCCAGATGGCGTAGCTGAGGGTGACATCGCCGCCGGACGAGCTCTCGCCCCCGGCCGACGACGAGCAGGCGCTGAGCGCGAGGACGGCTGCCGCAGAGGCGGCGAGGGCGCCGAGGGCGCGGGGGGAAGTGCGGGGCATCGGTGTCTCCTTCGACGGGTGCAGGGGATCGTCGCTGCATCGGATTCTCGTGTTAAACGATTAGCAGTTAAACGATTAGCAAGGAGACTAGCCCGGTGCGGACGATCGGGTCAAGCATGAATCTCTCTGCGAGGCGGGCAGACCCGCGTCGTCGTCAGAGCATCGAGCCGAGCGCGATCCCCAGCCCTGCCGCGAGCAGACCGAGCAGCAGCATCCCCCCGGCATTGAACGCGGATGCCGTTCGCTCGCCGTCGCGCCACAGCGCGACCGTGTCGAGCATCGCCGTGCTGAACGTGGTGTATCCCCCGAGCAGACCGGCTCCGAGGAGGAAGGCGCCGTCAGGAAGCGCCGCGGTGATGACGCCCAATGCGAAAGACCCGCTGAGGTTCACGAGGAGTATCCCCCACGGGAAGCGCCGACCCGCGACCCTCGCGACACCGAGGTCGACGAGATGGCGCAGCGCTGCTCCCACGCCTCCGGCGAGTGCGGCTCCGACGAACAGCAGCGGGCTCATGCGGCTGCTGCTCCGTCGAGGCGGGCGGACGGACGAGGTCGGCCGAGACGCAGCCCCGCCGCGGCCGCGGCAAGGCCGAGAACGAGACTGGCCGCGGCGTAGACGAAGGCGAGCAGCGGAGCATCCGCCCAGAGTTCCACCGCACCGGTCATGAACGCGCTGTAGGTCGTGAAGCCGCCGAGCACACCGGTGCCGAGGAACACCCGCAGGCCCGTGGTCTGCGGCAGCCGAGCGGCGAGGATGCCGATCAGCAGCGCCCCGAGCACGTTGACGGTGAGGGTGGCGACCGGGAAGCCTCCGGCATCCGGAATCCAGAGCGCGACCCCGAGCCGCGCCGCCGTGCCGATGCTGCCTCCCACGAAGACCAGGAGGAGGCTGCGGAGAGTCACGCGACAACTCTAGCCGCGCCGTTGCAACGCATCCGCTGATTGTCAACCCGGTGTGGTTGCGCGGCGTCGGGGCGAAGACTGACGCCATGAAGCCACTGTGGAAGCTCGACCGGACCCCGCCCATCGGCACACCGTTCGATCCCGGCGCACGGCACGACGTGATCATCGTCGGTGCGGGCCTCACCGGCCTCACCACCGCAGTCATGCTCACGCGCGCGGGGCTCGACGTGGCGGTGATCGAGGCGGGGGAGGTCGCCGAGCTGGCGACCGGTGGCAACACCGGCAAGCTCACCCTGCTGCAGGGCAAGCGGCTCGCCGAGATCCGCAGGCACCACTCCGCTTCCCTCGTGCAGGCGTACGTCGAAGGCAACCGCGAGGGCATGGACTGGCTGGTCGGCTTCGCCGACCACGCAGGCGTCTCGTACGAGCGGCGAGCCGACCACTCCTACGCGCAGGATCCGAACGGCGTCGACTCGGTGCGCGCGGTGCACGAGGCGGCGCGCGAAGCGGGCCTCGCGACCAGGATGCTCACTCGGGAGGAGCTCTCGGAGGCGGCATTCCCCGTCGTCAGCGCCGTCGCGCTCGACGACCAGGTGACCATCGACCCTGCGCTCGTGACGCAGGCGCTCGCCGAGGAACTGCTCGCGACCGGCGGCACGTTGCACACGGGAACCCGGGTCACCGCCACCCACGTCCTTCCCGAGCCGCGCGTCGAGACCCCGGTCGGGCCCATGTTCGCGGAGCACATCGTGATCGCGACGGGCTATCCGATCCTCGACCGCGGGCTGTACTTCGCGAAGATGCGCGCCTTCCGGTCCTACTGCGTCTCGTTCCGCGTCGCAGGCGACGTGCCGGAGTCGACCTTCATCTCGCTCGACTCCCCCAGCCGGTCGATCCGTCCGGTCTCGCCCGCCGACGGCCCCGGCGGCACGGCGCAGCTCATCGTCGGCGGCAACGGGCATCCGGTCGGGCGCTCCGACAGCGAGGCCGCCGCGGTCGACGATCTGATCGACTGGACGAAGCAGTACTTCCCGGATGCCGAGGAGACACACCGCTGGTCGGCGCAGGACTACGAGTCGCACAACCAGATCCCGTTCGTGGGCGCGATGCCGCGAGGATTCGGCAGCATCCGCTTCGCGACCGGCTACGCCAAATGGGGGCTGTCGAACGCGCCGGCCGCTGCTCTGCGTCTGACCGCAGAGATCCTCGGCGCCCACTGGCACGATCGCCCGTCGTGGATGGTCAAGCTCGGCACGAGGCTGACGGTGCCGGCCGATCTCGCCCGAGGAGCCGCAGAAGGAGCGAAGGTCGCGGCCGCCGCGACGAGCGGATGGGTCGAGGCCGAGCGCAACCCCGTTCCGGTTCCGAAGCCGGCGGAGGGCGAGGGTGTGGTCGCCAACCGCAGCGGACGCCCGGTCGGAATCTCGACGGTCGACGGAGTCACCCGCGCGGTCTCGGCCGTCTGCCCGCACCTCGGCGGAGTGCTCGACTGGAACGATGCCGAGTGCACCTGGGACTGCCCGCTGCACGCCTCTCGGTTCGCTGCCGACGGCACCCGGATCGAGGGCCCGGCGGTCGAGGACCTGAAGGTGCTGCCCCGCAAGAGCGGGGGCTGAGCGTCAGCGCGCCGCGGTGTCGGCGCCGGGGGCCGGCGTATCCCACCCCTGCTGGGGCTGGTCGCAGTTCTCGCGGAACACGTACTGCGACGCGAGCTTGCGCTGGTGGCTCGACCAGTCGATGGCGGGGCGGCGCTGCTCGGGCGGCAGGTAGCCGAGGCGATACACGGCCATGAGCTCGAGGTCGTCGGGCACATGGAGCAGGTCGATGATCTCCTCCCACCGCCCGGGGACCTCCATCGGGAACGAGATGAACTGGATGCCCATGCCGAGCTCGACCGTCGTCAGCCAGACGTTCTCCATCGCCGCGCCCATGCTGAACACCGAGTAGAACGATGAGAGCTGGCCCGGTCGGTACTCGCTGCGATCGAGCATCACGCCGAGCAGGAGCGGAGAGCCGCCGACCAGCTTGTGGTTCTCCTCGCCCAGCGTCTTGGGCACGCCGAACGTGTTCATCAGCTTCTGACCGCGCTTCGTGAACACCTGGCTCGTGAACGGGCGGAGGGCCGCGGGGAGCTTGTCGAACAGCATCCCGCTGCGCTTCTCCTCCATCTCGGCCTGGCTGAAGCGGAAGTACGGCTTGTAGCGCTCGAAGAACGTGCCGTTCGACATCGCCTCGGTCATGCTCTCGCCCGAGATCCGCGCGATCCTGTCGATCGTGTCGCGGTTCTCGATGACCACGAACCGCCAGGGCTGGCTGTTCAGCTGCGAGGGTGCGCGGCCGGCCGCCTCGAGCAGGATGCGCTGATGCTCCTCCGACACCGGGTCGGGCAGAAACGGCCCGTTCGTGGTCTTGCGGCGGCGGATGGCGTCGAGCAGTTCCATGCGTTCACTTCCGGTCGGTGGCGAGGCGCGAACAGATGAGGCCCGCGACGATGAAGGGGGCCGCGGCGAGCGCGACGAGCGGATGCCGTCGGCTGTGCGTGCCCAGGTAGGGGATGGCGGCGAGCGGAGCGGCGGCCGGGGCGAGCGCCAGGGCGGCGCGGCGGCTCGCATGCTTCGGCCGGCCCCAGATGATCGCCGAGAACGCGGCGGCAGCGGTGGCGCAGGTGGCGACGTAGATCGCATGGTGCAGCCAGCGGAAGTTGCTCGTGTCGATGACCTTGGCGGCGACCGCCGACCCGAGGGCGACGTTCGCGGAGTAGGCGACGGCCGCCGCGGCGAAGAGCGGCGCGGCGTCGGTGCGTCTGCGGCGGTGGCCCATGACCCGACCCTACGCCCACCCCCGGCATCCGCTCTCGGCCTTGCCCTGGTGTCTCGATCTGTGCAAAGCGGGGCGTCTCGTTGAGCGAGCGAAGACCCGGTCGTTGAGCGAGCACGGCGAAGCCGAGCGAGACGAAACGCGCCACCGAAACGAGACCGGCCCACTACGTTTCGTCTCCGTCGACTCCGTCGTCGTCGCTCAACGACCGGGATGGGTCACAGGTTGCCGTCCGCGTAGATGCGGAGGGCGTCGCGGACGAACTCCGCTCCCTGCGTGCCGCCGGCCGACGTCGCGTAGTTCGCGCCGAAGCGCGGGTCGGCGACGTACATCTCGCCGAGCCCGATGACGTATCCCTTCACGTCACCACCCGGCACGGCTGCGGGGGTTCCGGGGATGCCGGTGAGCCACTCGACGTGGCGCCGAGCGACATCCTGAGCCTCGGCGGATGCCGGGTCGATCCCGCTCTCTGCGGCGGCGATCCAGTCGCGACCGAGGTCGGAGACACGCTGCTGCCAGTCGGCGCGCTCGGCGTCGGTCATCCCGCGCCACCAGCGGTCGCTGTCGGCGTAGGCCTTGCGACCCCAGCGCTCTTCGACCTCCTCCTTGTACTGGGTGTGGTCGAAACCGTCGAACATGTTCTCTGCCATGAGTTCTTCACCTCCTTTCAGTGCGTCGATGGTGTTCTCGACCGACGCGATCTGTCGCGCCAGCCGGTTCTGCTCCTCGCGCAGCAGCGCGAGGTGTGTCTCGAGAGCGGACTCCTCGCTCTGCCGCGCATTCACCGGGTTCAGCACCTCCGCGATCTGCGGCAGACCGAGTCCGAGTTCACGCAGCAGCAGGATGCGCTGCAGGCGCACGAGCGCGGCCTCGTCGTAGTGGCGATAGCCGTTGTGCGCGATGCGCGAGGGTGGCAGCAGGCCCACGTCGTCGTAGTGACGCAGCGTTCTGCTGGTGGTGCCCGCGAGTCGGGCGATCTCCTGGATCGACCAATCACGACCGGTCATCGAGTCCTCCTTCCGTGGATCCGTTCTTCGATAACTCCACGGTAGAAGTTGACGTTGCGTCAAGGTCAAGCGGCTGCCCAACCGATATTCTTCATCCGCGCGTCACACGAATCGGCTCGTCGCTCGCTACGGTCGTCTCGTGCCCGAATCACACTCCCCTCTGCATCCGCTCGCCCTCGCTCCCGTGATCGCTCCGCCGAGCACTGCGGATGAGTTCGTCGAGCGCTTCCTGCACAACCTCAACTTCGACCGCGGCGTCGCGCTGTCGGCATCCAGCGCGAATGACCGCTATCTCGCCCTCGCCCACACCGTGCGCGATTACCTGATGGCACGCTGGCTCGAAGACGTGCGGCACCAGAAGGAGGTGCAGGCGAAGGGCGTCTGCTACCTCTCGGCCGAGTACCTGCTGGGCCGTCAGCTCGACAACAACCTGCTCGCGGCCGACCTCACCGAGGTCGCCGGCGAAGCCCTGGCGTCGTGCGGCGTCTCGCTCGACGAGCTGCGCGCGCACGAGGTCGAGCCGGGTCTCGGCAACGGCGGACTCGGGCGCCTCGCCGCCTGCTTCATCGACTCGCTCGCCACGATGGCTGTGCCGAGCATCGGCTACGGCATCCGCTACGAGTACGGGATCTTCCGTCAGACGTTCGTCGACGGTCAGCAGGTCGAGCAGCCCGACGCCTGGCTTGCGCTCGGCTCCCCGTGGGAGTTCGCGCGACCCGAAGACGCGCAGACGATCGCGTTCGGCGGCCACACCGAGAAATACGACGACGACGGCGTCACGCGCAGCCGGTGGGTCCCCGCGTGGAACGTGCAGGCCGTGCCCTACAACTACATGGTCCCCGGATTCCGGAACGGCCGCGTCAACACCCTCCGGCTGTGGAGCGCGGTCGCCACGAGCGCCTTCGACCTGCGCATCTTCAACTCGGGCGACTACGAAGAGGCCGTGCGAGCGCAGACGTTCGCCGAGAACATCTCGAAGGTGCTCTACCCCGAAGACTCCACCCCGCAGGGCAAGGAGCTGCGCCTGCAGCAGCAGTACTTCTTCGTCGCGGCATCCATCCACGACTTCCTCGACAACATGCTCGCCGACGGCTTCGACCTCGCGAACCTGCCCGAGCGCGTGATCTTCCAGCTCAACGACACCCACCCGGTGATCGCGGTGCCCGAGTTCATGCGCGTGCTCATCGACGAGAAGCACCTCGAGTGGGATGCCGCGTGGGCGATCACCCAGCAGTGCTTCGCCTACACGTGCCACACTCTGCTTCCCGAGGCGCTCGAGGTCTGGCCGGTCGAACTGCTGGGCCGTCTGCTGCCCCGCCACCTCGAGATCATCTACCGCATCAACGACGAGTTCCTCGTGGCGGTGCGCGAGCGCTTCGGCGACGACGAGATGCTCGTGCGCAACATGTCGATCATCGCCGAGCATCCGGAGCGCTCGGTGCGCATGGCGTACCTCGCGACCGTCGCCGGAGCGAAGGTCAACGGCGTCGCCGAGCTGCACTCGCAGCTGCTTCGCGAGAAGGTGCTCAGCGACTTCGACGCGTTCTTCCCCGACAAGTTCACGAACGTCACGAACGGGGTGACGCCTCGGCGCTTCCTGCGCCTCGCCAACCCGGAACTCTCTTCGCTCGTCACCGCCGCGATCGGCGACGGCTGGACCACCGACCTCGAACGGCTGCATGAGCTCGAGCCGTTCGCCGAGGATGCCGAGTTCCGCACCGCCTTCGCCGCGGTGAAGGCCGCGAACAAACGCCGCCTGAGCGAGGTGCTGCGCGAACGGGACGGCGTCGAGATCAGCGACGGCCACATGCTCGACGTCATGGTCAAGCGTCTGCACGAGTACAAGCGCCAGCTGCTGAAGGTGCTGCACATCGTCACCACCTACGAGGGCGTGATCTCGGGGCGCATCGCCGTGTCTGACGTCGTGCCGCGAACGGCGATCTTCGGCGCGAAGGCCGCGCCCGGATACGCGATGGCGAAGCGCATCATCCACCTGATCAACGCCGTGGGCGAGGTGGTGAACACCGACCCGCGACTCGAGGGTCGACTGAAGGTCGTCTTCCCGCCGAACTACAACGTGACTCTGGCCGAACGCGTGATCCCCGCCGCCGACCTGTCGGAGCAGATCTCGCTCGCCGGCAAGGAGGCGTCTGGCACCGGCAACATGAAGTTCGCGCTGAACGGCGCGCTCACCATCGGCACGGATGACGGGGCCAACGTCGAGATCCGCGGGCTCGTCGGCGACGACAACTTCTATCTCTTCGGCATGAGCGAGCCCGAGGTCGAGGCGCTGAGCACTCGCGGCTATCGGCCGCAGGAGTTCTACCAGGCCGATGACGGCCTGCGTCGGGCGATCGACCTGATCGCCTCCGGCGCCTTCTCTCGCGGCGACCGCTCGGTGTTCGAACCCGTCGTCTCGAACCTGCTCTACGAGGACCGCTTCATGGTGCTCGCCGACTATGCGTCGTACATCGCCGCGCAGGATCGGGTGGATGCCGCATACGTCGACCAGGATTCCTGGACCCGCTCCGCGATCCTCAACGTCGCCCGCACCGGGTTCTTCTCCTCCGACCGCTCGATCCGCGACTACATCGACCGCATCTGGCACACTCCGCCCCTCGTCTGAGGTCGCCGTTTCCGCGGCCCACCAGAACCGTTTGCAGGACCGACGCACGTCTGCAGGACCATCTCCCCCGAACCGTCCTGCCGACGTGCCCGGATCCTGCAGACAGCCATCAGCCGGGTCACCCCACCCGTACCGTTTGCAGGACCGAAGCACGACTGCAGGACCATCTCCCCCGAACCGTCCTGCCGACGTGCCCGGATCCTGCAGACGGCCCGCGACCGAAGACACCCTTGACAAGATCGAGATATATCGTGTTACTCTTGCCGCACACGATATATCGTGTTCCCTCGAACCAGGAGAAGCAGACATGACCGAGAAGTGGCTCATCGCCCCCGGCGAAGAACGCGTCATCGACATCGAGAACGTCACCCGGCTGAAGATCGGTCTGGTCGGCGGTCAGGTCGACGTCATCGCACACGACGAACCCGGCATCCGCATCGAGGTGCACGGTGTCACGACCAAAGACCTCCGCATCGAGGCGAACGACGGCGAGGTCGAGATCGACCACCCGCAGCTCGGCTGGGACAACTTCCTCGAGGTGTTCCGCAACTTCGGCTCCGGCGGCCCCAAAGCCGAGGTCAGCGTCGCCGTGCCCCGCTCGATCGCCCTGAACCTCGGCGTCGTCAGCGCCGGAGCACTCGTCTCGGGCATCCGCAACGACGCCCGCCTCAACACCGTCTCGGGTGACCTCATTGTCGACACCCTCATCGGCGACCTCACGGTCAACTCGGTGTCCGGCGACGTGCAGGTGCGCGGCCTCACCGGCTCGATCAACGCGAACAGCGTCTCAGGAGATGTCGCCGTCACCGGCACCATCCGCCGCGCCACCGTCGACATCGTCTCGGGGTCGACGCTGGTCGACGCCGCCGGCGACGTGAACGCCATCAACGTCAACTCGGTCTCCGGCGGCACCACCGTGCGCCTCGACGAGTCACTCGCCGCGAACTACGTCGTGCGCTCGCTGAGCGGACGACTGCTGATCGACGGCGTCGAGCGTGGCTCCTCCGGGATCAACAACTACACCGGCTCGACCGGTGAGCTGGCCGGGCGTTTCGTCGACCTGCGCGCGAACTCCGTCTCGGGCGGCGTCACGGTCCTTCGCCGCACGCCCAGCTCGATCGAGAACGACCCCGAATGGGAGGAAGCATGAGTCCCGCAGTGTTCTCCCACGGCGATCTCAGGCTCTACCTGCTCTCGCTGCTCGCCGAGGCGCCCCAGCACGGCTACGGCATCATCCAGGCTCTTACCGATCGCACTGGAGGCACCTACACGCCCAGCGCCGGCACCATCTATCCGCGGCTCGCGAAGCTCGAGGAGGAGGGTCTGGTCAGCAAGACCGTCGACGGCCGCACCACGATCTACGCGATCACGGATGCCGGACGCGCCGAGCTCGCGTCCCGCGAGGGCGACCTCGCCGGCATCGAGGCGGGTCTCACCGACTCGGTGCGACTGATCGCCAACGAGGTGCGTCAGAGCGTCAAGGAGGCCATGAAGAGCCTTCGCGCAGACCTGGCCACGGCTGAGAAGGACGACCGCGCCGCATCCAAGTCCCGCCCGCGCACCGCGGGCGACAACGAGCGCATCGTCAGTCGCGAGGAGCTGCACCGAGCGGATGCCGTCATCAACGCCTTCCGCGCACGGGTGCGCACCGACCTCCGCACCCACGTGGCGAAGGGCGGCACGCTGCCGGCATCCGTCGTCACGCAGCTGGAGGACGGGCTGGATGCCGCGGCCCGAGGGATCACGACCGCTCTGGCATCGCTCGGGCGCTGACCTCACCCAACCGCACGTCCGAAGCCCCTCCCGTCACTCGACGAGAGGGGCTTCTGTCGTGCGGTGGGCTGGCGTCTTGCCGGTTGGCTGGGCCGTCCGGGAAGACGCCAGCCGTGCGGCGATCGACCAGCCATCCGAACCGGAAGGGGTCGACCGAGACCTACTCGGTCCAGATCTCGGGCTGAGTGTCGGGAACCGGGTCCTGCAGGGGCACGACGAGCACGGACCGGTGCTGGCGATGCGCGAGGCGGGCGGCGACGGACCCCGTGAAGAACTCGCGGATCGACTCGCCGATGCCACGTTTGCGTGTGCCGACGACGATCAGCTGGGCGTCGAGCTTGGTGGCGAGCTGCTTGATGGCGAGGGCAGGGTCGCCGACGAGCTGGCGGGCCGTCCACGTCAGGCCTGTGCCGTCGAGCGCCGCAGTGGCTTCGGCCTGCACGGCCTCGAACTCGGCTGCTCCGGCGTCGATGTTGATGTCGATGGGCGCCGAGTGCACATAGCCATCGGGATCTTCGTAGGTGACGAATCGGGTGACGTCGACGTGGGCCACCACGAGAGGCACCCGGAAGAGCCGGGCGAACCGCGCTGCTTCTTCGATCACCCGCGTGGGCTGACCCGGCTGCATCCCGACGATCACGGCCTTCTGCAGTGTCGCGTTCTGTGCGGCCTCGTCGGTGGGCGTCGAGGTGTTGTCGGTCATGAGGATCGCTCCCTTCACCAGCTGCCAACGGGCCAGTGCGGTCTGGCCGCGTGCTATTCTGAATGCTACTCTTACCGGCCCTCAGCCGGTGTCGTGAATGACTCGGGCAGATGGTTGCCCGCAGCTTAACTCGTGAGGGGGTCTCAGGCATGGGCCGTGGCCGTCAAAAGGCGAAACACACCAAGATCGCCCGCGAACTGAAGTCGTTCAGTCCGTCGGTGAACTACTCGGCGCTCGAGCGCGAACTCGCGCACCCGAGCGACGCTGAAGACGCATATGTCGACAAGTGGGCCGACGAGTATGCAGACGAAGACGAGGACGAACTCGAAAAGGCCTGACCGCCGATTCGATCGTCGTCGACTCCCCCGTGCGATGCACGGGGGTTTCGTCGTGCCCGGAATGCCGTAACCCGTCGCTGCCGATGCCCTGTCGGTGACGGACGGACCCCTACCAGCCTGAGAGGATCTCCTCATGGCTCGTGTCGTCTCGCTCTTCCGTCACCCGATCAAGGGCTTCACTCCCGAATCCGTCGATTCGCTGACCGTGCAAGCCGACGGCCGGATCGCGGGCGATCGCGTGCTGGCGTTCCGCTTCGCCGATGCGACGGCCCCGGAGCACCACGACGGCCTCGACCACTGGCCGAAGGCGAAGGGCCTCTCGCTGCAGGACTTCCCCGGGCTCGCGGCACTGCGCACCGACTACGACGATGCTCGGCAGCGCGTGCGGATCGAGCACGCCGGAGCAGTGCTCGTCGAGGCGGGACTCGATGACGCCGGCCGTGTGGAGCTCGCGGATGCCGTGACCGAGTTCGTGCTCGCGAGCGCGGAGGGCCGGCGCATCCGACGCCCAGGACGACTGCCGCTCGTGCTGGTGGGCGACGGTGTGACGTCGAGGTTCCAGGACCGCGCTCGCGGATACGTCTCGGTGCACAGTCGCGGCAGCGTCGACGCGCTCAGCGACGCCCTCGGCTTCGGCATCGATGACCGGCGATTCCGCTCGAACGTCGTCGTCGATGACGTCGCCCCGTGGTCCGAGCTCGACTGGACGGGTGAGCTGAGCATCGGTCGGGTGTCGTTCCGCACAGCGGGCCCGATCGTTCGGTGCCTGGCGACACACGCCAATCCCGACACCGGAGCCCGTGACGCGAAGGTGCTCAAGACCCTCACGAACGACCTCGGACAGGATGAGCCGACGCTCGGCAGGCTGCTGCTTCCGCCGCGTGCCGCGGCCGACGGATCCGCCGAGTGGGCCGGCGGCACCATCAGCGTCGGCGACGAGGTGCGGGCCCACTGAGGGCACGCTGAGGTCGCACCGGTGCTGTGACCTCGCCGCGAGTCACCAGCGACCGTGCCGGCGCTCCCAGTCCTCTTCGATCGTGCGACGACGACCCGCGATCCACCCGGCGGGGATCACCGCGATCAGAACGCCGACGAGAAGCCAGAGCGGGATCTGCCAGCTGTCGGTCATGTCGTGCAGCAGACCGATCAGCAGCGGGAACACCGCGGCGACCGCGTATCCGATGCTCTGCACGAACCCGCTGAGCGCCACGGCGCTCTCCGGCGTGCGCGCGCGGATGCTGAGCAGCACGAGAGCGAGCGGGAACAGCCCTGGCGCGAGGCCGAAGAACACGACCCAGATCGGCAGGGCCACCGTCGGGAGGAAGATGAATCCGAGGAGTCCGATGAGGCCGCAGGCGATCGAGATGACGAACACGGGTCGCGTGGCCTGGAACCGGACGATGAGGATGGGCACGAGCAGGGAGCACGGCAGACCCATCAGACCGAACAGTGAGAGCAGCAGCCCCGCATTCGCCGGCGTCACCCCACCCACGTCGATCATGATCGAGGGCAGCCAGGCGAAGGAGACGTAGGCCAGCGTCGACGACGCCGCGAACACCAGCGCGATGGACCATGCCATCGGCAACCGCCACAGCCGACCGAAGACCCGGGGGTTCGCAGGCGTCGTCGCGATCGGGCCGGTCGCCACGGATGCCGCGTCGTACCCGTCGCGCTCGACCTCGGTCGAGGCGGGATCGACGCGCGTCTGCGCGGCGGCGACGGCATCCGCTCGGCTCGTGACCAGCATCGCCACCCACGGCACCAGAGCGATCGCGGCGAACACGCCCCATAGGCCCAGAGAGACCCGCCACCCCGCCGAGTCGGCGAGCGGCACCGCGACCAGCGGCGGCACGAACGTCGACACGGCCATGGTGGTCGAGTACACGGTCATCATCAGACCTAGTCGATCGGGGAAGTACTTCTTGACCAGAGGCGGCAGCAGCACGTTGCCCGAGCCGACACCCGCGAACACCACGGTCGTCGCGGCGAGCAGCGACGTCGAGTCGACGGCGAGGCTGCGCAGCAGCAGCCCGGTCGCGATCAGCGCGATCGCGACCACGGCCACGCGCTCGAGCCCGAACCGGCGCTCGAATAGCGGAGTGAGCAGACCGAAGACGGCGAAGCACACGGGCGGCGCGGCACCGATCAGACCCACGACGACCGACGAGACCGCGAAGTCCTCGGCGACGTGGTCGAGCACCGGTGACAGGGATGCCACTGCCGAGCGCAAGGAGAAGGCGACCAGCACGATGCCGATCAGCGCGAGGGCGCGACCACGCCAGAGCGGCTGCGCACCCGAGGTCACGAGGTCTGCGACCCCTCCACCCACGCGAGGTACTCGTCGGAGACCGAGCCGGTGACGTACCGGCCGTCGAAGCAGCTCATGTCGAGATCGTTCAGCACGGAGCCCTCGGTGATCGCAGCCTTGAGGTCTTCCACCTCCTGGTAGACCAGGTGGTCGCAGCCCAGCTCGGTGGCGATCTCGGGGATCGTCCGTCCGTGGGCGATGAGCTCATGGCGCGACGGCATGTTGATGCCGTAGACGTGCGGGTATCGCACGGGCGGCGCGGCAGACGCGAACGTCACCGAGGTGGCACCGGCATCCCGGGCCATCTGGATGATCTGCTTCGACGTCGTGCCCCGCACGATCGAATCGTCGATCAGCAGCACGTTCTTGCCCTGGAACTCGGTCGACATCGCGTTCAGCTTCTGACGCACGCTCTTCTTGCGCACGGCCTGGCCGGGCATGATGAAGGTGCGGCCGACATAGCGGTTCTTGTAGAAGCCCTCGCGGTATTCGATGCCCAGCTTGCGGGCGACCTCCATGGCCGCGGGGCGAGATGAATCGGGGATCGGCATGACGACGTCGATCTTGTCCATCGGCACGTGCTTGGCGATCGTGTCGGCGAGTTTGTCGCCCATGCGCAGACGCGACTCGTAGACGGAGACGCCGTTCATGACCGAGTCGGGACGAGCGAGGTAGACGTACTCGAACGCGCACGGCGCGAGCACGGGATCCTTGGCGCACTGCCTGCTGTGCAGTTCGCCCTCGTTGGTGATGAAGATCGCCTCGCCGGGCTCGACCTCGCGGACCACCTCGTAGTCGGCGTTCTCGAGCACGAGCGACTCGCTCGCGACGACCCATTCGTCGCGGCCTTCCGCGCCAGGGACGGTCGAGGGGCGACGACCGAGGATGAGGGGGCGGATGCCGAACGGGTCGCGGAACGCGAGCAGACCGTAGCCCGCGATCACGGCGATGACGGCATAGGCGCCCTCGATGCGCTCATGCGTGCGCTCGACGGCCTCGAACACCCGCTCGGCGTCGAGGTCGACCGTCGACGTCGTGTTCTGCAGTTCACCGGCGAGCACGTTGAGCAGCAGCTCGGTGTCGCTCGAGGAGTTGAGGTGACGGCGGTCGCGCTGGGCCATGTCGGCCGTGAGCTCGCGCGTGTTCGTCAGGTTGCCGTTGTGGATGAGGATGATGCCGTACGGCGCGTTCACGTAGAACGGCTGCATCTCCTCTTCGTTCGACGCCGTGCCCTTGGTCGCATAGCGCACGTGACCGAGCCCGACGTTCCCGAGGAGCCCGCGCATGTCGCGGGTGCGGAACGCCTCGCGGACCATGCCCTGCGCCTTGGCGTTGTGCATGACGCCGTTCGCCTCAGCTGTCGCGATTCCCGTCGCATCCTGGCCGCGGTGCTGCAGCAGCAGGAGTGCGTCGTAGATGTCCTGATTGACCGGGGCAGAGCCCACCATTCCGACGATGCCGCACATGGGCTCTTACTTCGCTCCGTCCGCATAGGCGCCGACCAGGCGCACTGCTCCACCGTCGACGCCCTTGGCGCCCTGTTCGAACTCTCCTGCCGGACGCGCGCCGAAGCCCACGGTTCCGACCTGCCACGCGGGCATGCCGTCTGCCGCGAGCGCCGCGATGGCGGCATCCTTCTTGTCGGCCGCGACGATCGCGAGGAATCCGATGCCGAGGTTCCAGGTGCCCTCGGCGGATTCCAGCGTCGACCCTGCGATGTCGCTGAGCACGCGGAAGACCGGGCTCGGCGACCACGTGCTGCGGTCGACCTCGGCCCAGCTGCCCTGCGGGAGCACACGGGCGAGGTTTGCCGCGATGCCGCCGCCGGTGACGTGGCTGAGCGAGTGCACTCCGCCCGCCCCCGTCGCGCCGCCGAGCTGCTCGATCAGACGCAGCAGCGGAAGCGTGTAGAGGCGCGTCGGCTCGAGAAGAGCCTCACCCCAGGTCTTGCCGAAGTCGGCGGCGTTGTCGCCGTAGCCGATTCCGGCGTTCGTGACGATGTGGCGCACGAGCGAGTAGCCGTTGGAATGCAGTCCGCTGGACTCGACGGCGAGCACGACGTCGCCGTCCTGCACGCGGTCGGCCCCCAGGATGCCGTCGGCCTCGACGACTCCGGTCGCGGCGCCTGCCACGTCGTAGTCGCGCGGGCCGAGCAGCCCGGGGTGCTCTGCGGTCTCGCCGCCGATGAGCGCGGTGCCGGTGGCGGTGCACGCCTCGGCGATGCCGCGCACGATGTCGGCGATGCGCTGCGGGAAGACCTTGCCGCAGGCGATGTAGTCGGTCATGAAGAGCGGCTTCGCGCCCACCACGACGATGTCGTCGACCACCATGCCGACGAGGTCCTGGCCGATCGTGTCGTGCTTGTCGATGGCCTGCGCGATGGCGACCTTCGTGCCGACGCCGTCTGTGCTGGTCGCGAGCAGCGGGCGACGGAAGTCGCGCAGCGCGCTCGCGTCGAACAGTCCGGCGAAGCCGCCGACACCGCCGAGCACTTCAGGGCCGTGCGTAGCGCGCACGGAAGACTTCATCAGCTCGACGGCGAGATCGCCTGCAGCGGTATCGACGCCGGCTTCGGAATAGGGATTGGTGGGGGAGGCAGCCACACCTCCAGCCTACCGCCCGCGGGGCCCTCCTCTCCCCGCCCGCGATCTCCTACGATGGGGCCATGGCCGACAAGCCGCAGTGGTTGATCCGCGAGGATGCGAGCGTTCCGGTGCTCGTCGCGCTCGCGCTGCGTCAATCCCTCGGCATCCGGGCCCCCGAAGACCTGCCGAGCCTGCGCGATCTGCCCGTCAGAGCGCCGGATGCCGTCGAGGTGACGCCCGAGCTCGAGAAGCAGTGGCGCGACTTCTGGGACATGACGGTCGAACCTCGGGCGCACCCCTCCGGCGTGCCGCTCGAGCTCGTCGACGGCTTCGACACGCTCGTGGCCCTGCCTGCGACCGGTGCCGAGCAGCTCGCCGACGCGATCGCGCCGCACGCGGAGTCGGCGATGCACTTCGCCCGCGTCGCGCACGACCGCTACGTCGCGTCGATCCGCAGCTCGATGGCGAGCCGGTCGGGCAACGGCAACATCGGCGGCGAGGCGTACCGTGCCTATGCGAGCGCGATCGCCGAGTTCGAGCGCGAGATCGGGCGCCGAGCGCATTCGTTCGAACTCAATGTGCAGGTGCTGCCGTTCTCGCAGCGGGGGATCTGGTGGATCGGCGCTCTCACGGTCGCGGTGACCGACGGGCTGCGCCGCGACGTGGTGTCGTTCGACGCGGCGATCCGGCCGATCATCGCAGAGCTGGCCTGACGCGGCCTGCTGCGCACCGACCGGGTCAGTCGTTCTCGATGATCGTCTCGTGCTCGACCGTGACGACGTGATCGTGGCGGCGGGCGAGCCGCTCGAGGATCAGCGCGACGATGCTCGCGAGGGCGAAGCCGATCGGCACCGTCCACAGCAGAAGGAACCCGAACACCTGCCCTGGCGGGTAGACGACGCCGACCGCGTCGGAGGGTTCGTAACTGCCCATCATCGTCAGGATGCCGGCGGCGATGATGCCGAGCACGACGCCGATGCCCATGAACACGCCGAAGCGCGGCACGCGGCGGACGGTCGCCTCGACCGTCTGGGAGGAATCGTGGGAGGACATGCGTCCATTCTCCCACCGTTGCCTGTGGGTCGCTCCCCCGTCTTCCGAGCGTCTCGACGTCGCTCTGGTGGGGCCCTCGACCTGAGGGTCCTGCGGGCGCTCAGGGTGCTGCGAGTGCTGCGGGGTCAGGGACGCAGCGGCAGGACGTCCGAGAGGTCCGCGCGGGTGCCCGATGCGCTCACCCGGCCCGAGCCCGCGGCATCCGCCCAGTGCTCCGTGCCCGTGGCGACGGCGATCCAGGTCGCCGGGTCCATCTCGACGACGTTCGGCGGGGTTCCGCGCGTATGCCGAGGGCCCTGGATCACCTGCACGGCGCCGAACGGCGGCACTCGCACCTCGACGCTGTTGCCCGGAGCCTTCTCGTCGAGCAGCTGCAGCAGATAGCGCACGGCAGTGGCGAGCGGGGTGCGCTGCGGCTTCTCGCCCGCGGCATCCGCTCTCCTGACCTCATCGAGCGCCGCGCGGCCATCGATGATGTCGATCTTCCTGGAGGGCATGGGAACAGGGTACGCCGAGCGCAGCACTGCCCTGGAGGCTCTTCGCAGGCATAGGCTCGAGGCGATGAGCCAGAATCCCGACACCCTGCACGGCGCGAGAGCCGAGCTGCTCGCCGCGGCGAAGCGCAGTGAGGGCTGGACGAGGCCTGTGCCACCGGTCGACGGCAACGCGCATCCGGCGTCCGTGCTCGTGCTGTTCGGCAAGCTCGACAGCACCCCGGCTCAGACCGACGCCACGACCATGGCCGCAGACCTCGACGTGCTGCTGCAGCGCCGAGCGGCCACGCTGTCGTCGCACCCCGGCCAGGTGTCGTTCCCCGGCGGCCGGGCCGAGGATGCGGATGCGGATGCCGTCGCCACCGCCCTGCGCGAGGCCGAAGAGGAGACCGGTCTCGACCCGTCCGGCGTCGAGATCCTCGCCACTCTTGCGGAGATCCCGCTCGCCGCGAGCAACCACATGGTCACCCCCGTGCTCGGCTGGTGGCGTTCGCCATCGCGCGTCGCGGCCGTGGATCACGCCGAGACGGTCGACGTGTTCCGTGTGCCCGTGGCACAGCTGCTCGACCCGAAGACCCGGTTCACATCGACCATTCACCGCATGGGTCGCACCTGGAAGGGGCCGGCGTTCGACGTCGACGGCACGATCGTGTGGGGTTTCACGGCGATGGTGCTCGATGCGCTGTTCGACGCCGCAGGCTGGACCATGCCGTGGGACCCGTCGGCGGAGCGCCCGGTCGAGCTCTGAGCCGCAACCCGCCGAAACGCGCGCGTCCGCCTCGGTAGTCTGGACGGGTGAAGATTCTCGTCCTCGGTTCCGGTGCCCGTGAGCACGCGATCATCCTCGCCCTGCGAGCAGAGACCGCGGAGCACGAGATCTTCGTCGCCCCCGGCAACGCCGGGATCGCGCAGGACGCGACGCCCGTCACCCTCGACATGCTCGACGGCGCCGCGGTGACCTCCTTCGCCAACGAGCACGCCGTCGACCTCGTGGTGGTCGGCCCGGAGGCCCCGCTGGTCGCCGGTGTCGCCGATGTGCTGCGCGCGCACGGGATTCCCGTGTTCGGCCCCGGCAAGGCTGCGGCGCAGCTCGAGGGATCCAAGTCGTTCGCCAAGCGGATCATGGATGCGGCCGGCGTGCCCACCGGACGAGCAGTGCGAGCCACCACGACCGCTCAGGTCGAGGCCGCGTTCGACGACCTCGGAGCCCCCCATGTGGTGAAGGCCGATGGACTGGCGGCAGGCAAGGGCGTCATCGTGACGTCCGACCGCGCCGAGGCGCTCGCGCACGCCGAGCACTATCTGCCCTCGGGCCCCGTGCTCATCGAGGAGTTCCTCTCGGGCCCCGAGGTCTCGCTGTTCTTCCTGAGCGACGGCGACACCGTGCGGGCGCTCAGCCCCGCGCAGGACTTCAAGCGTGCGCTCGACGGCGACGCAGGTCCCAACACCGGGGGCATGGGCGCATACTCGCCGCTGCCGTGGCTGGCCGACCAGTTCGGCAGCGAGCAGGCCTTCGTCGAAGAGGTCACCCGAGATGTCGCCCTGCCCGTGATCCGTCAGCTCGACGAGGAGGGCACCCCGTTCATCGGCCTGCTCTACGCCGGGCTCATCCTGACTCCCGCCGGTGTGCGCGTGATCGAGTTCAACGCCCGCTTCGGCGACCCCGAGACCCAGATCGTGCTGCCTCGTCTCGTGACGCCGCTGTCGGAGCTGCTGTTCGCCGCGGCATCCGGCACTCTCGAAGACCAGCCCGAGCCGGTCTTCAGCGACGATGTCGCCATCACCGTCGTCCTGGCCAGCGAGGGCTACCCCGAGGCTCCGCAGACCGGTCGCCCGATCGAAGGCCTGGCCGACGCCGCGGCCGTCGAGGGCGTGCGTCTCGTGCACGCTGCGACCGCGAGCCCCGATGCACCCGGCGGCTCGCTGATCGCCACCGGTGGGCGCGTGCTGAACGTCGTCGCTGTGGCATCGGACTTCCGCACCGCGCGCGACCGGGCATACGAGGCCATCGGCCGCATCACTCTCGAGGGTTCGCACTTCCGCACCGACATCGCGGCCCGCGTCGCGGAGTAGCTCGCCCCTTCGTCGTTTTCCTGCCGACTCGCGCAGGTACTCCGCCATTCCGGACGTGGACTCTTGACACCGAGAACTTTCTTCAAGAAAGTGACTGGATGCCGCTCCGCTCCGACTGGTCGACAGCCACGTGTCCGATCGCCCGCTCCGCCGATGTGCTCGCCGACCCGTGGGTGCTTCTGATCCTGCGCGAGCTGTTCTCGGGTCGCACCCGCTTCGATGAGCTGCGCGATGCCACGGGAGCCGCCGACTCCGTGCTCGCCCGGCGCCTCGCCTCGATGACCGAGGCGGGCCTCGTGCGGCGCGACGACGAACGGGGGTATCTCCTGACGGAGGTCGGCCGAGAGACCCTCCCGATCCTCCACGCCTACGCGAGATTCACGCGCGTCACCGATCCCGACGGCCCCTGGGGGCTGACCGTCAGCTGCGGGCGCTGCGGCGAGCTCGCGGGGTCCGCAGACTGGTGCACGACCTGCGCCGCCCCGCTCGACGCAGACACCACCCGGTGGTCGCGTCGCAGCATGGGCGGCGAGCCGTTCGCGCTCTCATCAGGCACCGAAGCATGACCGCCGAATCGGTCGAGGAGCCGACCGACCTTCCGACACCCACGCCACCCCCGATGCCGCAGCGCCGCATCCATCCCGCATGGATCGTCGCACTCGTCGCACTGATCGCACTGATCGGAGCCGCCGGGTTCCGTGCTGCACCAGGGGTGCTGATGCTGCCTCTGCAGGACGAGTTCGGCTGGACCACGGCCGAGCTCTCTCTCGCCGTCACGGTCAACCTGCTGCTGTTCGGCCTCACGGCACCGTTCGCCGCCGCCCTCATGCAGCGCTTCGGCATCCGCGCCGTCACCGTGACCGCTCTGTTCGTGATCGGAGCGGGTGCTGCGCTGAGCGTCTTCGTCGCCACCCCGGCGCAGCTCATCCTGACGTGGGGCGTGCTCATCGGACTCGGCACCGGGTCGATGGCGCTGGTGTTCGCGGCCACGATCACCGACACCTGGTTCGCGACCAGGCGCGGCCTGGTGTCGGGCGTGCTCACGGCCGGAAGCGCCACCGGGCAGCTCATCTTCCTGCCGGTGATCGCCGCAGCGGCCGAGGACATCGGCTGGCGAGGGGCATCGCTGATCATCGCCGGGGGTGCGCTCGCGGTCGTCCCCCTGGTCTGGATCTTCGTGCGCAACCGTCCGAGCGATCTCGGTGTCAACCGCTACGGCGACAGCGGACCCGTCACCGTGACCGCACGACCGAAGGGCAGCGCGTGGGGAGCCGCTCGACTCGCGATCACCACGCTCCGCGACGCCGCGCGCACCAAGACGTTCTGGGCGCTCGCGATCGGATTTGCGATCTGCGGCGCCACGACCAACGGCCTGATCGGCACCCACTTCATCCCCAGCGCGCACGACCACGGGATGCCGACGACGACCGCAGCCGGGCTGCTCGCCGTGGTCGGGATCTTCGACATCGCCGGCACGGTGTTCTCGGGCTGGCTGACCGACCGGGTGAACGCTCGCATCCTGTTGGCCGCGTACTACGCGCTGCGCGGCGTGAGCCTGCTCTTCCTGCCGAGCCTGCTGTCGGCCGAGGTGCAGCCGAGCATCGTCGTGTTCATCGTGATCTACGGCCTCGACTGGGTGGCGACGGTTCCGCCGACCATCGCACTGTGCCGTGAGGTCTTCGGCGATCGGGGTCCCCTCGTGTTCGGCTGGGTGTTCGCCTCGCACCAGATCGGTGCCGGCATCGCCTCGTTCCTCGCGGGCATGGTGCGCGACCACACGGGCCAGTACACCGTCGCCTGGTTCGCCGCCGCCGGCCTCTGCGCCGTCGCCGCGCTGGTGAGCGCCACGATCCGCCGGCATCCGGCCGCGGTCACGTCGCCCTGATCGCCCGACGAGGAAGGCCCCCACCCGGAATCGGGTGGGGGCCTTCGACACCGGAAGACGCTCAGAGGACCTTCGAGAGGAAGTCCTTCAGGCGCTCGTTCTTCGGAGCGCCGAACAGCTCGGCGGGCGGTGCCTCTTCGACGACGACTCCGCCGTCCATGAACACCGTGCGGCCCGAGACCTCGCGGGCGAAGCCCATCTCGTGCGTCACGAGCACCATCGTCATGCCGCCGGAGGCCAGGTCGCGGATCACCTGCAGCACCTCGCCGACCATCTCGGGGTCGAGCGCGCTGGTGGCCTCATCGAAGAGCATGATCTCGGGGTCCATCGCGAGCGCGCGGGCGATCGCCACGCGCTGCTTCTGACCGCCCGAGAGCGATGCCGGCTTGGCATCCGCCTTCTCGGCCAGGCCCACGCGATCGAGCAGAGCGAGCGCCCGCTCCTTCGCCTCGGCCTTCGACAGCTTGCCGAGCTCGACCGGCGCGAGAGTGATGTTCTCGAGCACGGTCATGTGCGGGAACAGGTTGAAGTGCTGGAACACCATGCCGATGCGCTGGCGCACCTCGTCGAGCTTCACGCTCTTGTCGGTCAGGTCGACGCCGTCGACGATGACATGACCCGACGTCGGCTCCTCGAGCTTGTTGAGGCAGCGCAGCAGGGTGGACTTTCCCGACCCCGACGGACCGATGACCGCGATGACCTCGCCGTCTTCGACCGTCAGGTCGATGCCCTTGAGCACGTGGTTGTCGCCGAACGACTTGTGCAGGTCTCTGACCTCGATCTTGCTCATGCGTTGAACTTCCTCTCCAGGCGGTTCGCGAGCAGCGTGAGAAGCGTGATCACGACGAAGTAGATGATGGCGACGATGGTCAGCACCTGGGCCGACAGGTACGTCGAGGCGATGATCTGGCGCGACACGAACGTGAGCTCGGCGAGCCCGATCACGCTGATCAGCGAGGTGTCCTTGAGGGTGATGATGCCCTGGTTCACGAACGACGGGATCATGATGCGGAACGCCTGCGGCAGCACGACCTTCTGCATGGTCTTCCAGTGCCCGAGGCCCAGCGAACGCGACGCCTCGGACTGACCGGGGTCGACGGCCTGGATGCCGCCGCGGATGATCTCGGTCATGTACGCACCGGTGTTCAACGAGAGCGTGATGGCGCCCGCGACGAACGGGTTGAACGTGAGCCCGGGGAACAGCTGCGGGATGGCGAAGAACACGAAGAACGCCTGCACCAGGATCGGGGTGCCGCGGAACACGTAGACGTAGGCGGTGGCCACCCAGCGGAACGGCGCGAAGGCCGACACCCGGCCGAAGCCGAAGATGAGCCCGAGGATGAACGCCGCCACGATCGCGACCAGCGTCGCGAGGATCGTGAGCCACAGCCCCTCCATCAGAGCGGGCCAGTACTTCACCGCCACGGAGAAGATGTCGGTCGCCTGCGTGCTCTCCTCGCCGCCTGCGAGGTAGCTGTCGACGATCTCGTCGTACTCCCCCGAGGCCTTGAGGTTCTCGAGACCCGCGTTGAACATCTCGACGAGCTCGGGGTTCTGGCCCTTGTTGACCGCGAATCCGTATTCGCCGCCGAGCTCCGGCTCGCCGATCAGGCGGAAGCCGGACCCCTGCTGGATGCCGTAGGCGAGCACCGGGAAGTCCTCGAAGTAGCCGACGGCCTGGCCGGCCTTGACGGCATCCACCATGTCGGTCGTGTCCTGGTACGGCGTGATGCGGAAGCCGAATTCGTCCTGGTTCTCCTCGGCGAACGTCTGCCCCTGGGTGCCGGTCTTGACCGCCACCGCTTCGCCGTCGAGGTCGTCGAGCGACTGGATGTCGCTGGACTCGAGCACTCCGAGCTGGATGCCGCTGGTGAAGTACGGCTCGCTGAAGTCGAACGTCTTCTCGCGCTCTTCCGTGATCGACATGCCCGCCATGACGGCGTCGACCTGGTTGGCCTGCAGAGCCTGCACCGCGGCGTCGAACCCGAGCTGGCGGATCTCGACCTCGAAGCCCTGGTCGTCTGCGATCGCGCGCAGCAGATCCATGTCGATGCCGACGAGCTCGCCCTCGGGAGAGGTGAACTCGAACGGCGCGAACGTCGTATCGGTGCCGATGACATAGGTCTCGGAGTCGTCGGCCGCGGTGGCCGCGGACGCGCCGCCGAGCAGCGCACCGGCCGCGATGAACGCCGTGAGCGCCATCGCCCCGACGGTGCGTCCGAACGCGCGCAGGCGCGCGGAAGCAGGAGAGGGATGTGGGATCACGACGGGTGCTCCTCGGATCGGATGGGCGACAGGATGCTGCCACCGGGATGGTCGTCGACCATCCACCCTAACCGGCGACGGCGTGTCGCCGTGATCCGAGGGCGGTCCGCGCGCTCGCCTCTAGAGGGTGATCCAGTATCGGCGGAGCATCGCGTGCCCCCGCGCGGACTGGTCGCTGACGTCCTGCAGCACGCCTCCGGCACCCTCGATCGTGCGATACGAGCCGACGTTGTCGTCGTCGCAGGTGACGAGCACGCGCTCGAGGCCGATCTCGCGAGCACGTTCGAGCCCGAGACGCAGCGCCGCAGAGGCGTAGCCCTGTCGGCGGCGAGAGGCGCGCACCGAGTAGCCGATGTGGCCGCCCGCCTCACGGAGCCATTCGTTCAACTCGTGCCGGAAGGAGAGGAAACCGACGACCTCGCCGTCGTCGACGATCCAGTACAGATCGTTGTGCACGGCGTCGTCGGGCAGGTCGGCCGTGGTGTCGGCGAGCAGCGTCGACTTCTCGATCAGGGCCTCGAGCGTCGCGAGATCCGTGGTGACGGGTGCCTGCAGACCCGAACCGTCGACATGACCGTCGCCGAATTCGGCGACGGCAGCCGCCCAGGAGTCGAACAGGTCGGTGGTGGGCCTCGTGAGCTCGATCGTCATCGCCCGATGACATCACAGGGGGGTTCCGGGCCGCAAACCGGGCATTCCCCACGCGTGTGCGGAAGGCCCGGCTCGCAGGCAGGAGTGGGTCACGCCGCAGGCGCGGGCGCCTCCGTGGGAGCCGACGCGGCAGCATCCGCCCTGTCGTAGCGTCCGAGGAACAGCGAGGCGACGAGGGCGACGACCATCACGCACGCGGGAAGCAGGATCGCCTGCGACATGCCTGCGGCGAACCCCTCGGCGACCTCGGGCGGCAGCGAGCCGCCGCTGATGCCCGACGGGGCATCCGAGAGACCGGGCAGGTTCGCCTCGAGACGAGACTGCATGAACGTGGCGATGGATGCCGAGCCGATCACCGATCCGATGGTCCGGGTCGTGTTGTAGATGCCCGCGCCTGCGCCCGCCTGGCGCGGCGGCAGCTTGCGGGTCGCGGTGGTCGCGAGCGGCCCCCACATGCCCGCGTTGCCGATGCCCATGAGCGCCGACGGCAGCAGGAACATCCAGATCTCGGTGCCCATGTTGATCAGCGTCGAGTACCAGACGAGGGCGACGACGACGCAGAGGAGACCCGGGATCAGGATGATGCGCGGGTCGACGCGGTCGAGCAGCTTGCCCGCGAACGGGGCGAGCACGCCCGAGAGCACGGCCATCGGGATGAGCAGCAGAGCGGCCTCGGTCGGGGTGAGGCCGCGAGCGGTCTGCAGGAAGAACATCATCGGCAGCGACATGCTCGTCACCGTGAACCCGACCGCGGCGATGGCGACGTTCGCGCCCGAGAAGTTGCGGTCGCGGAAGAGGGCGAGCGGCACGAGGGCCTCACTGCGCGTGCGCGCCTGCTGCACGATGAACAGCCCGAGCACGATGAGGCCGGTGATGATCAGGCTCCACACCGAGATCGGGCCCCAGATCACACCCCAGTCGAACTTCTCGCCTTCCTGAAGACCGAAGACGATGAGGAACAGCGCGACCGCGCTCAGGATGACACCGAGGACGTCGAAGCGGTGCGGACTCGTCTGCAGCTTGGGCACGAGCCGCCAGGCGAGCACGAAGGCGACGATGCCGACGGGGATGTTCACGAAGAAGATCCATTCCCAGCCGAAGCCGTCGACGAGCAGTCCGCCGACGAGGGGTCCGACGAGCGTGGCGACACCGGCGGTCGCACCCCACAGGCCCATGGCCGCACCGCGGCGCTCGGGCGGGAACGTGCGGGTGATCACTGCCATGGTCTGCGGCGTCATGAAGGCGGCGCCGAGCCCCTGCACGGCGCGCGCCGCGATGAGCATCTCGAGCGAGCCCGAGAGTCCGCACCAGAGCGATGCGAGCGTGAAGATCGCGAGGCCGATGAGGTAGATGTTCTTGGGACCGAAACGGTCGCCGAGGCGTCCGGTGATCAGCAGCGGCACGGCGTATGCGAGCAGGTAGGCGCTGGTGACCCACACCACGTTGTCGAGGTTGTTCGTGGTGGGGTCGAGGGCGGCCTTGATCGCCGGGTTCGCCACCGAGACGATCGTCGTGTCGACGAGGATCATGAAGAAGCCGATGACCAGCGCCCACAGGGCGGGCCACGGGCTGGCGGGACGGTGGCCCGCCGCGAAGGTGCCGGTCGAGGGACCGGATGACGAGGATGCCACGGGCGTGCGTCCCGTCGAGGGAGAGTCGGTCATTGCTGTGCAGCCTTTCGCTGAGCGAGGTAGCGGTCGGTGTTCTCGAAAGCCGTGGGCCCCCAGGGGAACGCCTCGGCCTCGAGACGATCGAGGAGCGAGTCGAGCCAGCGCAGCTCGGCGTCGAGCAGCACCTCCTGACGCTCGAACTCGACGAGCACCTGCTCGGGGGCGCCCTTGCGGCGGGCGCCGGTCAGTCCGTCGCGGTGCAGAGCATGCCCTTCCGCGAGTGCGACGCGACGGATGCGGAGGCAGTCGACGACGTCGGGGCGCTCGAGGTTGTGCGCTTCCGCGAGTGCGATCCGGAACTCGGCGGGGCGGTCGATGATCGACAGCTCACGGCGGAGCCAGCCGATGAGCGCGTCACGACCGGCATCCGTGAGCGTGTAGGTGGTGCGCTCGGGGCGATTGCCCTCTCGATCGGTGCCCACCTCGTCGATGAGGCCGCCACGCTGCAGACGACCGACCGTGTGATAGAGCGTCCCGTTGGTGACGGCGAGCAGACGCTCGTCGCGGCGAGCGCGCATCAGACGCACCATCTCATAGGGGTGCATGTCGCCCTCGCGCAGCAGCGCGAGCACCATCACCCCCATCGGGGTCAACCGCTCCACAGGTTCCTTCGACACGTGTTCCACCTCAAATAGTCCACGTGGACTATACGCTCCTTCAGGCCGGTCGACAAGACGGATGCCGCCTGCGGCCGATCTACGCCATGGCGGCCGCAAGCTGTTCCGGCGTGAGCGGCCGATCCGCGTACACGAGTCGAACCACCCCGGGGTCGGGGTTGCCCGCGTCGGGCGCACGATGCACGAGGTCGAGTCCCAGCTTCCCGGCGACGCGAGCAGAGGCATGGTTGTGCTCGACGAGGTAGGCGATCACGGGCCGATCCGGCGCGATCACCCTCGCTCTCTCGACTCCGGCCTGCGCCAGCTCGGTCGCCAGCCCCTGACCGTGATGGTCCCCGGCGATGCGATAGCCGATGTTCCACACTGCTCCGCCCAGCAGGGTGCACCCGCCGTTGCCGACGACCTCTCCGGTGTCGCGCAGACGGGCGACCCACGATCCGAGACCGGCCTCCGACCAGCTGCGCTCCCACCGCTCCATCATCCGGATCGTCGTCTCGGGGTCGGTGTGACGCAGGCTCGGATAGTGCGTCCACACCCGCGGATCGCTCTGGATCGCGAAGACCTCGTCGAGGTCGGCGGCGACGGGGCGCGACAGGCGCAGGCGTGGGGTCAAGGTGTCGTCGGTCACGAGTCCAGGCTAGGCACCCCCGCAGACACCGGGCGCCGCCCTCCGGGGTCGCTCAGCTGCCCAGCCTCCGCAGCGCCGAGCCCTTGTGCGCGGCCTTCTCGCCGCTCTTCTCGGACTTCACGATGTACGCCGGCTCATCGTCCGAAGCCGTGAAGCTCTGTCCGGCGAAGCGGAAGTCCTTCGTCCGCTTCTCCTCCACCGTGCCGTGCGTTCGTCCCTGGGGCGTGTTCCAGCTCACCCGGTCCCCCGTAGACAGGTCCTTCGTCATGACTCCTCCGCTCCGTCGATTCGAGCGTCGCCGATGCCGCGCCGTTCGCACCAGCCCTTGACACGACACCGGCGCCGTCTACCGGGATAATGGGCGGGTGAGCACTCCTTCGGACAGCAACGCGCAGACCATCCCCGGCTGGCGCCACATCTACTCGGGCAAGGTCCGCGACCTCTACGCCTCGGATGACGCCGCCGACACCCGCATCCTCGTCGTCGCCTCCGACCGGGTGAGCGCGTTCGACTTCGTGCTGTCACCGGGCATCCCCCAGAAGGGCGCGCTGCTCACGCGTCTCAGCCGCTGGTGGTTCAGCCAGCTGAGCGACGTTCCGAACCACCTCGCCGAGGGCGACATCCCGGCGAGCGTCGTCGACCGGGCCATGCTCGCGCAGTCGCTCGAGATGCTGCCGGTCGAGTGCGTCGTGCGCGGCTACATCACCGGCTCCGGCTGGGCCGAATACACCGAGAGCGGCACCGTGTGCGGCATCCCGCTGCCCGCCGGTCTGGAGAACGGCGACCGCCTGCCCGAGCCGCTGTTCACACCGGCCTACAAGGCGCCGATGGGCGAGCACGACGAGAACATCACCTTCGAGCAGACCGTCGAGCTCGTCGGCGCCGACCGCGCGGCCGAGTTGCGCGACGTCTCACTCGCCCTCTACACGCGGGCCGCTGCGATCGCCGAGGAGAAGGGTCTGATCCTCGCCGACACCAAGTTCGAGTTCGGGACGGACGCCGACGGCGTGCTGCACCTGGCCGACGAGGTGCTGACGAGCGACTCGTCGCGCTACTGGGATGCCGAGGCCTGGCGCACCGGCTCGACCCCGAGCGAGCGCATGGCGAGCTTCGACAAGCAGATCGTGCGCGACTGGCTGGCCTCGAACTGGGACAAGCAGGGCGAGCCGCCCGTGCTTCCCGAGGACATCGTCGAGCGCACCGCCGCGCGCTACCGCGAGCTGATCGAGCGCCTCGGGGCCTGACCCCGCGCGCTCTCGGGAGGAGAACTGCTTCTCGGGAGGAGGGATCCTCCAGATTCCTCCTCCCGAAGCGCGGAAGTCCGCCCAGGCGTCGGGCCGCGCGCGCACCCAGGGAACACTCAGGAATCGGTAGTGTTGCTCCAGCACTCCCACTCCCCCCGATCCTGAGGAGCCCGCATGCCCCTGTGGAAGACCCACGGAAACGGCCGCACGGTCGAACCCGGCGCCGTCGTCAAGCCCGAAGAGCGCCTGAACTGGCCGGCCACGATCGCGATCGGCGCCCAGCACGTCGTCGCGATGTTCGGCGCCACGTTCCTGGTGCCGACGCTGACCGGCTTCCCGGTCTCGACCACGCTGCTGTTCAGCGGTCTCGGCACCCTCATCTTCCTGCTGATCACCAAGAACCAGCTGCCCAGCTACCTCGGATCGTCGTTCGCGTTCATCGCGCCGATCACCGCCGCGGTCGCCGCCGGCGGCACCGGATCCGCCCTGGCGGGAGTCGTCGCGGTCGGCATCCTGCTCACCGTCGTGGGCCTGGTCGTGCAGTTCGCCGGCCTGCGCTGGGTCGACGCTCTGATGCCTCCGGTGGTCGCCGGTGCGATCGTCGCGCTCATCGGCTTCAACCTCGCCCCCACCGCGTGGAACAACTTCCAGCTCGACCCCGTGACCGCGACCATCACCCTCGTCGCGATCATCCTGTTCGCAGTGCTCTTCCGCGGATTCCTCGGGCGCATCTCGATCTTCCTCGGCGTCGCGGTGGGCTTCATCTACGCCGCCTTCACCGGGTCGTTCGAGGTGCCCAACGCGCTGCGCGGAGGCAAGACGCCCGCAGAGCTCATCGCCGACGCGCCGTGGGTGGGCCTGCCCGAGTTCCAGCTCCCCGACTTCGTCGCGCCCGGCACGTGGTCGACCATCGCCATGTTCCTGCCGGTCGTGCTGGTGCTCGTCGCCGAGAACGTCGGCCACGTGCGCGGTGTCGCCACGATGACGGAAGACCCCGCGATCAACAGGCACACCGGCCGCGCCCTGATCGCCGACGGCGTCGCCACGACGATCGCCGGCGGCTTCGGCGGGTCGGGCACGACGACGTACGGCGAGAACATCGGCGTCATGGCCGCGACCCGCGTCTACTCGACCGCCGTCTACTGGGTCGCCGGCCTCTTCGCGATCCTGCTGGCGTTCTCACCCAAGGTCGGCGAGGTGTTCAACTCGATCCCCGCGGGCGTGCTCGGCGGCGCGACGACCGCGCTCTACGGCCTGATCGGCATCATCGGCATCAAGATCTGGGTCGACAGCAAGGTCGACTTCTCGCGTCCGGTGAACCAGTACACCGCCGCGGTGTCACTCGTGATCGGCATCGCCGGGTTCTCGATGCAGCTCGGCGACTTCGCGTTCGGCGGCATCGTGCTCGGCACGGTCGCAGCTCTCCTGATCTACCACGTGGGCAACGCGATCGCCCGCGCGCGCAAGACCGGTGCCGACGACCCGAGGCCGCTCGAGGCCGTGGGTCCGCTGGGCGGCGACCCCGCATAACCACGCTCGACCCGCGAACCCGAAGATCCCGGATGCTGCAGCTGCGGCGTCCGGGATCTTCGCGTCCGGCGGCGATCGCGATCAGGCGGCGATCGCGCTCAGTCGATGACGGCGATGACTCCGTCCGGCGCGATCGCCGCTGAGAGCTCGGCGCGGTGCGACAGGAGGCCGGCGCGATGAGCGGCGACCGTGGTCTCCATCTTCATCGCGTCGAGCACGGCGACCGGATCGCCCTCGGCGACGTGCGCGCCGTCATCAGCGAGCCAGCGCACGAGTGTGCCGGGCGCCGGCGAGCGCAGTTCGGTCGGGTCGGATGCGGAGGGCGCGGGCCCGGCATCCGCCAGCCCGCCGAGCCCCGCGAGCAGGGCGATCGGCAGCCCGAGCACGACCCGACGTCCGTCGATCTCGACGGGGAAGCGCTGGAGTGCGGCATCCGGGGCGGGAGCCGGGCGCAGCTGAGGCTCGAGCATCGGCAGCAACGTGCTCTCGATCCACTGCGTGTGCACCGCGAAGGTGTCGGTGGCGAACGCCGCGTCGTCGAGCGCGAGCAGATCGAACGGGATGACGGTGGCCGGCCCCTCGACCACGAGCTCGCGCAGCGCCCGTCGTGCCCGCACGAGTGCCGCATCTCGGCTGTCGGCGTGCACGATGAGCTTCGCGATCATCGAGTCGAACGCGGGCTGAACGGCATCGCCCGCCTCGATCCCGCTGTCCCAGCGCACACCGGGTCCGCCGGGGATCCGCAGCGACTCCACACGACCGGGACTCGGAAGGAACCCGCGACCAGGGTCTTCCGCGTTGATGCGGAACTCGAAGGCGTGCCCTGTCGGCGTCGGGGTCTCGGTGAACGAGATGCCCTCTCCGAACGCGATGCGGAACTGCTCGCGCACGAGATCCGTGCCGGTGACCTCTTCGGTGACCGGGTGCTCCACCTGCAGGCGGGTGTTCACCTCGAGGAAGGAGATCGTGCCGTCTGCGGCGAGCAGGAACTCGACGGTTCCCGCACCGCGGTACTGCACCTCGGCGCAGATCGCCCTGGCCGCGTCGTGGAATCGCGTGCGCTGGTCACTCGACAGCCCCGGCGCCGGGGCCTCCTCGATGAGCTTCTGATTGCGTCGCTGCATCGAGCAGTCCCGGTCGCCGACCACCACGATGCCGCCGAGTCCGTCGCCGAGCACCTGCACCTCGATGTGACGCGGGCTCTCGAGGAACCTCTCGACGAAGCACTCGCCGCGGCCGAAGGCGGCGATGGCCTCCCGGGTCGCGGCGTCGAAGGCGTCGGCGACCTCCGACAGCTCCCGCACCACCTTCAGGCCTCGCCCGCCACCGCCGAATGCCGCCTTGATGGCGATCGGAAGCCCGTGCTGCTCGGCGAAGGACACGGCCTCCGCAGGGCCGGCCAGGGGCTCGTCGGTGCCGGCCGCCAACGGTGCTCCGACGCGCTGCGCGATCCGGCGCGCGGTCATCTTGTCACCGAGCGCGTCGATGCTGTCGGGCGAGGGTCCGATCCAGACGAGCCCTGCGCCTTCCACGGCTCGCGCGAACTCCGCGCTCTCCGAGAGGAATCCGTAGCCGGGGTGCACGGCATCCGCCCCGCTCTTCCGCGCCGCAGCGAGCAGCGCATCGATGGAGAGGTACGTGGCGGCAGCGGTGTCTCCCCCCAGACCCAGCGCCTCGTCGGCGAGTCGCACGTGCAGGGCGTCGGCGTCCTGATCGGCGTAGACCGCGATCGACGTGTATCCGGCTTCGGCGCAGGCGCGGATGACGCGCACGGCGATCTCTCCGCGATTCGCGATCAGCACCTTGGTCATGAGGTCTCCTTGACGATGAAACGAACTCGCGCACCGGGCGGCAGCTGCCCGGCGAGGTCGAGGCTGCGATCGGTGAGGGCGCCGATGATCGGATACCCGCCGGTGAGCGGATGGTCGGGCAGGAACAGCACGGGCTGACCGTCCGGAGGCACCTGGATCGCCCCGGTGACGGCGCCCTCGCTGGGCAGCTCCCCGCCGACCGACCGTTCCAGGGGCACGGCTCCCTCGAGCCTGATGCCGACCCGATCCGAGCGCGGGGTCGCAGTCCACTCCTGAGCGGTGAGGGTGGCGAGCGCTGCCGCCGTGAACCAGTCGTCGCGAGGACCGAGAGTGATCTCGAGCTCGACCAGCTCGCCGGGTGCGGGGAGCGCGCGCGGCATCGCATCGGGCTCGACGGGATGCGGTGCGCGAACGCCGACACGGAGCACGTCGCCTGCGGCGAGCGCTGCCGGTCCGAGACCGGCGAGGGTGTCGCTCGCGCGGCTGTCCAGCGCCGGTTCCGCCGCCACACCGCCGCGGACGGCGATGACGTAGCGCAGCCCGCTCGCGGGGTGCCCGAGAGTGAGCTCGTCACCGTCGACGGTGGCGAAGGGCACTCCATGGGCGATCTGACGCGCCACGCCACCGTCATCGATCAGTTCGAGGGATCCGACGGCACCCGCGACGGCGGCGACCCCGGCACCCCGGAAGCGCAGCACCGCGCCCCCGACGCTCTCGAGCACGGCGGCACCGGTCTCGTTGCCCACCGCACGGTTCGCGTCTCGCATCGCACGACGATCGGCGACGCCTGACGCCGAGACGCCGAGCGCCGCGAAACCCGGACGACCGGCATCCTGCACCAGCAGCTGCAGTGACGGACGCACGATCTCGACGGCGGCCGGCATGGGAGAACCCGGGTCCGGCGTACCTGCGACGGCGGGTCGATCGGCGACACCTCGCTCGTCGGCCCGTTCATCTGCGTCGCCCGACGTCACGACCTGCTCGCGCACACGTTCGAACCGCACGGTCGTGCCCGGCGACAGCAGCGCAGGCGGGTCGCGGTCGATGTCCCACATCAGGGCATCCGTGCGACCGATGAGCTGCCACCCACCGGGACTCTCACGCGGGTACACCCCGGTGAACTGCCCGGCGAGCGCCACGGACCCTGCGGGCACACGCGTGCGGGGCGACGAGCGGCGCGGCACGTCGAACAGCGGATCGCTGCTCACCACATAGCCGAAACCGGGAGCGAAGCCCGAGAAGGCCACCTTCCAATCGGCACCGAGATGACGGTTCACGAGCTCTGACGCCGACACGCCCAGCAGGGCTGCGGCCTCGTCGAGGTCTTCGCCGTCGTATCGCACCGGCACTCTGACCTCGCCGGTGACCGGCAGGTGAGCGGTGTCGATGTCCGTCGCCGCGAGCGCCTCTGCGAGATCGCCGGCCGAGACGACGAGCGGATCGAAGCGCACGAGCACGGTGCGAGCGCCGGGGATGCGCTCGACCACACCGCGCACTCCGTCCCAGGCGAGGTTCAGACGCATCGCCTCGTCGAGGTCGGCCGCCTCGACGAGAAGCGCGTGATCGGATGCGGTGAGGATGCGCATCAGACGAGGTACTCGGCATCCGGCACGTCGGTGATGAACATGTACCCCGGTGCATGGGTGATGGCGAACGGCGGCTTCGAGGCCATGATCGCGGCCTGAGGGGTGACGCCGCAGGCCCAGAACACCGGCACTTCGCCGTCGCGCACCTCGGGGGCATCCCCGAAGTCGGGCCGGGCGAGGTCGAGGACTCCGAGGGATGCCGGGTCGCCGACGTGCACCGGAGCACCGTGTACGGCGGGGGTTCGGCCCGAGATCTGCACGGCATCCGCCACTCGGTCCGCCGCGATCGGCCGCATCGACACGACCATCTCACCGCTCAGGCGACCCGCCGGTGCGCAGGGCACCGAGGTGCGGTACATCGGCACATTGCGACCGAGCTCCTGATGACGGATCGGGATGCCGGCCTCGACGAGTCCGGACTCGAACGTGAAGCTGCATCCGATGAGGAACGAGACGAGGTCCGGATGCTCCGCCCAGGCCGCCGTGGCGTCGGCGACCTCCTCGGCCAGCTCGCCGTCGCGCCAGATGCGATACCGGCCGATGTCCGTGCGGATGTCGCTGCCCGGCGCGAGCCGTGACTCCACCTCTCCCTGCTCGATGACCTCGAGCACGGGGCACGGCTTCGGATTGCGCTGTGCGAAGAGCAGGGTCTCGAAGGCCCAGTCCGCGGGCACGGAGATGAGATTGGCCTGTGTCAGCCCGACCGCGACCCCACTGGTCGGCTCGGCGTGCCCTGCCCGGATGGCGGCACGGGCCGCGCGCGCGTCGGCGAGCTGGGCTGCGGTGGCGAGGACGGTCATGTCAGACGCCCGCGAACGGTGCGATCGTGATGCCCGCTTGCTGCAGCATCCGCTTCGTCTCTGCCGCCATGGCCACCGAACCAGGGCTGTCTCCGTGCACGCAGATCGACTGCGCACTGACGGGCACGTCGGTGCCGTCGATCGCGCGGATCACTCCTTCGCCGGCCAGGCGCACCATGCGCTCGGCGACCGCCGCGGGATCATGCAGCACAGACCCGGGCTCGGTGCGCGAGACGAGCTGCCCGTCGGGCTGATACGCCCGATCGGCGAAGGCCTCTGCCGCAGTCTGCAGCCCCGCGCGCTCGGCGACGTCGAGCACGACACCTCCGGCCAGGCCCAGCAGCACGAGGCTCGGATCGATCGCGCGGATGGCTGCCACCACGTCCTTCGACTGCCGCTCATCGCGGGCGATCGTGTTGTAGAGCGCTCCGTGCGGCTTGACGTAGGCGACCTTTCCGCCGACGGCTGCGGCGAGACCGATCAGCGCCCCGAGCTGGTACTCGACGTGGGCCTGCAGCGTGGCCGAATCGATGTCGACCTTCGTACGGCCGAAGTTCTCGTAGTCGCGGTAGCCGGGGTGCGCGCCGATCACGACACCTCCGGCCACCGCGCTGGCGAGGGTCGCGCGGATGCCCTCGGGGCTGCCCGCGTGGAAGCCGCACGCCACGTTCGCACTCGTCACGAGGTCGAGCATGCTCTCGTCGTCGCTGACGATCCGGTCGGCGACGTTCTCGCCGAGGTCCGAGTTCAGGTCGATCGATGCCACGGGGTCACGCTCCGGTTCCGAGGAAGGCGAAGATCGGGCCGACCGAGACGATGCCCATGTACCAGGTGAGCAGCGTCACGACCGTGCCCGCGATGAGCAGCCACAGCGGGTACTTCTTCGAGCCGAGCAGGTCACGACGGAACCAGCCGATGTACATGAAGACCGTGAGGCCGATGGGGAGGATGAGACCGTTGAAGCCGCCGACGAACACGAGGATCGCAGCCGGCGCCGTGCCGATCGACAGGTAGACGATCAGCGACACGACGATGAAGGCGACGGTGGCCAGCTGCAGCGGCCAGCCGCCCCTGAGCTTCTTCGTGAAGGTCGAGAGGAAGGTCGCCGACGTGTATGCGGCGCCGATCACCGAGCTGATGGCCGCGGCCCAGAAGATCGCACCGAAGATGCGCAGCCCCGCGTCGCCGAGCACGGCACCGAAGGCCTGTCCTGCGGGGTTCGCGGCCTGGCTCGACAGGTCGAGCGAGACGCCGGAGGCGACCACACCGAGGATCGCGAGGAACAGCACGTAGCGCATGATGCCGGTGACGAGGATGCCGTTCGCCGCGGCGCGCATCACCGGGCCGGCCTGCTCCGGACCGGTGTGTCCGGAGTCGAGGTAGCGGTGGGCGCCCGAGTAGGTGATGTATCCGCCGACCGTTCCGCCGACGATCGTGGTGATCGTGGCGAAGTTCAGTTCGTCGGGCACGAACGTCTGTCGCAGGGCCTCGCCGATCGGCGGCTGGGCGATCACCGCGACGATCACGGTCATCACGATCATGCCCACGCCGAGCACGATCAGCACGACGTCCATCACCGGGCCCGCCTTCTTGACGAGGAAGATGATGATCGCGAGGGCCGCGGTGAGTGCGCCGCCGAGCTTGGGATCGATGCCGAGCAGGGCGTTGAGGCCCAGTCCGCCACCCGCGATGTTGCCGATGTTGAAGGCCAGTCCGCCGATCACGACGAGCACGGCGATCAGGTGTCCGGAGAACGGGATGGCGCTGTTGGCGAGCTCTCCGGCGCGCTTGCCCGATGAGGTGATCATGCGCCAGACGTTCAGCTGCACTGCGATGTCGATGAGGATCGAGACGAGGATCGCGAACGCGAAGGCGGCCCCCATCGTCGCGGTGAACGTGGCCGTCTGGGTGATGAATCCGGGGCCGATGGCGCTGGTGGCCATCAGGAAGATCGCGCCGATCACGGCGCTGCGGCCTGCCCGCCTCTTGGCTCCGGCGAGGCGGACTTCGTCTTCTGCGGACAGCGGGGCTGCGGTGTTCTCTGACATTGCGGGGGATTTCCCATCGTCGTTGGTGGGTGTCGAGTGACACCCAGTGTAGAACGGATCGAGCAATATTGTTCAACAACTTTGTTTCGGCTGTGCTACGACCGAGTTGCGTTCGCGTGATGCCATGGTCGCCTCCTCGAACGATCCGCCGCGCCCGCCGCCTACGATGAAGGCATGAACCAGCAGGGCATGCTCGCCGATGCGCTCCGTCAGCAGATCATCGACGGCGCCTTCGCCCCCGGTTCACGGCTGTCGGAATCTTCCCTCGCCGAGCACTTCGGCGTCGCGCGCAACACGCTGCGAGAGGCGTTCCGCGCGCTCTCCGAGCAGGGTCTTCTCGAGCACGTGCCGCACCGGGGCGTCTCCGTCGCGTCGCCCTCGATAGCCGACGTCATCGACATCTACCGAGCACGCCGCGTCATCGAATGCACGGCGCTCCTGCACTCCGAGCCCGAGCACCCCTCGGTGCAGCGGATGCAGCAGGCGGTGCTCGCCGCCGAGAAGGCCGCCCGGGATGCCGTCCACGACGATGCGGGCGCCTGGCGCGAGGTGGGCAGCGCCAATATGGCATTCCACGTCGCCCTGGTCGATCTCGCCGACAGCCCCCGCCTGGCCCGCACCTATCGCGACCTGGCGGCCGAGCTGCGGCTGGCGTTCCTGAAGATCGACGATCCGCGATCGCTCCACGAGCCGTTCGTGCGCAAGAACCGCGCCGTGCTCGACACCTTCCTCACGCAGGGCGCGCAGGAAGGCGCGGCCGAGCTCGAGCGCTACCTCGTGCAGTCGGAACGCGTCGTGCTCGGTGCGTTCGCCCGGATGCAGCTGGGCTGATCCCGACCGTCGCCGATCGATGTCGGTGCCGGGGTCATCCCTCTGCGCGCAGCGCGCCCGACGCTCTGGTCCTCGCGTCGGGGTCCCGCGGGGCGAGCTGGAGAGGAAGCGGCGCCTGCGGCTCGGGGAGCCCGTAGAGCCGGTGCATCCAGCGGCGAGCGTCTTCGAGAGGATACGTGTCGCCGTAGACGGCGTACTTCATGAAGATGCCCTCGAGGGTGCTGCGCAGCATGATCTCCTCGAGCGCCGGATCCGCGGCGCCGCGTTCGCGGAAGACCCCGCGAACGATGTCCTCCGACGCCCTCGCCTCCTCCGCGTGCCGCTCTTCGGCCTCCGCATACAGGCGGTGGGTGGTCGGCTGCTGCTGCATCGCGAAGACCGCGCGCTGCACCGGAAGGGCGTAGCCCGTGGCGGTGAGGGCGCCGTCGATGATGCCGGCGAGACGGTCGTCGGCCGACCCCTCGGCCTGGGGGATGCCGAACAGCGTCTCGAACCACCGGTCGAGCACTGCGGCGATCAGCCGCTCCTTGTTCCCGAAGTGATAGTTCGCGAGGCCCTGAGCGACTCCGGCTCGCCGCGTGATCTCAGCGATGCTCGCGCCCGAGACGCCGCGCTCGGCGAACAGATCGACCGCTGCCCGCAGGATGGCTTCGCGGGATCGTTCACGCGCCGCCCGGTTGTGTTCGTCTGAACGTGCCATTCGTGTCCCGCTCCCCAGCATCGGACGACTTCGATTTCTCCCCCCGGACGCTATATATTAGCGACTGAATAGCTGTTCAAGCTATGAGCTACGCCAGGCCTCACCCTCAGGAGTGTGATGAGCGCGACAGGATGGTTCATGCGACCCCAGAGGCTCGCACCGTCCGAGCTGTACTCCACGGATGACACCGAGGCGAACGAGATCGCCCTGGGCCTGCTGCAGATCAGCAGCCTGCCGTCCGGCCCGTGGAACGACCCGACGGCCCCCGGCCTCGGAACCGAGGAGAAGGCGCTGCTCGCCGAGCAGTGGGGCATCCACGATCGCGCGGACTGGCTCGGCATGATCGATCACCTGACCACGGTGCGACGACGACGGCATGGCTGGATGCTCCATCTCGCCGTGCGCAACGACCTGCACACAGCCCTCGGGCGGGTGCCGACGACGAAGGAGTGGCTCACCGCGATCGCCGATGAGGGCGGGGACCGACGCGACGCACGACCTTTCGTCCGCGGCATCGAGCACATCGAGCAGGAAGTGCGCAGGCGAGTCGGCAAAGACGTCGTGACGCCCGACCTCTACGTCCGCACCCTCGACGCGTACGCACTCGGCCAGGCCGTGGCGATGACGACCTGGGGTGTGGCGCTCGGATACGCCGACGTCGCCGAGGCGCGTCGCATCATCCACCGGATCAGCGTCGACACCCGCCCGTCGTTCGTGTCGTGGGCCGATTTCGGCCTGAGCTACATCGCCGGACGTGTCATGCACTGGAGCGACGGCGATCTCGACGAGGACTCGTTCGAGAAGTACGGCGATTCGTGGACCGTCTTCGCGAGTGCATCCACCGCGAAGCGGAACGGCCCGTGGGCGACGATGCCGTGGCCCGCGGTCATCGATCAGCGGTCTCGGC
This sequence comes from Microbacterium sp. LMI13-1-1.1, assembly GCF_040815625.1. NCBI lineage: Bacteria > Bacillati > Actinomycetota > Actinomycetes > Micrococcales > Microbacteriaceae > Microbacterium > Microbacterium sp. LMI13-1-1.1. The sequence continues at coordinate 719,258 of NZ_JBFPNL010000005.1, read as the reverse complement.
GCCGTCACCAGTACCGGATCACCTGACCGACCCAGACCCACGGATGCGGGCCGACCTGGAGGGGCGTATGGTCCGCATCCGTGTTCACTTCCGCGCCGGCGGAGACGCGGATCGCGTGGAGCGGCTACGACGAGGCGCGCACCACGAGCTCGGTCGGGAGGATCGTCGTGTGCGCGGGGTCGCGACCCGCGAGGCGCGAGAGCAGCACTCCGGCCATCGCCTCCCCCTGCGCATACATCGGCTGTCGCATCGTGGTCAGCTGCGGTTCGGTGCTCAGCGCGACGGAGGAGTCGTCGAATCCGACGAGCGCGACGTCTTCGGGAACACGGATGCCGGCGGAGCGCAGCGCCGTCAGGGCGCCACGGGCCATGAGGTCGCTGGCGACGAAGATCGCGTCGGGGCGGCCCTCGGCGAGGATGCGGCGCGCCGCATCCGCTCCGCTGGCCTCGCTGTAGTCACCCGCCTCTTCGGCGAACGGTGAGAGCCCGGCGTCCGCCAATGCGCCGCGGAAGCCCTGCACGCGGTCGACCGACGAGACCATCGTCATGGGTCCCGATATCGTCGCGATGCGTGTGCGGCCGGTCTCGATCAGATGCCGGGTGGCCGTGCGAGCTCCGGCGACGTTGTCGACGTCGACCACGTAGTCACCCTCGCGGATCCGCACCGGTCGGCCGCCCCAGACCACGGGCACGGCGTCGGCGACCCGGTCGATGAAGGCGTCGCTGGTGTGGTGAGACACGATGAGCGCGCCGTCGACACCGCCGTTGCGCACGAAGCTGGTCATCTTGTCGCCGGGATCATCGCTCGCGATGAGCAGGTTGAGCAGGTAGTCCGACCCCCGGAGCGCACCCGTGATGCCCGCGACGATCGACGCGAAGAACGGGTCGCCGAAGAAGCGCGTGGTGTCTTCGGGCACGATCAGCGCGATCGCGTGAGTCTGCCTCGACGCGAGCGAGCGAGCCGCGCGATTGGGCACGTAGCTGAGCTCCTCGATCGCGCGCTTCACCGACTCGAGGGCCTCAGGGCTCACCGCCGTCGAGCCGTTGACGACCCGCGACACCGTCGATCTCGACACCCCTGCGGCCGATGCCACCTCTTCGATGGTCGCTCGTGACGACACGGCTCTCCCCTCTGTCCGGCCGCGAGGCCGGATGCTCTCGACTGTCGCTGCCGGCGTCAGAGAGTGCGGGCGGCGATGATGCGAGCGTACTCCCGACCGGAGTCCTTCAGACTCCGCTCCTGGGTGTCGTAGTCGACGCGCACGATGCCGAAGCGCTTGTCGTAGCCCCATGCCCATTCGAAGTTGTCGAACATCGACCAGTAGAAGTAGCCGCGCACATCGACGCCGGCATCTGCCGCGTCGAGCACGGCCGCGAGGTGCAGCCGCAGGAACTCGGTGCGGTCGGCGTCGTGCACACGGATCTCGCCGTCTTCGACCACGGCGACGTCGTCGTAGGCAGCACCGTTCTCGGTCATGTAGAGCACGGTTCCCGCGGGCTCGGCGTAGTCGGTCCACACGCGCTGCAGCAGACGGGTCAGCCCCTCGGGCTGCACCTCCCAGTTCTGGGCGGTGCGCGGCAGTCCGCGTTCGACCGCGTAGATGCCATCGCTCGACGGGTAGGGGCTGCGTGCGGGGCGATCCGTCGCGGGCCCGCCGCTGACCGGCATCTCCGCCGGCGCCGTGCCCGACACGAAGTCGCCGTGGTAGTAGTTGACGCCCTGCGTGTCGATGGGCTGCGAGATCACGTCGAGATCGCCGTCATGGACGGCATCCGTGAAGCGCGCCACCGCGTCGGCATCCACCGCCCTGATGTCCCTGATGATGTCGTCGGGGTACACGCCGCGGTAGATCGGGTCGAGGAACCAGCGGTTGAACTGGCCGTCGACCCGACGAGCCGCGTCGACGTCGGCGGGATTCGCCGGATCCGCCGGGTCTGCGACGGTGTGGTTCAGGGTGATGCCGAGGTTGAGGCTCGCATCCCGACCGCGCAGCTCGCGCACCGTCTCGCCGTGGGCGAGCAGCAGGTGGTGGGCCGAGAGCAGCCCCTCGGCGACGCTCGTGTGCCCGGGAGCGTGCTCGCCGCCCGTGTAGGAGAGGAACGACGAGCACCAGGGCTCGTTCAGCGTCGTCCACACGTTCACACGGTCGCCCAGTGCGTCGTGCATCGTGCCCGCGTACTCGAGGAAGCGTCCGACGGTGTCGCGGTTCGTCCAGCCGCCGGTCTCCTGCAGCGCCTGCGGCATGTCCCAGTGATACAGGGTCAGCCACGGCAGGATGTCGTTCGCGAGCAGCTCGTCGACGAGGCGCTCGTAGAAGTCGACGCCCTTCGCGTTGACCGCGCCGCCGTCAGGACGCACCCGCGACCACGAGGTCGAGAAGCGGTAGGTCTGCAGCCCGAGCTCCTTCATGAGCGCGACGTCCTGCGGGTAGCGGTGATAGTGGTCGCACGCCACGTCGCCGTTGTCCCCGCCGATGACCGCACCCGGCTCGCGGCTGAAGGCATCCCAGATCGACGCGGTGCGCCCGTCTTCGAAAGCGGCCCCCTCGATCTGGTACGCCGCTGTCGCGGCGCCGAACAGGAAGTTCTCGGGGAAGGCGCGGGTCATAGGGGTCATCCTTTCACCGCGCCCGCCATGATGCCACTGACCAGCTGCCGGCCCGCCACCACGAAGAGGACGAGCAGCGGAAGGGTCGCGAGCACCGCGCCGGCGAGCACGATCGAGTAGTCGATGTAATAGCCGGACTGCAGCTGGCTGAGCGCCGTCTGCAGAGTCGGGTTCTGCGGGGAGAGCACGATCAGCGGCCACAGGTAGTCGGTCCACGCGGTCATGAAGGTGAAGAGCCCGAGGATCGCCATGGCGGGCCGAGCCGCCGGGAGGCCGACGGTGAGGAACGTGCGGAACTGGTTGGCGCCGTCCATGCGCGCGGCCTCGATCAGCTCGTCGGGGATCACGTCGACCAGGTACTGCCGCATGAAGAAGACGCCGAAGGCGGTGACCAGGGTCGGCACGATGACCGCGCCGATCGACCCCGTCCAGCCGAGCTCGCGCATCAGCATGAACAGGGGGATGATGCCGAGCTGCGTCGGGATCGCCATGGTCGCGATCACGAAGATCATCAGTCCGTCGCGTCCCTTGAAGCGGAGCTTGGCGAACGCGTATCCGGCGAGCGTCGAGAACGTCACGACCGACAGCGTGATGATGCCGGAGATGAGGAACGAGTTCCCGAGCGCCAGCCAGAACGGGATCGCGTCGAACACCTTGGCGGCGTTGGCGAGGAAGTTGCCGCCGGGGATCAACGGCAGGGTCTCGCCGCGCGTCGAGTTGGTGCCGCTCGCCACGACGACCGACCACCACAGCGGGTAGACGCTGCCGATGATGAATGCGGCGAGCAGGCCGTAGGTGAAAAATCCGGGGCGGCTGCCGATTCCGGCGTTTCCGCCGACGGCGCCTCGGCGCCTGCGGATCTTCTCGGGGACGCTCAGCGCCTGTGTGGCGGTCATCGCGCGTTCTCCTCAGTGGTGGTGGCGATCGTCGAGCCTGCGGCTGCGGCCGTCGCGGCTGCGGCCGCGGCGGTGCGTGCGCGCCGTCGCGCGGCACGGTTCTGGGGAGCATCGCCTGTCGAGATCCGCCTCGAGATGAGGAAGTTGATCACTCCGATGCCCACGATGAGCAGGAACAGCAGGATCGCGACGGCGGATGCCTCGCCGAGGTCTCGACGGAAGAAGGCGAGCTCCCACAGGAACAGCACCGTGGTCTGGAACTGTCGGTCGCTGCCGCCGATGCCGCCCGCGGTCGAGACGTCGAACAGACGGGGCTCGGCGAAGATCTGCAGACCGCCGATCGTGGCCGTGATGATCACGAAGATGAGGGTCGGGCGGATCGTGGGGATCGTGATCGAGAAGAAGCGACGCGCGGCTCCTGCGCCGTCGAGCGCGGCCGACTCGTAGCGGTCGCGAGGCACCGCCTGCATGGCGGCGAGCAGGATGAGGGCGTTGTAGCCGGTCCAGCGGAAGTTCACCATCACGGCGATCGCCAGGTGCGAGAGCGCGGTGTCGTGCTTCCACTGCTGGTCGGCGATGCCGATCAGGTTGAGCAGGTTGTTGGCGAGGCCGTCGGCCTCGTTGAAGATGCTCGAGAAGATGATGGCGACGGCGACGGGCGTGACCACGAACGGGATGAGGATGCTCATGCGCCAGAAGGTGGGGGCGCGGAGGCCGCGATCGAGCAGGTACGCGATCACCAGGGCGACCGCGAGCTGCGGGATCGCCGACAGCAGGAAGATGCTCAGGGTGTTGAAGATCGAGTTCCAGAACATCGCGTCGCCGAGGATCTCGATGAAGTTCCCTGCGCCGATGAACTCACCCTGCCCCTTGAGCAGGTCCCACTCGTGCACGGCCACCCACACCGTGTAGAGCAGAGGGAAGAGTCCGACCAGCCCGAACAGCAGGAAGAACGGCGAGATGTAGAAGTACGGGGACGCGTTCTGGTCGAACCGCGAGAGGCGGTGCCGCCAGGGACGCCGGCCAGCGGCATCCGCCTTCGGCGCATCGGATGCCGTCTCGCGGCGTTCCGCTGTGAGGGTCATGAGGGGTTCCTTCGTCTGAGTGGCGCGTGTCGTCTCGCTCGGCTCCGCCGTGCTCGCTCAACGACCGGAGAGTCGTCGGTCGTTGAGCGAGGAGCGAAGCCCCGAGACGAGACGCGGTGAGCGTTTCGTCTCGGGCGGCTCCGCCGCGCTCGCTCAACGACCGGAGGGTCAGTCGACCAGCTCGTTCAGGAGCTTGACCGCGGCATCCCAGGCGCCCTGGGTGTCGGTCTCGCCGCGGTCGAGGCCGCTGAGGGCCGGACCGAAGACGTTCTCCTGGATCACCGAGTCATCGGCGCCCTTGAACTGCGCCACGACACCCTTCGCACGCTCGGCGAGGATGGCGCCGGTGGGCGCGTCGTTGAAGAACGCGTTCGGCGTCGCCTCTGCGGAGAGCGTCTCCTGCGCCTCGACGGTGGAGGGGAAGTTGCCCGCGGCGGCGGACTGCTTGACCTGCTGCTCGGGCTGCGTCAGCCAGTCGGCCAGGTCGGCCGCGGCTTCCTTGTGCTCGGAGCTCTCGGGGATCGACAGGAAGGCGCCGCCCCAGTTGGCTGCTCCGCCGGGGAACACGTCGGCGAAGTCCCAGCCGGTCGACGCGTCGCCGCCTCCGGCCTCGACCTGACCCTGCACGACCCCGAGCATCCAGCCGGGGCAGACGAACGTGGCGAAGGTGCCGTCGACGAACGACTTGCCGCCGTTCCAGTCCCATGCGGTCTGCGCGGCGGACTGGCCGCCCTCGGTCGCGGAGCCGAGCAGTTCGAAGCGCTCCTTGAGCTCGGCGTTGTCCTCGACGTTGAGCTCGCCATCGGAGGTGTAGTAGCCCTCGTCGAGCTGGTTGACCATGGCGTTCCAGACGAAGCCGGAGTGGTCGTACCAGGCCTTGCCGGTCTTCGCCGTGTACTCGGCACCCACCGCGAAGTAGTTCTCCCAGTCGCCGTTCAGCAGCTCGGCCACCGACTCGCGGTCGCTCGGGAGTCCTGCTGCCTCGAAGGCTGCGCCGTTGTAGCAGATGCCGCTCGGGCCGATGTCGGTGCCGTAGCCGATCACGCGGCCCTCGGCATCGGTCGCCTGTCCGTACTTCCAGTCGACCCAGTCGGCCTTGCGGTCTTCGATGCCGTAGTCGCGCAGGTCGACGAAGGTGTCGGAGACGTCCATGATGGCGCCGAGCCAGCCCTCCTCGATCGCCACGACGTCGCTCAGGCCCGAGCCTGCCGCGATCTTCGTGAACGCGTCGGTGCGGGCGTTGCCGCCGGTGTCGATGTTGGTCGCCTCGATCGTGACGTTCGGGTTCGCCTTCTCGTACTCGTCGTAGAGGTCGTCGTATCCGAAGGTGCCGAACGTCGTGACGGTCAGCGTGACCTTCTCGTCACCGGTGGCGCTGTCTCCCGAGTCGGCAGAGGCGCAGCCGGTGAGGGCCAGGGCAGAGACGGATGCGACGGCTGCTGCCGTCAGGATCCGCTTGCGGGCACGTGTGTTCACAGTTCACTCCTTTGTGGTGGGTCGTGCGGTGGTGGTGCGTGTGGTGCGTCGGGGCAATGCGCGGAACACTCGTGGGAGCGCTCCCACGCATTGATGAGAGACTCTATGGGAGCGCTCCCACGAATGTCAAGCCCTCGCGTTGGCGTACCCTTGACCGGTGCCCGACACCGAACTCTCCCCCGCCCTCGTCCGCGCCGAATCGCTGATCCGCAGCATCCCGGACTACCCGGAGGCGGGGATCATCTTCCGCGACATCACGCCGCTGCTCGCCGACGCCGAAGCGCTTCAGGCCACGACCGACGCGATCATCGCGCCGTTCGCGGGGCAGTTCGACGTGGTCGCGGGCATCGAGGCGCGGGGGTTCATCCTCGCCGGGGCGGCCGCCATCGCCGCCGGCGTGGGACTCATCCCGATCCGCAAGGCCGGCAAGCTCCCCCGGCCCGCGGCATCCGTCGACTACGCGCTCGAGTACGGCACGGCGACGATCGAGATGCACGACGACCTGCCCGCAGGGTCCCGCGTGCTGCTGATCGACGACGTGCTCGCCACGGGTGGCACGCTCGCCGCAGGACGCGAGCTCGTGGAGCGCCTCGGCAGCCACGTCGTCGGGATCTCGGTGCTGTTCGAGATCGACGGCCTGGGCGGCCGCGAGGCCATCGGCGACCTGCACACCGTCTTCCACGCCTGACGCTCGCGCTCTCGCTCAAGGCGCCTTCCGCGAGCCGGTAGACTGGTCGCGCCCGTCCGCCCGCGACTCCCGCGTTTCGACTCCTCGCTGCGCTCGTCGCTCAACGACCGATAGCTGCGGCCTGCGGCCGCCAGGAGGATCCACATGCCCACCATCGTCGTCGACGTCATGCCCAAGCCCGAACTGCTCGACCCGCAGGGGAAGGCCGTCTCTGGCGCATTCTCCCGTCTGGGCGTCGAGGGCTTCACCGATGTCCGCATCGGCAAGCGCTTCGAGCTCACCGTCGAGGGCGAGGTCACCGACGAGATCCTCGCCGAGGCCCGTCGCATCGCCGACGAGGTGCTCTCCAACTCCGTGATCGAAGACGTCGTGGGCATCGAGGTCGCTGAGTGAGCGTCCGCATCGGAGTCATCACCTTCCCCGGCTCGCTCGACGACCGCGACGCGCAGCGCGCCGTGCGCATCGCCGGCGCCGAGCCCGTCGCCCTCTGGCACGGTTCGCACGACCTCGAAGGCGTCGATGCCCTGGTGCTGCCCGGTGGCTTCAGCTACGGCGACTACCTGCGCGCCGGAGCGATCGCCGCGCTGTCGCCGATCATGAGCGAGGTCAAGGACGCAGCCGCCAAGGGCATGCCGATCCTCGGCATCTGCAACGGCTTCCAGATGCTCGTCGAGGCGCACCTGCTGCCCGGCGGCCTGATCCGCAACGACCACCAGCACTTCGTGCGTCGCGACCAGAAGCTCATCGTCGAGAACTCCGACACGGCGTGGACGAACCGCTTCCGCACCGGCCAGGAGATCACGATCCCGCTGAAGAACGCCGACGGCGGCTACATCGCCGACGAAGAGACGCTCGACCGTCTCGAGGGCGAGGGTCTCGTGGCCTTCCGCTATGCGGGCGTCAACCCCAACGGATCGCTGCGCGACATCGCCGGACTCACCAACGAGGCGGGCAACGTCGTGGGGCTCATGCCGCACCCCGAGCACGCCACCGAGGCCGGCTTCGGCCCCGACACCTCGGCCGCCATGCGCTCGGGCCTCGACGGACTCGACTTCTTCACGAGCGCGGTCGCCGCGGTCGTGCACGTCGCCGCGTAAGCACCGCCTGAGCACCGAAGGGCACGCGGGCGCGCCGGTCAGCAGCCCGCCAGGGCCGGGGCCGGTCGACGCGGCATCCGCACTCCTACCCGGGGTCGATTCCGCACCCCGCACACAGCCGGGGTCAATTCCGCATCGGAAACGACCGAATCGGATGCCTTTTCGACCCCGCATCGGTCTGAAGATGCGAAACCGACCCCGCAATCGCAATCGCAATCGCGTCCGGCGGGAGTCGGCGCCGCTCAGTCGACGGGAACGCTGAAGGGGTTGTCCCCCGCGGCCGCGAGCAGGTACCACGCCGTCGCGCCGGTGTGCAGGCTGGCGTAGTAGAGGTCGCCGAAGCCGGAATCCAGGCCGTCGGTCGACGTCGCCACGATGCCCTTGCCGTCTCCGTTCGCCGCGTCGCGCTGGCCGAGTCGGATGCTGCTCAGCAGCGCCTCCGCGCGGTCGGCGTCGCCCGCTCCGTCCCTCAGCTTCAGGGCCAGTGCCAGGTGTCCGCTGCCCTCGAACCACACCTTGGAGGTGTCGACGTGGCTGATGGACGGGCCGGTGTACGGCCCGTCGGTGGCCATGAGGTTCGCGAGCGCCCAGTCGACAGCCGCACCGTACCGCGGGTCACCCGTGCCGAGCAGCGTCCAGGTCTGGGCGTCGAGCGGCACCGGATAGACGTTCGTGGTCGACCCGTCGAGCAGCGTGCCGGTGTCGACGTGACCGTCTGCGCTCTGCATCGCGGCGACGAATGCCGTGGCCACCGCCGCTCTGTCGGCCCACACGGGGTCGCCGGTCAGCTGGGCCAGCTGCGTGAAGAAGCCGGCGATATCGGTGTTGTGCTCGGTGGACTTCCACTCCAGCGAAGAGCCGTTCTCGAGCTGACCGCCCGTATAGCCGAAGGGGGCCCGCGCCATGTCGGCGGCGTTGGTCTGGATCCACTCGGCGATCCGCACGGCTCCGTCGAGGTACTTCGACTCGCCGGTCGCGTGGAAGAGACGCGCGAGCGCCATGCCCGCCCACGCCTGGTTGCCCGTGAAAGTGCCCGGGCCGGTGATCTCGACGCGCCCCTGTCGGATGCCGTGGGGTTCGTACGACGTGCGGACTCGCCCGTCGCCGATCGGATCGTTCGCCTGCACGAAGAGCAGGGTGTCGCCGATGGTCTGCGCCCGGCGGATGTCGTCCGGCAGGCCCCTGGCGGTGTACGCGATCACGACGAGTGCGTCGTCGTAGACGAAGGACGGAGTGAAGTCCCACGTCGGCAGGTCGGTGAAGAACCCTCCCTCGTAGCTGCGAGGGAGGCAGTGCCCGGCTTCGTCGCAGAACTCGTCGACACGGGCGTCGAGGAACTCGTAGGCCAGGGCGACGGAGAGCGTGGGGTCGGAGGCGACGTCGGCGGTCGGAGCGTCGGCGGGGCCATCGCCCGAGGCTGCGGTCGTCGCGCCCGCGACCAGGGCGGCGGCGATGAGCGCGGCGGCGACCATCCACGGAGCCGATCGACGCGACGAACCCGACATCAAGACCCCCTCAGTGTGGACCGCGGTTCGAGTGCACGACCCGCGAGCGACCAGGAGGTCACGTGCAAAATGCTGGCATACCAAGAAGTCCGAGCGGAAGGGGCGAAGGTCTAGTCTTTCGCCTTATCCGGCGTGTCGCTCCCGCGAGTAACATCCGACGCATGCCCATCACACTGGAGAACGTCGGCATCGCCGTGCGCGACCTCGACGCGACCATCGCCTTCTTCACCGATCTCGGCCTCACTGTGCTCGGCCGCGACGAGGTCAGCGGAGAGTGGGCCGACACCGCAGTCGGCCTCGACGGCAATCATGCGAAGATCGCCGTGCTGCAGACACCGGACGGCCACGGTCAGCTCGAGCTGTTCGAGTACATCCACCCCGACGCGATCGAGACCGAGCCCACGCTGCCGAACGAGATCGGGATGCACCGGGTGGCGTTCTCGGTGGACGACATCGACGAGTCCCTGGCCATCGCCGCCCGGCATGGATTCCGGCCCCTGCGGGGAGTCGCGAACTACCAGGATGTCTACAAGCTCACCTACCTGCGTGGCCCGAGCGGGATCCTCGTGATGCTCGCGCAGGACCTCACGAAGGATGCCTCAGCGGGCTAGCCGAGCGCAGGCGGCCAGACGCCGATGATCAGCGCCATGACCACGATCGTGACGAGCTCGTGGGCGATGTTCATGGTGGTCAGCGCTGTCGGGCGCCCCTCGAACGCATCGTGGGTGATGAACCGCGCGGCGGTGAATCCGGCCCACAGCAGCACACCGGTGACGACGGCCGCCCAGAAGAACGACCCGTCGTAGAAGTGCCACGCGATGGCGGAGGCTCCGGCCAGCACCCAGGCCGTCGCGAAGCTCACGAACACGGTGGTGATGATCGCCATCGTCGCGCTCGAGCCCGGGCGATCCATGTCGACGTTCGCGAGCTTCGACCAGCGCGTGCCGAACACCTTCGGGGAGTACCAGATCGTGCCGACGACCATGCTCGACGCGGTCGCGAGCAGAACCGCCCAATAGTTGATCTCGGGAACCATGACAGCCTCCAGTCGTCGGATGCCCGAAGCCTACTCCCGGGCTGCAAGGCGCTGTGGAGCGGCGTGGAATATCGCGTTGCCGAAACGATTCGATCGCAATGGTGGCAGACCTGCAAGCGTTTGCACTAATCTGATCCCATGGCACAGCTTGAGCAGATCGCAGCCCCCGGTTCCGAGTGGTGGCGCAGCGCGGTCATCTACCAGATCTACCCTCGTTCGTTCGCCGACGCCTCTGGCGACGGCATCGGCGACCTGCCCGGCATCACCAGCCGGCTCGACTCCCTGAAGGAGCTCGGCGTCGACGCGATCTGGCTGAGCCCGTTCATGACGAGCCCGCAGCGTGACGCGGGATACGACGTGGCCGACTACCGCGACGTCGACCCGCTCTTCGGCACGCTCGACGACTTCGACACCATGCTCGACGAGGCGCACGCCCGCGGCATCCGCGTCGTCGTCGACCTGGTCCCGAACCACTCGTCCGCTCAGCACGCCTGGTTCCAGGAGGCGCTGAAGGCGGCTCCCGGCAGCCCCGAGCGAGCACGGTACATCTTCCGCGACGGCAAGGGCGAGAACGGCGAGCTGCCCCCCAACAACTGGGAATCCGTCTTCGGCGGCGGCATGTGGGAGCGCATCACCGAGGCCGACGGCACTCCCGGCCAGTGGTACCTGCACATCTTCGACCCCACGCAGCCCGACTTCGACTGGAACAACGAAGAGGTGCGCGAGGAGTTCCGCTCCATCCTCCGCTTCTGGCTCGACCGCGGCGTCGACGGCTTCCGCGTCGACGTGGCTCACGGCATGATCAAGGCCGAGGGCCTGCCCGACTACACCCCGCCGGCCGACGCCGACTCGATGGGCGGCGGCGAGGACGACGTGCCGTACTGGGGGCAGGACGGCGTGCACGAGATCTACCGCGACTGGCACAAGGTGCTCGCCGAGTACGACGGCGATCGCGCACTGTGCGGCGAGGCATGGATGCCGACGCTGAAGCAGACCGCTCTGTGGGTGCGCCCCGACGAGATGCACCAGACGTTCAACTTCCCGTACCTGATGACCGAGTGGGACGCGAAGGCTCTCGGCGACGTCATCCGCGAATCCCTCGACGCGTTCGGTGCGGTCGGTGCTCCGAGCACCTGGGTGCTGTCGAACCACGATGTCGTGCGCCACGCCTCGCGCCTCGCGCTGACCGCCGAGAACCCGCAGGGTGAGGGCATCGGCCCGAACACCCCGCACAAGCCCGACACCGCGATCGGACTCGCCCGCGCCCGCGCGGCGACGACCGTGATGCTCGCCCTCCCCGGCTCCGCCTACCTCTATCAGGGCGAAGAGCTCGGCCTGCCCGAGGCGATGGAGATCCCCGACGCGTTCCGTCAGGACCCGACGTGGTTCCGCACGAACGGCGAGCGCTACGGACGAGACGGATGCCGCGTGCCGCTGCCGTGGGAGGCGGATGCTCCGGCGTTCGGCTTCAACGAGACCGGCGCGTCGTGGCTGCCGCAGCCGGCTGACTGGGCCTCGTACTCGCGGGATGTCGAGGAGGTCGACCCCTCGTCGACGCTCGCGCTCTACAAGCGCCTGCTCGCCGGACGCCGGGAGTACGGCTTCGGCAGCGGCTCGCTGGTGTGGGAGGACGCCGGAGCGGATGCGGTGGCATTCCGCCGCGGCGACGTCCACGTGCTCGCGAACCTGGGCACCGAGCCGATCCCGCTGCCCGCCGACGCGTTCGTGATCCTGCAGAGCCAGCTGTTCGACGGCGGCGCTGTGCCGGTCGACACGGCCGTCTGGTACACCACGGCGTAAGCCGGACACGGTGGGGCCGCGGCATCCGATGGGGATGCCGCGGCCCCACCGACTCAGAGAGGAATCCCCATGGCGAGCATCGATGAGGTCGCCCGGCTCGCCGGCGTCTCGACCGCGACGGTCTCGCGCGCTCTGAGCGGCCGAGGCCACGTGTCGGAGTCTGCTCGCCAACGCGTGCAGGAGGCGGCGGCGGCGCTCGGGTACGTGGTCTCGTCTCGAGCCTCGAGCCTGGCGTCGGGTCGCACCCGCAACATCGGCGTGGTGGTGCCCTTTCTCGACCGCTGGTTCTTCAGCACCGTGCTGTCGGGGGTGTCGTCGGCGCTGATGCGCGAGGGCTACGACATCACCCTCTACAACATCACCGCCGACAAGGACGTGCGCCGCCACGTGTTCGACACGTTCCTGCGGCGGCAGCGGGTCGACGCCGTGATCGCGGTGTCGATCGAGCTCGACGCCGACGAGACGCAGCACCTGCTCGACCTCGGGCTGCCGGTGATCGCGATCGGCGGCCCGAATCCGAAGCTCGACACGCTGACGGTCGACGACGTGGCCGTCGCGCAGCTCGCCACAGAGCACCTGATCGGTCTCGGGCACCATGACATCGCCCACATCGGCGCGAACCCCGAGTTCGACATCGACTTCCACATCCCGACCAACCGTCGCCTGGGGTTCGAGAAGGCACTGGCGAAGGCCGGAATCCCCCTGAACCCCGCCTTCCTCGAACCGGCCGACTTCACCGTCGAGGGCGGATACCGCGCGGCGAAGCAGCTGCTCGGCCGCCCGGGCCCCCGGCCCACCGCCGTGTTCGCGGCATCCGACGAGATGGCCATCGGTGCGATCCTCGCCGCCCGCGACCTCGGCTTCGCCGTGCCGGACGACCTCTCGATCGTGGGCATCGACGGCCATGAGCTCGGCGAGTTCTTCCGGCTCAGCACGGTCGACCAGTTCCCGCTGGGTCAGGGTGAGCGCGCGGCGGATGCCGTGCTCGCCAAGCTCGCCGACGGAGAGGCCGCGGGCATACCCGCAGCGCTCCCCTATGAGCTGAACGTCCGAGGAACGACCGCGCGCCTGGTCTGATCGCGCTGGCCCCGCGACGGGCCCACTCTCGTCGTCATCGCGCGCGTCGCGCCACGGCATTCCGCCGCGCGAGGATGCTGCCGCCGATGACCGCCGCGATGAGGGATCCCAGCAGCACGCCGATCTTGACGTGCTCGTCGGCGATCGAACTCGACCCGTAGGCGAGCTCGCCGACCAGCAGGGAGACGGTGAATCCGATCCCCGCGAGAAAGGCCATGCCGGTCAGGTCGGGCCAGCGCAGCGTCTCGTCGAGGCGCAGCGCCGGCACGCGGCTGAGCAGGAAGGTGGTCGCGAGGATCCCGATCGGTTTGCCCAAGACGAGTCCGACGATGATTCCGATCGCGATCGGGTCGGTGAGAGCCGACCGCAGCCCCTCGACACCGCCGATGGTGACCCCGGCCGCGAAGAAGGCGAAGACCGGCACGGCGAACAGCGTCGCCACGACGCCCCACCGATCGGCGAAGTGCGGGGCCAGGCCGTCGTACACCGGCTCGCCGTCGGCATCCAGTCCCCGTGGGACCCTGGCACGCTCGGTCGGCACGACGGGAACGACGAAGCCCAGCAGCACACCGGCGACCGTCGCGTGGATCCCTGCGGCGTGGATGCAGACCCAGACCGCTACGGCGAGGGGCAGCAGGATCCACCACGCTCGAACACCCTTCTGCACGAGGAGGGCGAATCCGGCGAGCGGAAGCAGGGCGAGCGTGAGCCACGGGAAGCTGATCGTGTCGGTGTAGAACGTGGCGATGATCGTGATGGCGATGAGGTCGTCGATGATGGCGAGCGTCAGCAGGAAGACGCGCAGAGCGGGCGGCAGGATCCTGCCCACCACGGCGATCACGGCCACGGCGAACGCGATGTCCGTCGCGGTCGGGATGGCCCAGCCGCGCAGGGCGTCACCGTCGCCGGCGTTGATGACGGCGAAGATGACCGCCGGCACGATCACTCCGCCGACGGCCGCGGCGATCGGCAGCGCGGCCTGGCGCGGGTCGCGCAGGCGACCGGTGACGAACTCCTCCTTCAGCTCGAGACCGACGACGAAGAAGAAGATCGCCAGCAGGCCGTCGGCCGCCCAGGCACCGATGCTGAGGTCGAGGTGCAGCGCGGGGATGCCGAAGGTGAAGTCGCGCACGGACTCGTACCACGACACCGCGGAGGTGTTGGCGAGGATCAGCGCGGCGACGGTGGCGGCGAGCAGGAGCGAGCCACCGAGGACGTCGCTGCGGGCGTTGTTCCGGATGCCGCGCCACAGCTCGTGCGGAGCCAGGCGGAGACGGGGACGGGAAGGAGAAGGGGACACGAAGAGACCTCACGCGAGAGAAGGGGTGAACGGCGCGGAAGACCACACCCCATCGAGGCGTGGTCTAGTCGCGTGGCGGCGGGCAGCCCGCGATCTCACCGTGCGAGAGTGTGCCCCAGACGCTGGTCCAGCCGTTCGTGCCCGGGTGCATGACGACGCGCATCGACTTCCTCATCGGGGTCGCCGAACGCAGCTCATGCGGAGCGCGCGTCGAGCCGGCGATCGAGAGAAGGGCCATGGAGCAAGCCTATCGGGGTGTGCCTGAGCGACTCAGACGCGTCGCAGCGCTTCTCCGGCCGCGTCGAGCGCGCCGTCGGCGAGAGAGAAGTACGCCCACTTGCCGCGCTGCTCGCGAGTGACGAGTCCGGCGTCGGCCAGGAGCTTCATGTGGTGCGAGACGGTGCCCTGCGACAGGCCGACCGGGGCGGTGAGATCGCAGATGCAGGCCTCGCCGCCCTCCGCCGACGAGATGAGTGACAGCAGGCGGATGCGCGTGGGGTCTCCCAGCGCTTTGAAGAGGTGCGCGATGCGCTCGGCCTCGGCGACCGGCAGCGCGGCTGCGGTGCCCGGGGTGCAGCAGGCGGTCTGCTCGATCGTCACCGGAAGCGTCATGCGACCATCCTCTCACGTATTGACATTCTTCGATACGTGAGCGACGCTTCTCATATCGATGATTTTCAATCTGAGGAGATGTGATGTCTGAACTGCCCGTCGTGGTGATCGGAGCGGGACCCCAGGGCCTCGCCGCAGCGGCACATCTGATCGAACGCGGTGAAGACGTCGTGGTGGTCGAACGAGGGCAGGGGGCTGCGAGCGCCGTCTCGGAGTGGGGGCATGTGCGCCTGTTCTCGGCATGGCCGGAACTGACAGACTCGGCCGCCCGTCGCCTGCTCGAGCCGACGGGGTGGAGCGCTCCTGCGTCTGGCTACCCGACCGGGGCGGAGTGGGTGAGCGACTACCTGGCGCCGCTCGCGAGTGCCCTGGGAGGCCGCATCCGCTACGCGACGACCGTCACGGGAGTCGCACGCCAGGGGCGCGACAAGGTCGTCGACGCCGGGCGCAGGAGTTCGCCGTTCGTCGTGCACACCGTCGACGTCGACGGTGTCGAGTCCCGCATCCTCGCCCGTGCCGTCGTCGATGCGAGCGGCACGTGGGGCATGCCGAATCCGGCAGGCGCCGACGGCTTCCCGGCGGTCGGCGAGCGGGCGGCATCCGATCTCATCTCGTATCGCATCCCGGCCGACGTGTCGGAGCTCGCCGGCGAGCACGTCGTCGTCGTCGGAGCGGGGCACTCCGCCACCCATGCGGTGCTGCGCCTGAGCGAGCTGGCTCGCCGCGCACCGGGAACCCGGGTGACCTGGCTGCTGCGCCGCGGCAGCGCCGCGAACGTCTTCGGCGGCGGCAGCGGAGACGAGCTGCCGGAGCGCGCCGCACTGGGCGCTCGCGCCCGCAAGGTCATCGACCAGGGCGTCGTCGAGCTGGTCACGGGGTTCCGCGTCGCGGAGTTCCGCGCCGGGGAGTTCCGCGCCGGGGGCGACGGCATGACGATCGTCGCCGAGGACGGACGCGAGGTGGCGGCTGTCGGACGGGTGTTCGCGCTGACCGGCTTCCGTCCGGACACCGGCATCCTGCGGGAGCTGCGCATCGACCTCGACACCTCCCTCGAGGCCGTCGCCGGCATCGCCGCAGAGATCGATCCGAACATCCACTCGTGCGGATCGGTGTCGGCGACCGGCGCGCGCGAGCTCGCACAACCGGAGCTCGGGCTCTTCATCGTCGGCGCGAAGTCGTACGGCCGCGCGCCGACGTTCCTCGCGCTGACGGGGTACGAGCAGGTGCGCAGCGTCGCCGCACACCTGGCCGGAGATCACGAGGCCGCGGCCCGCACTGAACTCGTCCTCCCTGACACCGGCGTCTGCGGCGGATCGGGGGACTTCGGCGAAGCGGATGGTGCAAGCTGCTGCGCCGCACCGAGTGTGCTTCAGATCGGCAGGATTCCGTCGCCGTCGCCGTCGCCCGAGCCCGCACGCTCGCTTACCCTGGAGACATCATGACGACCACCACCAAGCCCTCCGTCCTGTTCGTGTGCGTGCACAACGCCGGACGCTCGCAGATGGCCGCAGGCTTCCTGCGCGAGTTCGCCGGAGACCGCATCGAGGTGCGATCCGCCGGTTCCATGCCCGCCGAACAGATCAACCCGGTCGCGGTCGAGGCGATGGGCGAGCTCGGCATCGACATCACCGCCGAGCAGCCCAAGGTGCTCACGACCGAGGCCGTACAGGCGTCCGACGTCGTCATCACGATGGGATGCGGCGACGCCTGCCCGTTCTTCCCGGGCAAGCGCTACGAGGACTGGAAGCTCGACGACCCGGCCGGTCAGGGCATCGACTCCGTGCGTCCGATCCGTGACGAGATCCGCCGCCGCATCGAGACGCTCGCGGGCGAACTGCTGGCCTGACCCCGACCCCTGCGCCTCGGGAGGAGAACTGCGCTTCGGGAGGACGGATGCTGCGGCATCCTCCTCCCGAAGACGAGATCTCCTCCCGAAGGCACGGACGGGACGGATCAGCAGACGACTCAGCGGGCGACGATGAGGCCCTGCGTCTTCTCCTGCACGGCCTGGAACCGACGCTGCACGTCGGACCAGTTGACGAGCTCCCAGAATGCCTTGACGTAGTCGGCGCGCACGTTGAGGTAGTCGAGGTAGTAGGCGTGCTCCCAGACATCGAGCTGCAGCAGCGGGGTGACGCCGAGCGGGGCGTTGCCCTGCTGGTCGAACAGCTGGAAGATGACAGGTCGCGCTCCGACGCTGTCCCACGCGAGCACGGCCCAGCCCGAGCCCTGCACGCCGAGTGCGGTCGCCGTGAAGTGCGCGCGGAAGGCGTCGATCGAGCCGAACGCGTCGGTCAGTGCCGCCTCGAGCTCGCCCTCGGGGTTGCCGCCGCCGTCGGGCGAGAGGTTCTCCCAGAACACCGAGTGGTTGATGTGACCGCCGAGGTTGAAGGCGAGGTCCTTCTCGAGCTTGTTGACCGCGGCGAAGTCGTTCGAGTCGCGGGCTGCGGCCAGCTGCTCGAGCGCGGTGTTGGCACCGGTCACGTAGGCCTGGTGGTGCTTCGAGTGGTGCAGCTCCATGATCTTGCCCGAGATGTGCGGGGCGAGAGCCGAGTAGTCGTACGGCAGCTCGGGGAGGGTGTACGCAGAGGTCATGCTGTTCCTTTCGGTGGGGTTTCAGTGCTGGTCGTTCGGCAGCGAGTGGAATCGGCGGTCGAGATACACGAGCGGGCGGCCGGGCTGCCCCAGGAGCACCTCGTCGACCTCGGCGATCACGACGGTCGAGGAGCCGACGGCGACAGTCGTCATCGGGTGGCAGCGCATCGCCACGCGGGCTTCGCGCAGATACGGCTCGCCCGTGGGCAACGAGCTCCAGCCCTGCTCGGGGGTGAACCGATCAGCGCCGCTCACGGCGAAGCTCTGCGCCAGCGCGGAGTGCTCGTCGTCGATCAGGTGCACGACGAACGTGTCGGCCGAGAGGATCGACCCGGCACTGCCGGTCGCCCTGGTGACCGAGAAGACGATCGCGGCGGGATCGACCGCCACGGACGCGACGCTGGATGCCGTGAGGCCGACCGGCCCCGCGGGGGTCATCGCCGTGATGATCGCGACTCCCGCCGGATGCGCGCGGAACGCGGCCTTGAGCCCTTCACCGACCTCTGAGGGAACCGGCGCTGCGGGGTGCTGCTGACTGCTCATTCGGGTGCCTCCTGGGGCGGAAGTGCGGAGATGATCGGGTGGTCGCGCTCGATGATGCCCAGCTTCGCGGCGCCACCGGGTGACCCCAGCTCATCGAAGAACTCGACGTTGGCCTTGTAGTAGTCCTGCCATTCTTCCGGCAGGTCGTCTTCGTAGTAGATCGCCTCGACGGGGCAGACGGGTTCGCACGCACCGCAGTCGACGCATTCGTCGGGGTGGATGTACAGCGAGCGCTCGCCCTCATAGATGCAGTCAACCGGGCATTCGTCGATGCACGCACGATCCTTGACATCGACGCAGGGAAGGGCGATCACGTAGGTCATAGGGTGGCGGTCTCCGTTCGGGTCACGGTTGCAACCGTATGACCTCAAGTACACTTGAGGTCAAATCGAGGAGGCCGGGATGAGCGCAGACACCGATACGGACCGCACCGTCCACGGCCCTGACGAGCCGTTGACGATCGGCGAGATGAGCAGGCGCACCGGGGTCGCCCCCTCGGCCCTGCACTTCTACGAGAGTCTCGGCCTCATCGCCTCCACGCGCACGGCCGGCAACCAGCGGCGCTATGCCAGACACATGCTGCGCCGGGTGTCACTCATCACCGTGGCGAAACGCCTCGGTATCCCCCTCGCCGACGTGCAGCACGCATTCGCGGATGTTCCGCTGACGCAGACGCCGAGCCACGAGGACTGGCAGCGCGCATCGCGACGCTGGAAGCGCGAGCTCGAGAAGCGCCGCGAGGGCATCGAGCGCCTGGAACGCGAGCTGACCGGGTGCATCGGCTGCGGTTGCCTGTCGATGAAGGCGTGCGGCCTGCTGAACCCGGGTGACGCACTCAGCAGCCAGGGCGCGGGCCCGCAGCGCCTCCGCGACGAGGACGCCTGAGCGCCCCCGTCACAGATGATCAGGCCACGGTGAACGCGGCGCTCAACAGCACCTCGTCGCGCGAGCTCGGACCCACGAGCAGTTCGAACGCACCGGATTCGACGCGACGGATGCCGGCGGCGTCGACGATCGAGCACTCCGCCACCGCGAGCTCGAGACGCACTCGCGCCGACTCCCCCGGCGCGAGGTCGACCTGACGGTAGCCCTTGAGCTCCCGGTCGGCCCAGCTCACGCTCGTGATGGAGTCGCGCACGTAGACCTGCACGGTCTCGCGCACCGGACGCTCCCCCGTGTTCGTCACCGTCACCTCGGCGATGATCGTGTCGTCGCGACCCAGCGTCGTCGAGGCGAGCGACAGCTCGCCGTACGACACCGTCGAGTACGACAGCCCCTCACCGAACGCCCAGGCCGGGGACTGCGTGAGGTCGGCGTAGCGGTCGCCGTGCTGTCCGCGGATCTGGTTGTAGTACGTGGGCTGCTGACCGACGTGACGCGCGAACGAGATCGGCAGTCGCCCTGACGGCTCGACCGCACCCGAGATGATCTCGGCGAGCGCGCGCCCGCCCTGCATGCCCGGGTTCGCCGCCCAGATCACGGCGGCTGCCTGCGAAGCGGATGCCGGAAGCACCAGCGGCTTGGATGCGAGCAGCACGATCACCACGGGCTTCCCCGTCGCGATCAGCGCGTCGAGCAGGGCGTTCTGCCCACCGATCAGCTCGAGGGTCGCGGTCGAGCGCCCCTCGCCGACGAGCTCGATGCGGTCGCCCACGACGGCGACCACGACATCGGATTCCGCCGCCGCAGCCACGGCCTCGGCGATCAGCGTCTCGTCCGGTGCGCTCGGCACGACGACCGAGGGCCGGGGCTGGCCATCGGGGAACTTCGCGCCCCGAGGGTCTTCCTCGAGCGTGAGGATGTCGGCGCCACGCGCATGCGTGACCGACCACCCCTCGACGCCTGCGAGGCCGTCGAGCACGGTGGTGATCATCTCGCGCGGCTGACCGTCGAGCCATCCGGCCTGGCCGGAGCCACCGGCCCAGTCGCCGAGCTGCGTCTGGGCGTCGTCGGCGAGCGGACCGACGACGGCGACCTTCAGCGCTGTCGCGGCATCCAGGGGCAGCACGCCGTCGTTCTCGAGCAGCACGATCGAGCGACGCGCGGTCTCGAGGTTGAGTTCGGCGTGCGCGGCGCTGCCGACCACGGCATCCAGGTCGTCCTGCGGAAGCCGCGGGTCTTCGAACAGCCCGAGCTCGAACTTGAGGGTGAGGATGCGGGCCACGGCGTCGTCGAACGCGTCTTCGGCGAGCAACCCGTTCGACACCGCCTCGAGTGCGCCCTCGAAGAAGCCCGGAGTGTTCATGACCATGTCGTTACCGGCGCTCACGGCGGCGGCCGAGGCGTGGGCGTAGTCGGGCTGCACGTGCTGCTCCCACACCATGCGGCCGACGTTGTCCCAGTCGGTGATGAGGGTGCCGGTGTAGCCCCACTCGCCACGAAGAACGTCGCTGAGCAGCCAGTCGTTGACCGTGATCGGCACGCCGTCGGTCGTCTGGTAGCCGAGCATGAACGTGCGGCATCCCTCGCGTGCGACCCGCTCGAACGGCGGCAGGAACCACGACCGCAGCTTGCGCCGAGAGATGTCGGCCTCGCTCGCGTCGCGTCCGCCCTGCGTCTCGGAGTAGCCGGCGAAGTGCTTGGCCGTCGCGAGGATGGCGGTCGGGTCGTCGAGGCCGTCGCCCTGATATCCGCGCACCATCGCCGAGGCGAGTTCGCCGATCAGGAACGGGTCTTCGCCGAAGGTCTCGTCGATGCGGCCCCAGCGCAGGTCGCGCGCGATGCACAGCACCGGCGAGAAGGTCCAATGGATGCCGGTCGCCGCGACCTCGACCGCGGTCGCTCTCGCGACCTTCTCGACGAGCTCGGCATCCCACGTCGCAGCCATCCCGAGCTGTGTCGGATAGATGGTCGCTCCGGGCCAGAACGAGTGGCCGTGGATGCAGTCCTCTGCGACGAGCAGCGGGATGCGCAGCCGTGTCTGGGAGGTCAGCTCGTTCGCCCGGATGATGCGCTCGGGCGAGGTGTGCAGGATCGAGCCGACGTGCTTGCCCAGCACGTGGTCGTCGAGGTCGTCGCGGGCGTCGAGCTGCAGCATCTGCCCGACCTTCTCCTCGACCGTCATGCGGTCGAGGAGGTCGGCGACGCGCGCCGCGATCGGCAGTTCGGGGTCGAGGTAGGGCAGGGATTCGGTCAGGGTCTGAGAGGTCATCACTTCGTGTTCTGTGTCTTCGTGTCGTGTGTCTGGTTCGTCGTATCGTCCGCGGCGCTCTGCACGGTACCCGAGTCGGTCGCCGGGATGCTGCGCACCGCCGTCACCGGGTCGTTCACGTTGAGCCCCTTCTTCTTCATCGCACGGGCGCGCTCACCCGCCGACCGCAGCCGCGGGTTGACGTACTCATCGATGCCGAAGTTGATGAGCGACAGGGCGACGCCGATGATCGCGATGCAGAGCCCCGCGGGCACGTACCACCACCACAGCCGCGGGAACGCGCCGTTCTGCTGCGCCCAGAAGAGGATCGTGCCCCAGTTGAGGTTGCTCACCGGGATCACGCCGATGAAGGCGAGGGTCGTGAGGCCGAGGATCGCCGCCGTGACAGTGCCGACGAAGCTCGACGCGATCAGCGCCATGAGGTTCGGCAGCATCTCGACCGTGATGATGCGGTGCAGCGGTTCGCCGTTGGCGCGGGCGGCCTGGATGAAGTCGCGGTTGCGCAGCGACATGGTCTGCGCGCGCAGCACACGCGCACCCCACGCCCAGCCCGTGAGTCCGAGCACCGCGGCGATCACGATGAGCGGCGGGTTCTCGAACTGCGACGCCACGATGATGATCAGCGGGATGCCGGGGATCACGAGGAACACATTGGTGAGGGCCGAGAGCGACTCGCTCTTCCAGCCGCGCACGTAGCCGGCGATGACGCCGATCGTGATGGCGATGATCGTCGCGATGATGGCCGACAGGAAGCCGACCACGACGACGCCGCGCGTGCCGAAGATCAGCTGGCTGAGCACGTCTTCACCCATGTGCGTGGTGCCGAGCCAGTGGTCGAGCGAGGGCGGCTGCCGCAGGGCCGTGCGGTCCTTCTGCGTGGCCCCGTAGGGGGCGAGCAGCGGGGCGAAGATCGCGATCAGCACGAACACCCCGAGGATGATCAGGCCGGCGATCGACTTGGGGTTGCGGAACATGGCGAACGAGTGCGCGAGCTGCGACCAGAAGGTCTTGCGGCCGGGCGCGCCG
Organism: Microbacterium sp. LMI13-1-1.1; assembly: GCF_040815625.1. Taxonomy (NCBI): domain Bacteria; kingdom Bacillati; phylum Actinomycetota; class Actinomycetes; order Micrococcales; family Microbacteriaceae; genus Microbacterium; species Microbacterium sp. LMI13-1-1.1. The sequence continues at coordinate 696,764 of NZ_JBFPNL010000005.1, read as the reverse complement.
TCGCGCGCGGTGCGGAACGTCGCGGTCTCCGGCATCCCGGTGGGGACCGTGCTGCCGTCGGGGGCCGTGGTGTCGGTCGAGGTGGGAACGCTCATGTCAGGCCTCCGTCTGGCGCGTGCGCGGGTCGAGGTATGCGTAGACGATGTCGGCGAGGATGTTGGCGACCAGCACCGACAGCGTGATCACCAGGAAGACTCCCTGCATGAGGGCGAAGTCCTTCGCATTGGTGGCGTCCAGCAGCAGCTTGCCGACGCCCGGGTAGCTGAAGACCATCTCCATGACGATCGTGCCGCCGACGATGAAGCCGATCGACAGCGCGAAGCTCTGGATCTGCGGCAGCACGGCGTTGCGGGCGGCGTATGCCCACAGCACCCGCCTGTTCGGCATGCCCTTCGCCTGCGCGACCGTGATGTAGTCCTCGTCGAGCACCGTGAGCATCATGTTGCGCATGCCCAGCATCCATCCGCCGAGCGACGCGATGATGATCGTGACCGCCGGCAGGGTGCCGTGCATGATCACCTGACCGATGAAGTCGAGGCTCCATTCGGGCGACTGGCCCTTGTCGTAGGCGTGCGACGACGGGAACCATTTGAGCGTCGACGAGAAGATCGCGATCGCGATCAGACCCAGCCAGAAGTACGGGATCGTGTTGAAGAACGTTGTGATCGGGATGAGCGCGTCGAGCCTGCTGCCGCGCTTCCAGCCGACGATCGCGCCGCCGATAGTTCCGAGCGCGAAAGAGATGATCGTGGCGATTCCGACGAGGCCGAGCGTCCACGGAAGAGCGGATGCCAGCACCTCGGTCACCGGACGAAGACCGTGCAGCGTGGAGATGCCGAGGTCGCCGCGGAACAGCATCGCCCAGTAGTCGAGGTACTGCTGCCACATCGACTTGTCGGTGTCGACGCCGAGCAGGATGCGCAGCGACTCCGCAGCCTCGGGGCTGACGTTGCGGTTGCGGGCGAGGTACGAGCTGACCGCGTCGCCCTTCATGAACCGGGGCAGGAAGAAGTTGATCGTGATGGCCGCCCACAGCGTGAACAGGTAGAACCCTGCGCGTCCGGCGAAGAACCGCCAGGGTACGAGCTTCCTCCCCTTCTGCGCGGTGGTCGCCGTCGTGCCGACCTCGAGCGCGTCGCGGTTCTCCTGTTCGATCTGACCCAGATCGGGGGATGCGGTGGTCACAGTGCACCTCCGTGCGAGCCGGTCGTCGCGAAATGCGTGTCGGGGTCGGGAGACGCCGCCCGCAGCTCGCGCGTGTAGGGGTCCTGCGGGTTGAGGATCACGTCGTCGGCATCGCCGTACTCGACGACGCGACCCTGGTTGAGCACCATGATCTTGTCGCTGAAGTGCCGCGCGGTCGCGAGGTCGTGGGTGATGTAGAGCACTCCGAGGCCCTCTTCTCGCTGCAGATCGGCGAGCAGGTTCAGCACCCCGAGACGGATCGACACGTCGAGCATCGACACGGGCTCGTCGGCGACGAGCAGTGACGGACGCGAGGCGAGCGCGCGGGCGATGGCGACGCGCTGACGCTGGCCACCGGAGAGCTCGTGCGGACGGCGGTCGATCACGGCATCCGCATCGAGGCGCACGCGCTCGAGCAGTCGGCGCACCTCTGCCTCGGTCTCGTTCTTGGGCACGACGTCGTCGAGCCGGATGGGGCGCTCGAGGTGGTACCTGATCGAGTGGTACGGGTTGAGCGACGCGAACGGGTCTTGGAAGACCATGCGCAGCTGTTGACGGTACTTCCTCAGGCCCTTGCCGCGCCGGGGAATGGGCGTGCCGTCGAGCCGCACCTCGCCCGACGTGGGCGTCTCGAGCTGGGTGAGGATCTTCGCGATGGTCGACTTGCCGCTGCCCGACTGACCGACGAGACCGATGGTCTGGCCGGAGTTCAGGGTGAAGCTGACGTTGTCGAGAGCCTTGAGCTGACCGGCTCCTCTGACGTTGTAGACCTTGGTGACATCGGCGAACTCGAGAGTCGTCATCGGGTCAGCACTCCTCTCGCGCCGGTGAGACGGGGGAACGACGACAGCAGGGTCTTCGTGTAGTCGTTCTGCGGGTTCGTCCAGATCTGCTCGGCGGAGGCGAGCTCGACGATCTCGCCCTCGCGCATGATCGCGATGCGGTCGCTGATCTCGAGCAGCAGCGGCAGATCGTGGGTGATGAAGATGACCGAGAAGCCGAACTCGTGACGCAGCTGCGAGATCTGCTTGAGGATCTCGCGCTGCACCAGCACATCGAGAGCCGTGGTCGGCTCGTCCATGACCATCAACTGCGGGCGCAGCGCCAGTGCCATCGCGATCATGACGCGCTGACGCATGCCACCCGACAGCTCGTGCGGGAACGAGCGCGTGCGCTGACGGCCGACCTTGACGATCTCGAGCAGCTCCTCGGCCTCGGCCCTGCGCTGCTTGCGAGTCATGCCGGGCCGGTGGATCTCGAACACGTCCTCGAGCTGCGAGCCGATCGTCGCCACCGGGTTGAGCGCGTTCATCGCGCCCTGGAACACCATGGAGACCTTGTCCCAGCGGAACTTCTGCATCGCATCGACGTCGAGCGCGTTGATGTCGACGTCGACACCGGATGCGTCGTGGAACGTCACGCTGCCGCCCGCGATCACGGCCGGAGCCCGCAGCAGACGCTGCACGCCGTAGGCGAGGGTGGTCTTGCCGCATCCGCTCTCTCCCGCGAGGCCGAGGATCTCTCCTCGCTGCAGTTCGAGCGTCACGTTCTTCACCGCCTCGACGGGCGGATCGACGTCGTACACGACAGAGAAGTCGCGCACGCTGAGCAGGGGTTCTGACATGGGATGTCCTTCGTCGGTCGGGTGGGGCGCGTTCCGTCTCGGTCCTTCGGTCCTCGCTCAACGACCGGGGAGGGTGGCCTCCCCCGGTCGTTGAGCGAGCGAAGCGAGACGAAACGCGCCGAATCTGCGTACGACGCCTCGTGCTTACTCGGCCGGCTTCAGCTTCGTGAGGATCTGCACGATGTTCTGCTGAGTCGGGTCGCCCGAGGCATACGGGTCCTCCTCCGAAGGCCACCCGACGTAGTTGCGGGTGTTGTACTCGCCGAGCAGCGGGTGCGCGCCGAGCGGGATCGCCGGGACCTGCTCGACGAAGATCTGCTCGAGCGTCGTGATGGCCGCGGTGCGCTCGTCATCGGACGACGCGTTGGCGTAGGTGTTCAGCGCGTCGGTCGCAGCGGGGTCTTCGAAGCGTCCGAAGTTGAACCCGGCGATGCCCTCGGGTGAGATCCAGCGCGGGTCCATCGTCGACGTGTAGAGACCGTAGGCCGTGCCGCTGTCTTCGAGCCAGTGGATGATGGCCGAGAACGATCCGTCGTCGCGGGGTCCTGCCCAGCCGCCCCAGTCGGGCATGTCGATCTTGACCTCGGCGCCGATGGCCTCGGTGACGTCTTCGGCGATGAGCTCCTGCGCGGTGTTCCAGTCGCTCCACCCCGAGGGCACCGAGAGCGTGAACGAGACGGGCGTGCCGTCGGGGGCGATCAGCGCGTCGTCCTTCCAGGTGTATCCGGCTCCCTCGAGCAGGTCGCGCGCCTTCTCGGCATCGACGGAGTACTCCTCGCCCTGGAACTCGGGCTGGATCTCGTCTTCGAGGATCGACGAGAGTCCGGTCACAGACCACACCGGCTCGCTCGCCCCTTCACGGGCGATGTCGACGTACGCGTCGCGATCGATGACCCAGGCGAGGGCCTGGCGGAACGCCACGTCGTCGAACGGCTTCTGCTGCAGGTTCATGAACAGCGTCGCAGAGCCGGTCGTCGGGGCCACGAAGAACTTGTTGTGCTCGGGGTCGGCGTCGAGGAACTGCTCCTGGATCTGCGGGATGAACGCCTGCGCCCAGTCGGCCTCGCCCTGTGCGAGAGCGGTGGTCAGTGCCGTGTTGTCGCCGTAGGAGACGTAGTGCAGTTCGGGAACCGCGAGGTCGCCGCCCCAGTAGTCGTCGCGCGCCTCGAGGGTGACCGACTCGGTCGACCAGTTCGACAGCGCGTAGGGGCCGGTGCCGACCAGGTCGTCGCCCTTGACGGGGTCGGTGGCAGGCTCGTCGAGGTTCTCCCAGATGTGCTTCGGCACGATCGGCACGTGCAGCACGCGGGCCTGGTTCACGTACTTCGACTCGCCGAAGTTCAGCGTCACAGCGTCGCCGTCGACGGTCGCGCCCTCGAACTTGAGGCCTGCGGTGTCGAGCGCAGGGGTCGAGACGAGCTCGTAGGTGAAGACGATGTCGTCGGCGGTGAAGGGCTCGCCATCGCTCCAGGTGACGTCCTTGCGAGGCACGACGGTGAGGGCCGTGTAGTCGTCGTTCCACTCGATGCTCTCGGCGAGCCAGGGGGTGACCCCCCGATCGCCGGTCTGGTTCACGAGGGCGAGGGTCTCGAAGATGACCTTGCCGTAGCCGTACTTCGAGGCCGACGAGTCGCCGACGTAGGGGTTGTTCGACTCGGTGGTGATCGCACCGTCGGGCTTGGCGATCGTCAGGGCTGCGCCGCCTGCTCCGGCGTCTCCGTCGTTCGATCCGCCGGCTGCGCAGCCGGCGAGGGCCGAGACGCCGAGGGCGGAGATCGCCGCGACAGCGATCATGGACTTTCTGAGCTTCATTGCTTCTCCTTGGGCACGGGTCGTTGTGCTGTGTGGCTGTCGGTGCACGGGCATCCGACCTCATTCGCTTACTGGCGAGAAAGTAAGCTGGTGCGAGGTTACCCGCCAGTAAGTAGAGTTGGCAAGTACGATCCAGTGCAGGATTCGGTGCAGAAGAGGATGGACCATGTCGAAGGATGCTGTCGCCCACACGTCCGTCCGGCCTGCCACACGCGAGAAGCGGGAGCAGATCCTCAAAGCCGCCGTCGAGATCTTCGGCAACAAGGGGTCGACGAACGGCACTCTCGCCGATGTCGCGGAGCAGGTGGGCATCACCCACGCCGGCGTGCTGCACCATTTCGGCTCGAAGCAGAAGCTGCTGCTCGAGGTGCTCGCCTACCGCGACCAGGCGGACGTCGCAGAGCTCGCCGAGAAGCACATCCCCGGCGGGCCGGAGCTCTTCCTGCACCTCGTGCGCACGGCGGTCGCGAACGAACGGCGCCCCGGCATCGTGCAGGCCTACACCGTGCTGTCGTCGGAGTCCGTGACCGACAACCACCCCGGTCGCGACTACTTCGAAGACCGCTACACGACCCTGCGGCGCGAGGTCACCGACGCCTTCCACCTGCTGTGCGCGCAGGAGGGTGTGACGGAGCCCGACACCGTGGCCACCGCCGCCGCCAGCATCCTCGCCGTGATGGACGGGCTGCAGCTGCAGTGGCTGCTGCACCGTGACGTCTTCGACCTGGGCGAGGCGAGCGAGTTCGCGATCCGCTCGATCGTCAACGGTGTGCTGCACCCCGGACCGGCACTGGAGTCGTACCGCCGCGACTAGGTGCCACGACTAGGCTCGGGGCCATGACGATCGACCTCGAAGCGCTCTACACAGACCTGCACCAGCACCCTGAACTGTCGTTCCAGGAGACGCGCACCGCCGGCATCGCCGCCGGTCACCTGCGGGATCTCGGCCTCGAGGTGCACGAGGGCATCGGCGTCACCGGCGTGGTCGGCATCCTGCGCAACGGCGAAGGTCCGGTCGTCTGGGCGCGCGCCGACATGGATGCACTGCCCGTGGGCGAAGAGACCGGCCTCGCCTATGCCAGCACCGCGACCGGCATCGACCCCGCCGGCAACACCGTGCCCGTCATGCACGCCTGCGGTCACGACATGCACGTCACCGCCATGATCGGTGCGGTCGAGAAGCTCGTCGCCGAGAAGGACGACTGGTCGGGAACCGTGGTCGTGCTGATCCAGCCCGCCGAGGAGTACGGAGCAGGCTCCCGCGCCATGCTCGACGCCGGCCTCCGTGACCTCGTGCCCCACCCCGATGTCGTCCTGGGCCAGCACGTCACTCCCCTGCCCGCCGGCACGATCGGCGTACGCCCAGGCACCCAGATGGCGGCATCCGACGGCCTCACCGTCGTGCTGCACGGACGCGGCGGTCACGGCTCGCGGCCGCACTCGACCATCGACCCCGTCGTCATGGCCGCGGCGACCGTCATGCGACTGCAGACCATCGCCTCGCGAGAGGTCGACCCCCGCGACGTCGCCGTGGTGACGGTCGGCTCGATCCACGCGGGTCTGAAGAACAACATCATCCCCGCCGAGGCGAAGCTCGAGCTCAGCCTGCGCTACCCGAACGACGAGATGCGCGACAAGGTGCTCGCGAGCGTCGAGCGCATCGTGCGCGCCGAGGCCGCGGCATCGGGAGCAGAGCGCGAGCCCGAGATCCGCACCGACCACACCCTGCCGCCGACGATCAACGATGCGGATGCCACGGCACGCGTCACATTGGCGCTGCAGCGCGCGCTCGGTGAGGCGTCGGTGATCGACCCCGGCATGTTCACCGGCAGCGAGGACGTGTCGTGGTTCGCCCGCGACACCGGGGCGCCCCTGGTGTTCTGGTTCTGGGGCGGCGTCGATGCGGCGAAGTTCGCCGCGGCATCGGCGGCCGGGACCCTCGACAAGGACATCCCGACGAACCACTCGCCCTTCTTCGCACCGGAGATCCACCCGACGATCGAGGTCGGCGTCACGGCGCTGTCGGCGGCTGCGCGCGAGTTCCTCGACTGAGGCTGTTCGCTCGCCGTTCACAATTCAGCATGGACGGCCGGAACCGGGCCGCAAGCCTGCCCTGAGCCCGCGGAACGCGCGTTCTCTGCTGAATTGTGAACGCGAAGAGGCGCTGCCTCAGCCGCCGATGGCGTTCATGCCGCGGGCGGGCTGCAGGAAAGACGGGTCGTTGATGGCGTGGCCCGGCAGCTTGCCGTGCACGCATGAGCGCAGCATGGCACCGATCCCCTCGGCACGGTGACCCGCATCGGGGGCCTCGTCCCCGCGCAGCACACCGATCAGGTCGTACTCGGCGTTGGAGAACAGGCAGTTGCGCAGCTGACCGTCGGCCGTCAGGCGCAGCCGGTCGCACGCGCCGCAGAAGGGGGCGGTGACCGAAGCGATCACACCGACCTCGTGCGGGCCGCCATCGATGCGCCACTTCTCGGCCGGTGCTCCGCCGCGTCCGGGAACGGGCTCGAGACTCCACCGCGCGCCGAGCTTCTCGAGGATCTCCTCGCGCGTGACCATCGAGGCGCGGTCCCACGTGTGGCCGGCGTCGAGCGGCATCTGCTCGATGAAGCGCAGCTGTGCGCCGACCTCCATCGCGAAGGCGACCAGGTCGGGCAGCTCGTCGTCGTTCACGCCGCGCATCGCGACGGTGTTCAGCTTGAGCGGGCGCAGTTCGGATGCCGCCGCTGCCGCGATGCCCTCGAACACGTCGTCGATGCGGTCGCGGCGGGTGAGGTCGGCGAAGCGCTGACGGTCGACCGTGTCGATGCTGATGTTCAGACGTGTGAGCCCGGCGTCGATCAGTGCGGGCAGGTGCTTCGCGAGCGTGATGCCGTTGGTGGTCATGGCGACCTCGACGGGGCCCTCGTCGCCCTGGATCGCCGAGACGCGGCGAACGACCTCGACGATGTCGGCGCGCAGCAGCGGTTCACCGCCCGTGAGCCGGAAGGTGCGGATGCCGAGCGAGGCCGCGACCTGCGCCACCTCGACGATCTCGTCGGTCGACAGGATGCTGGTGCGCGCGAGCCATTCGTTGCCCTGCTCGGGCATGCAATACGTGCAGCGCAGCGAGCAGCGGTCGGTCAGCGAGATGCGCAGGTCGCGGTGCACGCGACCGTGCGTGTCGACGAGGCCCTGCGACGCGGGCGCGGCGGCATCGAGGACCGCGGCGCTCGGCGCTCGCATCCCGATCACGACCGGCACAGCCGTCATCGCTCGTTCCCTCTCCCCGACATGTTCCGAGACTACCCGCGCCTCCGACACCGCGGCCCATGCGGGCGCGACGACCGGCATATTGCCAGGTCGCGGAGCCGGTCGGCTCGGACGGGACCGCCTGGCTGGTGTTCGCCCACCTGGCGGCATCCGCGGCCGCATCCGATCAGCCATCCGGGATCCCGCCGGCACCCGGAGCCGCGGCGAATCAGGCTCGACCGTTCTCCTTCGCGGCTTCGCGCACCGCCGTGTGCTCCAGGTTGGCGAGCAGTTGGAGGCGCTCATGGGTGGCCGAGCCCGGCTCAGCAGAGAAGACGATCATCGAGAGACCCCGGTCGGACGCGAGGTCCATGGCCTGGAATGTGAGGTCCAGGTCTCCGACCACGGGGTGGTGCACCTTCTTCATCCCCGTGCGGTGCTCCCGCACATCGTGGGCTCCCCACAGCGTACGGAAGAGATCGCTGCGGGTGGAGAGCTCACCGACGAGATCGCTGAGCTTCCGGTCGTACGGCGACCGACCTGCCTCGGCACGGAGCACAGCGACGATCTGACGCGTCTGCGCGTCCCACTCCCGGTAGAAGGACTGGGCGCGTGGATCGAGGAACATGAACCGTGCCGCATTGGCCGGGGGATGCGCGTCATCGAGCATCTCGGAGAACAGCGCCCGACCGAGGGCGTTGGTCGCGACCGCGTCCAGACGACCGTTCTGCACATAGACGGGAACGGTGGAGATCGCATCGATCGTCTGCCGCAAGCCCGGCGTGAGCTGCTGCGCCCGTACGGGACGACGACGCGGCTGCCGATGCGCTCCGGCGTTCGCCGCCCTGATGAGGTCGTGCAGATGCGCGTGTTCGGCATCGTCGAGCTGCAGGGCCCGGCTGACTCCGTCGATGACCTGCTCCGACACCCCGGCCGCGTTGCCGCGCTCGAGGCGCTTGTAGTACTCGGCACTCATTCCGGCGACGAGGGCGACCTCTTCTCGGCGCAGCCCCGGCACCCGACGACGACCGCCGAAGTCGGGCAGCCCGACTTGCTCGGGGGTGAGCTTGGCACGCCTCGTCGTGAGGAACTCGCTGATGGCGTCGTGGGTCTCCATGCCAACGACGGTACGCCGATCCGCTCGGTCGAGAGGGGTCCTGTCGGTGCACCCATAGCCGGGGCCACGCTAACTCGGGCCGAAGAGCGTTGACTCGAATCATCATCCGACAGAAGGAACAGTCATGAAGAACGCACACCTCGGAAGCCTGGACGTCTCGCGCATCGGCCTCGGCGCCATGACCATGGCGGGCACATACACGACCGGGGGTGGCCTCGACAACGACGAGTCCATCCGCACCATCCACCGCGCCCTCGACCTGGGCGTCACCCACATAGACACCGCCGAGATCTATGGGCCGTACCTCAGCGAGGAGATCGTCGGTCAGGCCATCAGGGGGCGCCGCGATCAGGTGAAGATCGCCACCAAGTTCGGGCTCGTCTCACACTCCGGCGGCGGACCGGGTGTGACCGACAGCAGCCCGGAGAACGTGAAGGCCGCCGTGGAAGGCTCCCTGCGACGCTTGGGCACCGACCACATCGACCTCTACTACCAGCACCGTGTCGACCCGAACACGCCGATCGAAGACACGGCGGCCGCGGTCGCCGACCTGGTCGCCGAAGGCAAGGTACTGCACTTCGGGCTCTCCGAAGCCTCCGCCCAGACGATCCGACGCGCGCACACCGTGCATCCGGTGTCGGCGCTGCAGACCGAGTACTCGCTGTGGACCCGTGATGTGGAGTCGGAGATCCTGCCGCTGCTGCGCGAACTGGGCATCGGCTTCGTTCCCTACTCACCGCTCGGACACGGTCTGCTGACCGGTCAGATCCGTTCAGCGGCCGACATCCCCGACGACGACTGGCGCAAGACCAACCCGCGGTTCGTGGGCGAGAACTTCACGCGAAACCTCCGCCTCGTCGACGAGGTGCGCGCGATCGGAGCCGAGATCGGCGCGACGCCGGCGCAGACCGCCCTGGCGTGGATCCTCACTCGCGGCGACGACATCGCGCCCATCCCCGGCACGCGCCGCGTTGCCCGAATGGAGGAGAACACCGCCGCGGACGCCGTCGAGCTCACCGCCGACCAGGCCGACCGACTGACCGCGCTCGAACCGGCTGCGGGCGCACGGCATGACGACGCGAACATGGCCACGATCGACAGGTGAATGGGCTGTGCGGATGAACCATCGATGCTGGAACCTTTCCGGCTGACGAGTCCCCGGGTGGCCGGCGGAGAGGCCGAATCCGATCAGCCATCCGGGATGCCGTGAGCAATCCGGCGCAGCGGAGGCGGACTCAGGTGACGGCGACGAATCCCACGAGCGCCGGGTCGATGCGCAGCCGCAGCCTGTCCCCGACCGTGAGGCCCCCGGCAGCATCCAGCGACAGGTCGACCGCACCCGCATCGGTGTGCACGCGCACGCCTCCCAGCGTGGGCTCGACGCGCGTCACCACGGCCGTCCACGACTCCGGGCCAGCCTCCGCGACCCGTACATCCCCCGGACGGAACACCGCGGCGAGCGCGGCACCGTCCGTCGCAGCGAGCGCACGCGACGCCGGATCCGCGCTGGTCAGCAGCACCTCACCGCTGCGCCACGCGCCTCCGCTCGCCATACCCACCAGGCGATTGAGCCCGGCGATCGAGGCCACGAACCTGGATGCCGGGGTGGCGAGCACGTCGCGCACCGGCCCTGACTGGGTGACACGGCCCGACTCGACGACGATCAATCGGTCGGCGAGCGCGACGGCATCCGCCGCATCGTGGGTGACGGCGACGGTGGTGGTCGAGGCGAGCTGATCGCGCAGCATCCGCCTGATGTCTCCGGCCGTCTCGGGGTCGAGGGCCACGAGCGGCTCATCGAGCAGCACGATGCGAGGGGATGCGGCGAGCGCACGAGCGACGGCGACGCGCTGCTGCTCGCCACCGGACAGCTCGTGCGGCATCCGCTCTCCGGAGCCGGCGAGCCCGACCCGTGCGAGCCAGTCGTCGGCGCCTGCGCGGGCAGCACGATTCTCGATGCCCGCAGCGCGCGGACCGAAGGCGACGTTCTCGCCGACCGAGAGATGGGGGAACAGCCTCGGCTTCTGCCCGAGCAGCACGACACCGCGGCGCATCGGCTCGGTGCGCACCCGTGGCTTGGCGACACGATCCACGACGCGCCCCTCGACCGCGATCTCTCCGGCATCGAGCGACTGGAGTCCGGCGATCGCCTGCAGCAAGGTCGACTTTCCCGCACCGCTCGGGCCCATCACGGCCACTGTCGCGCCGGCGGGCACCTGCAGCGACACGTCGACGACGAAGTGCTCACGCTGCACGACGACGTGGGCGCGAAGACCCTCTGCGCCGGTCATCGCGCCGCCCCGGGACGCCATCCACGCACGAGCAGCAGCACGAGGATCGCGGTGGCGAGCAGCAGCAGCGCGAGGGCGACCGCAGCGCCCTGGGTGACGCCGGCGCCGTTGAAGGCGGTGTAGATCGCCAGCGGCATGGTTTGCGTGACCCCGGGGCGATTGCCGGCGAAGAGCGCAGTGGCTCCGAACTCGCCGATGGCCCGGGCGAAGCACAGCACCACTCCGGCGACGATGCCGGGCGCGGCGAGCGGCAGCGTGATGCGGCGGAGGATCGTCCAGCGTCCGGCGCCCAGAGCCGCCGCCGTGCGCTCGTACTCGACCCCGGAGGTGCGCACGGCACCCTCGACGGCCAGCACCAGGAAAGGCAGCGCCACGAAGGTCTGCGCGAGCACGACGGCCGGAGTGCTGAACGAGAGGCCGAGCCCGCCGAACCACCCCGCTCGTCCGAACAGATAGAGCAGCGCGACGCCGCCGACCATGGGCGGCAGCACGAGCGGAACGGTGACGGCGGCCCGCAGCACGGCGGCGAGACGCGGGCCCGAGCGGGCGATCGTCAGAGCCAGCGGCACTCCGATCACGATGCAGAGCACGGTGGCGATGAGACCTGTGCCGAGCGAGAGCAGCAGCGCCGAGCGTGCGGCCTCCGACGTCACGTCGGCGATGAACGTCGACCACTCGACGCGGGCGACGAGAGCCGCGAGCGGCAGGATGAGGAACGCCAAGCCGATCAAAGCCGGGATCGCCAGCGTGCGTGGAGCGTATCCGCGCGAGACCGCGGCGCTCACGGCGCCCCGAAACCGTGGTCGGCGAGGATCCGCTGGCCCTCGTCCGAGAGCACGAAGGCGACGAACTCCTCAGCCCCCGCCGAGTTCGATGCCTCGGACAACGCTGCGATCGGATAGTGGTTGACGACCTCGTCGGCACCGTCGGGCACGATCGCCTCGACATCGTCGCGGCCGACCACGTCGGTCGCGTAGACGAGCCCGGCGTCCGCCTCCCCTGCTGCGACCTTGGTGAGCACCGCTGTGACGTTCTGCTCGAGGCTCGCCGCATCGACTTCGACTCCGGCAGACGACAGCAGGGTCGTGGATGCCGCGCCGCACGGCACCTCGGGCGCGCAGAGCACCGTCGTGACGTCGGCCAGGTCATCGAGGGTCTCCACCCCGCCGGGGTTGCCCGCAGGAACGGCGATCACCAACGTGTTGGAGGCGAACAGGGTGGGGTCGACCGCAGCATCCTCGAGCTTGCGCATGTTGGCCTCGTCTGCAGAGGCGAACACATCGGCGGGGGCACCCTCGAGCAGCTGGGTGACCAGCGTCGACGAGCCGTCGTACACGCCGGTGAACCGCACCTCGGGATTCTCCTGCTCGAACGCATCGCCGATCTCGTCGAAGGCGCCGGACAGCGACGCGGCGGCGTACACCGTGAGCTCGCCGCTCACCGCGCCCCCGGACGCCCCCTCAGTGCCAGCGGGTGTCGGCGACTCGACGGCACACCCGGTCAGCACGAGGGCGGCGGCAGCCAGTGCGATCGCGACGGTTCGGCGCGGTGTGCGGCGCATGTCAGGCCTTCGGCACTTCGACGACGACCTGCGTCGCCTTGACGGATGCCGTGGCCAGAGAACCCACCTCGAGGTGCAGATCGCGTGCCGCCTCGGCCGACATGAGGGAGACGACGCGATGCGGACCGGACTGCAGGTCGACCTGGGCCATCAGCCCGTCGATCTGCACACGGGTCACGATGCCGACGAAGCGGTTGCGGGCGCTCGAGTGGGCGTCGCTGGATTCGTGCGCCTCATCGGCCAGCTCGACTGCCCGCGCTGCGAGGGCATCGCCGGGGATCTCGGCGGGCACTGCATCGGTCGTCGGCAGCAGGCCCTGATCGACCCAGCGCCGCACGGTGTCGTCACTCACGCCGAGCAGCTGCGCGGCCCGGGCGATTCGAAAGGTCTGCATGCGTGAACATTACCGCGAATGCGGATACTTCGGGATAAATCGACCGCATATGCGGAGCACGACACCCTGGCGCGTTCCCGTCCACTCTCCGACGTCGACGAATCTCGCTGACTTCACCGCGACGTCGCACGCCGGGCATAGCCTGGTGCCATGCAGCCGCTCGTCGCACCCGCACCCGCCCTCGATCCGGCGGAGCTCGTTCGCACCGCCCGGCACGCCGTGCTCGCGGGCATCGGCGAAGAGGGGCAGCGCCGGCTCTCGGCCGCCCACGTCGCGGTCGTCGGTGCCGGCGGCGTCGGCTCCCCCGTGCTGCTCGCGCTGGCAGCCGCCGGCATCGGCACCATCACCGTGATCGACGACGACGTGGTCGAACTGACGAATCTGCAGCGCCAGCTCGCGCACCGCGTCGAAGACATCGGCCGCCCCAAGACCGCCTCCGCCGCCCGCGCGATCACGGCCCTGTCGCCCGACGCCGACGTCCTGCTCGCCACTGAGCGACTCGACTCCGAGAATGCCGAGCGCCTGTTCGCCGGCGCCGACATCGTGGTCGACACGAGCGACTCCTTCGACACCCGCCGCGACGTCGCGGCCGCGACCGAGGCCCTCGGCATCCCTCTCGTCTGGGGAGCCGTGCAGGAGTGGCACGCGCAGGCCACCGTGTTCTGGTCGAACCCGCCCGAGAGCGATCCCGTCGTGCTGACCGATCTCTTCCCACTCGGCACCGAGGGCGAGCCGCCGAGCTGCGCGCAAGTGGGCGTGCTGGGTGCGCTGTGCGTGCAGGTCGGAGGGATGCTGGCGACCGAGGTCGTGAAGCTCATCACCGGCGCGGGCGAGCCACTGCTCGGACGCCTCGCCATGATCGACGCCCTCACCTCGAGGCAGCACGAGATCGCGATCCGGTCGGCGGTGTCGGCATGAGCGCCGCAGGAGGCGGCCGCCGATCGGTCGAGGAGCAGCTCGCTCGCGTGCTCGACGCCGTGCGCACCCTGCCCGGTGAGACACGGGCGATCCGCGACGCCGCCCACCGCACCCTCGCCGAGCCGGCGACGGCAGCCCACGACATCCCCCTCTTCGACAACTCCGCGATGGACGGCTTCGCGGTGCGAGCGGCCGATGTCGCCGCGGCATCCGAAGAGAACCCCGTCACGCTGCGGGTCGTCGCAGACCTGCCCGCCGGGGTGTCGGACGACCCGCCGCTCGCGGCAGGCGAGGCCGCGCGCATCATGACCGGCTCCCCTGCCCCGACCGCGGCGGATGCGATCGTGCCCTTCGAAGACACTGCGGGAGGCCTCGCTGACTCTCTGGGCGAGGTGCGAGTGCTGCGCGCGCCGGCCGCCGCCGAAGCCTTCATCCGTCGCCGCGGCGCGGACCTGAGATCCGGGGATGCAGTGGTGCACGCGGGCGAACGTCTGGGCGCCTTCCAGCTCTCCGCAGCCGTCGCCGCCGGGGTCGAGAGTGTGACCGTGACCCGGGCGCCGCGGGTGGCCGTCGTCTCGACCGGCAGCGAACTGCTCGAACCAGGCGAGAGTGCGGCCCGCGGCCGCATCCCCGATTCCAACGGCCCCCTGCTCGAGCTGCTCGTCGCGGATGCCGACGCCGAGGTCGTGCTCGTCGCCCGCGTGGCCGATGACGCCGAGGCCGTGCGCACCGTCACGGCGACGGCGGTCGAGCGCGGTGCCGACGTGATCGTGTTCACGGGCGGTGTGAGCGCCGGCGCCTACGAGCCCGTCCGCGGTGCGTTCGACGGCCGCGGCGAGGTCGAGTTCGCGAGCGTCGCGATGCAGCCGGGCAAGCCGCAGGCGTTCGGTGTGCTCGACACCGGCACCCTCGTGTTCGGACTGCCTGGCAACCCTGTGAGCGTCGCTGTGTCGTTCGAGGTCTTCGTGCGACCGGCGCTGCTCGCACTGCAGGGTCGCACCGAGATCCATCGCCCCCGCGCATCCTTCACCGCCGATGCGTCCTGGACGCCCCCTCCCGGCCGCCGTCAGTACCTCCCCGCGGTCGTCGACCTCGCGAACCGCACAGTGCGCCCGGCGACCGCCGGAGGCTCGGGCTCGCACCTCGCCGGAGGTCTCGCCAGAGCGCGTGCATTCGCGATCGTGCCCGCAGAGGTCGAGGCCGTCGCCGTGGGCGATGCGATCGATGTCATGCTGGTCGAATGAGCTTCACGCACCTCGACTCGGCCGGCCATGCCCACATGGTCGATGTGACCGGCAAGCAGCCGACCGTCCGCACCGCCACCGCGCGCGGCTTCGTGCGCTGCAGCCCCGACGTGATCGCCGCGCTGCGTGACGGCACCGCTCCCAAGGGCGACGTGCTGGCGGTCGCGCGGATCGCCGGCATCCAGGCCGCCAAGTCGACGCCGACCCTGCTGCCGCTCGCTCACGTGATCGGCGTGCACCGCGCCAACATCGAGCTCTACATCGTCGACGACGGCGTGCACGTCGAGGCGACCGTCGGCACCGCCGACCGCACGGGCGTCGAGATGGAGGCGCTCACGGCCGTGTCGGTGAGCGCTCTGGCGATCGTCGACATGATCAAGGGCCTCGACCGGTCTGTGGTCATCGAAGACGTGCGCATCGTGGCGAAGTCGGGCGGACGCTCGGGCGACTGGGTGCGCGAGGGAGAATCGCGATGACCCGCGTGCGCTACTTCGCCGCCGCAGCCGAGGCGGCGGGCGTCGATGCGGAAGAACGGCATGAGACGTCGCTCGAAGCCCTGCGCGCCGCGGTCGTGGCGGAGCATCCGGCTCTCGTCGACATCCTTCCGCGATGCGCGGTCATGGTCGACGGCGTGCGCAGCGACGACGACCGGTCGCTCGACGACGCCCAGCTGATCGACGTGCTGCCGCCCTTCGCCGGGGGCTGACTCGGGCGTCGGCTCAGCCGCCGATGCCCTTCCACGACGTGGAGCCGTCGGACTCGACCTGACGCTTCCACACGGGCAGCGACGTCTTGATGTCCTCGATCACCGCGCGGCACACCTCGAAGGCCTCGGCGCGGTGCTCGGCGGCGACCGCGATCACGACGGCTGCATCACCCACATCGAGTCGACCGATGCGGTGGCTCACGGCCACCACCACTCTCGCATCGCCGACGGCATCCGCCGCAGCCTCTTCGGCGATGCGTCGCAGCGTCGACTCGGCATCGGGGTGCGAGCTGTATTCGAGGCCGACCACCGCAGTCGTCGCATCGGGGTCGTTGTCGCGCACGCGACCGATGAACGTCGTGACCCCACCCAGGGCGGGATCATCGACCGCGGCGAGATGTGCATCGACGTCGAGACGCTCTTCGGAGATCCCAGCGATCCGCACCTCGTTCACGAGTGGTCACCGCCCGCGACCTGGTCGACCACGTGTCTCGCGACGGTCAGCACGACGGGAACCCCGCATGCCACGGCACGCGGGGATCCGGGAAGGTTCACCACGAGGACTCCGGCGGGGTCGACGATCCCGGCGACTCCGCGAGACAGCACCGACAGCGGAGTGTCGGCGAGACCGCTGCGGCGCAGCTCCTCGGCGAGGCCCGGCACCTCACGGGTGATCGCCCGACGGGTTCCCTCCGGGGTCTCATCGCGCGGGCCCACGCCGGTCCCCCCGGTGGTCACGATCAGTTTCACGCCGCGCGCGACCGCCCGGCGCAGCGCGTCAGCGACCGAGGAGGCACCGTCGGCGATGACTTCGGCATCGGGGCAGTGCCACCCGGCATCTCTCAGCAGGCCGACCGCGATGGGGCCGCCCCGATCTTCTCGTTCACCCGCGAAGGATCGGTCGGAGACGGTGATCACGCAGGCGGGGAGCGACGTCATGGCTCCCACACTAGGGCGAGATCCGGCAGGACGCGCCGGCATCACGCGACGCGGATGAGCGAGCGCTGCCAGCCCGACGAACCGTTCGGCGCGATCGGCGCACGCTCTTCGATCTGCATGTCGCCGTTCTTGTTGATCGCCCGTACGGCCACATAGTGCGTTCCGGGGGTGGCATCCCACTCCATGAACCACTGCACCCAGGTGTTCTCGTTGATCGGCGCAGAGAGGGTCGCCGGCATCCATTCGCCCTCATCGATGCGCACCTCGACGCGCTCGATGCCCACCGTCTGCGCCCAGGCGACACCCGCGATCGGGATGCGCCCGGCGTCGACCGCCTGGCCCACCTTGGGGGTGTCGACGCGCGAGGCGAACTTGATCGGTGCCTCGGCGCTGTATCCGCGAGGTGTCCAGTAGGCCTCGTCCTTGTCGAAGGTCGTGACCTTCAGCTCGGTGAGCCACTTCGTCGCCGACACGTAGCCATACAGGCCGGGCACGACCATGCGAACCGGGAAGCCGTGCTCGAGCGGCAGCGGCTCGCCGTTCATGCCCACCGCCAGGATCGCGTCGATGTTGTCGTCGGTCAGCGACGACAGAGGCGTGCTCGCCGTGTAGCCGTCGACGCTCTTCGAGAGCACCATGTCGGCACCGGACTTCACGCCGGCCTTCTTCAGCACATCGCGCAGCGGCACACCGAGCCACTTCGCGTTGCCGACGAGGTCGCCGCCGACCTCGTTCGAGACGCAGGTGAGGGTGATCGCATACTCGTCGAGTCCCATGTCGAGGATGTCCTGGAAGCTCATCTCGACCTGCTGATCGACCATGCCGTCGATCACCAGACGCCAGGTGCTGGGGTCGATCGTGGGCACGGTCAGTGCGGTGTCGACGCGGTAGAAGTCCTTGTTGGGAGTGAAGAGCGTGCTGAGTCCGGGGATGTCGAGCTCGGCGCCCTTCGGCACGGTGACGGTCGACTTCGGCGCGGGCAGCTTGAGGGCGTCGCGGATCGTCGCGACGGAGGCGACGGTCATGCTCACGGCACGCGAGGCGATGCCGACGACGACGGCTGAGGCGCTGGCGATGCCCGCGAGGATGAAGAACTGACGGCGCCCCATCGCCTTCGGGGGTTGCTCGGCATCCTGGCCCACCGTCTCGCGATCGGTCACGGCGAGACCCTCGCCCTTGCGGTCGGTCATCGCGACGGGAACGGCCGACGCCTTCCACGTCTTCAGACGGCGGATCAGGAGGACGATCAGGATCGCCCCTGCGATGGTGCCGAGCACCGGAGGCAGGAAGGCGAGGGGCGTGACTCCCGCCCTCGTCACGATCGCCGCGGTGGAGAGCGCGCCCGCGACCACCAGGGCGATCACGCCGAGCGGGGGACGGAGCAGCTGAAGGATTCCGGCGATCGCCGACGCGATCACCACCGCGAGACCGAGACCGAC
Organism: Microbacterium sp. LMI13-1-1.1; assembly: GCF_040815625.1. Taxonomy (NCBI): domain Bacteria; kingdom Bacillati; phylum Actinomycetota; class Actinomycetes; order Micrococcales; family Microbacteriaceae; genus Microbacterium; species Microbacterium sp. LMI13-1-1.1. Next base: position 678,300 of record NZ_JBFPNL010000005.1, on the reverse strand, counting down.
CAACAGCGCGATCTTGTCGTACTCGCCGAAGGTCGCGATCGCGAACTCCTTGAACGGCTGGGGCACGATGTCGATCACGAACCCGCCGACCGCGAGGATCGGACTCGCTGAGCGCGCGAAGATCAGCGCGAACAGCTCAGCGGTGGCGAGGAAGACGGCCCCGCTGATCACACCAGAGAGTGCGGCCCAGAAGATGAATCGTCTGCCCTTGCCGGGCTGAGTGTTCTTGCTGCGCTGAATGTCTTTGCTGCGCTGTGCCATGGTCTGCTCCTTCGCACCGCCGACGGTGTGGTCAGCGTTTGTTCGGAGCGGAGACGCGAACGGATGGGCGCGCGGGAGCTGTCGCTAGAGGCGGCGCGCGGTGATGGTGTCGCGGTCCTGCAGCTGACGCAGGGTGCGCAGGCATCGGGAGCACAGGATCTCGACACGACGAGGGTGGTTCTCGCCGCAGACGCAGTCGACGGTCACGCGCCATTTGGCCTTGCGGCCGCAGGCGGCGTACGCCTCGTCGTCACCGTGGTCGCACTCGCAGAGCTGGCGTCCGCGATCGTCGAGACCGGGGAGCTCCACAAAGGTTCGCTCGACGTCGGAGACCGGAGGCTGCTGCGTTTTCACCACCTGCCGATGTTCCCAGGGGTGCGCGGCTGCGCGCAACACGGTCGCGCGGGCGGCACACCGCGGTCCTCGCGTGCGCCGCCGTGCACGATTCAGCACGAAAGCCGCGAGAACGGCCAGAACACCCCCAGAACCGGCCCATTCGATGCGCTCATGCTGAATTGTGAACGAACCGCCTACGCACCCATCGCGCGGGCGGCGTGTCAGACCTGCACGACGTGCGGCGGGGGCGGCGGCGCGAGCTGGCGCTGCGGCACCCCGTGTGCCTCGCGGTGCAGGCGCTCCATGCGGCTGTCGAGCTCGGCTGCGGCCTCGGCCGCGTCGGTCAGGCTCTCGACGAGGTGCGAGGGCACCTGATTCGAGAACTTGTAATAGATCTTGTGCTCGAGGCTGGCCCAGAAGTCCATCGCGATCGTGCGGAACTGCACCTCGACCGGCACTGACAGAGCTCCGGTCGACAGGAACACCGGCACCTCGATGATCGCGTGCAGGCTCTTGTACCCGTTGTCCTTGGGGTTCGCGATGTAGTCCTTGACCGTGACGACGGTCACGTCGTCCTGAGCAGTCAGCAGATCGAACAGGCGATACACGTCGGCGACGAAGCTGCAGGTCACACGCACGCCCGCGATGTCGGTGATCTCCGAGCGGATTCGCTCGAAGTCCGGCTCGGCGATCCCCTTGCGCGCGATCTTCTCGACGATGCTGTCGGGAGTCTTCAACCGGCTCTTCACGTGCTCGATCGGGTTGTAGGCGTGATGGTGGGTGAACTCGTCGCGCAGGATCCCGATCTTCGTCTCGACCTCCCGCATGCCGAACTCGTACTCGCGCAGAAAGCGCTGGAACTCGTCGCGGAGCTCCCGAGTCTGCTGGATCGCGTCGTCGGTGACCTGAAGAGACGTCATGCCTTCGACGTTATCCGTCCGTGATCGGAAGTGGCTGTGCATCTTCGATGGAGTCGAGAACCTTGACGATGTCGGAGGCCGGGTCTAGAACGGAGGACATGACCAGCGCAGGAGAGAAGTGGACCCAGGCGTACGTCGAGGCCTGGAAGTCGAACGATCCCCAGCAGATCTCCGCGCTCTTCAGTGAAGACGCGATCTACCTCACCAGCCCCGACGCCGAGCCGCGCGTCGGCCGGGCGGACATCGTCGCCGGCTGGCTCGACGACCTCGACGAACCGGGGACGTGGTCGTTCGACTGGTGGATCGTGCGCGAAGACGACGAGTTCGTCGTGGTCGAGGGGCGCACGAAGTATCCGGCGGAGCGCGACTACGTGAACCTCTGGATCGTCCGACTCGATGCGGAGGGGCGGGCGACCTCCTTCACCGAGTGGTACATGCCTCGCCCTCATCAGGAGTGACGGCGGCAGGGGCCCGTGAGGATTCCGTTAGGGACGCTCGAGCACCCGTAGGGATTCCGTGAGGAAGGCGTGAGGAAGGCGTTTGCGGGCGTAATGTCGCCCGACGTGTCAGAAGAAACCCGCGGCAACACCGACGCTCCTCCTCGCGTGAAGCGCATCCTGATCGGCGACCCGCTGACGAGTGCGCAGGTCGACGATCAGCTGCTCCCCAAGAAGATGGCGTTGCCGATCTTCGCATCGGATGCGCTGAGCTCGGTCGCCTATGCGCCGCAGGAGCTGGTGATGATCCTGCTCATCGGCGGGCTCACCTTCCTGTCGTTCACGCCGATCGTCGCGGTGGCCGTGGTGGTGCTGCTGATCGTCGTGGTGCTCAGCTACCGTCAGCTCATCAAGGCCTACCCATCGGGTGGCGGCGACTACGAAGTCGCCTCGAAGAACCTCGGCGAGATCCCCGGCGTCATCGTGGCGGCCGCCCTGCTGGTCGACTACGTGCTGACGGTCGCCGTGTCGGTCGCTTCCGGTGTCGACAACATCATCTCGGCCGTGCCCGGGCTCGATCCCCTGCGGGTCGAGCTCGCGGTCGGATTCGTGATCCTCATCATCATCGTGAACCTGCGCGGGGTGCGCGAGGCGTCGCTCGTCTTCGCCATCCCCACCTACGTGTTCATCGGCTCGGTCGGCTTCATGATCGTGACGGGACTCATCCGCACGTTCCTCGGCGATGCACCGGTGGCGTCGAGCGCCGAGTTCGCCGTGCACTCCGAAGACCTCGGCCAGGCTGCGGTCATCCTCCTTATCCTGCGCGCGTTCTCGAGCGGATGCTCGGCCCTCACCGGCGTCGAGGCGGTGTCGAACGGCGTGCCCGCCTTCCGGACGCCCAAGGTGCGCAACGCGCAGACCACGCTCGTGCTGATGGGCTCGATCGCGGCCTGCCTGTTCGCCGGTCTCACCGCACTCGCGCTGATCACCGGGGTGCACTACGCCGAGAACCCGTGCGACCTGATCGGCTTCGACTGCTCGAACCCGCAGCCGAGCCTGATGGCGCAGATCGCCTCGGCGACGTTCGGCGGCGGCAGCATCCTGTTCTTCATCATTCAGGCCGCCACCGCGTGCGTGCTGCTGCTGGCGGCCAACACCGCCTTCAACGGCTTCCCGCTGCTCGGCTCGGTGCTCGCCCGCGACGGATACGCGCCCAAGGCGCTGAACACCCGCGGTGACCGCCTGGTGTTCTCGAACGGCATGATCGTGCTCGGCATCGCCGCGATCGCGGTGCTGGTGGTGTTCCAGGCGAAGCTCACCACGCTGATCCAGCTGTACATCATCGGCGTCTTCGTGTCGTTCTCGCTCGGGCAGATCGGCATGGTGCGTCACTGGAGGCGCATCCTGCGCGGACCGGCCGAGAAGACGTCAGGATCGGGGATCGACGGCGCCTCGGCATCCGATCGCCGCTCGGCGAGGATCGGCCTGGTCATCAACTCGGTGGGTGCCGCGATGACCGTCGCGGTGCTGCTGATCGTGACGATCACGAAGTTCACGCACGGCGCGTACCTGGTGTTCTTCGCCATCCCGGTGCTGGCGTTCCTGATGATGGGCGTGAAGCGGTACTACCGCGACGTCGAGCACGAGATCGCGATCGACGACACGACGAAGTTCGGCGCGACGGGCGATCTGGCGATCGTGCTCGTCAACCGCCTGCAGAAGCCCGTCATCAAGGCCATCGACTATGCGGTCGCCGCGAAGCACGGCAAGACGCTGGCGGTGCACGTCGCCGTGGCATCCGACGACGCCGCGCAGCTGCAGAAGGAATGGGCCGACCACCTCGTGCCGATCCCCCTGGTGATCGTCGAGTCGCCGTTCCGGTCCTTCGCTCAGCCTGTGACCCAGTTCATCACGCAGTACCGCGAGAAGCACGGCTCGTCGGTGGTCACGGTCTACCTGCCGCAGTACATCGTGGGGCACTGGTGGGAGACATTCCTCCACAACCGGCGCTCGCGTCGTCTCGCCAACCAGCTGATGCTCGTGCACGGGGTGTCGATCACGCTCGTGCCGTGGCTGCTCGACTCGTCCGAGCTGATCTATGGACGGCGCTCGCGTCCCCTGCCCGGGCAGGAGCGTGCCGGGCGCCCGGTCGTCGTGAGCGGGCGTCGCGCGCATCGGCCCGAAGGTCCGCCCGAGAGCTGACGCTGCTCAGGATGCGGCGAGCACACCCCCGAGGATTCTTGCCGCCTCCGGGAAACGCGACGGGTCGGCGTGGGCGTAGTTGAGGCGCACATACGACCCGGAGGGCTCGGCCGGGAACCACTCGGACCCGGGAGAGATGATGAGGCCGCGCGCCTCGCATGCGCGAACGATTGCGACGACATCGGTGCCCTCCGGTAGCCGCGCCCAGAGATTGAGGCCGCCGGTCGGCACCGTCTCGACTATCGCCGTCGGCGCGTGCTCGGCGAGGCTCGAGAGCAGCAGATCCCGTCGCGCCCGCAACTGTTCTCTGAATCCGCGGAGGTGAGTCCGCCAGGCCGGTTGGGTCACGACGTCGAGCGCTGCGGCCTGCAGCACCCCGCTCACGTACATCGACTCGGCGGCGCGGTCGGCGAGGATGCGTTCGCGAGCCGGGCCGCGGGCGATCAGCGCTGCGATCCGCAGCGACGGTGAGACGCTCTTGGTCAGCGAGCGGAGATAGACGACATGGCCGTCATCGTCCATCGCCGCGATCGGCCGTGGATCGCCCTCGATGGCCAGATCGTGCGCCCAGTCGTCCTCGATGAGGAAGGCCCCGTGTCGACGCACGCTTTCGAGCACGGCGAGGCCCGTCGCCGCCGGCCACCTGGCGCCGGTCGGGTTCGCGAATGTGGGTTGCGCGTAGAACGCGCGAGCCCCGGTCTCGGCGAAGGCTCGGTCGACGGCATCCGGATCCGGACCGTGGGGGCCCGACGGGATCGGCACCAGAACCACCCCTGCCTGCTCAGCAGCGAGCAGCGCACCCCAGTAGGTGGGGGACTCGATCAGCAGCGGCTGGCCGGCGCCGACCACGGCCCGGAAGATCGAGCTCAGCCCGCTCTGACTGCCCGCGATCACGAGAGCATCCCTCGCGGATGCCGGAGCGACGTCTGCCGGTGCGGATGCCGCGAGCTCGGCGGCGAACCATGCCTGGAGTTCGGGCAGCCCGGCGGCGGGTGAACGGGTGAGCGCCGAGGAGGTGCGCGCCGCGCGGGTGATCGCCTGGCGGACGAGCCGTTCGGGAAGCAGCTCGACGGCGGGGTACCCCGAGTGCATGCCGATCGCATCGGGGGCGACGGTGCGCTGCGTCGAGGTGAGACCGGCGAGTCGGGCGGGAGGCGCCCCGAGGGCGGACGTCTGCCAGCCGTAGTCCGCGGCGCGGGGAGGTCGCTGCGCCCGCACGAACGTGCCCGCCCCCGGTCTCGACTCGACCAGCCCCAGTCGCGCCAGGTGCGCCATGGCCTTCTGCACCGTGACGGGGCTCGCACCGTACTCTGCGACGAGGGCGCGATTCGACGGCACGCGGGCGCCCGGCGGAGCCGACGCGATCCACCGGCGGAGGCCGGCCACGATTCGGTCACTGCTATCCTGACTCATGAAACATCAGAGTAGCGTTATCGTCCGCCCACGTGCGCCGCTATCCTCGAGTCCCGGACTCTGGTGGGGACTCCTCGGCGTCACCGCCTTCTCGTTCACTCTCCCGTTCACCCGCATCGCGGTCGGCGGCCTCTCGCCGCTGTTCATCGGATCCGGCCGCGCGGTCGTCGCCGCAGCACTCGCCGCCCTGGCGCTGGCGGTGACACGTCAGCATCCACCCACCAGTGCGCAGTGGTGGCGCCTCGCGATCGTCGCCGGCGGCGTGGTCGCGGGGTTCCCCCTGCTGACGTCGTTCGCCATGACCGCTGCGCCTGCGAGCCACGGCGCCGTGGTGATCGGCCTGCTGCCCGCAGCGACAGCCGTGATGGTGGTTCTGCGCACCCGCGAGCGCCCCGGACGAGCGTTCTGGTGGTTCGCTGCTGTGGGTGCCGCCGCGGCGGTCGTCTTCGCCTCACTGCAGAACGGCGGCCTGGGCGAACTCCACTGGGCCGATCTGCTGTTGTTCGGCGCGGTGCTCGCAGCGGCCATCGGCTACGCCGAGGGCGGGTTGCTGGCGCGGGAACTCGGATCGTGGCAGACCGTGTCCTGGGCGCTCGTGCTCGCGGCGCCGCTGATGCTCGCGTTGAGCCTGGCTTCGGCGTTCACCGACCCGCCGACCGCCTCACCCGCGCAGTGGCTCGCCTTCGCGTACCTCGCCGTGGTCAGCATGTTCCTCGGATTCTTCGCCTGGTACCGCGGGCTCGCGATCGGGCCCATGGCCCAGGTCAGCCAGATCCAGCTGGTCCAGCCCGTGATGAGCATCGCCTGGGCCGCGCTGCTTCTTCACGAGCAGATCGGCTGGCCCACCGCACTGGGTGGCATAGCCGTCATCCTTTCCGCCGCGCTCGCCGTGCGCACCCGACTGATCAATCCCCGACCCACCACTCACGCCCTGAACGAGGAGTTCTGATGCGCCACACACCCCGCTACCTGATGACCGACCCACTCGAGGTGAAGCGCCTCATCCGCGGCAACCCGTGGGCCACGTTCGTGTCGCCCGCGAGCACCGGACTGGTCGCCTCGCACTATCCCGCCCTGCTGATCGAAGACGAGCACGAGATCGTGATCGCGAGTCACTTCGGCCGCCCCGACGAGCAGCTGCACGAGCTGGGCGACCACGAGGTCCTCGTGATCATCCAGGGCCCGCACGACTACGTGTCGCCCAGTCTCTACGCGCCGGGAGACCTGGTGCCGACCTGGAACCACGTCACCGCCCACCTCTACGGCACACCCGAGATCCTCAGCGAGGAGGAGAACTACGCCATGCTCGCGCAGCTCACCGACCACTTCGAGAAGGGCACGCCGCACGGGCGCAGCCTGTCGGAGGACGAGGCCGGCACGCGTCGCGCGGCGAAGGGCACCGTGGGCCTGAGAATGCGCGTCGACCGCTTCGATGCGCGCGCCAAGCTGAGCCAGAACAAGTCTCCCGAGGTGCGACACAACATCACGGGGCATTACGAGCGGACGAACGCGGCGCTCGCTGCCGAGATGCGCCGCGTCGCGGATCAGACGGCTCAATAGGCTGGGGCGATGACAGATTCGCCGCGCACCGACGTCTGGCCCGTCCGCACCGAGCGGCTGCAGATCCGACCGATGAGCGCCCCCGATGTCGACGCGATGTGGCAGTGGCGACGCCAGCCCGAGGTGAACCGCTGGCTCGGGCTGGCGCCTGCAACGATCGAGGCGTTCCGCGAGCGATACCTCGACCCTGAGCGGCTCGCCTCGATGCACATCGTCGAGCTGCTGCCCGCAGACGACGACCTGGCGCCCGTGCCGATCGGCGACATCATGATCAGGATCGGCGACGGGTGGGCGCAGCTCGAGGTCGCGGATCAGGCGAAGGGCATCGAGGCCGAGCTCGGATGGGTGCTCGACCCGGAATACACAGGGCGCGGCTACGCGACCGAGGCGATCCGCGCGGTGATCGACGTCTGCTTCGGTCCGCTGGGGCTGCGCCGCGTGCACGCCGGATGCTTCGCCGACAACGAGCCGTCATGGCGCCTCATGGAGCGACTCGGCATGCGTCGAGAGGAGTTCAGCCGCAAGACCGCTCTGCACCGGTCGGGCGAGTGGCTCGACGGACTGAACTACGGCGTCCTCGCCGAGGAGTGGACGCCGACGGTCAGAGGTCTGTGACCCCGTCGACCACGAAGGTGTAAAGGTCTCTGACCAGGTCGGTCGCCTCGAGCCGGTCGCGATCGCGCGCGGCGGCGACCAGAACGTCGACGACCGATCGCAGCATCGCGGGGTTGCGAGGTCGGCTGAGCGAGCGGATGCCGAGCACCAGCGCAGGCCTCTTCGACGCGTGCAGGGCGCTCAGGTATCGGTTGCGCGAGAACACCGCGAGCAGGTCGAGCAGCTCCCACAGCCCCTCTGCTCCGACGACCTGGTCGTTGTCGTCGGTCTCCCAGAGTTCTCTGACGGTCGCCGCCCTCGCGGCGAACTCGGTGACCTGCGCCTCGGTCGCGTGCGCGATGCCCAGGTCGGCCGCCGCGATCGACAGCCCCGAGCACTCGGCGGCGACGGCGACGAACCACGCGGGGGTCGGTGTCACGACGACGGACGCCCTGTTGAGCCGGTGGTCGATCAGGTGCATCGCCTCGAGCGCGCCGAGGGCCGATCGCACCGTGCCGGCGGCGACGTTGAGGCGCTGCACGAGGGCCGTGACCGACAGGGGGTCGCCGGGGGCCAGCTCGCCCGACTCGATCGAGTGCGCGAGCGAGTCGACGACGGCATCCGCTCTCGAGGTGAAGAGGGGCAGTGGCTGCTCGACCCCTCCCAGCAGTCGCGTGGAGTTCAGCTTGTCGATCCGCCGGTCGGGCATGTCATTCCCCGGGTGATCGGCCGATGCGTGTCGGATCGCTGGATGCGGATGCGGCGGCGAGCGCAGCCGCCGCTCGGAGCGGCTCGATCGTCGATCTCAGGAACAGAGGTTCGATGACCTCGCGCACCCCCACGCCATCCCGTCGCTCGAGCAGCGCGCGCAGCTGCTCGAGACCCGTGCGCATGAAGTCGACGAGCTCGGCGGCGACCGGTTGCGCTGGCACGGTTCTGGTCAGGTGCAGGGCGAGCTGCCCGTCGAGGATGTCGATCATCGTCTGGTTGTGGGCGCTCAGCACGATCTCACCCCACAGCGCGTACCAGAGGCTGAGCCCCTCACGGCTGGAGGCTTCTGCGAGGCCGGCGGCGAGCAGACCGTCGATGCGCCCCTGCAGCGACGCGACCTGTTCGTCGGTGTAGGTCGGCACGGCTTTGACCGCGCAGTATCCGATCATCGCGACGGCGGTCTCGACCCGGTCGGCCTGGGCGTCGAGATCGACCGGGGCGACGCGAGTGAACCGGTTGGTGCTGACTTCGATGAGCCCGAGGTCGGCGAGGCGGTTCAGGGCCTCGCGGATGGGCGTGCGGGAGACGCCGTATTCGGCCTGCAGATCCTGGTCGCGGATCTCTTCGAGGGGCTGCATGCGCCCAGAGATGATCTCTTCGGCGAGCGTGGCGAAGACCTGGTCGCGGATCAGCTGCCGCGGCCGAATCGGCAGAGATGCGCTGATGTCGCCCACGGGCACACTTTATGCCGGTGTCATGGCCTCGCACCATACATCAGGCACTGAAGTTTCACCGGATCCGGCGACATGTGCGTAGCGTGGAGGCGTAGGGCAGCGACCCTCACCCGGCACACACTCCCCCATGTCGTGCTGCGGACCTCCCCCAGATCCCGTGACCTGCGTCGCTGCCCTTTTCCCTACCCCGGGCCAGCGCCGGGATGAACGGTCTCAGCCTGCGACGAACGCGAGCACGAGAGTGGCGACCAGCACCGTCGGCACGGCGACGATCGCACCCCAGAGCATCAGGCTGCCCCAGCGGATCTCGACACCCAGCGACACCACTCTGTGGTGCCAGAGCAGCGTGGCGAGCGACGCCCACGGTGTGATCAGCGGTCCGAGATTCACCCCGATCAGCAGTGCCATGAGCGCGACCGGGTCGCCGGCGGTGGGTTCGAGGATCAGGTAGGCGGGCAGGTTGTTGACCCCGTTCGCGGCGAGCGCTCCCGCTGCCGAGAGACGCAGCAGCTCTGCGGGCGCGTGTCCACTGGTCGCGAGGACCGACAGGAAGTCGAGGATGCCGTTCGCGTGCGCGGTCTCGACCACGACGAACAGGGCCGCCGCCAGGCCGATCGCCTGCCATGGCACGAGCGAGAGCCGCAGCACATGACGACGCCGGATGCCGAACACGACGATGAGCACGAGCGCTGCGACCGTCGCGGGGATCCAGACGTCATGCGTCACTGCGAGCAGGGGCATCAGGAGCAGCAGGATGCCGGAGGCCGCCCAGAAGAGCACCCGGTCGGAAGGGTCGCCGCCTGTAGGAGTGCGATACCCGCCGAAGAGCGTGCGTCGGTGTCGCAGCGTGAGGATCACGACGGGTACGAGCACCCCGACGAGCGTCGGCGCCCAGCTCAGCGCGAGGAACGCGAGCGGGTCGTCACCGATCGACCGTGCCGCGAGCAGGTTCGTGAGGTTCGAGACGGGCAGTGCGAGAGATGCGGTGTTCGCCAACCACACCGTGACGAGGGCGAACGGCAGCGGAGGGATGCCGACGCTCTGCGCGAGCACGACCACGACCGGCGTCACGATCACCGCCGTGGTGTCGAGCGACAGGAACACCGTGCTGATGACGGCGAGCACCACGACAGACAACCAGAGCAGGATGACGCGCCCGTGCCCCCACCGAGCCAGACGCTGAGCGACGACGTCGAACACCGCGGCATCCCGGGCCAGCTCGGCGACGATCGTGATCGCGATGACGAACCCGAGCACGGGTGCGATGCGGGCACCGAGCGCCCCGGCATCCGCTGACGGCAGGACGCCCGTGACGATGCAGACGAGTGCCACGGCGATGAGCGCCAGGACGATGATCGTCCCTGCTCCCAGCCGCCGTCGCGTCGCACTCACTCGCTGAGTGTAGATCCGGTGGGGGTGTGATCCGGTGAGCGTCCGGCTCGCGGCCTGTCAGCCGGGTGTGGTCACTCGTCCCAGGGGAGCTTCACCACCGGCAGGATGTAGACCCGCCCCATGACGGCGGTGGGATGCTTCGCCATGAAGCTCGCGGCCTCGTCGATCGACTCGGCGGTCACGATGTCGTAGCCCGCGAACCACTCCTTGAACTCGGGGAACGGACCGTCGGTGACGAGCACCTTGCCGTCTCGCACAGCCACAGACTTCGCCTCCTCAGGGCCTGCTACGGGTGCACCGTCGCCCAGCCGGCCGGCCGCGTCGCCTTCCTCGGCCCAGTCTTCGAGCAGGCGCTGATCCTCTCCCTGCGGCATCGTGCCTCCAGTCGGGTCGGTCATGTGGATCACGAGGTACTTGTTGCTCATCTGCTCTCTCCGTTCGACGTGGTCCCGGCGGGTCCGGGCACGAGTGGCACCGCGATCTCATCGCGGCGCCGGGTCAGGTGGGCGATCTCGGCGTCGTTGCTCGCCAACGAGATCGCTCGGTTGTAGGCGTCCATGGCATCTGCAGGTCTGCCCGCCGCGCGCAGCAGCTCGGCCCGAGTCACGTGCAAGCCATGGAAGTCCGCCAGTGCATCGCGCAGCGACTCGACGATGACCAGCGCCTGCTGTGGTGAGTCCCGTTCGGCGATCGCCACGGCCTTGCCCAGGGTGACGACCGGACTCGGGTCGACGCGCTCCAGCTGCTCGTAGAGCTCGACGATGCGTTGCCAGTCGGTGAGCTCAGCATCCACGGCCGCCGCATGCACCGCATTGATCTGGGCGAGCAGCGTGTAGCGACCGGTAACCGCCCCGCGCAGTCGGTCGAGAACCGACAGGCCCTCGTCGATCAGCTCACGAATCCACAACCCGCGGTCCTGCTCATCGAGCCGCACGAGCTCGCCTTTCGCCGTGATCCGGGCCGGTGAGCGCGCCTCGCTGAGCAGCATCAGCGCCAGGATCCCCGCGACCTCTGCGTCGTCGGGCAGCAGCTCTCTCACGAGTCTGGTGAGCCGGATCGCCTCGGTGGTCAGCTCGGTGCGGATCGCCGGCATCTCGGAGCCGGATGCGAAGTAGCCCTCGTTGAACACGAGATAGAGCACCGCCAGCACCCCGTCGATGCGCACGCGCAGATCTTCAGGCGCGGGCACCTGATAGGGGATCTGCGCGGTCTTGATCTTCGACTTCGCTCGTGTGATGCGCTGCCGCACAGCGGATTCCTGCATCAGGAAGGCTCGCGCTATCTCCTCGACCGTGAGGCCGGCGACCACGCGCAGAGTGAGGGCGACGCGCCCTTCGAGCGACAGCGCCGGATGGCAGCACGTGAAGAGCAGGCGCAGCCGATCGTCGTCGATGGCGCCGGTCGGCTCGGGCGGTTCGGGATCGTGCAGCATCAGTGCCTCCCGCTGCTTCGCGTCGCGGGACGACTCCCGACGCAGCCGATCGATGGCCTTGCGATAGGCGGTGGTGGTGATCCATCCGCCCGGATTCGGTGGCACGCCCTCGGCCGGCCACCGCTCGACTGCAGAGGCGAACGCCTCAGCGGCCATCTCCTCGGCGAGCCCGAGATCACCACAGCGCCGCGTCAGACCGGCGACGATCCTCGCCCACTCCTCGCGGTACACCTGGGCGACGCGCACGTCGATGTCAGCGCGTCGCGACCGCCCGGCATCCGCAATCATCGCGTCATTCCGGGACGAGACCCGTGGGCGCCGCCCCATCGCGTCATCTGTGCTCTCTCCATCCGGTCGAACCAGCAGGATCTGCAGCGAACCAGCCGTCACCATGATCATTGCCGCTCACGGCGTCGGCGAGAAGGGCCGCCCGTCCAGAGGCGGCGAGCGCGAGTCCACAGCGACGGCCGCCTGATCATGCCGGGATGCTCGAGGGCGACGCGGCGCCGCTCGATGGCCTGCTCTGCCTCCTCTGCCTCCAGCCGGTAGAGAACACTCGCCATCATCGGATCGTTGTACACGTCGTCACCGTGCCTCTCATCTGCGAGACCACCCGAAACGGTCGCCTCCTACCTGCACCACGAACGACGACGGCGGGATGCGACATCGAGGCGCGAAAAAGTCCACGCGACCTCGGAACGTGAGCAACTCGCATGCATCCCGCACGCCCCCGTAGGCAAAGCGTGAGGATCGCCATATGCCGGTCCGCACGGGAGTTGTATCGAGTCTCGTGCTCGACATCATCTACATCGCGCTGACTCTCGCGCTGTTCGCCCTCGTCTCCCTGGTCGCGAAGGGGGTGGAACGACTGTGATCGTCTTCGAGATCATCGCCGCCGCCCTCGCCGTGGCCGCCGTCGTCTACCTCGTGGTGGCTCTCGTCACCCCGGAGAAGTTCTGATGGGCGCCGGCTCTTCGATGAACGCCGAACTCTGGTTCGGCGTTCTCCAGGCCGCCGTCCTGATCGTCGCCCTCGTGCTGCTCTACCGCCCCGTCGGCGACTACATGGCGCACGTCTTCAGCACCCCTCGTGATCTGAAGGCCGAGCGGGGCATCTACCGTCTGATCGGCGTCGACCCGGCATCCGAGCAGACGTGGCGTGCCTACGCCCGCAGCGTCCTCGCGTTCTCGGTCGTCGGCCTGCTGCTCGTCTACGGGCTGCAGCGTCTGCAGGGCTTCCTGCCCGAGTCGCTCGGACTCCCGGCCGTGCCCGAGGGGCTGGCGTTCAACACCGCCGCGTCTTTCGTCGCGAACACCAACTGGCAGTCGTACTCGCCCGAGCAGACGATGGGCTACACCGTGCAGCTCGCGGGCCTCACAGTGCAGAACTTCGTCTCGGCCGCCGTCGGCCTGGCCGTCGCCGTCGCACTGATCCGCGGCCTGGCCCGTCGCGGCTCGACCACGATCGGCAACTTCTGGGTCGACCTGATCCGCGGGCTCGGACGCATCCTGCTGCCGATCGCGCTGCTCGGCGCGATCGCCCTGATCGCGGGCGGCGTGGTGCAGAACTTCGCCGGCTTCACCGATGTGACCACTGTCTCCGGGGGCACGCAGACCGTCCCCGGTGGGCCGGTCGCCTCACAGGAGGCCATCAAGCTGCTCGGCACGAACGGCGGTGGCTTCTTCAACGCCAACTCGGCGCATCCGTTCGAGAACCCGACCGGCTGGACCAACCTGCTGCAGATCCTGCTCATCCTGGTGATCCCGTTCGCACTCCCCCGCACGTTCGGCCGCATGATCGACGACAACCGCCAGGGCTACGCGATCGCCGCCGTCATGGGAACGATCTTCCTGGTCTCGACCTTCGCTCTCTCGGCCCTCGAGCTCGCCGGCCGCGGCAGCGCTCCCGAACTCGCAGGGGCGGCCATGGAGGGCAAGGAGGCGCGCTTCGGCATCCTCGGATCCACGCTCTTCGGCAGCGCCAGCACCCTGACGTCGACCGGCGCCGTCAACTCGATGCACGACTCGTACACGGCACTCGGCGGCATGATGCCGATGCTCAACATGATGCTCGGCGAGGTCGCCCCCGGCGGCGTCGGATCGGGTCTCTACGGCATGCTCGTGCTCGCGATCATCGCGGTGTTCGTCGGCGGACTGCTCGTCGGCCGCACCCCCGAGTACCTCGGCAAGCGCATCGGCCCGAAGGAGATCAAGCTCGCGAGCCTCTACATCCTCGTGACGCCCACCCTCGTGCTGGTCGGCACTGCCCTGAGCTTCGCGATCCCGGGAATCCGAGCGGACGTCGAGGCGACCAGCATCCTCAACCCCGGCGTGCACGGCATGAGCGAGGTGCTCTACGCCTTCACCTCGGCGTCGAACAACAACGGCTCGGCCTTCGCCGGCCTCACCGCGAACACCCCGTGGTTCAACACCGCACTCGGCATCGCGATGCTGCTCGGCCGCTTCCTGCCGATCGTGCTCGTGCTGGCCCTCGCCGGATCGTTCGCCGCGCAGCAGCGCGTGCCGGAGAACACCGGAACGCTGCCCACGCACCGACCGCAGTTCGTCGGCCTCCTCTCGGCCGTCACGGTCATCATCACGGCACTCACCTACTTCCCCGTGCTCGCACTGGGACCCCTCGCTGAAGGACTCGTCTGACATGACCCTCATCACCACCCCCTCCGAGACGCCGTCGGAACAGCAGGATGCCGCGGCATCCGCCTCGACCGAACCGCCCCGAGCGTTCGGCTGGGCGCAGCTGACCCAGGCTCTGCCCGGCGCGCTGCGCAAGCTCAACCCCGCCTCGCTCGTGCGCAACCCCGTGATGCTGCTCGTCTGGGTCGGCGCCGCGTTCACCACCGTGCTCGCGATCGCCGAGCCCTTCCTCGGAGGCCCCGCCGACTCGGGCGGAACCCCGGTGCCCGCGCCGTTCACCTGGGGCATCGCCATCTGGCTGTGGCTCACCGTGCTGTTCGCCAATGTCGCCGAGTCGGTGGCCGAGGGCCGCGGCAAGGCCCAGGCTGCGAGCCTGCGCAAGACCCGCACCAGCACCATGGCACGCAAGGTCGTCCGGTACGACGCCGGTGCGGATGCCACGGCAGAGCGCTCCGAAACCGTCGACGTCTCGTCGGCCGAGCTCCAGCGCGACGACATCGTGATCGTCGCGGCGGGAGAGCTGATCCCCGGAGACGGCGACATCGTCGCGGGCATCGCGACCGTCGACGAGTCGGCGATCACCGGCGAGAGCGCGCCGGTCATCCGCGAATCCGGCGGAGACCGCAGCGCCGTCACCGGCGGCACACGGGTGCTGTCTGATCGCATCGTCGTGCGCATCACCTCGAAGCCCGGCGAGACGTTCGTCGACCGCATGATCGCCCTCGTCGAGGGCGCGAGCCGTCAGCGCACCCCCAACGAGATCGCGCTGAACATCCTGCTCGCGAGTCTGTCGATCGTGTTCGTCGTCGTGGTGCTGGCGCTCAACCCGATCGCGTCGTACGCGGCCTCGCCCGTCAGCATCCCGGTGCTGATCGCCCTGCTCGTGTGCCTGATCCCCACGACGATCGGCGCCCTGCTCTCGGCCATCGGCATCGCCGGCATGGATCGCCTCGTGCAGCGCAACGTGCTCGCCATGTCGGGACGCGCGGTCGAGGCCGCGGGAGACGTCACCACCCTGCTGCTCGACAAGACCGGCACCATCACCTACGGCAACCGACAGGCCCACGAGGTGCTGCCGCTCGCGGGTGTCGACCCCGAGGAGCTGCTGCGCGTCGCCGCCCTCGCGTCCCTCGCCGACCCCACGCCCGAGGGCGCGTCGATCGTCGCGTTGGCCGCGTCTCACGGCATCCAGGTCGAGGAGCCGGTCGGAGCCGTCGTCGTGCCTTTCACCGCACAGACCCGCATGTCCGGCCTCGACCTGCCCGACGGCACGCAGATCCGCAAGGGTGCAGGCTCGGCGATCAGCGCCTGGCTCGGACTCGACTCGAATGCCGGGCTCACCACCCTGACCGACGGCGTCGCGTCGAGCGGTGGAACCCCCTTGGTCGTCGCCGTGAAGCCTGCCGAGGGCATCGGCGAGGTGCTCGGCGTCGTGCACCTCAAGGACATCGTGAAAGACGGCCTGCGCGAGCGGTTCGAAGAGCTCCGCAGCATGGGCATCCGCACCGTCATGATCACGGGCGACAACCCGCTGACCGCCGCCGCGATCGCGAAGGAGGCAGGGGTCGACGACTTCCTCGCCGAAGCGACTCCCGAGCAGAAGCTCGAACTGATCAAGCGCGAGCAGGAGGGCGGCCGCCTGGTCGCGATGACAGGCGACGGCACGAACGACGCCCCGGCGCTCGCCCAGGCCGACGTGGGCGTCGCGATGAACACCGGCACGTCGGCAGCGAAGGAGGCCGGCAACATGGTCGACCTCGACTCCGATCCCACGAAGCTCATCGACATCGTGCGAATCGGCAAGCAGCTGCTCATCACCCGCGGAGCCCTCACGACGTTCTCGCTCGCGAACGACATCGCCAAGTACTTCGCCATCATCCCGGCGATGTTCATGGGCGTCTTCCCCGGCCTCGCGGCGCTCAACATCATGCAGCTGCACTCGCCGGCATCCGCCGTGACCAGCGCGATCATCTTCAACGCCATCGTGATCGTGTTCCTGATCCCGCTGGCACTCCGAGGAGTGAAGTATCGCCCGGCGAGCGCCTCGCAGATCCTGCAGCGCAACCTGCTCGTCTACGGCCTCGGCGGCGTGATCGCTCCGTTCATCGGCATCAAGCTGATCGACCTCGTGATCACCCTCATCCCCGGCTTCTGAGCGCGACTCACCGCGTTTCGTCTCGGGGCTTCGCTCCTCGCTCAACGACCGGGCGAGGTCACCCGCTCCTCGCTCAACGACCGACTTCTTTGAAAGGCATCTCATGTCCTCCTCTCGCACCGTGGCCCGCACCACCGGCGTCGCCATCCGCGCGATGCTCGTGCTCACCCTCGTGCTCGGCGTCGGCTACACGCTGGTGGTCACCGGCATCGGCCAGCTGCTGATGCCGTTCCAGGCGAACGGCTCGCCGCTCGCAGACGACAAGGGCAGCTCGCTGATCGGGCAGTCCTTCACGGATGCCGACGGCGAGGCGCTTCCCGAGTACTTCCAGTCGCGTCCGTCTGCCGCCGGTGACGGGTACGACGGAGCGGGCTCGAGCGGCAGCAACCTGGGGCCCGAGAACCCCGACCTCGTCACGGCGATCGGCGAGCGTCAGGCGGCCATCGCGGAGCGCGAAGGAGTGAGTCCTGATGCCGTTCCGGCCGACGCCGTGACGGCATCGGGCTCGGGCCTCGACCCGCACATCAGCGTCGCCTACGCCCTGCTGCAGGTGCCGCGGGTGGCCGAGGAGCGCGGCCTGCCCGAACAGCAGGTGCGCGACCTCGTGGAGTCTAGGATTCAAGGGCGGGATCTGGGATTCCTCGGCGAAGAACGCATCAACGTCGCCGAACTCAATCTCGCGCTCGATGAGCAGGAGGGCTGATGACGGCAGAGCGGATGCCGCGACGCGGCCGACTCCGCGTGCTGCTCGGCGCAGCCCCCGGTGTCGGCAAGACCTTCGAGATGCTCGTCGAAGGTCGCCGACTGCTCGACGAGGGCCGAGACGTCGTGATCGCGATCGTCGAGACTCACGACCGCGCGGCGACGGCGGCGCAGACCATCGGCATCCCCGAGGTGCCGCGCCGCACCGATCTGCACCGAGGCGTGCCGCTGAGCGAGATGGACCTGCAGGCGGTTCTCGCCCGGCACCCCGAGATCGCGCTGGTCGACGAGCTCGCCCACACCAACACCCCCGGTTCGCAGAACGCGAAGCGCTGGCAGGACGTCGACGCGCTGCTCGACGCAGGCATAGACGTCGTCACGACCGTGAACGTGCAGCACATCGAGTCGCTGAACGCCGTGGTCGAGAAGATCACAGGCATCACTCAGCAGGAGACCATCCCGGATGCCGTGGTGCGCGCCGCCGACGAGATCGAGGTCGTCGACCTGGCGCCGCAGTCGCTGCGCGATCGACTCTCGGCGGGCCTCGTCTACCCGGCCGAACGGATCGACGCGGCGCTGTCGAACTACTTCCGCCTCGGAAACCTGACGGCGCTGCGCGAACTCGCGCTGCTCTGGCTCGCCGACGAGGTCGACAGCGCGCTGCGCAGCTACCGCGCCGACCACGGCATCGAGGGCACCTGGCAGGCGCGCGAGCGCGTGGTCGTCGCCCTCACCGGTGGCCCCGAGGGCGAGACGCTGCTGCGTCGAGGGGCCCGAATCGCTGCACGCTCGGCCGGTGGCGAGCTGCTCGCAGTGCACATCGCCGCACAAGACGGCCTCCGCGACGAGACCCCGGGGGCACTGGCCGCCCAGCGCTCACTGGTCGAGTCGCTCGGCGGCAGCTTTCACCAGATCATCGGCGACGACATCCCCGGCACGCTCGTCGAGTTCGCGCACGGCGCCGACGCCACGCAGCTCGTGATCGGCGTCAGCCGACGCGGTCGCCTCGCGGCCGCGCTCACCGGACCCGGCATCGGGTCGGAGGTCATCCGCCGCTCGGGCGACATCGACGTGCACATCGTGACGCACGCCGCCGCGGGCGGGCGCGCTGCGCTCCCCCGCATCACCGGCGGCGCGCTCGGCTGGCGACGCCAGCTGCTCGGCTTCGTGATCGCGCTCATCGTCGGACCGCTGCTCTCGTGGGCGATGTTCGCCTTCCGCAGTCCCGAGTCGATCACGGTCGAGGTGTTGGCCTTCCAGCTGCTCGTCGTGATCGTCGCGCTGGTGGGCGGGCTGCGACCGGCCGTCTTCGCGGCGGTGCTCTCGGGCATCACACTGGACTTCCTGTTCGTCTCGCCGATCTTCACCATCACGATCGCGCATCCGCTGCACGTGCTCGCCCTCGCGCTCTATGTGATCATCGCGATCCTCGTCAGCATCATCGTCGACCAGGCCGCACGGCGAGCCCGCACGGCCCAGCGCGCCGCCGCCGAGGCCGAACTCCTCGCCGCGGTCGCCGGCAACGTGCTCCGCGGAGACAACGCCGTGCTCGCGATGGTCAGTCGCACGCGCGAGGCCTTCGGCCTCACCGGTGTGCGCCTGCTCACCGCCGAGGGCGAGGTGCTGGCGAGCGACGGCGAACCCGTGCCAGACGGTCGGGCCACCTCGATTCCGGTCGGCGCGGGCGGCTCGTCTCCCGCCGTGCTCGAGCTGCACGGCGAGCCCCTCGACACCCCCGCCCGGCGACTGCTCGATGCGATCGTCGCCCAGCTCGCGGCGGCGATCGAGCACACCGACCTGCGTGCCACAGCGCGCGAGGTCGCCGCTCTCGCCGAGACCGACCAGGTGCGAAGTGCCCTGCTGTCGGCGGTGAGCCACGACCTTCGCCGACCACTCGCGTCGGCCGTCGCCGCGATCGGCGGACTCCGCGGGGCGCACAGACTGTCGGCATCCGATCGGGAAGAACTGCTCGCCACGGCGGATGAGAGCCTCGCCACCCTGTCGTCGCTGGTCACGGATCTGCTCGACGTCAGCCGCGTGCAGGCGGGAGTGCTCGCGGTCTCGAGCATGCGACTCGATGTCGCGGGTCCCGTGCTGGCGGCGGTCGATGAACTCGGCCTCGGCCCCGACGACGTGGAGCTGGCATTGGATGCCGATCTGCCGGCGGTGTCGGCCGATCCGGTGCTGCTGCAGCGAGTGCTGGTGAACGTGATCGCGAACGCGCACCGCCACTCGCCCGCCGACAGTCGGGTGATCGTGTCGACGAGCACCCTCGGCGAGCGCGCCGAGATCCGCGTCATCGACCGGGGCAAAGGCGTGCCGGCAGAGAATCGCGACCGCATCTTCCAGCCCTTCCAGCGCCTCGGCGACACCGACAACACCACCGGTCTCGGTCTCGGCCTCGCGCTGTCGCGCGGATTCGCCGAGGGCATGGGCGGTACCCTGACACCCGAGGACACCCCCGGCGGTGGACTCACCATGGTCATCTCGCTGCCGCTGGCAGGAGAGCCCGATCTCACGCAGGAGGAGACGGAGTGAAGCTCCTCATCGCCGATGACGACCCGCAGATGGTGCGGGCGCTGCGCATCACCCTCGCCGCCCACGGCTACGAGGTGGTCGTGGCCGCTGACGGTGCCGCTGCCGTGGCCGCCGCCGCGCAGACGCACCCCGACATCATCATGCTCGACCTCGGCATGCCGCGGCTCGACGGCATCGAGGTGATCCAGGCGCTGCGCGGCTGGACGACCGTGCCGATCATCGTCGTCTCCGGCCGCACCGGATCAGCGGACAAGGTCGAGGCGTTGGATGCCGGAGCCGACGACTTCGTCACCAAGCCGTTCCAGGTCGACGAGCTGCTCGCGCGGCTGAGGGCGCTGTCTCGCCGGTCGGTGCCGGCTGGCGGCGAGTCGACCGTCGGATTCGGCGACGTCGTGGTCGACCTCGCGACGAAGACCGTCACCAGGGCAGGCACGCGGGTTCATCTCACGCCCACCGAGTGGCGCATGCTCGAGCATCTCGCCCGGCATCCGGGCGCCCTGGTGACTCGGCAGGATCTGCTGAAGGAGATCTGGGGCAGCGAGCAGGTCTCCGACTCCGGCTACCTGCGGCTGTACATGTCGCAGCTGCGCAAGAAGCTCGAGGCCGAACCGAGCGCACCGACACACCTGCTCACCGAGTCGGGGATGGGTTACCGGCTCGTCCTCTGACATCCTCCGCGATCGCCTGACATCAGGAGAACCGCCTGAGATCAGGAGAATCTGCGCCGGATGCTCCTGACCTCGAACGGTCGTCCTGTTCTCGCGACCGAGCGCTGAATCAGAGCGCGATGTCGGCGCGCGGGCGGCGCAGCACTCCCCAGACGCCTGCGGCGACGAGGACGATCGCGACGATGATCGCGGCGATGGCGGTGACGGTGCTCTCGGGTTCGCCGGTCAGGCGGCCGACGGCCAGCCAGCCGAGGCCCCACGCGGTCGCGAGAGCGGGGGCGATGCGCCGAGTGACGAGCGCGCTGGCCACTCCGATCACGAGCACGACGGCGAGCACGGCGACCGCCCAGATCTCCGCCTGGTCTGCCCACGCTGCCGGGGCGATCTGCGTGAACCACGCCGTCGTGTTGGCCACGGTCGCGATGGTGACCCAGCCGAAGTGCAGGCCGTTCGCGCCGTCGACCACGATGCGCTCGGGCCAGGTCCGGGCACGGCTGCGGCCGAGGATCACGATGACACGGGCGAGGGTGGCGAGCAGCAGTGCGATCACGAGCACCGTCAGCGGAAGAGACAGGAACTGCGCCGTCACGAGCCAGAGCCCGTTCAGGATCATCGATGCGGCGATCCATCCGCCGACCGCGCGCTGACGTTCATCCGCCCGCTGCGGCGGAAGCGCCTCCCACACCGTGTAGGCGATGAGGCCGAGGTAGATCAGCGACCAGATCGAGAAGGCGGGGCCGGCCGGGGCGAGATACGACCCCTGCGCCGAGAGCGCTCCGTCTTGCAGCTCGCTGACCGAGGTGCCACCGAAGGCGCCGGACCCCACAGCCGCGGCTATCAGCATGAACGTGGCCGAGGCGATGATGATCGACTGGCGGGCGATGTCCTGCGTCCGGGATTCCATGCTCGCACCATACGCGCGTGAGCGCGGGAACACACCAGCCTTGACACCGGCATCCGAGAAGGCTAGCCAGGCTAGCTAAATCCCGCGAGTGCGCCGCGGTCAGGCGGCGACGGCGGCGTCGATCAGCACCTCGGCCGCATTGCGCGCCTGCACGGCGACCTGCGGATCGGCCGCGATGGCGGCTGTGCTCTGGGCCCCCTCCGCGAGGATCGACAGCTGCGCGGCGAGCGATGCCGGCGCCCCGGCCGCGACCACGAGCCCCGCCATATACGCCTGGAAGGAGGCCTTGTGGTCGCGGACGATCTTGGCCACCTCGGGGTTCGTGCCGCCGAGCTCGCCGAACGCGTTGATGAAGGCGCAGCCGCGGAAGTCGTCGGTGCAGAACCAGTCCTCGAGATACCCGTAGACGGCGAGCAGTCTGTCGCGCGGATCAGCCCCGGCATCCGCCACCGCCCCCGTGAGTCCCGACTCCCATTCCCCGTGCTTGCGGGCGAGGACAGCCGTGACGATGTCGGTCTTCGACGGGAACAGCGCATAGAGGCGGCGCAGCGACACGCCGGCCGCTGCCCTCAGCTCGTCCATGCCGACAGCCGCGTATCCCTTGCGGTAGTAGAGCTCGTCCGCCGCCGCAAGGATCTGTTCACGCACCGTTTGCTCCGTCATATCCTCAGTGTACTTGACATGAGAACGAGCGTTCTCTACAGTGGACAACATCAGCCGAGAACGACCGTTCTCACAGGATCGAAAAGGATCAGGATCATGGGTTACATCACCGTCGGAAACGAGAACAGCACCCCGATCGAGCTCTACTACGAAGACCAGGGATCGGGCCAGCCCGTCGTCCTGATCCACGGCTACCCGCTCGACGGACACAGCTGGGAGCGCCAGACCCGCGAGCTCCTCGCTCAGGGTTACCGCGTCATCACCTACGACCGCCGCGGGTTCGGTCAGTCGTCGAAGGTCGGCACCGGATACGACTACGACACCTTCGCCGCCGACCTCAACACGGTGCTCGAGACCCTCGACCTGCGCGACGTCGTGCTCGTCGGCTTCTCGATGGGCACCGGCGAGCTCGCCCGCTACGTCGCCACGTATGGCCACGACCGCGTCGCCAAGCTCGCGTTCCTCGCCTCGCTCGAACCGTTCCTCGTGCAGCGCGATGACAACCCCGAGGGCGTGCCGCAGGATGTGTTCGACGGCATCGAGGCCGCAGCCAAGGGCGACCGCTTCGCCTGGTTCACCGACTTCTACAAGAACTTCTACAACCTCGACGAGAACCTCGGCTCGCGCATCAGCCAGGAGGCCGTCACCGGCAGCTGGAACGTCGCGATCGGCAGCGCTCCTGTCGCCGCCTACGCCGTGGTCTCGTCGTGGATCGAGGACTTCCGCGGCGACGTGGATGCAGTGCGCGATGCCGGCAAGCCCACGCTGATCCTCCACGGCACCAAGGACAACATCCTGCCGATCGACGCCACCGCCCGCCGGTTCCACCAGGCAGTGCCCGCGGCGACCTACGTCGAGGTCGAGGGCGCCCCGCACGGCCTGCTCTGGACCCACGCCGACGAGGTCAACGCCGCGCTGAAGGACTTCCTCAGCAAGTAGTCCTTCCTTCCGGTCGTTGAGCGAGGAGCGCAGCGACGAGACGAAACGCGGTGGGATGCCGGAGTTCAGCGCTCTGGAACCCCACCGCGTTTCGTCTCGCTCCGCTCGCTCAACGGGCGGAAGGTCTCTCGTATCGAGTTCAGCGCTTGACCGTCACCGTGAGCGTCTTGCTCTCAGTACTGCCCGCGGCGTTCACGAACTCCACACGGTAGGTGCGCTTTCCCACCGACCGCCCCGACACCGGCACCGTCACACGCTGCGCGGCGGGGCTGTTCGCGACCATGTCGCCCTCGGAGATCAGCACACCGTCTTCGTACAGGCGGTACGACGTCGCGTTCGTGCCCCACCACATGTCGGCGGTGAGCGTGTACGACCCGTCGCCGTCCCAGTTGTCGGCCGACAGCACGGGCGTGCCGGGAGCCGCATCCTTCACCTTCACCGTCACGGGCTTCACCGCCGTCACGCCTCGCGAGTTGACCAGTTCGCCGGTGTAGACGTAGCTGCCGTTCGCCTTGCCGGTCACGGCGACCTGTGCCGTCTGCGCACCGGTGCCTCCGAACGTCAGCGGCACCGTCTCGATCAGCACGCCGTTCTCGAACACTCGCAGCTTGGTGGCGTTCTGCCCCCACCACAGATTCATGGTGAGCGTGAAGTCGCCGTCGAGCAGCCCGGTGTCATGGCCGTTGTCGTGCGACAGCACTCCACGAGCCGGGGCGGCCGTCGCCGAGTCCTTCCGCACGAGTGCGTCGACGGCGTCATCGAGCGTCGCCACGGCTCCTGCCACGGCATCCTCACTCGGGCTGGTCGCTGCGAGCACGATGTCGGCACGCGCGATCGCACCGGGCATGGCGGTCGTCGACGACTCGACATACGTCGTCAGGTCGAGAGCCGCAGCCGCGTCGCGCCGCTCCCGCAGCTGCGTGGTGTCGGCACCGGGCATCGGTTCGCGCACGAGCTCGAGATCGTCGATCGTGCCCCACGCCCCCGCCGGCAGCGCCGCGGAGATCCGCACGGTCGCCGTGCCCTCGGCACCCACCTGCAGCGCCTCGGTCGTCGGCGTCGACCACACCCGCCAGCCGTCGAACCCGAGGGCCGCAGCGGGGCCCGCTGCAGACGACGACGAGAGCGACAGCGAAGCCCGCCCGTCCGAGCCTTCACCGTCGCCCTGCAGCGACGCCCGTGCGACGTACGAGCCTGCGGGCAGCCCGCTCACGGTCTGCGACAGCTCGAACGAGTATCCGGATGCCGCGTAGAAGTGCGCCGAATGGGTGCCGCTCCGAGGGTCATCCCATGCTCGCAGGGTGAGGCCCGACCCGGTCGCGCTCCACATGCTCGTGTCGGCATCCTCGAATCCCGGGTTGCGCAGGTAGTTGCGCGCGGCGACCGACACTGTGGCTGAGGCCGCGAGTCCCGCTTCCGTCACGCCCGCGATCGCATACTCGCCGACGCCCTCGATGTACTCCGCCCCGGTCGACCATGTGACCGTCTGCTGCTCCGACGAGCCGTCGTTGTAGAGCACGGATACTTCGCCGGGCAGCTCGACCGCATCGCCCTCGACCAGCTGCAGCGCCACGGGCTGCACCGACTCGACAGCGCGAGGGGCCTGGGCTCCGGTGCGCACGTAGGAGAAGATGTTCAGCGCATCGGATGCCGTGCCGTCGAACCCGAACAGCGCCTGGTTGTCCCACGCGGATCCGCCGAACCACTGGCCGGCATCATGCGGCTCGTACTCGCCGGCGAAGCTCGACGCCCACCCCGAGCCGTCGCGCTCCCACAGCACCTTGTTCGCATCGAGCTGAGCGGGCGTGCCGACCGGCAGCCATGCGGGCTCCCAGTAGTACACGCCGATGCCGGCCTCGCCGACGTCGGCGACAGCCTGCACGACCGCGCGCACCGCATCGGCCTGACCCTGCACGCTCACCGGATACTGCGTCGCCTCGGAGGGCAGGTCGACCACATTGCCGTGGCCGTCTCCGTCATCGAGGGTGAACGCCCACGAGGTCTCGGCGACCATGACCTTCTTGTCGTACGTGTCGGCGACGTGCGAGAGCACCACCGTGAGGTTCTCGGGCGTGCCGTGCCAGAACGGGTAGTACGACGACGCGAACACGTCGTAGTCGACGTCGCGGCGGTCGAGCTGGGCTGCGACGTCGGCATAGAAGCCGGCCCGCTCGGGGTTGGTGAAGTGCACGGCGACGAGGGTGTCGGGCGCTTCGGCGCGCACGGCGGCGGAGCCTGCCGAGAACACCTTCGCCATGTCATCCCAGCCGCGCACCCCGGCCACGCCGCCGTTGGTCTCGTTGCCCACCTGCACCATGCGCAGATCGACGCCCGCATCCACCAGTCGTCGCACGGCATCACGGGTGAAGGTGCCGACCTCGGCGGCGACCTGGTCAGCCGTCATCCCCTCCCAGGCCTTGGGCACCTGCTGCTTGGCAGGGTCTGCCCAGAAGTCGGAGTAGTGGAAGTCGACGAGCACGCCGAGTCCGGCATCCGTCGCGCGCTGCGCGATCTCGATCGCACGATCGACGTCGACGTCGCCGCCGCCGTAGCCGTTGCCGTTCGCGTCGAACGGGTCGTTCCACACGCGCACCCGCACATCGGTGACCCCGGCGTCGGCGAGGATCTCGAACAGATCGCCCGGCGTGCCGTCGGAGTCTCGGAACACGACGCCCGACTCTTCGAGAGACAGCACCGACGACACGTCGACGCCGCCGATGAAGTCGTCGGGCAGGTTCTCGACTCGAGGGACGGTGATGCCGGCATCCACCGGTTCGGCGGCGGCGACAGCAGCCGCCACGGATGCCGGGGATGGCGCGGCCGACGCCGGCAGCGCGACGCCGATCAGGGCGACGGCGGTGACCGTGGCCAGGGCGGTGGAGAGAAGGGAACGCGTGCGACGGTGCATGACGGCCTTTCGAGCGGTGCGGAAGAGAGGATCAGCCCTTGACGGATCCCTGGGTGAGCCCGCCGACGATGTACTTCTGCAGCGAGAAGAACAGTGCGAGCACGGGCGCGGCGGCGACGACGACACCGGCGGCGAAGAGCCCCCAGCGCGAGGTCAGCTGGTTCGAGACCCACTGGTACATGCCGACGGCGAGGGTCCAGTTGTCCTCGGAGGTGAGGATGATCTTCGACAGGATGAAGTCGCCGAACGCCGCGAGGAACGCGAGCAGGGCGACGACCGCGAGGATCGGCACGACCAGCGGCATGATGAGCCGCCAGAAGATCTGCGCATGGCTGGCGCCGTCGATCTTCGCCGACTCGTCGATCTCGACGGGGATCGTGTTGAAGAAGCCGTACATCAGGAACGTGTTCGCGCCGAGTGCGCCGCCGAGGTAGACGCAGATCAGGGCGATCTTCGAGTTGATGCCGAGAGCAGGGACCACGTCGCCGAGGGTCTGCAGCATCAGGAAGATGGCGATGAACGCCAGCGCCTGCGGGAACATCTGCAGCACGAGCAGGGTGGTGAGGCTCGCGCGCCGCCCGCTGAAGCGGAAGCGCGAGAACGCATAGGCGCCGCAGGCTCCCATCAGCACCGAGCCCACCGCGGTCACGCCGCCGATCAGCAGGGTGTTGCCGAACCACACCCAGTAGCGCGATTCGCCGAGGGCGATGTAGTTCGCGGGATCGAACGCACTGAACAGAGCGCTGGATGCCGCAAGGCTGCCGTTCGGGTTGAGCGACGCAGACAGCACGTAGACGAGCGGGAACGCGGCGAAGAACAGCACGCCTGCGGCCAGGATGTACTTCCATCCGACCTCGCCCCACCACCGACGCCGTCGAGCGCCTGCGCGCGCGGCATCCGCTTCTTTCGATGAACCGGTCACGATGACTCTTGTCTCACTCATCACTGGTACTCCTCGAGCTTGCGGGTCTGTCGGAAGCTCAGCGCTGAGATGAGACCGACCACGATGAAGGCGATGATCGACAGCGCGCTCGCGAGGCCGTAGTCGGCCGCACCACCCGAGACGCCCGAGACGTCGTAGATGGCCGAGACCAGGATGTCGGTCGAGCCCAGTGCGTACGGAGCGCCGGCGATGGCCGGCCCGCCGTTGTTGAAGGTGTAGATCACGGTGAAGTTGTTGAACGCGACGGCGAACGAGGCGATCAGCAGGGGGGCGGTCGACACGAGCAGCAGCGGCAGCACGATCGCGCGGAAGCGCTGCAGCTTGTTCGCACCGTCGATCTCGGCCGCTTCGAGCGTCTCGCCCGGCAGCGACTGCAGCGCGCCCGTGCACACGAGGAACCAGTACGGGTAGCTCAGCCACACGTTCACGAAGATCACCGCGGCTCGGGTGAGCCACGGGTCGCCGAGCCAGTTGATCTGCGAGCCGAAGAAGAACAGGTCGTTGATCACGCCGAACTCGGCGTTGAACATGCCGCGGAACAGCAGCGCGGCCATGAATGCGGGGAACGCGTAGGGAAGGATGAACAGCGCTCGCAGGAACCGGCGACCCTTGACGCGCGGGTCGTTGTAGACGATCGCGAGGCCGAGTCCGACGGCGAAGCTCAGCACGACCGACAGGATCGCGAACGCGAAGGTCCAGACCGTGACGCTCAACAGGGTGCCAGCGAGGTTCGCATCCGTGAAGAGTTTGAGGAAGTTGGCGAACCCGACGTTCACCGACCACCCCGTCGGCAGCGCCGTGCCGTCTGCAGCCACGAACGCACCGAGATCCGTGGCCGTGTAGACCGTGCCCGACTGCGTGTCGGTGATCGTCTGCGCCTCGGCATCCCACACCAGCGTCGGTTCGTAGACCGAGCCGGTCGAGCCCTCCCGAGTGCGGATCGAGCCGTCGTTCGGGTCGTCCGAGACCGGCACCCTGAGGTCCTTGATCGTCGCTCCGAGTGTCGGATCGGTCAGCACGGTCGCCCGCGGGACGACCTCCCACCCGGGCACCTCGCTCGGGGCGCCGGTGGTGCCGATCTCGGCATCGGATGCGGTGGTCAGCGGTTCGGTCGCGGATCCGACCTGCACGTCGCCGTCGTCGTCGACGATCGCGAAGCCTAGCTCGTCGCCGCGCTGCACGATCGAGAGCGGGTAGTCCGACGAGCCCTCGATGCGACGCTCGCCCTGGATCAGCGCGGCCTCGACCGCCTGCTCCTGCGTGCCGACGTGACCGGTGCCGTAGTTCGTGAAGGCGATGTACGCCGTGTAGCCGAAGATGAAGACCTGGAAGACGAGCAGGAAGATCAGCCCGGGGAGCAGGTATTTCAGCGGCAGCGCCTTGCGGGTGAAGTACACCCAGTCGGCGATGATGACCAGCAGCACGACGACGCCGAGAACGATCCACGACTCGGCACTCCAGGCCGAGATCGCGGTCATGATGCCGAAGGCGTTGACCAACGCCATCAGGGCGAGCTTGATGAGGAAGCCCCAGCCGAGGCCGCGGAAGCGACGGGCGTGGGATTCGCGCGAGGGCTTCACCACGGGGGTGGGGGCCTCGGCCGGTGGTGCCTGGATCGTCATGTCATCAGTCCTGTCTGGCGGGGCGTTTCGTCTCGCTCCGCTCGCTCAACGACCGGGAATGTTCGTTGAGCGAGGGAGCGAAGCGAAGCGACCGAGACGAAACGCCCCACAAGTCGGGTCAACCCGCGAGAGTCGTCTCGAGGTCGGCGACCATGGTGTTCCACGTCGACACGGGGTCGGCGCCGTTGATGATCTGCGCCTGCGCGGCGTTCCAGAGATCCCAGACAGAACCCATCTCGGGGATCGACGGCATCGGCACGCCGCTCTGGGCGGAGGCCACGAAGCCGGCGGTGATCGGGTCGGACGAGACCTCGTCGGCGAGCGTCGACCACGCGGGGATGCGGGGGTCGGCCTCGTAGAGGGCACGCTGCGCGTCTTCGGTGCCGAGGTAGTTCACGAGGAACTCCTGGGCGAGAAGGGCGTTCTTGCTCTTGCTCGAGAGGTAGAAGCCCTGCACGCCGACGAACGGGGCTGCGGGCTCGCCGCCCGCAGAGGGGATCGGGTTCACAGCGACGTCGATGCCCTCGAACGCGCTGATGGCCCACGGGCCCTGGATCGTGTACGGGGCCTTGCCCGACGCGAACAGCTCGTTGTTGATGTCGTAGTCGACGGTGGTCGAGATGTAGCCGGTGCCGCTCGAGCCGTTGGCGCCGAGCCAGCTGGCGAACGCCTCGCCGGGTGCTCCGCCCATGCCGACCTCGCTCGTGTACGAGCCGGTGTCGTCCTGCACGAAGACGGGGGCGCCGAACGAGGTCTGCAGTCCGTACATCGTGTATCCGTCGCCGGTCTCGCCGCCGGTGTTGATGACGAACGGACGCTCGGTGCCCGCCGCGACACCCTTGGCGATCATGTCGTCCCAGGTGGCCGGGGCCTCGGCGCCGACGAGGTCGACGTTCTGCACGAGGGCGATGGTCTCGAGCGAGTACGGCATCGCATACAGCTGGCCGTCGTAGGTCATGGCGTCGAGGGCGACCTGCTCGAACTCCGACGCCTTGTCGCCGAGGTCGATCGTGTCGACCACACCGGCCGCGACGAGCGCGCCGAGCCAGTCGTGCGCGCCGACCGTGATGTCGGGTCCCTCGCCGGTCGGAACCTGCGCGATGAAGTCGTTGCGGAGGTCTTCGAAGTTCTTCTGCACGAGGGTGACCTTGGCTCCGGTCTCCTCCTCGAACGCCTCGGCGGCTGCGGTGATCGCGGCTTCGCGCTCGGCATCCGTCCAGATGACGAGTTCAGCGCCGT
Organism: Microbacterium sp. LMI13-1-1.1; assembly: GCF_040815625.1. NCBI lineage: Bacteria > Bacillati > Actinomycetota > Actinomycetes > Micrococcales > Microbacteriaceae > Microbacterium > Microbacterium sp. LMI13-1-1.1. The sequence goes on along the minus strand of NZ_JBFPNL010000005.1, from coordinate 648,373 downwards.
CGCCGGATGCGGCGTCGTCGCCGCCTTCGGGTGCGCCGGCGGAGCAGCCCGCGAGGACCACGGCCGCGGCCAGAGCGAGTGCGCCGACTCCGATGTGCTTGCGCATGCGTTTTCCTATCTGTCGTGGCCGACGATGCGCTGCGCGTCATCGCGACCGGGGTGGGTGTTGCTGTGTGGTTCGTGGTGGTGCAGGGTGATGCGGGTCGTGCGGGTCGTGCGGGTCGTGCTGTCAGTGGGAGGTGCGGATGACGGCGACCCCGCCCGCCGCGATCGTCAGGGCGCCCGAGATCTCGGCGCCGCTGAGGAGCTCGACGCCTGCGGCTTCGAGCTCGACGTCGTCATCACGGTGGTTCACGGCGATGCGGTAGACCGCGTCGCCGCCGTGACGGGTGATGACCTCGAGGCCTTCGACGACACCCGACGAGGTGACGTCGGCATCCGCGTAGACCTCGTGCAGGAGCGCGCGCATTCCCGGCGCATCCAGCCGGGTGCCGACGTACCAGCCGGTGCCCGCCCCGTGACGGTGACGCGTGATCGCGGGCTCGCCCTCACCGGGTCCGCCCGAGAAGTTGGCGATGACCTCGGCTCCTTCGAGCGCGATGTCCTCCTGCCAGACGTCGGCGATGATGCCGTCGTGATCGACCCAGTCGAGTCCGTGGCTCTCGCCCTCGCGCAGCGGCAGGAACTCCTCGACCGTGAGCCCGAGCGCCTCACGCAGCGGGGCGACGAAGCCACCGGCGTGCACGGCGTCGTTCTCGTCGACGATGGCCGAGAAGAACGACACGAGCAGCGTGCCGCCGTCGCGGACATACGAGGTGAGGTTCGCGGCATCCGCGGTGCTCAACAGGTACTGCGCCGGAGCGACCACCAGGCGGTAGCCCGAGAGGTCCTGGCCCGGCAGGGCGAAATCGACCGTGATGCCGTCACGCCACAGCTGCTCGTAGAAACGGCGAACCTGGGCGGCGTGCGTGACGTCTGCGGAGGGGCGCCATTCGAGGTCCTGTGCCCAGAACGACTCGAAGTCCCAGAGGATCGCGACGTCGGCTTTCACCGTGCTGCCCTGCACCTCGTCGAGGCGGCCGAGCGCGGCACCCAGATCGACGACCTCCCGGAAGACCCGCGACTCGGTGCCGGCGTGCGGCAGCATCGCGGAGTGGAACTTCTCGGCGCCCGAGCGGCCTGCGCGCCACTGGAAGAACAGGATGCCGTCGGCTCCGCGGCCGAGGTGCGTGAAGGAGTTGCGCTGCATCTCGCCGCGACGCTTGGCGATGTTGCGCGGCTGCCAGTTGACGGCCGAGGTCGAGTGCTCCATGAGGATCCACGGCTTGCCGCCGCCGACCGAGCGGCTGAGGTCGGCTGCGATCGCGAGCCCGATGTGCGCGTCCTCGTCGGCGGCCCACAGGTAGTGGTCGTCAGAGACGATGTCGACCTCGCGGCCCCAGGCCCACAGGTCTGTGGTCCAGCTCTGGTTCGCCATGAAGTTCGTCGTGACCGGCTGATCGGCGTGCGCGCGGATCGCGTCGCGCTCGGCGATGAAGCACGCACGCAGCTGGTGATCCGTGAAGCGCGCGAAGTCGAGGCGCTGAGCCGGGTTCACGACGCTCGGGGCGATGGCGGGCGCACCGACGTGCTCCCACGCCGAGTAGTGCTGACCCCAGAAGGCGGTGCCCCACGCGCTGTTCAGCGCATCGAGCGAGCCGTACTTCTCCTGGAGCCAGAGCCTGAAGGCGGCGACCGCGTTCGGCGAGTAGTCCTCACCGACGGGAACGCCGTACTCGTTGTGCACGTGCCACAGCACGACGGCCGGATGCTGCGCATAGCGCGCCGCGAGAGCATCCGCGATCCGCACGATCGCCTCGCGGTAGGCCGGCGACGAGTGCGAGGCCATGCCACGCGAGCCGAAGCCCATCGTGCGACCCTCGCGGTCGATCACGTGGGCGTCGGGGTGGTTCGCGAAGAACCACGCCGGCGGGGATGCCGTGGGCGTGCCCAGGTCGACCTTGATGTCGTTCGCGTGCAGCAGGTCGAGCAGCTCGTCGAGCCAGGCGAAGTCGAACTCGCCCTCGGCGACTTCGATGAGCGCCCACGAGAAGATGCCGACGCTGACCAGGTTCACTCCGGCCTCGCGCATCAGGATGACGTCTTCGCGCCACGTCTCGGGCGACCACTGCTCGGGGTTGTAGTCGCCGCCATAGGCGATTCCGCGCAGCTCAGGCCAGGCGTGGGGCGAGGTCATCGGCACTCCATCGGGTCGGTGTGGTCGTGGTGCGGGTCCCGGCGTGCTGTCGCTCATTCGACTGGGACCGGTCTCAGCCTGACTCAGGAGAGCGACTGGGACCGGTCTCAGTTCTACCCCAGGTCTGCCGTCGATCACAACTGCCGTTACCGAACTGAGACCGGTCCCAGGTTGGACTACCGCTCGACGGGATGCTGTGGGTAGAGTCACAGGCGATGAGTGATGTCAGCGCGAAGCGCAAGCCGACGATCCGCCAGATCGCGGCGCAGGCGGGGGTGTCCCGCAGCACGGTCTCGCGTGTGATCAACGGCGGGCACTGGGTGTCCCCCGATGCCAGGCAGGCCGTCGAAGAGGCGATCCTCGCCTCCGGCTACACGGCGAACCATCACGCGCGCAGTCTCGCGACGGGCCGCGCCGGCTCACTGGCCTTTCTGCTGACCGAGCCGCAGCAGCTGCTGTTCGACGACCCGACCTTCGCACTGCTGCTGCGCGGAGCGGCCGAAGCCCTCGCGCAGCGGGCGATGACACTGGTGCTGCTCGTCGCCGGAACGCCCGCCGAGCGCGAGAGCGTCGCCCAGTTCCTCAGCGCCGGTCATGTCGACGGCGTCATGCTGATCTCATCGCACGAGTCCGACCCGCTGCTCGATCAGCTGATCGAGGTCGGCATCCCCACCGTCTGCTGCGGCCTGCCCCTCGGACACGAACGAGAGCTCTCGACGATCTCGGTCGACGAAGTCGCCTCAGCCCGCACGATGGCCGCGCACCTCGTGGCGCAGGGCCACCGCCGCATCGGCATGATCACGGGCCCCGACGACACCCCCGGCGGGCGCTACCGCCTGGTCGGCTTCCGCGAAGAGCTCGGCGAGCAGTTCGACGAGACGCTGGTCGAGGTGGGCGACTACTCGTACGAATCAGGGCAGGCCGCCATGACGAGGATGCTCGAGCACGACGTCGACGCCGTGTTCGCAGCATCCGACCGGATGGCCGCCGGAGCCATCGCCGCCGCCCGCCGTGCCGGACGCCGCGTGCCGGAGGACATCGCGATCGCCGGGTTCGACGACTCGGGCCTCGCCGCCACCCACGAGCCTCCGATCACGACCATGCGTCAACCCTGGGACCAGATCAGCGCGCAGATGGTCGCCGTGCTGCTCGAGGTCATCGCCGGAGCATCCCCTAGATCCGTGATCCTCGACACCGAGCTCGTGGTGCGCGAGAGCGCGTAGGCGGCGTTCTCACCTCTACGATCGGTCGAGCACCTCGCGGAGCTTCGCCGCGAAGGCTTCGGGCTGGCCTGCATAGCCGAATTCGCCGCCCATGAAACCGCCGTGGTGACTGGGGAAGACCGTCGCCTGCTGGCCGAGCTGCTCGGCCAGGGCGATCGCAGTGCGTCCGGTGTAGACCTTCAGCGACTCCTCCCCGACCGCCACCACGATCCGGGTCGGCGCCGCCTTCAGAGCTTCGATGTCCGGCACATAGAGGGGCACCGCCCACGACAGCTCTGACAGCAACGGGTCATCCCTCGAACCGTCGTCTTCGGTCGGCATCCCGAACGCCGCGGGGTCAGGCGCAGGCCGAGCGAGATAGTCGTCTGTGACTTCGCCCTCCCATGAGGTCATCACGATGAACGCCGCCATTCCAGCGCCCCAGCCTTTGTCCTGATACGCCTTCGTGTAGGCCACGCGCGCACGATGGACAGCCTCGGCGTCTGGCAGCACGCTGTCGATCGGCGGCTCGTGGGCGACCAGAGTCGCGACGTCGTGCGGGTGCGCCGTGACCAGAGCGAGTGCGGTCACAGCACCGCCGCTGCTCGCGAGCATGTCTACCGGGCCGGCGCCGAGCGCCTCGATGATCGCGTGGACGTCCTCGGCCTGGGTCTCCGGTTCGTTGGTCACACCGCCGTCCTTGCGTGTGCTCCGGCCCAACCCACGCGGGTCGTAGGTCACCACGGTGCGATCGCCGAACAGCGCCACCTGGACCTGGAATCCGGTCGCGTCCATCGGCTGACCGATCATCATCAGCGGAGGACGACCATCCGCAGTCGGGAGCGGCCCATGCACGTCATAGACGAGATCGACCTCCGGAAGCTCGAGCGTGTGCTGCGTCATGGACGGCCTCCTCGTCGTCGAACGATTCCACTGGGATGCTACGACGCGGCAACCCCGTGCGCCACCAGGTCGGTCGTTTCGCGAGCGCTCGCGCGAAATCGAATGCAGCGCGTCAGGCGGTCGGAAAGCGAGGATCGAGTGCGTAGTCCTTGTGACGCAGTGCGAGAGCCGCGGCGACCTGATCAGGTGCGTCGTCGCCGACGAGCACCCGGAGGCGGGGGTCGTCCGCCGCGGCGACTCGGGCGAGGATCGCCGCCGCGGCATCCTCCGGTCTCGCGCCGCCGCTCGACTCGCCCGCAGGCCAGGGAACCTGCGGGGTGCCGAACATCTCGATCCGCTGCTCGTCGTAGGTATCCAGGGGCGAGCTGAACCGCATGCTCGAGCCGGCCCACTCCGTGTCGAGCGCGCCCGGCTCGATCAGAGAGACGCGGATGCCGAATCGCTCGACTTCCGCCGCCATCGCCTCGCTGAAGGCCTCGAGACCCCACTTGGTGGAGTTGTAGAGACCGAGCATCGGCATCGTCCCGACGGCTCCCACCGTCGAGATCTGCACGATGTGTCCACCGCCCTGGCGGCGCATGATCGGAATGACCGCTTGACTCAGCCATAACGGACCGAGCAGATTCGTGTCCACGATCGCGCGGACATCGTCTTCCGACGCCTCTTCGACGGCCCCGATCACGCCGTAGCCGGCGTTGTTGACGAGCACATCGATTCCGCCGAGCAGCTCGGCGGTGCGCTGGACGGTCTCGTGCGCCGCCGCGCGGTTCCGCACGTCGAGCTGCACCACGGTCAGCCGCTCATGGTCAGGCAGCGTGCTATCGCCTCTGACCGTCGCCACGACAGCGTGCCCCGCGTCGAGCGCGGCGCGGGTGAGCGCTCGACCCAGACCTCGACTGCTGCCGGTGATCATCCATGTCTGCGGTGAAGTCATGCCGAGATCGTATCGCGAACTGGACGCACCGTCTCGTTTGCTCGGGTATCGTTGGGGGCATGGCCCGTGAGCGAACCCGCACCAAGGTGCACGCGGCGGCGCTTTCTCTGGCCGGCGAGCGCCAGGTGGGGGCGATCACGATGGAGGGTATCGCCGCACGAGCGCTGGTCAGCAAGCAGACTCTCTATCGGTCGTGGTCATCGACGGGTGAGATCCTCTTCGACGCCCTCCTGGCCCGCAGCACCGACGAGAACGGCAGGGTCACCGTGCCGAACTCGGGCGATCTGACTGTCGACCTCACCGCGTTGGCGACCGGCATGATCGACGAGCTGACCGACCCGACCCAGGAGCGGTTGCTGAGAGCCGTCACCGCCGAGGTGCAATCCGACGAGGAGCTCGCCACTCAGTTCCGCGAGCTGTTGCTCGGGCCGCAGCTGACCGGGATATCCGACCGGCTGCGTCAGGCGGACGTGTCTTTCGCGGACGATGTCGCGGAACTGTTCGTCGGGCCGATCTTCCACCGCTGGCTGCTTCGCAGCCGACCGTTCGATGCGGAATGGGTGACCGCTCACGTGGAGCGGGTCCTGCGAAGCGTCGGCGCGGGGTGACGTCAATCGCGGATCGGGCGGCTCACTCGAAGTTCGTGATGGCGAGGTCGATCATCGGCAGGCTGTCGCGCGGCACGACGACAGTGCAGACCACGTTCTCATCGACGCGGAAACCCACCGCGTAGACGAAGGGATCGGTGTCGATCTGCACACCCGGTCGGTTCCGGCCATCGACCGCGACGACGGCATCCCTCGCCGCCGATTTCTTCGCCTCCCAGCCGCCGTCGTCACCCTCGCTCGGCAGGTCGGGGAGTCCGAGCTCCTCACGGAATCTGTTCCGCAGTATGTGATTGGCGTGGTCGACCAACTGCTGCGAGAGCGCGTGCCGCTCGGGATCGGGCGACGCCTGCCAGCTGGTGCGCACCGCCTCCCAGAGCATCGGGTACTTGAGCAGCTGAGCCCGCTCGATCAGCCACGCTGGGCGGCCCCACGGCGGTTCCTCCTCGATCGATCGTCGGATGCCGGGGTCCAGCTCGATCTCGTTGCGCGGGTCGGAATGGTCGTCGGGATTCCTCCACAGCGTGTAGGTGAGCGACACCGACGACTCCGCCAGTCCCATCGGCGCGCCCGCTGCCGCCGACGCGCCCATCTCCGTGAACGAGGCACCCGGTATGCGCGTGAGCGACGGCTGCGGCCGCAGCTGGAACACCGGATAGGACAGCCCGCGCACGCGAGCTTCGAAATCGGCGCTCGGGTCGGGGGCGTCCATCGGCACTACTCCGGCGTACTCCATCCGCCCAGTCTGACCTCTGCCGTGGCGGAACTCCAGGGATCGGAGCGCGAAGCCCGCGGGCGAGCAGCACGTCGACCGCATCCGGCACGTCCGTACACTGGCCGGGTGAGTGACGAGGAGAATCCGGCGGCGCTGGTCGAGCACCAGACGGATTGGGCGCGACGAGCCGCCCGCCTGCTCTCGGGTCTGAGCGACGCCCTCACCGGACTGACCGGGGCTGAGGAGGCGACGCTCGATCACATCGGCTCGACGGCCGTGCCCGGGCTGCCCGCGAAGCCGTTCCTCGACCTACAGCTGCGTATCTCCCCTCTTCCGCGCGAAGCCGACCTCTGCAGCAGGCTTGATCAGCTCGGGTTCGTGCGCGCCCGCGGTGCGCGGCCCGACTCACCCGGAGTCGACCGCGACATCCCGCGAGGTTCAGCCCCGGTAGACCCCGCCGTCTGGGAGAAGCTGCTGTTCTGGCACGAAGAGGAGCAGGCGATCCTTCACGTCCGACGTGCAGACTCCCCCTGGGGTCTGTACACGATCTGGTTCCGAGACTGGCTGCGGGCCCGCCCCGATGCGAGGCATCGGTACGAAGTCGGGAAGCGGAGGCTCAGCGCCGGCCAACGGGGCAAAGCCGACTACGACGATTACACCCGAGCGAAGACGGAGTACTTCGACAAAGTGCAGTCCGAGTTCGACACGTGGGCATCGAGCCACGGTTGACCTCGCGGACTCACCTGCACGGCGGACTCTCGCAGAGCCGGAGCAGTATCGGTGATGCCGCTGACGAGGAACGCGATGCCCGGGGAACGTCCCGATCAGTCGAACGTGGAAGGCAGACCGAGCGCGTCCCTCAACCGCAGTGCGAAGAGCTCCCGGTCGGAAGGGGATACCCATCGCGCCTCGTCCTGTCGTTGATAGAGACGATCATCTGCGTGGCGCGGGAAGACATGGACATGAAGGTGCCAAACATCCTGATTGCCGGCGGGCTCATTGTGCTGGCGGATCGACGTGCCTTCGCAGTCGTAGGAGGAGCGCATCCCGATCGCAACCTGCTGCGTCAGCTCCCACACCGCCTGACCGACCTCCGGAGAGAGGTCATAGATGTTCTCCACATGCTCCCGGGGAATGACGAGGACCGCGCCCGGATTTGCCGGCCACCACTTCGGAGCGATGCGAGCGTAGGCGCGTTCCGTGACGGCGACGATGTCAGCAGGCCGATTGCGTTCGTCGAAGATTCCCTGCGGCAGGCGACAGAACGGACACGAGTATCCGGCTGGCTCATGTGACGTCGAAAGCACACGTGATCCTCTCACGATGGGTGACGCGTGTCGTCATGGGTCTCCGATCCCCGCACCGGCGTGGCCCACCCCTGCCGCGAGCGGGGTTGTCAGGACTCGAACCTCGGATGCTTTATGAGCGAGAACGCGATGAAGCCGGGTTCGGTCGACAGGCGCTCATTCACCAAGGGGTATGCGTCTGCCATAGATGGCGCGGGTGTCGGTTCGACGAGTGCTTCGATGGCGAACCCCGCCGAGGCGAAGTCGGCGATCAGAGCCGTCAACGGTGCGCGACGGATCTCGGCATGCCAGTCGGTCTGCCAGGTCTCAACGAGACGCTCGTCAGTGAAGTAACTCCCACCGAGGCGTAGCCAGTCGGCCACCGGATGCACTGTCGAGACGACGAGTCGACCGTTCGGTCTCAGCACTCGATGCAGTTCGCGGAGCGTGGCGCGTGGCTCATGAAGGTGATGCAGAACGAGCGCCATCACGATGCGATCGAACGAGTCGTTCTCGATCCACGACAGCGGGAACTCGAGATCGTGCACGCGAAAGTCGGCCTGCGCGACCCGGTTCTTGGCCAGGCGTATGAGCTTCTCACTCGCGTCGATCCCGACGACGTCGGCCCCGCACGCGACGAGCTGCTCTGCGTAGAGCCCCGGGCCGCAGCCAGCATCCAGAACGGACATTCCGTCGACGTCGCCGAGCAAAGAGAGGGTCGCCGGCCGGTCGTAGTGGGCGTTGTAGGCACTCGTGGCCGCGTGAGCATCGAACGCTTCCGCGAATGCGTCGTAGTCAGCCATCTCTACAGCGTTCCACAGACCATCCGATGGACTCTCACCGGCATCAGGCGCGCAGCGTCACCGATGCGAGCTGATCGGCACGAGACAGTCGACTGCACCGCGTCGACATCGAGGGCGACGTCGCGGCTGAGCGCCGGAGTGTCGACGAGCGTGACGACGTCGATACGACCGAGTTCATGCCTGACCGGATGGTCGTTCATGCCGTCGTGTCTAGCACTTTTCCGCCCGGCGCCAGCTCAGTCGCACATGAAGGCTCAGCCGCGCATAGCGACGCCGCGGCGCCAGTAGCCCATGAAAGCGACCTGCGAGCGGTCGATTCCGAGATCCTTGACGAGGTGTCGGCGCAGCGTCGTGACGACGCCGCTCTCGCCGGCGATCCAGAAGTATCGTTCGGCGGGAGCATCCGCTGCCGCGATCTCCTCGCCGAGACCCGAGTAATCAGGAGTCTCCCAGAGCAGCTCCTCGGACTCGATGTCCTTCACGTCGATGGCATCCGCCGCATCCGCATCGCCGAGATACTCGAGCACGGCGGGAATGAGCCGCACGCCATGAGGCTCGCCCGCATCCCGGGGCAGCCAGTGCACCTCGACGCCGGCGGGAGCGTCGATGCGCAGGATGTCGGCGGGAGTCGGCACCTCGATGAACGCGCAGCCTCGGAGGTCGCCCGGAGCGTCTTCGAGGATGCGGGCGATCGCGGGAGCCGCGGTCTCGTCACCGGCGAGAACGACCGACGCAGCGGTGCCCGGCTCGTACTCGGCACCGCCGTGAGCCGCTGCGGCGACCCCGCGACGCGGTCCGACGATGAACAGCTCCTGGCCGGCGGCGGCCGCATCGGCCCACCTCGACGCGGGGCCCGTCAGTCCAGGCGCCAGGTGCAGCACGAAATCGACGTCGAGCTCGGTGCCGGCATCCGTCACGCGAAGCTCGCGCACCGAGTAGGTGCGCATGGATCCGCGCTCTTCCTCGGGCACGGCGAGGAACGACCCCCACCAGTCGTCGGTGTCCCGATCGAGCTCGGGAAGGATGCCGGATGCCGGCGGGAACACGATCTTGATCCGAGAGTCGAAGGTGTCGCCGGGCGTGCCGAACTCGAAGAGGTCGTCACCGCCGAAGGTGACGCGCACGAAGTTCGGCGACACCCGTTCGACCGCGCGCACCTCGGCGCGGGCCAGCACGTAGGTGGGGCGTTCGGTCGTCGTCTCAGCGGACATGATGCCTTCCGATCGGGGTGACCATCGGCTTTCCCGAGACCGGGTCGATGGTGATCTGGTTCGCGAGGTCGAAGACCTCTTCGACGAGCTGGGCGGTCACGACATCCTGCGGAGCGCCGGTGGCGTGCACCCTGCCCTCCTTCATCGCGACGAGCTCGTCGGAATACCGCGCGGCGAGGTTGAGGTCGTGCAGCACCATGACGATCGTGGTGCCGCGCGAGACGCTCAGGTCGGTGAGCAGGTCGAGCACCTCGACCTGGTGCGCGACGTCGAGGAACGTGGTCGGCTCGTCCAGAAGCAGGATGTCGGTCTCCTGCGCGAGTGCCATCGCGATCCACACGCGCTGACGCTGGCCACCCGAGAGCTCGTCGACGCTGCGGTCGGCGAGGTCGGTGGTTCCAGTCGCCTCGAGGGCGTCCGCCACGATCTCGTAGTCGTGGGCACTCCAGCGGGCGAGCATCTTCTGGTGCGGATGCCGGCCACGACCCACGAGGTCGGCGACGGCGATGCCCTCCGGCGCGACGGGCGACTGCGGCAGCAGACCGAGGATGCGCGCGACCTCCTTGGTGGGGCGCGCGTGCACCGACTTGCCGTCGAGCACGATCTGGCCGGCGGTCGGCGAGAGCAGACGCGCGAGCGAGCGCAGCAGCGTCGACTTGCCGCATCCGTTGGCTCCGACGATCGTCGTGATCTTGCCGGGGGCGATCGCGAGGTCGAGGCCGTCGATGATCGTGCGGTCGCCGTAGGCGAGCGTGACGGACTCGGCCGTCAGAGTGTGCGCCTCGGTCACAGTGAGCCTCCCGAGCGGTTGGTGCGGATGAGCAGGAAGATGAGATACGGAGCGCCGAGCACGCCGGTGATCACGCCCACCGGGTAACGATCCCCGAACGCGAACTGGCCGAGCAGATCGCCGCCGAGCACCAGCACGGCACCGACGAACGCGCTCGGAAGCAGCAGGTTCGCTCCCGGGCCGGTGATGCGGGCGGCGATGGGACCCGCCATGAACGCGACGAACGCGATGGGGCCGCAGGCCGCAGTCGCGAAGGCGAGCAGGGCGACGGCACCCAGGATGAACAGCAGGCGGGTGGTGTTGACCCGCACGCCGAGACCGGACGCCGAATCATCGCCGAGCTGCATGGCTCCGAGCGCGCGCCCCTGCGAGAGCAGCAGCGGCATCAGCACCGCCGCGGCTATCGCGAGCGGCATGACGCGCTCCCACGAGGCATTGTTCAGACTTCCGGTGAGCCACTGCATCGCGGTCTGGATGTCCCAGCTCGCTGCGCGCGACAGCATGTATGAGATGACGCTCTGCAGCATCGCCGCGACGCCGATGCCGATCAGGATCAGTCGCGTGCCCGCGAAGCCGTTCTTGATCGACAGCAGGTAGATGATGCCCGCGGTCACGATCGCCCCGACGAGAGCCAGGAGCGAGACCACCGGGCCGTTCAATGACAGCACCACGATGCCGAACACCGCAGCGGCGCCGGCGCCGTTCGAGATGCCGATGATGTCGGGAGACGCGAGCGGGTTGCGCAACAGCGTCTGGAACGAGACGCCCGCGATGCCGAACGCGAACCCGGCGAGGATCGCGAGCACCGCGCGGGGCAGACGCAGCTCACCCACTGTGAACGACGCCCCCGGAACCGTCTCGCCCACGATGACGCGGATCACCTCGTCGAGCGGATAGAACGTGTTGCCGATCATCAGGGCGACGGCGAACAGCACCACGAGCATCGCGCCGAGAACGATGGTCGCGACCGCGTGGCGGCGGTGTCGTGAGCGACGGCCGGCGACGATCGCGGCGACGGACCCGCCCCTTCGTTCGGATGCCGCAGGAGTCTGGGCCGCAGCCCGGTCGATGGTGCTCACAGTTCACGCACCTTCTGACGGCGGACGATCCAGATGAAGAACGGGGCTCCGATGATCGCGGTGATGATGCCGACCTGGATCTCCTCCGACGAGGGCGCGATCACGCGGCCGACGATGTCGCTCGCGAGAAGCAGCGCTGCGCCGGCCATGGCCGAGAACGGCAGAAGCCAGCGGTGGTCGGTGCCGATCAGCATCCGGCACACGTGCGGAACGACGAGTCCGACGAAGCCGATCGGACCCGCGATGGCGGTGGCGGCGCCGGCGAGGATCACGGCGCCGAGCGCCGACATGAGGCGCGTGCGGAAGACGTGCTCGCCGAGGCCCTTGGCCATGTCGTCGCCGAGGGCGAGGGAGTTCATGCCGCGGGCGCTCACGAAGCAGATCAGCGCTCCCAGCGCGAGCACGGGCGCCGTGATCGCGATGCGCGGCCATTCGGCGCCGCCGACGCCCCCGATCTGCCACGACTGGAATGCCTGCAGGAGGTCGACGCGCGGCAGCATGATGGCGCTGATGAGCGAGGCGAAGGCGGCCGACGTGGCTGCACCCGCGAGGGCGAGCTTGAGAGGAGTGGCGCCGCCGCGGCCGAGCGAGCCGACCGTGTAGACGAAGGCTGCGGCGAGTGCGGCGCCGATGATCGCGAGCGCCATCTGGCTGTATGCGTCGGTGAGGCCGATGAACGCGAGACCGATGACGACGGCGAGCGAGGCGCCGTTCGAGACACCGAGGATGCCGGGATCGGCGATCGGGTTGCGGGTGACCGCCTGCATCGTCGCGCCGGAGAGGGCGAGGGCGGCACCCACGAGGAGCGCGAGCACGGTGCGCGGGAAGCGCTTGATGATCGCGGCCTGGGCGAGGGTGTCATCCTGCCCGCTGAGCGCGGCGAAGATGTCGTCGATGCTCACGGAGCGCACGCCGAAGCAGATCGACAGGATGCAGAGCACGAGCAGCACTCCGAGACCGACGAGCAGCCAGAGCGAGCGCGCCCATGCCGGGCGCCGCAGGTCTGCGGCGCCCGGCATGGGAAGGGTGACAGCGGTCACGGGAATTCAGTGCGCGAGGGTGACGCTGAAGGTCACTTCGCGGCGAGCGGTGCCGCCAGCAGGCCGAGGTAGTCGGAGAGACCCCACGGGATCGACAGCGGCGAGGGGTTCGCCGACGCGGCGATCGGAGTGGCATCCGGGAGGATCGCGATGCGGCCCTCGGCGATCGCCGGGATCTTCGACAGAAGCGGGTCTGCCTGCAGCGTCGCGATGAGCGACTCGTCGCCGTAGGTCACGAAGACGTCGACGTCAGCGAACTTGTCGGCCTCTTCGGAGCTCACGGTCAGGTAGAACTGGTCGCTGTCGGCGTTCTCCTCGACGACGGACGGCAGAGGAAGGCCCAGGTCGTCGTGCAGGTATCCGGGGCGCGTGTCGATCGCGGTGTAGTAGCCGACCTGGCTCAGGTCGCTCGGGTCGATGTAGGCGAAGAGGACCTTCTTGTCCTTGAGAGCGCTGTTCTCCTCGAGAGCGGCCTCGGCGTCGGCGTGCAGATCCTCGATGAGGGCATCGCCCTCTGCTTCGAGTCCGAGAGCCTTCGAGTTCATCTCGATCATCTCGTCGACCGGCGTGCCCCAGGCGACCTCGGGGTACGCGACGACCGGAGCGATCTTCGAGAGGGTGTCGTACTCCTCCTGCGTGAGGCCGGAGTACGAAGCGAGGATCACATCGGGCTCGGTGTCGGCGACGGCCTCGTAGTCGATGCCGTCGGACTCGTCGAAGAGCACGGGCTCTTCACCGCCGAGCTCGTCGAGCTTCTCCTCGACCCAGGGCAGGATGCCGTTGTCGTCGTCGTCGCCCCACGAGGCCTTGCTCATGCCGACCGGAACGATGCCGAGGGCCAGCGGCACCTCGTGGTTGGCCCAGGCGACGGTCGCGACGCGCTCGGGCTTCTTCTCGATCGTGGTCTCGCCATAGACGTGCTCGATCGTGACGGGGAAGGCACTGTCATCGGCGGGGTTTCCGCCGGCGGAGTCGGAGGTCGAGTCGTTCGATGGCGTCGCGCAGGCCGTGAGGCCGAGGGCGAGGGCCGCGGCGACACCGGCGGCGAGAAGACGAGAGGTGCGCACAGGCATTCCCTTCGGGTTGGGATGAGGGGGTGCGGCGCGGAGGGGCGCCAGGCTTTGGTAAGCCTGGCCTAATCTAACAGAAAGTTAGGCAAGCCTCATCTCGGGTCCGGGCGTCGGGCGGCGTCCATCCCGCGCGTGCCTGGTCGAAAACGCATGCCCGGATGCAGGCTTGACCCCGCAGCGGTCAGCAGCGAGTCCGCGCGTGCGGGGTCAAAAACGCATCCCCCACGCCCGATTCGGGCGCTTTATTGACCCCGCACGCCCGCTCAGATGCGTAATTGACCCCGCACCGCATCACGTCCGTCTCGGAAAGCTCCCGGGCATACAGAAAGCCGGCCGGATCCGTGAGGATCCGGCCGGCTTCAGGAAGTCTGCTCGCGCTCAGAGAGCGCGGATGTTCGCAGCCTGCATGCCCTTGGGGCCACGCTCAGCGTCGAATTCGACCTTCTGGTTCTCACGGAGCTCCTTGAAACCGGAGCCGGTGATTGCCGAGTAGTGGGCGAAAAGGTCGTCCGTGCCGTCATCGGGAGCGATGAAGCCGAAGCCCTTTTCAGCGTTGAACCATTTCACAGTGCCAGTGGCCATGTGTTTTCTACTTTCTTTTTCAAACGGCCGCTTGCGCGGCCTGCGCCGTGACGGAACGTCCGACATACGCGCAAGCTCAACGTACCACGGCATCCTGACGTGAAACCCCGAAGTTCGGATTCTTTTGCAGGACCGCCGCCTCGGTGCGCGTGCTGACGCCGAGTTTTCGCAGCACGGCCGACACGTGAACGCTCACTGTCTTGACGCTGATGAAGAGCCGCTCGCCGATCTGACGATTGCTCAGACCCTCGGCGATCAGGTCGAGAACCTGCCGTTCGCGGGCCGTGAGCGGGTCGGACTCTTCCGCGCTCTGCGCACTCGCCGGTGCCGCCGCGAGGCCTGCCGCAGCCGCGAACGCACCGATCGTCCGGGTGAGGGGAACGTGCCCGAGGCGTTCGGCCTCGTTCATCGCATGGGCGAGCACCGCCGTCGCCTCGGAGCGATCGCCGGCATCGACCAGCAACCGGGCGAGCTCGAGCCGAGTGATGAGGCGGAAGGTCACGGGCACGTCAACGCCGTCGGCGAGTTCGACGGCTTCTCGCAGGCTCTCTGTCGACGGCGACAGCAGCGACTCGAGAATCGACCACCACGTGTCGCCGAGCAGCTGACCCGGCTGGGCGAGCCACGCCGCTCGGACTTCGTCACTCGCCTCGCTGACGTCGACACCCGCCGCCCGGAGCTCGGCGATCAACCAGCCCGCCTCGAGAAGAAGCCGCCTCTGGTGCAGGAAGACCGGACCGTCATCGGCGAGCATCGCACGGATCTCGTCGAGCGCACCTGCGTGGTCTCCTCCCCCCTCGGCGACGGCGACGCGCATCATCACCTCGTCGTACCAGATCTGCCGCTCGACACGACCGGTCTCCTCGAAGGCGGGATGCCACTCGCGCAGGATCTCGGCCGCCTCGTCGTGTCGCCCTCGCCACGAGAGCACGCGCACGCGGGTCATCGTGGAGTACATGTGAGAGATGCGCAGCGTCCTCTGCGCGAGTTCACGGGACAGCATCCCCTCGACCCGCTCGATCTCCCCCATCTCGAGCAACGGCACGGCCATGTTCTGCGTCATCAACGCACCGGTCGTGCGTTCGACGCCGAACGCACGCGCTCTGGCCAGGCCGTCTTCGGCCACGGAGACGGCATCTCTATAGCGCCCGAGCAGCCCGAGCAGGTCGGAGTAGTTGACGCGATATCGCATCTCGGGGTTCGCACCGCGCGCCAGATCGAGTGCGGCCGCATACTCCCTGTGCCCGGCCTCGAGATCACCGAGCTGCGCTCGAGCCCCGCCGCGCACGTTCGCGGCGATCGACGCCTCATCGTCGGCCCCGACCCGCTCGGCGCGCTCACCGGCCTCGGTCGCCAGCGCGATCGCGTCATCGAGTCGCCCGGCGATCATGTAGCGACTCGCGAGCTGATTGAGCACCGATGCGCGCAGTCGATCATCGTCGACCTGCCTCTCGAGGATCTCCAGCGACTGCTGCAGCAGCTGGATCGGCCCCGATCGGCCGAGGTTCATCATGTAGTAGGCCTTGTCTCGCAGCAGCCTCGCGTGCATCCGCGGGTCGACGGTGTCGGGGTCTACCTCGTCGAGCGCGAGATTGACGACAGCAAGCGCTCGCTCGCCGTCACCGGCGTTGCGGAGCACCGAACCCAGAGTGCGGAGCACCTCGAGGCGACCGAGACCCACGACGCTCTCGGCATCTGGCACCTGGATCCACAGATCGAGGGCGAGCTCTCCGAAGCGTGCCGCGCTCGCGAAGGCGAACCGCGACTTGGCATCGAACATCGCGGCGACGGCCGCGGCGAGCGCTCGGTGGTCGTCTTGCGCGAGCTGCCAGTGATAGGCGAGCGCGGCCGAGTCGGCGGTGTCGGAGCCGTCGCCGTTCTCCTCCAGCGCCTCGGCATACGCTCGGTGCAGCCGCGCCCTCTCACCCGGAAGCAGATCGTCGTGCACCGCCTCGCGCAGCAGCGCGTGCCGGAATCGATAGTCGTCGTCGGCCACGACGAGGATGCCGCTGAGCGTCGCCTCACGGATCGCCTCATCGAGGCGCGCCTCGGCCAGACCCGCGAGCCGCGTGACCAGCGGATGGGTCAGCGGACGCTCCGCCCCCGAGACCACCTGCACCACCCTCCTCGCGTCATCGCCGAGTCGGTCGAAACGGGCCAGCAGCAGATCACGCAGGCTGCCCGGAAGCGGACCCGCGGAGCATCCGGCGAGCTCTTCGACGAAGAAGGGAACTCCTTCGGCGCGGTCTTGGATGCGCTCGAGGGCCGCATCGCTGAGGGGCTGCCCGGTGATCGATTCGGCGAGCTGGCGAACCGCCGAGGTCTCGAGCCGTTCGACGGTGACCCGCTCGAGCAGGCGCGCGCGAGTGGACTCGCCGATGAACCGGCTGACCGCGTCTCCGCGGCGGACGTCGTCGGAGCGGCAGGTGAGGAGAAGAAGGATGCGCCCATGGGTCAGCGTGCGCAGCAGGAAGGAGAGGAGCGCGAGGGTCGATTCGTCCGCCCAGTGCAGGTCTTCGACGACGAGCACCTGCGGCGCGTGCTCGGCCGCGGCCTCGATGAGTGCCGCGATCGCATCGCGCAGCCTGTCGGGGCTGGTCTGCGAGCGCTCGGTGGGATTGAGTTCGGGCAGCAGCATCCCCAGAGCCTCGACGCCGACACCGAGCTCTTCGCGCACGCGATCCGCGCCCATACGCGTGACGATCGAGCGAAGAATGCCGGTGATCGGCCCGAAGGGCGTGCGCGAGGCCCCGAGATCGAGGCACCACCCGACATGCACATCGGCTCGGTTGACCACCTCGGCGCCGAACTCGCGCAGCAGCCGGGACTTGCCTATGCCCGCCTCGCCCTCGATGAGCGCCGCGAGCGGGACCCCCTCGACGACTCGGTCGAAGAGGCCGCGCACGACTGCGATCTCGGCCTCTCGACCGACCATCGCAGCGCTCGTGGCGGAGAGTGACATGGACTCATCGTCCCACTCCCCTCCGACATCCGGGCGGGGTGGCGCGGTCGGTGCCAGGGATGCCGAACTCACCGAACCGCCGCGGGCTCGCAGCAGACGGCGGCCAGACTGGCGGCTGGTGCACCAGTCGCCATTTCAGCGGGCGCAGCGACCCGCGAGGCTCGCGGAGCGACCGTCGTGGCGGTGCGCGGGGCGGCCGCGGCGGCATCCGGTGCAACGTCCGCGGCAGGATGCGCGGCGGCATCCGGCGCATTCGACTGTCGCCGGGTGACTGTGCGCAGCATCCGCTGTCCGAACCGTCCCACCGGACCGGGCGCCCGCGGGACGATCTGGTCGGCGTGCTCAGCGAGGAAACGACGGCGTTCAGCCGCCTGCTCCAGACGCTCGTTCTCGTACTCGCTGATCTTCTCGGCGAAGTAGGGGTGCTCGTACATGACATCTCCTCAGTTGGGATGTCCTCAGACTCCGCTCTGAGGTGCCCCGTCGACATCGGGAGGATGCCCTATCTTCTGCGTCGAGCGCGCCCTAGGCCGCAGCAGCCAGGCTGGCGGCAGGCTGCGAGCAGGCAGCGAAAGAGGCCCGGGCGGTGATGGGGGCACCACCGCCCGGACCTCGGATCAGGGGTCGATCAGGCGTCGACGTCGCCGCGCCAGGCACCGGTCTCGGCGCCACGCTTCTCGATGAACTCCTTGAAGTTCTTCAGGTCCTTCTTCACGGCGTGCGAGCCGGCGCCGACGAGCGAGCCGACCTTCTCGAGAAGGCCCTCGGGCTCCCAGTCGATCTGCACCGTGACGCGAGTCGTGAGGTCCTCGAGCTTGTGGAAGGTCACCACGCCCGCGTGCTCGGTGTCGCCACCGACGCTCTTCCAGGCGACGCGCTCGTCGGGGTGCTGCTCGGTGATCTCGGCGTCGAATTCACGCGTCGCACCGCCGACCTTCACGGTCCAGCGGTTGTGCGTGTCATCGATCTGGACGATCGACTCGACCTCGTCGAGGAAGTGGGGGAAGCTCTCGAACTGCGTCCACTGGTTGTAAGCGATGTCGACCGGAACGTGTACGTCGATGGTCTCGATGATCTGCGCCATGTGATGCTCCTCACTGTTCGTCGTTCGTGTGATCCCATTCAGCTGCATGCGACGGGGATCCGCGACGGGGTTGACATCGAGGGCGCCACGACCGAGCATGCGCGCGAGTAGCGTGGAGTGCATGCGCATCCACGCCGCGATCCGCGCCTCGAAGCGCTCGCCCCTGCTGCAGGTGGTGAAGTCCGCCGCGGCGACGATCGCCGCGTGGCTGCTGGCCGGCTGGGTGGTTCCGGGGCAGCTGCCCGTGTTCGCGGCGATCGCAGCGCTCCTCGTCGTGCAGCCGAGCGTCAACCAGTCGCTGTCGAAGGCGCTCGAGCGCAGCATCGGCGTGATCGTCGGCGTCGTGATCGCGGTGGCTCTCGGCTTGCTGCTGGGTTCGCCGAGCTGGATCGTCCTGCTCGCCATCGTCGTGGCGATGCTGGTCGCGTGGGCGTTCAAGGCGACGCCGGGCACCGGCAACCAGGTCGCGATCTCGGCGATGCTCGTGCTCGCCCTCGGTTCGACCCCCGACTACGCGATCGCGCGCATCTTCGAGACCCTGATCGGCGTGGTCATCGGCATCGTCGTGAACGCGCTGATCGTGCCGCCGGTGCTGGTCGCCCCCGCCCGCCGCGACCTCGGACTGCTCGGCAGCGAGCTCGCCGCGAGCCTCGACCGTCTGGCCGACGCGCTGCCCGAACCGCAGACGCCCGCGAAGCTGCAGGAGCTCATGCTCGAGGCCCGGCTGCTGCGCCCGATGAAGGATGCCGCCGAGGCCTCCATCGCGGCCGGCGAGGAGTCTCTCACCCTGAATCCGCGCCGCTCGACGCACCGCGAGGAGCTCCGCGAGATGCGGGCGCTGCTCGAACGACTGTCGCCGATCGTGACGCAGACCATCGGGATGACCCGCGCGTACTTCGACCACTACGACGACTCGATCGGCCAGGAGCCGGCCGTCACGGCGATCGCCGAGCAGCTGCGGCGTGCAGGGCATGACGTGCGGCTGGCCGTGCAGATCGCCGACGTGTCACCCGAACCCGAGACCCTGACTTCGGCGATCCCCGCGCTCACGGCGCCGCTCGTCATCCGGCCGCCGTCGTCAACCCATTGGATCCTGATCGGGTCGCTGATGGAAGACCTCCGGCGCATCCGCGGGGAGCTCGTCGAGGAGGAGTGAGCGCCGCCCACTCACGAAGGGGCGGCAGTGGGGTCAGTCCTGGTCGGGGTCGTCGGCGAGCACGTCGCCGTCGTCGTCGGAGGCAGGGCCCGAGGGGACGGCAGTCGCCGGCTCTCCCTTGTTGTCTTCGGTGCCGAGGTTGTCGTTCTCCTCCGCACCGGGCGACGGCTCTGTGCTGATGTCGTTGCGCTCGGACTCGATGTCATTGCTGTCGCGGTTCATGCGCGTTCCTCTCGTCGGCGTTCGGTCTGCGTGCACGCGAGGTTACGGGCCATCAGCCCCTGAAGCGCGGGCCTTGACAAGCACCCGAGGCCTACCCTGGTCACATGCCCGACATGACCGTGCCCGAAGCCCTCGCCGAACTGGCAGCCCTCGAGGATCCGAAGATGCGCGCCGCCAACGAGAAGCGCGGCGACGACCACGGCATGAACCTCAGCCGGCTGCGCGGGGTGGCCAAGCGCATCAAGACCGACCAGGCCCTCGCGAAGGACCTATGGGCGACCGGCGAGACGTCCGCCCGTCTGCTCGCGCTGCTCATCTGCAAGCCACGCGAGTTCACCGCGGATGAGCTCGACGCGATGCTGCGCCAGACCCAGGCCCCCAAGGTCAACGACTGGTTCGTGAACTACGTCGCCAAGAAGACTCCGCTCGCTGAAGAGCTGCGACTGCGCTGGTTCGACGACTCAGACCCGACGGTCGCCGCCGCCGCCTGGTCGCTCACGACCGTGCGCGTGGCGAAGGATGCCGACGGCCTCGACCTCGAGCACCTGCTCGACCTGATCGAGCGCGACCTGGTGGATGCCCCGAAGCGCCTGCAGTGGGCGATGAACGAGACGCTCGATCGGCATCTTCCACCCGGAGCTGCGGGCCAGGGCGCTGGAGATCGGTGAACGCCTGCAGGTGCTCGCCGATTACCCCACCGCCCCCGGCTGCACCTCGCCGTTCGCCCCGATCTGGATCGGCGAGATCGTGCGCAGGCGCGAGGGCTGAGCATCCTCATCGGATCCCCTCGTACGCTGAAGCCATGAGCACGCACATCGCCGCACAGCCCGGTCAGATCGCCCCCATCGTCCTGTTCCCCGGCGACCCGCTGCGGGCGAAGTGGATCGCCGAGAACTTCCTCGACGGCGCCGAGCTGTATTCCGAGACCCGCGGGATGCTGGGCTACACCGGCACGTGGAACGGCCACCGCGTCTCGGTGCAGGGGTCGGGCATGGGTCAGCCGTCGATGGCGATCTATGCGAGCGAGCTGTTCGAGGAGTACGACGTGCAGACGATCGTGCGCGTCGGCTCGTGCGGGGCGCTGACCGAGAAGCTCAAGGTGCGCGACATCATCATCGCGAACGGCGCCTGCACCGATTCGGGCATCAACCGCGTGCGCTTCCACGGCCTCGACTACGCACCCGTCGCGGACTTCGGGCTGCTGCGCGCCGCGGTCGAGGCGAGCGAGGCCGAGCCGCTCGACGCCGCCGTGCACGTGGGCCTGCTCTTCTCGAGCGACCAGTTCTACAGCACGCGCCCCGAGCTCACCGAGCCGTTCGTGCAGCACGGCGCGCTCGGCGTCGAGATGGAGGCCGCAGGGCTGTACACCCTCGCGGCGTTCCACGGGCGCCGCGCCCTGGCCATCTGCACGGTGTCCGATCACATCGTCACGGGCGAGCAGACCACCGCCCAGGAGCGCGAGCAGACGTTCGGCGACATGATCCGCATCGCGCTGCGCGCCGCGACCTCGGTGTGAGGCGTTCACAATTCAGCATGAGATCGTGCTGACCGCTCGAATCCGGTGATCTCGGCCGCATCGGACGATTCCCTGCTGAGTACTGCACGAGGTTCGCCCGTGCCGGAGGTGGGATGATCGACAGACCATGCCTGCGATCCTCGACCACACGACGCTGACCGACGGATCCGATGCGGATGCCGTCTACACGGCGTTCGTCGAGTGGGCGGAGTCGACCGGCATCAGTCTCTACCCCGCGCAGGACGAGGCTGTCATCGAGATCGTCTCGGGCAACAACCTGATCCTGTCGACGCCCACCGGCACCGGCAAGTCGCTCGTCGCGGTCGGGGCGCACTTCGCGGCACTCGTCGAGGGGCGTCGCTCGTTCTACACGGCTCCGATCAAGGCGCTCGTCAGCGAGAAATTCTTCTCCCTCGTCGACGTGTTCGGCGCCGCGAACGTCGGCATGATCACCGGCGACTCCTCGGTCAACCCCGATGCGCCGATCATCTGCTGCACGGCGGAGATCCTCGCGAACCTCGCACTGCGCCAGGGCACGGATGCCGCGGTGCACCAGGTCGTCATGGACGAGTTCCACTTCTACGCCGACCCCGATCGAGGGTGGGCGTGGCAGGTGCCGCTGCTCGAGCTGCCACAGGCGCAGTTCATCCTGATGTCCGCGACGCTCGGCGATGTCTCGCAGCTGTCGAGCGACCTCACCCGCAGAACGGGCCGCGACACGGCATCCGTCACGGGCGTCGAGCGTCCCGTGCCGCTGCACTACTTCTACGAGACCACGCCGATCCACGAGACGATCGACGACCTGCTCGGCACCGGCCAGGCCCCGATCTACGTCGTGCACTTCTCGCAGGCGGCGGCGATGGAGCGGGCACAGGCGCTGTCGAGCACAAAGGTCGCCACGCGTGAGCAGCGCGATGAGATCGCCGCGCTGATCGGCGGATTCCGGTTCACCACCGCCTTCGGCAAGACCCTCTCGCGGTTCCTGCGTGCCGGCATCGGCGTTCACCATGCCGGGATGCTTCCGAAGTACCGGCGCCTCGTCGAGCAGCTCGCCCAGCGTGGACTGCTGCGCGTGATCTGCGGCACGGACACCCTCGGCGTCGGCATCAACGTGCCCATCCGCACGGTGCTGCTCACGGCTCTGACCAAGTTCGACGGCACCCGGATGCGGCAGCTCAGCGCGCGCGAGTTCCACCAGATCGCCGGGCGAGCGGGACGTGCAGGCTTCGACACCGCCGGCACCGTGGTCGCCCAGGCTCCCGAGCACGAGAGCGACAACATCGCCGCGATCAAGAAGGCCGGCGACGACCCGAAGAAGAAGCGCAAGATCATCCGCAAGAAGGCACCCGACGGCTTCGTGTCGTGGGGCGAGCCGTCGTTCCGCAAGCTGATCGACGCCGAGCCCGAGACCCTGACCTCGCATATGCAGATCACGAGCGCGATGATGCTCAACGTGATCGGCCGCGGCGGCGACGTGTTCGGCAACATGCGTGCGCTGGTCTACGACAACCACGAGCCTCGCAAGAGCCAGCGCGAGCTCGCACTGCGCGCCATCGGCATCTACCGGACGCTGCTCGAATCGGGCGTCGTCGAGCAGACGGACGACGGCGAGATCCGCCTCACCGTCGACCTGCAGCCGAACTTCGCGCTGAACCAGCCGCTGTCGCCGTTCGCCCTCGCGGCGTTCGACCTGCTCGACCGCGATCCGGCTGCGGGCACGGGAACCGGCTCCTACACCCTCGACATGATCTCGATCGTCGAATCGACGCTCGACGACCCTCGGGCGATCCTCGGACAGCAGGAGTTCCTTGCCCGCGGAGAGGCCGTCGCCGCCATGAAGCGCGAGGGCATCGAATACGACGAGCGCATGGAGCTGCTCGAGGAGATCACCTACCCGAAGCCCCTCGATGAGCTGCTCACGGCCGCGTTCGAGACGTTCAGCGCCGCGCAGCCGTGGATTCGCGACTTCGAACTGCATCCGAAGTCGGTCGTGCGCGACATGTACGAGCGGGCCATGTCGTTCGGAGAATACGTCGCGTACTACAAGATCGCCCGCTCCGAGGGCGTGGTGCTGCGCTATCTGTCCGACGCCTACAGGGCAGCATCCCAGACGATTCCCGAGGAGGCGAAAGACGAGGACCTCCGCGACCTGATCGAGTGGCTCGGGGAGCTCGTGCGTCAGGTCGACTCGAGCCTGCTCGACGAATGGGAAGAGCTGGTCAACGGCGTGCTGCACGGCCCGGATGACGAGCCAATCGTGCCGCCCGCTCCGAAGCGCCTGACGTCGAACACCCGCGCTTTCCGCACCCTCGTGCGCAACGAGCTGTTCCGACGGGTGCAGCTCGCGGCCCGCGAGGACGTCTCCGCTCTCGCGGACCTCGACCCGTCGTTCGGTGCGGACGCCTGGTCGGACGCGCT
This sequence comes from Microbacterium sp. LMI13-1-1.1, assembly GCF_040815625.1. NCBI lineage: Bacteria > Bacillati > Actinomycetota > Actinomycetes > Micrococcales > Microbacteriaceae > Microbacterium > Microbacterium sp. LMI13-1-1.1. Next base: position 624,559 of record NZ_JBFPNL010000005.1, on the reverse strand, counting down.
CGACGGCTACTTCGCCGACCACGACGAGATCCTCACCGGAGCGAACGCGCGCAGCGCACAGCTGCTGCTCATCACCGAGGGCACGACCGAGTGGACCGTCCGTCAGATCCTCGACGATCCGGCGGGCGATCACGACTGGGGCATCTCCGCGACCGTCGACCTCGCCGCCTCCGACGAGGTGGGCGCTGCGGTGCTCACCGTGACGGGCGTCGACCGGCTCTGAGCGCGGTCGGACGCCTGATCCTTCCCCGGCGGGCTGACCGCACACGCCTCCTCGGTCAGCCATCCGTGCCTGAGTCATCCGTCCGGGGCTCAGTCAGCAATCCGTGCCTGAGTCATCCGGTCGATCGGTCGCAGCGGATCGAAGAGCACCCCGAGCCCCACTCGCACGAGGCCGGCATGCACCGCGAGGCAGACGGTGATCACCACCGCGGTGAGGACGATCGGCCAGACGGCCTCGACCGCCGGCGTCACGACCCATCCCGATCCGCGCAGCGCACCGTCGATCAAGGCGAGCGGAATCATGTGGATCACGTAGATCGGCAGCGTGCGCTGTCCCACCCACCGCAGCGGCCGTGCGATGACGCTCGCATGTCGGTCGATCGTCACGCACGCCATGACCCCGAATGCCACCGCGACGACCGCGAGAAGCGGCCACACTCCCGGCCATCGACGCATGCCGAGCACTCCGACTGCACCGACGGCCGCGACATATGCCCCTCCGAGCATGAGCATCCGCAGCGGCGTCGCACCCGCGGCGAATCGCTCGATCACGCTCCGCAGCCGCAGCCCCGCGAGGAAGAAGAACAGGTTCTGCACGAGCTGCCACAGGTTGCCCAGGTCGGGGATCACCCCCGCCGCCGCGACCGCAGCGATCACGAACGCGACCGGCAGCACCACGGCGGTCGGCACGTGCCTCACGAGGCGCGCGACGAGCAGGTACACCGCCAGGGCGAGCAGATACCAGAGGTTGGTCGGGCTGATCGTGAGCTGCGCGAGCAGCTGCCATCCGTTCTCCGCCCTGGCCGTGTCGAAGTCCGGAGTGAGGGCGAGCACGAACGTCTGGATCACGACCCAGATGACATAGACCGCCGCGAGGCGGCCGGCGCGACGTCGCCAGGGGGTGCCCGCGGGCGCGTTCACGGCGCGCGCTGCGAACATCCCCGAGATCAGGAAGAACAGCGGCATCCGCAGCGGCAGCAGCTGCGCGTTGAGCGTCGCCCAGGCATCGGTGACGGGCCCGGCACCTGAGACCGTGATCGCGTGCTTGGTGACGACGTGCCAGAGCACCACGAGGATGATGCACACGCCCTTCGCGACATCGGGCCAGCCGACGCGCGCGGTCACCGCCCCGGCACCTCGGCGGCGCGGACGAGGCGCGACACCAGCTCGACGTACGACACGTCGGCCGCCGCGAACATCCGCGGCACCTGGGATGCCGCAGTCAACCCCGGCATCGTGTTGACCTCGTTCAGCACCGGCCCCTCGGCGGTGAGGAAGAAGTCCATGCGGGCGACCCCGGCACACCCGAGGGCGTCGAACATGGTCAGCGCGGCGCGCGTGAGCGAGATCGCCTCAGCCTCCGAGAGCTGCGCCGGCACCGTGAACCGCGCACTGCCGTCGTACTTCATGGCGGTGTCGAACAGCCCGGCCGCGTGGATCTCGAGCGACGGCGCCGCCCAGCGCACCCCTCCGGCCTCCTTGATCACGGCGACGTCGATCTCCCTCCCGTGCACGACCTCCTCGACGAGGATGCGTCGATCGAAGCGCGCCGCCTCCCGAAGCGCCGCACCGAGTTCGGCCTCCTCACGCACGAGCGAGACCCCGTAGCTCGACCCGGCCGACACGGGCTTCACGACCACAGGGCCATCGAACTCGGAATCTCCGCAGTCGGCTGCATCGATCAGTCGACCCTTCGCGGTGCGCAGCCCCGCCGCGTCGGCGACGAGCTTCGTCGCCCACTTGTCCATGCCGATCGCCCCGGCGCGCGGCCCTGACCCGACCACCCGCACGCCCGCGAGAGCGCACAGGGAAGCGAGCGCTCCGTCTTCACCCAGCGCTCCATGCACCGCAGGGAATACGACATCAACTGCGGCTATGAGCGGCATCGCGAGAACGAGAGACTCGGCGGCGGTGGCACCCTCCGAGACGCCCGCCACCTCCCAGACACCCTCTCGCGAGATGGTGACCGTGCTGACGTCGTATCCGCCGACACGCAGCGCGTCGGCGACCGCGGCCGCCGACGCGAGCGAGACCTCGTGCTCGGCGTTCTGCCCTCCTCCGATGACCAGCACCCTCACGCGATCGCCCTCTCGACGCGGCGACCGATTCCCGTGACGATCGTGTGCGGGATGCTCCCCGCCCACCGGGCCCACTCCTGCACGGTCGGCACCGCCCCGCCCTCCGGGCCGAACACCACGGCTGTGGTGCCTCTGGGCGGGGTCAGATCACCCGTGTCGACGACGATCTGATCCATCGACACCCGCCCGACGATCGGGCATCGGATGCCGTCGATCGCGACCGCTGCCCCTACGGCGAGCTCCCGCGGGATGCCGTCGGCATAACCGACGCCGATCACGCTCAACCGGGTCGCGCGCTCGGTCACATATGCGCCGCCGTAGCCGACCGGGGTCCCCGCCGGCACGACGCTGCTGTGCACGACGGATGCCGTCAGCCGCGCCGCACCCTGCAGCGCCACGCTCTCCGACGGGTCTATGCCGACGAGCCCGGCGCCGACGCGAACCATGTCGAAGTGCGTCGCCGGATCCGTCAGCGTGCCGGACGTCGCCGCGAGATGCACGATCAGCGGACCGAAGCCGGCGCGCAGCACGGCATCCCTCGCCTGCCTCATCCGCAGCACCGCGGGCGCGTTGATCGCGGGGTCAGCGGCGTCGGCGTCGGGAAGATGCCCCATCACCCCCACCACCTCGACGCGACCGCGTCCGGAGCGCGCCACCCGCAGCAGCTCGGCCCAGTCCTCGAGCGGCACCCCACCCCGCGACATCCCCGTGTCCATGTGCAGATGCACGCGCACGCGTCCGTCAGGCAGCGACGACGCATCGGTGATCAACTGGCGCAGCTCTTCGACAGAGCCGACCGCGATGTCGACGCGATCCGCGACGACCTGAGTGACATCGACCCCCGCCGGATTCAGCCACGCGAGGATCGGCACCTCGATGCCCGCATCACGCAGCTCGGCGGCATCCCCCGCGTCGGTCACGCCCAGCCATTCGGCTCCGGCGTCGATCGCGGTGAGAGCGACGGCGACGGCGCCGAGACCGTAGCCGTCGGCCTTCACCACCGCCATGATGCGGGACTCGGTGGTCGCCCGCATCCGCCCGACGTTCGCCGCGACCGCGTCGCGAAGGGTGTGCAGGGTCGGTGCGTGCATGCGCGAGAGTGCGAGGTGCGGGGTCGTGAGAGCGGTGGTCATCGCTGGGTCCTCGGGTCGGCAGTCGGGTCGTCGTACATCAGTGGGCAGCCGTTCGCCACGGCTGCCGGACGCAGCTCGAAGTGCCACCGCTCGTTCGCATAGATCTGGCACAGACCGAACTCATCACCGTGCTGCGCCAGCCAGTCCTGCGCGGTGAGCGGACCGAGGTCGATCGCATCCCCCGACACGTGCTCCGAGTTCTCGGGCGTCGCGACCCAGCGCGCGGCCTCTTCCTCTGATCCGTATTCGGCGACCGCATCCTGCCGCAGCACCTGCTGGTACTCGGCCGACCTCCATCCGCTGTTCACGTGCATGCGCACGCCGTCCTGCTCTGCCGCCGTGGCCGCAGCGCGCACCGCGGCCAGCAGATCGGAGTCGAGGTTCGTCACGGCGGGCGTCTCGTCGAACACCGACACGGCGCCCTCATCGCGGATCACCCCGTCGGCCTCGGTGAGCGATGCAGGCGAGACGGTCGGGGGGACGGATGCCGACGCCAGAGACTGCTGGCCGATCAGCACGGCCGAGCCCGTGATGGCCGCGGCGAGCAGGGCGACACCGATGACCGCAATGAGGCGTCGTTGTCTGAGGGCAGTGCGTGTGTTCATGTCCTCAGTCAAGAAGGGGCCCTGTTGCGACGGCGTATGCGCTTTTGCATATGCTCCCGATATGCCCGGATGCGTAAGCTCTGAGCACATGGGAGCTGTGTCGTGAGGGTGCTGATCGTCGAGGACGAGCCCTACCTCGCAGAGGCCGTGCGCGACGGACTGCGGCTCGAGGCGATCGCCGCCGACATCGCCGGCGACGGAGACACGGCACTCGAGCTGCTCAGCATCAACTCCTACGACCTCGCCGTGCTCGACCGCGACATCCCCGGCCCCTCGGGCGATGACGTCGCCCGCTCGATCGTGGCGTCGGGCAGCGGCATCCCGATCCTCATGCTCACCGCGGCCGACCGCCTCGACGACAAGCAGACAGGTTTCGAGATCGGCGCCGACGACTACCTGACCAAGCCGTTCGAGCTGCGCGAGCTCGTGCTGCGCCTGCGTGCCCTCGATCGCCGACGGCAGCGCGTGCGGCCACCCGTGCTCGAGGTGGCGGGGTTGCGACTCGACCCGTTCCGCCGCGAGGTCTTCCGTGACGGCAGGTACGTCGCGCTCACGCGCAAGCAGTTCGCCGTGCTCGAGGTGCTCATCGACGCGGCCGGCGGAGTCGTCAGCGCCGAGCAGCTGCTCGAGCGCGCGTGGGACGAGAACGCAGACCCGTTCACGAACGCCGTGCGCATCACGGTCTCGTCGCTGCGCAAGAGACTGGGTGAGCCCTGGCTGATCCTCACGGTGCCGGGCGTCGGCTACCGCATCGGGACGGATGCCGATGGCTGACCTCACCCGCCCGAAGCGGCGCCGCGGCATGAGCGCCCGCTGGAAGCTCACGTTGAGCTATGCGGGCGTCGTCGTGGTGTCGGGCATCGGGCTGCTCGCGGCCGTCGCCCTCTACCTGCTGCGGTACGTGCCCGACGTGAACATTCCCACCGATCTCGATATGTTCGTGCCGAACCGCTCCGACCTCATCCGCGCCTTCATCCCCGCGGCGGTCGCGATGATGCTCGTGCTGCTCGCGATCGGGCTGGGCGGCGGCTGGATCATCGCCGGTCGGATGCTGGCTCCCCTCGACCGCATCGGGCGCGCTGCACGGCTCGCGGCTCAGGGGTCGTTGTCGCACCGGGTGGCCCTCGAAGGGCCGCGCGACGAGTTCCGCGACCTCGCCGACGTGTTCGACTCGATGCTCGAGCAGCTGGAGGCGCACCTCGCCGAGCAGCAGCGATTCGCGGCGAACGCCTCGCACGAGCTGCGCACCCCGCTCGCGATCTCGCAGACCATGCTCGAGGTCGCCCGCAACGACCCCGACCGCGACGTCGACGCGCTGATCGACCGGCTGCACGAGGTCAACGCACGGGCGATCGAGTTGACCGAAGCGCTGCTGATGCTCAGCCGCGCCGAGCGCCGCACGTTCACGCGCGAGCCGATCGACCTCTCACTGCTGGCCGAGGAATCGGCTGAGACGCTGCTTCCGCTCGCCGAGCGCCGCGGCGTGACGATCGACGTCGGCGGCGACACGGCGAACGTGCTCGGGTCCCCCGCCCTGCTCCAGCAGCTGATCACCAACCTCGTGCACAACGCGATCGTGCACAATCGCCCCGTCGACGGCACCGTCGTCGTCCGGACGCACACCCTGCCGCATGCCGTCGCGCTCGTGGTCGAGAACACCGGTGATGTGCTGCCTGCCCATCTCGTGGCGACGCTCGCCGAGCCCTTCCAACGCGGTGCCGACCGCACCCGCAGCGACGATCACGGGGGCGTCGGCCTGGGCCTCGCGATCGTGCAGCGCATCGCTCAGGCGCACGAGGGGTCGCTCGTGCTCACCGCTCGCCAGGGGGGCGGGTTGAACGTGACGGTGTGGCTGCCGCATCCGTTCCCCGGGCCCCTCGCCTGACGGTGTCCGTCTGAAACCGGGCATCTGAAGCCGGGGCGCCGCCGGTCCGGGGCTGAAGCCGCATGCCGGACGTCCAGGACTGAGGCCGACCGCCGGCGGTCCAGGCGTGATGCCGTCTGCAGGACCGAAGCACGGATGCAGGACGAGAAACGTCGTTCAGCCCCGCATCCGTGCTGTGATCCTGCAGATGGGCCGCCGCTGGGGCGGGGCCGCCCCGATGGGACGGGCCCCTCCGGATGCCGGGTCAGGCGACCTCGCCCCGGAGTGCAGCGAGCTCGCGGCCGTAGGTGCGCGCCGACTGCTCGGCGTTCTCCTTGAGCTCGCGGGCGGTGTCGGCGAAGGCGTCGAGTGCCGGGTTCACACCCACGAGCGTGAAGGGCCGCTCGACGACGCGCAGGTCGAGACCCCAGACGTCCTCGAGCACGCGGCGCAGCCATCCGGTGGAGTGGTCCCAACCCTCCTTGGGGGTTCCCGGTGCGTAGTTGCCGCCGAGCACGGTGACGAGGGTCGCGGGCTTGCCGCGGAGCGCAGTGCCCTGGGGGTCGATGCGCGGATCGGTGTAGGCCAGGTCGAACCAGGTCTTGAAGTGCTGCGAGACGCCGTAGTTGTAGAGCGGCACGGCGAACAGCAGCGCGTCAGCGGCGATCAGCTCGTCGGCGAAGGTCGTGGCGAGGGCGCGGGCCGCACGCTGGGCATCGGTGCGCTGCCCCTCCTCTACGAAGCCGCCGGTCACGGCATCCGCCCATGCCGTCGCGGGCACGGGGTCGGCGGCGAGGTCGCGGCGGGTCACGGTGGAGTCGGGGTGGGATGCCGTCCACTCTGCTTCGACGAGGTCGGCGAGCGAACGGCTGGCGGACGACGCAGGAAGGATGCTGGCGTCGAGGCGGAACAGGGACATGGAGGGTGCCTTTCGTTTGCGTAGTCGCTCTGTTTTTCTTAGCGACTCGCGTTAACGTAGCACAGGTATGATGGGGCCATGGCCGAGATCGACGAAGAGCGTCACGTGTGCGACGCCGCCGTCACACTGGCCTTCAGCGTGCTCGGCAAGCGCTGGAACGGCATGATCGTCTCATCGCTCGGCGGGGGCTCTTCGACCTTCGTCTCATTGCGCCGCGCGGTCTCGGGCATCAGTGACACCGTGCTCTCCGACCGTCTCGCCGAACTCGCCGAGGCAGGACTCGTCGCCCGCGCGGTCGACGCGGGCCCGCCGGTCACGGTCTCGTACTCGCTGACCGACAGCGGCCGAGGGCTGCTGCCCATCCTCGACCAGCTCGGCACCTGGGCCTCCGCGAACCTCGAGCTCCGCGCTCGATGACGCCGGCCGAGTGGTCGCCTCCCGCACCCCACCTGGCTGACCGATTCCCGTCGGGCTGACCGGGGCGATCCGTTCACCCAGCCATCCGGGCACTCATCAGCCAGACGACCGGGTGTGCGGCCGCCCGAGTCACCAGGGGCTGGGCTCGTAGTCCTTCAGGAAGACGCCGTGGATGTCTTCGCCGGCCTCGCCGCGCACGATCGGGTCGTACACGCGGGCGGCCCCGTCGACGAGGTCGAGCGGAGCATGGAAGCCCTCTTCGGCGAGGCGCACCTTCGTGTAGTGCGGGCGCTCGTCGGTGATCCAGCCGGTGTCGACGGCGGTCATCAGGATGCCGTCGGTCTCGAGCATTTCGCCGGCGCTCGTGCGCGTGAGCATGTTGAGAGCGGCCTTCGCCATGTTGGTGTGCGGGTGGCCCGGGCCCTTGTAGCGGCGCGAGAACTGCCCCTCCATGGCCGAGACGTTGACCACGTACTTGCGGGTCGACGACGATGCGGCCATCGAGGCACGCAGGCGGCTGATCAGCAGGAACGGCGCGGTCGTGTTGGCGAGCTGCACCTCGAGCATCTCGAGCGGATCGACCTGGTCGATCGACTGCACCCAGCTGTTCGAGGTGTTCACGTCTGGCACGAGACCGCCCGCGTCGATCGCGGTGCCGTCTGCGTGCTTCTCGAGCGACGACGACCCGGGGGCCATCGCGAGACGCGCGAGGTCTTCGGCCGTCAGCGCCTGGCCGCCCTGCTCGGCCACGGTTCCGCCGAGGGCCGCGACCGACAGCAGCGGGTGCGAGTCGACGGAGGCCTGCAGCGCCTGCGGATGCGGGTCGACGGTGTGGCCGAAGGTCTCCATCTCGGGCAGCGGACCGTCGGGAAGCGGCTGCAGCTCGGCATCCGCCAGCAGTGAATACGAGCCCGGCGAGCGGCGCACGGTCTGCGCCGCGTTGTTGATCAGGATGTCGAGCGGACCCTGCGCGGCGACCGAGTCGGCGAGCCCGATCACCTGGGCGGGGTCGCGCAGGTCGATGCCGACCACGCGCAGGCGGTGCAGCCAGTCACCCGAGTCGGGCAGCGCCGAGAAGCGGCGAACCGCGTCACGGGGGAAGCGCGTCGTGATCGTCGTGTGGGCTCCGTCGCGCAGCAGCCGCAGCGCGATGTGCATGCCGATCTTGGCGCGGCCGCCGGTGAGCAGCGCGCGCTTGCCGGTGAGGTCGGTGCGGGCGTTGCGCTTGCCGTGACTGAAGCGCGCGCAGTCGGGGCAGAGCTGGTGATAGAACGCGTCGACCAGCGTGTACGGCTGCTTGCAGATGTAGCAGTTGCGGGGCTTGAGCAGCTCGCCCGCGATGGGGGCGTCGACGACGCTGGTCGCGAGGTCGTGGCCACGGGTCTCGTCATCGATGCGGTCGGGCGCACCGGTGGCGGTGCGGGCGACGACGGCCCTGTCGGCGTCGGCGATCGCATCGCGGATCTCCTTGCGACGCACCCGCTTGACGGCCTTGAACATCGCGGCGGTCGCGTGGCGCACGGCGACGAAGTCGGGGTGCTCGTTGTCGATCTGGTGCAGCTCGGACAGAACCCGCAGCGTGGTGGCCAGATCTTCGGGGTCGATGCCGGGTCCGAGGTCGGGTGCAGCGTCGGAGGGGGCATCGGTCATTGTGCCGATTTTACGCGAGATCGCGCGGTGCTTTCCTGGGAAGGCTGGACCGCGGATCGCCGGTCGGCGTTCACAACTCAGCAGGAATCGGCGTCGTCGACGAGAGGCGGGCCGAAACAGCGGGAAAAAGCGGCTTCCCCAGTCGCTGTCTGTGCTGAATTGTGAACGCCTCACTGCTGAGGAGCGGGACCGCGCACGGCCCCGCCCCTCAGCATCCGATGGCTCCGGTGGCTCTGACCGGGTCAGTGTCCGGCGGCGCCGACCACCACGAACTCGCCGGGCACGACGTCGAGCGTCGCCTCGGCGGAGATCTCGCCGGTGTGCAGGTCGACGGCCAGGATGCGGTTCTCCGCGGGCTCCGTCACGTACGCGATGTCTCCGACGACGCGCAGGCCCGGGTGCGGCTGCTGCCACTCTTCGGGGCTCTCCCACGGCTCGATGACATCCCACGAATCGACGACAGCGCCGGCCTCGTCGAGCACGTTGAGCGTGCCGTCGGATGCCAGCACGATGATGTTGTCGTGGCCGTCACGGCCGACCCCGCGCCAGGTGTACTCCACACCCTCGGGCAGGGCGACGACGGACAGGGTCTGCGCATCGGTGTCCACGAGCGCGAGCTGCGAGAGCAGGTAGCCCTCCTGATCGGGGTCCGACTTGTAGTCGAGCGCTGCGATCGCGCTGGTGTCGGTCACGAAGGCATTTCCCGAGCGACCGAACGCGTCGGGGGCGTCGAGCTTCGTGAAGGCTCCGTCTGCGAACACGAGCACGCCGTCTTCGCAGCCGAACACGATGGTCTCGCCCTTCAGGGCGCCCTCGCCGTGCACCCCGGGGCACTGCTCGTCGCGGGCGAGCTCCGAACCGTCGTCGGCGAGCAGACGCACGCCGCTGCGCGACTCCGACGTGCCGATGGTCGACAGCAGCGTGCCGTCCGACAGCTCGATGGCGACGCCGTGGTGAGCCGCTTCCGACTCGACGGTCTGCGACTCCGGCAGGGTTCCGGTGCCGACGGCATCGGTGTCGAAGAGGGTCACGTCGCCGGTGCCGTCGTCGAACAGCGCGGTGCGCCCGGCGTGCGGGGTGGCGTGGCCGGGGATGACCGCGTCGAACACCTCGCCCGTGAACTCGACGGTGTCGGACGCGAGGCCGGTGTCGAGCACGTGGAAGCCGTCGGCCGCGGTGACGAAGACGTGTCCGTCATGGTCGCCGGCCGGGTTGACGCGCAGGAATCCGTCGAGCTCGGCGGAGTCGACGGTCTCGAGGGTCTCGCCGTCGAGCACGACGATGCCGCCGTCGTAGGCGACGGCGACCCTCGTGTCGCCCTCGTGCGCCGATGAGGATTCGTGTTCTCCGGACGCGGATGGCGCTGCGGTCGCGCATCCGGCGAGCGCGACCACGGCGAGCGCGGCGAGCGCGCCGGCCGCGAGGCGGCTGCGGGCAGGTCGGGGCATGGGGTTCTCCTTCTTCTGGGTGGGTGCGCAGGCTGCGCGTGACGACGGATGCCGTCGATGAGTTCGGGTGCGGCTCAGCCGACGAGCTGGATCTGATGGGGATCGAGGCCGTCGAGGGTGCGGGTCACGGCACCGTCGGCGTGGTCGATCTCGAACAGGGCTCCGGTCGCCGGGTCGGAGACATAGGCATGGCGGGCGTCGACCAGGAGCTGCACCCGATCGCGCAGGGAGGGGTCGGAGGTGGATGCCGCGAGGAGCGGCTCTGTTCTGGCGAGCTCGGTGCCGTCCGGAGCGAGCACGCGCACGGTGCCGTCGGTCGCGATCACGACCGTGCGACTCTCGTCGTCGCCGATCGCCGCGGCACGGAGCAGCGGGGTGTCTGCGGCGAGCAGCATCCATTCGCGGGCTCTGACGTCGAGCAACCAGGCGCCCTGGTCGGCGGCGATGCCCGCGAGGTCGGGGCGGTCGGCGCGTCCGGCGAGGTCGGAGGCCGGCGCGGATCCCGCCGGATACGGGATGAGCTCAGCGGCGAGCGCTCCCCCGACCTGTCGGGTGACGAGCACCGCTCCGGCGTCGCAGGCGAAGACGGCGCCCACGCGGGTGAGGTCGGCATCGGTCGAGCTCGTGCAGGGCGCGCCGACGCCGGTCGCGGTGCCCTCGGTGTCGACGATGTGGATCATCTCGTCTGCGGCCGCGAGGAGGTGTCCCGAGAACGGGACGACGGGGCCGGTCGGATCGACGGGGAGAGTGACGCGTGGGGCGTCCTCGATGTCGGCGAGCTTCTCGTGATCGACGAGGGCGACCTCTCTGCCGAAGCGGACGGCGGTGGCGGTGTCGCCGACCCGGATGTCGGCGGGGCCGGTTCCGTCGATCGACCCGGTGATGCCGGCATCGCCGAGGAAAGAGTGCGTGTGGTCGCCGTGCGGCACCGTCCACCGGCCCGAGTCGATGATGTCGACACGGGTGCCGTCTCCGTCGACATGGATCAGGTGGGCGAAACGGCCGACGCCGAGCACGGCATCCGCATCCGCATCCGCATCCGCATCCGCGAGCGTCGAGCGTTCTTCGGTCTCGAGGTCGAGCAGGGTGAGCTCACCGTCCGCGTCGGCGATGACGAGTGCGAGCGCCGGCGATGCGACCTCGGCGGCTCCCCCGCCGTCGACTCCGTCGTTCGGCGCGACCGCCGCGCTCGAGGCGGGTGCGGGAGCGTCGGATGCTGCGCACGAGGTCACGGTCAGACCGGCGGCGAGCAGCGAAGCGAGAACGAGTGTGCGGCCGGCGCGGGGAGAGGGGGTCACGAGACTCCACACTATTGAGAACGATTCTCAATCTCAAGTCGAGGCGCTGTGCGTGGGAGTTCGGGCAGGTCGGACGACACGGCGAAGTACGCGTGCATGGGGGGAGCCCGTGGGCGTTTGCTCCGTCCGGATGCGGAGACTGGGACCTCTGGGGCGCTTTTCACCGTGACGGGCGTAGACGCTGCGCCCACGTCCGACGCGCGCCGGCCCTTGCCGAAACGTCGGACCCTCGGCGTAGGGTCTGAACATGAGCAGCCACACCGAAACCCCAGGAGTCGTCCCGTCCTACCTGCTCGCGCGCCTCGCCGAGTCGGGCCGCTACCCCCGCGCCGCAGCGGCCGCGCGGCAGACGCTCACGGCGGGCAGACCGCCGTTCCGCGCACGCCTCGACCTCTCGATCGACGAGAACGGCGACCTCGTCGCTCAGCTTTCCGATGCTCCCAACCGCACGATCAGCGACGCGGGCAACACGCAGACCCTCCCCGGTGCGATCGTGCGCAGTGAAGACGACGAGCCGGTCGCCGACACGTCCGTCAACGAGGCGTTCGACGGCCTCGGGGCCACGTTCGAGATGCTGCTCTCCGCCTTCGGCCGCAACTCGCTCAACGACGCCGGCGCACCGCTCGATGCGACCGTGCACTACGGCATCGACTACGACAACGCCTTCTGGGACGGCGAGCGCATGGTGTTCGGCGACGGCGACGGCGAGGTCTTCGTCGGGTTCACCTCGTCGACCACCGTGATCGGTCACGAGCTCGCGCACGGCGTCGTGCAGTACACCGCCAACCTGGAGTACCAGGGGCAACCGGGTGCGCTCAACGAGTCGATCGCCGACGTGTTCGGCGCTCTCACCGAGCAGCACCTCCTCGGGCAGAGCGCAGCGGATGCGACCTGGCTGATCGGTGCCGAGATCTTCACGGATGCCGTGCAGGGCAGCGCACTGCGCTCCATGATCGAGCCGGGCACCGCCTACGACGACGACGAGCTCGGCAAAGATCCGCAGCCGGCGCACATGAGCGATTTCGTCCGCACGACCGAAGACAACGGCGGCGTGCACATCAACTCCGGCATCCCCAATCGCGCCTTCGCCCTCTTCGCGATCGACCTCGGCGGCAACGCGTGGGAGACCGCAGGAACCGTCTGGTATCGCGCGCTCACCGGCGGGTTGTCGAGCACCGCGAGCTTCACCGAGTTCGCCGACGCGACCGTCGCCGCGGCATCCGCCATCGACGACGCCACGGCCGCAGCCGCTCGACGTGCGTGGGCGACCGTGGGAGTCTATGAAGATGAGCGAGTCCCCCGCACCGACTGACCCGCAGGTCGTCATCGCGGTGGTGCGCACGGGCGGCATCGCCGGCATCCGTCGCAAATGGCAGGTCGAACCCGATCCCGCCGAGACGCACCACTGGATCGCGATGGTGGACAGCTGCCCGTGGGATGCCGACAGCGACACCGATTCGGGCGCAGACCGCTTCGTCTGGCTGATCAGAGTGCGCACGCCGTCAGAGGAGCGCGAGCGGGAGCTTCCCGACTCCGCGCTGGACGGCCCGTGGCGAGAACTCGTCGACGCCGTCCGTGAGGCATCCGCCTGACGCGCCGCACCGAGCGAGGCGACCGCGACGAACCACCATCGCTGAGGAATGACGACAAGAGGGGACATCATGCCGACGAGCGAAGAGGCCACGCGCCTGCTGCAGCTGTCACGCGACGCCTACGACCGCGGCGATGCGCTGCTGCACCTGCAGGCCGAGGTCAGCCGACTGACCGGCCAGCCCTCGTCATGGGGTTCCGCGGAGAACGACTTCGTGAGCGACGACCACGTCGGCTACTTCCTCAGCGAGGTCGAGCGAATCGGGTGGCGTCTCGAGCACACCGGCTACACGTTCGTCGAATCCGGCGCGACGACCTCGGCGCGCATGCTGAGCACCGGCACCGGCGTCGTCAACCACGGCCATGTCGCGGGGTACTTCACGTTCCGTCGCGTCGGTTGACGGCATCCGTCTGCACCGCCGTCCGAACCGACCGTCTGAACCGACCAATCCGGTGTGAATCCGGCCTCCCTGCCGCGGGGCAGGTCGAGAATGGGACCCATGGGACTTTTCCAGCAGCGCACCGACGAAGAAGAGAACCAGTGGACTCTGCCCTCCGAGCCGCTCGAACGCACCGAGTCGGAGGTGCTCGACGAGGTGCCGGCCGTCGACCCGCTGTCGATCGGCCTGGGACTCGGCCCCGGTGTGTCGGTCAGTTCGGTCGCCTTCCCCGTCGCGCCGCCCGCGCCCGAGTCGTTCTCGACCAAGAACGGCGAACCCGACCCCGAACCCGAGGACTGACGTCGGCCTCGCTGCGCCTCAGTCCGCGAGCTGCGGGGCCAGGTCGACCCGTGTTCGCGGAAGCGCGTCGGGGTGCTCTCGCTGCAGCCAGCCGATGATCTTCTCCCGCACCTCGCAGCGCAGCGTCCACTGATCGCCCGAGTCCTTGGCCGACATCACCAGGCGCACGGTGACGAAACCCCCCTGGGCATCCGTGACGGCCGCGTCCCACGACCGCCCGTCCCACGCCGGCGACGCTTCGACGATGCGCTGGAACTCCTGGCGCAGCTCGTCCATCGGCACCCGCCAGTCGAGATCCAGATAGACCGTGCCGAGGATCTTGTCGGACTTCCTGGTCCAGGTCTCGATCGGCGTGGTCGTGAAATAGCTGCACGGCACGACGAGTCGCCGCTCATCCCAGACGTAGATGACCACGTACGAGAGGTTGATCTCACCGACCCGCCCCCACTCGCCCTGGATGACCACGACATCGCCGACCTTGATCGCATCGGTGAACGCGACCTGCACGCCTGCGATCAGGTTGCCGAGGATCGATTGCGCGGCAAGGCCCGCGATGATACTGACGATTCCGGCGGAGGCGAGAAGGCTCGTGCCGACTGCACGCATCTCGGGGAACGTGAACAGCACGGTGCCCAATGCGAGCACGGCGATCGTGACCAGCACGAGGCGGTGGATGACGAGCAGCTGCGTGCGCCGACGGCGCGCCTCCGGACCGACGAGCACGGCCTCTTCACGGTCGATGAGCCTCTCGAAGCCGAACGAGACCGATGCGGCGAGAAGCCACGACCCGGTCAGGATGGTGGCGATCAAGAAGATCCTCGACACCGATGGCCACCAGGACTGCTCCGCGGGTTCGGTGACGGACGCGGCGATCCAGATTCCGACCACCGCCGCAGCCACGATCATCGCGTTGCGCACCCGACGGGCGAGATCACGCACCCACGGCACCCGCCGGCTGATCAGGTTGGCGACCAGAGCGAGCAGCGCGAGTGCGGCTGCGGCGACGACGATCGCGGTGCCGATTGCCACCGCGCTGCCGATCCAGGAATTCCAGGTGAAGTCGGAAGGCATCACTCCACACTATGCCGCGGGCGGGCAGCACGCGAAAGACGCCGGCCAGCGTGCGGTGTCGCCGCGCGCGGCTACGGTTGAGGGATGACGATCACCGCCGCCGCAGACGGCTCCGCCCTGGGCAACCCCGGCCCCAACGGCTGGGCCTGGTACATCGACGACGACAACTGGGCCGCGGGCGGTTCGCCGCACGGCACGAACAACCAGGGCGAGCTGCGGGCCGTGCTCGAGCTGCTGCAGGCGACAGCAGGCATCTCCGAGAAGCTGATGATCGAGTGCGACAGCCGCTATGTGATCGACTCGGTGACCAAGTGGATGCCGGGCTGGAAGCGCAAGGGCTGGCGCAAGTCAGACGGCGGGCCGGTGCTCAACCGCGATCTGCTCGAAGGCATCGACGAGGCCATCCGCGGGCGCGACGTCGAATTCTCGTGGGTCAAGGGCCATGCCGGTCACTCGTTGAACGAGGCGGCGGACGAGCGCGCGAACGCCGCCGCCAAGGCCTATCAGGCGAAGCAGGAGCCGCGCCGCGGGCCCGGTTTCACCATGGCGACGGATGCCGGGGCCGCCGTCGCGGCATCCGCACCGATCGCCGCGGCCGCTCCGGCATCCGCTCCCCCTCCTGTCTCGACTGCTGCCACCACGAGCGCGCAGACGGCGATCGCCGAGCCGCTGTGGGCCGAGGCATCCGATCTGCTCGATGGCCTCGACGCCCCTGTCGACGATCCGATCGTCGTGAGCCTGGCACTCTCGAGCGATGAGCACGCGAGGTTGCGCGACAGCGCTGAGGCGCAGGGCATCTCGCTCGAAGAGGCGCTCCGCCGCCTGATCTGAGGCGCGCGGGGCTTCAGTCGCACAGCCCGCGTACACTCGCACCATGCCCAAGAAGAGTGTCGCGCGTACCGTCGGTCGGATCTTCCTCGGCTCCTTCCTCCTCTTCGCCGGCGTCTCGCATCTGACCTTCGCGCGAGACGAGTTCCAGGCGCAGGTGCCGGACTGGGTGCCGCTCGATCCGGACGTGACGGTGCTCGCCTCGGGCGTCGTCGAGGTCGGTCTGGGTGCCGCCCTGCTCGTCGCACGCAAGCGTCGGGGGCTGGTCGGCGTGATCACCGCGCTGTTCTTCGTCGCCGTCTTCCCCGGCAACATCGCGCAGTGGGTCGAGCACCGCGACGCCTTCGGCCTCGACACCGACATGAAGCGCTTCGTGCGGCTGTTCTTCCAGCCCGTGCTCATCGCACTCGCGATCTGGTCGACGCGCACCCCGCGCCGCGGCGATCGCACGGCCGCGCTCTGACCTCGTCGCCGCTGCTCGTTCACAATTCAGCACGAAAGCCGGCAAGCCAGCAGAAAGGAGGCGGTTCTCGCGAGAACCGCCTCCTCATGCTGAATTGTGAACGTCAGACCGCGAGCAGCTCCCGCTCGAGGCGTGCGTACGAGGTCTCCATGCCGTCGGCCATGCCGGTGGCGAGGATCATGTCGCGCGTCTCCTTGTCGGGGTACTCGATGTAGAGCGTGATCAGCGTCGCACCGTCCTCTTCATAGAGGTTCAGGTCGTTCAGCGTCTCGACCGGCATCCCGACCATCCGCTCGGTCTGCACCGAACGCCGGGGCGCGTCGATGAGCAGCGCCTCGCCCTCGAATCCGAACGCCTGCCCCTCGGTGTCGCCCACGGGCGCCCACGAGTTGCGGTAGGTCTGGCCCACCTCGGTCGCGACGACGCACTCGGTCATCTCCCACCCGTCGGGGCCCAGCAGCCACTGCTTCATGAGTTCGGGATCGTTGTGCGCACGCCAGACCAGCTCGCGCGGCCCCTCGACGAGACGCGTGATGCGCACGTGGGTGTCGTCGAGCAGCTCGACCTGCGTGCCCTTGCCCTGCGCGTAGTCGCGGAGGTCCTGCAGCACCGCGTCGAGCTGGCTCATCGCGAGCTTCGTGCCCTCGACCGCGCCCATCGACACGACCTGCTCGAGTGCATCGGCCGAGCTGAAGTAGCTCGTGGTGACCATCCGCGTGCCGTCTGCCGTGGGCTCGAACGTGAACACCATGCGCATGGAGGGCAGGTCGGGGTCGGGCGTGCCCTCTTCATCGGCGAACGCGTCGAGCACCTCGAAGCCGTGCGGGGCATCGATGCGCAGGAACTCCCACGTGCCCGAGGCCTTCTCGCCGCGGGGGCCGTTCATCGTGTAGTTGGCCTTGCCGCCCACCGTGTGGTCCCACTTCGTGAAAGTGGCCGGCCATCCGGGAGGGCCCCAGAAGCGCTCGAGCTGACGCGGGTCGCTGTAGGCGTCCCAGACCCGCTCGACAGGGGCGGCGAAATCTGCGAGAACCGTCATGGTCAGGTTCTCGGCATCAGTGGTGACATCGGTGACAGGCATTGTCAGTCTCCTTCTTCGGTTCGTGGTTCATCGGTGGTGTCGTCGTCGGACCGATCGGTCCCCGAGCGTGCCGGCGTCTCGGCCAGCAGCTCGTCGAGTCGGGCGATGCGCGACCGCCACAGCTCTTCGTATCGGGCGAGCAGCGCCCTGGCGCGGGCGATCATCTCGGGGTTCGCGCGGACGAGCCGCTCGCGTCCCTCGGCGCGCTTGACGATGAGATTCGCTGCTTCGAGCACGGCCACGTGCTTCTGCACCGCGGCGAACGACATCTCGTATTCGGAGGCGAGGGTCGAGACGGACTGCTCCCGCTCGATCGTCCGGCGCAGGATGTCTCGCCGGGTCGACGTCGCCAGTGCGTGGAACACACGGTCGACCTCCGCTTCGCTCAGTTCTCTTTGTGCAACCATTTGGTTGTACGTTAGACCTGGGCTGACCGGATGTCAACAGGTTCGATAATTGAACTGGCAGGTTCGAGCGCTCCCGCCTTCCGCACCGCGCGGCAGACCACTCGATCTGCTGGAAGGAAGACACTATGAAAGCTCTCCGTTACGTCGAGATCGGCAAGCCGCCCGTCGTCGTCGACATCCCGATTCCGAAGCCGGGGCCGGGTCAGGTCCTGCTCAAGGTCACCGCTGGCGGCGTCTGCCACTCCGACGACTACGTCATGGGCCTCCCCGAGAAGGACTACCTCGAGCAGAGCTACCCGCTGCCGCTGACGCTCGGTCATGAAGGCGCGGGCATCGTGCACGAGATCGGTGAGGGCGTCGACTCGACGCTGAAGGTCGGAGACGCCGTCGCGGTCTACGGGCCGTGGGGCTGCGGTCGCTGCCACAACTGCTCGCAGGGCATGGAGAACTACTGCACGAATGCCGCCGCTGAGGGCATCCGCCCTCCCGGTCTCGGCAGCCAGGGTTCGATGGCCGAGTACATGATCGTCGACGACGCCCGCCACCTCGTGCCGCTCGGCGACCTCGACCCCGTGCAGAACGTCTCGCTGACCGATGCGGGCCTCACTCCGTACCACGCGATCAAGCGCTCACTCCCGAAGCTCGGTGCAGGCACCTTCGCGGTGGTCATCGGCACCGGCGGCCTCGGCCACGTCGGCATCCAGATCCTGAAGGCGATCTCGGGTGCCACGGTCATCGCCCTCGACGTGAACGGCACCAAGCTGGCGCTCGCCACAGAGGTCGGCGCCGATCACGTGCTGATCAGCGATGCCTCCGCCGCCGACAAGATCCGCGAGATCACCGGCGGCCTGGGCGCGAACGCCGTGTTCGACTTCGTCGGCGCCAACCCGACGATGGCGCTCGCGCAGAGCGTGGCGGCGCTGGATTCCGACGTCACGATCGTCGGCATCGGCGGCGGGACCATGAGCCTCGGCTTCGGCTCGATCGCCTACGACGCGGCCGTGCGCATCCCCTACTGGGGCTCCCGCTCCGAGCTGATCGAGGTCCTCGACCTCGCCCGCGCGGGCAAGATCCACGTGCAGACCGAGACCTACTCGCTCGACGACGGCCCGAAGGCCTACGAGGATCTCGCCGCGAACAGCATCCGCGGTCGCGCAGTCATCGTCCCGTGACGCACGAGAGCCGTGCGGTCGAGCACCGACCGCACGGCGCTCCGGTCACCCCCGGTCAGGTCAGAGCGGCGAACCGCCGTCGACCGTCGCGACGACCGCGACGATGTGCCCGCCCTTGCGCTCGACCCGGCGCACCGACGCGGGGTCGACGGCATCGCGCTCGAGCATCCGCCATGGCCGTGCCGAGATGTCTGCCCCGCCCGTCGCGCAGGCCAGACGCGCCAGCGGTGAGAGCACACGCCAGAACCCGTGCGGCGGCTGCATGTCGACGATGCACGCCCGTGCGTCGGGGCGCAGGCTCGCCCGCGCTCGACGCCAGGCCTCTTCTCGCTCGGAGATCACACTGAGCGAGTAGGTGGCGAGCAGGGCATCCGCACGGCCGTCGCCACCGCCGCGCAGCTCGGTCACGGCCTGGACCACCGCTTCGGGGCTCAGCTCTGCCGCATCCGCACGGATCAGGCGCACCCTGTCGCCCCAGCCCTCCCGGTCGATCCGCCTCTGGGCCACGGCCAGCATCTCGGCGCTGCGATCGATGCCGATCACGAACCCCGACGGCCCCGTCGCGTCGAGCAGCAGCGCGAAGTTCAGACCGGTGCCGCATCCGAGGTCGACGACGGCGTCGCCGGTGCTCAGGTCGATCAGAGAGATCCCCGCCAGGCGTCCGGCCCGATACACCGGGCGCTCACCGGAGAGCACGTCGTACCACCGCGCACCCACGCCGTAGCGCCGCATCAATGCCGCCATCCGCCCTCCCGCTTCCGGGTCCACTCTAGGCTTCAGGCATGAGCACCCCTTCTCGCAGACCGGCGCGCGCACTGACCGCACGTGAAGCAGGCGGACGCATGTGGGACCTGGTCGTGATCGGAGCCGGCAGCGCCGGACTCGTCGGGTCGCGCACCGCGGCCGCGCTCGGCGCGCGCGTGCTGCTGGTCGAGGCGCACCGGTTCGGCGGCGAATGCCTGCACACCGGCTGCGTGCCGTCGAAGGCGCTCATCGCGTCGGCCGCCGCCGCGCACGCCGCGCGCAGCAGTGCAGGACTGGGCGTGACCACGGGCGAGATCCGGGTCGACTTCCCCGCCGTCATGCAGCACGTGCACTCCGCGATCCATGACATCGAGCCCGTCGACTCCCCCGAGACGCTCAACCGAGACGGCGTCCACACGCTCGTCGGACGCGCGCGGTTCGACGGCCCTCGATCCGTCGTGGTCGGCGGTGAACGCATCGCGTTCCGTGACGCGCTGATCGCCGCGGGAAGCACGCCGGTGCGCACGTCCGTCGAGGGCGAGGCGTCGATCGACGTGCTGACGAACGAGACGTTCTGGGATCTGGAGGAACTGCCCGCTCGGCTGCTGGTGCAGGGCGGCGGCGCGATCGGCTGCGAGATCGCACAGGCGATGGCGCGTCTGGGCAGCGCGGTCACGATGGTGCACCGCGGTGATCGGCTGCTTCCGAAGGAGGATGCCGCGGCGAGCGCCGTGGTCCTCGCAGCGCTGCGGGCGGACGGCGTCGACGTGCGCCTCGGCACGACCGTGCGCTCTTTCGATTCCGCCGGGTCCGACGACGATCCCTCCCCGTCAGGAACCGCGACGCTGAGCGACGGCACGCAGGTCGCTTTCGATCGGGCGCTGGCGGCACTGGGTCGTCGCGTCGAGGCCGGAGACCTCGAACTGTCGGCAGCCGGTGTGCGCCTCGATCGCCGCGGAGCCGTCGACGTCGACGCCTCGCTGCGCACGTCGAACCCGCGCATCCGTGCCGCCGGTGATGTGACCCCGTTGCCGCGGTTCACGCACACCGCCGGCATGTACGGCAGCGTCGCCGCGACGAACGCCGTTCTCGGGCTCTCCCGCAGGATCGACGCCGACGTCGTGCCACGCATCACGTTCACCTCGCCCGAGGTCGCGGCCGTCGGCATCACGCCGGACGATGCACCTGGACGCGGGATGCGAGTGGTCGTGCAGTCCCACGCTCATCTCGATCGGGCGATCGCCGACGGGCACACCGACGGCTTCACGAGCATCGTCGTCGACCGGCGAGGCCGCGTCACCGGCGCCGTCATCGTCGGACCGCGGGCCGGAGAGTCGCTCGCGGAGTACACCGTGGCGGTGAAGACCGGCATGAACGTGCGCACGCTGGCCACGACGATGCACGCCTACCCGAGCTACTCCGACGCCGGGTGGAATGCCGTCGTGAAGGAGGCGCAGCGCGGCCTCCGCGGCGGGGCCGTCGCATTCGGCATCCGCGTCCTGGGCCGCATCCATCGTCGCCGCGGCTGAGCCCGGCCCGACTCAGCGCAGGCTGCGGTAGCCGACGACGATGCGCTGCACAGCGCTGACGGCCACGAAGAGCGCCCACACCAACGCGATCTGCCACGCCCAGAACGGCAGGATGAGCCACAGCGCATGCACGGCGATGGTCTCGGTGCCCTCGGCTATCCGCCCGAGGAAGGAGAGCGACCGCCCGTCGTCTATCGTTCGCCCGGTGCGCTCGGCGATCGAGGAGAAGGCGAGAAAGGCCGTGCCGTTCACGTAGTAGACGAGGAGCACCAGCAGGAACGGCCACCACGGAGCGCCGAACTGCGCCGTGGCACCGAAGGCGACCCCGACGACCGTGGCACCGTAGACGACGAAGTCGGCGGTGATGTCGAGGAATCCGCCCGCGTGGGAGGGCGCGGAGTCCCGCCCCTGCGACTCGGCCAGCCGTCGGCGGCGTCGGGCGAGGGTGCCGTCGAGACCGTCCGCGATCCGCGAGACGAGCCAGAGCACGAGGGCGACCCACCACAGCTGGAACCCGGCTGTGACGGCGGATGCGACGCCGAGTGCGAGTCCGAGCACCGTCAGGCGGTCGGGAGTGATCCCCGGGCGATCGAGGGCGGCGGCCGTCACCTCGAGTGGTCGGGCGAGCACGGCCCGCAGAGAACGGTCAAGCATCGTGGCCACTCTCTGTCCTCTGCGCCGACGACGAGCGGCCGCCGTTCCGGCGGCGCAGGATCGCCGCCGTCACGACGCCGCCGAGGATGAGCACGCCCAGCACGGCCACCGCGATCCAGAAGGGCGGTCCGAGCTCGAGTCCGAACGCGCCGAGCGCCACATAGGCGGCGGACCCGGGGAGGATGCCGATGGCCGTGCCCAGCGCGTAGTCGCGTCGTCGCACCGCCGTCAGCCCTGCGCCGTAGTTGATGAGCGTGAACGGGATGATCGGCACCAGCCGAGCGCCGAGGACGGCGAGGAATCCGCGGTGCGCGAGGGCGGCGTCGAGGCGCGCGACCCGAGCCCCGGTGAGCCGCTCGACCGCCTCTCTGCCGAGCGCTCGACCGATCACGAACGACGCGGCGGCGCCCAGCAGAGCACCGACGTAGACGAGCACCAGGGCGAGCCAGAATCCCCACACGAGACCCGCCGCGATCGTGAGCAGATTCTTGGGCACCGGTGTCAGCGTGAGGGCGGCGTACCCCGCCACGAAGAGCAGCGCGCCGCCCGGTGCGAGGCTCGCCGCCCAGTCACGCACCGCGTCGATGTCGCTCGGAGCGAGGAAATACCCAACCGTTCCGACGAGGGCGACGAACAGGAGGAGAAGCACGAGGCGGACGATCGCCGACCGCTTCGAGGGGGCGTCTCTGACACGCGAATCACCAGCGTCCACAGCATCCTCCCCGACTCCTATACCCTAGCCCGGCGCGATATGCCGATACACCGATTCCGAAGCGAGGAACCCCTGATGAGCAGCATCGCACGACGACCTCGGAGAACCGCAGCCCTCGCTCTCGCCGTGCCGCTGCTCGCCCTCACGGCCTGCGCGGCACCCGAGAGCAGCGCGTCGACGGCATACGACGACTGGGATGCCGTGCTCGCGGATGCCGAGGGTCAGACCGTGCAGCTGTGGATGTACGGCGGCGACGACCAGGGCAACGCCTACGTCGACGACATCCTCACCCCGGCCGTCGCGGAGTACGGAGTGACGCTCGAGCGCGTGCCCGTGACCGATACCGGAGATGCGCTGAACCGCGTCTTCACCGAGATCCAGGCCGGCCGCTCCGACGGCACGGTCGACCTCATCTGGGTCAACGGCGACAACTTCCGCACCGGCAAGGAGGCCGATGCCTGGCTGTGCGACTGGACCGACCTGCTGCCGTCGATGGCTGCCACCGATCCTGACGACCCGCTGCTGCAGTCGGACTTCGGCACGCCCGTCGACGGCTGCGAAGCCCCGTGGCACAAGGCGCAGTTCACGCTCGCCTACAACGCCGAGGCGATCCCCGACCCGCCGACGACCCTCGCCGGGGTGCTCGACTGGGCCGAAGCCCACCCCGGACGCTTCACCTACCCCGCCCCGCCGGACTTCACCGGTTCGGTGTTCGTTCGCGAGGTGCTGGCGAGCGTCTCGGGCGGTGCCGACGAGGTGCCCGCTGCGTACTCGGACGAGGCCTTCGACGAGCTGAGCCCTGCTCTCTACGACCGACTGAGCGAACTGGCCCCGAGCCTGTGGCGCGGCGGTGACACGTATCCCGCGAACGAAGCCGAGCTCGGTCAGCTCTTCGCCGACCGTCAGATCGACATGACGATGACCTACGGGCCCGCGACACTCACCGATCTCGTCGCCGACGGGACGTACCCGCCGGAGACCACCGTGCTGCCGCTCGAGGACGGCACCGTGGGCAACGCGAGCTTCCTCGGCCTGCCCGCCAACTCCGACTCGATCGCGGGGGCGATGGTCGTCGCGAACGTCGCACTCTCGGCGGAGCAGCAGGCTGCGAAGGCCCAGCCCGACGTATGGGGCCAGTTCACGGTGCTCGACATCGAGAGCCTGCCGGACGACGACCGCGCCCTGTTCGACGCCCTCCCGATGTCGCCGGTCGTGCCAGGGTACGAGGTGCTCTCCGAGAACGCGCACGGTGAGCTCGCAGCCGAGTGGGTCCCCGCGCTCGATGAGGGCTGGCGGACGGGCGTGCTCGACCGATGAGCTTCGCGCCGGTGGCGCGCCGTCGTGGGAGCACCCGTCAGCTCCTCCGCGGCACGCTGCTGGTGCTCCCCGCCGCCCTCGTGACGCTGCTCGTCGTGGGCGGCGGCATCGGCGCCACGCTGCTCCAGGCCCTCGGACTCATGCCCATCGCGGGTCCCGTGACCCCCGGGATCGACGCCTTCCTCGCGCACCCGCGCGACCTCGCCGCCGCGACGGGGGTGTCGATCGCCGTCGCCGCGGCGTCGACCGTGATCGCCGTCGTCATCGGCACGGGCGCTGCGGTCGTCATCGCGTCCGGTCGCGCGGGCAGTCGCCTGCTCGCCGCCCTCGGCGCGACGACCGTGACCGTGCCGCACCTCATCGGCGCCGCCACCATCGGGCTGCTGCTCTCCGACGCTGGCGTCCTGCCCCGACTGCTCGGGATCCCGCCCGAGTCGTGGGCGCCCTGGGTGGGGGGTCCGTTGTGGGGTGCCGTGATCGCCGAGTTCGCCTGGAAGGAGTCCGCCTTCGTCGCGCTCGTCGTCACGGGCACCCTCGCCACCCGGATCGCCACCTACGACGAGGCGGCCGCGCTGCTCGGCGCCGGCCGGTGGCGGCGCTTCCGTCATGTGCTGCTGCCCCTGACCGCGCCGACGATCGTCATCTGCGCCGCGATCAGCTTCGTCTACGCTCTCGGGTCGTACGAGGTGGCGTGGCTGCTCGGTCGCACCTACCCCGAGCCACTGCCCGTGCTCGCCGTGCGGCTGTTCCAGGGCGTCTCGCTGGCATCTCGTCCCGAGGCAGCGGCCGTCGCGCTCGTGACCTGCGCGATCTCGCTCGCCATCGTGGCCCTCACCTTCGCGGCGCTCCGGCGCACGGCCGTCTGGCGGTGATCGGATGCCGTCGCCGACCCTGCCGATGCAGAGCACCCCCACCATGCAGAGCGCCCTCACCACGCCACGAGGCGCCGGCCGTGTCATCCGCGTGGCGCTGACGATGCTGCTGGTGGCCTGGTTCGCTCTGCCGTTCCTCCCCCTCGTGCTCTGGGCGTCCGCCGACGCCTGGTCGTTTCCGTCTCCCCTGCCCACGGCATGGGGAGTGCAGGGCCTCGAGGAGGCTCTGGGCTTCGGCCTGGTGCCGGGATTCGCCCGGTCCGTGCTGCTCGGATTGGTCGTCGCCGCGGTCGCCACACCACTCGGCGCCCTCGCCGCGCGGGCGCTGACCTTCGGCACCGTCCCCTTCCCTCGCACGGTCTCGGCGCTGCTGCTCGCACCCATCGCCCTGCCACCGTTCGCCGCGGTCCTCGGCGTCAACGTGCTGCTGCTGCGCGCATATGTGCCTCCGATCGTCGGCGTGGTCCTGGTGCTCGTCGTGCTCGCTCTGCCGTACACGACGTTCGTGATGCGCGCGGCGTACGGCGCCTACGACCTGTCATACGAAGAGGAGGCGCGACTGCTCGGCGCCACGCCCTCTCGAGTGCTGCGCCGCGTGCACCTGCCGATGATCGCCCCCGCGCTCGCGCGGGCCGCGTTCCTCGCATTCCTCGTCGCGTGGAGCGACTACATCGTGACGGTCATCGTCGGCGGCGGCGAGCTCGTCACCCTTCCGCTGATCGTGGCAGGAGCCGCCGCCGGTCTCGGCAACGACGCCGCCGTCGCCGTCATGTCCCTCGGAGCGGTCATCCCCCCGGTGCTCCTCCTCGTCGCCGTCCTGACCCTGCGTGGATCCGGCCGAGCCGCTGGCGGAAGGCGCCGCAGGCCATCCGCTCCCCCGAACACCACCTCCGCCGCCTCGTCTTCCCACCCCACGACCCCAGGAGCTTCCGCGTGAGCGCCGACCTCGTCCTCGACGGACTCGACAAGAGATTCCCCGGCTCGCCGACGCCTGCACTGCGGGCCTTCTCTCTCACGGTGGCCGCCGGCACCTGCACGGCCGTGCTCGGCCCCAGCGGGTCGGGCAAGAGCACCCTGCTCCGGGTCATCGCCGGGCTGGAAGACCCGGATGCCGGAACGGTGCGCATCGGCGGCACGGATGTCGCCGGGATCGCGGCGGAGCGTCGCGGAGTCGGGATGGTCTTCCAGCGCTCGCTGCTGTTCCCGCACCTCTCGATCCTCGACAACGTCGCGTTCTCCGACCGCGTGTCGGGCATGAGCCGCAGGGCAGCGCGATCCCGCGCCGACGACTACCTCGAGATGGTGCAGCTGCAGGGGTTCGGCGACCGCCGGGTCGGCGAGCTGTCGGGTGGTCAGGAGCAACGGGTCGCGATCGCCCGGGCTCTCGCAGCGGAGCCGGCGGTGCTGCTGCTCGATGAGCCGTTCAGCGCTCTCGATCCCGCGCTGCGCAGCGACATGCACGACCTTCTCGAGGCCGTGCGCCGCGCTGTCTCGCCCACCATCGTGCTGGTCACACACGATCGAGACGAGGCGGCACGGGCGTCGGATCGCATCGCCCTGGTCGAGCACGGCGTGCTGCTGCACGAGGGCACCGTGCGCGAGGCGTACCGCCAGCCGCAGAATCTGCGAGCGGCGCAGCTCATGGGAGGTCGGAACGCGATCGCCGGCGAGGTTCGCGACGGGCGTCACCACAGCGCGCTCGGCTCGGTGCCGGTGCCGCCTGAGACACCGACAGGTGCCGGAACACTCGTGATCCGGCAGGAGGACGTGGCCGTGCTCGCAGACGACAGCGATCGGGCGGCCCCGTCGGGCGCGATCTCGGGCGTCGTGGAGTCGGTCCGGGTGACCGGTGCGCGGTCCGACATCGTCGTGCGCTGCGGCGGCGCCGCGCTGCATGCCGAGGCGCCACCGACGCAGCGGTGTCAGCTCGGCGACCGTGTGCGGCTCGCGCTGCCGACCACCGCCGTGCACGTGATCGCCGGCTGATCCCGCCACCGACGCCGGGCTCATCGGCGCAGACGGCCGTCGCGGATCAGCGGGTGGTGGCTCGGGACGCGCCCGTCTCCCGCACGCCCGTGAGACCTGAAGGCCGAGAGACCACCTGCGGTTCGGCGCCGTCGCGGACCGACGGGATCGGCAGCAGTCGTCGCAGTTCGATGTTCTCGATCGGGTCGAGAACGGAGTGCTGCACGCACGCCGGAACCAGGCGCCCGTCCTCCGGGTGCGCCATCGCGTACATGCACGAGCCGAGGCGCTCCTGCGTCTCCTTGAGCAGCGGGTCGTCGGCGACGATGCCCTGTTCCATGAGCTTCCACGCAGGATCGACCTGCTCGGCATCCATGAAGTTGTGCACCACGAAGGTCTTGAACGAGACCTTGCCTCGGCGTGCCTCACGCAGCACGCGACGCAGTCCGCCGGCACGGCGGAGCACGCGTCGGGCGAGACCGAAGAGCGGAGGGATGTCACCCGGGTGGCCGGCGATCGCACGGACGACCTTCACCACGAGCACCGGCTTCGGGATGCCGCCGAAGATCATGCCGCCGAAGTGGTCGAGGAATCGGTCGCGCGCCGCGATGTCCTTCGGGTCGTCGGGGTCGAGCAGCGCCGCGAAACCGCCGCCGACACGCACGCCGACCGTCGACCGGTTGCACCGCGGGTCGCCGAACTGCGTCGCCTGCCAGGGCAGCTTGTGCCCCGCACCCGCCTCGATCCGCTCCCACACGGCGTCGATCGTGACCTCGCCGAAGTCCTCCCGCCACCGCCGATCGTCGCCGATGAACGCGGCCGGCTGGAAGGACATCATGTCGAACGGCATCTCGAGCACGTCGCGGGTGACCTGCTCGACCTCGTCGACATTCGACGGCGTGACGGTCATGTTGTGCGCGAGGTAGCTGTCGACGCCGTGGTCGCGCTTGAGATCGATGAACATCTGCGCGAACTTCTCGCGGAACGGGTTGAGCTCGGCCTCGCTGTGCGGCCGCACCGCACCCTTGCGCCCCCGCATGAGCGAGTCGAAGTGGGCGGCGAACGACACCTTGTCGAACCTCGGCTTGCGATCCTCGTCGAGCACCACGTCGAGGAGGTAGTCGTATTCGAAGTCACCGTGGGTCATCGACATCGGCTCGCGCCCGACCGCTCGCATGGCGAGAAGCGCCTGGGCGTGGTCTTCGGCCGACAGCAGGCTGACTTCGCCGCCGATCAGCTGCGCGTGAGCTCGCGGCCCCCGCACCTGGCGCAGGTAGGACATCTGTCGCGCGACGTTGTCGACCGTGTGGTCGCCGTCGATGCGCACCTTGTTGGCGTCAGCCGAGTGGTAGCAGGGCGAACACGTGAGATTGCACTTGGGGAAGACGCCGTGCGTTCCCTCGCACCCCACGGCGCAGCGTCCGAGGAGCTGGTTCGGCGTCTTCGCATGCTCGGGCAGCTCCGACCAGCGGATGGCGAGAGCGCGGCGCGTCTCGGGATGGATCGGGCGCGTCTCGAGCTCGATCCGCTTGAGCGTCTGTGCGAGTCTCATGGGCTTCCTCTCGACCAGGCGAGCGTCCGCACCGTCGACGGGCTCGATGTCCGAGAGTTGTTCGACGCCGAACCCATCTCGGATTGCATCCGATTCTCGCACCACGTCTGCACTGCCGCACAGATGTCACGGCATCTCTGCGATCAGTTCCTCACCGCCCCAGAACGGCCCGGACGCTCGCCTCGGGAGTCAGATCGATGCGACGCAGCAGCTGGGCATTGAGAGCGACGACGATCGTCGACAGCGACATCAGCACGGCTCCGACCGACATGGGAAGGACGAATCCGACGGGCGCCAGGATGCCGGCGGCGAGCGGCACCGAGAGCAGGTTGTACCCGGCCGCCCACCAGAGGTTCTGCGTCATCTTGCGGTAGGCGGCACGGGAGAGCTCGATCACGGAGACCACCGACCGGGGGTCGGAGCTCGCGAGGATCACGCCGGCCGAGGCGATGGCCACGTCGGTGCCGGCACCGATCGCGATGCCGACGTCGGCCTGAGCAAGAGCGGGGGCATCGTTGACGCCGTCGCCGACCATCGCGACCTTCTTGCCCTCGGCCTGCAGCTCCTTGACCTTCGCGGACTTGTCCTCGGGGCGCACACCGGCGAACACCCGGTCGATGCCGAGCTCGGTCGCCACGGATTCGGCCACGGCCTGGGCGTCACCGGTGATCATGACCACTTCGACACCGAGGCGGTGCAGGGCGTCGACAGCGTCACGAGACTCCGGGCGCACCTCGTCGGCGAGCTTCACTCCTCCGGCCACCTGCCCGTCGACGATCACGTGCAGGATGATGGCACCCTCGCCTCGCCATGCGTCTGCGGTGGCGATCTCTCGGCCTCCGACCTCGTCGAGGAGCTTCGGCCCGCCCACGCGGATCTCGCTGTCATCGACGGTGGCGGTCACTCCCACCGCCGGAGATGACGAGAAGCCCGAGGCCTTCGACACCGTCAGGCCTCTGTCTTCGGCCGCGCGCACGATGGCGCGAGCCAGCGGATGCTCGCTGTCGGCCTCTGCGGATGCGGCGAGCGCGAGCAGGCGGTCGGCGTCGATGCCACCGATCGTTTCGACGGCGGTGACGGTCGGTGCACCCTTTGTCAGCGTGCCCGTCTTGTCGAACAGCACGGCGTCGACGGTGCGCATGCTCTCGAGCGCCAGGCGGTCCTTGACGAGCACACCACCCCGGGCAGCGCGCTCCGTGGCGATCGAGACGACCAGCGGGATCGCGAGGCCGAGCGCATGCGGGCAGGCGATGACGAGCACGGTGATGCTGCGCACGACGGCGGCATCCGGATCTCCGACGAGAGTCCACACCAGCGCGGTGAGAGCCGCCGAGACCAGGGCGAACCAGAAGAGCAGTGCGGCTGCGCGGTCGGCGATGCGCTGCGCCCGGGACGACGAGTTCTGCGCGTCGAGCACCAGGCGCTGGATGCCGGCGAGTGCGGTGTCGTCGCCGGTGGCGGTGATCTCGACCCGCAGGCCGGAGTCGGTCGCGACAGTGCCCGCGGTCACCGTGTCTCCCTTCGTGCGGGCGACGGGGCGGGACTCGCCCGTGACCATCGACTCATCCATCGCGGCGGCCCCGTCGATGACACGACCGTCGGCCGGAACGCTCGCTCCGGGGCGTACGACGACGACATCGCCGACGACGAGATCGGCGGGTGCGACCATGACGATCGCGTCACCCTCGACCCGTTCGGCCTCGTCGGGCAGCAGCGCGGCGAGGGAGTCGAGCGCAGAGGTCGTCTGCGCGAGGGATCTCATCTCGATCCAGTGGCCGAGCAGCATGATGACGATGAGGAGGGCGAGCTCCCACCAGAACTCGAGCTCGTGGTGGAGGATTCCGAGGGTTGCGCCCCACGAGGCGAAGAACGCGACGGTGATCGCGAGGGCGATCAGCAGCATCATCCCCGGCGTGCGCGCCCTGAGTTCGCCGATCGCACCCGAGAGGAACGGCCATCCGCCCCACACGTACATGACGGTGCCGAGCACGGGAGAGACGAACCGCGCCCCGTCGGCGATGTCGTAGCCGAAGATCATCGCGAACATCGGCGAGAACGCCACCACCGGCACCGCGATGACGAGGTTGATCCAGAACAGGCGCCGGAACTGGCCGACGTGGTCGCCATGCCCCGCGTGACCACCGTGGCCCTCGTGCCCGCCGCGCCCCTCGTGCCCGGCGTGCCCCTCGTGACCTGCGTCTGCGTCCTGAGCGTGGTGATCGTGAGTGACGTGCTGGTCGCCGGCGCTTCCCTCGGCGTGGTGCGTGCTCATCATGAGTGCTGTCTCCCGTGTCGGGTGTGGATCTCAGTGTCTCTCTTCGGGGTGCGCGACATCGCCCGGGTCACCGCGGGATGACACTCCGGAACCCCCGCAGGCGCAGGCTGTTGCCGACGACGAAGACGCTCGACAGTGCCATCGCTGCGCCGGCCAGCATGGGGTTGAGCATTCCGAGCGCGGCGACCGGGATGGCCGCGACGTTGTAGGCGAAGGCCCAGAACAGGTTGGTCTTGATGGTTCCGAGGGTCTTCCGCGACAGTCGGATCGCGTCGACCGCGCTGCGCAGGTCTCCACGCACCAGGGTGATGTCGGATGCCTCGATCGCGACGTCCGCCCCGGTGCCCATCGCGATGCCGAGGTCGGCCTGCGCGAGTGCGGGGGCGTCGTTGACGCCGTCACCGATCATCGCGACGACCTTTCCCTCGCGCTGCAGTCGTCTGACGACGTCGACCTTGTCCTTCGGCAGGACTTCGGCGATGACCTGGTCGATCCCGACCTCTGCCGCGATGCGCCTGGCGACCGCGTCATTGTCGCCGGTGAGGAGGATGGGGGTCAGCCCGATCGCCGTGAACTGGGCGATCGCTTCGGCGCTGCTCGGCTTCACCGTGTCGGCCACGACCAGGATGCCGCGCGCCTGCCCGCCCCAGCCCACCGCGACGACGGTCTTGCCTTCGCTCTCGGCGCGGGCCTTCGTCGACGCCAGCTCGCGGCTCAGCGTCTGCGACCACTCGGCGAGGAGCGAGTCCCGGCCGACGAGCACGGCGTGACCGTCGACGATCCCCTGCACTCCCTTGCCTTCGATGTTCGTGAAGTCCTCGGGCGTCGGCAGAGCTCCGACCTCCTGTGTCGCGCCCTTGGCGATCGCCTGGGCGATCGGGTGCTCCGAGGCATCCTCCAGCGCGCCGGCGAGCCGCAGGAGTTCCGCGCGCTCGGTGCCGGGCTCGACGACCACGTCGACGAGCGTCATCTTGCCGCTGGTGACCGTGCCCGTCTTGTCGAGCACGACGGTGTCGACCGTGCGGGTGGACTCCAGCACCTCCGGACCCTTGATGAGCACTCCCATCTGCGCACCCCGCCCGGTGCCGACCAGCAACGCGGTGGGGGTCGCCAGGCCCAGCGCGCACGGGCACGCGATCACGAGCACGGCCACCGCCGCGGTGAATGCCGCGGCCACGGGGAACCCCGCGCCGAGCCAGCCGCCCAGCGCGACGACGGCGATCACGATCACGATCGGCACGAAGACGCCCGAGATCCGGTCGGCGAGACGCTGGACCTCCGCCTTCCCGGTCTGAGCGTCTTCGACGAGCTGGGCCATCTGCGCCAGTTGCGTGTCGGAGCCGATCCGGGTGGCGCGCACCACGAGCCGGCCGCCGACGTTGGTCGTGGCACCGGTGACGGCGTCGCCCTCTGCGACCTCGACCGGCACCGCTTCACCCGTGAGCATCGATGCATCGACGGCAGACGTGCCCGAGACCACGACACCGTCGGTCGCGATCTTCTCTCCCGGCCGCACGACGAACTGGTCTCCCACCTGCAGATCCTCGACCGGGATCTTCGTCTCCACACCACCGCGCAGCACCGCGACGTCCTTCGCGCCGAGCTCGAGCAGCGCGCGCAGGGCTGCGCCGGCCTGCTTCTTCGACCGCTTCTCGAAGTAGCGCCCGGCGAGGATGAACATCGTCACCCCGGCACCGACCTCGAGATAGATGTTCGCCGCCCCGTCGGAGGGGGCCAGTGCGAACTCGAACGGGTGGGTCATGCCGGGGGTGCCGGCCGTGCCGAAGAACAGCGCGTAGAGCGACCACAGGAATGCGGCCGATGTGCCCAGGGAGATGAGCGTGTCCATCGTCGCGGTGCCGTGCCTGAGGTTCATCCATGCGGCCCGGTGGAACGGCCACGCCGCCCAGAGGATCACCGGGGCCGCGAGTGCGAGCGAGGCCCACTGCCAGTACGTGAACTGCAGCGCCGGGATCATGGCCATCGCGATCACCGGCACCGTCAGCACGATCGCACCGATCAGGCGGTTGCGCAGCGACCGCAGCTCAGAGTCTGCGGTGCCCTCACCGGCGGAGGCGGCATCGTTCTTCGAGCCCTTCGGTGCGGGGATCGACGCCGAGTACCCCGTCTTCTCGACCTCTGCGATCAGCGCCGCCGGATCGTACCCGTCCGGCACGGTGACCTTCGCCTTCTCGGTCGCGTAGTTGACGGTCGCCACGACGCCATCGAGCTTGTTCAGCTTCTTCTCGATCCGCATCGCGCAGGAGGCGCAGGTCATGCCGCCTATCTCCAGTTCGACTCCGGTCCCTGCGTTCGCAGGTGCTGACGTGCTCATGTTCGTTCCTTCTCTGGCTTCCATCTGTGGGCCGCAGCGATCAGCTGCGGCAGGGGCGACGGCTGACGGTCAGTGCCCGTCGTCGTGCGAATCGCCCTCGGTTTCGGTCACGCCCTGTGCCTGAGCGGCATCGAGCACGAACCCGGCCGTGTGCACCGTGCCGTCCACCTGGAAGTCCAGGTACAGCAGGTACCGCCCCGCGGTCGGGGCCTCTGCGGCGAACGCGATCTCGGGCCCCGACGTCTCGCCCGCTTCGGGCTCATCACCCGCGGCGTGCACGTGCAGATACGCGAGGTCGCCGTCGCGCAGCGCCACGAGGTGGCCGAACGCGCCGAGATACGGCTCCAGGGCGGTGACCGGACGACCGTCCTGTGCGACCGTCACAGTGAGATCGCTCGCCGCTCCTGCTTCGAGGTCGCCGTCGAGCGAGACCGTGAAGCCATCGACCTCCGCGACGCGGGTCGGCTGCGGCGCGACGGGTGCGAACTCACCCGCCACCTGGACAGTGCGCGTGAGAGTGAGCGACGCAGCATCCGCCCGGGCCGGGGTGAAGTCCGCGAAGACGCGGTAGGTTCCGGCATCTGTCCACTCCCAGGGAAGCGACCACGTTCCCGTGGCCTCGTCGAGCACCGGATGGACGTGTCGGAACCGGCTCCCGTCTGAGCGCACCACGATCAGGTGCAGATCCTTATCGTGCGCCGTCGCGTAGTCCGTGACGGGGACGCCGGCGGCGTCTTCGATCCGGAATGCCAGTGCACCGGGTTCGCCCGGGGATGCCGGCGCCTCGATCGGCGACAGCACATATCCGTCGAGACCGAGCGACAGGCCCTTCAGGTCGTCTGCAGCGGCACTCGCCGCGTCATCCGCGCCGACAGCACTCTCGGCGTGACCATTGTGATCGTCAACTTCCGCCCCCTTCGTCCAGTCGCTGACCGCGCTCGCGGGAACGATGACGCCGGCGAGCCCGAAGGCCGCGCCGAACGCCACCACGAGGCCCGCCCCGAAGAGGCCGAGCCGTGCGCCGGCGTTCATGCCGTCCGCACCGCCGAATAGCCTGCCTCTGCGACGGCGGCCAGGACCTGCGCATCGTCGACCGACGTCGAGCCGGTGACGACGAGCTTTCCGGTCTGGGCGCTCACCTGGACGTCTTCGACGCCGGGGATCTCGGAGACCTCTTCGCGCACCGACATCTCGCAGTGCCCGCAGGTCATGCCCGTCACCTGGAACTCGTTCTTCGTCATCATGTCTCCATCCCTCGTTCTAGTACCCCTGGGGGGTATTAAGAACAAGCGTATACCCTCTCGGGGTATTCCGCGATGGGTCGATGACTTCGCGCGACCGCAGCTGTCGCGTGCGAGGCCGGTGCCGCTACCTCAGCACGCCTCCTCTGCGACGGCGACGCGCACCTCGCGCAGCGTTCCCGCCACGGCCGCCAGCGAACAGGCGCGACGCGAGGAGGCGGGGATCAACGCGGTGAGCACCCGATCGCCGTCCTCCGCGAACAGCTCCAGCGATGCCACCCGGTCGTTCAGCGCGTCGATCCAGATCTCCCAGGCGACCTCGCCCGCACGCGCGACGGGCATCGACATCGACCCGCCCACCCCCGCGGGCGGAACCACGTCGGGGCGAACGACGTCGATGCGCCCGCTCGCGTGGCTCTGCCGGATGACGACCTCGCCGGCATCCCCGGCCCCGATGCGGAGTTCGACGCTGTCGGCGTCTCCGAAGGTCGCCGTGACACGGATCCGCACCGCATCCGCCAGCGCAGCATCCGCCGACCCCGCACCCGCCGGCCCCGCATCCACAGCGACACGACCCGTCAGCGAGCCGAGCTCGGTGATCTCGTCGGCCCCGACCTCGATCGCCGGCGCCTGCCGCAGACGCACCGCACCGCTGCCGTCGCGGGTGAGCGAGAGCCTGCGGGGAAGAGTCATCGCGCTGCGGTACTCGGAGGAGTCATCGTGCGGGATGCTGCCGGCGTACCGCCAGTTGTCCATCCAGGCGATCAGCGTCCGCTCGTGCGCGGCGAGGCCGTCGAACGTGACGCCGGCGTAGCAGTCGGGGCCGAAGTCGATCCAGCCGAACGCCTCGAGCTCGTCACGCGACTGGCTGCGGTCGACCAGGAGTTCGGGCGCGGGAGTCGGAAGGGGCGCAGTCGGCCGGAAGGTCGTGCCGTCGAACTCGCCCACGACGTAGTGGGTCCCCGAGCCGCCGGCGATGCCTCCCGGGTTGAGGCTGATGAGCAGCACCCACCGCGCATCGTCCTCATCGCCGTCGATCGCCAGCCTGAACATGTCCGGGCACTCCCAGACCCCGCCGACGGGGCCGGCCGGACCGTAGGACGACAGATAGGTCCACGTCTTGAGATCGTCGGAGCGGTGGAACAGCACCTGGCGGTCCTCCGCCTCGACCGCGACCATCACCCAGTAGCCATTGCCCCCGTCGTCGTAGCGGAACACCTTCGGATCGCGGAAGTCGCTCGTGCCCCGGTCGAGCACCGGGTTGCCGCGATACTTCGTCCAGACGTATCCGCCGTCGGTGCTGTACGCGAGAGCCTGCGCCTGGTGCCCGTCCGCGGCCGCCGTGTAGAGCGCCACCAGCGGAGGCTCCTCGGCCGTGCCGAACCCTGAGGTGTTGCCGTGATCGACCACGACGGAGCCGGAGTAGATCTGCTCCGTGTCGTCCCAGAGGATCGCCGGCTCGTGCTCGGTCCATCGCGCGAGATCGGTGCTCGTCGCGTGGCCCCAGCTGAGGTGGGCGTGCTCGCTACCCTCCGGGTTGTACTGGAAGTACAGGTGGTACAGACCGTCGTGGAAGACGAGACCGTTCGGATCGTTCATCCAGTTGTTGCGCGGAGCGAAGTGCAGTCGCGGGCTCAGGGTGCGGACCGGGGGAAGGTCAGTGGGGGTCACCGGGGCAGTCGTCTTTCTACTTGATGGGGGCGTGCGTCATTTGCCGACGCCCGCCGTGAGTCCTTCGCGCAGAGGCTTCTGCCCGAAGAAGAACACCAGGAGTGCGGGGATCATCGAGAGGATCACACCGGCGAGCACCGTCGAGACGCTGCCGGTGCCGAGGTTGCCCTGCAGCGTCACCAGGCCGAGTGGCAGCGTGAAGTTCTGATCGCTGATGGTCATGATGAGAGGTCGGAAGAACTCGTTCCAGTGATAGTTGAAGGCGAGGATGCCGACGATCGCGAGCCCCGGGGTGGCCAGCGGCAGGTAGACGCCGAAGAACGTGCGCCAGGGCCCGGCCCCGTCGAGCTGGGCGGCCTCGCCCAGCTCGGTCGGGATGCCCATGAAGTACTGCCGCATCAGGAACGTGCCGAAAGCGGTGGGAAGCGCAGGCACGATGAGAGCGAGGAGGGTGTCGGCGAGCCCCATGCCCCTCACCAGCATGAACACGGGGACGATCGTCACCTGCAGCGGAACCATCATCGTCGCGAGGACCAGCGCGAACATCAGCTTCTTGTGACGGAACTCGAACTTCGCGAAGACGTAGCCGGCCATCGCGGCGGAGAGCATCTGGCCGGCGGCGACCAGCAGCACCACCAGGGCGCTGTTCCACGCGTAGAGCCAGATCGGGATCTTGGTGAAGACGTCGGCGAAGGCTCCGAAACCCACGTTGACCTCTTGGGTCACGCTGTCGGTCGGCGACAGCGCCGTGATCAGGGTCCAGACGACGGGCCCGAGGGTCAGCAGTGCCGCGAGTCCGAGCAGGGCGAACTTGCCGCCCGTGCCGAGCGTGTAGAGCCAGGAGCGCTTCGTAACCACTGTCGTTGTCATGATGGGCCTCACCCGTAGAAGACGAATCGGCGGCTCAGCCGGAACTGGATGGCCGTGACGAGCATGATCAGAAGGGTCAGCACGATGCCGATGGCCGACGCTCCACCGAAATCGAGCTGTCGGAACGCGGACTCGTAGATCACCATCACGGCCGTGCGGGTCTCGTCACCGGGGCCGCCGCGGGTCAGCACCCACGGCTGGTCGAAGATCTGCAGGGCGTTGATGATCGCCATGACGGATGCCACGAGCAGCGTCGGGCTCACCAGGGGCAGCGTGATCATGCGGAACTGGGTCCATCCCGCCGCACCGTCGAGGGCGGACGCCTCATAGACCTCACTCGGGATCGCGGCGAGCCCGCCGATGAAGAGCAGGAACGTGAACCCGAAGTTCTGCCACACGTAGACCAGGAGCACCACGACCTTCGCGCCGAGTCCGGTCGTCAACCACCCGACATCCGCGATGCCGATCAGATTCAACGTCTGATTCACCAGGCCGAACTCCTGGTTGAACAGGTACGCCATGATCAGCGAGACGGAGGCGGCCGACAGGATCAGCGGGAAGAACAGCGCCGACCGGAAGAAGGTGCGCAGCCAGTTCGGCATCTTCGACTGGACGAGCACCGCGAGCACCAGTGCGACCCCGAGCTGCAGGATGACGGCGACGACGACGAAGCCGATGGTGTTCAGGAACGACACGCTCACCGTCGGGTTGGCCGCCAGATCGACGAAGTTGTCGAACCCGACGAAGACCGGGTCGGAGATGATGTCCCAGCGGAAGAAGGCCAGGACGAACGATCCGATGATCGGGACGAAGTTGAACAGCCCGAGCCCGATGAGGGTGGGCGCCAGGAAGACCCAGATGATCGATCGTCCCGAGCGGGCGACCGTGCCGGTCTCGCGCCGGGATCCCGGCGGCACGGTGAGAGTGCGGGTGGTGTTCTCGGACAAGGTGTTCTCGGACATCAGTTTCCCCCCAGCGCGAGCTCGAGATCTCGCTGCATGGTCTCGAGCCCTCGGCGGACGCCGGATGGGCCGTTCGTGATGGTCGACACCACGTTCTTGAGCAGAGCGGACTCGACGGCGGCCTGCTGCGGAGGCGCCGGCATCGGACCGGTGTCGGGGAACTTGTCGAGAGTGTCGTAGAAGACCTCCCAGTGCGCAGGCCCCACCCCCGCACCATAGAGCTCGGCGTTGAGGGAGCGACGAGGGAGTGACGAGTCGGGCTTCGGGTGGGCGATCGTCATGCCCTCGACCGAGACGCAGTACTTGAGCCACTCCCATGCCTCGTCCTTGCGGGGCGAGGTCTCCATGATTGCGTAGCCGCCCGCCCCGAACTGGTGCCGTTGCCCCGCTATCCTCGGGAAGTAGGTCACGTCGTAGGCGTCGTTCGCGACGCCCGCCTCTTCGAGGCCGCTGACCCAGAAGCCTCCCGCGGGGGTCATCCCGACCGAGCCGGTGGAGAACAGAGAGACCAGCTCGTTTCCGCCACCCTGTGCGGGGTTCGCGGCGAGGCCCTCCGAGACCATGCGCTCGAGCACCGAGAAGCTCTCGATCGCGTGCTCGTTGAGCGCGTCGGCCTGCTTCCACACATAGCCGCCGCTGCGGGCCGGCTGGCCGGGGTAGAAGCGGTCCCACAGCCAGTCGCCGCCGCTCGCCTTCTCCTCGTGCAGGAAGCTGGTGTTGTTGACGTACAGCCAGGGGACGACGCCGCCCCACAGCCGGTTGTTCCAGAAGTACGGCAGGAACTGCCCCGAAGCGCTCTTCTTCATCGCACGGGCGGTGCCGAGGAAGTCCTCCAGCGTCCAGTTGTCGGCGGGGCGTTCCAGCCCCGCGCGATCCATGGCCGTCGTGCTGTAGAAGACGTTCGCCGCATTGAAGTTGTCGGGCATCTGGAACAGGCTGCCCTGGTACATGAACGCCTCGATGAGGGTCGGGTTCACGTCGTCGAAGTACTCCTGCATCTCCGACGCGTCGCGGCGCACATACTCGTCGAGAGGATGCGCGAGGCGCGATGCGAAGAGCTGCGCCCCCTCGGTCGCGACCGTGACGACGTCGGGCGGCGTGCCCGCGGCGATCATCGTGAGGATCTTCGCGAAGTACTCGCTCCAGTCCTGTCCTTGAATGGCCACGATGCGCACGGTGATGCCGGGGTGCTTGCGCTGGAACCCGTCGACCAGCGCCTGACGCGCCACGGCGTCCTGCGCGGTGCCGAAGAGGGCGACGGTCAGAGTGTCTGTGCCGCGGCCGGGGATGTCGGCTCCGGTGAGCCTCGGCCACGAGACGACGGTGCCCACGATGCCCAGACCGATCGCGCCGAGCAGAGCCCTGCGAGTGAGATCAACCACGATGTTCTCTCCTGAGTGAATGACTTCAGAGCGAGGGAATCGAGTCCCGCCCATGAAGCTAAATTGATTCAGCATCGCCGAGGTTAGCATCGTCGATCGAGGGCCGCAACGATTTTGCTAAATCAATTCAACCAGCGTGGTTCCGGGGTGCCGCATGCACTGCCTAAGCTGGAGATGTCACGACAGGAGGAACCCGGTGCCGAAGAACGTCGATCGCAGACCGACGCTCGCCGACGTCGCCGCGCTCTCGGGCATGTCCAAGACCGCCGTGAGCATGATCCTGAACGACCGACCGGGTTCGCGTCTCTCCGCCGACGCGGCACGCCGGGTGCGGGCAGCAGCGGAGGAACTCGGCTACCGGCCGAATCCCGCCGCCCAGAGTCTGCGCCTCGGCAAGACGAAGACTCTGGGATTCATCTCGGATCAGATCACCGTGACCCGCTATGCCTCCGAGATGATCCGCGGCCTGCTGTCCGCGGCGAAGGAGCACGGCCACACCGTTCTGATCGCCGAGACGGAGGGCGATGACGCGACCATCTCCGACGAGATCCAGGCGATGATCGACCGCCGGGTCGACGGCATCCTGATCGGGCTCCTCGGCGCCCGCATGATCGAGGTGCCCGAGACCCCCGCCGACGTGCCGGTCGTGATCGTCAACGGCACGTCGACGACGGGGCACCCCTCCGTACTCCCCGACGAGCGGACCGCCGGCCATGCGATGGCGCGCCTGCTCACGGATGCCGGCCACCGCCGGATCGGCGTGATCGGCAACAACCCGCGTGCGGTGTCGTCTCCCCGGCACTCGGTGACCATCGGCCCGAGATTCGACGGCATCCGCGCCGCCTTCGCCGAGGCCGGCGTCGATCCGTTCATCATGGACGTCCCCGAGTGGAACCCCGACATCGGATACTCGCGCACGCTGCAGATGCTCGACGCGCACCCCGACCTCACGGCGATCCTGGCCGGCAACGACGGAGTGGCCTTCGGCACGTATCAGGCGATCGCCGAGCGCGGGCTGCGGGTTCCCGACGACATCTCGGTCGCATCGTTCGACGATGAGGAGCTCGCGAGCTTCCAGCGACCGGGCCTGACGACTGCACGGCTCCCCTACGACGTCATGGGTCGCACGGCCGTCGAGATGCTGCTCGGCGAGCGCCCGCTCGGCGCGGTGCTGATCCCGATGCCGGTCATCGAGCGGGCCTCGATACGCTCCGCGGGCTGACCGAGAAATTCCATTCACGCGCATCCATCTCCTCCCGACAGGCGTAGGCTGGACCCCTAGGACGGACCGTCCGAGAAGATCTCCCGGCACCGCGACCGTCCGGGAGAGGAGCCACTCGTGGCTCAGTACGACGTCTCGAACCGCTCGGCGATCGTGACGGGAGCAGGCAGCGGAATCGGACGCTCGACCGCTCTCCTGCTCGCTCAGAACGGCGCATCCGTCGTCGTGAACGACCTGAACGCGGAGCACGCGAACGCGGTCGTCGACGAGATCCGCGCCGCCGGCGGCACCGCCGAGGCATCCGTCGGAGATGCGACCGACACCGCGTGGATCGCCAGCTCGGTCGAGCTCGCGAACACGCTCGCCCCGCTGCGCATCGGCGTCAACAACGCCGGCATCGGCGGAGCATCCGCCCCCACCGCCGAGTACGACGACGAGGCCTGGGACAAGGTCATCTCGATCAACCTCAACGCCGTCTTCCGCAACATGAAGGCGCAGATCCCCTCGATCCTCGCGAACGGCGGCGGCTCGGTCGTGAACATCGCATCGATCCTCGGCAGCGTCGGCTTCGCGAACTCGCCCGCCTACGTCGCCGCCAAGCACGCGGTCGTCGGCATGACCAAGTCGGCAGCGCTCGAGTACTCCGCACAGGGCGTGCGCGTGAACTCGGTCGGCCCCGGCTTCATCGACACCCCGCTGCTCGCCAGCATGGATGCCGCGGCGAAGGAGTTCCTCGTCAGCAAGCACCCGATCGGGCGCCTCGGCCAGGCCGACGAGGTCGCGAACCTCATCGCCTTCCTCGCCAGCGACGCCGCCAGCTTCATCACCGGCAGCTACCACCTCGTCGACGGCGGCTACACCGCCCTCTGAGGTTCAATGGCCGCGCGGGTCTCGCAGTGCGGCACATCCGCAGGACGACAGCACGGATGCAGGACTCAACCACCCGCATGATCCTGCATCCGTGCCTCGGTCCTGCATCCGGCCCCGGTCAGGTCGCACATCCGCCGGCATCCGGCCCCACCTCCGGCGCCGCAGCCCAGGCACCCCGGCCCGTCTGCAGGACGACAGCACGGATGCAGGACGAGATCGGCGATCCCGCCCTGCATCCGTGCCTCGGTCCTGCATCCGGCCCCGACCTACCCGTCGGCATCGGATGCAGGACGATGGCGGCACGCCCCGTCAGGCGAGACGGTCCAACCGGAGCGTGGCCGTCGCGCTGTGCGCGGCCATCCCCTCGGAGTCGGAGATCACCTGCACGGCATTCGCGAGCTCGGGCGTCGCCTCGCGGCTGATGCGCTGATAGGTGAGAGGCTTCAGGAAGCGCGAGACCGAGAGACCCGCGCTGTGCTTCGCCCCACCCGCGGTCGGCAGCACATGGTTGGTGCCGGCCATGCCCTTGTCCGAGTAAGCCACGGTGCTCCAGGGCCCGAGGAAGATCGAGCCGTAGTTGCGCAGATTCTCGTGGTACCACTCGTCATCGGCCGTGAGCAGCTCGAGGTGCTCAGGGGCGAGGTCATCCATGAGGGCCGCGGCGGTCTCGCGATCCTTCGCGACCGTGACGACACCGTAGTCGCGCCAGGCGGCACTCGCGATGTCGACCGTCGCCAGCGTCTCGAGCTGCCGTTCGATCTCCGCGATCACAGCGTGGCCGTGCTCCTCGGATGTCGTGATGAGCGCCGCAGGCGAGTTCGGTCCGTGCTCCGCCTGCCCCAACAGGTCTGCGGCCACGAGCACGGGGTCGGCGGTCTCGTCGGAGATCACGGCGACCTCGCTCGGACCCGCGAGCAGGTCGATCGCGACCGTGCCGAAGAGCTGACGCTTGGCCTCGGCCACGAACGCGTTGCCCGCGCCGACGAGCATGTCGACGGGCAGATCGCCGAGCAGCCCGTAGGCCATGGCCGCGAGCGCCTGCACCCCGCCGATCACGAAGACGCGGTCGACCCCCGAGAGGTGCGCGGCGTAGACGACGGCGTCGTTCGCTCCGCCGTCGGGCTGCGGAGGTGTGCAGGCGATCACGGTCGGCACACCCGCCGCCTTCGCCACGCCCACGGTCATGAAGGCGCTCGCCGTGAGCGGGAATCGACCGGCCGGCAGGTACGCACCGACGCGCGAGACGGGGATGTACTTGGCGCCGGTCACGATGCCGGGAACGAACTCGGTCTCGAAGTCGGTCAGGTGCTCGCGGGAGGCGCGCGCGAACGCCTGCGTGCGCTCGGCCCCCAGTTCGATCGCCGCGCGCAGATCCGGGTCGAGGCGGTCTCCGCTGCTCGCGATCTGCTCGGCGGTGAGCTCGATGTCGGCACCCTGGTAGTTGTCGAGCGTGCGTGCGTAATCGAGCACGGCATCCAGACCGCGCTCGCGGATGTCGGCGAGCATGCTCGTGACGGTCTCGATGACGGCCGGGTCGCGCTGCGCGGCGGGTGCGTCGATGAGCGGGGTCTTGAGGTGATGGAAGTCGCCGGCGTAGCGGGCGAGGACAGCTGAGGAGTAACGCATGCAGGAAGGCTAGATCCGCTGCATCCACGAGACAAGCCTGATGATCCGTGGCAAGCCATCGGGTTTACCATTGGCTATGACCATCACGCAGCTGACGGCCTTCCTCGCGGCGCTCGACGACGGCTCGTTCACGGCGGCGGGCAGGACTCTGGGCATGACGCAGGCCTCCGTCTCCGAGCTCGTCGCGCGCCTCGAACGCGAACTCGGCGTGACACTTTTCACCCGCGGCAGCAGGCGCCTCGTGCCGACGGCCGCCGCGCTCGAGCTGCGCCCCCACGCGGCGCAGGCCGTGAGCGCGGTGCAGAACGG
The DNA here is from genome assembly GCF_040815625.1 of Microbacterium sp. LMI13-1-1.1. Taxonomy (NCBI): domain Bacteria; kingdom Bacillati; phylum Actinomycetota; class Actinomycetes; order Micrococcales; family Microbacteriaceae; genus Microbacterium; species Microbacterium sp. LMI13-1-1.1. The sequence continues at coordinate 581,465 of NZ_JBFPNL010000005.1, read as the reverse complement.
CATCGACACCATCCAGGCGCTCACGTCGCTGGACCGCGGCACCTGCACGTTCGGCGTGCTGCGCAACGCGGCCTATTACGCGCTCGCGGATCTGGCCGAGACCTTCCATCACCGGCATCCGAACGTGCGACTGCGGCTCGTCGGCATCAACTCCGCGCACGTCGCCCGCTCGATCGCCGCCGGCGAGCTCGAAGCCGGCCTGCTGGTTCTTCCGGTCGACGAGGACGGTCTCGAGGTGCGCCCGCTGTTCCGCGACGAGGTGCTCTATGCCTCGGCCACCCGCGAGCCCGACGCTCCGGCCGTCACGATCGACGAGGTCGCCGACGCCAAGCTCGTGCTCTACGACGCCTTCGCCGGATGGGACGACCCCACACGGCGCCAGCTCCTCGAACGCGCACGGCTGCGGGGGCTCACCATCGAGCCGGCGGTCGAGGTCGAGCACGTCGAGACGGCGCTCAGCCTGGTCGCGGCGGGCACCGCCGACACGATCGTGTCGCGCTCGATCGCCGAGTCCGACGCGTTTCCGTCGGGCATCCGCACCTTCCCGTTCGCCGAGCCGATGCACGACACCATCGCGCTCGTGCAGCGCGAGGGCGTGCTGCTGTCGCCCGCGACGCAGAAGCTGGCCGAGCTGGCAGAGCGGATGCTGCGCGAACGACTGCCGGAGCATCAGGGGCGCACCGCTCTCGCATGACGGCGGGTTCCGACCCGTCTGCAGGACGAAGGCACGGATGCGGGAGCAGATCGACGATCCAGCCCTGCATCCGCGCTCAGGTCCTGCATCCGGCACGGGTCAAGTCCTGCACTGGTCAAACCCGGCACGGGGCAAGCCCGGCAGCCGATCGCGTCAGTACAGGTCGGCGCGACGGTCGGCGAACAGGTCGTTGTGCGGCGGAAGCGCCTTGCCCCGCGCCGCGTCGAGCGACAGCACCGCGGATGCCCCCATCACGGCCCGGAACGCGACGATCCACCCCTGCTCGTCGATGATCGCCGTGCCGTCTGTCCAGTCGACCCCGCGCTCCGAGCCCCACCGATCGGCGATCACGACGGGCAGCCTCGACGACCTGGCCGATGCCATCGCCTGGATGAGCTCGGGAGCATGCTCACCTGCGGGGCGCGGAACGAGCGGCCAGTTGACCGGAAGTGCGAGCACGTCAGCGCCCGCCAGTGCCAGCCGACGGGGCACCTCCGGGAACTCGTTGTCGTAGCAGAGCGCCACGCCGAGACGCCCGAACGGGGCATCGACGACGAGCCCCGCCTCGGATCCGCTGTCGAAGACCAGCTTCTCGGCACCCCAGAGGTGCGCCTTGCGGTAGTCGGCGAGGCGCAGATCGCGGGTGAGGACCGCGGCGGTGTTGAACAGACGATCGCCGTCGCTCTCGGCATACCCCACCACGACCACGGCGCCCTCGGGGATCGCCTCCTGCACCGACGACCACCGCGGGTCGCCGGCGGTCAGAGCGGCACCGAGCGCCTCCTCACGATCGGCGAACACGTAGCCGCTCGTGGCCAGCTCCGGCAGCACGATCAGCTGAGCGCCGCGGCGCGCGGCCGCGGCGATCGCCGAGCGGATGCGGTCGAGGTTGCCGTCGACATCGCCGATCACGATCTCGAGTGAGATCGCGGCGACACGCAGCGAACCGGCATCCGCTGCTCCGACACCCGCGGAGGAGACGCCGGAGCGCGAGGAGCCGGAAGCCCCTCGCGCCCCTGCGATCTCAGTCATCCTCGGTGGCGGTGACCATCACTCCGAGAGGGGCCAGGTAGCCGTTGGGGTCGATGGTCCAGTCGGCGGCGGCCGCCGCCTCGACGACCTCCGGAGCCCACTCGAGGTAGACGCGGTCGTCGCCGCCGTTGATCACGAGCACCGTTCCGGTTCCGGTCTCATCGCCCTCGACGCAGACGTACGAGCGCCAGCTGCCCTCGGGCACCGAGAACGTGTCGCCCGCGCCCAGCGTGACCGCGGTCGACCGGTCGCCGTTGAGGGTGACCTCCCACCGGCCGGTCTTGAACAGCAGCGCCTGCGTCTTGTCATGGCGGTGGCGAAGCACGCCCTGTCCCGCCTCGGCACGCACCCACGCGAGGTTGAACGAGTGCGGCTCGGTCACGTTCGGCACCTGACGGCGGTTCTCGCTCATGCCGTAGCCGATGGCGGTGGCGAGCTCGACGTGGCCGCCGTCGACCGCTGCGCAGAGCAGTGCCGCCGACGAGTACTTGCGGTCACCCGGCTGGATGACCCGCGAGCGCATGTCCTCGACCGTGTAGGTCGTGAGCTCGTCGATGTAGTGCTGCTTCATCGGCGTGATCAGGGGCACGTCGTCGGGCAGCACATCGCCCGCGACGGTGTCGATGAGCTTGTTGTCGGCCGTGAGGTGCAGGCCGTACGACTCCGCCTCGCGAAGCACCGACGGACCCCAGATGATGCCGCCGTTGTCATCGCGGCCGAGCACCGTGTAGAGGATGCCGTCGTCCGGCCCCTCGTTCGTGAAGCCGCGGAAGATCCAGGTGGGGATCGTGACGATGTCACCGTCGTGGCTGATGTACTCGCCCTGCTTGCCGTCGACCCCCCAGCGGAGTCGGAACTCGCCGCCGAGGTTGATGAACACCTCTGCGGTGAAGTGCAGGTGCAGGTTGTTCGAGATGCCGTTCGGCATACCGGCGGCCCCGGTGTTGAAGCCGTGGTTCACCTCGAGGTTCACGTACTGACTCGCGTTCTGCGAGACACCGGCGCCGATGAACGAGTAGTTCTCCTTGCGGTCGGAACCCGGGGTGCGGCAGTCGATGAACGCCGAGTTGCACGGCACCCAGTCGGACCGACGGATGGTGCGGCGTGCGATCTCGTCCGCGGGGACGATGACGTCGACCTGGTCGACGATGGCGTTGCTCATTTCTTCTTCTCCTTGTCGATCAGTCGCTGATCAGTAGATGTTGCTGAAGGCCGCAGGCTCGTCGCCGCGAACGCCCGCGATCTGGGCGCGCAGGGCGATGTCGTCCCACAGGCGCACCTCTTTGACGAGGGCTCCCCGGTGGAATGTGAACTGCGAGATGCCGATCAGGTCGATCGGCTTGCCGGTGAGGCTGCCGTAGTTCGGCACGCCGTTGTAGTCGCCCACGAACTTCCAGGTGACGGCGACGCGCAGGCCCGCATAGCGCACGTCGTAGTTGGTCTGGATGTCGCGGATCTCGAACTGTCCCGCGGGGAACGACTCGAGGAACCGCAGCAGCGCCCGACGGTAGCCCTCGGGACGGATGACGACCCGGTTGCCGACCGTGAGCAGCACGAGGTCGCGGTGGAAGAACTTCTCGACCTTCTGCAGGTCGCGGTCGTTCCAGACCGTCTGGATCATGTCGATCACAGTCTCGACCTCGGAGCGGTAGTCGTCGGGGCGCGCACCGGAGTCGCCCTTCGCGATCGGATCGGCGGGGGCCGGCTCGGTCCACGATCCGGTGTACCCGCGGAAGGCCTGGGCGCGGGCGAGCTCATCGACGTCGAGGCCGCTCTCGAGCGCACCGGCGAGCGAGTCCCGCACCACCCACTCCTCGACCATGCGCCCCTTGCGGTACAGGCAGTTGGCGATCGTGCGGCTGTGCGACGACGTCTGCAGATGTCCGGAGAGCACGAGGTGCGAGCTGAGGAAAGCGTCGTCTCCACGGGCCTCCCAGATCACGTCCTCCGCCTGGCCGGTGCGATCGGGCGTCGCCGAGATGCGCATGAGCGTTCCCTCGATGACCTCCTGCCGCGTGGTCGAGGTGCCGTAGGCGCCGTGCACGATCGAGTCGGGCTCGTAGTTTTCGCGGATGAAGCTGATCGACCGATCGACCCAGATCAGATCGGTGACCTCACGGATGAAGTCGTCGGGGTCTTTGTACGGCAGGTAAGCAACCGGGTCGAGAGACACGCTTTTCACTCCTTCGAGACGCGAAGCTGCGGTTCATCGGTGATCGCTGGCTTCGTCTTCGTCAGTGTATGCGTATGCACAAACCAGCGCAAGAGATGATCCTGCGCACACGGTGATCATCGCCGAGCGGCGGGGTCAGCCGGCGTGCGGGGCCGCGAGGGTGCGCCGCGGCACGAAAGCGGATTCGAACCGCGTCTTCTCGAGTGCGGCGTCCGGGTCCTCGATGCGACGCACGATGAGGTCTGCGGCGGTGCGCGCCATGCCGGCGATGTCGTATCCGATCGTGGCCAGGTCGATGATGGGCCAGGCCGCCTCGGGGAGATCGTCGAAGCCGAGGACCGAGAGGTCCTCCGGCACGCGCAGACCCGCGCGGTGGGCGGCGTTGAGCGCCCCGTATGCGACCACGTCGTTGCCGCAGAACAGGAGGGTCGGGCGGTCCGCTCCGGCGAGGATCTCGGATGCCGCCGCCTCACCCTCGGCTGCTCCGTACGGGACCCGCCGCACATCGCTCTCGTGCAGCGTCACGCCCTCGGCGACGAGGGCGTCGCGCAAGGCCGCCTCCCGGCTCTGCGCCGTGCTGGTGTTGCTCGGTCCGAGCACCGCTCCCACGCGCGTGTGACCGAGCTCGAACGCCCGCCGGACAGCGTCGCGATAGCCCGGCGCGGGATCGACGACGGTGGCATCCGCCTCGACGAACGAGCCGGTGCGATTGAAGTACACGAACGGCAGGCCGCGGTCCTTCAGGCGCAACGGTGCGACGGACTCGACCGTGGTGGTCGCGAGGATCACGCCGTCGAGACCGTTGGCGAGCAGCCGTTCGACGATCGTGTCGTTGTCGGCCGACTCGGTGTGCAGCATCAGCTGGTAGCCGAGGGTCTCGAGCTCCCGGTGCACCGGGGCGATGATGTGCGAGTAGAACTGGTTGTCGAGATCGGTCAGCAGCAGGCCGATGCGCCGGGTTCGACCCGACGACAGGGCACGCCCCGCCTCGCTCGGCACGTAGCCCAGCAGCTGGGCCGCTTCGCGCACCCTGAGCTTCGTCGCCTCGGACACTCGCGCATCGTCGCGCAGCGCCCGAGACACCGTCGGCTGCGAGACACCCGCCAAGCGGGCCACATCACGACTCGTGACGACCATCTGGCGCCTCCCCCTCGATCTCACGGATTCTACTGCTCTTGACGCCCGAATGCATACGCGGTCATAATTAGCACATACGTATGCAACGGAAGGAAGGGCCATGCCCCTGCATCTCAAGACCGCGCCGACGAAGACGTTCGCGGACACCGCTCAGCAGGACGTCGCGGAGCGGGTGAGGGGAATCATCGGCGACATCCGCGAGAACGGCGACGTCGCCGTGCGTCGGTATGCCGAGCAGTTCGACAACTGGAGTCGCGACTCGTACCGACTCTCCGATGAGGAGATCACGGAGATCATCGGCACGCTCGATGCACAGGTGATCACCGACATCGAGTTCGTGCAGAGCCAGGTGCGCCGTTTCGCGCAGGCGCAGCGCGATTCACTGGTCGACATCGAGGTCGAGACCCTTCCAGGGGTGTTCCTCGGCCAGAAGCACGTGCCCGTGCAGGCTGCGGGGGCATACATCCCCGGAGGCAAGTACCCGCTGACGGCGTCCGCGCACATGACGATCATCACGGCCAAGGTGGCTGGGGTCCCTCGGGTCGTCGCGTGCACCCCGCCCATCCGCGGCGAGATACCCGCTGCGACCGTGGCCGCGATGAAGATGGCCGGCGCCGACGAGATCTACATCCTCGGAGGAGTCCAGGCCGTCGCCGCGATGGCCGTCGGCACCGACTCGATCGAGCCGGTGAACATGATCGCCGGGCCGGGCAACGCCTACGTCGCCGAGGCCAAGCGGCAGCTGTTCGGTGAAGTCGGCATCGACCTGTTCGCCGGCCCCACCGAGATCCTCATCGTCGCCGACGAGCACGCCGACCCGTTCTTCACCGCGGTCGACCTGCTGTCTCAGGCGGAGCACGGACCCGACTCGCCCGCCGTGCTCGTGACGACGTCGCAGGCGCTGGCCGAAGAGGTCATGGACTGGATCGAGAAGATCCTTCCCGGCATGCCCACGCGCGACTACGCGGGCCCGGCCTGGCGCGACTGGGGTCAGGTGATCGTCGCCGACGACCTCGACGAGGCCTATCGGATCGCCGACGACTTCGCCTTCGAGCACGTGCAGATCTTCACCCAGAACCCGCGCGAGGCTCTGACGAAGATGCACGATTACGGCGCGCTGTTCCTCGGCGAGAACACGTGCGTCTCCTACGGCGACAAGGTGATCGGCACCAACCACGTGCTGCCGACGCTCGGCGCTGCCCGGTACACGGGCGGGCTCTGGGTCGGCAAGTATCTGCGCACCGTGACGTACCAGGAAGTGCAGAACACCGAGTCGTCGGCCGAGCTCGGCGCCGTCTGCGGGCGCGCTGCCCGGGTCGAGCTGTTCGAGGGCCACGCCCGCTCGGGTGACGCCCGTGCCTGGCGTCATGCCGGCACGGAATTCGCCTGGATCGAAGAGAGCCACGCCGCGGTCGGCGCGGAGACGCGATGACCGACCTCTCCGGTCGCACGGCAGTGGTCACCGGCGGCGGCAGCGGACTCGGGGCGGCCATCGCCCGGTCGCTGCACGCCGCCGGTGCGCACGTCGTGGTGGTCGGGCGCGACGCCGCGAAGCTCGACCGCGTCGCGGCCGACCTCGGGTCACGGGCGCGGGGGATATCGTGCGACGTGTCCGACCCGGCATCCGTCGACGCGCTCCGCGAGCAGCTCGCCGGCACGGATGTCTCGATCCTGGTGAACAACGCCGGCATCCCCGGCCCCGTCGCGGCTCTCACCGACATCGACGTCGCCGACTGGGACGAGGTGTTCGCCGTGAACGTGCGCGGCACCTTCCTGCTCTGCAAGGCACTGCTGCCCGGAATGGTCGAGCGCGGCGACGGCGACGTCATCAACGTGGCATCCGTCTCTGGCAAGCGTCCGCTCGCGCATCGCACTCCCTACTGCGCCTCGAAGATGGCCGTGATCGGACTCACGTCGACGCTCGCGTTCGAGGTCGGCCCCGCCGGCGTGCGTGTGAACTCGCTCTCCCCCGGCCCGGTGCAGGGCCCACGGATGGAGCGCAACTTCCGCCTCGAGGCCGAGCGCTCGGGCACGAGCATCGACGATGCCGAGCAGGCGTTCGTGTCGCGTGCGGCTCTCGGCCGCATGGTGACGGAAGACGAGGTCGGCGCGGCGGTCATCGCGATGCTCGCGATGCCGGGCATGTGCGGCGCCGACATCGACCTCTCGGCCGGGATGGTGGCCTGATGCCGTCGCTGCGCGCCAGGGCACGGGCGGGCGAGAAGCTGATCGGCGCCCTGCTGCGGATGCCGTCGGAAGAGCTCGTCGAGATGCTCGCCGTCGCCGAGTTCGACTTCGTCCTGATCGACTGCGAGCACGGACCGGCCGACCTCGTCGCGCTGCGTCAGCACATCGCGCTCGCGCAGGTGCACGATGTGCCGGTCGTGGTGCGCGTCGGCGAGGGCGATCGGAATCAGATCCTGCGGGTGCTCGATCAGGGAGCCGAGGGCATCCTGGCTCCGCACCTCGACACGACTGCGGATGCCGAGGCGCTGGTCGCCGCGGCGATGTATCCCCCGGTCGGGTCGCGCGGGTTCGCGACGTACAGCCGCGCAGGGCGCTTCGGTCTCGTCGACCCCGCCGAGCACCGCGAGTGGTGGCTCGAGAACACTCTGGTGCTCGGCATGATCGAGTCGCCCCGCGGCGTCACGAACGTCGACGCGATCGTCACTGTGCCGCGCCTCGACGGCATCATGGTCGGTCCGGCCGATCTCGCGGCCAGCTCCGGCCCGGATGATCAGCCTGTGCCGCAGGCCATCGCCGCCGTGCACTCGGCCCTCGCACGCGCCGGTTCGCTGCGCATGGACATCGTCGGCACGCGGGATGCGGCAAGCGCGGCCTTCACCGCCGGCGCCGACCTCGTGGTCTACAACCTCGCCTCCTCCCTCATGGCGCATCTGCGCGGACTGGCGACGCCCGAGCGCTGAGCCCGCCGCCGCATCCCCACCCTCGGGCCTCGCGGCCCCATCCCCAACCTCGGGAGGAGAACTGCGCTTCGGGAGGAGAGATTCACGGATTCTCTCCTCCCGGGGCGCAGTCCTCCTCCCGAGAGGACGCCGCGCGACGGCGCCCGAGCGTCTGTCGGCTCAGATGCGGAGGTGCGAGCGCCACGACCGCACGAGTCCACCGAATTCCCGCGGCCTCTCGAGCGGCAGGAGGTGGCCGGCATCCAGAGACACGAGCCGTGCGTCCGGCATCGCCGACACGATCTCGGTGTGGAAGCGCGGCGGGCAGATGACGTCGTCGAGTCCTGAGACGACGAGCGTCGGCATGGTCAGTCCGCCGAGTCGCGACAGCAGATCGGTGCGTGTGAGCTGCATCCGCAGCTGAGCCCGCAGCCGCTCGACCCCGGTCTCCTCGCCCATGCGCAGCGTGCGCTCCACGAGGTCGGGACGATCTCGCACGACGTTCTCTCCGAGCAGAGGCTGGAGGATGCTGTCCTGCAGCGCACGCGGCTCAGCACCACCGTCGAGAGCATCCAGCCAGCTCGTCCAGCCGGAGCGCTGCGCATCGGTCGGCGCCTTGGCGTTGGTCGACACGAGGCAGAGCCCCGCGACACGCGTCGGGGCGGCGAGCGCTAGCGCCATGCCGACGATGCCGCCGAGCGAGTGCCCGACCACGATGAACGAATCGGGCAGCTCGTCGAGCAGCGCGTCGACCTGCTCCGCGACGGTGGGGCGATCCAGCACCGGCCGGATCGCCCCACCTGCTCCCCCTCCGAAACCGCCGTCCTCCCATAGATCGGCGGTGCAGTTCATGCCGGCCAGCAGCACGAGCGGCGGCACCGCGACCGGCATGTCAGCCCTTCACAGCGCCGTCGCTGAGACCGGCGACGAGATACTTCTGCGCGATGAACGCGATCACGAACACCGGGATCGTGAGCAGCATGGATGCCGCGCCCGCCTGTTGCAGCATCGGCAGGGTCTGCCCGAGCTGCGTCGCGATGAAGACCGGCACGGTCTTCGACGAGGTGTCGGTGAGCACGAGAGCCGTCAGGTACTCCTGGAACGCGAAGAGGAACACGAAGATGCCGGCCGTCAGGATACCGGGGCCCATCAGCGGGATCATGACCCGGCGCAGCATCCCGATCCTGGTGCAGCCGTCGATCATGGCGGCCTCGTCGAGCTCCTTCGGGATCTCGGCGAAGAAGTTGCGCAGCAGCCAGATCGTGAACGGCTGGTTGATCGCGACGAGGGCGATCGCCAACGCGAACGTCGTGTCGTAGATGCCGAGCGCCCTGCTGATGTCGTACATCGGCAGCACGACCGAGAAGCGCGGGAGCGCCCGGAAGATCAGGGCGAGCACCAGCAGCAGCGCCGAAACATAGCTCGGGAACCTCGAGAGCGCGTACGCCGCGGGGATGCCGATGACCAGCGCGAGCACGGTCGAGACGACGGCGACCACGAGGGTGTTGACGAGGTAGTCCGCGAAGTAGGTCGTCTCCCACAGGTTGACGAAGGCCTGCAGCGTGGGCTCGTAGTCCCAGAACACCGGCGGGTTCGAGAACGCGACGTCTGTGGGCTTCGTGACCGACAGCGCCATCCAGATGAACGGGCTGAGCATCACGATGCAGAGGATGCCGAGCAGCAGTCCGGTGACGACCGGGGGGCGGTTCGGTCCGCGCCGCTTGCGCTTCGATGCGCCGCTGGTGATGATCGCCCGGGTGGAGAGCTCGGAGTCGGAGAGCTCGGAGGTCGTGAGGCTCATCGTTCTGCCTTCGCTTCCTTGAAGATGCCCCGGATGAACGGGATCAGCATGATGAGGATGAGGACGATGGTGAGCACGTTGATCGCGCTGCCGAGGCCGAGGTTCTGTGCGCCGTCGGCGAAGGCGACCGAGTAGACGTAGAGCATGATCGACTCGTTGCCGATCGACTGCGCCTGCGGCGACAGGGGGATCAGGTTGTCGAACATCCTCAGGACGTCCATGATCGTGATCAGCGTCACGAACCCGAGCACCCCGCGAATGGTCGGGATGATCACGCTGATGTGGGTCTGGAAGGCGTTCGCTCCGTCGATCTTCGCGGCTTCCTTCAGTTCGTTCGGCACCCCCTGCAGCCCCGCCAGGATGATCAGCATCGCGAACGGGAGCATCGACCAGACAGTGTTCGCGATCACGAGGATCGCGTTGGGAACCTGGTCGGTGAACCAGAGCACCTGGGTGCCGCCCATCAACCCGATGAACCGGTTGACGACGCCGCCGAAGCTGTCGTCGAACAGCCACGAGAACGCCACAGCCCCCACGAGGTTGGGCAGCACATACGAGACGAGCAGGATGCCGAGCACCAGCGGACGGGACGTCGTGATCCTGTTGACGCCTGTCGCGATGATGTACCCGAACACGAGCAGGATCACGGTCGTGATGACCGTGACGATCACGGTGAAGGCGACCGCCCGGTGGAAGCGCGGATCAGTCAGCGCGTAGACGAAGTTGTCGAGCCCGACGAACGATCCGGGTGAGCCGTAGCGGACCTGCTCGAAGCTCCACTGCACCGTGCGCACCAGGGGGAGCACGAGGAGCGCCCCCATCACCAGCAGGCTCGGTGCGAAGAGCAACCAGAACTCGCGTGTCTTCATAAGCGTCCTCCCTTGGACGAGCTGTGGCCTGAACTCGCGCTCAGGCCACAGCCGCGGACCGGCGGTCCTGGATCAGCCGACGAAGGACTCGCCGGTTGCCTGCATCTGCGCCAGCCCGTCGTCGACGGAGACGTTGCCGTTGAGGATCTCGACGAGGATCGGGCGGATCTCGTTCGTCAGGTCGGCCAGCACCGGCGACACGATCGGCGGCATCGCCGAGGCGATCGAGTCGTTGGCGGCGGCGCCGTACGGCGAGTTCTCTTCGGTGACCATCCCCTCGCGGGCCGGGTAGGCCGCCGGAACGGATGCCGTCGACGCGTCTTCGCTGACGGCCGAGGCCATCATCTGGAAGAGCATGTCGTGGTCGAGCTTCGTGTTGAACGGAATCGACCATCCGTCGATCGACAGGCGGTTGTAGGAGTAGTCGGCGTCAGTCGTGAGCTTGGGCGCCCCCGCGAAGCCGAACGAGTCGGAGAGCTTCGAGTTCTCCGGCAGCGTCAGGTCGATCATCCGGCCCGAGAACATGATCGACATGGCCGCAGTGCCGTTGAACATCTGCTGCTGCACCTTGGGCTGGTCGAAGGTCGTGACCTGCGGATCCATGTACGGCTTGAGCGCGAGCATCGCCTCGACGGCTTGCTTGGCCTCGGGGCCGTCGAGCGTCACGTCGCCGTCGGCGTTCACGAAGTCGGCGCCGAGCGAGTTCATCGCGGCCTGGAATCCGGTGGAGACGTCGCTCGTCGCGAGCCACGGCAGCGCGATCGGGTAGTCCATGAGCCCCTCGGCCTGGATCGCCTCGGCGGCGGAGATCATCTCGTCGAAGGTGGTCGGCACCTCGAGCCCCAGGTCGTCGAAGACATCCGTGCGGTATGCCATGACGAACATCTGCGCCTGCATCGGGATGGCGTAGATGTCGCCGTCGTACGACATGCCCTCCACCATCGACTCGCTGATCTCGCCCAGACCGTAGTCGTCGGCATACTTGTCCCAGAGGTCGTTCAGCGGAACGAGCTTCTTCTCTTCGGCAAAGCCCGGGATGACGAATCCGTAGGTTTCGAGGATGTCGTAGGTGCCCGAGTCGCCGGCGAGCGTCGCCGTGGTCTTGGTCACCTGCCCGCCGAAGTCGATCGGGTCGTGCTTCAGCGTCACGTCGTCGTTCGAACAGCTCGACACCATGGTGTCGGTGAACGGGTCGATCGCCGAGGAGTTGTAGGCGAGGACGTTGACCGTGGTCTTGCCCTCCGGAGCCGTGTAGTCACACGACACCGTTGTCGAGTTCGCGTTGTCGGTGCGGGTCCCGGCGCCGCAGCTGGAGAGGGCGATCATGCCCACCGCTGCGAGGGCGAGTACCGGCAGTGCCCGATGCTTGATATGTCCCATGACGCTGATGGTATACGTATGCAACGGACTTAGGGAAGCCTATATTCCAGGAATTCTTGAGGATTGAATACGTATACTGCCGAAACCCGCGGCATGGTGGGCGCGGAGGGGTCTGGGCATGCCCGCAGCTGCCGACTACCCCCGTGGACGACGCTTCTCGAGCACTCCGGCAAGCAGCACCGCGACCACCGCCGCGGCCGGCGCCACGATCAAACCCGCACGCAGGCTCTCGGTGTCGGCGATGAAGCCGACGAACGGCGGCGACAGCAGGAAACCGATGCGCAGCAACCACGACACGATCGTGAGACCGGCTCCCGGGCGCAGACCCGGCAGCTCATCGGCCGCATGCATGGCCGCGGGGATGAGCGTCGCGATGCCGAAGCCGACGGCGGCGAATCCGGCGATCGTTCCGGGCACGCTCGGGAAGATGAGCGCGAGGGCCATTCCCCCTGCGGCGATCAGGCCCCCGACTCGGGCGACGGCGCGCTGGCCGAAGCGGTCGGTCATGCCGTCGCCCAGCATCCGTCCGATGAACTGCGCGCCCACCAGAGCGATGAATCCGAGGGGCGCGACCGCGGCAGCGGCGCCGAGCGAGTCGCTGAGGTACAGGGTGGCCCACGAGTTGCCGGCGTCCTCGGCGATCGCGCCGGCCATCGCGATGAGCGTGAGCGCGATGAGGATCATCACGGTCCGCGGGCTCACACCGCGGCGCACCGCGGTCTGCAGTTCGACCGGTTCGGCGGTCGCCTCGGCATCCGCTTCTTCATCACGGCCGGGGAGGCAGAACCAGAGCGCCGTGAAGGCCACGGCCGCGAACACCGCAGTCGAGATGCCCAGGTGCACGCCGAGAGGCAGCTGCAGGGCGATCGCCGCCGCGGCCATGCCTCCACCCAGCACCGCGCCGATCGACCAGATGGCGTGGAACGAGTTGATGATCGAACGGCCGTAGCGCCGCTGCACTCGCAGACCGTGCGCATTCTGCGCGACGTCGGTGATCGCATCGAACGCTCCGCCGAGCAGCAGGGCGACCGCGAACAGGATGCCGGACGGTGCGAGGGCTGCCGCGAGCAGCCCGAGGCCGGTGCCGATCGTGCCGATCACTGCGATTCGCGCCGAACCGAAGCGGCGGATCAGCACGGCGGCGAACAGTCCGGCGGCGATGGCTCCGGCGGGGAAGGCGGCGATCGCGAGTCCGTAGCCGGCATTGTCGAGGTCGAGGGCGGCCTTGATCTCGGGGTAGCGAGGCAGGATGTTGGCGAACAGCGCACCGTTCGTGAGGAACAGCGCCGAGACGGCGATCCGCGCACGTCGGGTCGCCTGGTCCGCGACGGGGCGTCGAATCGATTCGATCGAGGTCATGGCAACGACGGTACACGCCTCAGCCCGTCGCCGAAAATCGCCCTTTCCGACGCGGGTGTCGCCTGCCTGAGATCAGCCCAGCAGCGGTTCGACCTGGGCAGACCCCTCGGCGGTCGCCGACGCCGCGGCGATCGCGGCCTTCGCGTCATCGAGGCGATCGAACTGGCCGATGAAATCGGACTGCGCCCCGAATGCGCGGAAGCCCTCGCGCGGCGTCCCGGTGATCGAACCGAGGAACTGACGTCGGTCATTGCCGACGTGGAAGCCGGGGTCGACCTCCACCCACAGTCCTCGGGGCCGGGATGCCGAGCGCACCCGTGCGCTGGTCACAGCCTTGGCGGCGTTCCTGATGCGTGCGGACATGGTTCACGCACTCATCGCATGCAGGGTGCGCGAGCCGTCGACCACCCGGGCGAACTCGTCACGGGTCAGATCGAGGCCTCCCGCGGAGCTCGCGGCGTTCATCATCGCCACCACCAGCGAACGATCGACATCCGCCTCCTGCGTCATCGAGAAGCGCAGCGGAATCGATGCGTGCACCCAGATCGTCTCTGCGACGCCGTCGCCCATCGCGAGCGTGAGCGGGAAGGACTCGTTTCGCCGCAGCTTCGTCACGATCACGAGCCGCAGGTGCGTCATCAACCGATCGTCGAGCTCGATCGGCGTTGCTGTGTTGCCGTACGTCAGACGTCCCATGATCTCTCCCTCAGACGAACATTACGTCGAGAAATAGATTACTAGGTTACCTAGCTAAATCACAGTCCGACCTAGGGGAGGTCGCCGATCTCCTCGGCCAGGCGTCGCAGGAACCGGGTGATCGCATCGGTCTGCTCCGGGGTGAACTCGCTGGCGAGCGACTCGATGCGCTGCGTCAGCTCATCGGCCTGCGCGTTGAGATCGCGGAGGGACGGGCGCAGCACCTTGGAGCGGGCATCGGCAGGGTGCGGCCCCACGACGATCTGACCGCGCTCTTGAAGTCGACGCAGCAGGCTCGTGATCGCCGCCGTGCTGACGTTCAGGTGAGCGGCGAGGCCGCCCGGCGTGGCGGGGGCGTCGTCAGGGGCGTCGAGGATGTACCTCATCGCCTCCCTGTCGGTGTCGTTCGGTGCGCGCACGGCGGCGAGGCGTCGCCCGAACTGGGCCTCGGCCCTGCGAAGTTCGTCGACACGCGCGACGAGTTCGGTCGCCCGCGTCGTCGTCTCAGTCCTGCTGCTCATGCGTCACCCCCTGACCCTTCCATGGTACTCGACAAACAGGTAACCAGGTTGACTAGCGAAATCCAATGCGACCAGCCACTCTGATGAAGTGAGATGATGGGATTCTGGGAAAGGGGCCTCATGGTCGAGCGATTCGCACTCGAGGATGCCGGGTACATCATGTACGCCGACATGATCGACCGTCTGCGCGCGGACTTTCCCTCCGTGCCTGCGTGGCGGATCGATCAGATCGTCACCGCCGAACACGACGCGATCACCGGCGGGATACTCCGGATCGTGCCGGCCGAGGTCGAGTCCGGCGCGGCCGAGATGCTCGCACGCGAGGCGGAACCCCGTGGAAGTGAAGAAAGCCTGAGCGATGATGGCGAGGTGGCGTGATGGAGCGCTCTGAGGAGTTCAGCCGTTCCGGCTACTGGTATCCCGAGGCCGACAGCGCCAGCACCGTCGACGTCCTGAACCTGCTGCGTCGCTACCGCGCGGCCGAGACCGCGATGCGGGAACGCACCCGCATCTCGATGAAGATGAACGAGACCGACCTCGTCGCCCTGCGTTTCCTGCTGCGCGAGCAGCGGGCCGGCCGCATCGTGCGAGCCATCGACATCGCCCGCATGCTCGACATCTCCACCGCATCGACGACGACGCTCATCGACCGCCTCGAGAAGGGCGGGCACGCGAGGCGAGAGCCGCACCCGACCGATCGACGTGCCGGAATCGTGGTGCCGACGGTCAGCAGCGACGACGAGGTTCGCGAGACCCTCGGTGCGATGCACAGGCGGATGCTGGCACTGGTCGACGAGATGAGCGACAAGGAGCGCGCCGTGGTCACGCGGTTCCTCGCCGGCATGACCTCGGCCATCGAAGAGGCGTCCGATCTCGACCAGGAACTGCGCGAGGTCATCCGCTCGCATGAGGAATCCGAGTCCTCCGGCGAGTGATCGCCGAGAGCCGGCCGACGATCGGCCGGCCCCCCGACGCTCCGATCAGGCCCTGTCGACGTCGCCCTTCGGCTGAGCGTTCGCCTCTCCCTCGGCATCCGCTGCGACCGCCACCCGCTCGGGGAAGAGCTCATCGAGATCGAGATCGGGATTCTCCTCTTGCGTCTCGACCAGCTCGACGGCCTCCTCGATCGTCTGCACGCTCGGCATCGCGCCGGGCAGCGGTCGGCGCGCCGACTCCTTGAGCACGATCACGGCGATGAAGCCGGCGACCGATGTGCCGATCACGTAGAAGGCCGGTGCCAGCGACGAGCCGGTGAGCTGCACGAGCGCCTCCATCACCACGGGCGCGGTGCCTGCGAAGAGCGCGACGGCGAGGTTGTACGAGATGCCCATACCGCCGTAGCGCGACGACGTGGGGAAGAGCGCGGGCAGCGACGACGCGAGGTTCGCCACGTAGAAGGTCACCGGGAAGGCCAGCAGCACGAGCCCGAGCAGCGTCGACCAGATCTCGCCGTGCATCATGAACAGGAACGACGGCACCGCGAGCACGATCGCCGAGATCGAGCCGATGAACAGCACCCTCTTGCGCCCGATGCGGTCGGACAGCTTGCCGGTGAGCGGAATGCAGAGCGCCATCGCCACGAGCACGGGCAGGGTGAGCAGAGTGCCGTGCACCTCGTCGTAGCCCAGAGTGCCGGTGAGGTAGGTCGGCATGTACGACGTGAGCGCGTACCCGACGGTGTTGGCGGCGGCCACGAGCACGAACGCCGTGAGCAGCTCGCGCCAGTACGCGCGGATCAGCGCGATGACGCCCTTCGGCGCATCCGGCGAGGCCTGAGCGTCGTCAGCCGCGCGCTTCGCCGCGTCCTGCGCCTCCTGGAACGCCGGGGTGTCCTCGATCTTGAGACGGAAGTAGATCGCGATGAGTCCGAGCGGCAGCGCGACGAGGAACGGGATGCGCCAGGCGAAGCCCTGCATCGTCTCCGCCGAGAGCGTCAGCTGCAGGATCGACACGAACGCGGCACCGATCGCGAAGCCCATGTACGACCCGAGATCGAGCAGCGACGCATAGAAGCCGCGACTCTTGTCGGGTGCGTACTCGGTGATGAACGTCGTGGCACCGGCATACTCTCCACCGGTCGAGAAGCCCTGTGCGAGCTTGAGCACGATGAGCAGGATCGGCGCCCAGATGCCGATCACCGAGAAGTCGGGCAGCACGCCGATGAGGAACGTCGCCGCCGCCATCATGATCAGCGTGAAGGCCAGCACGCGCTGGCGGCCGAGACGATCACCGAGCTGGCCGAGCACGACGCCGCCGAGCGGACGGGCGACGAAGGTCACGGCGAACACGCCGAGTGAGAACAGCGACTGCGCTCCGGCGGACGCATCCGGCAGGAACGCGCGTCCGATGATCACGGCGAGATAGCCGTAGACGCCGATGTCGTACCACTCCATGAGGTTGCCGACCACGGTGCCGGCGACGGCGCGGCGCAGCATCGGGCGGTCGACCACGGTGACATCGTCGACCGTGAGTCGTCGCGGTTCGTCCGTCACCGGCCGCAGGCGACGGATCAGTCGCTGCCACAGGCTCAGGGGGGTGCTCTTCAGGGGATCGGACATCGTGCCATCTTCCTTCTCTTGCGGCATCCGCGTCGTACGACAGGCCGCACACAAGGCGGGGAGGCGGCATACGCCGCCTCCCCGCCTTGTGTCACTGTTGTCAGTTGTTGAAAGCGTCCTTGACGTTCTCGCCAGCCTGCTTGACGTTGGCCTTCGCCTGGTCGGCGCGGCCCTCCGCCTCGAGCTTCTCGTTGTCGGTCACCTTGCCTACGGCTTCCTTCGCCTTGCCGGCGAGGTCCTGCGCGGTGTTCTTGATCTTGTCATCGAGTCCCATGGGGGCTCCTTTCTCTTACCAGCGGTGGTCTGCGGTCGGGGTGCTGTGATGTCGTCTCACAGGGGGATGTCGAGCGCGGAGGCCGCCAGCGGCAGGGTTGCCGCGGCGATGACCGCGATGAGGCCGGCGACTCCGGCGGACTTCCAGAGGGGCGGTCGCGCAGGGGCCACCGGGACGCGTCGGATCCCCGTCGAACGGCCGACGGCCGCGCGGGCCGAGAGCGGAGCGACGTCGACGGAGTCGATCGGAACGAGACGGCGCGATCGGAGATCGCGGCGTGTGCGGTACTGCGCTGCTGTCGACATGATTCCCCTTCCTCGGTGAAAAGATTACTAGATGAACTAGTGATTCGCCAGCCTAGTGAAAACTTCAGGATTCGCGCCTACGCTCGAGTCATGACCGAGCTCACGCAGCCCACCGGGCACGAAGAGGCCCTGCGCGCCCTCCCCCGCGACGACGGATCGGCACCTCGCGCGCTGGTGCTCGGCGCCACCGGATACATCGGCGGGCGGCTGACCCCGCGACTGCTGAACGCCGGATACCGGGTGCGCGCACTGGCCCGTGACGCCGCGCGTGCGGCATCCTTCCCCTGGGGTCCCGACTGCGAGATCGTCGAGGGATCGGCCGACGACGCCGAAGCCGTCGCCGAGGCCATGAAGGATGTCGACGTGGTCTACTACCTGATCCACTCGATGACCGCGGGCAAGGGGTTCGAAGAGAGCGACGAACGAGCGGCCACCACGGTGGCGGATGCCGCGGCCAAGGCCGGAGTGCGTCGGATCGTCTACCTCGGCGGACTGCACCCCGAGGATGCCAAGCTGTCGCCGCACCTGCGATCCCGCGTGCGCGTGGGCGAGATCTTCCTCGAGTCGGGCGTGCCCACGCTCGTGCTGCAGGCGGGCGTCGTGATCGGCTCGGGGTCTGCATCGTTCGAGATGATCCGCCACCTCACCGATGTGCTGCCCTACATGCCGGCGCCGAAGTGGGTGCGCAACCGCATCCAGCCGATCGCCGTGCGCGACGTGCTGCACTACCTGTTGGGCGCTGCCCGCGTCGACGACGACGTGAACCGCGCGGTCGACATCGGCGGACCCGACGTGCTGCGATACGGCCAGATGATGAACGGATACGCGCTCGAAGCCGGACTCCGTCAGCGTGCGATCGCCGCACTGCCGGTGCTGACCCCCGGTCTCGCGTCGCACTGGGTCAATCTCGTGACTCCGGTTCCGCGGTCGATCGCCCGCCCGCTCGTCGCGTCGTTGCAGAACGAGTGCATCGTGAAGGACCACGCGATCGACGACCTCATTCCGCAGCCGGACGGCGGGCTGACCCCGTATCGCACGGCGGTCTCGCTCGCGCTGGGTCGCGACGCCGCGGACACCATCGAGACGAGCTGGAAGGATGCCGAGGTCTCGGGCGCCCCGAGCGATCCGCTGCCGAGCGACCCCGACTGGGCCGGTCGCACGGTGTTCACCGACACGCGCAAGCTGCGCACCGACGCACCGGTCGACGGCCTGTGGCGCGTGATCATCGGCATCGGCGGCTCGAACGGCTGGTACTCGTCGAAGTTCCTGTGGGCCGTGCGCGGGTGGATGGACCGCCTCGTCGGCGGCGTGGGCCTTCGCCGTGGACGCCGCAGCAAGGCCGAGGCGCGGGTCGGCGACGCCATCGACTTCTGGCGCGTCGAGGCCGTCGAAGAGCCCGGCCGCAAGACCGACTCCTCCCCCGCGAGCGGCGGACTGCTGCGCCTGCGCGCCGAGATGAAGGTTCCTGGCGATGCGTGGCTCGAGCTGCGCGCGCTGCCCGACGGCGACGGGTCGCGCTACGAGCAGCGCGCCGTGTTCTTCCCCCGAGGGCTCGCCGGCCGGCTGTACTGGCTCGGCGTGCTGCCGTTCCACGGCTTCATCTTCGCGGGCATGGCGGCGAAGATCACCGCCGCCGCCGCGGTGCCGGTCGAGACGATCGCTCCGGGTGCGCCGGGTGCTGCGGATGCGCCGGGTGCGCCAGAGAGAGATCCGGCGACGGCCTGACCGCTCGCAGACTCGGCCTGTCTTCGCGGGCATGAGGCGTCGATTGCGCCTCCGGCATCCGGTTCGTGGTCGATTCCGCATCCGGCAGGCGGTGCGTGGTCAATTTCGCATCCGGCATCCGGTGCGTGGTCAATTTCGCATCGCAAACCGCTGATTCGGATGCTTTATTGACCACGCACAGAAGTGATGGGGCTCCAGAGGCCGGCGTGAGGGGTCAGGAGGGGCGCTCGGCGAGGCCGGAAGGGTCGGCACCGGCATCCGCACCAGGGCCAGCACCGGCATCCGCACCCGCATCCGCGCCGGCACCCGCATCCGCCTCCGAAGAGGTGCCTGCGTCGGCGGGGATGATGTCGATCGCCTCGGTGGCCGTCGCGTAGACCTCGGCCAGGCTGTCGTCGACGTCGGCCTCGTCGATCCAGGCGAGGTCGTCTCCCGAGTGGTCGTACTCGACCGGCACGAGGGCGAAGTCGTCGCCGTACTCCTCGAGACCGGCCATGACGCTGTGGCGCACGGCCATGCGGGCATAGCGCTCGCGCAGGATCATCGGGTCGCGGCGCAGGTCTTTCATGAACGCGACCATCATGAACGCCATGATCACCGCGAACGGCAGAGCGGCGATGATCGTGACGTTCTGCAGCGACTTCAGACCGCTGCCCTCTTCGCCGGTGACGAGCAGCACGGCGGCGATCACGCCGACCAGGACTCCCCACACCACGGCGACCCAGCGAGACGGCTCGGGGCGGCCCTGCTGCGAGAGCGTGCCCATCACGAGTGAGGCCGAATCGGCTCCGGTGATGAAGAAGATCGAGATGAGCAGGATCAGGACGATGCTGGTGATCAGCGGGAACGGCAGGTTCTCGAGCACGCCGAAGAGCACTTCCTCCGGCGGATCGTCCGAGAGGTTCGCGCCGTTCATCTGCTGCTGGATCGCCGTCGTGCCGAAGATCGCGAACCAGACGAGCGAGATCACGGCGGGCACGACGATGACGACCGAGACGAACTGGCGCAGCGTGCGGCCGCGCGAGATCTTGGCGATGAACATGCCGACGAACGGCGACCACGAGATCCACCACGCCCAGTAGAAGATCGTCCAGCTCGACAGGAACATCTGCGCCTCATCGCCCTGCGATGCCGAGCGGGCGACCATCTCGGGCAGGTCGCCGAGGAACTGCACGGCGACGGAGGGGATGACGTTGAGGATGAGCAGCGTCGGACCGACGAAGAATACGAAGAAGGCGAGCAGCAGCGCGACGACCGCGTTGATGTTGGAGAGCGCGCGGATGCCCTTTGAAACGCCCGAGACGGCAGATGCGATGAAGCAGGCCGTGAGCACGGCGATCGCGGCGATGAGCACGCCGTTGCCGAGCTCGCCGATGCCGCTGACGATCTCGACGCCGTGGCCGATCTGCAGTGCGCCGAGGCCGAGTGATGCGGCGGTGCCGAACAGCGTGACGATGATCGAGAAGATGTCGATCGTGCGGCCGAGCGGGCCCGTGGTGCGGCCCTCACCCAGCAGCGGGGCGAAGATCGACGAGATCAGCGGGGTGCGGCCGCGGCGGAACGCGCCGTAGGCGATCGCGCCACCGACGAGCGCGTAGAACGCCCACGCCTGCGGACCCCAGTGGTAGAGCACCTGGGCCTGCGCGGTGTGCATGGCCTCGAGAGTGTCGGCCTCGACGGTGCCGGGCGGCGGGTTCTCGAAGAAGGTGAGCGGCTCGGCGGCTCCCCAGAAGACGAGGCCGATGCCCATGCCGGCGGCGAAGAGCATCGAGATCCACGAGAACATCGAGAACTCGGGCTCTTCGTCGTCACGGCCGAGGGGGATGCGTCCGTAGCGGCTGAAGCCGATGAACAGCATGAACACGAGGATGACCGTGGCGATCGTTGTGAAGAAGAAGCCGAAGTACTCGACGACCCATGCGAGCACGGTGGACGTCGTGCCCGAGAGGTTGTCGCCCGCGAAGACTCCCCATGCGATGAAGGCGACGGTCAGCGCGACGGCGATGCCGAAGACGAGCGGATCGGTGCGATAGGTGCGCCCGGTCTCTTCGACCGAGACCCCTGGCACGAGCGCGGGGTGCACGCCGCGCGGCGGCACGGCCGCGATGTCGCGGACGATCTTCTGGGCGGCTTCTGTGGCCTTCGCAGCCTGTCGGACTGCGGCGGTGTTGGTCTTCGGAGCGTCGGTCCGTGAGGTGGGGGTGTCGTCCGGAGTGTCCATGGGAACCAATTCTCCCATGCCGGCATTCTGCGGCCGGGGTCGGCCCGTCAGCGCGGCTGGCGGCGACCGCCGAAGACCGAGTGCAGCAGCGGCAGTGCCGAGACGCAGATGAGCGTGATGCCGAGCGGCGGGATCGAGGGCACCAGCAGCGCGCCGCCGACGAGCATCGCGGCGAAGAGCACCCCCGAGCCGATGCGGCGCGCGATGCCTTCGAGTCGGTCGAGGCGGCGTTCGAGGGCCGAGGTGTCGAACGTGACGTTGCCGTCGTCGACGCGGGTGATGATCGCGTCGATGCGCTTGGGCAGGCGGTATGTGACGGCGGCGGTCTCCATGGCCTGCTGCGCCATGTCCTGCATGAGGTTGCCCGATTCGTCGCGCAGCAGCCGTGCGGCGTAGGGCTCGGCGGCATCCCACACGTTGAACGAGGGGTCGAGGCTCGAGCACATGCCCGAGGTCAGCGACACGGCGCGGATCAGCAGCAGCATGTTCTCGGGCAGCTGCAGCGGCAGCGAGCGCACCATGTCGCCGAACTCATCGGCGAAGTCCGTGAACTCACGGGGGTCGACCTTGCTCAGCTCGGCGAAGCCCATGCCGCCGAAGCGGGCGAACAGCGCACGGAGCGCCCGTTCGAGCTCGGCGGTGTCGGCCGACGGCAGCAGCACGCCGATCTCCTGCGCCGCGGTGACGAGCCCGCGGCTGTCGCGACCGGCGACCGCGATCAGCAGCGTGCGCAGGCCGTCGCGAAGGTTGTCCGGCACCTCGGCCATCATGCCGAAGTCGATGAAGGTCAGGCGGAAGTTCCTGCCGGTGGCGGATGCCGGCTCCGGCGTCACGAAGATGTTGCCGGGGTGCGGGTCGGCGTGCACGAAGCTGTGCGTGAACACCTGATCGAACATGACCTCCGCGAACACGTCGGCGACCTCCGACGGATCGATGCCCGCCGCACGCAGAGCATCGGTGTCGTTGATCTTGATCGCCGTGACGTCGGACAGCGTGAGCACGCGACGTGTCGACCGCTCCCAGACGATCTCGGGGGCGTCGACGCGAGCATCCCCGGCGAAGTTCTCCCGGAACCGCTCGGCGCTCGCGGCCTCGTGCAGGTAGTCGATCTCCTCGAGGCTGGTCTGGGCGAACTCCTCGACGAGGCCTGGGGCGTCGACGCGGTCGCTGACGAGCCTGACGCGCATCGCCCAGCGAGCGACGCGGCGCAGCGCCGCGAGGTCGACCGCGACGATCTCGTCGATGCCCGGACGCTGCACCTTGACGACGACGTTCGCGAGTCCGGTGTCGACGGCATCCTGCGCCGACAGGCGGGCTCGGTGCGCCTGTCCCAGGGATGCGGCAGCAACCGGTGTCTCGTCGAACCAGGCATACGCCTGCTCCAGCGGCATCCCGAGTTCGGCCTCGGCGGCCGCGCGGATGCCGGTGAACGGCACCGCCGGAACCTCGTCCTGCAGGCCCTCGAGCTCTTTCGTGATCTCAGGGGGCAGCACGTCGAGGCGCGACGACATGAACTGCCCGACCTTGATCATGAGCCCGCCGAGCTCGACCGCGAGCACGTGGAACCGCTTCGCGAAGCGCTGCATGCGCGGGGCGCGGGTGCGCTCGGCGATCGAGCTCATGCCGAAGCGCGGCAGCACGAGCTCGAACCACCAGACCTTGATGAACTCGCGCGCCGCGAACGACAGGATGCGGCGGTACCGGGCACGATGGGCGCCCTGCGCCGCAGCATCCGTCATGTGTCGTCCCTGGGTCGTGTGCGATCAGTCCTGAGCGAGGATCGAGTACAGCCTACGGCGGGCCTCATCGAGGATCTCGACCGCCTGCTGCACCTGCTCGGTGCTGCCGCTGCGACCGACCGCTGCGGCGGCGGCCGCGAGGTCGACACCGGCCTTCGGCAGTGCGCTGTAGCGGGGGTTGTCGTGCGAGCCCTCGCCCTTCGACTGCGACTCCCACGGGGCAGGGGTCTCGGTGTGCTCGGCGGCGACGGCACGGCCGGCCTCGGTGAGCGAGTAGGTCTTGCGACCGTTCTGCTCATCGGCCTCGATGAGGCCCTCGTCGGCGAGCAGCTGCAGCGTGGGGTAGACCGAGCCTGCGCTGGGCTTCCACGAACCGCCGCTGCGATCGGCGATCTCGTTGATGATCTGGTAGCCGTGCATCGGCTTCTCGGCGAGCAGCGACAGCACCGCGGTGCGGACGTCTCCCTTCGCCATGCGCGAGCCGCCGCTGGGGCGCTGCTCGAACGTCTTGCGGAGCTGGTCCATGGCATCGAAGATCGCGGATGCGGGTCCGCCGGGGCCCGAGCCGAAGCCGGATCCGCCGAACGGGTTCGAGGGGAATGCGTTGTTCATGATGACCTCCCGGAAGTGGTGAGCGATAGTCAACGATATATCGTTAAGGCTGAGTGTCGGGTGGGAATCCGGCATCGTGAGAAACTCCGGCGGATGTGCGCAGCTCACACCCAGGGGCGCTGACGCGCACTGCACGCACGGGCTCCTGAAAGCAAGCCCCCTGCGCTCCACAGCCGACGATGTTTCACTGATGTCGATGTCGAATTCTGCTGCCGTTTCCCCTGCGTCCACTTCCATCCGGGTGAGCGTGGTCGTCCCTGTGTTCCGACCGGGAGCGGCATTCGACGAGCTCATCGACTCCCTCGACCGACAGACGCTCGACCACGACCGGTTCGAGGTGCTGCTGTGCGACGACGGCTCGGGCGAGGAGACGGCCGCGCGATTGGTCGAGATCGCGCGCGATCGCGACTACGTGCGCGTGGCGTACCTTGCGCATTCGGGGTGGCCGGGGACCCCGCGCAACCACGGCATCGACGACGCACGCGGCACGTACATCCAGTTCGTCGATCAGGACGACTGGCTCTATGACGGCGCCCTCGAAGCCCTCTGCGACTATGCCGACCAGCACTCCTCCGATGTCGTGGTGGGCAAGGAGGTCGGCATCGGTCGCCGGCTGCCGAGCCGCATCTTCCGGAAGGACGTGCCCCGGGCGCGCCTCGGCGAGGATCCGCTGCTCGAGATGCTGACGCCGCACAAGATGTTCCGCACCTCGTTCCTGCGCGAGAACCGCATCCGCTTCCCCGACGGCAAGGTGCGGCTCGAGGATCACCTGTTCGTGATGCGGGCATACTTCGAGGCGTCGACGATCTCGATCCTCGCGAGCCAGCCCTGCTACGCGTGGGTCAAGCATGCGGGCAGCGCGAGCTCGTCGCGCATCGAGCCGGAGACGTACTTCCCTCATCTCGAGGCCGTGCTCGACCTGGTCGAGCGCTACACCGAGCCCGGGCGACTGCGCGACAGGCTGCTGCGTCACTGGTTCCGCGGAAAGATCCTGAAGCGGCTGACCGGCAAGAAGTTCCTCGGCTACCCGGATGAGTATCGCGACCGTCTGATCGACGTGGTCGGGCCGCTCGCGAAGCGCCGATTCGGACCGGGCGTCGACGGTGGCCTGTCGTTCCCGAACCGCATCCGGGCAGGGCTGCTGCGCGCCGATCGGCGGGCCGACTTGGTGAGCTTCGCACGGTTCGAGATGGAGATGAAATGCCGCGCGGTCGTGACGTCGGCCCGGTGGTCGCGGGGTGGCGGCCTGTATCTGACGTTCGACGTCTCGGTCACCCGCGATGGACAGGAAGCCCTCGTGTTCGAACACGGCACGGGGCGTCTGACCTCGTTGCCGGTGTCGATGGACGGCCTGCCGACCGCTCTGCTCGAAGCAGGGCGCGAGCTGCAGAACGATCACGTCGAGCTGGTGCTGCGCGACAAGGCTGCAGGGGTCGAGCGTCGCATCGCCTCCGTGCATCCGCGCAGCCTCGGTGCGATCTCGGTCGCGATCGATCCGCTGAAGGTGTTCGGGCCTGCCGACGAGTCACGCGGCGCGAAGCTGTTCGTGACGGTCAGGCGGGCGGGGTGGACGTTCGACGTGCCCCTCACCGCGGATGCCGAGACCCTCGCGGACGCGGGGCACTCGCCGCTGCTCGCGGGTCGCACGTGCACGCCGGTCGTCGGGCGCGGCGGTTCTGTCGAGCTGCGCCGGCAATGGCCCGGAGGGCGCCTCAAGGACCTGGCCGGCCGTGCGGTGCGCCGCGTGCGGAGCGGGTCGCGCAAGAAGTGACGGTCAGCGCGGGAGCGTGAGGATCTCGGCTCCGGTCTCGGTGATCGCGATCGTGTGCTCGGTGTGGGCCGTGCGGCAGCCGGTGGCGCTGCGGAGGGTCCAGCCGTCGGCGTCGGTCACCAGCACGTCGGTGTCGGCCATGACCCACGGTTCGAGCGCGAGCAGCAGACCAGGGCGCAGCGTGTAGCCACGACCGGGGCGCCCAGCGTTCGCGACGTGCGGGTCCTGGTGCATCGTCGAGCCGATGCCATGGCCCCCGAACTCGAGGTTGATCGGGTAGCCGGCATCGCTGAGCACCGAGCCGATCGCGTGCGAGAGGTCGCCGATGCGGGCGCCCGGGCGGGCGACGGCGATGGCCGCGGCGAGCGCCCGTTCGGTCGCGTCGATCATCGCCAGATCGGCGGATGCGGCGTCGTCGGAGGGTCCGTCACTGTCGCCGACCACGAAGCTGATGGCGGCATCCGCCGAGATCCCGTGCAGAGTGACCGCGAGATCGAGGGTGAGCAGGTCGCCGTCCGCGAGCGCGTAGTCGTGCGGCATCCCGTGCAGCACCGCGTCGTTCACCGCGGTGCAGACGTAGTGTCCGAAGGGCCCGCGGCCGAACGACGGGGCGTAGTCGACGTAGCAGGACACTGCGCCGGCATCCTCGATCATCTGCTTCGTCCAGCGGTCGAGATCGAGCAGGTTCACGCCGACCGTCGTGCGCTGCTTCAGCGACTGCAGGATGCTGCCGACGAGCGCGCCGGCATCCCTCGCCCGGGCGAGCTGGTCGTCGTTGAGGATCTCGATCATTGTGGCCTCCGCATTCGGCGTCGTGGTCATTCCAATAACTATCCCGGTAATACTATCCCGGTATTAGAATGGGCACATGATGGTTCGCATGCCACTGACTCCCGCCGAGGTCGAACGCGGAGAGCGTCTCGGCGCCCTGCTGCGGCGAGCGCGCGGCGAGCGGTCGATGCTGAGCGTCGCCCTCGACGCGGGTGTCTCCCCCGAGACTCTGCGCAAGATCGAGTCGGGTCGGGTCGCGACTCCCGCCTTCTCGACCATCGCGGCGATCGCCGGTGTGCTGCACCTCTCACTCGATTCGGTCTGGGCCGAGATCGAGCCGCCGGTGCACGCGATCGGTCACGCGCAGGTCGCGTCCTGAGATGGCGCATGCGCTGATCACGGGCAGCTCGCGAGGCATCGGTCGCGCGGTCGCTCAGGCGTTCGCCCGCCGAGGCGACCGTGTCGTCGTGCACTACGGCCGCGATCGGGATGCCGCAGAGCAGACCCTCGCATCGCTCGAGGGATCGGGTCACGCGGTCATCGGCGGCGACCTCGGGGATCCGGTCGAGGCGCAGCGCGTGGCCGAGGAGGCCGTCGCCGCCCTGGGTTCGCTCGACATCCTCGTGAACAACGCCGCGGTCGCGCCGAGCGTTGCCAACGCGCATCGCGTCGACTCGGCGTCGTATGCCGAGTGGCAGGCCGCCTGGTCTGCGATGGTGTCGGTCAACCTGCTCGGGGCGTCGAACGTGACGATGCTCGTCGCGCAGCACATGATCGAGCGCGGATCCGGCGGGGCGATCGTCAACGTCGGGTCGCGTGGAGCGTTCCGCGGTGAAGCCGACCACCCCGCATACGCCGCGACGAAGGCGGGGCTGCAGGCGTTCGGCCAGTCGATGGCCCTCGTTCTCGCCCCGCATGGCATCTCGGTGACCTCCGTCGCTCCCGGCATGGTGGCGACCGAGCGACAGTCGGCGAAGCTCGAGAGCGAGCAGGGCGACAGCATCCGCGGGCAGAGCCCGTTCGGTCGCGTCGGCACCCCCGAAGAGGTGGCGGATGCCGTCGCCTACCTCACGTCTTCCTCGGCGGTGTGGGCTTCGGGCACCGTGCTCGACCTCAACGGGGCGTCGTACTTCCGCTGAGCTCGCCGCTCTCTCCTAGCGAGAACTGTCGTGGACGCGTCGAATCGCCGTCTCCGTCGCCGCCGACCCGTGAACCTGGGTGGTCACCTCGAGCGCGAGACGTCTCTGAGCGGCTCGGTCGGGTGCATCCGTCGCGACCGCAGCCTCGTACTCCTCGATCTCCGGTCGACTGAGGAATGTGAAGATCTTGAGACGCGCGATCACGTCGGAGTCATCCGTATCGAGCCAGAACCGATAGAACGAATACGGGCTGCACATGTCAGCGTCCAACCAGATCGCATTGCCCTCGCTCTTGCCGAACTTCGTGCCATCGCTGTTCGTGATCAGCGGTGTGCCGAAGGCGTGCACCGACTTCCCCTCGACCCGACGGATGAGAGCCGTGCCGCTCATGAGGTTGCCCCATTGGTCCGCACCACCGGTCTGCAGGACGCACCCGAGCTGCCGATGGAGCTCGAGGAAGTCCAGACCCTGCAGGATCTGATAGCTGAACTCCGTGTAGCTGATTCCCTCGGCGGATGCCAGGCGAGAACTCACTGCGTCCTTCTTCACCATCGTCCCCACGCGATAGTGCGTGCCGATCTCACGAAGGTAGTCGAGCGCAGACAGCGGGGCTGTCCAGGCGAGGTTGTCAACGATGCGGGCGGAGTTGTCGCCCTCGAAACTCAGGTAGCGCTCAAGCTGCGATTTCAGCTTGTCCACCCACTCCGCCACCGTCGCCCGAGAGTGCAGAGTGCGCTCAGCCGTCGGGCGAGGATCTCCGATGAGCCCCGTAGAACCGCCGACCAGTCCCACAGGTCGGTGTCCAGCGAGCTGTAGCCGCCGCATCGTGAGCAGCTGCACGAGGTGCCCGAGATGCAAGCTCGGCGCCGTCGGATCGAACCCGCAGTAGTACACGACCGGCGGCCCCGCGAGCAGAGCCCTCAGTTCCTCCCGATCGGTGGACACCTGGATCAGACCTCGCCAGACCAGCTCATCCCAGACGTTCTCGGGCTCACGCCCCTCACCCGCCATCGATTCAGCACTGCCTCTCTTGTTCACGCGACGGTCACCCCGAGCGATGGAGCCCCGACACGACCTCGACTCGCCCGTCCTGCATCGGACACAGAGACGACCCCAGGGGGTAGCTCATCACCGACGAGGAAGACGGTGGGCGGCTGCTGCAGGAGTTGCTCGAGCACCTCGAGCACATTGGCCCGGGTTACCTTCATCAGAGACTCACCGACTGTCCAGGGATCTTCCCAGGCGCCGTCGGTACAGGCGCGTCGAAGCAGAAACAAGAGCATCCCCCGTGGATCGCTC
The DNA here is from genome assembly GCF_040815625.1 of Microbacterium sp. LMI13-1-1.1. Lineage (NCBI taxonomy): Bacteria > Bacillati > Actinomycetota > Actinomycetes > Micrococcales > Microbacteriaceae > Microbacterium > Microbacterium sp. LMI13-1-1.1. The sequence continues at coordinate 552,483 of NZ_JBFPNL010000005.1, read as the reverse complement.
ACCCCGAGCAGCAATCGCCCACAGGTGAGCGATGCCGTTGGTCTCGTGCGGGTCATCTCTGGATCCGACGCGCAATGAGACGAAGATCGCGAAACTGGGCGTACCGCGCATCGGCGCACTGATGAGACGCCCTCCGTTGTCGGCCAGGCGCTCGCTGATCTCAACCGGCATCGATCGCTCGTCTCGAGATCAGAGCCACACCCGTGAACACCGCGATGCATGCCAGCGCACCAGCCAGCGGGTAGACGACGGAGAACCCGAGGATCGACGCCAGGCCGAGCGTCCAGAGGTAGCTCAGCAGTTGGCTCAGGCCGCTGATGCCCTTCCGGAAGCCGAGGGTCGTCGGACGATCGGCGTCTGTCGTCGACTTCTGCACGACGATGGTGATCCCGCCGATCAGGAGATTCCCGCTGGCACCGATGAGTCCGGCACCGAGAGCTCCGAGCCACAGCGCGCCGGAGATGCCGCCGACGACGACAAGTGCGGGACCGAGTCCGGACAGGAGCCCGACGAGCAACAGATTGAGACGGGGAGAATCGCCCAGCCTCTGCAAGGCCAATCCCCCCAGGATCATCCCGACCCCTGAAGCCAGGAGCAGCGCCGCCAAGGCGACGCTGCCTTCCTCCTGGCCGCTCTCCAGGGCGAATCCGAACAGGAGCGACTGAGACCCTCCGAACGCCGCGAAGAGCGCAGCTTCGATCAGGATGTAGCGACCCGCCGTCCCGGTCATCGCTCTCCGGGCGTTCGCCGCCAGATCGGCCAATGGATGACCTGCTGCGGCGGGGCCTGCATTGCCAGCGGACACGCTGCGCGGCAGAGCGATCACGGTGAGAACCAGCGACAACAAGAACGACACGCCGTTTGCCGCCACCAGCCACCTCCCATCGACTGTTGCCGCCGCCAGGGCGCCGGCGGCCGGCGTGACGACGCTCAGCAGTGACAGCGCAGCTTGATATCGGCCGTTCACTGTGCTCAAGCGCTCGGCGTCCACGAGTTGCGGCAGCAGGGATTGGAAGGCGATCTGATTCATCAAGACGACCAGAGACAGGAAAGGCACGGCGACGTAGACGATCGGCGCTCGCTCCGGGCCTGTCACGAAGACAGCCACGGACAGCGCGACACACGCACCAACCGAATCGGCCACGATCAGCGCCCGACGAGCGGACAACCGGGCGACGAAGCCACCGACGAGAGGGCCGAAGATCGCACGACTCAAAGCATCTGCGACGAAGCCACCGAGAGCCAACTGCGTGGAACCGGTCATCGCGAAAAGCCACAGCGGAACGATGGCGGCTTGGAGGCTCGTGCCGGCCCAGCTGCACACCTGGGCTATCCAGAAGTACGCCGGCCTGAAGGCACGAGTGGTCGTGGTCGTGTCGCTCACGCTTGTTCTCTTTCTTGGAACCACTGGATCTTCGATCTGACGCCGGTTCCGCAGATTGCGTGCAGGGTGTCGTGCACCTGTCCGGAGAGGTAGCTACTGCGGATCGGCCACTCGTATGTGGAGATCTCCACGAAGTTGTTCGTCGTCGCAGACGAGGCGGTCTCGAAGGTGACGGTGTCCTGCGAAAGGGTGAGGGACTCAGACGATCCAGGGTCCTGCGAGAGCCACCGTTTCCGCGCGAGACCTGCGATGGGTGCCCAAGCAGATGGACGAGTCCATTTCCTTCTCCTTCGACGAACCGAACGGCATTGCTACTCCTTTGTTTTCGCATTCCCCGCGCCATGCGGTTCTCAATACCGTAAAAGGAGAAATTCATTAGATGCAATATGCAATTGGGGGGCCAGGCCGATCAGCGCAACAATGAGGAAACGATTCCAATATGCGAATATGCCGACATTTGGGAATAATGCACCGACGTGGAATTTCTGATGAGTGCCGACGGATTCGCGAAGGCGCGACAATGTCTGCGATCGGCGCACCGGCTCACTCCTCGGGCATAAGAATGCCCGAGGAGCGCCTACGACCGCCTCGGTTTCAGGCCCGGAGAACGGACTCGAGCAGCCCAGGGAACAGCGCGTCGAGATCGTCGCGCCGCAGCGTCAGCAGCCGTCGTCGGCCGTTGGCCTCGTTGCGGATCACACCCGCCTCACGCAGCACCTTCATGAAGTGCGACTTGGTCGACTTGGGGAGGTTCGGATCGGTCACGTGGCACGCGGCCATGTCGAGCGGGCCGTCGGCGAGCTGCCGGGCGATCGCCAGGCGCTCGGGGTCACTGAGCGCGAAGAGCACGTCGGTGAGCTGGATCTCGGAGCGATCCGGGTGCGGGAGTTCGCCTGGCATGGTTCGAGAATAGTTGAACAATCCGTGGAACGCGAGTACGCTCCGATAGTTCGATGATTCTCGAACTCAGGACTCGAGACCAACCCCGCGGGAGCACGCATGACCACCACGGCACCGATCACCACGAACCCGGGGTCAACATCCGCCATCCGCCGCCCGCGGTTCGGATTCGCGCTGGCGATCGTGACGCAGATCGCGATGATGACCGGCGCGAGCGCTCCCTCGCCGTTCTATCCGGTGCTCGCCGCCGAGATCGGATTCGACGCGATCGTCATCAGCGCGGTCTTCGCCGTCTACGCGGTCGCACTGCTGCTCGCGCTGCTCTCGGCCGGCTCCCTCTCCGATCACATCGGACGCCGTCCCGTCGCGATCGGCGGGCTCCTGCTGCTCGCCGGCAGCATGCTGCTCTTCTGGCATGCCGACTCGGTCGCGACTCTGATGCTCGCGCGCATCCTGCAGGGTGCCGCGAGCGGTGTGCTCATCGCAGCACTCTCGGCCGCTGCCCTGGATCTCGCACCCGGCGGACGCTCGAGGGTCGCCGCCCTCTGGAACGCCCTCAGCCCCGGAATCGGCCTGGCGCTCGGCGCGCTCGTCTCGGGCATCGCACTCGACGTGACCGGCCAACCGCTGCTCGACGTCTTCGCACCGCTCACCGTCATCTACCTCGTGCTCGCCGCACTGTTCTTCCTCGCACCCGAGACTGCACCGCTGCATCCTGGGGCGTGGGGGTCGCTGAGTTTCCGGCTGTCGGTGCCCGCCGGCATCCGCTCGGACTTCTGGCGGGGCGCACCGGCGATCATCGCCGGGTGGGCGACGGGCGGGCTCTTCCTCTCGCTCGGCGCCAACATCGTGCGCACCGAGCTCGGCGGCGAAGCGCACGTCTGGCAGGGCCTCGCCGTCGCGATGCTGGCGGGCATCGGCGCGATCACCGCATTCGTGTTCCGCAATCGCCGACCGCGCACCTCTGTGATCTTCGGCACCGCGGCTCTCGCGACCGGCACCGCACTGTCGCTCATCGCCCTCGGCGTCGAGTCGCTCCCCTTCTACCTCGCCGCGACGGCTGTGACCGGCATGGGCTTCGGCACCGCGTTCTCCGGAGTCGTCGCCTCACTCGCACCGCGCATCCCCGCCACCGACCGCGCCGACACTTTCGCCGTGATCTACCTGCTCGCGTACCTCGCATTCGGCGTGCCGGCCGTCGTCGCCGGAACCCTGGTCGGCGTGTTCGGGCTCGGCGCGGTGTGCGTGGGATACGGCGTCGTGGTCATCGTGCTCGCAGTGGTGGCTCTCGTGCTGCGGGTACGCCGCGCGGAGTAGGCGGGCGCGGGCCCTCACCCTTCGTGAGGCCCCATCGGGGCGCGCAGCGAAAGGACCCGCATCACAAGGTGCTCACCTCTTCGGGAGGAGAACTGCGCCTGGGGAGGAGACTTCGCGCGAATCCCTCCTCCCGAAGGGCGGATCTCCTCCCGAGGCGCCGCGTTCCCGCGGGGCTCACAGCCCCCTTCGGGAGCCCGCATCGGGAGGACGCGCATCACGAAGCCCCCACTCTCTCGGGAGGAGTCCTGCTCCTCGGGAGGAGAACCGCTGCGGAGGAGATCTGCTCCTGAGGAGGAGACTTCGCGCGAATCCCTCCTCCCGAAGGGCAGATCTCCTCCCGAGGCGCCGCATCCCCGCGGGGCGTACACCCCCTTCGGGAGCCCGCATCGGGAGGACGCGCATCACGAAGCCCCCACTCCCTCGGGAGGAGTCCTGCTCCTCGGGAGGAGAACCGCTGCGGAGGAGAACTGCGCCTCGGGAGGAGGCTTCGCGCGAATCTCTCCTCCCGAAGGGCGGATCTCCTCCCGAAGCGCCGCGACCCGCATCCGCCGACTTCCCCTATCGAACGATTAACGATAGATTTCTGTTGTTGCTCGATGAGAGGTGGAGTCATGGGGAAGGCGACGATCGTCGTGTTGAAGGTCGTGATCGTGCTGGCGCTGATCGGATCCGTGGCGGTGCAGGCGCTCATCGTGCCGCTGCTGTGGATCGACCTCGCGGCCGAAGAGCTGTGGGGCCGGATCGCCTTCGTATCGATCGTGGTTCTCGGCGTCGGCACCCTGCAGGTCTTCGGCATCTGCGTATGGATGCTGCTGACGAAAGTGCGCCGCGGATCGATCTTCTCGACCTCGTCGTTCCGCTACATCGACGTGATCATCGGAGCGATCCTCGTGGCCGCGGCACTCGCCTGGATCCTCGCGGCGATACTCGCACCGGGCTCGGCCGCGCCGGGCCTCGTGGCGCTCATCGGCGGCGCGGGTGTCGTGCTCGGCGGCATCGCCCTGCTGGTCGTCGTCATGAAGGCGCTGCTGCGGCAGGCCATCGAGCGCGACACCGAAGCACAGTCGCTGCGCTCGGAGCTCGACAACGAGGTGATCTGATGCCTGTCGTCGTGGATATCGACGTGATGATGGCGCGGCGCAAGATCGGCGTCGGCGAGCTGGCCGAGCGCATCGGCATCACCCCCACGAACCTCGCTGTGCTCAAGAACGGGCGCGCGAAGGCCGTGCGCTTCTCGACCCTCGACGCTCTGTGCGAGGTCTTGGAGTGTCAGCCGGGCGACATCCTGCGCTGGGAAGCGTGAGGGTCGGGAGGCCTGCGACGCGGATGCGACGCACGCGCAGCGTCGGATGCCGGATGCCTAGCGCCCCGCGAGCAACTCCCGCAGCCGTTCGGCCTCGCCCTCGGCCATCCCGTATCCGTGCTCGGGCCCCGGGTACACACCTTCGCGCACCTCGCTCGCATACGCCGCGACTCCGGCCACAGACACAGACCGCACATCGGCATAGCGCTTGACGAACTTGGCGACCCCGCCGGCATAGATCCCCAGCAGGTCGTGGAAGACGAGCACCTGGCCGTCGGCATCCGTTCCGGCTCCGATGCCGATCAGCGGAATGCGCAGCAGGGGTGCGAGCGCCGCGGTGACCTCCGACGGCACGGCTTCGATGACGATCAGTGAGACTCCGGCGTCCTGCAGGGCGAGGGCATCGTCGATGACGGTGAGTGCGGCGTCGGCGGTGCGTCCCTGCGCGCGGTATCCGCCGAGCGACGTGGCTGTCTGCGGCGTCAGTCCGACGTGCCCGACGACGGGGATTCCGGCATTCACGAGCGCGCGGGCACGATCGACCGTGGCGCCGCCGCGTTCGATCTTGACGAGGTCGACTCCCGCCTCTTTGACGAAGCGCTGCGCGGTCGCGACGGCGATCTCGTCCGACGCCTCGTACGACCCGAAGGGGAGATCGCCGACGAGCAGCGGCGTGGTGAGTCCTCGCCGCACCGCCTTCGTGAGCATCAGCATCTCGTCGGTCGTGACGGGCACCGTGCTGTCATAGCCGAGCACCGTCATCGCGGCCGAGTCGCCGACGAGCACCATGTCGACACCGGCCTCCTCGACGATCTGCGCGCTCGGAAAGTCGTACGCGGTGACCATGACGATGGGTTCGCCGGCATGCTTCTTCACGTCGAGATCGCGCAGGGTGAGGCGCTTGGTCGGGGCGGCGTGAGCGCTCATCGGGTCGCCACCAGTTCACCGACGGCGTCGTCGACGCGGACGATGGCGTTCGACCCATCCACGTGCACGACGACGGGTTCGTAGTCGGCGAGGTCTTCGGGCGAGTAGTCGGCATAGGAGATGACGATGATCGTGTCGCCGGTGTGCACGAGGCGGGCGGCGGCACCGTTGACCTGGATGACGCCGGACCCACGTTCGCCGACCAGCGTGTACGTCTCGAAGCGCGAGCCGTTGTCGACGTCGACGACGTGCACCTGCTCGTGCGACAGGATGTCAGCGGCCTCGAGCAGGTCGGGGTCGACGGTGATCGACCCGACGTAGTGGAGGTCACTGCCCGTGACGGTGGCGCGGTGGATCTTCGACTTCAGCATGGTGCGTCGCATCAGGCATCGCCCTTTCCGTCGGTGGTCGTGCTGGTCTCGGTGGTCTCGCTGGTCTCGGTGGTCGAGGTGAGAGTCAGCATGTGGTTGTCGATCAGTCGGGCAGCGCCGACGCGCGCGGCGACGAGGAACAGCGCGTCCCGGTCGACCACCGCCACCGGCCGCAGGGTCTCGGCATCCCGGAGTTCCAGGTATTCGGCGTCGATTCCGGCCGCCGAGAGCACAGCGTGGGCGGACGAGAGGATGCTGTCGCCGTCGCGCTCCCCCGATCGGTGCGCCGCGTCGGCGGCATCGAGGGCGCGGTTGAGCGCGGTCGCCTGGGCGCGAGCATCCGCGTCGAGGTAGACGTTGCGCGAGCTCATCGCGAGCCCATCTGCTTCGCGCACGATCGGGCACGCCACGACGCGCACGTCGAGGTCGAGGTCGCGCACGACCCGGCGCACGACCAGCACCTGCTGCGCATCCTTCTGACCGAAATAGGCGACGTCGGGCTGGACGATGCCGAACAGCTTGGTGACGACGGTGGCGACGCCGTCGAAATGGTGGGGTCCGCGGCTCGCTCCGTCGAGCACCTCGGTGATGCCCGCGACGTGGATGTTCGTGGCGAACCCATCGGGGTAGATCTCGGCCCGATCCGGTGCGAACAGGATGTCGACGCCCTCGGCCTCGGCGAGCGAGGCGTCGCGGGCCTCATCGCGCGGGTAGGTGCTGAGGTCTTCGTTCGCGGCGAACTGGGTCGGATTGACGAACAGCGAGACGACGACGAGGTCGTTCTCCGTTCGCGCCGCCCGCATGAGCGAGAGGTGCCCCTCATGGAACGCGCCCATCGTCGGCACGAGTCCGACCGACCGGCCCACTGCCTTGGCGTCGCGCACCGCGGCTCGCACCTCGGCGATCGTGCGGAGGATTCTCATGCCTGTGGCTCCTCGGTGGCGGCGGTCTGTTGGGTGGCCGCGTGATCAGCGGTCGTGTGGGCGGTCGCATGTGGCGCGCGTCCGGCGACCGCGCGGGTCGCAGTGGCGAGCGCGTCGAAGAGGTCTTGGTAGTCGCCGGATGCCGCGCGCTGCCGCGCCACGGTGGCCTCGTCACCGCGCGCGATCGGCCCGGTGAGAGCGGATGCTGCGCCGCGCGCCGCCCAGTTGTCGACCGTCTGTCGCACGAGTGGTGCGAGGTGGGCGCGGTCGACGCCTGCATCCTTCGCGAGGTGTTCAGCGGCATCGAGCACGGTCAGCACGAAGTTCGAGGCGAAGGATGCGGCGGCGTGATACTCCCCGCGGTGGGCGTCGTCGACGTGGAAGGGGTTCGCACCGATCACCCGCGCGAGCGCTTCAGCCACCTCGAGCGCCTCGGGCGTGCGCCCGTCGACGGCGACGCCGATGCCGCGGAAGACCTCGCTCGTCTCCTTGCCGGCGAAGGTCTGGAGCGGGTGGAGGCTGAAGTCGACGTCGGTGAGCGGCGTCGCACCGGACACGTGCGCCACCAGCCGCGCGTGGGGGCGGGCGGCGAAGGCCACCGCTGCGATGGCGGAGTCCGGGACGCAGAGCAGCGCGATGTCGGCATCCGGCATCGAGTCCTCCCGGCGCAGTGGCCCCCGGACGACAAGGCCTGCCGCACGCAACGCCCGTGCGAGTACGCCGCCGAGACGGCCGGCGCCGACGATGGCGATGGTCGTGTCAGGGGCGAGAGCAGGGGTTCTGTGCATGTCGATTCCCGGCCGAGACGTGCGGCGCGGATGGGATGAGTATCCGCCCGAGGCGGGGTGTGCGCAAAATCTGAGAGCGATGTGCACACCGTTTCGTCTGCATGGGTTGCATAAATCATCAACTATCACGCTAAGAGCCGTGCTTATTGATTCGGCTCGACTTCCGCCCGGTCGTTGAGCGAGGTCGGCGACGCCGCCCGAGACGAGACACCCCGAACGCTGCGACGCCGCAGTCCCGAGTTACAGGTAGTACGTGCGCGAGAGCAGTTCACCGTCTTCGCGGACCCACTCGATCGTGACGCCGCGCACCGCTGGACCTCCCAGAGTCCGACCCAGAAGCACCTCGAACGACGCCGTCGGCGGCACGTCGAGCGGAAGCTGCTCACTCAACGCCGCCTCGATGCCGGCCGTCGCCGTGATGCCTGACACGGTCAGAACCTCCCCGCTCGTGTTGCGGAAGCTCCCGACCCGTCCATCGCTGCGGAACATCCACGGCTCCGGCTCGGCAACCGACGACGCCCGGAGGCTGCGGCCACCCGGCTGTGCCGTCGGCTCGCGGTTGAGCGCCTCCCCGATCTCGCGCACCCCGCCCTTCGCGCATAGGCTGTTGATGAATGCGATGACAGCGACGGTCGACGCCGCGATGGATGCCACGGCGCCGAGCCACGAGGGCACGACGACGCCCCAGAAGTCGGTCGGCACGGATTCCATGACCGCACTCTATCCGCGGCCGCCGACACCGGACAGGGGCGGCCTGCTCCGTGACGAGTCCTTGCCGCGTTTCGTGTCGGGCGGCTCCGCCGGCCTCGCTCAACGACCGGGGAACGGCAGGCCCCCGCATCCGCCGTACCCTTAACTGTTCTGCCCCACCCCCGGGCACCTTCTCTGGAGCATCCCCATGTCTGCAACTGCGGTCGACGATCGTGCCCGCTATCGGGCGAACCCGACGGTCCTCGAAGCGCTGAAGAGTCCGAGGATGCTGACGCGCGAGGTGCTCGCGGGTCTGGTCGTGGGTCTCGCGCTGATTCCCGAGGCGATCGCGTTCTCGGTGATCGCGGGCGTCGACCCGAAGGTGGGACTGTTCTCGTCGTTCATCATGGCGGTGTCGATCGCCTTCCTCGGTGGGCGTCCGGCGATGGTGACCGCGGCGACCGGAGCCGTCGCGCTCGTGATCGCCCCGGTCGCGCCGACGTATGGGATGGACTACTTCATCGCGACGGTGATCCTCGCCGGCATCTTCCAGGTGATCCTCGGGGTGCTGGGGGTCGCGAAGCTGATGCGCTTCATCCCCCGCAGCGTCATGGTCGGGTTCGTGAACGCGCTGGCGATCTTCGTGTTCAGCTCGCAGTTCCCGCAGCTGATCGATGCGCCGTGGCTGGTCTACCCGCTGGTCGCGCTGGGAATCGTCGTGATGATCGTGATGCCGAAGATCACCACGATCGTGCCGGCACCGCTCGTGTCGGTGATCATCGTGACCGCTGTGGTGATGGCGTTCGCGATCACGGTGCCGACGGTCGGCGATCAGGGCGAGCTGCCCAAGAGCCTGCCCGAGCTGTTCATCCCGAACGTGCCGCTGACGTGGGAGACGTTCACGATCATCGCGCCGTTCGCGCTCGGGGTGGCGCTGGTCGGACTCATGGAGTCGCTGCTCACCGCCAAGCTCGTCGACGAGATCACCGACACCCACTCGAACAAGACGCGGGAGTCGTGGGCTCAGGGCGTGGCGAACATCCTCTCCGGAACCTTCGGAGGCATGGGCGGATGCGCCGTCATCGGCCAGACCATGATCGGCGTCAAGGCCTCGGGCGCGCGCACCCGCATCTCGACGTTCTGCGCCGGCATCTTCCTGTTCCTGCTGGTCGTCGTCTTCGGTGACTTCGTGAGCACGATCCCCATGGCCGCCCTCGTCGCCGTGATGATCATGGTCGCCATCGGAGCGTTCGACTGGCACAGCGTCAAGCCGTCGACCCTCACGCGGATGCCGAAGAGCGAGACGTTCGTGATGGTGGCGACCGTCGTGCTCGTGCTCATCACCCACAACCTCGCGGTCGGCGTCGTCGGCGGAGTGCTGGTCGCGTCGGTGCTGTTCGTGCGGAGGGTCGCGCATTTCGTGTCGGTGAGCCGGACCCTGTCGGATGCCGGCGACGCCGTCACCTACACGGTGACCGGCGAGCTGTTCTTCGCCTCGAGCAACGACCTGACGACCCTGTTCTCGTACCCGGAGGATCCCGACCGCGTCGTCATCGACCTCACCGGATCGCACATCTGGGACGCCTCGACGGTCGCAGCTCTGGATGCGATCGAGACGAAGTACACCGCGCTCGGCAAGACGGTCGAGATCATCGGGATGAACGACAGCAGCCAGCGGATGCGGGGAAGGCTCACCGGCGGGTTCGAGTAGCACCGCGCCGAGCATCCCCGGTCGTTGAGCGAGCACGGCGGAGCCGCGCGAGACGAAACGCACCTCACCGGGTCCGTCGGGCCACCACGTTTCGTCTCAGGCGACTACGTCGTCTTCGCTCAACGAACGACAGGCGCCCTTTCAGCGCACCAGAGAGGGCCGCTTGCTGTCGAACTCCCAGCCAGGCACGAGGTACTGCATGCCGATGGCGTCGTCCCTGGCTCCCAGCCCGTGTTCGACATACAGCTCATGCGCCTCGGCGAGCCGAGCGCGGTCGATCGTCACGCCGAGCCCCGGGCGGTCGGGCACTCGCACCGCCCCGTCTCGGATCTCGGGCGCATCGACCGTCAGCTGCTGGCCGTCCTGCCAGATCCAATGCGTGTCGAGTGCGGTGATCTCGCCGGGCGCCGCTGCGCCGACCTGTGTGAACATCGCCAGCGAGATGTCGAAGTGGTTGTTCGAGTGCGACCCCCACGTCAGGTCGAAGTCGTGGCACAGCTGCGCCACGCGCACCGAACCGGCCATGGTCCAGAAATGCGGATCCGCGAGCGGGATGTCGACGGCGTCGGAGCGGATCGCGTGCGCCATCTCTCGCCAGTCCGTCGCGATCATGTTCGTCGCTGTGCGCAGGCCGGTGCGCCGACGGAACTCCGCCATCACCTCTCGACCCGAGAATCGGCCTTCCGCGCCGCACGGATCCTCGGCGTAGGCGAGCACATCGGCCAGGCGGCGGCCGATGCGCACCGCATCCTCGAGCAGCCACCCGCCGTTCGGGTCGAGCGTGATGCGCGCTTCGGGAAACCGTTCAGCGAGCGCGGTGACGACGTCGGCCTCGACCTCGCCGTCGAGCACGCCGCCTTTGAGCTTGAAGTCCGAGAACCCGTAGCGGATCTGCGCGGCTTCGGCCAGGCGCACGATGCCATCGGCCGTCATGGCCTCTTCGCGCCGCACGCTCTCCCACCCGTCGCCGCTCTCGCGCAGATAGGGGAGGTCGGTGCGGTCAGCATCGCCGATGAAGAACAGATACCCCAGCATCGGCACGCTGTCGCGCTGCTGGCCGTCGCCGAGAAGCTCCGCGACCGGCACGCCGAGGTGCTGGGCGTGCAGATCGAGGAGCGCCGACTCGATGCCGGTGACGGCGTGCACGGTCGTGCGCAGATCGAACGTCTGCAGCCCACGACCGCCCGCGTCCCGGTCGGCGAAGCGGGTCGCGATCGCCCGTAGCAGCGAGCGGTATCGGCCGACCGGCTGGCCCGTGAGGAACTCCGCGGCCTCGGCGATGGTGCCGCGGATCGATTCGCCGCCGGGGACCTCGCCGAGCCCCTCCCGTCCGTCCGAGTCCGTCGCGATGACGATGTTGCGTGTGAAGAACGGCGCGTGCGCGCCCGAGAGGTTCAGCAGCATCGAGTCGTGCCCGGCGACCGGGACGACCTCGATCCTCTCGATCGTGGGCACGGAGGTCATGCCGACACCTCGCGCCGCCCGTCGACGAGACGCGACACGTGCCAGGGGTTGGCGTCGCGCAGCACCTCGGGGAGCAGCCCGTCGGGGATGTTCTGATACGCCACCGGGCGCAGGAAGCGCTCGATCGCGAGGCTTCCGACGCTCGTCGTGCGCGAGTCGCTGGTGGCGGGGAACGGGCCCCCGTGCACCATCGCGTGCCCGACCTCGACCCCGGTGGGCCATCCGTTCGCGAGGATGCGCCCGACCTTGCGCTCGAGCACCGGAAGGAGCGCGGCGGCGAGCTCATGATCATCGGCGCTCAGCTGCAGCGTGGCGGTCAGCTGACCCTCGAGCCGTGAGGCGGCCTCCACCAGCTCGGCGGCGTCGCCGTAGCGCACCACCAGGGACGCGGCCCCGAAGATCTCCTCGTTCAGCACGGGATTCTCTTCGAACGACGAGAGCTCGGCGGCGTGGATCACCGGCGCCGGAGCGTGCGGCCCCTCGCCGTCGGTTCCCCGCGCGAGCACCTCGGCGTTCTCGTCTCTGGTCGCGACACCGTCGCGCCACGCGTGCGCGATGCTCGGCGAGAGCATGGTCTGCCCTGTGGCCGCACGCAGGGATTCCGACACGGCCCGCAGGAACGCCTCGCCCTTGGCGCCACGAGGGACGAAGACGACACCGGGCTGCGTGCAAAGCTGCCCGCTCGACCCCGTCGCACTCTGCACGTACCCCGCAGCGAGCGCCTCGACATCGCCGTGCAGGGCCCCCGGCAGGATGAACACCGGGTTCACCGAGCTCATCTCGGCGTAGACGGGAATCGGCACCGGCCGCGCCTGTGCCGTGCGTACGAGCGCGAGACCGCCCTCGCGTGATCCGGTGAACCCGACGGCGTGGATGTCGGGGTCGGCGACGAGCGCCTGGCCGACGCTGCGTCCCGGGCCGAAGATGTGCGAGAACACTCCGGGATGCAGTCCGTGCGCGTCGATGGCGCGTGCGATCGCCGATGCGACGAGCTCGCTCGTGCCGGGATGCGAGCTGTGCGCCTTGAACACGACCGGGCACCCGGCGGCCAACGCAGATGCGGTGTCTCCCCCGGCAGTCGAGAACGCGAGCGGGAAGTTCGACGCCCCGAACACGGCCACCGGCCCGAGCGCGATCTTGCGCTGGCGGATGTCGACGCGCGGAAGAGGTGTGCGGTCCGGCTGCGCCGGGTCGATCCGCACGCCGCGGTGCTCTCCGGCACGCACGACGTCGGCGAACAGCCGCAGCTGCCCGGTGGTCCGAGCACGCTCACCGAGGAGTCGCGCCTGCGGCAACCCGGTCTCCTGCATCGCCCGCTCGATCAGCGTGTCGCCGATCGCGTCGATCTCGTCGGCGATCGATTCGAGGAACGCCGCGTGAGCGTCGGGGGCGAGTCGGGAGAACGACGTGAAGGCCTCGGCCGCGGCGGCGGTCGCCGCGCGGAGCTGCTCGACGTCGATCTGCGAGTAGGGGGGCTCGAGCTGCTCGTCGGTGGCCGGGGCGATGGCGTACAGCGCGGTGCCGGTGCCTGGCACCGAACGTCCGGCGATCGACGAATGCCCGGTGAGGATGGCGGTGGTCATGTCACACTCCTTGAGTCGACGGCGGTGGCGCCGAGAGGATCGGCGAGGTCAGGCGGGAACGGCGGCGAGCAGGCCGGCGCGCTCGAGAAGCTGCGCCAGATCGGCGTCGTCCTGCGCCGACAGGTCGTGCAGCGGCGGGCGGACGGGACCGACGCCGTGTCCGGTCAGACGGAGACCCGCTTTGACGATCGAGACGCCGAATCCCTTCCCGCGGTTGCGGATCGCGATGTACGGCAGCACGAAGCGCCCCAGCTTCTCGGTCACCGCGGCACGGTCCTGAGCGCGCACATCGCGGTAGAACTCGAGCGCGAACTCGGGGACGAAGTTGAACATCGCCGACGAGTACGTGCTCATGCCCATCTGCAGCAGCGGCAGCGCGTAGGTCTCTGCGGTGGGCAGACCGCCCAGGTAGAACAGGCGCTCACCGTTGCGCACGTAGACCGATGCCAGGTGCTCGATGTCGCCCGTCGCGTCCTTGAACCCGACGACGTTCTCGTGCCGTTCGGCGAGGATCGCCATCGTCTCGGCCGAGTAGATGGCGTTGCCGCGGTTGTAGACGATGATCGCGAGCTTCGTAGCCGCGGCGATCGCCGAGACGTGCTCGACGAGACCCGCCTGGTCGCACTCGGTGAGGTAGGGGGGCAGCACGAGGATCCCCTCCGCGCCGGCCTCCTCGGCCGCCCGGGCGTTCGCGATCGCGTGCCGGGTCCAGCCGCCGGCCGAGGCGAGCACCGGAACCTCGGGTCGCGACGACTGCACGGCCGCGCGGACGACCGCTGCGGACTCGGCCGCATCGAGACTGAACCCCTCGCCGGTGCCACCGGCGGCGAAGAGACCGGCCACCCCGAAGCTCGCCTGCCATTCCACGTGCTCGCGGTAGCGCTTCTCGTCGAATTCGAGCTCCGGCGTGAACGCCGTCGCGGGGAACGAGAGAAGACCGTCGCGAAGGTGGTCGGCCAGCTCGGTGGGCGTGAATCGTGCCACGGTGCACTCCTGGGGTGTCGCGCCGGTATCCGGCTCGGATCTGAACAATCGTCACGCTATGCGTGAAACGATGCGCCTACAAACCAAATGGTGGATGGATCAATGCGCCGTCTGCATCAGAGTCCCGACATCTCCGGCACCGGTGTCGGCAGCGGCCGACCGTCGAGGTGGGCCCGGAGGTTCGCGAGTGTGAGGTCTCGCATGTCGAGCCTCGTCTCATGCGTGCCGCTGCCGACGTGGGGCAGCAGCGTCACGTCATCGCGGATGAGCCGCGCGGGCACGTCCGGCTCGTGCGCGAACACGTCGAGGCCGGCTCCCGCGATCCGACCGTCCTCGAGAGCGGCGATCAGTGCATCCTCATCGACGACCGAGCCGCGTGCGATGTTCACCAGGAAGCCGTCGGGTCCGAGCGCGTCGATCACCTCGGCATCCACGAGGTTCTCGGTCGCCGCCCCACCGGGAACCGCGATGACCACGACGTCCGATCGGCGCGCGAGGTCGACGGCCGATGCCACGTGCTCCCACGGCACGCCCTCGACAGGACGTCGGGTCGTGTACAGGATCGTCGTGTCGAAGGCGGCGGCGCGTCTGGCGATCGCCTGCCCGATGCGGCCGAGGCCGAGCACGCCGACCGTGCTGCCCGAGAAACGACGCGTGAGCGGAAACCCTCCCGACTCCCACGCGCCGTCGCGCAGGAACCGCTCGGAGGCGCCGAACCGGCGGAAGACATCGAGCATGAGCCCGAGCGCCGTGTCGGCGACGCAGTCCGTGAGAACGTCGGGCGTGTGGGTCACCCGGATGCCGCGGGCGACCGCCTGGGCGACATCCGTCGTGTCGTATCCGACGCCGAAGTTGGTCACGATCTCGAGGTTCGGGAGGGCGGCCATCAGCTCGGAGGGAACGCCGTTGCGACCGCTCGTGACGACGGCGCGCACCTTCGCGGCATCCGTCGGGTCGAGGGCCGCGAGGTCGTCGGGCAGGCGCACCACGGAGTACTCGTCCTGCAGCGTCCGCTCGAGAGAATCGAGCAGCGGCCCCGCCTGAGCGACGGAGCCGGGAGCGAACGGAGCGGAGGTTTCGGGAGAGTTGATCATGGCGCGAGACTACGTCCGGCCAACGATGCAGTTCCATAAGCGAAGTTGCATGGATTGATGCGCCGCCAGCATCTATGGGGTGAGACCGGCGTAATCTCGCGGATCGCGACTCGGCCGACGGATGCCGCACGGCACCGGCCCTCGGCACCGGCCGCCGGTGCGGCCTTCGCACCTGTTGACGCTCGGGAGGCGGTCTGCGACATTCACAACGGGCCGACAGCCAACGAGGGCCGCGGCCGTCCCCTACCTGGAGGAACCCGATGAAGCTTTCTTCCCCCCGACGCAGAGGCACCCGGGCAGCCGCGGTCACTGCCGGAATCGCATCGATCGCACTGCTGGCTTCGTGCTCCGTCGCCAACTCGGAGTCGGAAGGCGGCGGCGAGGGCGGCACGGGCGACACCCTCCGCGTCGTACTCACGCAGGAGCCCCCGACCCTCGAGGCGTGCGACGCCAACCTCACCTCCACCGGCGTCGTCGTGCGCAGCACGGTCACCGAGCCGCTGGTCGAGCGCAACCCCTCGACGGGCGAGCTCGAACCGTTGCTGGCCACCGAGTGGGAGCAGACCGGCGACACGGAGTGGACGTTCACCGTCCGCGATGACGTCACCTTCCAGGACGGCACGCCGTTCGATGCCGAGGCAGCCGCCTACTCCATCGATCGCGCCGTGAACGGTGACCTCGGCTGCAACGTCGAGGGCTACATCTTCGGCGACGACGACCTCGAGGTCGAGGCGACCGACGCCACCACGCTCACGGTCACCACCCCGAGCCCCGACCCGATCCTCCCCCTGAAGCTGTCGTTCATCGAGATCGTCTCGCCCGAGACCTCGAACACCGAGTTCGTGCGCGAGCCGGTCGGCACCGGCCCCTACGCGATCGGCGAGTGGCAGGCCGGCACGAAGCTGACGCTCGAGCGCAACGACGACTACTGGGGCGACGCCCCGCAGTTCGCCGACGTCGAGTACCAGTGGCGCTCCGAGGGCACCGTCCGTGCCGCGATGATCACCAGCGGCGAAGCCGACATCGCCCTCGGCCTCAGTGCTGAGGACGGCATCGGAGACCTGGGCGTGAGCTACCCGAACAACGAGACGATCGCCCTGCGCTTCTCGGGCGAGACGGCTCCGCTCGACGACATCCGCATCCGTCAGGCGATCAACTACGCCATCGATCGCGAGGGCATCGTCTCGTCGCTCTACCCCGATGGCGACAAGGTGGCCGCGCAGCTGATCCCCGAGGGCATCGTCGGGTTCAACGCCGACCTCGAGCCGTGGGAGTACGACCCCGAGAAGGCGAAGGCCCTGGTCGAGGAGGCTGCGGCCGACGGCGTCGCGGTCGACACGAAGATCCTCATGCCGGTGCGCACCGCGCAGTTCCCGAAGGTCAGCGAACTGGGCGAGGTGCTGCGCGAGCAGTTGGCGGCCGCGGGGCTGAACGTCGAGCTGCGCATGGTCGACACCACTCAGCACCTGCAGTACCAGCTGAGTCCGTTCGTCACGAACGAGGGTCCGATCTCGATGCTCATCCAGCACGGAAACCAGGCAGGTGACGCGCAGTTCACGGTCGAACAGTACATGCTCACGGGCGGAGCACAGGCCGAGTTCGGCGACCCGGCCCTGGACGAGCTCATCACCACCGCGCGGACCCTCACCGGCGACGAGCGCCAGGCCGCGTACGAAGAGGTCTTCGCCTACGAGCGTGAGAACGTCGTGGCCCTGGCCCCGATCGCGCACCAGACGGTCATGCTCGGTCTCGCCGACCGGGTGACCTACGAGCCCAACTCGTCGACCGGCGACGAGCTGCGCATCAAGGAGGTCTCGCTCGCGGGCTGACCGCGAGCGAGAGTGAGAGTGAGAGGCGGGCAACCATGTGGACCTACCTGAGAAAACGAATCCTGCAGAGCGCGCTGCCGCTGATCGCAGTCGTCCTGGGTGTCTTCGTGCTCGCCCGCCTCACCGGCGATCCGTCGCAGCTGTACCTGCCGCTGAACGCGACCGATCAGATGCGCGAGGACTTCGCGGCCCGCAACGGCTTCGACCAGCCGCTGTGGAAGCAGATGGGCGATTACTTCCTCGGAGTCCTGCAGCTCGACTTCGGTCAGTCGCTGCGCACCGGTGAACCCGCGGCCGAGATGGCGCTGCGCGCCTTCCCCGCCACCCTGCAGCTCGCCGCGGTCACGATGATCCTGGCGATCGTCATCGCCGTGGCGCTCGGCAGCTGGGCATCGCTGAAGCCGAACGGCATCGCCGACCGCATCGTGAGCTTCTTCTCGATGACGGCGGCGAGCGTGCCCGACTTCTGGGTGGCCATCCTCGGCATCTGGATCTTCGCGATCACGCTGGGCTGGCTGCCGACCTCCGGCACCGACGGAGCGCTCGTCTGGATCCTCCCGGTCGCGACGCTCATGCTGCGGCCGGTCGGAGTGCTCGCCCAGGTCGTGCGCGGGTCGATGGTGACGGTGTTGGGTCAGCCCTACATCCAGGTCGCCCGCAGCCGCGGTGCAGGGCAGATGCACATCGTCTCGAAGCATGCGCTGCGCAACGCCGCAGCCCCCGCCCTCACCGTGGCAGGCGACCTGACCGTCGGCCTCATCAACGGCGCCGTGGTCGTCGAGTCGATCTTCGGCTGGCCCGGCATCGGCAAGCTCATGATCGACTCGATCCTGCAGCGCGACTTCGCGGTGCTGCAGGCCGCGGTGCTGATCACAGCACTGGCGATCTTCGCCCTGAACATCATCATCGACCTCGGTTATGCACTCCTCGACCCGCGAGTCAGGCCGACGTCCGGCTCTCGCGCCCGTCGTCGCGGCCCGGGGGCGCTCTCCGACACGAAGGCAGAGGTGCTGACGAATGTCTGACAACAACGCATCGACAGTCACCGTCCTCACTCAGAAGGCGCGCGGAGCACGGTCGTCCGGCCGCGCCAACCTCTGGCAGCTGCTGTGGAAGGACAAGGTCGCCGCATCCGCCGCCATCATCCTCGCGTTCATCGTGCTCACCGCGATCGTCGGTCCCCCGCTGTTCGGCGAGATCGCGCAGCGGCAGGACCTCGGGGCGCGCAACATGCCGCCGTTCAGCTTCCAGCTCGGCTGGGAGTACGCACTCGGCAGCGACTCGCTGGGACGCAGCCTGCTCGCCCGCATCGTCACCGCGGCAGGCACCACCCTGGGTGTCGCCGCCGCGGCCGTGGTCGTCTCTGCGATCGTCGGATCGATCTGGGGCATGTGGGCCGGATTCCACCGCGGATGGCGCGAGTCGGTGTCGATGCGCATCGCCGACGTCATCATGAGCTTCCCCTCGCTGCTGCTCGCGGTCGTGATCCTCTACGTCTTCAACCCGAGCGCGGCGAACATCGTGCTCGTGCTCGCGATCACACGCATCCCTCTCTACCTGCGCACCGCGCGAGCGGATGCTGCCGAGCTGCGCTCCCGGATGTTCGTCGATGCCGCGACGAACTTCGGAGCCACGAATCGCGCCATCGTCTTCCGTCACATCGTCCCGAACGTGCTGCCGACTCTCGTCACGCTCGCCACGCTCGAGTTCTGCTACGTGATGCTGGCCGAGTCCTCGCTGAGCTTCCTCGGCATCGGCATCCAGCCGCCCGACGTCAGCTGGGGCCTCATGGTCTCGCAGGGGCGCCAGTACCTCGCCGAGGCGTGGTGGCAGTCGGTGCTCCCGGGTCTTGCGATCGTGATCACCACGGTCTGCGCCAACGTGCTGGCCGCGTGGCTGCGTCTCGCGACCGATCCGGGCCAGCGCTGGCGCCTGCAGAGCAAGAAGCGTCGTCGCGTGATCGGCTCGATCGCCGCGCGCCGCTGAGCCCCTGGTGACGGTCCTCGAGTTCACGCTGCTGGGTGCGGTGATCCTCGCCGCCGCCTGCATGCAGGGCTCGATCGGATTCGGCATGGGCATGCTGGCTGCCCCGTTCATCGCCCTCATCGACGCCACGCTGCTGCCGGTGCTCGTGATCATGCTGGCGATGGTCGTGACGCTGATCGTGGTGGTGATGGATCGCGCAGCGCTCGACCTGCGAGGGGCCGGCTGGGCGCTGGCAGGCCGCGTGCCGGGAACCGTCGTCGGCGCGGGCCTCGTCGCCGTCATGTCGGCGACCGCGCTGTCGTGGGCGGTCGCCGGCGTCGTGCTGCTGGGGGTCGTCATGTCGCTGCGCGGCTGGCACCCGCGGGTGACCAGGACGACGCAGGCGGTGGCGGGGGCGCTGTCGGGCCTCATGGGCACGACGACGTCTGTGGGCGGCACACCGATGGCGATCATCTGGCAGGGGTCAGAGGGGCCACGGCTGCGTGGCACGATGTCGGCGTTCTTCCTCGTCGGGTCGTCGCTGTCGCTCGTGGCCCTGTTCCTGTGGGGCGCGGTGCCGACGCATGCGCTCGCCACCGCCGCCTGGATGGCGCCATTCGCCGTGGGCGGCGTGGTGCTGTCGCGGTTCGTGAACAGGTTCCTCAATCGGCGGCGTACGCGAGCGATCGCCCTCGGGGCGTCCGCTCTCGGCGCCGTGACGCTGATCGTCACCCGCCTGGTCGAGATGTTCTGACCGGATGCCGAGGCGCTCAGCGCCTCAGTCCTCCTGCTCAGCGAGCTCGATCCTCGTGCTCAGCGCACCTGACGCTCGAGGGGAAGACCGGCGTCGAGCAGGTCGATGTTGCGTGCGATGTCGGCGGCGCGCGCGGTGAAGACCTCGCTGGCGTGACCCGAGTGGTGCGGGGTCAGCACCACCCGGTCGAGCGCGGCGAACCTCTGCACGACAGGAGGCGCCTCGGCGCCCTGCGGCGCATCCCACCACACGTCGATCGCCGCCCCTCCGATGCGTTTCTCTGCGAGGGCTGCGTACAGGGCGTCCTCGTCGATGAGCGCGCCACGGGCGACGTTGACGATCAGCGCGTCGGCGTGCAGCTGCGCGAGCGCGTCGGCATCGATCATCCCGCGCGTGCTCTCGGTGAGGGGTGCGGTGACGACGACCACATCGCTCTCGCGCAGCAGCGGATGCAGCTGCTCTTCGCCGTACACGCGATCGAGCAGCTCGGTGCCGGGTCCGCCCGCGTCCGGATGCCGGCGCAGGGCGACCACGCGCATCCCGAACGCCTTCGCGAGGTGGGCGACGGAGCGGCCGATCTCGCCATAGCCGATGAGCCCCAGGGTGCTGCCGGCAAGCGATCGGTGGTACGGCACGCCCGTCGGAGGAGAGCCCGGCACGGTGGCGATCGTGCGCCACTCTCCCCGGCGCATCTCGGCGTCGGCCTCGAGCGCTCGACGGCGCAGCATGAGCGCCGTCATGATCACGTGCTCGGCGATCGCGGGGCCGTGATGACCGGTGTTGCACAGCGGCACACCATCGGGCACGGCTTCGGCATCGATCCGGTCGACTCCGGCACCCGTCGCATGCACGAGCCGCACGTGATCGGCGCCGGCCATGTCGTCGGTGGTGAGCCGCGAGCAGATCACCACGTCGGCACCGTCGATCGCGGCGCGCGCGGAGCCGGGCACACCAGGATCGGCGAACACCCACTCGTGCGGCCGCTCGGTGCGGCGCAGATCGTCGGAGAACGCCGACATGATCGCGTCGGTGACCGCGATGCGCAACGGACGGCTCGCCGCGATCACCAGCGGGGACTTTCCAGCACGTATCCGGGGTCGACCCGCTGCATGTAGCCGGTGTCGTCGCGCTCGCGGATGCCGCCGTCGAGGTACTGCCGATGCAGCCGCGCCAGCGCCTCGGGGTCGAGGTCGACGCCGAGGCCCGGTGCGGTCGGCACCGCCAGCGACCCGTCGACGAAGCTCAGCGCGCCCGGCGCGATGACGTCCTCGTCTTCACGCTTCCAGGGCCAGTGCGTGTCGCATGCGTATCCGACGCCGGGAGTGGCCGCGGCCAGGTGGGTCATCGCGGCAAGGCTGATGCCGAGGTGCGAGTTCGAGTGCATCGAGAGCCCCCACCCGAGAGTCTCGGCGAACCCGGCGAGCAGGCGCGAGCGCTCGAGCCCTCCCCAGAAGTGGTGGTCGGAGAGCACGATGTCGATCGCGCCGAGACGCACCGCCTCGGGGATGTGCGAGAACGCCACGACGCACATGTTGGTCGCGAGCGGCAGATCCGTGTGGCGGCGCACCTCGGCCATGCCCGCAAGGCCCGGGGTGGGGTCTTCGAGGTATTCGAGCACGTCCTTCAGCGCGTCGGCGACCCGCAGCGAGGTCTCGACGGTCCAGGCACCGTTCGGATCGATGCGCAGCGGGTGATCGGGAAACTCCTCGCGCAGCGCGAGGATCGCCGCGATCTCGTCGTCGGGCGCGAAGACCCCGGCCTTGAGCTTGAGCGCTGTGAAACCGTAGGTGTCGACGATGCGCCGCGCCTGCGCGACGATCCCCTCGGGCGTGAGGGCTTCGCCCCACTCGTCGACGGACCCTCCCGGATGACCCGCCCACTTGTAGAAGAGGTAGCCGCTGAACGGCACGGCATCGCGCACGCGCCCGCCCAGCAGCTCGCTGGCCGGCACCCCGAGCATCTTTCCGCGGATGTCGACGGTGGCGACATCGAACGGCGAGAGCACGCGGTCGCCCGTGCTGGTGCCCGTGACCATGCCCGACATGCCGTGCCCACCGCGGATGCCGTCGCCGGCCACGCTGCGTTCGACCCGCGCGCGCAGATCATTGGTCGCGAACACGTCGCATCCGAGCACCGCGTCGGCGGCGACCTTCATCCGCTGCAGGTGCGCACTGTCGCCATAGGTCTCGCCGAGCCCGACGACCCCCGACTCGGTGATCACCTGAACGATGGCGCGCAGCGCCAGGGGCTCGTGCACGCCGACGGTGTTGAGCAAGGGCGGGTCGTGGAAGGCCACGGGCGTGATGCGGACGGACCGCACCGCGTTCTCGGCCAGCCGCGTGGCAGCAGGGACAGACAGCAGGAGCTCTTCGGACATCACGCCTCCGTTGGTGAGACTCCGGGGACTCCGCATCAGCGGATTCCGCGTCATCGAGTTTCTCCGACACTATGGTGGGGACAGATGCGCAGACAAACCAAAAGTCGCACTGATTGATGTCGGGAGTGGATCGATGATCTCGCTGGTACAGCTCGAATGCTTCATCGCCGTGGCCGAGGAACTGCACTTCGGGGCGGCGGCGACACGGCTGAAGATGACCCAGCCGCCACTCAGTCGTCAGATCCAACAGCTCGAGCGCGAGCTCTCGACCAGGCTGTTCGACCGCACCAGTCGTCGTGTGGCGCTGACCCAGGCCGGGCGCGCGCTGCTTCCCAACGCGCGCCGCCTCCTCGACCTCGCGGCGAAGGCCGTCTCGGATGTGCGCTCCGTCGGCGAGGGCGCGGCCGGCACCGTCACGATCGCGTACACGGCGATGGCGGGCCAGGCGGTCGTGCCCGATCTGCTGCGCCGTGCGTCAGCCGAACTGCCGGGTGTCACACTGCTGCTGCGCGAGCTCGTCTCCCTCGACCAGGTGGAGGAGCTCGAGAAGGGCACGGTCGACATCGGCCTGATGCGGCCGCTGCTCGCCCGACCGCAGATCAGCAGTCGCGCGGTCTACCGCGAGCGCCTGTCGTTGGCTCTTCCGAGCGATTCGGCCCTCGCGCAGCGCGGCGAGCCGCTGAAGCTCATCGACCTCAAAGACGAGTCGCTGCTCATGTACTCGCCGAGCGGCGCACGGTACTTCCACGACCTGCTGCTGTCGATGTTCGTGGCGAGCGGGGTGCATCCGCACATCGTGCAGTACGCCGGGCAGGTGCCCGCGCTGCTCGCGATGGTCAGCGCCGGCATCGGGTTCACGCTGGTGCCGGAGTCCGCCGAGCGAATCTCCCCCGACTCGGTGACGCTGCTGCCGATCAGCGACGCCGATCCGTCGTCGCGGGTGAACAGCGTCGAACTCGACATCGCGTGGAACGCGGAGTCTCACAATCCGCTCGTCGAACGACTGCTGAGCCTGGTCGACGAGGTGGATGACTCCGCGTGATCGATGCAGCGAGCGCATAGCCCAATGCCGATGTAGGGCTTGATCAGGATGAATCCGCACGCCTAGCGTGAACGGAAGATGATCAGTGCTGATGGCACGACCCGTGCTCGACGAGGAGGACGCATGCCGAACGACGTCGCCGCGACCGCCGATGAGTCCGCTCGACTCGGCGAGTCCGTGAACCCGACGCCCAGCGGGCAACCCGCCGCGCGTGACGACATCCTGCGTGTCGAAGACCTGCGCGTCGCCTACCGGATCGGCGACCGCGAGGTCGATGCGGTGCGGGGCGTCGACCTGAGCGTGGGTCGCGGCGAGGTGGTCGCGATCGTGGGCGAGTCGGGCTCGGGCAAGAGCACCGTCGCGCAGTCGATCATGAATCTTCTCGCTCCCAACGCCGAAGTGGTGAGCGGGCGCATCGAGTTCGAGGGCGAAGACCTCATCCCACTGAGCGAACGCCGCTGGCGCAGCATCCGCGGACGCCTGATCGGGCTGGTGCCGCAGGATCCGGCGCTGTCCCTCAATCCCGTGCGGCGCGTGGGCGTGCAGGTGGCGGAGCCACTGCTCGTGCACGGACTCGCGACGAAGCACGACGCTCACGATCGCGCGGTCGAACTGCTCGAGATGGCAGGGCTGACGTATCCGGCCGAGCGGGCGAAGCAGTACCCGCATCAGTTCTCGGGTGGCATGAAGCAGCGCGCGCTGATCGCGGGGGCACTGGCCGCGCAGCCGAGCCTGATCATCGCCGATGAGCCCACGAGCGCTCTCGATGTGACGGTGCAGAAGCAGATCCTCGACCACCTCGCGGACCTGACGCGAGAGCTCGGAACGGCGATCCTGCTCATCACCCACGACTTGGGGATGGCGGCCGAACGGGCCGACCGGGTCATCGTCATGAAGCAGGGCGAGATCGTCGACTCCGGGCCGGCAGAGCAGGTGATGAACGCCCCGACGCACGAGTACACGCGCAAGCTCATCGCCGCAGCGCCCCGGTTGAGCGCGCACGAGCGGCGGACCGCATCGACCACGGCCCGCATCGAGTTCGGCGGAGAGCCGATCGTGCGGGTGACCGAGCTGACCAAGATCTTCCCGCTGCCCAAAAGCGCAGGCGACCGCCGCACGCTCACGGCCGTCGACGCCGTCTCACTCGAGGTGCGCCGCGGTGAGACGCTCGCCGTCGTGGGCGAATCCGGATCGGGCAAGAGCACGCTCGCGCGACTCGTGCTGCGCCTCGAGGAGCCGACGTCGGGATCGATCTCCTTCGCCGGCGAGGACATCACCCACCTCAAGGGCGAGAAGCTGCGTCAGCTGCGGCGGCGGTTCCAGATGGTCTACCAGAGCCCGTTCGACTCGCTGAACCCGCGCATGACGATCGAGCAGCTCATCACCGAGCCGCTGCTGTCGTTCGGCGAGGGCGATCGACAGTCTCGATCGAAGCGCGCTCTCGAGCTGTCGGAGCAGGTCGCTCTCCCCGACGGGATGCTCGGCCGCTTCCCCGACGAGCTCTCCGGCGGCCAGCGACAGCGCGTGGCGATCGCCCGCGCCCTCGCGCTCGATCCCGAGTTCCTCGTGCTCGACGAGGCGGTCTCGGCGCTCGACGTGTCGGTGCAGGCGCAGATCCTCGCGCTACTCGACGAACTGCAGCGCGAGCGCGAGCTGACCTACCTCTTCATCACGCACGACCTCGGAGTCGTCGCCGAGACGGCCGACCGCGTCGCGGTTCTCAAGAACGGAAAACTCGTCGAGTGCGGTGACGCGACGCAGATCTTCACGGCTCCGCAGGAGGAGTACACCCGCATGCTGATCGAGGCCGTGCCCGCGTTCTCCGCCTGACGCGGTCCCCGGTCGTTGAGCGAGCACGGCGGAGCCGAGCGAGACGACACGCCCCCGCATCGGCCCACCACGTTTCGTCTCAGTCGACTTCGTCGTCTTCGCTCAACGAACGGCATACCCCCGGTCGTTGAGCGAGCCGTCGTCGCCCCCCCCGGTCGTTGAGCGAGCACGGCGAAGCCGAGCGAGACGAAACGCACCCCACACCGGCCCACCACGTTTCGTCTCAGGCGACTTCGTCGTCTTCGCTCAACGAACGGCATACCCGGTCGTTGAGCGAGCACGGCGAAGCCGAGCGAGACGAAACGCACCCATCGAACGGCATACCCCTCGGTCGTTGAGCGAGCACGGCGAAGCCGAGCGAGACGAAACGCACCCATCGCACGGCGCAACGTTCACTTCGCACTCCCCGTGCGTTCACCTCCGCCGCCTATCTTGAGTGCGGTCGCGCGAACGCGGCTAAGAAACAGACAGATCGTTGTACATAAACCACAACTCCGGGGTAAAGTCAGATCAGACATACCTCGATGACGAGAAAGGCGACCATGGTCGACATCCGAAAGAAGCGCTGGTCTCTCCTGGGAATCGCTGCGGTGGCGGCCGTGACCCTGACCGGCTGCGCAGGCAGCAGCACCGAGACCGACGGCGGCTCGAGCGACGGCGGGTCGGATGCGACCCTCATCGTCTACACCAACTCGAACAGCGACGGCCGCGGTGAGTGGATCACCGAGAAGGCAGCGGATGCCGGCATCGACATCGAGATCGTGGGCCTCGGCGGCGCCGACCTCACCAACCGCATCATCGCCGAGAAGAACAACCCCGTCGGCGACGTCGTGTTCGGTCTGAACAACATGTTCTTCGAGCAGCTCAAGGCCGAAGAGGCGATCACCGCCTACGAGCCCGAGTGGAGCGGAGAGGTTCCCGCCGACGCGGGAGACCCGGCCGACGGCGCCTTCTGGCCGCTCGTCGAGCAGGCCATCGTCACCGTCTACGACGAGAACACGACCACCGACGCCCCCTCCGACGAGGAGGACCTCTGGACCGAGAAGTACGCGGGTCGCTACGAGGTCAACCCGGCACTCGGCCAGGCCACCCCGCAGCTCGTGCTCGCCAGCATCCTGTCGCGTCACCTCGACGAAGACGGCGACCTCGGCGTCAGCGATGAGGGATGGGACCTCGTGAAGGCGTACTACGCCAACGGCTCGCCCGCGGTCGAGGGCACCGATCTCTATGCCCGCATCACGCGTGACGAGATCGACTACGGCGTGCTCCCCTCGAGCGGCATCGCCGCCCGTGACGAGGAGTACGGCACCAAGACCGGCATGATCGTTCCCGACTACGGCGTGCCGTATGTCACCGAGCAGATCGCGCAGATCAACGGCACCGGCAACGAGGACAAGGCGCAGGAGTTCATCGACTGGTTCGGCAGCGCCGAGGTGCAGGGTGAGTTCGCCGCCGAGTTCAACTCGATGCCCGTCAACGAGGGCGCGGTCGAGCAGGCCAACCCCGAGGTCGTCGAGCTCATGGGCACGCTCGACCGTCAGGACATCGACTTCGGCTTCGTGAGCGAGAACCTCGGCGCGTGGGTCGAGAAGGTCACGCTCGAGTACATCGGCTGATCGAACCGAACCCCTCTTCACCACCTAGCCGGAAAGACAGCATGATCCGTTTCGAAGATGTCGAGGTCGCGTTCGGCGATCACCATGCGGTCTCGCACCTCGATCTGGAGATCCGGGAGGGTGAGTTCTTCACCCTCCTGGGTCCGTCCGGATGCGGCAAGACCACGGCCCTCCGCACACTCGCCGGATTCGTCGAGCCGACCGGCGGGCGCATCCTGATCGGCGGGCGCGACGTCACGCGCGTGCCGAGCGAGAAGCGCGGCGTGGGCATGGTGTTCCAGAACTACGCGCTGTTCCCGAGCATGAACGTGCGCGAGAACATCGCGTTCGGCCTCTCTGTCCAGAAGACGTCGAAGGCCGACCAGCGCCGCCGCGTCGACGAGATCGCCGACCGCACCGGGCTCGCGCAGTCCCAGCTAGAGAAGAACGTGTCGGAGCTCTCGGGTGGGCAGCAGCAGCGCGTGGCGATCGCCCGCGCGCTCGCGCTGACCCCCAGCATCCTGCTGCTCGACGAGCCGCTGTCGAACCTCGACGCGAAGCTGCGCGTGCAGCTGCGTGAGCAGCTGAAAGAGCTGCAGCGCGAGGTCGGCGTGACCACGGTCTATGTCACGCACGATCAAGAAGAGGCGCTCACCCTCAGCGACCGCATCGCCGTGCTCGACGCCGGCACGCTGCAGCAGGTCGGCACTCCCGAGGAGATCTACGACCGCAGCGCGACGCCGTTCGTCTGCCGGTTCATCGGCGAGAACAACCGTCTCAGCCCGGCGCAGATCACGAGCCTCGGCGGCGGACTGGATGCCACGGCAGAGAGCTATGTGCGGCCCGAGAAGCTGCACCTTGCCGAAGCGGACGAGGTCTCTGCGGCATCCGCCTCCCTCGCTGGCACCATCGTCGACCGCACGTACCACGGCAGCCACAGCGTCTACACGGTGACGGCAGAGGATGCCGCGCTGCGCGTCAGCGTGCCCGCCGCGGCGAGCGCCCGCCAGTGGAACCCGGGCGACGCGGTGCGCGTCGACGTCGACCCCCGCTGGATCCTGCAGTACCCGGCGGCGTGACATGTCGACTCCCCAGAACTCGCAGAACTCCCAGAACCCCACAGACCCCGCGGTCCCGCCGTCAGCGGCCGTGACCGGAGAAGCCGGCTCCTTGACGACCCACGCGGTCGTCGAGGGTCAGACGCCGGGACCGCGGCCCCGTAAAAGAGGAAAGCCCGGCAGCGTGAAGGCGATGCTGCGCTCGCCGCTCGCCTGGATCACGGGCATCATCGTGATCTGGTTCGCAGCCGCCTTCCTCGTGCTGCCGAACGCCGCCCTGCTCGGCGTCACGTTCTTCCCCGACGGCCAGTTCAGCATCCGCGCCGTCGAGAAGCTGTTCGGCAGCGAGCGCGCGCTGAAGACGCTCGGCAACAGCTTCCTGCTCGCCGTAACCCTGTCGATCACGGTCAACGTGGTCGGTGTGTTCATCGTGCTGGTGACGAAGTACTTCCAGGTGCGCGGCGCGAAGATCCTCTGGCTCGGCTATGCCACGACCCTGATCTACGGCGGCATCGTATTGGCCGCGGGATACAACTTCATCTACGGCCGGTTCGGGTTCTTCACGAACATGATGGTCAACGTGTGGCCCGACATGGACCGCGACTGGTTCTCGGGCTACTTCGCCGTCGTCTTCGTGATGACGTTCGCGACCACGACGAACCACATGCTGTTCCTCTCGTCCTCCCTCGGCAAGGTCGACTACGCGTCGATCGAGGCGGCGAAGCTCATGGGCGCGTCGACGTGGACGATCCTGCGCCGCATCGTGCTGCCGGTCATGAAGCCGATGCTCTTCGCCGTCACGGTGCTCACATTCCTCATCGGGCTCGGGGCGCTGACCGCTCCGCTCGTGCTCGGTGGACCCGACTTCCAGACCGTCGCACCGCTGATCATCGATCTCTCGCGCAGCCCCATCACGCGTGACATCGCAGCACTCCTGGCGATCGTGCTCGGCATCGCGACGATCATCCTGCTCGCGATCATGAACCGCTTCGAGAAATCGGGCGTGTACTTCTCGGTCGCCAAGGTGGCGACGCCGATCCAGAAGCAGAAGATCCGCAACCCGTTCGCGAACGTCGTCGTTCACGTCATCGCCTACCTGCTGTGGGTGATCTACCTGATCCCGGTCGTGCTGATCGTGATCTTCTCGTTCGTGGATGCGCGCAGCATCCTCGCCGGTTCCATCACGCTCGACAGCTTCACGCTCGACAACTACATCACCGTGTTCTCGAGCGCCGAGGCGATCCGTCCGTTCATCGTCAGCGTGGTCTACAGCGCCGTGGCGTCGATCGTCGTGGTCGGCGGGCTGCTGTTCGTGGCGCGGATGCTGCAGAAGCACCGCAACCTGCTGACGACCGCGATCGAATACGTGCTGCACATCCCATGGATCCTGCCCATCGTGCTGATCGCGCTCGCCCTCGTGACCGCATTCGACGAGCCGCGGGCCATCGTGGGCGGCTTCGTGCTCACCGGCACGCCGATCCTGCTGCTCATCGCCTACATCTGCGTGAAGATCCCGTTCACGCTGCGCCTGCTCAAGGCCGGGTTCGCGTCGGTGCCCGATTCACTCGAAGACGCCTCGCGCATCCTCGGGGCGAAGTCGCTGACGACGTTCCGCAAGGTGCTGGTTCCGCTGGTGCTGCCGACGGCCGCGGCGATCACGGCTCTGAACTTCAACAGCCTGCTCGACGACTACGACGCGGCGATCTTCCTCTACCACCCGCTGTTCAAGCCGCTGGGTGTGGCGATCCAAGAGAGCACGCGTGGCGAGAACAATCTCGACGCGATGCCGATCACGTTCGTCTATACAGTGCTGCTCATGATCATCATGGGTGTCACCATGTATCTCGTGTATGGACGAGGTTCGCGCGCCGGAGCGCCCCGCAAGGCCAAGAAGGCGCGCGCGTGAGTGGTACATCGTCTCCGGATGCTCCGGGGCTGCGCGTCACGGTCAGCGATGTGGCCGCGGCTGCCGGAGTCTCCCGCGCGACCGCGACCAGGGCACTGAAGGGCGAGGGGCGCTTCGCTCCCGAGACCCAGGAGCGGATCCTCGCCGAGGCCGAGCGCCTCGGATATGTGCGCAACACGATGGCGGCCGAGCTCGCCGCCGGCCGCACCGGCACCGTCGGGCTCATGCTGCGCGACGCGAGCAACCCGGCATACGGCCTGCTGTTCTCGCGGCTGCAGGATGAGGCACACAGGCGTGGCCTCGACCTCGTGACCGTGACGATCGGCGCCGACGTGCAGGGCGCCGAGCAAGTGAACGCGCTGCATCGGCTGCTCGGGATGCGCGTGGCCGGACTGATCGTCGCGACCGGTGGCATCACGGCCGCGCAGCTCGAGCCGTTCGCCGACCAGGTGCCGATCGTGCGCGCGGGGCGGGTCGAGACGGCGGAGCGGATTCATACCGCGCACTATGACGATCCGGAGCACGGGCGGATGCTGGCCTCGCATGTTCTGTCGTTGGGGCATCGGCGGGTGGTCGTGCTCTCCGGTGCGGAGGACGTGTCGTTCGCAGAGCATCTGCGGGCGTCGGCGATGGAGTCGACGTTGGTCGCTGGCGGGGCATCGGTGACTGTGGTGTCTGCGGGGGCTGCGCCGACCGATGGAGTGGATGAAGCGCTGGATGCCGTGCGCGCCGGGGCCACAGCGGTGATGTGCGCGTCGGACTATCGGCAGCTCGCGGTCATGCGCGCTCTGCGTGCTGCGGGGTTGTCTGTGCCCGGCGATGTGAGCGTGACGGGGTGCGACGGCATCCTTCCCGGTGCCGACCTGCTGGGGCTTACGACGCTGCGGATTCCGGTCGAGGCTGTTGCGGCAGCGGCTGTCGAGACTATGCAGCTTCTTCTGAGTTCTGACGCCGACTCTGCGCCGACCGTCCGGCAGCCGTTCGTGGGAACTCTCGTGCCCGGGTCGACTGCCGCGGCCATCTGACTTCTGTCCTGTACTTGTTCGTCGTCTCACTGGAAGAGAAATGATCCTCACCGAGCACTCTCGCCCATCGCACACCTTCGTGCACATCTCCGATACGCACCTTCCCGGTGAACGCGCGCCGCTCTACGGGAGTGGAGCGGATGCCGATGCGAACCTCGCTTCTGTGTTGTCGCGGCTGGTGTCCTCGGGGCTTCGCCCTGACGCTCTCCTGTTCACCGGGGATCTCGCGGATCGGGGGGATGCTTCGGCTTATCGGCGGTTGCGGGAGTTGGTGGCACCGGCGGTGGAGACGCTGGGGTGTGAGGTCGTCTGGGCCATGGGCAACCACGACGAGCGTGGGGCGATGCGGACGGAGTTGGGGCTTGCCGGCGGCTCTTCGGATGCTGTTGTCGAGGTGCGGTGGTTCGGTGGGATGCGGGTGATCGTGCTGGATTCGACAGTTCCCGGGCAGCACTGGGGGCGGGTCGATGAGGCGCAGCTCTCCTGGTTGGCGGCCGAGCTTGCTACGCCCGCCCCGGAGGGCTCGCTGCTCCTGATCCATCACCCGCCGCTGCCGACGGTGCTCGACCTTGCGGTGACTGTGGAGCTACGCGAGCAGGCTTCCCTTGCTGAGGTGCTGCGCGGTTCGGATGTGCGGGGGATCCTCTCGGGGCACGTCCATCACCCGTCCTTCGGCACGTTCGCGGGGATTCAGGTGTCGGCCGCGTCATCGAGTGCGTACGGGCAGGATCTGGCGCAGCCCGTCGGAGCGACGCGTGGGCAGGATGCCGCGCAGGGGTACAACCTCGTGCACGTGTACGACGGGACGATCGTGCACTCGGTCGTCGGGCTTGAAGTCGGTGCGGATGTCGGGGAGCCGGTGGCGGCGGAGGAGGCCGGGCGGCGGATCGCTGGGCGGGGGATCTCTTGGCGGGAGCGGCGCCCCGTTCGTTGAGCGGGTCAGATGTGTCGCGCGACGCGAGGCGGTCAGCGTGGTGGGCCACAGTCACACTGATGGCAAGGGCTGTGCCCTGGTCAGTCTTCCGTCAGCCGCCGACAAACCCGGACATGACAACAGCGAAGCCGGCGGCTTCGCACGCAGCCGCGAGGTCCGCGGTGGGGTCATGCGCTCCTAACGCGAAGGCCCCGAGAAGCGTTTGCCCATCAGGAGCCGCCTCTTTCACGGCGTCGACCGTGTCAGCTATTGACCCGTGGTCGGCGCTAGGGGTGTTGCTGAGAACCCGAGAGGCGAGGTCCGCCCACTGGCTCAGCTCGTCCTGACTCATGCGATCGGTTTCGAAAGCGGCTCGCGCATTGTAGAGAATGGTCCGCACGTCGCCTAGCGCCGCACAGGTTGCTTCATCCTCGGCGGCAGTCGACGTGGGTGTCGGCGTCGGCGTTGCTGTCGAGGGCTGCGCCGTCGAGGTCTCGTCCCCTAGGTTTGGCGACGAAGCGCAACCGGTCAGGCTACCGAGCAAGAAGACGACGAAAGCGGCGCCATAAAGCGGGAGGCGGCCGGTTCGAAGGAGCGACATGGCTTCAACTTACTCGTCCAGCCGACAGTGGCAGGAGCCACGACCGCAGAGGATGCGCGGCAGCTGGTGTTGTAGCGCAGGCATTGGATAGCGTGCGGTCATGTGGAAACGCGCAAACGTCGTCACGGTCGCCCTCGTCTCTGCGTTCTGCACTGCAGCGCTCGTCGGGTGTACGGCCTTGGCTCCAGAAGCTGTCGAGACACCAGCGACGGTCACGACAACGGATGGTTCAAGCGCGGCGCCAGTGCCTAGCGGGACGCCAGCGCCCGAAGCATCACAGGAATGTCGACTGCCCCGCGGAGATTCCACGATCTTGAACGATGAGCTGCTTGATGTGGACCTATACGCGGCCATGGCTGATTTCGGCCCGCGGGCGGGAGCTGAAGGCACAGTGAGCTACGCGGAGGATGGGACTCTCGCTTCGTACTTGGTCGCACCGGGGGATTCCAAGGCTGCAATCCGCGATCGGCTCTGCGTTGGGCACTACTCGTTCGAGGCGCTGAATGCGGTTCGACGCGGCAGCCTGTACTCGGTGGAGCCGACGAATCAGGCGTACCTGACACCGCTGTATGCGGGCGACACGCTGAATCTCAGCCCCTACACGATCGCGAGCGTCGGAGACGTCAACGGTGAAGTTCACTCATACGAAACCGTGTTGATCCTGCCCCCACAGCATTGAGGCTCCAATGGCCCTGCCCCGCAGCGGGCGGTAACACGCAGATCAGTGGCTCCAAGACTGCGCAGGGTCAACCACCGACACATCACGTCGAGCCGTGTGAAGTGCTCCCACCGCTCGGAGTGCCTCGCGAAGTCCCGCCACTCCCGTGAAGTGATGTGTCGGCATCCCGAGCTCCTCCGCCCCGACGAGCTTGCTCGCCGAATCATCGGTGAAGAAGACCTCCTGCGGTGCGAGCTGCATCTCATCGAGCACGTGTTGGAACGCCCGCACGTCGGGCTTCGTCCACCCGATCTCTGCGGAGTTGAAAACAGCCTCGAAGTGAGAGCCGATGTTGATCGAATCGACCTCGTCCGGAATCGTGTCGGTCCCGTTGGTCAAGATCGCAGTGCGGATGCCGTTCGCTCGCAGTTCATCGACAAGGTGGAGCACCTCCTCGTCGACATGGAAGGGCTGACTCCCCCACGCCTCAGCTGCTGCCGCGTTGCCGAGCTCGACGCCGAGCCGCTCAACCCACTCTCGGCGAGAGATGCGACCGGTAGTCACCTGTTCGAGATGGTGTGGAGCGAAGGCGATCGCCTCGATGGAGCCGCGTTCGAGTTCGTGAGCCCGCTCAATGCGCGCAACGTTCTCGGGGTCGAAGTGACGGACGACGCCGTCGAGGTCGAAGAGCACGGCGCGGATGGGAGGCATCGGAACAATGTAGCGGGGCAGACAGTCACCAACCGGCGTAGGCCATGATCGGAGCATGGAAGCTTCGACGATTCTCCCGAGGTCCCTAATCGAGATCTCGAGCCGCTACGACATCCCGGTCGCGAACATCCGGTCCGCTCTGAGGTCGAAGTACCCCGAGCTGCGCCCGATGCCCAAGTCGCTTGAGCTGAATGACGACCACGTCGCCCACATCCTGGCTAGCTTTCCAACCGAAAGCGCGCGCCCGCTCGAAGCCCACTCGACGCCCGCACTTCTTGGCCAGTATGCAGACATCATCGCTGAACTGCGGGCACGCGGCGTCATACGCACTGCCAACGCACCGGTCGGAGACTACGCAGAGCACCTCGCGCAGCAGGTGTACGGCGGGACGCTCGCGAACAACTCCGTGAAGTCACATGACCTGCTGAGCGAAGCGTCTCAGCGCATTCAAGTGAAGGCGCGAGCCGTAGGAAAGGCGAGCAACCGTACGACGAAGTTCTCGACCTTTCGGTCATTCGAATTCGACCTCGCTTGCTTCCTCCTGTTCGATTCCCGTACGTACAACCTCATCTGGGCACGCGAGCTCGCGCCTGACGTCGCGCGCTCACTGGCTCGACACTCAGACCATGTGAACGGGGATCACCTGACCAGGGCCGTCGTCGAGCGTGAAGGTGAAGACGTGACGGCGGACTTTCGACGCGTCCTGGACTTGGCGGGATCGTAGAGGTTCACCCCCGATCAGGGAGGAGTTCGCGTCCGCCGAAGATCGGTACGGCTCTCAGTTCCAAGGCATAAGGCTCAAGATCCTCAGCGGATCGCGCGCCCTGCACATCGGACCCCACATACCAATAAAGGTGCCGGGAACCGTCCTGGCGATGCTGCTGCGCGAGGGCAAGAGCTTCGTTGCGAGTCATCAACCACGCACGATCTGAACTGAGATCGACGAGGACGAGGGTCTCCGCCCGAAGGTCATGTGGAAATGTAAACCCGAGGGACAAGCGCCCCGTACCACCGGCCGGAGTAGGGGTGTACTTCGTTTTTACTTGAACCGTTGTTGCCCGCGTAGCTCCCGGCGCGTACACGACGAGGTCGACCCCGGAGTCGGTCGTAAGGCGTGCCGAATCCAACCCCATCTTGAGCAGCTTGTACTGGGTAAGGAGCTCGCCGGCTGCTCCGATGTGCAGAGTACTCAGGGATGACGAGGTACCCAACGCACTCAGTCCTTGTATCGCCGCACGGCGTCCCTGATCGCGTCGGCATGAGCATAGATCTCGTCCAGCTCCTCGAGAGCATGGCGCGTCTCGACCTTCTCTTCGTCGAGCAGGCCGAGGTACTTCTGCTTGCCGTTGAAATGAAGGCGCGCGACCGGCTTGCGGTTGTTGTCGTCGAGAAGGACGGCGAAGTAGCTCTTCGCATCGCGGTGGGTCACTCGCTGTGGCTTCACTTCTCCACAAGCGATGGCCTTCACGATCTGGTAGCCCTCAAGCTCCTCCAGAGTTGTCTCGATCTCTGTATCCCGATCGAGGTCTGCCTCCGCTACCTCGGCGCTGGCGGGTGCTGGCGCCGTCGACGTATGAGTGATCCCGCTGACGCCCAGCGCAGTCTTGAGCCTCTCGTTGACCCGCTCCGTAAGGAACTGCTGACCGGCCTTGCTCACAAGAGTCGTGAACTGCTGACGGACCTTCTGCGTGTAGGAACCATCGAGCACGCGCGTCGCGAAGAACTTGATCCACTCGTCGGTGGGCTCGCGGAACTGTGCCGCGATCTCGCGCTTGAGCGCTCCGATGTACTTGAGTTCCTCTGCGGCGCTGATGATCGAGTCGAGATCGAAGCTCTCCTTGCTCAGCTTTTGGATCTCGTGGATGAGCGTCTCGTCGATGTCGAGCAGATCAAGGACGAGGAACGGCTTCGCGTCCATGCGGTTCGGAGCATCGAGGTCGGTGTAGAACTGCCAGACCACGCCATTGGTCAAGATCGCGATCCGGGCATTGGTGACAGAGAAGTAGCGGAACAGCTGTGACGCGTGCTCGATCTTGAGCGCACCCATCGACGGCTTGCACTCGATGAGGATCTGCACCTCACCATCACACATGATGGCGTAGTCGACCTTCTCGCCCTTTTTGGTGCCCACGTCTGCCGTGAACTCCGGGACGACCTCAAGTGGGTCGAACACGTCGTACCCGAGGATGGTCGAGATGAACGGCATCACGAAGGCGTTCTTCGTCGCCTCCTCCGTCCCGATTGCCGTTGCCTGGTTCTTCACCTTGGTCGCCAGGGAATCGAGACGCTCCGAGAACTCCACCGCTACTCCGATCTTCGTTGAACACGCATTTATCCAGACGATAGCGGAATGCCGGGACATCGGGACAGAAAGCTGGGCTGCGGAAGTGCGCGGGGTCTCCGCTCGGCGGCGAGCGCGCTGATGCGGCATCCGTGATCTGCTGGTGTCCTGCCATGGCTTCTACACCGCACTCACCAGGCATCACGAGGGCGAGGACCGGATGCTGCTCCCCGCACTCGTGGAGGATCATCCGGAGCTGGGCGCCGCGATCCGGAAGCCATGCAGGATCATTCGATGATCTGCCATCTCATCAACGGGCTGCAGTCGGTGCTCGTCGGGGCGCGACCGCCGCGGAGCCGGCGTCCCATCGCGAGGGCATCAGCGCCATCATGGAGAGCCACTTCCGTTATGAGGAGCGCGAGCTGCTCGACGAGCTTGACACGCTCGCCCGCGACGCTAGTCCGGGACGTATGCCCAGGCCCCTGTGAGCGCTTGACCGATCGAACGAGCATGATGTCCGGCTCCACCTGCCACACGTCCATCTCGCTCGACGGGTTCGTCGCCGGTCCTTACCAGAACCGCGACAACCCCCTCGGAGTGGCGGCATCGAGCTGCATCGCTGGCACCTCGGCGATACACGAGCGACGGATGCCGACGACGCGGCCACCTCGTGGCTCGGACGGCCTTGCGGTGCGCACGTGATGGTCGAAACCTGTTCGATCCGATCCGTGGGCGAGAGGGAGGAAGACTGGCGCGGCCGGTGGGGCGGGGAGCCGCCGTACCGCGCGCCGGTGTTCGTGCTTTCGCATCACACGCACGAGCCGATCGAGACGGAGGGAGGGACGACGTTCGACTTCGTGACCGGCGGGTTCGACGCGGCATATGCGGCGGCGGCCGAAGCTGCCGGTGGTGCGGGGGTGGATATCGTGGGCGGTGCGGCGGTCGTGCGGCAGGCGCTGCACGACCGGGTGATCGATGAGCTGGCGCTGGACATCACTCCGGTGCTGTTGGGGTCCGGAAGCGGATGTTCGACGGGGTGGAGGAGTTCGGGTTCGAGTCGGCGGAGGTGCTGCGCTCACCATTGGCCACGCATGTGCGGTACCGGCGGCCGACTGAGTGAACAGGCGACGTAGCGCTTCAGGATCGCGCGCACCTCGGCGATCGACCGGCCGAACACAAGCGTGATCGTCGTTCTAAGCCAGATTGTCGCTACGTTCGCCGGCACGTCGAGCGCCATAGAGGGCGCGCTCGCATCGCGAATCCACGCCGGGGCCGCGGAGAAGAGCGACCTGTCGTCAGACGCCGAGATCAGGCGTGACGACGGCAACATACAGCATGTCGTCGTCCTCGATGCGCCAGAACACCGTGTAGTCGGTGCCCGGGATCTTCGTGCCCCACAGATTCAGTGAGGATACGTGTTCGGACCACGGCGCATGCGGGGCCTCATCGGGATCCTTCATGATCTGGTCCAGGACGTCCCAGAGTCGTTCGTACACGTGCTCACGCAGCTGATCTACGACGTCACCAGCGTCGTTGGCGAAGGAAACTTCCATCCTTGTAGGATATAGCACGGTGGGTCAGAACCCAAATGCCCCGATTCCCCCACTACCCTATTTCCCGTGCTACATTGGAACCACTAGCTCACCACTAGGTGATCGAGAGCTTGGAATAGCCCTGATCAGAACCTCGCACAGGCGGGGCTTGCCCGGACACGAGAGCCGGGGACAACCGAAGGAACACACCGACCATGACACTCGTGCATTCAGATGCTCGGGGCCGACTCAGCCTCGGCAAGATCGTTCAGGCTGATCGCGACTACCGGGTAACCACCAGCCCATTTGGGACCGTCACGTTAGAACCCGTGACGGTTATCTCGGACTACGAGCGGCGAGTCCTCTCCAACGCAGAGCTTGTCGAAGCGTTGCATGCTGCCAATGGGCAGATCGAGCGCGGCGAAGTCCGAACCATGACCCGGAGGCCGGTACGCCAGGAGGCGTGAGGCTCAAGGCATAGAAAGGTGCGCAGGGAATCCGCGCACCTTTTCTATGCCTTGATTGGTCTCCCAAAAACACATACCGTTCGATCCCGGCCACTCCGGCCTCGAACTCGGGCGGCCCCCGAGCGGAACCTGTGGCCGCTGCGCCTCGCAGTCATGTTTTCCTCGAGCGACATCGGAAACTGTCTGAGTGACTCGTGGTCATTCTCTAACCCGAGCCGGCACTGCGCCTCGTGCACTGGATCCTCGAAGCGAGGTCCTGAGCGCAGACAGAGGGCGCGAGTTTCGGCTCGGCGTTCTTGCTCAACGTCGCGAAGGTGTAGGAGGACTTCGTCGGGTCGGGGCTTCCGCCGACGCTGAAGCCCGAAGGGTTCGAAGTCGATCTGCAGGTGTCGGACTGGCGGTTGGACACTACGGCCGGGTTGTCGCGGTGGCCGACACCAGCACAAAGTGTGGGGTGAGAATGATGACTTGCCCCCCCCAACGCCGACGTGTACCAAGGGCTGACGTACGCGAGCACAGCGCAGGTGCCCGAGGTGCATCTGCTGTACGTGTCGGGAGATGTGGAGCCGAGGCGGTACCGATCGCGGCCACGGGGACCGTGGTGGTGGCACATGTAGTGGATCTCAGCGGGCCAGAAGAGTTGATCACTCGAGTTGCCGAGCTGGCGCGTGCGCTCGTCGCTTCGAGTCACTGACGCCTCACCTTCCTTTCGCAAGCCGAAGACGCCCGTCTCATGGAAGCCGTTCGCCGTCATCGGCGGAGTGCTCGCCGTAGTCGCGACCATCGTCGTGGTCAACGTGGCATTGTCCTCCGGGGGAGGCGACGCAGAACCGGCGGCGACGGCCTCGCCAAGCTCAACGCCCCGCGATGAACCGGAGCCGACTCCTGAGCTGACCACAGCACCAGAGCCGACGGCAACACCTGAGTAGGTCACTCTGACCGCCTCGAACAATACGGATCTCGTAGCACTCCTCACTGGGCCTCAGGATGGCCCGACGGCCGAAGCGTTCGCGACGAAGTATGAAGGCCAGACCATTGAGTTCGATGGTGCCATCGGAGCGATGAACTCTCACGACGGCTACACGACGCGGTAAGGCATCCTCATCAGTGTCGGCGACTACAACGAGACGCAGTCGTTCGATGGCCCCAACTTCCAGTTCCGCGATGTGAACGTCACAAACGATCTGAATCCGACCGGCGACGTGCCCGATTCCGTCGGCGTCGGAAACAATCTGCACGTGGTCGCTCGTGTGGGTGCGTACGAGCCGGACACAATCCTCTTCCTGCTCGAGCCGGTGACGGCACTCGTCCGCTGAGATTCTTCACGGTGGTCTGATCTGGGGCGAGTGCGGTGGATCCCACCGCACTCGCCCCAGCGGCCTCGCACTTGGCGCCAGCGATCACGGGATCGCGGGGTGTCCGTGATTGTCGCGAACTTCGTCG
Organism: Microbacterium sp. LMI13-1-1.1; assembly: GCF_040815625.1. Lineage (NCBI taxonomy): Bacteria > Bacillati > Actinomycetota > Actinomycetes > Micrococcales > Microbacteriaceae > Microbacterium > Microbacterium sp. LMI13-1-1.1. Next base: position 513,057 of record NZ_JBFPNL010000005.1, on the reverse strand, counting down.
TCGCACTTACCCCCAGCCGCGCGGCAGGCTGAGCGGTTCGGGGCCATCCGACCCAGTGTCGCTGCATGTTAGCGCCTGCGCCCTGCCGACCTTGGGCATCGGGCGGCTCGACCATCACCCGCCTCGATGCGAGCGAAACGGAGCGGCGGTCGCGGAGAGGGGGAGGGTTGGGCCCTGCCCGAGTTTCCGCTTATCCCTGTCGCGAGTGGTCACCTCGCCCCCCATCCCCTAGGGTGAGCGAAACACTAATCCTCTACTGCTCGGAACTGCCAGTGCCCCAGTTCGACTTCGGCCATTTTTATAAGTTCATCGTTTCCGCTGGCCTCGTCCTCGTCGCGTCCGCGTTCGTGCTGCCGTGGATCTTTTTTCAGTCCACAGAGATTCTCACGATCCCGAAACATGAACTTGATGACCTTACTGGTACTGCGAAGGAGCTGATCCTCGAGCGCCAGGACGGTCTTCGAGACTTTCAGGAGGGGGCGTTCCCAGCTGCCCCGATCGTCCTCGGCTTAGTCGGCGCCCTTTCAGTTGTGGTCGGCCTAATCGCGTGGCATGCTCGCCAAACAACGCAGAACGCCTTGGAAGATATCGATCTTGAGACGAAATTGGCCGCGCTATCAGATGCCACCCCAACTGAAGTCGATTCCAAACTCCGAGAAGAGGTCACGGAGGATCTAGGACATCGTGGGGTAGCCGCGATTGTCGAACTAGCCGATACTGAGCCTGGTTCGCCAGATTCGGCGGGGCCAGGCGGGCCGACACGCTCGGGGTCCGACATGACGAACCTAAACAGGTTTGGCGCCGTGAGTTCTCTGATGGATCGAATGCGGGACTGGGAAACTGCTCTGTTCGAGCGGCTACAGCAGGCGTACACAGGTGAGACCCGTCCACGCCGCAATGTTCGTCTGACCACCGTTGACGGACGGGTCTATATCCTTGATGTGCTGCTCTCGCCAGACACCGACAGCAACTGGGGACAGCTGGCAATCGAGTTAAAGGCCGTCTCGACCCCCAGCCTCCTTATCCCCCGAATACGCGACGCCGTCACTCGGATCGGCGCCGCAGCCATGAGCCTCAAAGCTGGCCTCGTCTATACCGGCCTGCGCGGTCGCCCGCCCAGGACCACAACCACCGCGGTTGTCATGTTGATATGCAACAACTTCTCACTCACCAATGAGAGGCTGCGGCTATCCGTGGAGGCCGCCGTACAGGAACTCCACTCGATCCTGCAAGTCAGGGTCGGCGTTGTAGTGATCTCCGCGGATTCATTTGAAGCCACGGACGCAGCCACTATGCGGGCGATCATCACCCAGGCGTGGACGACTCACACTGACAACGATCAGCTCGTCTGGCGCCCTTGACAAGGAGGACGTATATTCACTCAGCGATCGACTCCTCGAGCGCGGTAGCAACGGCTTCGAACTCAGCCAAAGCTGCGGTGAGATCCTCTACGATCTCCCGAGCGATGACGTCCGGCGATGGCAGCGAGGCGAGATCGTCGAGAGAGTCGTTTTTCAGCCAGGTGATGTCGAGGTTGACCTTATCGCGGGCGATCAGCTCGTCGTAGTCGAACGATTTCCAGCGTTCGGACTCCACACGCTCTTCGCGCGAGTTTCCGTGTAGGTACGACTCGACGAACTCGTCGAGGTGTGCACGGCGCAGCGGATTCTGCTTGAGCGTGAAGTGCTGGTTGGTGCGCAGGTCGTACACCCAGATCTTGCGCGTCCACGGAAGTTCGCTCGCGGGCTTCTTGTCGAAGAACAGCACGTTCGCCTTCACGCCCTGCGCGTAGAAGATACCGGTGGGCAGGCGAAGAATCGTGTGCAGGTCGAAGTCGTTCAGCAGCTTTCGTCGCAGCACCTCGCCGGCGCCGCCTTCGAAGAGCACGTTGTCGGGGAGTACGACGGCGGCTCGTCCGTTGATTTCGAGAATCGTCATGATGTGCTGTACGAAGTTGAGCTGCTTGTTGCTCGTCGTGGCGACGAAGTCGGCACGCTCGATCTCGGTGTTTTCCTTCGACTCCCGTCCGTCGGCGCCGACCATTGTCATCGACGACTTTCGGCCGAACGGCGGGTTCGACAGCACGACGGAGTATCGATCGCCGGGGTCGTTGATCAGAGCGTCGCGCACGTCGATGAGGGACTTGCCGTTTGGAGTGCCGATGCCGTGCAGGAGCAGGTTCATCGCGGCCAGGCGTGCCGTGCCGTCGACGAGTTCGGTGCCGTGGGCGAAGTCGTCGCGCAGCCGGTCGCGCTGTACCGGCGTGAGGTGTTCGGCATTCCGAGACGCGTGGTCGTGGGCGACAAGCAGGAACCCGCCGGTGCCACAGGCGGGGTCGACCACGGAATCGTCGGCATTGGGCCGTACAACGTCGACGATGGCCTGGATCAGGTCGCGCGGAGTGAAGTACTGACCCGCTCCTGAGCCCTTGTCTGAAGCGCCCTTGGCGAGCAGCTGCTCGTAGGCATCGCCCTTGAGGTCGGTGCCGGATGCCGACCACTGCTCCTTATCGATGAGGTCGACGATGAGGCGTTTGAGCTTGGCTGGGTCTTGAATGCGGTTCTGCGCCTTGCGGAAAATGACGCCGAGAGTACCGGGCTGGTTCGCCAAGCCCACGAGGATCTTGGTGTACTCGAACTCCAGCGCCACGCCTTCAGCGTCGAGCAGGCGCTGCCACGAGTACTCCTCGGGCACGATCTGCTGCGGCTGGAGCTTACGGTTAGCACGCTCGTGCGCCATCTTGAGGAACAGCAGGTACGTGAGCTGCTCGATGTAGTCGAGCACGCCAACGCCGTCATCACGCAACAGGTTTCGGAACGAATCGAGCTTGTCGACCAGGCGACGGGAATCAGTCATCGGTTTCCTTTCTCGGCGGCCGCATGGATCCTTCTGAGAACCGAGGGGTCGACGGACGCACTGAGGAGTTGTCCATCCGGAGTCGGGTGAACACGCCGCGTCCGGTTGAAGATCTCCGAATGGTTGAGGTCGACGATCGACTTCAGGTACAGGTGCACCTTCGACTCGTGGGTGAACGCACCGCGCAAGGACCTGAGCATCGGCGTCGTCGTGACCCACTCGTAGGGAGAATCTCGGATCAGCTGATACTCGATAGCCCTGGTGACGCAGGCAGCAACCCAGTCGGCGAATTGGATGCTCGAACTCAGCACGCTATCGATGTGCATAGGTGGTTCGATGATTCGTCTCATCTCCGGATGTTCGGAGGCACGGCCTAGGACATGGCTGTACATCTTGGGTAGGCGGGTGGCTCGCGTCTTCTCGTTGATCTGATCGATCATCACCATCACGTTGCGGTCGCAAGAGTCGGCGTGGCGAGCGATCCTGTTGAGCGCTTCTCGCATCGCTGCGGTCTCGCGCTCTTCGGTGTTGAGGCTCGTCTGTTTAGGGGAGCCGAGTGGCTTCTCATCGGCGTAGTAAAACAGGTTGCCCTGAAGAGTGCGGAGCCGACGCACGAGAGAACCGAACACGCGGATCTGCTGTGGGTAGGTTCGGTCGGTATCCGGGCGGAAGATGCTCGCGCCCTTGCGCTCCCAGCGGCCAGGGTGTTCAGCGGCCCCAATCTCCGTTCGGAACAGCGTCTGCTTCTGCTCAGCGAAGATGGCGCCGAACTGTCGAGCATTCTGGTGCGGGATGATGAAGCCGGCATAGCCGAACGCGGGGCTCGTGTTGAACCGCGGATGCGTTCGGTCGACGAAGGAACCGGTCTCGCCGATCTCGTCGATGTACGCCAACAGCATGTTTACGATTATCCCGTCAACGCAGAAGCCCACGCTTGCGCGTGGGCTTCTCGAATCGGCGCTCGAGGAACTCTTTCATCCTTAGCTACCAACTCTGATCCTAACTCACAAAGATGGGTGAGGCGAGAAGAGATCTCCCCAGTTGCGCTTCGTGGAGAGGCCTGGGGGATGGAGATCCCCAGACTGGACCGCCGCGCGCGACCATTGTCGGTCCGCTTACGCATCCGCGACACCACGGCTCTCCCAGACCCCGAACGATCCTTCGACACTCACCCATTCGACGCGACCGTTGCATGAGCGGCCCAGTGCGACTGCTGCGGCCGTTGACGGGGACGAAAAGACGAGGTCTCGCGTGGTGCGTCCCGTCTTGTTCTCGACCATAATCGAACCGTCGGCAACGAGTTCTTCGTGGCGGGCTCGGTAGCTCGCGTATGCTCGCTGCGTGCTGGCAGCGTTGCCGACGCCGTGCCACACCGGAACCACGAGTGAGCCGCTGAGCATCACGAACTCACCGTCGATCTGCTGGGCTTTCGCATCGACGCCTTGCTTCGGATTCTTCAGTCGGAAGATTGGAGATACGGCATACTCGGACGATCCGGATGCTCCTGCTGTGGGACGAACGCGTATGGCATTCACTCCGAGAACTGGGAGCACGATCTGCAGCTGCCCGAGGAAATACTCCATGTCGGACAGGTCGGCCTCGGGGAGTCGTGGTCGCGGGGGAGCGGTGCCGTTCTCGAGCGTGACGCGGCCGGCTTGCGTGGCGAGTTCGATCAGACGCGACTCGAGGTATCGGACGTGCGATTTCGTGAGGTTCGTGTCCTTGGACGTGACGATGACCGCTTGGCTCCAGAACGGCTTCTCCTTGGCATGGCTGCGCAACCTTGTTGCCACCGTGTCTGCTTCACCGACATAGCATCGAGTGCCGCCGACGGCATGCTCGTCTTCGCCGAGAAGAAGGTACACGCCAGTGCGCTCGGCTTCTTCGCGTGCGACGAGCTCAGCCAAATCAGACCTGCGCGCTGAAACGATACTGCCGGTCCAGTTGGTGATCTCGGCGGTCGTGAGGCCGCCCGGCGTCCCGTCAGCGAGGAAAAGCTTGACCTGCTTGCCTGTCATGCGTCGAGCATCTCGGCAACTTCTGACATCTCGGTCGAGGATCCTGTCAGACGGCCCGAGAAGGCAGCCAGAAGCAGGGAACGACGCAGGGCCGTTGAACGGAGGCGCGCAGATGCGATCGCGTTCGAGAATCGTCTTCTGTCGGCATCAAGCGAAGAGAAACTGTCCAGTAACCGGTCTTGCTCAGCCAATGTCGGAAGCGGGATGGCCAGTGAGTCGAGTTTGCCAAGGCTCAGATTGTGTTGACCAGCGCTCGACGCCGCCAGCTTCTCGATCCTTAGGCGAAGCTGCGGCGTCGACAGCATTGCGTGGACCCACTGCGGACGGACCAGGTCGGAACGAAGTCGGTAGCGGATCAGGTAGGAGGCGAAAGCAGCGTCAAGATCAGCAGGCGCGACAGCTGATCGACCAATGAGATCAAGAGATCCATTCGTGCGAACGATCAGGAGATCTCCTTCGGACAACATGGACTTTGCAACGTCAGCACCAGAATTGGCTACACGCTTCTCGTCGCTCAGGTCGATCGTGCCGTCCACAAGGTTGGGGATTCGAACAACCGCAGGCCCGGGGCCTTCAGCGACACATTTTTCCGAGGTCCCATAGCCGGCGTCTGTCGCAAGGCTCGCAAGCGAGGCGGTCGGCCACTCATGCAGTCGCGCAAGCGTGACCGTTCTCAGAGTGTCCACCCCCCGGCGCGCCTGGCGGATATAGCTCTCCGCAGCATCGAGGTGGGACAGATGATCCTCGAGGATCGCGATAATACGGCGTTGCTCCCCCAAGGTTGGAACAGGCAGCTCGAAGGCGTACCATCGCGGCATTTCGATCGATGCGACGGTCGTCCCCGCCTTGCGCGTGTCTCTCAAGAGATCGCGCTCGAATGCTCGTAGACCCCAGGCGATCCACCGCGGATCGATTCCGTCGCGCGGAACCACGGCCTTCATGTCCTGGTTCATAGCGGTGGCAAACGGAACCAGGGCCACGGGAATTGTGCGCTCCAAAATGCCCGAGCGAGTGACGACGGCAATCGATCCCTCGGGTACGAGTTTGGTCGATGACCCTATTACTGCCGCTGCTGTCACGTGGTCCGTCGTGCTGTGCAGGATCTCGGGCCCCATGTCCTTTGGGGACAACCAAGGCACGTCGCCATTGGTCCAGAAGCTGGGGTTTGATTTTGACGGCGTGCCTCCGCCGTACCATGTGCCTAGATCGCGGAGCCTAATCTTCTCCCAGCTCACGCGGCCAACTCCCGACTCAGTTCTTCGATGATGTCTCCCGCATTGTCACCGAGATCGCGGAGAGCGCCGTCGATGCCGCCTCGCTCATCAAATGGTGCGTTCTCAAGGTCATCAGCATCCAACTCCGCAGAGGAGGCAATTACCTGCATCATCTTGTCTAGCCACCACCGCTGAGTCACGGTGAAGGTCGCACCCGCCTGTTCTTGGCGCGTCAGCCAGTTCGCGTAGCGCGCCTCGACCTGCTCGGCGTAAGGCACGAGAGCATTATCGACTCCAGCCTCGAGGCGGAGCAGTGAGATGAGGTCGGTGACACCGTGCCGATCGCGGTTCTCGGGGCGGCCTCGGTACTCGACCTCGAGCGAGAGATATGCATTCCAGATCAGGTCGACGGTCCAGTTGTGCGGCGGACGTGCGATCCGCTCCTTGAGCTCTTCGATCTGCGCGAAAGAGATGCCCCGCCCTTTTGCCTCGAACATCAACTGGATCGCGGTGATCTCCGCACGGTGCTCGTTCAAGTATTCGCGCCAGGACTCGACGATCTCCTTTGCACGCTCTGTCCGCTGCACGCCGTACGCCTCGTTGAGCACATCGGCGCTAACCTCGTCGATCACCTGATCCTTCAGACGACGCAGTTCGATGATCCGCGTGCGCAACTCGGGATTCGCAGCGAGCGGCTCAGTGGCCTTTTCGAGCATCTCCTCGATCACGTCTGCGGGCGCGCGGTCTGGCTGCGCGGCGATCGCCTCTGCCTGCTTCTCAGTATCCACGGCACCGACCAGCGCTCGCACGATCGCATGCATCGACGTGTGCGCGACATCATCCAGCTCGGCGCGTTCTTCGGGCTTTAGTTGCCGGTCCAGCGCGGCCAGGCGGCTGGCGAGAGTCGCGGTCTCATCCTCGCTCAGGTTCAGCGTGGCGGCCTTGTCGAGCAGCTTCTTGAGGCTGATCGATCTGTCGCGGTTCAGGGGCGGCTCGACGAAGTCGTGCTCGGTGACGCCGATCGCGTCGACGATCACGAACCGGGTCTTCGCCTCGGCGTCCTCGGTAACCGAACGGAGATCTGCCGAATCGATGGTGCGCGCACCACGCCCCTTCATCTGCTCGAAGTACTGGCCGCTGCGCACGTCGCGCATGAACATCACGCACTCCAACGGCTTGACGTCGGTACCGGTGGCGATCATGTCCACGGTGACCGCGATGCGCATGGCGGGACTGGTGCGGAAGGCCTTGAGGTAGCCCTTCGGGTCTTTCGCCGAGTACGTGATCTTCGTTGCGAAGTCGTTGCCTTTGCCGAACACCTCGCGCACGGTCTGCACGATCTCCTCTGCGTGGTTGTCGTCCTTGGCGAAGATCAGCGTCTTCGGCACGGTGTGTCGGCCGGGGAAGATCTCAGTGAAGAGCTTGTCGCGGAAGGTCTCGAGCACGAGACGAATCTGACTCTTCGCCGTCACCGCGCGGTCGAGTTGGCCCGGCGCGTAGTCGAGATCGGCATCCAGCTTGACCAGCTTTTGCTCACGGGTACCGCGGTTGACGGTTGGCACGTATGTTCCCGCATCGATCGTCGAACCGTTCCCGGTGATTTGTGTCTTGATCCGGTAGATGTCGAAGTCGACGTTTACGCCGTCAGCTACCGACTGCTGGTACGTGTACTCAGAGACGAGGTTCTGCTGGAAGAATCCGAAGGTCTGCTTGCTCGGCGTCGCCGTGAGCCCGACGATGTGTGCGTCGAAGTATTCGAGCACGCCTCGCCACACGCCGTAGATGGAGCGGTGCGCCTCGTCGACGATCACCAGATCGAAGGCTTCTGGCGGAAGGTCAGGATTGTACGCGACGGTCACCGGCTCGTTTGGCGCGAAGTCGTCCAGGCCAGGGTCATCGCCCTCGGGAACGTCTTCATTCTTGATGGCCTTGAAGACTCGCTGGATCGTCGAGATCGCGACCTTCGTGGAATCCGGCATCCCGCCGCGTGTGAGCTTCGCGACGTTGTAAAGCTCGGTGAAGCGTCGACCGTCATCGGGTGTCCGGTAGTTCTGGAACTCGCCCGTTGTCTGATCGGCGAGGTTGTTGCGGTCGACGAGGAACAGCACCCGCTTGAAGCCACCCCATCTCAGCAGCCGATACGCCTCGGTGACCGCGGTGTACGTCTTGCCCGCACCGGTCGCCATCTGTACCAATGAACGTGCGAAGCGCTGCTCGGCGAGGCTGCGCTCAATGCCTTTTACCGCATCGATCTGAGCAGGGCGGAGGCCCGACTGATCGAGGGTAGGAAGTTCCAGAACCTTTCCACGCCACGTGGGTGCCACCGACGGCTTGTCGTTGGCGGAACGGATCGTGGCGGCCAACGTCTCCGGTTTAGGAAAGTTAAAGATGCGTCGTGACCGCGGCACCGGGTCGAACCCGTTGGTGAAGTGAGTCTCAGTGCCGGAGGCCTCGAATACGAAGGGCAGACGTCCCTCGGGGGCGAGCGACTTCTTGCGCACGTCGTCGGGAAGACCGGTGGCGTACATTGCCGATTGCCACTCCACGCCCGAGAGGGGCGTGCCCATCGGCTTGGCTTCAATCACGCCGACCACTGCTTTGTCGACGTAGAGCAGGTAATCGACCCGCCCGTGCCCGGACTTCATGATGACTTCGCGCACGGCTATCCCGCGCTGCGGAGAAAAGAGGTTGAGGTTCTTGCGGTCCTGAACAGACCAGCCGGCAGCAACGAGCTGGCGGTCGATCTCCACCCGCGCCCTCTGCTCCGCCGCCAGCTGGGCGCCCGCACTCTCATCCATCAGTTGAGAGCTTATCGGCGGCCCCGACGCACTGAGCGAAGTCTGACGCAAACGGGCCGGGTCGACAGCCTCACGACAACGGCGTGGTGCGTCCTGTCACGTGATTCGTAGGACGGCACCGCGATTCCATCAGAGCCACGGCGTACACTGACCTATAAGTAGACGCACCGTTGCGAAACCCAAGCCTCAAGGAGCTCGACCATGGCCCTCACCGCACACTCCACCATCGGCGACTGGATGGACGACCCGACCGGCGGGCCACTCATCCGCGCACTCTTCGAGCAGACGGGCGCCGACCCCGAGCTCCTAACCCCCGTGCTCGGACTCCCGCTGCAGCAGCTCGTCGCGATGAGCCAGGGCCAGCTCCCCCAGTCGGTCGTCGACGACCTCGTGCGCGCAGCCAACGGTGGCGAGATCCCCGAGGCCGACGAGTCCGAGGGCTGGACCGAGAAGCCCACCACCGGACGCTTCGCCGGTAAGACCGTGATCGTCACGGGCGCAGCATCCGGAATCGGCAAGGCCACCGCATCCCGTATCGCCCGTGAAGGCGGACGCGTCATCGCCTCCGACATCGCCGCCGACAAGCTCGACGCCCTTAAGGCCGAGCTGCCGGATGCCGACATCACCACCGTCGCCGGTGACCTCACCAAGCAGGACGCGATCGACGCCGTCATCGCCGCCGCGGGCGACCGCATCGACGCTCTCGCGAACGTCGCCGGCATCAACGACGACTTCTCCCCCGCAGGCGAGACGACGGATGCCGTCTGGGACCGCGTCATCGCCATCAACCTCACCGCCCCGTTCAAGCTCATGCGCGCGGTGCTGCCGATCATGGAGAAGGCCGGCCGCGGCTCGATCCTCAACGTCTCCAGCGAAGCGGGCCTGCGCGGCAACTCCTCGGGCAACGCCTACACGGCCAGCAAGCACGGCATCATCGGCGTCACGAAGTCCGCGGCGTTCATGTACGGGCCGAAGGGCATCCGCGTGAACTCCGTCGCACCGGGAGGCGTCGCCACCGGCATCCCGATGCCTCCGAACATGTCGGAGTACGGCTCGGGCCGCCTGGCCCCGTTCCAGCAGGCGATCCCGACAGTCGCGACCGCCGAGCACCTCGCCGCGTCGATCACGTTCCTGCTGTCGGACGACGGCGTGAACATCAACGGTGCCGTGCTGGCATCCGATGGTGGGTGGTCGGTGCAGTAAGCGTCAGTATTGGAGGCCGGCACGGCTGCCGTGCCGGCCTTCGAACTCGCCGATCGCTCGACGAGCCCTGCGCAGCTCGAAGATCCCGACGCCCACTCCGGCGCCGAAGACGACGAGGCTGATCCACCGGTAGACCGCGCTCGGATCCAGCGCGATCGCGACGGCCCATCCTGCGAGCAGGACAGTCGAGAACACGATCGTGTAGAGCGCGAAGTTCTTGCGGCGTTGCAACGCGATGCGCTGCTGAATCAGGGAGGGCTCGGCGGTGGGCTCGCTCATGGGGCGAGCCTAGACCGCTCCATCGCTCGAAGGCTCAGGTCGCCGCCTCTCACGACGGATGACAGACTGACCCCATGCCCGAGCGTCCGGAGATTGTCTGCATCTGCGGCTCCATGCGATTCCTCGACGACATGCGTGCGGTGAGCCAGAGCCTGACTCTTGCGGGCCACATCGTCCTCCTGCCCTCCGAGATCGACGGCCCGATCGCTGACGCACAGAAGGCCGCGCTCGGCGAGTTGCATCTGCGCCGAATCGATCTGGCCGACCGCGTCGAGGTAGTGAACCGGGGCGAGCACTACGGCGAATCGACGCTCCGCGAGATCGCCTACGCGGAGGCCGCGGGCAAGCCCGTAACCTTCGTCGGCCTCGCCTGGGGCTCGCAGTAGTCCTCACATCTCCGCCGCCTACCCTGGCTCTCATGAAGAAGCTCTCCACGCTCGCGTCGCTGGCCGTCGGCATCCTGATGCTCTCCGGATGCTCGCAGGCGTCGACCATCGCGGCCTGCGGTCAGGTCGCCGCTCAGGCCGCGCAGGTGACCGGAGTGATCGGCAGCGTCAGCTCGCCGACTCCCGAGGCCGCGCAGGCAGCTCTCGATGAGGTCAAGACCGTCGCCGAGAACATCCGCGGAGTCGATGGACCCGAGGAGTTCGTCACCCTCCGCGACTCGTGGACGACGAGCATCGACGCATTCGCCACCGAAGGCGAGAAGGCCATCGCGGGTGACATCACAGGCCTGGACGCGGCGACGACAGAGATGCGTGCGGCGACCGACGCGATGCTCGCGTACTGCACTCCGTAGTCGGCACCGCCCGCGGGCACTTCAGCCGCTCGTTCGGCGGAACCCTCATCGCGATCTCGACTCTCTCGACGCTCGCACGCCCGCCCTCGAAGGCACGAGGCCATCACCGCGGACCTCCCCTGCATCCGCTCGGACGAGACGTTCACCCGGATTCCGGGGCAGCGACTGCTTCTAGTTCAGACAGCTCTGTAGTACCGTTCAAGCCACGCTGACGAACCGAGACCCGTGATGCGACTTCGACTGTTTCTGATTGCCGTGGCGGCCGTGATCGGCGCTGCATTGACCTGGTGGGGCGCCACCACGCTGTTCGCCTCCGGTGTGCGGGCTGACCTCGAGGGAACTGCCGGCGGTCTCGACCTACTGCCTGCTGCTGCGGCCGCAGGGGGAATCGTATGCGTCGTCTGGGCGCTGTGCGCGCTCGCCTGGCAGGTGGGCATCATCCGGACGCGACGACGTTCGCGGCGCTCACCGGAGGGACAACCCGCGCGCTGACCTGGGCGCTGACACCAGCTCGGTGACGGTGCAACCCACGGGCGTGACCTATCGCGCAATGCCTCGCAGCAGCCGCGTCACCGTCTCCTCGACGCGCTCTGCGCTCAACGGCTGACCGATCAACGCCGCGTAGGACGCCATGGCGATGAGCTGGTCGGCGATCGCGTCGGCATCCACGTCGGCCCGCACCTGACCGTCGACCTGTCCGCGCGCGATCCGCTCGGCGACCCACGAGCGGATCGGCGCCGCGAGACGCTCGTTGAGCGCCAGGCCGAGTTCGTGGTCGGTGGCGGTCACCGCGATCAGCGCCCGGGCGAGCGCCACGCCCTCGGGCCTCGCGAGCCCGGCAGACATCGCCGAGAACCAGGCGTGCAGGTCAGCCCGGATGTCGTCGCTCATCGCGACTGCGGGATCCGCTCCTGGCAGGTCTCCTTCGAGCAGCGCCTCACCGAGGATCGCCGCCTTCGACGGCCACCAGCGGTAGATCGTCTGCTTGGCGACTCCCGCGGTCTCGGCGAGCCCCTCGATCGTCACCGCTTCGTAGGCGCCGGCCACCACGGCAGCGCGCATCGCCTCGAGCACAGACTGGCGCGCTGCTTCACTTCGGGGACGGGGCACCTGAACAGGCTATCCATCGGAACACCTTCAGTTGCGCGGGCGGTAGGTGTGAGCGACCGCTCCTGATGCGAAATCGCGGCGCTCGATGAGCTCAAGGCTCAGGCGCTGGCTCAGACCGTCGAGCAGCCGCGGGCCGCTTCCGGCGACAACCGGGTGCACGACGAAGGTGAACTCGTCGATCAACCCCCGCTCAGCGAGCGCGAGAGGGAGAGTCACCCCACCGACGGACATGCCCTGGCCCGGCTGCCGCTTGAGCTGCTGAACGGCCTCACCCAGGTCACCTCGGATGAGCTCTGCGTTCCAGTCGACCGCATCCAGCGCGCTCGACACGACGTGCTTCGGCACGCGGTCGATGGCCTCGGCGAACGGGATCTCCCATTCCTGCATCCAGTCGGGCCACACACCGGATGCCGGGCGACGCCACGCGCCCTCCATCATCTCGTAGGTCGTTCGGCCGTAGATGACGGCATCCGCCCGCTCCATCTCAGACGTCCAGAAGCCCATCAGCTCCTCATCCGGAGCGACACCCGCCTCGTGGTGGACACATCCATCGAGAGTGACGTTGATCGCGTAGCGCAGTGGTCTCATCTCGCACTCCTTAGCCAGCAGATTGCGCCATCCTCGCATTCCTTCGCATCACCTTCAACGGGACGGTTGTGAGATCTGGTCTGCTCGGCAAGCACCCCTTCATGCTCGTGCGCAATATATAGGGAAAGTGTTGATTCTCAGCCTCGCATAAGCAAATATCGTCCTCACATGGAGCAATTGACGTCCGAAACGGAGTAGTTCGAGACGTGATCTCCGCCAGTAGGTCGTGTTCCGCGCGGCCGAGAGAAACGAGAGGGGGAAATGATGCTTATCGCGCCCAAGAATCGTCGTGTATTTGTTGGCCGTCAGGGCAAGAGCAAGTACGGAGGCCGCCCTTAGGAGGCCGATAACAATGAAGAAGGGGCCGGTGTTCGCACCGGCCCCTTCTCCTGGGGAGGGGTGGCACGTTGGAAGCGATCTATCGAGAGATCTGCGCCGAGCTCGGTCTCGAGCCGAGCGTGGTCGAGCAGCCTTCGAGAAACACCGCGGTGGAGGTGGCGGAGTTCCACGGGGATTCAGGTTCCGTCTGGGCACCAATCAGCGCCACGAGAATCTGGGGATGCCGCACCTGTCTCGGATCATCGCTATTGCTCCTCGAGCAGCACTACGCAGACTTCGATCGCCCCGGCCTCGTCACGGAGGAGGCGATCAGCCTCATTCTGCGGATGCTGGACGGGCATGGCATTCCCGTCGCGGTCACCAACATCTATGGACCACAATGCTGGTCCGTCTGCTTCCCTGTGCCCGACTGCGAGGATTGCCGTGATGCACCGCGGGAGCTGTCGGACCTCACCCGCACCTTTCACGCCTTGAGTTCTCGATCGAGTGAAAGCGACGAAGCAGATACCCGCGGTCGTCGAAGCGTCCTCGCTGCAGACTTCGTCGCCGCCAATCGAGCGGCCATCGGGTTTGCAGCGATCGTCAGCAATCCATACGACGGCGGTGACGAACCGCATGCGACGCTGCTGGAAGGACTGATCCGCACCTCCACGAATCCGACGGACTGCGAGGTAGCAGGTGGAAAAGGGCTGACCACGGGACAAGCTCTCGCCAGTTTTCTCGGTGAGGGACTGGAACGGTACTTTGCCGCGGACCCGTTCCCTGCACGAGTGACCCTCGGACTCGAGCGCGATCTCGCCGACGCCATCGATCCGATCGTCGAGTTCGGCTACCCAGCCTGCGATTCGACTCTCGGGATTGATGCATACAAACCCGATCTTCTGACGGAATGGGTTGCTGGTGAGAACCTGATGAGCCGCAAGGAGGTTCTCGTGCCGGCGAACCTCGTCTTCTGCCCGTACCTGCCCCGAAGCTCAGACGCTTGCCGGTTCACAGTGACGTCGACGACCGGTGTGGCCGCCGGGGCAAACCTCGACGATGCGACGCTTCAGGCCCTGCTGGAGCTGATCGAGCGCGACGCCTTCTGGTACTACGCACGAACAGGGCAGCGCTTGGCAGCGCTCGCCGTCGAGGACCTTCACCCCTACGTCGCGGACGCTTTGAGTGGCCTGCCGGGGCGGATGCTGCTCCACGCGCTGCCCAATCCATTCAATGTCGCCGTCGTGCACGCCACGTACGTCACGGACGAACAGTCTGCGACGCGCACAGCCAGAGGAATCGGAGCAGGCAACGACATACGTGAGGCGTCGATGCGAGCATTCATCGAGTGTCTGCAGATCCTGCATTCGCTCGACCTTGCGATTGAGGTTGAGGCAGTCGAGGACGACATGCGACGCCTCTGGTTCACGGGCGAGGCTGTGGACGTTCTCCCAAACTTTTTCCAGGACTCTGCTGATTCCCGACCGCCGGCGAAGATGTGCCAGGAAGCCACACTGCCCTCACTGATCGACGCCCTCTCGCGAGAAGGCATCGATGTGTATCGAGTCGTCCTCGCGAACTCACCCAGCTTTGCGGTGATCCGAGTCGTCGCGACAGGAATGTGCATCACCGATGCAACGTACTTCGCTTCTTCCAACAGGCTCTCAGAGTTCGCCCGTTCGCTTCCATCTGCCCCTGCGCCGCGCATCGCATACGCGGGGCCGACCTTCATGTGAGAAATGACCAGGATCTACGCGTATTACGTGCTCAGCGCGGCTGGGGTCGCGTGCTTCACCGTGGTCGACGTCGTCTACTTTCAGGCACTCGGATACTCGCTTGCGTTCGTGGGGGTCATGACATCGGCATTCAGCATCGCCGTCGCGGCGACAGAGTTGCCGTTCGCTGTGGTTTTCGACCGCTATTCCAACAAGCTCGCCCTTCAGGTGGGCAACTTCGTCCGCATTGCCGCCTTCTCGCTGTTCTTCTTGAACCTGTCCCCGACGCTGCTCATCACCGCGCAAGTACTCGCAGGCATCGCTGTCGCGGCGCTCAGCGGGACAAGCAACGCGCTGATCATCAATCAGCTCCCGAACGCCGACGCGAACTCCATCTCGCGCACGTTTGGACGCCTCGAATACCTTGGCGGAGGGGCCGCGATTCTGGCTGGGCTGCTCGGGCTGTGGCTGTTCCAGATCAGTCCGGAGCTGATCTGGCTCGGGGCCATCGGCCTCTATGCCCTCGCAACGATGGTCGTCTTCTTGTTCAAGGACGCAGCGGCAGAGGCCCAGCAAGTCCCTTGGAAGCAATATCTGAGAGATGCGGGCGGGGTGATCAACGGCCCCTACACCCTCATCTACATCGTGACCAACGCATGCGCTGTCGCTCCATTTCTGCTCTGGCAGGTGAAGTTCGACATGGTTTCACTCGGCTTCATCTTCGTGGGCTTCTTCGTGATGAACGCCACTTCGGTCTTGGCGCCCTCGCTCCTCCGTTTCATCAAGATCTCGCCGAGTCGAGTGATGATTCTGGCAGCGTTGAACGCGATTGCGACGCTGCTCTTCGCTTTTCTCGATCAGCCGGTACTCATCGTGGCGTCCTTTTTGCTCCACGTCGGTCTGCAGATACTGCAGACCATCGTCGTCGCGGGGCTCTTCCACGAACGGATCGGCAATAACTATCGGGCGACGTCGGAATCATTGGTGTCAATGGCGGACTCAGTCATCGTCGCCATAGTCGCTCCGATCACGATGATCATCGGGGACCGCTGGGGTGTGGAGTGGGCGATCACATGCTCAATCGCCTTATACGCCGTTTGCGTCGTTCTGGTTGCGGCGGGCCCCATGCGCACATCGAGGCGTCAGCCTGTGATGAAAGAGGTACCGTGACCGACGTCCGAGCGATGCTCGCCTGCCTGGCGAACGACGAGATCGCGCGCGTCTTCGCGCACATCGTCCTGCACGGCCATCCGGGCGACGAACTCTCCCCCTCCCGACGGCAGAAGGCCGTCAGAGCGTTGGTGCGCGGCGGCCTCGTCGAGGATCGCGGCGAGGGCTATACCTTCCAATCCCGCGGGATCAAGGAGGCGCTGGCCGACCTGGTCAGCACTTCAGGAGGCGGCGGCGCCGATCGATCGACTCGCTGGATTGGTGCGGATGGCCAAATCAGCCAGTACCCGCGGCGTCGAGATGAGCGCGCCGCACTTCTGCAGAGCATCGGCGAGCGAGCGCTCGAGACCGACGAACGCGTCACGGAAGCCGAGGTGAACGCTCGCCTGGAGCGATACACCAGCGATGTTCCAACGCTGCGCCGATACCTGATCATCCACGGCATCCTGGCCCGCGAACCGGACGGTTCGGCATACTGGCGGCCCTAGTGCCAAGGCGGCTGCCCGCGGCATCACGGCTGCACAGGGTTCTCACGTCAGCACTTCAGGGCGTTCGCCGCCACAAGGCCTCACCGCAGTCCTGGAGAACGCCTCCGCTGCCGATTATCGTTGGCGCATGACCCCCGTCCGACCCCGCGTCATCTCCGTGCGCAGCGGTCAGGTGCGCCCGACCGGGTCATGGCTTTACGTCTGGCTCGACACGGCCACGGGAGAGATCGTCCACATCGGCGGAACGGGTGTCGACCCGGAGCTGCGAGCGCATCTGCACCTGACGAGTGACGACGCTCAGCTCGGACGCGTGCGGGCCACGGTGCCGCATGCACTCGAGCGCGACTTCGACGTGCTCGCGTTCGAGCTGGCCGAGGGAGTCGGCCGCGCACGCGCGCAGGCAGCGTTGGACTCACGCCTCTCGCAGGGCGATGACGCCGGGCGGCTGGCGGACGACCTAAGCGAGATCATCGATCCGCTGGCGCGAGCGATTTCGGATTACCGCGCGAATCTCTCGACGACGACGTAACCCCTCAGCACTCCACCACGTTCACCGCCAACCCACCGCGACTGGTCTCCTTGTACTTGTCGCTCATGTCGGCGCCGGTCTGGCGCATCGTCTCGATCACGGCATCCAGCGACACCACGTGGCTGCCGTCGCCGTGCAGGGCGAGGCGGGCAGCCGTGACGGCAGTCGAGGCGGCTACGGCGTTGCGCTCGATGCAGGGAATCTGCACGAGTCCGGCGATCGGGTCGCACGTGAGCCCGAGGTGGTGCTCCATGGCGATCTCGGCCGCGTTCTCGACCTGCTGCGGGGTTCCGCCGAGCACGGCACAGAGCCCCGCGGCCGCCATCGCACAAGCGGAGCCGACCTCGGCCTGGCATCCGCCCTCCGCCCCCGAGATCGACGCGTTCGCCTTGATGAGCGAGCCGATCGCGGCGGCGGTGAGCAAGAAGGTCCGCACAGCCGCGGCATCCGCCCCGGGCACGAACCGCGAGTAGTACATGAGCACAGCGGGCAGGATGCCGGCGGCACCGTTCGTGGGAGCGGTGACGACCCGCCCACCCCCGGCGTTCTCCTCATTGACGGCGAGCGCGAACGCCTGCAGCCAGTCGGACGTGACCGGCTGCCCCGCAGCCTCCGCACGCAGAATGCTGTCGCGCATCGAGCGCGCGCGCCGCGGCACGCCGAGCCCGCCCGGCAGCAGTCCCTCGGCATCCAACCCCGCGTCGACGCACTCGCGCATGGCGGTCCAGATCGCATCGAGACCAGCGTCGACGGCATCGGCGTCACGGGCGGTGAGCTCACCTGCACGCGCGACGTCGGCGATCGACAAGCCATCGACGCACAGCGAGAGCAACTCCGCAGCCGTGCGGAACGACGGCATCCCGTCAGCCACGACCGGGCTCTCGACAACCTCGCCGACACGCTGGATGAACCCGCCGCCCACCGAGAGGTACGTCTCCTCCACCAACGGATCAGGACCATCTCCGAACGCCCGGATCACCAGCGTGTTCGGGTGCGCGGGCTGCCGAGTGAACGGATCGAGCACGACATCAGAGCTGTCAAACGCCACGGGCACGACACCACCGAACAACAGCGGTGACCCCGCCGGATGCCCCGACCACGCGCCGCGCACGGCAGCCGGGTCGCAGGTCTCAGGATCAAGACCCGCCAACCCGGCGACGACCGCATCGGGCGTCCCATGCCCGAGTCCGGTCGCCGCGAGCGACCCGTACAGAACGACCTCCACACGACGAGGGCCATCTGGATGCTGCGCCAGCACACGCCGGGCGAAGTCGCACCCGGCGCGCATCGGCCCCACCGTGTGCGACGACGAGGGGCCGATGCCGATCGAGAACAGGTCGAACGCCGAGACGTACACGCCGCGGCGGGCGTCGGTCGCCGAGGCGAGAGTCGTCACTCCTCGCCCTGCGGGTGGGTGGTCGCCCCGGCCGGTCGCGCGGCCTGTCGGGCGAGCAGATCCGCACGCGACGACGGCGTGAGCGCCGCGGTCGCCGCAGCCCACGCAAGGCCGATCGCCGAGTCGATGACTGCGCGGTCGGCGGCGGGTGTCGCCGCATCCGCCGCGAATCCCTCGGTGTGTGGAGCCGACGTGGAGCCGATGATCGCGATACCGGGGTGGATCGACGGCACGACCTGAGAGACGTTGCCCATGTCGGTCGATCCGCCCGCCATTCCGGAGAAGGCGATGGGCTCGCGTCCGAGCTCGGTCAGCGCGTCGTTCCAGGCGTCGGAGAGCAGCGGCTCTTGCACGAGCGGGTCGTATCGCGGCTCGGTGCGCACCTGCTCCCACGAGCATCCCGAGGCGAGCGCGCCCGCTTCGAAGCAGGCCATCACCCGCCGCTTGGCGTCGCGCAGCTCGTCGAGATCGAACGAGCGCACCTCGGCCTGCAGCACGGTGCGCGCGGGGATGATGTTCGTCACCTCACCGCCCTGTGTGATCACGGCCGCCGTTCGGACGGTGCCGGGCAGCTGCTGACGGAGCAGTCCGATCGCCGTGAGCGCGATCGTTGCCGCATCCAGCGCGTTGACGCCCTTGTCGGGAGCCGCAGCGGCATGCGCCGGTCGCCCCGTGTAGGTGATCTGGAAGCGGTCGACGGCCTGGGTCGCGAAGCTCTCGCATCGCACGTCGATGCCGGGGGCGCCGTGCACCATGAGCGACACCGTGGCGTCTTCCCACGCGCCGCCCTCGAGCATGAGCACCTTGCCGCCACCGTGCTCTTCAGCGGGGGTGCCGAGCAGCTTGACGGTCAGCCCTGCGTCGTCGGCGATGGCCGCGAGCGCGATCGCCGCACCGAGGCCGGCGGCCGCGATGACGTTGTGTCCGCAGGCGTGACCGATGACCGGAAGAGCGTCGTATTCGGCGCAGATCGCGACCACGAACTCCCCGTCGCCGAAGCTGGCGTCGATGGCCGTGTCGACTCCGAACGCGCCGACGGTGGCGGTGAAGCCGGCATCGCGCAGAGCCCCGGCGACCAGGTTCGCCGCCCGCACCTCTTCGAACGCGATCTCGGGATCGTCGTGGATCTCGTGGCTGATCTCGACGAGACGCTGCTCCCAGGAGCGCACGGCATCCGCGCTGCGCTGCTTCGCCTCCGCGAGGTCGAGCAGGGTGCGGGTGGACGGGTCGGCGAGGGTCATGCGGTTTCTCCTTCGAGAACGGGGTCGGCCGTGGCGGCGGGGACAGGAAGAGGGGTCTCGGCGACCGGAGCAGGAACGCGGAGGAAGAGAGCGAGCACCGCCATCGCGACGCCGATGGCCGCGCAGATGCCCCACACCGCGACGTATCCGCCGAACGAGGTGGTGGTCACGGCGGTGTCCCCCGTGCCGACGGTCATGAGGAAGCTGCCCATGACCAGGGCGAACACCGCACCCGCGACGGCTCCGGCCGCGGTGCGAGACGTGTTGTAGAGGGCCGAGGCGATGCCGACCGAGTCGGCGGGGGCACGACGCACCACGATGGTCGGCAGCACGGAGATGAGCAGACCGTTGCCGAGGCCGCCCATCACCATCGACCCGACGAACACCGCGACGACGGTCGGCGCCGTGATGAAGGCGAGGTAGCTTCCCGCGACCAGCACACCGCCCAGGACGATCGCGCCCTTCGCTCCGATGCGCCCGGCGACGCGGTCTCCGACGATCGACGCGAGGAAGGCCGAGAGCGCTGCGGCCAGCGAGATGACGCCGACCATGGCCGCGGTGAACCCGAGGCCGAAGCCGACAGCATCCGGATCGCTGAGCACGTAGACGCTGGAGGCCGTCTGCCCGCCGAACAGCTGCGCGCCGAAGAGGAACGCGATGATGATCGGCAGTCCGATGCCGCCCTTGGTGAGCAGAGCGATGTCGATGAGCGGGTACGCGACGCGCTTCTCGACCATCACCCACACCACGAGCAGAGCGACACCGCCGAGGATCGCGACCCACGTGATCGGGTTCGTCCACCCCCACGCCGACGCGTTCGAGATGCCACCGAGTGCGGCGAGAAGGCCGATGCCGAGCAGCGAGGCGCCGAGCCAGTCGGTCTTGCCGGCGGCGCGGACGGTGGTCTCGGGAACGAGGAACGCCACGACCGGCACGCAGATGAGAAGGAAGATCGCAGGAAACCAGAGCACCGCCCGGAGGTCGCCGAGTGCTCCGAACAGCAGGCCGGAGCCGAGGGCACCGAGGGCGGCCCCGAAGGTGAGCGCACCGACGAGCTTGCCGATCGATCGTCCGGCGGACTTCTCGTCGCGATCGCGGACGATGGCGAACTCGAGCGGCAGGAAGGCGGCGAGAGGCGCCTGCAGGGCCCGGCCCACGAGGAAGAGCTCGTAGCTCGGGGCGATGGCGACCACGATCGATCCGAGCGCGACGAGCGCCGTCGAGATCAGCAGCAGTCGCTTGTGCCCGTATCGGTCACCAAGCTTGGCCAGGATCGGCACACAGACGACGGTGGCGAGCATGTAGGCGGCGCTGACCCAGTTGAGCTGCGCGGCGCCGACGCCGAACTCCTCGCCGATCGCGGCGAGCAGCACGGGGTACCAGCCCTGCAGCATTCCGGAGCCGAGCTCCATGACGACGAGGAAGCCGACGGCCCCGCGCAGGGCGGTGCGGCCGGAGATGGTCTTGCCAGGCGGTGCGGGGACAGCCATGAGGACTCCTTGAGAGGGATCGGGTGGAGCAAGAGCGGATCGGGTTGCAGCGACTCTAGGAACGGGGTTGTACGATCACGGTCAGGTGCACGAAATCGGATGCAGGGGCGTGGCGCATGCAGGAAATCGGACTGGACGACCTCGACCAGCGACTCATCCACGCCGTGCAGGTGAGTCCGCGCGCGACCTGGAACGCGCTGGCGCCCGTCGTCGGCGCCGACCCCGCCACCCTGTCGCGGCGGTGGGCTCGGCTCGTGGCGGAGGGCATCGTCTACGTCACCGGGTATGGCGCGGGCGCGCCGGCGGTGCTCGTCCTCATCGAGATCGAGTGCAGCCCGGGCGAGACGCTGGCGGTCGCCGAGACGCTCGGAAGAGACCCCGAGGCGTTCACGATCGACCTCACCGCGGGTGGACGCGACATCTTCCTGACACTCGCAGTGCCGGATGCCGAGGCCCTGGCCGTCTGGACGCTCGAGCGCATCCGCGGGGTAGCCGGCGTGCGCTCGATGCGCACTCACCTGGTCTCGGAGACCGTCCGCGATGCGCGGGGATGGCGGCTCCGGGCGCTCACCACACAGGAGGTCGCGCAGATCGAGGCCCTGGAACGGCGCGCCCCCTCCGCATCCGTGCGCATGTCGGCGGAGCAGAGGAACGCGATCGCGGCCGAGCTGGCCTACGACGGTCGCGTCGGGATCACGGAGCTGGCCTCGCGGCTGGGGATGGCCCCTCGGCGGGTGCGCGATGCGATCGCCGAGATGCGCGAGTCGGGGCGGCTGGCGATCCGCGTCGACGTCGCCCGGCGCTACACGCCCTGGCCCATCTACGCGTGGTACTTCCTGCGGGTGCCGGCCGCGATGGCGGCCCGCATCGGTGCGCAGCTCGGACGCATCGAAGAGGTGCGCCTCGTCGCGAACACCGTCGGCGAGTACAACGTGATCATGGCGGTGTGGCTGCGCACCCTGCAGGACGTCGCACGCATGGAGGCGATCATCGAAGAACGCCTGCCCGGGGTGAGCATTGCCGACCGGTCGGTCGTGCTGCGCACGACGAAGCATCTCGGGCATCTGCTGCACGCCGACGGGCGCGCGTCGGGCGAAGTCGTGCCGCTCACGATCTGAGCGGAACCCCCTGGTCGGAGTGCCACGCCCTGCCTACACTGACGGCCATGTTGAAGATCGTGTCGATCGTGATCCGCGTGAACGACCTGCCGGCGCAGTCCCGCTTCTGGCAGGCGGCACTCGACTATGTCGAGCGGGACCCGGCATCCGACGACTGGGTCGTGCTGAAACCGCGCGACGCGGACGCCCCCTGCATCGCCCTCGACGCGCATCATTCCGAGCGGGTGCTGCCGCCCCGCATCCACCTCGACATCTACGCCGAGGATCAGGATGCCGAGGTGCGCCGCCTGGCCGAGCTCGGCGCCCGCGAGGTGCACTGGGACAACCGGCCCGACGACGCCGACTACGTAATCATGGAAGACCCCGAGGGCAACCGATTCTGTGTCGTGGACCGGCCGGACTGGGCGGGGTGGGAGCGGTATCGGGAAGACTGAGCCGGGCCGCTGGAACCGCGCCTACAGATTGACCCTCGGGTCTGCGTTGCATTCGAGCGCACCCCGCTCCCCCTCACCAGAACGCAGGTAGGGAAAGGACAGGGTCGGATTGTCACGGAGGAAGTCCTCGGGCGTGTAGTCAGGAGCGACGATGCCGTTGCGGATCAGGCACTCAGAAACGATCTCTTCGATGGGCAGGTTATGCGGATTCTTCTGTGGCCAGAACCAGAGGAAGCCGAGCCAGGCCTCGCCCGTGAATCGCTCGCACTCGCCCATGACTTCGCTGAGACGATCGACCGACAGAGAGTTTCTCTGCGCCTCGTAGCCGCCATCCCGCGTGTACCCCTCGAACGTCGCACCTTTACTCGAGAAGCAGGCAGCCATCCGTCGTTCGACCGCAGCCCACTCTTGTTCGGAGATCTTCTCGTCTTCGATCACGAGGCGCACGAAATCCGACTCCGATTCCACCCACGCTTCGGCATAGTCCGATGCGAAAGGCCCGGAGAAGTCGAGGGTGTCACGAGCGTCCGGTGACGCAGCCGAAGTCTGGATGCTCGTCACCGTCCCCGTGCACCCGGCGAGGGCGAGCATCGCGAGGGACGCCACGATCCCCGTGCTTCCCAGCAATCGCAGCCGCGTGTACCGCACCTGGTCGTTCTGATTCATACCCGCCCCCTTCGTCGGCACTCACATCGCCAGACGTTGTCGAGCGGACCCCGGGAGAGTGCGAGCGCTCGAGGTCCGCTCGAACGGTCGGGAGACATGTCAATCGGCGCCTTTGCCCGTCTTCGCGACCGCATGACGTAGCAAAGCACACATATGAGGACAGTGCAGTATCTTGCATCGCCGTCCGACCGGGGAGTGTGACGCGGTCCCACTCCAGCGCTGACGCTCTCGCCGACCGAGGTGGCATTCCGGTCTGAATCGTTACTTGTCCGACGCGTCCAGCAACCGATATACAGGTCAAAGCGCTCTGGGGGCGCTGGCGATTCGTCGCCTCACTGTCGAGGGGAACTCTCATGTCACTGCCGCCTGCCTCCTGGCATCCAGATCCGCAGAATCCGCATCAGCTGCGCTGGTGGGACGGCCATCGCTGGACGGATGCCACATCGCCGTCGCCGGCTGCTGCCGTGACATCGCAGCTGTCGCACCTCGCTCCGGCCGCAGCATCCGTCGCCTCGAAGCGACGCAGCGGGTGGCGCACCGCTGGCATCATCTTCGGCGCACTCGTGGTCGGCGGGGTACTGGCCCGTGTGTCGCCGATCGCGATCCTGCTGGTGGCCACGGCGATGGTCGGCATCGCCCTCTATGTGATGGCCGCTCGCGCTCTTCCGGCACTGGGGCTCCGGTCGCGGATGTCGGGCGTGGTCGCCCTGGGCATGGCCGCTCTTCTGGTCACGGGTGGCGGCATCGTCAGCGCGAACAGCGGAGCAACCCCGACGGCATCCGAGCCGCAGAACTTCGCGGCGGTTGAGACATCGGCTCCTGCACCGAGTCCCGCCCCCACGCCGACCACGTTCGAGACGGCGACCGAAGAGGTGCCCGTGCCGTTCGAGGCGGCCACGGTCGACGACCCTCAGCTCGATCAAGGCGCCACAGCACTCGTCGCCGCCGGCGTGAACGGCGTGAAGGTGATCACGTACCGCGTGACCCTGGTCGATGGTGTGGAAGTGTCTCGCGAGGTCGTCGGCGAGGCTGTCTCGGTGCAGCCGGTCAACGAGGTGACAGCGATCGGAAGCAAGGCTCCCGCACCGGTTGCCGCGCCCGCTCCTGCGCCCGCGCCGGCGCCCGCACCGGTGCCGCTCGTGCAGCAGGGCGGTGGTGGCTGCGACTCGAACTACACCGGTGCATGCGTGCCTATCTCCAGTGACGTCGACTGCGCTGGCGGCAGCGGAGACGGGCCCGGATATGTGCAGGGTCCCGTGCGGGTCGTCGGCTCGGACATCTACGACCTCGATCGCGACGGTGACGGGATCGCCTGCGACTAGTCGCGCGAGTCGATGCGGGCCCGGTCTAGGCGAGGACCCGCCCCATGACCTGTCGGTCCTCTCCATACGTCGCGAGGGTGACCCACCCGCTTGACGAGTAGAGACGAACGGCCGGATCATCCGAGCGGGCCGACGTCGAGAGCAGCGCTCGCTCATGCGGCAGGTCGGCGACGAGCGCATCGTGCAATCGACGCCCGATTCCGTGGCCCCGCGCATCGGGTATCACCGCGAGCTCGACGAACTCGAAGTGACCGCCGATCCAGTCGTCGACGCTCGAGCCGACCTCGCGTGAGATGAAATCAGACCAGTACTGCCCGCGCTCGCCGGTGTATCCCCAGGCGAAGCCGAGCATCCGCTCGTCGTCACGCGCTGTGACGAGGCGGAAGCCCGCCCGCGATCGATGCCGGTCCCAGACGGATGCTCGCCACTCGTCGGCATCCGCGACCTCACCGAAGACTGCAGCCCAGACCTCAAGGATCTCAGGGTCGAGCCCGGCCGCTTCCGCGCCCGAGAGCGTGACGACCGTGGGCACGCTCACCGTCCGACGTAGGGCCGCGCCGGTCGAGCCTCTTCTGCCAACGCCTGACGGTGCGACGTCAGCGCCGATCGCACAGCCGTGTAGATCACGAGCCACAGGATCAGCAGTCCGATCAGGAAACCGGCGACGGGGAGGAGGATCGAGAGGAGAAGAGGGTCCATGGCGCCAGGATAGCCATCGCGTGTGCGGGGCTAGTCTCCCGCCTCGAGCGACCGGTAGAAGTAGAACGCGCGCTCGCCGGAGTCCGGGTCGACGCCACTGAACCCGTGCCGTTCGTAGAAGCGCATCGCCCCGGCATCCGACTCGTCGACGTTGATCTCGATCGCCGCGACTCCGAGTTGCTCGCAGATCTCGACCATGTGCTGCAGGATCGCGCTGCCGATTCCGGTGCCCCGCTGCTCGGGCTCGACGTACATCTCGTCGAGCAGCGCGACCGGCCCGTCAGACCACACGTTCGGGCGCAGGGTCACGAGGGCGACGCCCGCGGCAGGGTCGTCTGCGAGCACCCGCGAAGGTCGAGGCTCCGGCCAGCAGCGTGCGCAATCGTTCGGCGAGCACCTCGACCCCCGGGGTCTCGGTGTCGAACTCCGTGTTGAAGGCGTGCAGCATCGCGGCGAGGCGGTTGGCGTCCGAGGGATCGGCCCGTCGGATGCGGGGAGTCGGGGTCATGCGGGGGCGCCTTTCTTGTGTCGTGGTGCGTTTCGTCTCGGGCCGCTCCGCGGGCCTCGCTCAACGAACGGAGGCGGGCCTCTCCGCGGGCCTCGCTCAACGGACAGATCACGGTCGTTGAGCGAAGACGACGAAGTCGACTGAGACGAAACGTCGACCGCGGGGGCGTTTCGTCTCGGGCCGCTCCGCGGGCCTCGCTCAACGAACGAGGTCCGCGGCACACTCAGCGATCAGGCGCTGTCCGAGTCGGCCTTGCGCGACCCGGCCTCGAGCACATCGCCGGCCGGAAGCTCCTGGTGTCCGCCGAACTGCAGGCGCATCGCCGACAGCACCTGGTTCGCGAACTTGTCTTCGTCGCGCGAGGCGAAGCGCTCGAACAGTGACGCCGCGAGCACCGGCACGGGCACGCCCACGTCGACAGCGGCCTTGACCGTCCAGCGGCCTTCGCCCGAGTCGGAGACCCGACCGGCCAGACCGTCGAGCTGCGGATTCTCTGCCAGCGCGGCGGCCGTCAGGTCGAGCAGCCACGACGAGATGACGGACCCTCGGCGCCACAGCTCCGCGACCTTCGACGTGTCGATCGGGAACTGGTAGAACTCGGGCTCCTCCAGCGGGGCGATCTCGGCCGAGTGCTCGGCCTCGCGCACTCCGGCATCCGCGTTGTGCAGCAGGTTGAGGCCCTCGGCGATCGACGCCATGATGCCGTACTCGATGCCGTTGTGCACCATCTTCACGAAGTGCCCCGCGCCCGACGGCCCGCAGTGCAGATAGCCCTGCTCCTCGGGGGTGAGATCTCCCGTGCGACCGGGAGTGCGCTCGATCTCGCCGACCCCGGGAGCGATCGTGCGCAGCACGGGCTCGATGCGCTGCACGGCCTCATCCGGTCCGCCGACCATCAGGCAGTACCCGCGGTCGAGCCCGAACACTCCACCGCTCGTGCCGACATCGACATAGTGGATGCCGCGCTCGCGGAAGGCCTTCGCCCGCCGCACGTCGTCGCGGTAGTTCGAGTTGCCGCCGTCGATCAGGATGTCGCCCTCGTCGAGCACCTCCGCGACCTGGTCGGCCACCGCTCCCGTGAGCGAGGCAGGCACCATCATCCACACAGCCCGCGGCGCTTCGAGCTTCGACGCCAGGTCGGCCATGCTGTCTGCACCCACGGCTCCCTCGGCGACCAGCGCCTGCACCGCATCGGCGTTCACGTCATAGACCACGCACTCGTGCCCCGCCCGCATGAGGCGGCGCACGATGTTGGCACCCATCCGACCGAGTCCGATCATCGCCAGCTGCATGAGAATCCCTTCGTCCCCGCCCCCGATGGGCCGAGTCGGGGCAATCCTGGCACGGGTTCAGGGGTGGCTCAATGCCGTGGCGCGGTGGGCGCTCGGTGCGGGGTCGATGACGCACCGCTGGCCCCGGTTTCCGATGCAGAAGTGACCTCGCACGCATCGGGCACTCGGTGCGGGGTCGAAAACGCATCCGAAGGGCCGTCTTCCGATGCGAAAGTGACCCCGCACGCGGCCCGCCCTCGGTGCGGGCCGCGTCCGGGCAGCCCTCACAGATGCACGCTCAGATCACGGATGCAGGCCGAGCCCGTCGTTCTCGGCATGCATCTGTGATCCGGACGTGCAGGTGTCGACGAGCCCAGACCTTCCGCATCCGGGCCGAGGGCTCCCCGTGGATGGAAGGATTGAAGAATGACGACCGGAACGTTCGACCAGATCACGCAAGACGACCTGCGAGCGGCAGGCAGCCTGAAATGGACGAACTTCCCCGACATGATCGGCGCGTTCGTCGCCGAGATGGACTTCGGACTCGCCCCCGCGATCAACAGCGCGGTGAAGGATGCGTTGGATCTGGGCGTCACCGGCTACCTGCCCGAGAAGCTCGCCAAGGACCTCTCGCAGGCCACGGCCCGCTGGTACTCCGATTCGTATGGGTGGGAGATCTCGCCCGAGCGGGTGCACCATGTCCCCGACGTGATCGCCGCGTTCGAGCTGGCGATCGAGCACTTCACGACTCCCGGCTCGGCGATCATCGTGCCGACGCCCGCATACATGCCGTTCCTCCTGGTGCCGCCGATGCATGACCGTCGAGTGATCGAGGTGCCGAGCATCGAGGTCGACGGACGCTGGGTCATGGACCTGGATGCCGTCGCCCAGGCATTCCGCGACGGCGGCGAGATGCTGGTGCTCTGCAACCCGCACAACCCGCTCGGTACCGTGGCGACCCGTGACGAGCTGCTCGCGATCGCCTCGGTCGTGGCGGATGCCGGTGGCCGGGTGTTCTCCGACGAGATCCACGCACCCATCGTCTACGCGCCGGCTCAGCACATTCCGTACGCATCGGTGTCGGAGGCGGCGGCGTCGCACACGCTGACCGCGACGTCGGCGTCGAAGGCGTGGAACCTCGCAGGCCTCAAGTGCGCGCAGGTCATCCTCTCGAACGACGCAGACGCCGCGCTGTGGGAGAGCCTCGGATTCTGGGCAGGGCACGGCACCTCGACGCTCGGCGTCGTCGCGAACATCGCGGCCTACACGGGCGGCCGCGAGTGGCTCGATGAGGTGGTCGACTACCTCGACGGCAACCGGCGGATGCTGGCGCAGCTCGTCGACGAGAAGCTGCCCGGCGTGCGGATGATCGTGCCCGAGGGCAGCTACATCGCGCTTCTCGACTTCCGCGAGACCGGGTTGACCGGGGATCTCGGCGAGTGGTTCCGTGAGCACGCCGGAGTCGCGATGACGGATGGCGCCGCCTGCGGTGAGGCAGCGATCGGATACACGCGCTTCGTCTTCGCGCTCCCCCGACCGGTCATGGTCGAGGCGGTCGACCGGATCGCCGCCGCACTGCGCGACCGGGCGGTCTGAGCGCGTTTCGTCTCGCTCCGCTCGCTCAACGACCGGTGCTCCTCTTCCGCTTTCGGTCGCTGGCCGAGGACGGCGCCCCTCCCGGTCGTTGAGCGAGGACGGCGAAGCCGCCCGAGACGAAACGCACCGCACCCCCTCCTCCCGGTCGTTGAGCGAGGACTGCGAAGCCGCCCGAGACGAAACGCACCCACCCCCGGACGGCGGCGAGTGTCGGCATCCGCGCGTACGCTCCGCCTGCATGGGATACGTCTACATTCTTCGCTGCTCCGACGGCACGCTCTACGTCGGCAGCACCCGCGATCTCACCAAGCGGATCGTCCAGCACCAGGAGGGGATGGGCAGCGAGTACACGAAACGGCGGCTCCCGGTCGAACTCATCTGGAGCAGCGAGCACGCCCGCATCGATGATGCCTTCGCATGGGAGAAGCGCCTGCAGGGGTGGAGCCACGCGAAGCGACTGGCGTTCATCGACGGCGGGCTGGATGCGGTGCGTGGGTGGAGCGTGCGGGAGCGGCGCGAGCGGGCGGCTCGGGGGAAGCGTCCCGCGGTGAGGTAGCGCGTTTCGTCTCGGGCGGCTCCGCCGGCCTCGCTCAACGACCGGGGGCGAAGGGTCCGCCGGCCTCGCTCAACGAACAGGGACGAAGGCGCTCAAAGGGCGGGGGACGAAGGCTCCGGCGGGATCCGGAACATCGCCGCCGCATCCGCATCCGCATCCGCATCCGCATCCGCATCCGCCAGACCATCGCCGATCCCAGGCGCGCAGCTGCGCCAGGCGACGCGGGGTTCCCGTGACGCCGAGCATCATCGCGCCGGTGACCATGCGCGATTCAGACCCCAGGCCAGAACCAGACGAATAGGTATACTTATTCCCAGGCAGCAGCGCCCAGAATCGCGGGATTCCAGCCGTCTCGTACATAACTAAACATATAAATAGATTTAATCTGCATTCCGGGCTACACTCGGCGATGTCGTCCAGAGCGGGGCGACCTCAGGTTCACCGAGGAGCATCGTGGCTCAGACCCATTCGGACTTCATCCACTCCGTCGCAGAGCGCGTGCGATCGCGGACAGACGAGGCGACAGCGGCCATGTTCGAGCGCTGCTTCGAGAACACCCTCGGCACCACCCTGCGCGAGATGCCCGACGGCACCCTGTTCATGCTGACGGGCGACATCCCCGCGATGTGGCTGCGCGACTCGACCGCCCAGCTCGGCCCGTACCTGCACTTCGCTGCCGAGGACCAGACCATCAGTGACATGATCGCCGCGGTGTCGCGCCGGCAGATCGAGTACGTGCTGCTCGACCCGTATGCCAACGCCTTCAACGCCGCACCCGACGGCAGCGGA
This sequence comes from Microbacterium sp. LMI13-1-1.1, assembly GCF_040815625.1. Lineage (NCBI taxonomy): Bacteria > Bacillati > Actinomycetota > Actinomycetes > Micrococcales > Microbacteriaceae > Microbacterium > Microbacterium sp. LMI13-1-1.1. The sequence goes on along the minus strand of NZ_JBFPNL010000005.1, from coordinate 482,886 downwards.
CACCAGAGCGACCGCACCGAGCAGTCGCCCTGGATCTGGGAGCGCAAGTACGAGGTCGACTCCCTCTGCTACCCCGTGCAGCTCGCACACGACCTGTGGGCGACGACGGGCCGCGCCGACCATCTCGGCGACTCCTTCGCCCGCGCCGCACGTGCGATCATCGAGCTTTGGCGCACCGAGCAGGACCACGAGGCCCACTCGACGTACCGGTTCGAGCGCTTCGACTGCCCGCCCAGCGACACACTCGTACGCGAGGGGCGCGGCAGCGAGACGGCGCAGACGGGCCTCACCTGGTCGGCGTTCCGCCCGAGCGACGACGCCTGCGAGTACGGCTACAACGTGCCGGGGAACATGTTCGCCGCAGTCGAGCTGCAGCACATCGAGAGCATCGCGATCGAGGTGCTGCACGACGAAGACCTCGCGGCGAGCGCTCGCGACCTGCGCGCCGACATCGAGCGCGGCATCGCCGAGCACACGGTCGTCACGAGCCCTTCGGGCGACGACATCTATGCCTACGAGGTCGACGGTCGCGGCGGCATCCTGCTTCTCGACGACGCGAATGTGCCGAGCCTGCTGTCCCTGCCGCTGATCGGCTGGTGCGGAACGGACGATCCGCTCTACCTCGCAACCCGCCGCTTCATTCTGAGCACCGCGAATCCGGTCTTCTTCACGGGAACCCTCGCCTCGGGAACCGACTCGAGCGGCCTTGGCAGCCCGCACACCCCGGTCGACCACGTCTGGCCGATCGGCCTCTGCATCGAAGCGCTGACCACTGACGATCGGGCCGAGAAGGAGCGCATCCTGCGGCTGCTGCTCGAGACGGATGCCGGAACCGGCCTCATGCACGAGTCGTTCCTCGTCACCGATCCATCTGTCTTCACCCGGGAGTGGTTCTCGTGGGCGAACGCGATGTTCTGCGAACTCGTGCTCGACATGACCGGACTCGCCACTCCCCGTCGAGAGCCCGTCCGCCGCAAGCCCCTCACCGAAGCGCGACCGGCATGAGCGCCACGACCACGGACGCTCCGGCATCCGTCGACGAGTCCCGCCCGACGAACACGGGGCCCACACCCGGCAAGCCGCGCAAGTCCCGCAACCCCAGCGCGAGGCAGATGACCTGGAACGCCTGGCTGTTCCTGCTCGTGCCCGGCGTGCTGTTCGTCGTGTTCATGGCGCTGCCGATCGTCATCGCACTCGTGCTGAGCCTCACCGACTACGCGATCGTCGGCGACTTCGAGTGGCTGGGCATCCAGAACTACCTCGACATCGCGGTCGACCCGTTCTTCTGGATCGCCCTGCGCAACACCGCGTACTACACGGTGCTGTACGTGCCGGCGGGTCTCGTCGTCGCCCTCGGCACCGCCCTGCTTCTCAATCGCCGCCACCGTGCGGTGCGCCTGTTCCGCACCCTCTTCTACATCCCCGTCGTCGCCTCGACAGTGGCGACCGCGACGATCTGGTTCTGGATGCTGAACCCGCAGAACGGTCTGCTGAACGTGGCGCTCAGCTGGTTCGGCGTCGACGGGCCCGCGTGGCTGTACGAGTCGCAGTGGGCGATGATCGCGATCGTCATGATGAGCGTCTGGGCCGGGTTCGGCGCCAACATGATCATCTTCCTCGGGGGCCTGCAGGGAGTGCCCGGGGAGCTCTACGAAGCGGCCCGCCTCGACGGGGCGAACGCCTGGCAGCAGTTCCGCTACGTGACGCTGCCGTCGCTCACGCGCACGACGTTCCTCGTGTCGACGCTGCTCATCATCGGCGCGTTCCAGGTCTTCGACCAGGCCTATGTGCTGACGAAGGGCGGACCGGGCAACTCGACCGTCACGATGGTCTATTACATCTACAACAAGGGCTTCGGCGCGCTCGAGATGGGCTACGCGTCGGCCCTGTCGTTCGTGCTCTTCCTGATCATCCTCGTGTTCTCGCTTCTGAACGCGAAGCTCAACAACCGGAAGGGCGTCTGATGACGAACACGCTCAGCGGTGGCCGCGCCATCGAGACCGCGGTTGCCGCCGGCACCCCGGTGGCCGCGCCCCTGCCCTCGCGCCGCAAGCCGACGACCCGCAAGCGCATCGCGACGGTCGGCTGGTACGTCGGCGTCATCCTGATCAGCGTCGTCACCGTCGCCCCGCTCGTCTGGACGATCTCGACCTCGTTGAAGCCCGCCACCGAGATCCTCTCGGGCGCGCTCAACCTGATCCCCGCGAACGCCACACTCGAGAACTACCTGCAGGTGTTCGAGGAGGTGCCGTTCGGCCGCTACTTCGTGAATTCGCTCGTGCTCGGCATCGGCGGGGCCGTGACGAACATCTTCTTCGGCGCCCTCGGCGGCTACGCCCTGGCCAAGCTGCAGTTCAAGGGCCGCGCGGCGGTCTTCGCGGTGTTCCTCTCGTCGCTCATGATCCCCGGCATCATCACGATGATCCCGTCGTTCCTGATCCTGCGCTCGATCCCGTTCGCCGGCGGCAATGACGTCTTCGGACAGGGCGGTCTCGGCCTGATCAACACCTACTGGGCCGTGATCATCCCCGGTGCCGCCGGAGCCTTCGCCGTGTTCTTCATGAAGCAGTTCTTCGAGACGCTTCCCGACGAGCTGGGCGAAGCGGCCCGCATCGACGGCGCGAGCGAGTTCCGCATCTTCGCGATCATCTACTTCCCCCTCGCCAAGGCCGGGCTCGCAGTGCTGGGCATCATCAGCTTCCAGGCCGGATGGAACAACTTCCTCTGGCCGCTGATCGTGCTCAACAGCCAGGACATGATGACCGTCCAGGTCGGCCTCGCCTCGTTCGTCAACAACTACGAGACCGCTTTCGGTCCCCTCATGGCCGGCACCGTGATCGCCAGCCTCCCGGTGCTGCTCGTGTTCCTCTTCGCGCAGCGCTACATCATCGAGGGCGTCGCCCACGTCGGGTCGAAGTGATCCACCGGTTTTCCCTTTCCCACCACACCCACCACACGCATCACACCAAGGAGATTTCGATGAAGAAGCACCTGAGAGTCCTGACCGTGTTCGCCACGGCATCCCTCGTCGTGACCGTCGCCGGCTGTGCATCCGGCAGCGACGCCGGCGGCGGCGACGGCCCCGAGCCCGTCGTCATGTGGGGCTCGTGGTCCGGCGACCAGGTCGACCAGCTCGAAGCCCAGGCCGAGCGGTTCAACGAGTCGCAGGACGACTACGAGGTCTCGTACGTGCCGCAGGAGCTCGTCGAAGAGAAGCTCCTCACCTCGCTCGCCGGCGGTCAGGTTCCTGACGTCGTGCTCTGGGACCGCTATCAGACCTCGCTCTACGCACCCAAGGGGGCACTCGCCCCGATCGACGAGTTCATGGAAGAGGATGCCGTCGACACGAGCATCTTCTACGAGCCGGCGCTCGGCGAGATGGAGGTCGATGGCGAGCTCTACGGCCTGCCGCTGCTCGTCGACAACCGGTCGCTGCTCTTCAACCAGACGCTGCTGACGGATGCCGGAGTCACCGCACCCACCGACTGGGACGAGCTGAAGACCGCCGCCGAGGCGCTCACCGTGAAGGACGGCGGCAAGCTGACGCAGGCCGGCCTCGACCTCAGCGACCCCGGCCTGTTCAACATGTACCTCGCGCAGGCGGGCGGTCAGCTGCTCAACGACGACCAGACGAAGACCGCGTTCAACAGCCCTGAGGGCCTCGAGGTGCTGAACTTCTGGCAGAGCCTGCTCGATGCGGGCGTCTACGAGCAGGGCTTCGGCGACACGGGAGACTCGTTCGCCGAGAGCCGCACGGCCATGAAGCTCGACGGGCCCTGGGCGCTCTCGACCCTCGACAAGGTCGACGGCCTCGAATACGGCGTCGTGCAGCCGCCCGCCGGACCGAACGGCGACCAGGGCGCCTACATGGGCGGCTTCGGACTCGTCATCCCCGAGGGCGCGAAGAACGCCGAAGGCGCGTGGGAGTTCATGAAGTGGTGGACGACCGAGGCCGAGAACGGTGTCGCGTTCGGTGAGATCTCGGGCTGGATCCCGGCCAACATCGAGGCCGCGAACGACCCGTTCTTCACCGAGGACGAGCACTACGCCGCCTTCATCGAGACGATGAACTATGCGCAGACCCGCCCCAATGTGCAGGGCTTCTCGGACGTCGAGGGCAAGGCGCTCGTGCCCGCGCTCGAGCGGTTCCTGTCTGGCGAGATCTCGGCCGAGCAGGCGCTGAAGGATGCCCAGGAGCAGGGCGACCAACTTCTCGAACAGAACCGCTGACCCCCGTCGGATCGCGCAGCCGTCTCAGGCGGCCGCGCGATCCGCCGCCATCCACCCTCAGGAAAAGGACATATGACCAGCACTTCCGCGCAGACCTGGTCGGCCCGTGCCGACACCGCGCAGCAGAGCCTCGACCACTTCTTCGGTGTTCCCGGCATCCAGTTCCTCGCGAACAGCCACCCGCATGACCGCGGCAACACCGAGGTCTTCAACTACTGGTGGCTCGCCCACGTGATCGACGCCCGAGTGGATGCCTGGGTGCGCACCGACGACGACGCCTGGATCGCGCAGGCGATCACCGCACGCGACAACATCGTCGAGCGCAACGGCGGGCAGCTCTTCAACGACTATTTCGACGACATGCTGTGGTTCGCTCTCGCGCTCGAGCGCGTGCACCGGGCGACCGCCGAGCGGCAGTACCTCGACGAGGCGATCGCGATCTGGGATCACGTCATCGCCGAGGGCTGGAACGAGACTCTCGGGTGGAGCCTCGCCTGGCGCAAACAGCAGCTCGCCTACAAGAACACTCCGGCGAACGGGCCGCTCGTGATCCTCGGGGTGCGATTGAGTCGCCTCGACACGTCGCGCGACTATCTGTCGTATGCGCGGCGGGCCTTCGACTGGCTGACCGCGAACCTGGTCGGCAACGACGGCTTCGTCGAAGACGGCATCAACCGCACCGGTGACGGCGCCGTCGACACCCAGTGGCGCTTCACCTACAACCAGGGGCTCTATGTCGGCGCCGCGGTCGAGCTGTTCCGTGCCACGGGCGACGACGTCTTCTTGCAGCGGGCCGTGCAGACGGCGATCACCGCGGTGCGCGAGCTGAGCGACGGGACGGTCTTCCCGGACGAGGGAGACGGCGGCGACGAAGGCCTCTTCAAGGGCGTCTACTATCGCTACCTCGGTGAGCTGCTGGCGGTTCTGACCGAGTCGGACTCCTTCGCCTCGGAGCGGGTCGAGCTCGATGGCTTCGTGCGAGCCGGCACCGATGCGCTGTGGCAGAACGGCCTGGTCGACGGGCACCTGCGCCCGGGCAACGACTGGTCGCGGCCCCCGGTGGAGTGGGTCCCCTACTCGACGATGGTCAGCGCGATCTTCGCCGTCGAGCAGCGGGCACGACTCGAGGCTCGAGAGGTCGGCGGTGTTGTCGGCGGTGTTGTCGGCGGTGGTGTCGGTGCTGCGGTCGGTGCTGCGGGAGCTGAGGCTCCGGCGGGTGCGGCTCCGTTGGGTGCGGCTCAGGTGGGTGCGGCTCAGGTGGGTGCGGCGCGCGTAGCACGCTGAAACCGGCTCTATGATCCGCCCGTGGGCTTCGGCCTGCGGGCGGATCGCTGCGTTCGGGGGGTCTCCGCGTCCGACCGGATCTCGGCCTGCGGGGGCGGGGCAGCGGTCTCGTATTCAGCATGATCGGCCGGGATCAGCGCCTCTACGACGGTTCGAGCCGGGAATCCGAGATCCGTGCTGAATTGTGAACGCGCAGCCGGTCAGACGCGACGAGTCAGCCGCGCGGAGCGGCCGACGACGAGCCGAGGATGAGCTCCGTGGGCAGCACGACCTTCTCGATCTCGCTCGGCGCGCTGATCTGGCGCCTCACCGACTCGACAGCCTTCTCGCCGAGAGTGCGCTGTTGCTGGCGGATGTGGGTGTAGCGGAACAGCCGTGTGTCGAACGTGGCATCCGGGTGGTCGAAGCAGACGATCGAGATGTCCGCCGGAACCTCGAGCCCGAGTCTGTGGCATGCCTCGCGCAGCATCAGCGCGATGTTGTACTCGGCCGCGACGTAGCCGGTGATGTCGGGATGCTCTTCGATGAACGCGACCAACCGGGCGATGTCCTGCTCGATGGTGTCGGCGCTGCCGGGCACGGTCGAGCCGATCGTGCGCAGCTCGGCGCTGTTCTCGAGGGGCAGATGGTTGGAGGCGTGAGCGTGGATGTACCCGTTGCGCCGATCGTCGCTCGATGAGACGTGGCTGGTCGAGCTCACGAATCCGATCGTCTTGTGTCCGAGGTCGAGCAGGTGCTCGGTCGCAGCGCGCCCACCCGCGAGGTTGTCGGAGCAGACGGCCGAGACCGGGATCCCGTCGAAGAGGCGGTCGAGGATCACGACGGGGAACTTCTTGGCGACCAGTTCGAGGGCGGCGGGCGGGATGTACTCCGACGAGCTCGGAAGCAGGATCAGGCCCTCGACACCGGCGCCGACCAGGGCGCGGATGCAGGCGTCCTCGTCGGCGAGGTCGCCTCCGGATCGCTTGAAGACGACATGGGTGTCGGCGCCGGTCGCCGCGAGGATGCCCTCGATCACCTTGTTGCCGAAGCTGTCGTCGAAGCTGGTGATCACGCACCCGATCAGAGAGGGGCTGCGGTCGGCGTCGTTCTGCACACGGGCGGGAGCCTGCGGCGCCGTGGGCGTGAGGCTGGTGACCACCGTGCCGATTCGCGGGCGGCGCATGATCAGACCGTCGGTGCGCAGAAGATCGAGCGCCCGTTTGATCGTGATGGGGCTGACATCGAACCGGCTCGACAGCTCCGCCTCGGACGGCATCCGGTCGCCGACCGCGTACTCGCCCCGCAAGATCGACTCGCGCAACGCTTCGTACACCTGCTTGTAGAGCACGTCTGTCCGATCGTTTCAGCCAATAGTTATATTTAATCTACAGGCTTCGTGAACGGATGTCGCGCCGTACGCCACCTCGCCGCCGCGGGAACGATTCACCGCGCGCGAACGGCATCCCCCATCGCCGCGAACGCCTCGCGCAGGATCGGCCGAGGAGTCGCGAACACGACGCGTACGAAGTCCTCGTACCCGCGTCCGAGCAGCGCCCCCTCGGTCAGCACGACTCCCGCGTGGTCGCGGAAGAAGGCGGCCGGCGCGCCCTCGATCCCCAGCTCGCTCGTGTCGATCCAGCCGATGTAGGTCGCGTCCGGTTCGCGATAGATCGCGCCGGGAAGATGTTCGGCGACGAGCGATCCCAGAAGGTGCCGCGTCTCGGAGAGATACGCGAGCACCCCGTCGAGCCACGGCTTGCCCTCGCGATACGCCGCGGTCGACGCGACCACGCCGAGCGTCGCGGCTCCGTGCTGCACCGAGAACCCGAACCGGCGGTAGAGCTCCTGGTCGGCGTCATTGGACGTGATCAGCTGAGCGGTCTTGAGCCCGGGGATGTTCCATGCCTTCGACGCGCTCGTGCCGGTGACGGTGTGCGCGGCCGTGGCCTCAGACACCGACGCATAGGGGATGAACGGTCGGCCGTCGAAGCGCAGCGGCGCGTGGATCTCATCCGCGAACACCCGACCGCCGTGGCGCTCCACGATCTCGGCGAGCGCCTCGAGCTCGGCTCTCTCGACGACGGTTCCGGTCGGGTTGTGCGGGTTGCAGAGCACGAGCGTGCGGGCACCGGCGGCGAACGCCTCATCGATGCGCTGTAGGTCGTGATGCCAGCGCCCGTCGACCTGGACACCGGGGATCTCGATCACCGGATGCCCGATCGCGGGCAGATATGTCAGGAACGGCATATATGCGGGAGTGGGCACGATGACCGGTGATCCCGCGGGTGCGTACTCCTCCACCGCGACGCGCAGCGCGGCCATCACGTCGGACACCGGATGCACGCGCTCCGGATCGATCGCCCAGTCGTACTCCCGCTGCATCCACTCGGCGGTCGCCTCACCGAGCCGGGCGGCCAGCGGGGGCGACAGGTATCCGAGGTTCTCTTCGTCGATCGCTCGGTGCATGGCATCGGCGATCACGGGCGCAACGCCGAAGTCCATCTCGGCGACCCACGCGCCGATGCGTCCAGGGTGCAGACTCCACTTGCGGCTCTCAGGTCGATCGAGGTCGAACCTCGTGCGGGAGTCGAACAGATGCGGGTCAGTGCGCGCGCGGTGATCGGTCATGGCGAGCCGCTCTCAGCAGCCCGCGAACCGACATCGGACGGCGGTCACACGAATGCTCACGCGATCACCGTCGCGGGGCGACCGGCACAGCCGGCGGTCGTGGTCGTGGACTCAGACACGCGTACTCCTTCACAGCGGGAGCTTCCACACTAAAGACGCTCACGCCGTAGCGCGATTCCCGTTTCGGCGAGTGACGGCGGCCGATCGGCAGCGAAGCCGGAGGCTGAGTCTGGGCGCGGGAGGGGCACGGGAGGGGCACGGGGTCAGCTCAGTCGACGCTATGGGGAAGCACTATCTCGACTTGTCGTGCCGAACCCGCGGCGGTATGCGGCGGGGCTGATGCCGAGCCTCCGCCCGAACTCCTGACGCAGACTCTCGTAACTCGGAAAACCGGAGAACTGCGCGGCGGCGGTCGCGGTGTGTCCCTGGTCGAGGAAGCCGCGGGCCACCTCGAAACGGATGTCGCGGACGTACCGGGCAGGGGTCGACGAGAGCTCGTCGTGGATGAGCCGGGTCAGGTGACGCGCGCTGATGTTGAGGTGCGCCGCGAGGGCATCGAGCGAGAAATCACCCTGGGGATCGGACGCGACGAGTTCCGCGATCTGCACCGCCATGGGCGACCGAGGCGCCACGCCCTGCAATGGTGCGGAGAACTGCGACTGCCCGCCCGATCGCTGCATGTAGACGACGAGAGCCCGCGCGACCTCACGCGTGAGCGCAGGGCCGTGATCCTCCTCCACGAGTGCCAGAGCCAGGTCTATTCCGGCGGTGACCCCCGCGGACGAGTAGGTGCTGCCGTCGCGCACATAGATCGCGTCAGGTTGCACGTCGCACGACGGGCACAGCGCCGCGAGCTCCTGCGTCACCTTCCAATGCGTGGTCGCGCGTTTGCCGTCGAGAAGCCCCGTCGCGGCAAGCACGAAGGCGCCCGTGCACACCGACGCGACGCGACGCGCAGACGTGGCCGGAACGGATGCCGCGTCGGCGAGTGCCCGCGAGACCCGCGCACGCGGATAGACCGTCGAGCCGGGGATGATGTAGGTGTCGAGCGCGGGCGAGCTGTCGACGGCACCGTCTACGGAGACCCGCATACCCAGGTTCGAGACGACGTCTGCTCCGGTGGGAGACAGGAACGACAGCTCGTAATCCGCCCCCTGCTTGTTCGCCTCTGCGAACACCTCCGCGGGGCCTGCGACGTCGAGCAGGGTGACACCGTCATAGACCAGGAACCCGACTCTCGCAGGCGCCTGGGTCGCACCGTCGGTGACGGATCGTGTGGGCACGCCACATTCAAACACAGACGCGGGGATCGAGAGGGGCGGATTGGTCCGCATCCAAGGGGTTCCTGGCGGAAAACCGGCGGCGCGAGCAGACCCTTGCCGAGGAGCATGGCTGAAGGGGAATTCCAGACGAAAGGACCCGATGATGACCGCATCCATTGCCGGCATGACAGCACCTGATACGGATGTCGCGGCCGCTGCGAACGAGCTGGCCTCGAGGCTGACAAGCCCACTCCTGCTCGAGCATTCTCGACGCGTCTTCTACTTCTCGCTCCTCCATGCGGACCGGCTCGGCACGAAGGTCGACGCCGAGCTGCTCTATATCGCCGCCCTGCTGCACGACTCCGGCCTCGCCGTGCCGTTCTCGGAGGTCACGCAGCGATTCGAGGTTGACGGCGCCGACCACGGGAAAGCTCTGCTGCTCGATCACGGATTCTCGACGACGGAGGCCGACACCGTCTGGACGGCGATCGCCCTGCACACGACTCCGGGAATCCCCAGCCACATGGGAGCGGAGATCGCTGCCCTGCACTTCGGGGTACTGACCGACGTCCTCGGATTCGGACTGGATGCGCTGGATCCGCTCGCGGTGCGGGCGATCACCGACGCCCATCCCCGCGGCGACTTCAAGCAGGGCTTCCTCCGTGCTGTCGTCGACGGCCACCGAGATCGACCGGATACCGCGAACGGCACGGTGAACTCCGACATCCTCGAGCACTCCGATCCCGACCTGCACCGCACCACCACGGTCGAGCGCATCCTGGGCGCCCCGTGGACCAGTTGAGCAACACCAGAAGGAGCATGATGATGCGCGCGATAACCGTCACCGACCGAGAAGCAGGAGTCGAAGGCCTCCGTCTGACGGACCGGCCCTACCCCCATGCGGCCGAGAACGATGTGATCGTTCGCGTGCACGCCGCGAGCTTCACCCCGGGCGAGTTGGCATGGCCGGGCACATGGAGCGACCGCGCTGGGCGCGACCGCACCCCGAGCATCCCCGGACATGAAGTCTCGGGTGTGGTCGTCGAACTGGGCTACGGCACGACGGGTCTGACGGTCGGACAGCGCGTGTTCGGACTCACCGACTGGGCGCGAGACGGCTCGCTCGCCGAATACGTCGCCGTGGAAGCACGCAATCTCGCCCCGTTGCCCGCAGACATCGGCCATCTGGATGCCGCGAGTCTGCCGATCTCGGGACTCACGGCGTGGCAGGGGCTGATCCAACACGGCGCGCTGCGCACCGGACAGACCGTGCTCATCGACGGCGCAGCGGGAGCAGTCGGTGCTCTCGCCATCCAAGTCGCCCGCGACGCCGGGGCGACTGTTATCGGGTCGGGCCGTTCGGCGCGACGCGATGTCGTGCTGGCGAACGGCGCACATCACTTCCTCGACCTCGACTCCGAGTGGGTGCGGGGGACCGAACAGGTGGACCTCGTGTTCGACGTGATCGGGGGCGAGATATCCACACGATCCGCCGCGCTGGTGCGCCGTGGCGGGGCCCTGGTCAGCATCGCCGAACCGCCGACGACAGTGCGTCCGGACATCCGCACCGGCTTCTTCGTCGTCGAGCCGAGCAGGCGGCAACTCGTCGGCTTGAGCCGCATGGTCCTCAGCGGCCGGCTGAAGCCGCGGGTCGGCACGGTGGTGACGCTGGGCGAGGCGGCGGACGCCTTCGTGAACCGCCCGAACGGCGCGGGCAAGATCATCGTGCAGGTGAGCCCGCACACATGAGGGACCCCGTCAGCCGGCGAAGGCGATCCCGCTCGCCGTGCGCACCAGCGTCGCGTTGTCGGGAGCGGTCCGCCCGTCGGGGAGGGAGAGCGTGTCTTCGAGTCCGATGCGCGAATCGAGTTCGAGCTCGACGGCGAGAGTGAACGTAGGCCACGCCGATCGCAGTTCCCCATGCAGCAGGATCGGGATGTTCGGCTCGTCGAGCCGCACGTGCGCGATCAGCCCCCCGGCGTGGCGACGAACGACTTCGACGGCCTCGTCGGGCAGTTCGATGAGCACGCGTGTGCATCGGCTGCGGACAGGCGACTGAGTCCAGGCCTCGAGACCCGTCGCGTCCCAGATGCCCGCTTCGACTCCGACTCCTCGGCTGAGCAGCAGCTCGGCGACGTCGTCAGCGCCGGCCTCGTGCCAGTTGACGGATGCGAAGTCGGGGAGGTCCGTCCACTCCGAGATCGCGGCCAGCCGCAGCTCGACATCGGGCTCGATCCACGCTCCGGTCGTCACACCGATCGGCACCTCGGGGCACGCAGCCCTCAAGGCCCGCAGCCACCGCCCGACGTCAGCGGCAGCCAGGCTGTCGTGCCCCGCGGCATCCTTCGGGTGCACATGGATCTCGGTCGCCCCCGCGGCCACGGCCCGCGCCGCATCAGCTGCGGAGAGGGCTGCGTCGGCACTCAGTGCCGGATGCTCTGTTGCCGAACGGGCGCCGTTGATGCAGGCCTGCAACAGCATCCGTCGGTCTGACCGGTCCAACGAATCGCCGCCCATCAGTTCATGAGGTCGCGCGGATGCCAGTCATACAGATTTCCGGTGTCGGATGGTCCCTCGTCGGTGCGCACGGTGTGCTGCACCTGACGCGCCGCCGCTGCTCCGCGGCCGGCCCGGACGGCTTCGTCTTGGGTCCCGAAGCTGGAACCCAGGGTGCGGGATTCGCCCTCGATGCGGTTGAACCAGATCCCGTCACGCTGGAAGGTCTCGATGTCGCCTGCGGCCATGCCACGTCCTTTCGATCTGCCTCCTTTCTACGTGACGGGCCTGAGACCGGGTGAGCCCCTTGACAGTGTGCCGCCCCGTCGTCAGACGAGCCAAGAGCGTCGCGATGAGGGTCGAAAGAGCGGACCATTCACCAAATAGTCGCGACGTCAAGCCCTGTGACGAGCTCTGCTCGTGCGGTTTACGGTTATCGGATGCATGACCCGGATGCATCAGCAGGGAGCAAGTGATGACGTTGGAAGTGGTCTCGCCCACGGCTGCACTCCTCGACGGACGGTACGTGCTGCACGACCGCGTCGGGCAGGGCGGCATGGCGACCGTCTATCGCGCTGAAGACACGCACCTCGGACGCATCGTCGCGATCAAGATGATCCACGGCGAGGGCCCGGTCGCATCGATCGAGCGGGCGCACACCGAGAAGGCGCTTCTCGCATCGCTGAGTCACCCCTCGCTCGTGACGCTGTACGACGCGCAGCTCACCCCCGGGCGACCCCAGTACCTCGTGATGGAGTTCGTCGACGGACCGACCCTCGCCGCGCGCATGGCCGAAGGACCGCTGCCGCCCCGAGACGTCGCGCGTATCACTCGCGACCTCGCCGAGGGACTGGCCGCGGTGCACGCGGCTGGGATCGTGCACCGTGACGTCAAGCCGTCGAACGTGCTGCTGGCACGGGGTCGGTCGGGCCGGCCTCTCGCCGCGAAGCTCGCCGACTTCGGCATCGCCACGTCGATCGAGGACACTCGGCTCACGACGCCGGGGATCGTGCTCGGCACACTCACCTATATGGCTCCGGAGCAGCTGCGCGACGCCGCTCCCGGCACTCCAGTCGATGTCTTCGCGCTGGGCCTGGTCGTGCTCGAAGCCCTCTCGGGGGAGACCGGGTACACCGCGCTCGGCTCCGGACGCGCGGCGGCGATCGCCCGCCTCGCGCAACCGCCGAGGATCTCCGAGACGGTTCCCCAGGAGTGGCGCGATCTGCTGACCCGCATGACGCGGCTCGAGCCCGAAGAGCGACCGACCGCGGCCGAGGTCGCTCGTGCAGCGCGAGGTCTGCTGAGGGGCTACGCGTCGGACGCCAACGGTTCCGCAGTCGCCGCGGCGGCGGCAGCCATCGTCGCGTCGGCCGGAGCGGATCCTGTGGGAAGCACGGCGCCGGTGGAGGATGCCGGCGCGCACTCTGCCGCGACTGCGAAGCCGATGGCGGGAGCGGGACCGGATGCCGGCGGTTCGCCGCCGACCGGCGTGACCGCTGTGCTCCCGGCGACAGACGCTGCCGGTGTCACTCCGGTCGCCGGTGCCGCACCTGTCGCCGCTGCCGGCGCTTCCCGCACCCGAACCCGCAACCGTGTGCTCGCGGGCGCTGCCGGACTCGTCGCGACCGGGGCGATCGTCGCCGGCCTCGCGGCATTCACCGCCCCCGCATCCGCCGACCTGTCGAGAACGGCGTCCGTGCCAGTCGTCCGCGCACCGGCCGAGACGACGCCCGCTGACGTGCCCGCGGCTCCCGTCGAGGTCGTCATCGTCTCCGAGGACTCCGGCGAGGGCGGGAAACCCGACCAGGTAGACGATTCGGGGAACGCAGGCAAGGTCGACAAGGGCAACAAACCCGACAAGGCCGACAAAGCCGACAAAGCCGACAAGGGCAAACCGGGCAAGGAATAGACTCCGTCGACGGGTCGACACCCTCGACGACGGGCAGCGATCGGGATTGCCGCGCCTCTCATCTGCGATGAGGTCGAGACGGGCGGTGAGGGTCGACATGGTCCTCGACGCATCACACGGCGCTCTACCGGAGAGCACACCGCAGTAGCGTGTGCGTATGGCCGCGACAGTCTCCGACGATTTCCTGAGATCGATCGACACGCTGCTCGCTCGGGTCTACATCGAGCACGGAATCCGGGGGGACGTCGCCGATGATGGCCGCTCGATCGTATTCTTGAGCAAGCGCCGCAATCGAACCGTCGCTCTGTCCTGGGACTCCGACACGCGCCCGGGCGAGATTTCGTGGCAGCTGGATTACTCCCAAGACGGAACGACCTCACAGCGCTATGACGGCGTCTTCCCCGCTAAAGACCCCGGGAGTCGCACTGCCGGGCTGATCTCACGACTCGCGCCGAAGTCACCGAGTCGTACCGTTGACACAAAGGGCAAGCTCGCCGTGATCGTCTTCGGATGGACGATGCTGGTCGGCACTCTCGCGCTGCTGAAGCTCCTCGCGGTGTCCACGCCGGGAGGCGCGTGGACAGCCGACGACTTCCCGTGGGCACCCCTGCTGAGCAATGCGCAGCAGATCGCGAACGCCCTGACGCTCGGCGACCTACCGCTCATCATCATCGGCAGCTTTCTCAACTCCCCACTGCCGGGGCTGATCGTCCTGTTCGGGATCGGGATGCTCTTCATCCTGCACGCCCTCCCTCGCATCACTCTGTCTGACGACGTCCTGTCTTGGCGGGCCGGAGCGATCTACCTGTTCACGATGCTTGCCGGATTCGGCACCATCGCCCTCGCTCCGGCCCCGTGGAACATCGTGTCGTGGGTCGTGCTGATCTATTTCGGCTTTGCAGTCTTCAAGAATTACTCCGTCCCGTGGCAACTGGAGCGTTGGGCGCGCTTCTCTCGCATGGTGCTCATATCGCGATTCGCGGACCGGCCGAGCGCGCTCGCCGAACACCCTCCCGATCGCGTAGTCACTCTGGGAGAGGTAGCGGACGAGCTTCACACGCTCGCGCTGAAGCTCCGAAAGACGGCACTGAAGAAGCGGGACCACGCGCTGAACAGTGATTCTTGGAATGACGGCTACTTCATCGCACGTCTGACGAAGATCGGACTGGCCGCCGACTTCCGCGCGGCGAAGCGATCGGGGCCGGCGAACTCACGAGCCCTGGGAAGGCGGCACGTCGCGGATGTCGTGTGGTTCCGGACCCAGCAGTGGAGCCTCTTTCGAGGCATCCCACTCCTGACTGCCGTTGCGCTCGCCATCGTCGTCCTCTCACCGACCCCGTGGATCGCGCCCGTATGCGCGACATCCGCCGGCGACGCTCGGACCGTCTTCGTGCTCCCGAGCGGCAACCCGACTTTCGTCGACGACACCACGCGTGACGTCACGGCGCTCACGTCGTGGGACGGGTACACGTTCACCCCTGGATCCTGCTGACGCTCCTCAGCCCGCGTAGGCGGCCCGCACGTCGAGCACCCAGGTCACGCCGAAGCGGTCGGTGAGCATCCCGAACCCGGGCGACCACGCCGACGCGGCGAGCGGCTCGACGATCGAGGCGCCGTCTGCGAGAGCGTCCCAGTATCCGGTGAGCTCGTCGAGCGAGTCGGCGCGCAGCGACTGGAAGAAGGGGCGGTCGGTGATCGTCATCCCGTTCTCCCGCGAGGTCGTGCCTGCGGTCGCGTCAGAGTCATCCGCACCCGGGATGTCGTATGCCATCAACCGGAAGCCGTCGGCGGTCTCGACCTGCCCGAACACGATCTTCTCGGCGCCGGGCACGCCCGCAGGCATCCCGAAGTCGCCGTAGGTGGCGAGTGTCACCTCGCCGCCGAAGACAGCTCGGTAGAACTCGAGCGCCTGGCGAGCGGTGCCGCGGAAGTTCAGGTGGGTGGTGGTTGCGATGCTCATGATGTCTCCTCGATCGTCGTGCGGCGGATTCGCCGCCGAGACCAACACTCACAGCAGAAGAGGACAGTTTCGGTCCTCTACCTGACGCAGAATGGATGCCATGACCGGCAGCTCCTCGCGCATGCTCGCCCTGCTCTCGCTGCTGCAGACGCAGCGCGACTGGCCGGGGCAGGTGCTCGCCGACCGCCTCGACGTCACACCGCGCACGGTGCGCCGAGACGTCGGCCGACTGCGCGAGCTCGGCTATCGGATCAGTGCGATCAAGGGCCCTGACGGCGGATACCGGTTGGCCGCCGGCTCCGAGCTTCCTCCTCTTCTCTTCGACGACGAGCAGGCCGTCGCCATCGCGGTCGCGCTGCAGAGCGTGCCCGCCACGGGGATCGACATCGACGAGGGCGCCGCTCGTGCGCTGGCCGCCGTGCGGCAGGTGATGCCGTCGCGCCTGCGACATCGGGTCGACGGCATCCGCTTCACCGGCGTCGAGAACGAGACCCGGGTGGATCCGGCGGTGCTCGAGGCCGTCAGCGCCGCAGTGCGAGACCGGCACGTGCTGCGTTTCGACTACGGCGACCACGACCGCCCGGCCCGGCGCACCGAACCGCACGCCGTCGTCGCCCGCGAAGGGCGCTGGTACCTCCTCGCGTGGGATCTCGAAGCCGACGACTGGCGCACCTTCCGACTCGATCGGATGAACCCGCGCATCCCGACCGGCCCCGCCTTCACGCCGCGCGAACTTGCCGCCGCCGACGCGCAGACCTACCTGGCGGCTCGCGCGAAGGGGTCGGATGCCGAGGACCGCTGGCCCTGCATCGGCGAGCTCGTGCTTGACCTGCCCACCTACGAGGTCGCGCAGTGGATCGGCCGTGACGGCACGGTGGAGCCCATCGACGACGTTTCGTGTCGCGTCACGGTCGGGTCGTGGTCGTGGGTCGGCATCCTCGCGTCGATCGCCCGCTTCGATGCGCCGTTCACGGTCGTCGGGCCACCCGCTCTGGCGGATGCTGCTCGCACCCTCACGGGGCGGTTCGCCGCCGCATCCTGATCTGCGGCCTGCATCGCTTCCCGTGCGTGGTCAAAAGTGCATGCTCCAGCGTCGATTCGGATGCCTTTTCGACCACGCACCCGGTTCAGGATGCGTTTTCGACCACGCACTCGTCATGCTCCTCCGCCCGGGCGATCGGCCACAGCATCCCCCGGTAGACTGGCCATGCCCCGCCGGCCCCTCATCTAGGAGTGCGCGTGACCACCGCCCCTGCACCTGCCCACAAGCACGTCCCCGACTCCGTCGAGAACGCAGCCGCGACTCCGGAGAAGGAACAGCCCTACGCAGCGCTGGGCCTCAAGGACGACGAGTACGCCCGCATCAGGGAGATCCTGGGCCGCCGCCCGACCTCCGGTGAGCTGGCCATGTACTCCGTGATGTGGTCGGAGCACTGCTCCTACAAGTCGTCGAAGAACTACCTGCGCCGTTTCGGCCAGAAGGTCTCAGACGAGATGAAGGAACGCCTGATGGTGGGCATGGGCCAGAACGCGGGCGTCATCGACGTCGGCGAGGGCTGGGCCGTCACCTTCAAGGCCGAGTCGCACAACCACCCGTCGTTCATCGAGCCGTTCCAGGGAGCGGCCACCGGCGTCGGCGGCATCGTCCGCGACATCATCTCGATGGGCGCACGCCCGGTCGCGATCATGGACGCCCTGCGTTTCGGCGCGATCGACCACCCCGACACCGCCCGCGTCGTGCACGGCGTGACCAGCGGCATCAGCTTCTACGGCAACTGCCTGGGCCTTCCGAACATCGGCGGCGAGACGGTCTTCGACTCCGTCTACCAGGCCAACCCGCTCGTCAACGCGCTCGCGGTCGGCGTCCTTCGCCACGAAGACCTCAAGCTCGCCAATGCCACGGGCGTCGGCAACAAGGTCGTGCTGTTCGGCGCCCGCACGGGTGGCGACGGCATCGGCGGCGCCAGCATCCTGGCATCCGACTCGTTCGACAGCACCGGACCCACCAAGCGCCCCGCGGTGCAGGTGGGCGACCCGTTCGCCGAGAAGGTGCTCATCGAGTGCTGCCTCGAGCTGTACCGCGACGAGCTCGTCGAGGCGATCCAAGACCTCGGTGCCGCGGGGATCTCGTGCGCGACCAGCGAGCTCGCGGCCAACGGCAACAGCGGCATGAAGGTCTCGCTCGACAACGTCCTGCTGCGCGACCCCTCGCTCACGGCTGAGGAGATCCTCATGTCGGAGTCGCAGGAGCGCATGATGGCGATCGTCGCCCCCGAGAAGCTCGACGCGTTCCTCGCGGTCGTGCAGAAGTGGGACGTCGAGACGTCGGTGCTGGGCGAGGTCACCGGAGACGGCCGCCTCATCATCGACTGGCAGGGCGAGCGCATCGTCGACGTCGACCCCTCGACCGTCGCGGTCGACGGCCCGGTCTACGACCGCCCGGTCGCGTACCCGACGTGGATCGACGCACTGCAGGCGGATGCCGCCGAAAACCTGCCCCGCTCGAACGACCCCGAGGTGCTGCGCGAGCAGTTCCTCAACCTGGTCGCCTCGCCGAACCTGGCCGACACCCGCTGGATCACCAACCAGTACGACTACTACGTGCTCGGCAACACGGCCCTCTCGTTCCCCGATGACGCCGGCATGATCCGCGTCGACGAGGAGTCGGGTCTCGGCTTCGCGATCTCGACCGACGCGAACGGCCGCTACTGCCAGCTCGACCCGTATGCGGGGGCGCAGCTGGCCCTGGCCGAGGCGTACCGCAACGTCGCCGTCACCGGCGCCGTGCCCACCGCGATCACCGACTGCCTGAACTTCGGCTCTCCCGAGAACCCCGAGGTCATGTGGCAGTTCGGGCAGACCGTCGACGGTCTCGCCGACGGATGCTACGAGCTCGGCACCCCGGTCACCGGCGGCAACGTCTCGTTCTACAACCAGACCGGCGACGTGCCGATCCACCCGACCCCGCTCGTCGGCGTGCTCGGCATCATCGACGACGTCTCGCGCCGCATCCCCTCGGGATGGCAGGACGAGGGCCAGAACATCTACCTGCTCGGCACGACCTCGACCGAGCTGTCGGGTTCTGCGTGGGCCGAGACCGTGCACCAGCACCTCGGCGGACTGCCCCCGAAGGTCGACCTCGCGGGGGAGAAGCGCCTCGCAGGTCTGCTCGGTGCGGCACGCGACGAGTGGCTGATCTCGTCGGCGCACGACGTGTCGGAGGGTGGCCTCGCTCAGGCCCTCGCCGAGGGCGTCTCGCGCTTCGGCGTCGGCGCACGCGTCTGGCTCAACGAGATCATCGAGCGCGACGGAGTGGATGCTGCGACCGCACTGTTCTCCGAGTCGACCGGTCGCGTCATCGTGACGGTTCCCCGCGAGGACGACGTGAAGTTCCGTGGGCTCTGCGAAGGCCGCGACTACCCCGTGATGCGCATCGGCGTGACCGACTCCGAGGGCGCGAAGCTCGAGGTGCAGGACGTCTTCACGGTTCCCGTCGCCGAGATCCGCGAGCGCTCGCAGGCCACTCTGCCCGCCGCCTTCGGCCCGACCGTCAGCGAGCCGGTCAGCGCATGAGCGGCGACGGCCTGAGCGAGGACTACGGCGACCTGGGCGAGAAGCGCAATCGCCGCCTGCGCATCGTCGCCTGGAGCGTCATCATCGCGCTCATCCTCGGCGGCGGCGGCGCGACCGTCATCACACTGCTGCTCGGCTGAGTTCGGGTCCTCCTCGTTCGGGTGCCGGGGCGGGTCGGGTGCTCCTTCGCGCCTCGTGCTCGTCTCCCGTCGGAGTCGGGTCGACGAAGCAGTCGACGAGATGGCGACGAAGGCCGCCCGGCCGAGGCGAGGAGCGGATGCGACGTCGTTCGCGTACGGGCATCGATCGGGTCTGGATGCGCAGACAGGTGGCCAGACAGCGGTGGCTCGGTGAGCCGGACGACTACCGCGAGAAGAAGAAGCGGGTCAGCCGCACGATCGAATCAGGGTCGTGGTGCTCGCGCCCCAGCGATTCGACGATGATCGCGCCGAGGATCGCTCGTCCGAGCTGCTCGACAGGCGCCTCCTCAGCGAGCTGCCCGTCGCGGATGCCACCTCGGAGGCGTTCGGTGAGGTACTTCTCGACCCCGAGGCTGTCGCCGAGGTGCGCTCCGACTCCGGCGTCCTCCGTCGCCGCGGCGACGAGCGAGCGCAGAAGAGCGCCTCCCTCGGGCGCCTCGAGGATCGACAGCACGCTGCGCAGCCAGGTCTCGACATCGGCGGCGAGGTCTCCGGTGTCGGGAACCACGAAGTCGACGGGGATGAGCCGACCTTCCGCGAGGCATTCGCCGATGAGGGCTCCGCGTGACGGCCACCAGCGATAGATGGTCTGTTTGCCGACGCCGGCCTCTTTCGCGATGCCTTCGATCGTGAGCCGGTCATACCCCTGGTTGTGGAACAGACGAGAGGTCGCGTCGAGGATCGCTTCACGGGCAGCAGTGCTGCGCACGGGTCCGCTTCGATGCTCGTTCACCACACGTTCAGGATAACCACAGAACACTAGACGAGACGCCCCGTATGATCTATCCGTCTGAAGGAGATCGTTGTGGCTGCACTGCTGTACCGCCTGGGTTCGTTCGCTGCACGCAAGGCGTGGACGGTGATCGTCTCGTGGGTCGTCATCCTCGGCCTGGGTGTCGGCGCGTTCCTCACCCTCGGGGGCACACTGAGCAACAGCTTCGACATCCCCGGCACTGCCTCGGGTGCCGTGACCGACCAGCTCGCCGAGAAGCTGCCCGACACCGCCGGCGGCACGGGAACCGTGGTCTACCAGACGACCGACGGATCGGCCTTCACCGAACAGCAAAAGCAGGAGATCTCGGATCTCGCGTCGAGCGCCGAGGATCTCGACGGCGTCGCATCCGTGATCGATCCGTTCGACGCTCAGCAGCAGCAGGCCGTGCAGGCGCAGGACCTCGCTGACGGCAAGGACCAGATCGACGGCGGCCGCGCCCAGCTGGATGCCGGTCAGACCCAGCTCGATGACGGACGCACCCAGCTCGATGCGGGTCTCGAACAGCTCACCACCGCTCGATCACAGGCCGAGGCGGGCGGTGCTCCCGCCGAGCAGCTCGCGGCGTTGGACGCTCAGATCGCCGCCCTCAATGGCCAGCTCACCGAGCTCGACGCCCAGCAGAAGACGATCGACGAGTCGCGCGACGAGCTCGACGCCAACGCCGAGAAGGTCGACCTCGGATCCACGCTCCTCGATCTCACGAACGGCATCGGCGTCGTATCCGAAGACGGCTCGACCGCGATCGTCAACGTCTCGTTCGAGGACCCCCGCCTCGAACTCTCCGAAGAGGTCAAGCAGGGCACGATCGAGCACTTCGACTCCTCCCCGATCGATGGCGTCGAGGTGAACTTCGGCACCGACATCGCGCAGGGGGTCCCCGAGATCTTCGGCGTCGGAGAGGCGATCGGCCTCGCGTTCGCTGCGGTCGTGCTGATCGTGATGCTCGGCACGCTCATCGGCGCGGCCCTGCCGATCGTCACGGCAGTCGTCGGCGTGGGCGTCGGCGTGACCGCATCCCTCGCCTTCTCGGGCGTCGTCGACATGGCATCCGTCACCCCGGTGCTGGGTGTGATGCTGGGCCTCGCGGTCGGCATCGACTACTCGCTCTTCATCGTGAACCGGCACCGCAAGCAGCTGCTGAACGGCGTGCCGGTGAGAGAGTCCATCGGCCTCGCCACCGGCACCTCGGGCACCGCCGTCGTGTTCGCCGGCACCACGGTCATCGTCGCTCTGCTCGCCCTCAACGTGACGGGCGTGCCGTTCCTCGGCCTCATGGGCACGGTCGGCGCAGTCTGCGTCGCGGTGGCCGTGCTCGTCGCGATCACGCTCGCCCCCGCGATCCTCGGACTCGTCGGCACTCGCCTGCTCAGCGGCAAGGCCCGCGCCACGATCGGGCAGCCGCATGCCGCGGGCAAGCCCGTGAAGCAGATGTCGACGCTGCGTGCGATCGTCACCGTGCTCGTCAGCGTCATCGCGCTGCTGATCGTCGCGATCCCTTCGATGTCGATGCGCCTCGGCCTGCCCGACGGCGCGAGCGAGCCCTCCGACTCGACCAGCTACCGCGCGTTCCACATCGTCGACGAGCAGTTCGGCGAGGGGGCGAACGGTCCGCTGCTCGTCACCGCCACTCTCGACGACGCGGTCAGCGACGACGACCTGCTCGCCACTCAGGTCGAGATCGCGCAGACTCTCTCCGACCAGGACGACGTCGTCGGCGTCGCCCCGATCGCGACGTCCGACGACAACACGCTGCTCGCGTTCCAGGTGCTCCCTGCAGAGGGCCCGAACAGCGCCTCCACAGAGAAGCTCGTGCAGGATATCCGCGCACTGCCGCAGCTCGACGGCGGCATCACTCTCGGAGTCGCCGGCCAGGCGGCCACCAACATCGACATCTCCGAGGCGCTGGCCGGCGTGCTGCCGCTCTACCTCGTGGTCGTGGTCGGGCTCTCGCTGCTCATCATGATCGTCGTGTTCCGCTCGCTGCTCGTGCCCATCATCGCGACCGGAGGCTTCGTGCTCTCGCTCTTCGCGACCTACGGCCTGATCGTCGCCGTGTTCCAGTGGGGCTGGGGCGCCGAGATCATCGGTCTGCACAGCACCGGTCCGATCCTGAGCTTCCTGCCGGTGATCCTCGTCGGCATCCTGTTCGGGCTCGCGATGGACTACCAGCTGTTCCTCGCCTCGGGCATGCGCGAGGCGTATGTGCACGGCGCCTCAGCCCGAGATGCGGTGGCCCAGGGCTTCCGAGCCGGGCGCTCGGTCGTCGTCGCCGCGGCCCTCATCATGGTCTCGGTCT
Source organism: Microbacterium sp. LMI13-1-1.1 (assembly GCF_040815625.1). Taxonomy (NCBI): domain Bacteria; kingdom Bacillati; phylum Actinomycetota; class Actinomycetes; order Micrococcales; family Microbacteriaceae; genus Microbacterium; species Microbacterium sp. LMI13-1-1.1. The sequence continues at coordinate 460,291 of NZ_JBFPNL010000005.1, read as the reverse complement.
TCGGCGGGTTCATCTTCTCGGAGTCGACGATCATCCGCTCGATCGGCTTCGGCCTCGCCTTCGGTGTGCTGCTCGACGCCTTCGTCGTGCGGATGCTGCTCATGCCAGCCCTCATGCACCTGCTCGGCCGTTCGGCCTGGTGGCTGCCGCGGTGGCTCGACCGCATCCTCCCCAACGTCGACATGGAAGGTGCAGCGCTCGAGCGCGACCACCCCGGCGTGCGGACCGACACGGTTCAGGTCGTCGCGGCCGCAGACGACGCAGAAGCGCGCTGACGTCACGCACCCCGGAACCCGGATGAGGCGGCAACAGCACGCCACCTCTTCCGCGGACGCTCGAGCGTGGGTAGCCTCGGCCAGCAAGGAGGCACCATGGCCATCGCACCCGTCGACGTGGCCCTCGATGCGAACATCGAGGGCCACCTGATCGGCTCACCCGTCAGCATCATCCGCGAGTTCACCTCGACCCTCGGCAGCGGGCCGCGACTTCACCGGCATCCGTACGTCGAGACCTTCGTGATCCACCGAGGCCGCGCGCTCTTCACCGTGGGCGACGAGCAGGTCGTCGGATCCGGAGGACAGGTGCTGGTCGTCCCGGCGCTCGTCAGCCACCGTTTCGAGGTGCTCGACGGCGGCACCTATGAGGCCACCCACATCCATTCGAGCGATCGGTTCATCACGGAGTGGCTGGAGTAGTCACTCTTCTCGCCACCAGGCGTGCGATCTCCAGCCGGATGAACTCGGCGACCCGCACACCGGGTCAGACCACCATCCCGCGCCAGATCACCTCGACGGCAGCCCTCAGACGGGCGGTGACCGCAGGGTCGTCCATCCGGTCGCCGCGCACGACGATCTGGTAGTACGCGGTGCCGGCGATCGCATCGAAGCACGCGTCGACGTCGAGATCCGGGCGCAGCTCACCGCGCGCGATCCCTGCGCGCAGCGCGTTCAGCAGCGGCACCCGCCTTCGCGACACATGCGACTGCCAGTACGCCTTCTGCAGCGCACGGTCCGACATCACGAGCCGGATGCGCTGACGGAATCGCTCCTCCGCATACCCGGATGCCGCGACCGACAGAGCCACTCCGCTCTCGCCGAGCCCGAGCCCGTCGAACAGCGCATCGCGAAGATCGACGTCGTCCGGATACTCCGGCGGCACCATGCGCCCGACGTCGAGCGCGGCCGCGATCAACGTCGTGAGCGACGGCCATCGGCGGTACAGCGCCGCCCGACTCACCCCGCTCCGCGCGACCACGCGGCTGACGGTCACCTCCTCCCCCGCGTCGATGATCTCGAGCGTCGCGGCGACGATCTGCCCGTCGATGTCCTCATCACGCGGACGGCCGGGGCGGCGGCGAACCGCAGCCCCGAGAGCATCCTGCGCCACAGCCGTGATCACACCAGCGCCCGCTCGCGAAGACGCGTGATCGTCGCGTCCGACAGCCCTGCCGCTCGCAGCGGTGCGAGAGCGTCGCCGTGCTGCTCGCGCAGCGTGTCGAGCAGGGTGCGCATCGACACCTCCATCGAGCCTTCGAGCAGCGCCGCGCTGGCCCCGGCGGCACCCGCGTCGAACCCGAGCGCCTTCCACATCGCGCCCATCACCGGAGCAGTGCGCTGCATGATCGCGACCATGTTGCCGCCGGTGAGGGCATAGTCGGCGACGATGTCGTCATCCGCCGCACCGAGAGCGAGCAGCAGCATCGCCGCGACCACACCGGTGCGATCGCGCCCGGCCGCGCAGTGGAACGCCGCGGTTCCCGGAGTGTGTGCGATGACGTTCAGCGCCGTGACCAGCTGCGGCGCGGCCACCTCGACCATGCGCAGGTACATCCGCCCCATCGCGTCGTGGGTGAGCTCGGGGGCATCCCGGTTCATCGACTCTCCGACGTCCGCGATCAACGGCAGGTGGTGGTAGGCCACGGGGTACTCGGCGAGAGGGCCGCGACCGGTGACCGAGACCTCCAGCGGCGAGCGCAGGTCGATGATCGCGGTGAGCCCCGCGGCGACGAGCTGTGCGGCGACGTCGGTCGTGACGTAGGCGAGGTCGTCGGTGCGAATGGCGAGGCCCTCGCGCAGCACGCCGCCGTCGATCCGAATGCCGCCGAGATCGCGCAGGTTGACGGGGGCGCTGAGCACCAGGTCGATGTCGGCGATGGTCATGTGATTCTCCTTCGGATGAGGGCACTGCCCTGGTCGATCGCCGTGACGAGCACGATGATGCAGATGATGATGGCGCTGAGGTGTCCGTAGTCGTACATGCGCATCGCGGTCGTCAGCTCGAGGCCGATGCCACCGGCGCCGACGAGACCCAGGATGGTCGCGCCGCGCACGTTGCCCTCGAACAGCAGCAGCGTGTACGAGGTCAGCAGGGGTGCGGACTGCGGCAGGATGCCGTATTGGATGACCTGCCGCTTCGAGGCGCCGACGGCCTCCATCGCGACGACCGGTCCGCGGTCGACCTGCTCCATGGCCTCGGCGAAGATCTTGCCGATCGATCCGATCGATCCGAGGGTCATGGCCAGGATGCCGGCGAACGGGCCGAGTCCGACGGCCGAGACGAACATGAGCGCGAACACGAGATCGGGCACCGAGCGGATGATGTTCATCACCCATCTCGTCGGGTAGTAGACCCACTTCGGCGCGATGTTCGACGATGCGCCGAACGCGGCGAGCAGCGACAGCACGGCGCCGAGCACCGTGCCGACGACAGCCATCTGGAACGTCTCGAGCAGCAGCGCGAGGATGGTGCCGATCTTCGAGAAGTCCGGCGGGAACAGCCGGGAGAGGAACTCGCCCATGTTGACGGCGCCGTCACCCAGCTTGATGAAGTTGAACTCGGCGCCGTTGAACGACCAGATCAGCAGCAGCGCGGCGATCGGCAGGCCGATCAGGAAGCGAGCCCGCGGAATGCGGAACGCGCGCTCCAAGCGCGAGCGCTCCCCGGCATCCAGGGTCGGGCGAGTGGACGGCCGGTCGGCCTTGCCGCCTGGGCCAGCCGCCGAGCCATCCGTCGAGCGGCCCGCCGGGCCATCCGTCGAACGGGGATCAGTGGTGAGCGTCATCGTCGTGCTCCTCGTCGTCGTAGAGCGGCGCGAGTGCCGCGGCATCCAGCTGCGATGTGGCGCCGGCGACCAGCATCCGTCCGTGCCGCAGGCCGATGATGCGGTCGCTGTGCGCGAGGGCGAGCGGCAGCACATGCAGGCTGACGAGCACCGGGATGCCGTCTTCGGTGGCGATCTCGCGCAGCAGTTCGAGCACCGAATCGGCGAGCTTGGGGTCGAGCGATGCGACCGGCTCGTCAGCGAGGATCACCTTGGGCTGCTGCATGAGCGCCCTGGCGATCGCCACGCGCTGCTGCTGGCCGCCCGAGAGCGACCGCGCAGGGGCAGTGGCCTTGTGAGCGATGCCGACGCGGTCGAGCAGCTCGAGCGCGCGGCGGCGATGCGCGGTCGAGAAGCCGCCCACCAGATTGATCGCGCCGGCGCCGTGCAGCGCTCCGGTGAGCACGTTCGTCATGACGCTGAGCCTCGGGATCAGGTTGAACTGCTGGAACACCTGGCCGACATCCGAACGCAGCGTGCGCAGCTCGCCGCGCGCGAGGTTGGTGACGTCATGGCCGGCGACCCTGACCGACCCCGCCGAGATCGGGGCGAACCCGGTGAGGCTGCGCATGAGAGTCGATTTGCCCGAACCCGAGGCGCCGAGCAGCGCGACCATCTCACCGGGGAACAGGTCGAGGTCCACGCCGTCGAGCACCGTCGTGGCGTCATACGCGACGCTCAGGTCGCGCACCGACACGAGCGGGAGCGCCTGTCGGACTTCGGCCGTGGGCGTGCGGCCGGGGGCGGACGTTTCGTCTCGTCGCTCCGCTCCTCGCTCGACGACCAGGACTTCTTTGCTCGTTGAGCGAGCGGAGCGAGACGAAACGCTCGCACTCGTCATTTCAGGTCCTTGAGCTCGACACCGGCGACCGCCGCGATCTCGGCGAACGACTCGAACGACGAGCCGTCGGGGTCGACCGTCTGCTCGGCCGCAGCGAAGGCGCCGTAGGCTCCGAGAGCTTCGGCGTTCTCGGGGGAGAAGACCTCGGCGATGCCGTCCTGGATGAGCTTGCGCGTCTCGTCGTCGAGCGACTGACGTCCGAGCACCGCGCCCTGGATGTCCATGGCCGGGCTCTCGCCCACCGCGCGCCACTCGCCGTCGGCGAAGGGGAACATCGGGGCGTCCAGCTCGGTGAGCATGACAGCGGTGCACGCGGCATCGACCTGCCCCTGCTGCAGCGCCGCGAAACTGCCCTCGTGGCCGCCCGCGAAGATCGCCTCGTAGTCGGTTCCCTGTTCGAGCCCTGCTTCGTGCAGCATGTACACCGGCATGAAGTAGCCCGAGCTCGACGCCTGGTCGGCGAAGGCGACGGTCTTGCCCTCGAGGTCTTCGACAGTCTCGATCGGCGAATCGTTCAGCACGACGCAGGTCGAGACGGGCTTGCCGTCTCCCTGGAAGGCGACGAGTGCGTCGACCTCGCCCGTGTTGACGGCGAGCGCCGAGGGGAAACCGCTCATGATGCCGATGTCGACGTGGTCGGCGCGGATCGCCTCGACCACGCTCAGGTAGTCGGGCACGTCGGTGATCTCGACATCGCGGCCGGTGGACTCTTCGAGGAGTTCGGCGAAGACCTCGATCGGGTTCTCGGCGGTGGGGTCGTCGCCGACGGGAAGCGTCGCGATCGTGATGGGACCGTTCGGGTCGGCGGGAGCCGCTTCGGCAGTCGGGCTCTGGCAGCCGGTGAGGGCGAGGGCGGCGAGGCCGAGGAGGCCGACGGCGGGCAGGGTGAGGCGGCGCATGATGACCTTTCGGGAGGAGGCGTTCCCGATTTCCGAGAACAGGAGTATTCCAACTCGCGAAGGTGACAGGGATTTACGAGACCGCCGTACTCGAAACGGAACGCTGAGTGAACGGCTGGTGTCGGTGGTCGTGGGCACGGATGTCGGTGACCGGGCCTAGAGTGTGCGGATGACCCCTGACGTCCGTGCTCGCCTCGAAGAGCTGCGCGCCCAGGCGGCAGAGCGGGTCGCAGCGACCGGGGCGACCCTCGCCGAGCTGATGCACGACCGGGAGGGGGCGAACGACGACGACGAGCACGACCCCGAGGGCGTCACGCTCTCGTCGGAGTGGTCACGGCTGACGGGACTCGCCGAGGCGGCGGCATCCGAACTCGCGCAGGTCGACGATGCGATCGCTCGGTGGGATGCCGGCACCTACGGAATCTGCGCGAACTGCGGCCGCCCGATTCCGCAGGCTCGTCTCGAGGTCCGACCGTTCGCGACGCACTGCGTCGCCTGTGCGGAGAAGCTCGGCCTCTGAGCCGGGGCTTCCGCCGACCTGAGGACGTGTCATCTCGGACGGCTCAGCCGTCGTCGCTCGACGACCGAGCGCGCCGCGACGCCCGACACCAGGTCACCAGGTCACCAGAGGAACGTGACGCCCACGGTGAGCACCGCTCCGAGCACGGCGACCGCCCACCAGTACCACGCCCGCCGGCGAGGGAGGAAGGGCAGGCGAGCCCGCGACCCGCGGAGGACGAGGATGCCGATCGCGGCGAGCGCCGGCGCAAACGCGATGCCCCACAGCCAGCCGCCGACGGAGAACCACGGTCCGCTGTGCCAGAGCAGCAGGAGGCCGAAGGCCGCCCAGATCAGGTCGCCGATCGACGGCAGCAGCGCCTTCACGCGGAACGCGCGGATCAGGGCGACCAGGCTCAACAGCAGTGCGAGCCCGAAGATGCCCCACGCGATGCCGACGGATGCACTGTCGACCGCGGGAATCGGCGCGCCCGACACATACGACATGGCGATGTAGTCGGCCGGGGCCACGGTGTTCGACAGCGCGAGGAAGGCGGTGCCGGCCTCCCGGTCGAGGGTGAGCATGGTGCGGAATCCCCCGGTTCCGCCGTTGTGCCAGGTCTGCAGGCCGTCGCCGTCGAACGATGCCGACGTGATCCATCCCCATCCGATCTCAGCCCCCTCTCCCATGGGCGCGGTCGGATCGAGGGCTGCTGAGCCTGGGGCAGTGCCGTCGAGGTTGGCCTGCGCCCACAGCGCGAGGTCTGCCGCGGTGGTGAACGTCGACGCGCCGGCGGGCAGGTAGCCCTCTCCCCACCACCGAGGAGCGGGGACGCCGTTGATCAGGAATCCGGGCACGGCATCAGCCGGCACCTCGTCGGCCGTCGCCGTGACGACCGTGTCGTCCATGCCGAGCGGTTCCGTGATGCGCTCCCTCAGCAGGGCCGCGTAGTCGTCAGCATCCGCTGCCTCGACCAGCGCCGTTCCGAGCAGCGAGACGGCGAAGTTCGAATAGACCGACCCCTGATCGGGGTCGACCGGGGCGACTGCGGCGTCGGCGATCAGCTGCTCGGTCGTCGTGGTCGCGTAGGGGTTCTCGTTGAGGAGGACGCCGCTCAGCGCCTCCGCCTCCGCCGTGACGCCGAGTCCGGGCAGCCCCGACGAGTGCTGCGACAGCGACGCGAGGGTCACCTCGCCGGCGGCCGTGCCCTCGAGGTCGGGAAGATGTTCGGCGAGCTGATCGTCGGCGCTGACCTCTCCGCGCTCGATCGCGTCGGCGAAGAGTGCGCCGGTGAAGGTCTTGGTGATGGATCCGAGCTCGAACACCGTGTCGGCGGTCGGGGCTCCAGGGTGTGACGGGTCGGCGTCGCCGAGCCCGGCGAAGACCGCTCCGTCCGGGCCGATCTCGGCGACCGAGAGCGCCCGGAAGCTGTCGAGGCTGCCGGGCAGCGAGCGGATGAGGTCGGCGAGCGCCTCATCGCCTGCGGTCGACGCGCTGACGGTCTGCTGCTGCGGCCCGATCGCCGCACCGAGCGCGACGCCGACGACCGCAGCCGCGCCGATCGCGGCGAGGATCGCTCGCGTGGGGCGGCGGCGCGGGGCATCCGCTGCGCTCTGGCGGTCCTGCAGGTCTGGGGACGGGATCGAGGGGGTGGTCACGGTGGGCTCCTCAGCTCGAAGCGATCATGGTCAGGACGAGAAGGGGCACCACGCGGGCGGCCGGCACCTCGTAGTACCCGCGGCGCGGAGAGACGAGCCACCCCGCAGTGACGAGCTGCCGCAGGTGGTGGTAGAGCTGGCCCGACGAGGCGAGGTGCTCGAGCTGCAGCAGCTCGGCCGTCGTGTGCGCTCCGCGCATCACCTGCCGCACGAGCTCGATGCGCGCCGGGTGCCCCAGGGCTTCGAGCGGACGGGCGAGATCGCTCCAGTCCTGCGCGAGCAGCCCTTCGGCGTGCAGGCCGTACTGCCAGCGCACCGGCCCCGCCTGCGTCTCGACCGCACCGGCCATCATCACCGCGCCGGGCGCACGGCGTCCGAGCTCGTTCACGAACCAGAGCGGGTCGTCGGCGCCGGTCGGCTCGGGCGCAGCATCCGCCGCCTGCGGCTCCGCACCCGATTCCGCACCCGATTCCGCACCGTCAGCGGGTGCGGAGGCGTGAGCAGCGAGTGCGGACAGCCGTGCGACCTCGTGCTCGAGGTCGGCCAGTCGGCGCTCGATCGTGCTCTGGTCGTCGGGTTCCATGATTCGAACCTATCAAAAGTTCGTAATTACGGAAAACAGATGGGCGAGAAGGCGGAGCCGCGGGCGACGCCGCGAAGCCCGAGAAGTAGGCTGAGGACATCATGGACGAGTTCATCCGGGGCTTCTGGATCTTTGCGGGCAACTACTGGTGGCTCGCCTTCCCGATCCTCGGCATGGCCGGAGGTGCCGCGAAGGCGTGGGAGCGCAGCGCGAAGCGCCGCCACGAGCGGCGCATCGAGACTCTGCGCCTCAAGGCGGAGATCAAGACCGCCCAACTCGAGGCGCGCAACGGCCGTGCGAAGCGCATCGGCCCAGCCGTCGTCGACACCACGGCATCGGTCACACCGAACACCCTGCTCGAGCGTCTCTTCTCCGAGCACGACGAGATCACCGCCCGCTGGCTCGACTACGAGCTCGACGTCGCGAAGCTCATCGCCTTCCCCGCCATGAGCGACGGCCGCCAGCCGCTGGTCGCCGCCTTCCTGCGGGCCAAGAAGACGGCGGATGCGCTGCGCCCGCCGTCTGCCGACTCGACCGTGACCGAGCGGCAGGTCTCGGAGTACCTCGACGCGGTGGGCGCGTATGCCGTGGCATTCGAGATCGCCGAGAAGGATGCCCGCAGGCTGCGCGACTCGACCTTCACCGAACCCGAGCGCAAACGTCTGGACCGTGCGCAGCAGCTGCTCAAGGTCGCGGTCGACGAATCCGCCACGCAGGCCGAACGCAACGTCGCCTACCGCCGCGTGCGCGACGAACTGGAAGGGCTGATCCTGCTGAGCGACGAGGCCGTGCAGGTGCTCGAGAAGCAGGTGGCCCGTGAGCTGCCCGAGCACGCGACGGCCGCCGCCTCGCCTGCTTCGGAGCCCGAGAGGATCGTCCTGCCCTCCGCGACGAAGACACCCCCGCCCCGAACCAGAACAGCCGAGCCGGCGCAGCCGAGCGCGAACGACGACCGGGAGACCCCGCAGTGATCACCCGATTCGAAGAGCTCGACTGGCAGAAGACCCCGATCGGCGAGCTGACGCTGCGCCGACGCACCGAGCCTGCAGTCGGCCAGGAGATCTACGAGGTCAGGCTCGGCGACGAATACCTCATGTCGAGCCTGTTCACGGTGGCCGAGGAAGAGCTCTCGAACCTGGGTCTGGCCGCTGTCGGCGGCGACGGTCTCTCGGTCCTCGTCGGAGGGCTCGGGCTCGGATACACGGCGGTCGCCGCACTGCGAGACGAGCGCGTGGCTTCGCTCACCGTGGTCGATCGGCTCGGGGCTGTGATCAGCTGGCACCAGCGCCGCCTGCTGCCCGTGTCGGCTGAGCTCGTCGACGACCCGCGCACCAGTCTGGTCGAAGACGACTTCTTCGCCCTGGTCCGGGCAGCACCCCGTGAAGACCACCCCGGATACTCCGCGATACTGCTGGACGTCGACCACTCGCCGCGCCACCAACTCGACCCCACGCACGCCGACCTCTACACCGCGGACGGCCTGCGTGCGCTCGACCGGCACCTCGCCGCCGCCGGCGTCTTCGCCCTGTGGTCGGACGATCCGCCCGACCAGGACTTCATGGCCCTGATGCACGCCGTGTTCGATGATGCGGTCGCCCACGTGGTCGATTTCGCGAACGCCGTCACGGGCGGCACCTCCTCGAACACCGTCTACGTCGCGCGCAGCCGCCGCACGGCGGATGCGGATGCGACCGCCGATCATGCACAGAAGGTGGCCTCGTGACCCCGAAGACGGTCGTGCTCACCGGAGCATCCGACGGCATCGGCGCAGCCGCAGCGCGCCAGCTCACCGCATCCGGTCACCGACTCATCCTCGTCGGCCGCTCTGTCGAGAAGACGAGGGCGGTCGCCGCCGACACCGGTGCCGAGTGGTTCACCGCCGACTTCGCCAGACTCGACGACGTGCGCGAGCTCGCGACGAAGATCGCCGACACCGTGGGCGACGGCGGGATCGACGTGCTCGCGAACAACGCCGGTGGCATCTTCGGCGATCAGACCCCGACGGTCGACGGCTTCGAGAAGACCCTGCAGGTGAACCACCTGGCGCCGTTCCTGCTGACGAACCTGCTGCTGCCCCAGCTGCGCGCCGGCCGCGCGTCGATCATCAACACGTCGAGCGTCGCGCACCGCCTGTTCGCGCGGCTGGACATCGACGACCTCGACAATCGCAAGAACTTCAGCGCGAACAGGGCCTATGGCGACGCGAAGCTCGCCAACGTGCTGTTCACGAAGAGTCTGCACACCAAGTTCCACGGCGAGGGTCTGAGCTCGGTCGCCTTTCACCCCGGCACCGTGCAGACGAACTTCGCCTCGGACTCGAACACACTCATGCGGTTCGTCTACCGCACCCCGCTCAAGCGTCTGCTGCTGATCAGCAGCGAGAAGGGCGGCAGCACGCTGAGCTGGTTCATCGAGGGAACACCCGACGAGACCTGGATCTCGGGCGAATACTACGACGAGCGGGTGCTGACGCGTCGCGTGAATCCGCGCATCGAGGATGCCGCACTCGCCGAGGCGCTGTGGCAGAAGAGCGCCGAACTCGTCGGCATCAGCGCCTGAACGCCTCCGCTCCGCCCGGAGATCGCGTCCAGGATGCAGGAGTATGCTGGCGAGTCGGGTCACGTGACCCGTTCAGAGCGCGAGAGGCGGTGATGGCGATGTCCGGTGATAGTTGCGACGCCGCCCCCGTTGCGTCGCGTCTGACGGCATCCGTGCGTTGAGCTTCGGTTCCGCACCTGCACGTCCTGCTTCGCAGCCGTCGGCGGCGTCTTCCGCCCCCTGACGAATTCTGCGCACGCCCTCTCTGATCCGGCGTGCGCCTGCGAGAACGGAGCCAGCCATGGCCCTCATCGACAACGGCGTGTACGTGCACGGACGCCGCGTGGAGACCCCGAAGAACCTCGACGAGACCTACCGGTCGCTCGACGCCCACGGCGGCATCGCGTGGATCGGCCTGTATCGACCGAGCCCTATCGAGGTCGCCTCCGTCGCGCGCGAATTCGACCTGCATCCGCTCGCCGTCGAAGACGCGCTCTCGGGCCACCAGCGATCCAAGGTCGAGCGCTACGGCGACACGCTCTTCGCCGTGCTGCGCCCCGCTCGCTACCGCGACGAGCAGGAGTCGATCGAGTTCGGCGAGCTGCACCTGTTCGTCGGCCCCGACTTCGTGGTGACGATCCGGCACGCGGAGTCGCCCGACCTCGCGGCCGTCCGCCGCCGCATGGAGGCGCACCCCGAACTGCTCGCGATGGGACCGGAGGCGGTGTTCTACGCGATCCTCGACGAGGTCGTCGACGGCTACGAGCCGATCGTCACCGGGCTGCTCAACGACATCGACGAGATCGAGGACCAGCTCTTCGGCGACAGCGACGACGACGCGCTGTCCCGGCGCATCTACGAGCTCTCGCGCGAGGTCATCAACTTCCAGCGTGCGGTGCACCCGCTCGCCGGGATGCTGGAGTGGCTCCGCCGCGGCTCGGAGAAGTACCGCATCGACGAGGAGCTGCAGCGGTCGCTGCGCGACGTGCTCGACCACGTCATCCGCGTCAATGAGCGGGTCGACTCGTTCCGGGCGATCCTCGAGAACGCCCTCACGGTGCATTCCGCTCTCGTCGCACGACGGCAGACCGAGGCGGGGCTGGCCCAGAACGACGAGATCAAGAAGATCTCCTCGTGGGCGGCGATCATCTTCGCGCCCACGCTCGTCGGCACGGTCTACGGCATGAACTTCGAGGTCATGCCCGAGCTGCACTGGGCACACGGATACCCGATGGCGATCGGAGCGATGGCCGCCTTCGCGGTCGCCCTCTACGGGGTGTTCAAGTACAAGAAGTGGTTGTGAGGCCGGGCGGGCTCAGCGGTCGTCGCCGCTGAGCCTGTCGAGCAGGTCGTCGATGTCGTCGACCTCGACGGTCTCGACCTCGGCGCGATCGCGCACCTCGATGTTGGCGACCTCGAGGTCGTCGTCGAGCTGCACGAGGATCCGCGAGTCGGGGAACTGCTTCGGCGCGTCGAAGGCGATCAGCACCGCGTCGGCGAACACCACCACGGAGGTGGCCTCGAGATCGTCGCGCAGGTCGATCTGCTCGAGCACCGGCTCGTCGTCGACAGCCTCGTCGATGTCGTCGGCGACCTCGTCGATCACCGCACGCCACCGCGTCTCGGACACCGACAGGATGCGCGTGATCGCCTCGAGCAGCGCGTCGTCGTCGAGGGTCTCCTCGTCGTCCTCCAGCTCGGGATCGACGTTGACCGTCACCACCGCGCCGGCGGCATCGATGGTCGCGCGGCCGTAGATGAGACCGTTCTCGGCGGCCGGATCATCGAGAAGGCCGCTGTCGACGATGCGGGCGAGAAGGTGGTCGAGCAGTGACGAGGCCATGAGACCAGTCTTCCACGTCGCCGCCGCTAGGCTCGTGTGCGTGCCGAATGCAGACGCCCCCGCCTCCGCCGCATCCGACCTCAGCCGCATCGCGGCGTCGCTCGTCGGCCCCGATCCGCTGAACTGGGTCATCACCGGCGACTCGATCACCCACGGACTCGTCCACACGCAGGGCGGTCGCAGCTATGCCGAGCATCTGCACGAGCTGATCCGCGGCGAACTCGCGCGCACCCGTGACGCCGTCATCAACACCGCGATCAGCGGGCACCGCATCACCGACATCCTCGACGACTGGGATCGCCGCGTCGCGTCCTGGCAGCCGGACATCGTCACCCTCATGATCGGCACGAACGACATGGCGACCGGCCCCGGTCAGGTCACCGTCGAGCCAGCCGCGTTCGCCGCCTCACTGCGCGACTTCGTCTCGCGAGTGCGCGCGTCCGGTGCTGTTCCGGTGCTGCAGACCCCGCCGTCGATCGACGTGGCGAACGCACCCGGGCGCGAGCGGATCATCGAGTTCGCGGATGCCGTGCGCGAGGTCGCCGCATCGGAGGACGTGATCCTCGTCGACCAGCACGCCCGTTTCACCGAGCTCGGCAACGGCGGTGTGCCGTGGGGGCTGATGGGCGACCCGTTCCACCCGAACGCCGCGGGTCATGCCGCACTGGCGCTCGAGCTCGCGAACGCGCTCGACATCTGCCCGCCGCACGACCGCGACCGCACCCTGCCGCTGCTCGAGGCGCAGATCGCGATGGCGCGCCTCAACGCCTGAGCCGACTCCGGCCACCCCGTGGTGGGTGGTCACACGCGCATCCGGCACTCGGTGGGTGGTCGAAAACGCATCCCCCGGCCCTGACAGCGCTGCTTTTTCGACCACCCACCGCTCGCCCGCCCCTCGCGACTCGACCCACAAGATGCACTGGTGCATCGATTCGTATACCAGTATCTTGAACCGCATCCGAAGTCGTACCGCGGGGGAGCGATGAAGGGGGGACGCTGTGTCTCATGTAGTGGCAACAGGTGCAGGCAAGGCGATGATGGAGCGCCGGAACGATCCGACGCACGACTACATCCTCGGGCTCACTCGAAAGAAGAGACCGCGCGTGCTGTTCGTCGGCACCGCGACCGGTGACGACGCGGCCTACATCGTGAGTTTCTACTCGACATATGACTCCGACCGCTGCGCGCCGCATCACCTGCCGCTCTTCCACCGCTCGGTCGACGACCTCGCGGGCTTCGTGAAGGGATTCGACGTCATCCACGTCGGCGGCGGCAACACGGCGAACATGCTCGACGTGTGGAAGCGGCAGGGCCTCGACGAGATCATGCGCGAGTTGTGGGAGGACCCCGACTCGAACGTCGTCTTCACCGGAGGCAGCGCCGGCGGCATCTGCTGGTTCGAGGGCGGCACGACCGACAGCTACGGACCCACGCTGCAGGTGCTCCCCGAAGGACTCGGATTCCTGCACGGCAGCTTCTGCCCGCATTACGACGCCGAGGATCAGCGCCGCCCGCTGTTCCACGCATCGCTGCTGAGCGGCGAGCTCGCCACGGGATACGCGGTCGGCAACCTGCAGTCGCTGCACTTCGAGAACTCCGAGTTCGTGACCGCGATCAGCCCGGTCGAGAACGCCCTCGCGCTGCGCGTCGAAGCCATCGACGGCAAGATCGTCGAGACGGAGCTGGCCACCGAGATCCTCACCGGCTCTGGCCCCATCACGAAGGGGCCGTCGACATGAACGACAACGTGTGGATCCTCATCGCCCAACTGATCGTCGTCATCCTCGCGATCTACATGGGCACCCGCACCAGCGGGATCGGTCTGGGAGTGTGGGGTCTCGTCGGTGTGGCCGTGCTCATCTTCGTCTTCGGAGAGGCCCCGGGCAACGCCCCGGTGGATGCGGTCTTCATCGTCATCACGGTGATCACCGCCGCATCCACCATGCAGGCCGCCGGAGGCATCGACTGGATGGTCTCGGTCGCCGCCAAGGTGATCAGGCGCAAACCCAAGTCGGTCGTCTTCCTCGCACCGGCGATGTCGTTCCTCTTCACGGTCGGAGCGGGCACCGGGAACATCTTCTACCCGTTGCTCCCGGTGATCTACGACGTGTCGTACCAGCAGAAGATCCGACCAGAGCGCGCGCTGTCGGTCTCGGCCGTGGCCTCGCAGGTCGGCATCCTGTGCTCCCCCGTCTCCGCCGCGACGGCCTCGATGGTCGTGCTGCTGGCGCCCCAGGGCGTCGACCTCGGTGGACTGCTGCTGATCATGTGGCCGGCGTCGATCGCCGGTCTCTTCGTCGCCGCACTCGTGATGATGCGGCACGGCAAAGACCTCGAGGACGACCCAGAATTCCAGCGCCGTCTCGAGAGTCACCAGATCAAGCCACCGGTGGTGGACGCGCACGACACGAAGCTGCCGCGCACCGCGGTGCTGTCGGCCGCGCTGTTCCTGATCGGCGTCGGCGTCATCGTGCTGTTCGGGCTCTTCGAGGGGCTGCGCCCGGTGATCGGCACGGATGACGCCGGCGACCCCGTTCGTCTGAGCGTGACCGTCATCATCGAGGTGGTGATGGGCATCATCGCGGCTCTCATCTTCGTGTTCTGCAAGGTCAAGGCCGCAGACGTGCCGAAGCAGCCGACGTTCCCCGCCGGTATCGTCGGTGCGATCGCCCTGTTCGGCATCGCCTGGCTCGCCAACACGTTCGTCGCGGCGAACCAGACGCTCATCGTCGATGGCCTCGGCTCGGTGGTCTCGGGATCGTCGGCGTTCCTCGGCGCGCTGCTCTTCGCGCTCGCCCTGTTCGCCGTCGCGATGCTGACCACGAGCCAATCCAGTGCGACCAACGCGATCGTCCCGATCGGCATCACGATCGGGCTGCCCGCGCCGCTGCTGGTGGGGCTCTGGCCGTCGACCATGGGCATCTACACGCTGCCGGCCAACGGCAGCCAGGTCGCGACCGTGGCGTTCGACCAGACCGGCACGACGAAGATGGGCAAGTTCGTCTTCGACCACTCGTTCCAGCTGCCGAACCTCGTCTACGTCGGCGTCGCGATCGTCGTGGGTGTGGTGCTCTCCTTCCTGTTCTCGTGACGTGAGGGTCCCCTGAGATGCCGGTGGACCTCGATCGCTCGGCCCTGCGCCAGTTCCTTCTGGGACTCGCGCAGGGCATGAACGCGTCAGCCGAGTCGGTCGACCGCATCCGCGACACGGTGACGACGGTCGCAGAGGCCTACGGCGCCGACGACACGGACTTCGTCGTGCTCCCGACGATCATCATCGTCGAGACGGGTGACGACGAGGATTCTCGCGTCGCGATCCGCTCGGCGACCAACGCGTCGTTCCGGTTCGACCAGATCGCCGCTCTGTACGAGCTCTTAGCGCAGGCGCGCACGGCGTCGGTGTCGCCCCTCGACGGCATCCGCCGCCTGAACGAGATCGGAGCCATGCGACCTCGCCTTGGTTGGGTCACCCGCACGTTCGGGCACGCCGTTCTCACGACCGGCCTCGCCCTGCTGCTCGCTCCGACCTGGCAGGGAGCGATCGTCGCGTTCGCCCTGGGGGCGGGCATCGGTCTGCTCAAGCTCGTGCGCTCTCCCACTCTGCAGCTGATCATGCCGATCGCGGCGGCGTTCGTCTGCGCGGCCGCGGTGTTCCTGCTCGCCGAGATCATCGAGATCGGCGATCCGATCCGTCTGCTCATCGCACCGTTGGTCACGTTCCTTCCCGGGGGCGTGCTCACCACGGCGACCGTGGAGCTCGCGTCGGGGCAGATGATCTCCGGCGCCTCCCGCCTGGTCTACGGCTTCGTGCAGCTGGCGCTGCTCGCCTTCGGCATCCTCGCGGCCGGCACCGTCGTGGGTGTCGAGTCCCGCACATACGAGCCGCTGGAAGTGGCGTCCTCGCTGCCGTGGTGGGTCGCGTTGATCGGCATCCTGGTCTTCGCGCTCGGCAACTACCTGCATTTCTCCGCGCCCGCCTCGACGTTCGGCTGGGTGCTGCTCGCGCTCATCGTCGCCTATGCCGGACAGTGGGTGGGGGCGGCGTTGCTGGGCCCCCTCGTGGGCGGCTTCGTCGGCGCCGTCGCGATGGCTGTCGTGGTGTTCTGGATCGGTTCACTGCGGCACGGCACACCGGTGCAGATCACCTTCCTGCCGGCGTTCTGGCTGCTGGTTCCGGGGGCTGCGGGGCTGGTCGGGCTCACCGAGGCCGTCGCCACCGACGGCGGACTCGCCGACTTCATGGAGGCGCTCGTCTCGGTCATGTCGATCGCGCTCGGCGTTCTGATCGGCACCGCGCTCTACCGCGTCGTGCACCATGGCGCGGAGGAGATCGTGCAGTTCGCGGTCGCGGTGCCGACGGCGGTGACGGATGCCGTGCAGCCGCGCCTGTGGGAGCGACTCCTGCCGTGGCGACGGAGAAGGGCCAACTCTCCCTAGCGACGCACCCGCCGGGCAACCCGCGGCACGATCGCCGCCGCGGCGAGCGCGAGTGCCACGCCGACGAGTGTCATTCCGACGCGTTCCACGAACCAGTGGGCCGGTGTGCCGCTGTCTTCGAGCAGCAGCAACGACAGCACGATGAATGTCGAGAACAGCGGGAAGACGTACCACCGACTGCCTGCCGTGCCGGTGCCGAGTGTCAGGATCACGACGAGGAGTATCGCCGAGACCGCGGGGAGCGGATGCAGGGCCGCGACGGCGATCGCGAGCAGAGCTCCGACGACGACCGCCACGGGCCTGCCCCATCCGCGTGTGATCAGCATCGCGTGATTCGGCCGACTCACTATGAGCGCCGCGGTGCACGCCCATCCGGGGTGGTCGACGCCCAGCGCGAAGCCGATCGCGGCGCCGATCGCCCCCGCGAGACCGATCTGGATGCCGTAGACGAGCATGGCCGAGCGCGTCGTCGGGGGTGGCGAGGGGCGCGGGCCGGATGACGAGTCAGGCCAGACCAGCGACACGAGGAACGCGTACAGCGACCCCGCGAGGATGAGCCCCGCACCGGCGAGCCCGGTCGCAACCGACGAGAACGAGAGCCCGACGCCGAGCAGCGGCACCCCGAGCACGAGCACCGGTGTCGCGAGGTGCCGTGAACGATCGGCGGCCAGCACGGCGACGACCACGCACAGCGCGAACACCACGAGCACCGCCAGCGCGGGGGTGCGCGTCACCGCCGACCCGAGCAGAACCGAGATCGCCGCGATGCCGCCGACGACGAGACTCATCGCCCGCTGCCTGCGAGTGCTCGACACCCCGAGCCCCGCCGCGGGGAGCGCGCCGACCGCGAGCGCCAGCCCGGTCTGCGGGTCGCTTAGCGTCGCGATGCCCGCTGGCAGACCGATCACCGCCCCATGCAGGGCGTTCCTCCACGACCAGGCCAGTGCCGCCATGTGCTCACTCTGGAGTCTCCCGCCCCGGAAGTACAGAACCACGCGCGGCGTGATGCGCACGCGACCACCGGGACCCACACGAGAAAGATCAGTATTCGGTGTTGCTAAGTACCGGTACTCAGTGTTACTTTGTACTGGTACCCAGCAACACTGAGTACCGACCAACGAGAGGAGGCCTTCATGGGCAAGCAGATGACCGAGATGCTCAAGGGCACCTTGGAGGGCATCGTTCTGGCCCTCCTCGCCGAGCAGCCGGCATACGGATACGAGATCACCACCCGCGTGCGTGACCACGGATTCACAGACATCGCCGAGGGCACGATCTACGCCCTGCTCGTGCGCGTCGAGCAGAAGAAGCTCGTCGACGTCGAGAAGGTGCCGAGCGAGAAGGGGCCGCCCCGCAAGGTGTACTCCCTCAACACGGCGGGCACGCAGGAACTCGAGGAGTTCTGGAAGACCTGGAGCTTCCTCACACAGCGCATCGACAGCCTGCGCACCGCAGTTGCGAACACCGAAGACACACACACCGACACGAACACCGACACGACCAACAAGGAGAACTGACATGGCCGCGAAATGGATCGAAGCGCTCACCGGATCGCTCGAGCAGAAGAAGCAGTACCGCGATGCGAAGAAGCGCATCGACGCCCTCCCCGAGCCCTACCGCACGGTCGCCAACGCCCAGCACCGCTACACGATGTACTACGGCGGCATCACCGACGGCGACATCCTCGTGCAGATCTTCCTCGACCTCGCCGACCTGTGGGAGCGCGCCGCCATCGACGGCACCCCGATCGACGACATCGTCGGAGACGACCCCGTCGCCTTCGCCGAGACCTACGCCGAGGCGTACGGCGGAACCCAGTGGGTCGACAAGGAACGCGCCCGCCTGACCAAGGCGGTCGATGACGCGAAGAAGAAGGAGACACGATCATGACCAGCCCCGCCATCGCCATTCGCGGCCTCGAGAAGTCCTACAAGGACCTCCACGTGCTGCGCGGCGTCGACTTCGAGGTCGAGAAGGGATCGATCTTCGCCCTGCTCGGCTCGAACGGCGCAGGCAAGACGACCGTGGTGCGCATCCTCTCGACGCTGCTGAAGTCGGATGCCGGCACGGCCGTCGTTCAGGGAGTCGACGTCGCCGCCGACCCGCTCGCGGTGCGGCAGAAGATCAGCCTCACCGGTCAGTTCGCCGCGGTCGACGAGATCCTGACCGGACGCGAGAATCTCATGCTCGTCGCGAAGCTGCGGCACCTGCCCGACGCCGCGAAGGTGGCAGACGATCTGCTCACGACGTTCCGCCTGACGGATGCCGGAGCTCGCAAGGTCGGCACCTACTCGGGCGGCATGCGCCGTCGCCTCGACATCGCCATGAGCCTGGTCGGCCACCCCGAGGTCATCTACCTCGATGAGCCGACGACCGGGCTCGACCCCGAGTCCCGCATCGAGGTGTGGGACGTCATCACAGAGCTCGCGAACACCGGCACCACGGTGCTGCTCACGACTCAGTACCTCGACGAGGCCGAGCATCTGGCCGACCGCATCGCGATCCTCCACGAGGGTCGGATCATCGCCAACGGCACCCTGGCAGACCTGAAGCGCCTGCTGCCGGCGGCCACGGTCGAGTACGTCGAGAAGCAGCCCACCCTCGAGGAGATCTTCCTCACCCTCGTCGGCCCGAAGTCGGGCTCCGCAACCGGAAAGGAGAACGCAGCATGAGCACGCACTTCGTCGCAGACACCGCGACGCTCACCGGCCGCTCGATGCGGCACATCTTCCGCAGTCCAGACACCATCATCACCACGGCGGTCACGCCGATCGCGCTGATGCTGCTGTTCGTGTACGTCTTCGGAGGCGCGCTCCGCGAGAGCACCGGCGCCGAGAACTACGTGAACTACCTGCTCCCCGGCATCCTGCTCATCGCCATCGCGTCCGGCATCGCCTACACGGCCTTCCGGCTCTTCAACGATCTGCAGAGCGGCATCTTCGAGCGGTTCCACTCCATGCCGATCGCGCGATCGAGCGTGCTCTGGGCGCACGTCCTCACCTCGCTCACCGCCAACGGCATCACGCTGGCGATCATCTTCGGCGTCGGATTCCTGATGGGGTTCCGCACCGGAGCCGGTCCGCTCGCGTGGCTCGCCGTCATCGGCATCCTGTTCCTCTTCACCCTCGCCCTCACCTGGCTGGCCATCATCGCCGGCCTGAGCGCCAAGACGGTCGACGGGGCGAGCGCCTTCTCGTATCCGCTGATCTTCCTGCCGTTCATCAGCTCTGCGTTCGTGCCGACCGAGACCATGCCCGGTCCGGTGCAGTGGTTCGCCGAGAATCAGCCGGTCACCTCGATCGTCGACACCATCCAGGCGCTGTTCGCCGAGAAGCCGGTCGGCACCGACATCTGGGTCGCCCTCGCCTGGTGCGTCGGCATCCTGATCGTCGCCTACGTGTTCGCGATCATCGCGTACCGCAAGAAGGTCAGTTGAACGTCTGCAGTGAGACGGAACGCTCCGTCCGGGCCCCGCGCCCGGCCGGGGCGTTTCGCCGCGCTCGGCGTCGGAGTTCGTGGCGCTCGCCGTGGCCATGTGACGCCCTTCGGGGAGGAGATCTGCCCTTCGGGAGGACGGATCAGCGCGAAACCTCCTCCCGAAGAGCAGTCCTCCTCCCGAAGAGGTGAGGGCGAGGGGGAGGTGGAGGCGGGGGAGGGGTGAGGGTGAGGGTGAGGGTGAGGGAGGGGCGAGGGAGGGGCGAGGGCAGGCACGGATGCCGAACAGAGGAGAGGCTGCCACCCGCCCTACCGCAACCCGAGGGGGCCGAGCACGATCCGCTGGCGCGTGCGCACCCAGACCACACCGTCGGCGCGCCGTTCGGCTCGGGTGGCGAAGCGGTAGCGATACGACACCGCTCGCACCCACCGAGGCTGCTCGCCGTCGAACGGGTCGGAGCGCAGCAGCGCGAGGGTCGGAGCATCCGCTTCGAGGAGTCGCAGCAGGAACACCGTGAACCAGTCGTCGAGTGAGCGCCCGAGCGGCAGGAACCACATCAACCAGTCGAGCCGCAGGTGGTACGGCGCGAACTGCCGAGGGATGCGACGCACGTCGCCCGGCTTGCCTTTGAACTCGTATTCGCGCCACAGCAGTCCATCGTCATCGACCGACCCCTCGACGACGATCTCGATGCGCTCCTTTGTCACGGTGCCGAAGGCGCCGTAGGCGTTGCCGATCTGCCACCTGTTGAAGCTCGCGTTCATCAGCTGGCGACGCGCGAACAGGTTGCGCAGGGCCGGCCAGCTCAGGGCCACGACGAGGACCCCGGCGGCCGTGGTGATCACGAACCAGTACAGGGGGATGCCGGGCCACAGCGACTCGTCCGAGTCCGATCGCTCGGCGACCGGAGCACCCACCCCCGGCATCCCGATCGCCGAGAACGCGATCACGATCGTCACCCAGTTCAGCCAGGCGAAGTTGCCCGTCGCGACGAGCCACACCTGCGTCGCGATCACGGTCACGGCGGCCACGGCCCCGACGATCTGCGGCACCGGCCCGGGAACCCACACCGACAGCAGCGGCGCGAACACGAAGAAGGGCACCACGAGCTGCGCGAAGTGGTTGCCGACGACCTCACCGCGATGGAACCACCGGGGCAGCAGGTGCGCCTGACGGCTGAGCGGCCCCGGCATCGGCTGCGTCTCGTGGTGATAGGTCAGCGCGGTGAGGTCTCGCCACTCCTGCCCACCGCGGATCTTGATCATGCCGGCGCCGAACTCGACCCGGAACAGCAGCCACCAGAACAGCACCATCACGACGGTCGGCGCCGGCTGGTCGTTCGACCCGAGGAACGCGGCCAGGAACCCCGCCTCGAGCAGCAGCATCTCCCAGCCGAACGAGTAGAAGGTCTGCCCGATGCTGACCACCGACATGTATCCGAGCCACAGCCCGAGGAAGCACAGCATCGGCACCCACGGCGGACCCCACTGCGGAACGCCGATGACGAGCAGCGCCGACACGACGACCCCTGCCCCGCACAGCAGTGCGAGTCGTCGATCGGAGTACCGGATGCGGACGAAGAGGGTCGGATGCAGCATCCGCCGCCGCTCTCGCTTCTCGCCGATCCAGTCGAGCAGCACCGGCGCAGGCAGCAGTCCGTTGTCGCCGAGGAGCGCCCGGAACTGGTTCAGAGTCGAGACGAACGCGACGAGGTACAGCGCCGCGATGCCCCGCTGAAGGACTTCACGGGCGAAACCGAAGTCGACCGCCGCGAACCCGTCCACGGCCACAGGCTACGCCCCGACCGCACAGCGCAGGAGGGGGTTGCGGACAGCCGGCACCGCCACCCGCTCCGGCGGTCGTCGAGCGAGCCCGGCGAAGCCGAGCGAGACGAAACGCGGTACCGATGCGCTATCGGCTCGCCACGTTTCGTCTCAGTCGACTCCGTCGTCTTCGCTCGACGACCGGCGGGATGTCGACGGTCGACAGGCGGGTCAGATCAGCTGACGACCCAGTCGAAGTCGTCGCCGTGCTCTTCGAGCCATGCGTCGACGGCATCCGCTTCCTTGCCCTCGCCGTACTCGTTGACGACGAGGTCTTCGAGCGAGCCGTACTGCGCGTCGTCGAGCTTGATCTGCTCGATCAGCTCAGCGGCCTCGGGGTACTCCTCGGCGAAGCCCTTCGTGCCGAGGAAGTGCAGGGCCTCGGCCTCGCCCATGGCACCCTTGGGGTCTTCGAGGTCCTTCACGGGGAAGGCGTCGTTGGCCCAGAACGGACGCCACAGCGTCACGACGATGTCCTCCTGCTTGTCGGTCGCAGACTTCAGCTCGGTGAGCATCGCCGCGGTCGACGAGGTGACGAGCTCGTACTCGCTGTCAAGACCGTACTCGGGCATCATCTTCTGGGTCTGCGCCGTGAGGCCGGCCCCAGGCTCGATGCCGAAGATCTTGCCGTCGAGCTCTGCGCCCTTGCCGGTGAGATCCTCGATCGAGTTCAGGTCGGAGTACTCGGGAACCGCGAGCGTCAGCTTGGCGTTCTCGTAGTACGCACCGAGATCCTCGATGTCATCGCCGTAGGTGTTCATGTACTCGGCGTGCGTAAGCTCGGGCCAGGCCGACGGGTAGATGTCGACGTCACCCTGCGCAAGACCCGTATACAGGGGACCGGCCTCGGTCAGCGTCTTCATCTCGACGGTGTAGCCGATCTTCTCGAGCTGGTCCTGCAGCAGATACGCGGTGCTCAGGCCGTCGGTCCACGAGGGCAGGAAGCCCAGGGTGATCGTGCCCTTGTCGCCCGAGCCGGACTCGCTGCCGCCGGTGTCGCCGCCGGTTCCGCCCATGCCGTCGCCGCTGCAGCCGGCGAGGGTGAGGGTCGCTGCGGCGCCGATGGCCGCGATCGTCAGGATCTTCTTCTTCATGTGTATCTCTCTCGTTCCGTATATATGTGCTGTGTTGCTGTGTACTGCGGTGTTGCGTGTTCTCTTGCGGGAGGGATGAGTCAGTGCACGCCGCCGCCGACGGGGGCGCGGCGCGGGGAGGCCTTCATGCGCTCGGCCTCGTCTTCGGCATCTTTCGCAGCGGCTGCCTCGGCCGATGCGGGGGCCGATGCTGTCGCCGGCACCTCGGCGGGTGCCGCGGCGAGGCGCTTCTGTGTGCGACGGCGAGCGAGCAGGCCGAGCAGCGACGAGCGGTTGCTGCCCAGGTCGCCGAGCGCTGCCGTGACGCGGTCGAGGAAGACGGCGATGAGCACCACGCCCAGTCCCGCCTCGACGCCCTTGGCGATGTTGATGGTCGAGATCGCCTCGACGACGATCTTTCCGAGGCCGTCAGCACCGGCCATGCCGGCGATGACCGCCATCGACAGCGCGAGCATGATGACCTGGTTGACGCCGGCGAGGATCGTCGGCATCGCGAGCGGAAGCTGGATGCCGCGAAGGATCTGACCCGGCTTGGCACCGAACGCCTGGCCGGCCTCGACGGTCTCGGAGTCGACTCCGCGGATGCCGAGCTCGGTCAGTCGCACACCGGGAGGCAGAGCGAAGATCACGGTGGCGACGAGTCCGGGGACGACGCCGATGCTGAAGAACACGATCGCCGGGATCAGGTAGACGAAAGCCGGCATGGTCTGCATGAAGTCGAGCACGGGCTTCAGCACCGCACGCACGGTGGCGTTGCGGGCAGACCAGATGCCCAGGGGCACCGCGATGAGCACCGCGATCACCGCCGCGACGAGAACCAGGGCGAGCGTCTGCATCGCCGGCACCCAGAGACCCATGGCCACGATCAGCCCGAAGGAGATGACCGTGCCGATCGCCAGCTGCCACGAGCGGACGAGCCACGCGATGAACGCGGCGATCACGATGATGACGACGAAATGCGGGCTCAGGAGCGCGCGGGTGAGTCCGTCGACCAGGAAGCTGACGACGAACGAGATGATGTCGAGCAGACCGTCGAGGTTCGTCTTGATCCAGTCGACTCCGGTCGCGACCCAGCTGCCGAGGGGAATGCGGAAACCATCCATCAGCGCACCTCCTCTGTCTTCACGGCGTCCGCCGGGTCGGCGGTCCACCCGTCATCGAGCACTGCATCGATCTCGGCCTGCGGCATCGGAAGAAGCGGCAGGGTGAGCTCGCCGGTCGCTCCGGGGCCGGGGCCCAGGGCGGCGAGCAGGGTGATGCGCGGAATCACGCCGGTCAGGCGTCCCGTGGCATCCACCACTGCCAGCGGCAGCGGCGACTCCACCGACGGGATGAAGAGGTTCATGAGGACCTCGTCTTCGCTGACGCTCTGTGGCACCGGCTTGATGATCGACGCGAGGGTCGACACGCCCTGGCGAACCAGCCTGACGGCGTCGCGGTCGGTGACGATGCCGAGCAGCTTGCGGTCGCGGCCCGTGACGTACGTGGCCGACATGAACGCGTCGCGCATCTGGCGCAGTGCCGTGCGGGGGCCGGCGGTCTCGGCGACGACCGGGCGCGGGCGCTCCATGACGTTCGCGGCCGTGAGCACACGAGCGCGGTCGACATCCTGCACGAACTGCTCGACGTAGTCGTTGGCGGGGTCCATGAGGATGTCTTCCGGCGTGCCGATCTGCACGATGCGGCCGTCGCGCATCACGGCGATGCGGTCGCCGAGGAACATGGCCTCGTTGAGGTCGTGGGTGATGAAGACGATCGTCTTCTGCAGCTTCTCCTGGAGTTCGAGCAGCTGCTCCTGCATCTCGCG
Source organism: Microbacterium sp. LMI13-1-1.1 (assembly GCF_040815625.1). NCBI lineage: Bacteria > Bacillati > Actinomycetota > Actinomycetes > Micrococcales > Microbacteriaceae > Microbacterium > Microbacterium sp. LMI13-1-1.1. The sequence continues at coordinate 435,733 of NZ_JBFPNL010000005.1, read as the reverse complement.
ACGGATCAGCGGGTCGAGGGCGCTGAACGCCTCGTCCATGAGCAGGATGTCGGAGTCGGCCGCGAGCGCACGGGCGATGCCCACGCGCTGCTGCATGCCTCCCGACAGCTCGGACGGCAGCTTGTCGGCCTGACCCTCGAGGCCGACCAGGGTGAGGATCTCCTCGGCCTTCTTCAGGCGCTCGTCCTTGCCGACGCCCTTCAGCTCGAGGGGGTAGGCGACGTTCGCGGCGACCGTGCGGTGCGGCAGCAGTGCGAAGTGCTGGAACACCATCGAGATGCGGTCGCGGCGGATCTCACGCAGACGCGACGACGGGATGCCGGTGATGGGGTCGCCGTTCACGACGACCGATCCGTCGGTCGCGTCGTGCAGCCCGTTGAGCATGCGAATGATGGTGGATTTGCCGGAACCCGAGAGGCCCATGATCACGAAGATCTCGCCGCGGTTCACGGTGAAACTGGCGTCGATGACGGCGGCGGTTCCTGCGTCGCCGACCTCGGATCTGCTCTCACCGGCCTTCAGTCGACGGACGGCACTGCTCGGATTCTTCCCGAACACCTTGTACAGATTGCGCGCTTCAAGAGCGATTTCGGACACGTTTCCCCTGCGGCTCGCCTTCGGGTGGCTGAGCCTGCTTCGGTTACGCCCGGGTGATCCTCCCGGCCGTTTCGACATGGTGCTGTGGCGGCGCGGACGGCGGATTTCGGATCCACCGCGATAGAGCATCGACCGTACGTCCACGCCTCTTCGCAGCACAGCACATTCGAAAGAAGGACGTGATCGCGGACTGGTCTTCGGGCCGTCAGGCCCACCAACCAACGTAACGAAATGGCCGGTCAGGGGCAAATCCGCCATTTCTATCGACGTTCAGTTTCGTCTGCTGACCGGGGGATTGCGCGGGTTTCGGACGCGCGTGCGAGGTCGGGCGTGGCGGGGGTGCGACACGGGTCAGCGGGCGCGCCGCGAGGCCGTGGCGTGCGCTTCCGACGTCCCTGTGCACCTGCGAAGTCCGGATGCCGGGAAGTCGGACTCGCGAGGCGCTTTCGGACTCGCGAGGCGCACGCGGTCAGCGACGGATGCTGCGCGTCACGGTGAACTTCGGAGTGCGATGCACCTGCTCGGTGGCGCCGACGAGGCGGGTGAGCTCGGCGCGGTAGCCGAGCGACGAGTTGTAGACCGTGAACAGCTCTCCGCCGGGCCGGAGGATGCGGGCCGCGGCCTCGAACAGACGGGTCGCTGCCCCGGTGTGCACGCTGCTGCCGAGATGGAAAGGCGGGTTGAGAAGCACGACATCGGCGCTGGCATCCGCGAGCTCGGAGCCCGCGTCGTCGTGCATGACGGTGACGCGGTCTGCGACGCCGTTCGCGGCGACCGTTGCGCGGGCGGAGGCCACTGCCGCTGCCGATCTGTCGGTCGCGATCACGTGGGATTCGGGGTGCGCGAGAGCGTACGAGACGGCGAGCGCGCCGGTTCCGCAGCCCAGGTCGACGACGACCGGGGACGGGCTCGGCTCTTCGGCGTTCACAACGCAGCATGAATCGGCCGCATCGGCCGGTTCCGGGGTGTTTTCAGTCCGTGCCGGCTCATCCGTGCTGAATTGTGAACCATCGAGGCCGAGCACCTCGAGCAGCACACGCGTGCCGATATCGAGGCGAGCCCCCGCGAAGGCACCGCCGTGCGCGACGAGGGTCAGGCCGCCGTGCCGCGCTGTCACGGGGAACGGCGGCTCTGACCGCACCGGTCGCGGCCCGGATGCGACGACCAGCCGTGACTTGCGCTCCGCCCGCTCGGCCTGCACATGCGCGAAGCTGCGCCCCAGCACCTCGTTCTGCGCGATGGTCATGTGCTTCACGCGGCCGCCGGCGACGAGCACGACGTCCGGGGCGGCCCAGCGAGCCACGGCATCCGCGATCTCTTCGAGCTCTGCCAGCGCCTTCGGCAGCTGCAGCAGCACGAGTCGGGCGCTGCTGAGCAGAGAGGTATCGAGCTCGTGCGACGAGAAGCCCGAGAGGCCCAGCTCGTCGGCGTTGCGAGCCAGCGCACGCCGACCGGTCGCGAGGTCCTGGTGCACGCGGATGCCGTCGAGACCGGCATCCGTCAGCGCGAGGGTGATCGCGCCGTATTCGTCGCCGATCACCGCGATCTCCGACCCGGCGACCCCGAGCGCGAGAGCCCGCTCGACCAGCAGCAGATCGGTCGCGTCGTGGGCCTGCAGGTTGTCGGCCTCGACGTCGGGCCAACGGCGCAGTCGATTGAAGGGGAAGTCCACCCCTTCAGCCTAGGAGCGCCCTCTCTTGACACCGACTGAACACGTGTTTAGTCTGCTGTACATGCGTTCAGTCTCCGACGACATCACGGCTCGCGCCCGCATCCGCGACACCGCCATCGCCGCTTTCGCCCGCGACGGCTACGACGCTGCGAGCCTGCGCGCGATCGCCAGGGAGGCCGGTGTCAGCCCGGCTCTGATCGTGCACCACTTCGGCGACAAGAACGCCCTCCGCAGCGAGTGCGACGACTACGTGGTCGGCGTCTTCATCGACGAGGAGCACGACCTCATCGTCGCGCCGACCCGCGACCGCATCCGCACCGCCCTCAACGACCTCGAGCGATACGGCCCCTACATCGACTACCTCGCGAGGATGCTCGTCGACGGTTCGGCTGCTTCCGATCGACTGTTCGACAGCTTCCTCTCCAACACCCGCGCCGTGCTCGCCGAACAGCGCGACGCCGGGATGCTCGAGCCGATGAGCGACCCCGAGATGACGACTCTGCTGCTGACCCTGATCGGCCTCGGACCCGTCGTGATGCGCGCCCAGATCGCCCGCACCCTCGGAATGGACCAGCTGAGTCCCGCTGGGCTCCTGCGCACCACGCTGCCGACGCTGGAGCTGCTCACCCACGGCATCTATTCGACGACCGCACTGCTCGACGGTGCGCGAGACGCACTCGCGGCTGAGGGGAACACCTCGGGAGGAGACGCATCATGACCGACACGATCGAGATCGACCGTCTGCAGAAGCGCTACGGCAGTCGCATCGCGCTGCACGAGCTCGACCTGCACGTGCGACCAGGCACCGTCTTCGGACTCGTCGGCCCCAACGGCGCCGGCAAGACGACGACGCTGCGCACACTCGTCGACGTCATCCGCCCGTCATCAGGCTCGGTGCGCGTGCTCGGTGAAGACCCCCGCCACGGCGGCGCCGCGCTGCGACGGCGCATCGGCTACGTTCCGGGCGAGCTGCACCTCGAAGGGCGATCGAGCGGACACCGGATGCTGTCGTTCTACGCCCAGGTATCCGGATCCCGCGATGCAACCGCGACTCTCCGCACCGGCCGCGAGCTGGCCGACCGACTCGGGGTCGACCTGTCGCGACCCGTGCGCACCCTGTCGAAGGGCAACAAGCAGAAGGTCGGGCTGATCCAGGCGTTCATGCACCGGCCCGAGCTGCTCATCCTCGACGAGCCCACCAGCGGCCTCGATCCACTGGTGCAGCGCGAGTTCCTGCAGATGGTCCTCGAGGCGAAGAGCGCCGGGCAGACCGTGCTGCTGAGTTCGCACGTGCTCAGCGAGATCCAGCAGACTGCAGACGAGGTCGCCGTGCTCGCGAACGGGCGGGTCGTCGCCGACGGCGATGTCGCCTCGCTGCGCCTGGGGTCGATCCGCCGCGTGCGAGCCGAGCTCTCGACGACGGATGCCGCGGCCGCCCGCGCCGACTTCGATCGCGTGCCCGGTCTCGGCGGAGTCGAGGTGCACGACTCCGACGGCATCCTGAGCATCTCCGGCACCGTGGACGGCGCGATCGATCCGTTCATCAAGGTGCTCGCCCGCTTCGAGGTGCGCGACCTGACCGTGGAGGAACCAGACCTCGAGGAGTCCGTGCTGCGGCTCTACGGCGCCTCTGCCGCGAACGCCGGCGCTGCCACGAGCGAGGCGGCCCCCACGAACGAGCCGCCGACGAGACGCGCCCGCCGCGGCAGGGAGGGCCGGCGATGAACGGCATCCTGCCGGTGTTCCGGCGCAACCTGCGCGAGTCGTGGCGCAGCCTCCTCGGGTGGACCATCGGCATCGCCGCCGTGCTGTTCCTCTATCTGCCGCTGTACTCGAGTCTCGGCGGCGACGGTCAGCTCGAGGCGATGATCTCGTCGCTGCCGAAGGAGCTCGTCGACACGCTCGGATATGACCAGATCTCGACGGGTGCCGGATACGCGCAGAGCACGTTCTTCGACCTGATCGGCTTTCTGCTGCTGACGATCGCGGCGGTGATCTGGGGATCCGCGGCCATCGCCGGCGCCGAAGAGAGCGGACGAGCAGAGCTCGATCTCGCGCACGGCATCGGCCGCGGTCAGTATGCACTCGAGTCCGCTCTGGCCGTGCTCGTCAGGCTGCTGTGGCTCGGCGCCTTCGCGGGCCTCGTCGTCGGGGCGCTGAACGGCCCCTCCGAACTCGGCATCGACGACCGCAACATCGTGGGAGCGAGCGCTGCGCTCACGGGTCTCGCGTTCCTCACGGCATCCGCCGCCCTGCTCGCCGGCGCCGCGACCGGTCGCCGCATCTGGGCGACCGGGGTCGGCGCGGGCATCGCCGTGCTGGGCTACATCCTGCAGGCGCTGGCGAAGCAGTCGAAGGACCTCGAGTGGCTGAACGCCCTCTCCCCCTACGCGTGGGTCTACCAGCGACCGCCGCTCTCCGAGGGCGTCGACCTCGGCGGGCTGGCTCTGACCTGGGGGTTGGCGCTCGCATTCGTCGTCGCCTCGATCTTCGCGTTGCGCGCTCGCGACCTCCGCGGCTGACCCCGTTCGCGTCTACTGCCCCGCGCGACCTCCCCGCCCCCACCCACTGCCCCTGGCGTGGTCAAAAACGCACCCGAATCGGCGACTTCGGGTGCTTTTCTGACCACGGGCGCGCCGCAGGTGGAAGAGACCGTTGACACGATTGAGGTTCAGTGGTTACCTAGTCGAGTAACTAACCAATTAACCACAGCGGAGGACTCGTGATCGAAGAAGGCAAGCCGCTCTTCCTCCAGATCGCCGAGCAGATCGAGGACTCGATCCTCGACGGCTCACTCTCGGAGGAATCGCAGGCGCCCTCGACCAACGAGCTCGCCGGCTTCTACCGGATCAACCCCGCGACAGCAGCCAAGGGAGTCGCCATGCTCACCGACAAGGGAGTGCTGTACAAGCGCCGCGGCATCGGCATGTTCGTCGCCGCCGGAGCGAAGGATCTGCTCCTCGGCGAGCGCCGCGCCGCATTCGCCGACCGCTACATCGACCCGCTCCTCGCCGAGGCCCGCACGCTGGGGCTCGGCGCCGAAGACCTCGCCGCCCTGCTCCGCGAGCGGGCAGCGCAGGCAGCCCAGACATCGCAGACACCCCAGACAGAAGGGAAGACCCCCGCATGACCGCCGTCATCGAGGTGGAGAACCTCACGAAGCGCTACAAGGAGAAGAACGCACTCGACAACGTGTCGCTCACCCTCGAGGGCGGCGCGATCTATGGACTGCTCGGCCGCAACGGGGCGGGCAAGACCACGCTCATGTCGATCCTGACCGCGCAGAACTTCGAGTCGTCGGGCACCGTGCGCGTCTTCGGCGAGCACCCCTACGAGAACACGCACGTCCTCAACCGCATCTGCTTCGTGCGCGAGAGCCAGAAGTACCCCGACGACGCATACCCGCGTCACGCGTTCAAGGCTGCGAGCCTGTTCTTCCGCAACTGGAGCCAGGAACTCGCCGACGAGCTCATCGAGCAGTTCCAGCTGCCGATGAAGCAGACGATCAAGAAGCTCTCGCGCGGCCAGCTCTCGGCCGTCGGGGTCATCATCGGTCTCGCCTCGCGCGCCGAGCTGACCTTCTTCGACGAGCCCTACCTGGGTCTCGACGCGGTCGCCAGACAGATCTTCTACGACCGTCTGCTCGAGGACTACGCCGAGCACCCACGAACCATCGTCCTCTCGTCGCACCTGATCGACGAGGTGTCGAACCTCATCGAGAAGGTCATCGTGATCGACAACGGGCAGATCCTGCTCGACGAAGACACGGATGCCGTGCGCGACCGCGCCGTCACCGTGGTCGGCGACGCCGCCAAGGTCGACGCCTGGGCATCCGGCCGCGAGGTTCTGCACCGGGAGGCCCTCGGCCGAGTCGCCTCCGTCACCGTGCTCGGGGCGCTGTCCGCCGCCGACCGCGCCGAGGTCACGGCATCCGGTCTCGATCTCGCTCCGGTGTCGCTGCAGCAGCTGATCGTGCGTCTCACCCAGAAGGCCGAGGCGGGCACTGCCACCAGAGCCTCAGCCGCGAAAGAGGAGGTCCGCTGATGCGACGCACACTCAACGTCATCCGCCTGCAGCTGATCAACCGCCAGACGTTCATCTGGGTGCCGCTGATCATCCTCGGCTCCGCGGTGGTCATCTCGATACTCATCTACGCGATGATCCCGACCGAGGGCCCGAAGTACGGCGGCGGCGGCCAGGCTCCGCTCTGGTACTTCTTCGCCATCGGCCTCTCGGCGATGACACTGACCTTCCCGTTCTCGCAGGCGATGAGCATCACCCGGCGCGACTTCTTCTTCGGGACCATGCTCACGGCGATCCTGGGCAGCGCGTTCCTGGGGATCGTGTTCCTGATCGGCGGGGGCGTCGAGACACTGACGAACGGATACGGCATCAACGGCTACGTGTTCTACCTGCCGTGGCTGTGGGAGGCGGGTCCGCTGGGGGCGTTCACCGTGTACTTCACCCTCGCCCTCTTCCTGTTCGTCGTCGGGTTCACCGGGGCGACGATCTACAAGAGCTGGGGCCCCACCGTTCTCACCATCGCGGGCGTCGGTCTGGGCCTCATCCTCGTGGGACTCGCCTTCCTCGCGACGAGACTCGAGCTGTGGGATGAGGTGTGGCGGGGGATCCTCGACGCCGGCGCGCTCGGACTCGCGCTGTGGGGCCTCGTCGCGACCGCGGTGCTCGCGGGCATATCGTTCCTCGCCTTCCGCAGGGCCATCCCCTGATCACCCGGTGATCACTCGACGCCGGTCGCTCCTCACGGGGCGGCCGGCGTCGTCGCGTTCCGACCGCTACCCGCCCTCACCGCCAGATGCAACCAGGTGCGAGGACGGATGCCGAACGGCTAGCGTCATCCGTTCGGGGAGGATGACGAGAGGATGCCGTGACGAACATCAGAACACGAGTGCGCGCGCGCCGCCCTGGCATCGTGCGCTCGCTGCGCGAGGCGGTCGACCCCGCCCGGCTGCTGCTCGTCGCCAAGACCGCACTGGCGGTCGGACTCGCGTGGCTGATCGCCCCTCACACGCCCGGAGTCACGGACGAGTACCCGTACTACGCGCCGCTCGGCGCGCTGGTCAGCATGTATCCGACGCTGATGGGATCGGTGCGATCGGGCCTGCAGACCCTGCTCGGACTCGCCACCGGCATCGGACTCGCCGCGATCGTCGTGTTGACCGTAGGGCCGACGTGGTGGTCGATCCCGGCCGTGGTCGGCGTCGGCGTGCTGGTCTCGGGCACCGGCTGGTTCGGCGTCGGCCGAGAGTACGTGCCGATGGCCGCGCTGTTCGTGCTGATCGTCGGCGGCCAGAACGCCGACGAGTACTCGCTCGGCTACCTCGTGCAGATGGGGGTCGGAGTGGTCGTCGGCCTCATCGTGAACCTGGTGATCGCCCCCGCGCCGCTCACTCTCGCCGCCGCGGCCAAGGTCGACGCCTTCCGCACGCAGCTGAGCGAGCACCTGCACGACATCGGATCGGCCGTCTCGGAATCCTGGCCCCCGGAGCACGAGAAGTGGGCCGACGATGCCTCATCGCTCGCCGACACGACGTCAGAGCTTCGCACCGCGCTGTCTGACGCCGACGACAGCCGGCGAGGCAACCCACGTGCGTTCGGGCGCCGCGGAGAGACGCAGCACATCCACGCCGAACTCGCGCGACTCGATCGCATCGCCCACCTGATCCGCGACATCTCCGACGAGGTCGCCGACACCATCTGGGATCGCCCTGGCGCGCTCGAACTGGATGCGGCGCTCCCCGAACCGCTCTCGGCCGCGTGCCACGCCGTCGCCGAGGTCATCGTGCAGCAGGATCCGCTCACGCCCGCAGATCACCGCGCTCGCGGAGAGGCTGCCCGTGCGATCAGGCTGCTGCTCGCGACCGTCGACGACCGCACGATCGATGTGCGGCGCTCGATGGGCCCCGGCGTGCTCGCGGCCATGCAGCTGCGCCGCATCCTCATCCTCAGCGGCCATCGGGAGCCGGAAGAGACAGCGGAGGACGAGGCCGCGACGGAGCCGGAGGGCGCGTAGCGGTCAGATCGTGTCGTCGGCGGCGACGAGATCGATCTGCCAGAAGCGGCCTTCAGGATCGTCATCGTCATGCGCCGCTTCAGCCTCGGCCACCGCCTTGTCGAAGATCTCCATGACCGCCGTGAACTCGGCCTCGGTGAGCCGGGTGGTCCGCTGCTGGAACACGGCATGGATGCCCGAGGCTCGACCTCCGTAGTACTCGGGCGACCACGCGATCACACGCTGGAGAAGGTCCTGGTGCTCGGCGGCCACGGCTCGCACGACGGCGTCGCCGAGCTCCTCGTCGGCCACCGGGTGGTCGGGGTCGCCCACGCTCATCGCACCCTTCACCGGCGCCCAGACGCGGTCTCGACGATCTCGCGCGTGCTCCGGAGCCTCGACGATGAGGCCCGCATCAGCGAGGGTGCGCAGGTGGAAGCTGACGCTGTTCGCGGCGACGTCGAGCTCGGCGGCGATGTCGGCGGCGCGCATGTGGTGGCGTCGGGCGAGCAGGCGAAGGATCTTTCGCCGCAGTGGGTGCGTGTAGGCCTTGAGCATGGCCGTCGTCATCCATACGGGATCTTCGCCGTGAATGCCGTCGCCCATGCTCAGATCCTACTCGCACGAGTCATTGCGCAAGAGTAGTTGCGCAAGTCTTCTTGCGGAACTACTCTCTAGAGCATGACGACGACCGTGACCGCACCACACCGGCTCTGGCGTAACGCCCGGTATCTGACCTGGCTCGTGAGCGACACGAGCAAGGGTCTCGCGGCGACGCTGTTCGCCTTCGCGATCCCCCTGCTCGCCCTGGTGGTCACCGATGACCCCGCTCAAGCGGGCATCATCGGCGGTGCGGGCATGGTCGCGCGCCTGATCCTCACGCTCGCCGGCGGCATCCTGGCCGATCGGCACCGGCGCATCGTCCTCATGCTCATCGGCTCGCTGATCGGCATCCTGCTGGCGGGGGCCTTCACGCTGCTGGCTCTCGCCGATGCTCTCACCTTCGGCACACTGCTCGCGGCGAACGTGCTGCTGGCCGCGCGCAGCGGCCTCTTCGACGTCGCCGGTGAGAGCGCGATCAAGGAGATCGTGCCCGACGACGCGATGGGCAGGGCTCAGGCGGCGAACCAGGGGCGGGATGCCGCGCTGCAGCTGGCCGGCGGCCCTCTGGGCGGACTGCTTCTCGGCGTGGGCGGCTGGCTGGTCGGCGCCGTCATGACTCTCTGCCACGCCGTCGCCGCGGTGACGGCATGGATGCTGCAGCGAGCGGCGCGCCGCGCCGGAATCACCGACACGGGGGCGGAGGCCGATGCAGATGCCGAGCCGCCGTCCGGAGAGCATCCGAACAGCAACGGGCGTATCGCCGCGGGGCTCGCCGTGGATCCGGCAGACGGCCTGGGCCTCCCCCCAGACACCGCATCGGATGCCGGTGCGCGAGGCAAGACCAGCGCATGGGCAGAGCTCCGCGAGGGCTTCGCCTGGTTGTTCTCCCGACCAGACCTGGGCGGCGTGCTCCTCATCATCACGATCATCAACCTCGGCTTCAACGCCGCGATCACGACTGTCATGTACGCACTCCAGCAGGCCGGCTACTCCGAGCTCCTGATCGGCTCGCTGGGCGCTGGCGTGGGTGCGGTCATGCTCGTCGGGGCGATCGTGGCCCCGATGCTCGTGCCGCGCATCCGCACGGGAGTCCTCGCCATCGCGGGTCTCTCCGGGGGCGCGATCGGCTCGATCCTGCTCTCGACGGTCACCGAACCGTGGGCGATCGTCGTCGTGCTCGGCGCCTCGGTGCTGCTGCTTCCCGCTCTCAACGCGGGGATGATGGGCTACTTCATGGTCGCGACGCCGACACAGCTGCTCGGACGGGCGAACAGTGCCGCGGGCGTTCTCGGCATGGGCGCGCTGCCGCTCGCGCCGCTGATCGCGGGCTTCGGCCTCACGTGGATCGGCCGCGAATGGACGATCCTCGTGTGCGCGGCGCTCTGCATCGTCGCCGTCGCCCTCGCGCTCGGCAACCGCGCGCTGCGCGCCCTGCCGGTCGAGGCGCGCTGGGCCGAGCACGCGAAGCAGTACGAGAACGCCTGAGTTGCTCCGGACGCCGGGCCAGCCGCGTGGGCGGCGGCCGTCGCGGTGTGTCACTTCGATCGAGTACTCGCGGCGAGTCTCGCGACACGGTAAGAGAGGAACAGCGACAGACTCCCGAGCAGAACCTGGGCGAGAATCACCGCGGCATCGATGCTGAAGAAGGTGAGGACGTCTTGGCTGAAGGTGAGCACGTACCAGAATCGGGCGATCAGCGCCGCCACGATGATCGCGGGAGCAAAGCGCCACAGGCCGGGCAGAGTTCCTCTCCATGCGATGACGATGACGGAGACGATCAGGAACGCGGGGCCCAGGACCGCCGCCACGATCAAGCCGTACGCAGGTGGCTCGGTGAGTTGGATCCCGAGAAGATCGAACCAACCGGCGTATGCCTGGCAGACGCCGAAGCCGATCAGGGCGATCCTGCCCACGATGCTCTCGCCCACCACGCTGCCGCCGCCTCGTACCCCCACCGCGAACACGATCAGAGCCGCAAGAAGAAGCGTCGGTATGAGCGCACCGGGAAGATAGGCGACTCGATACTGCCAGGTCATGGCGGGGCGAAACACCGAATAGGCTGCCTGACTCAGTGCCGCAACGAGCAGCGCCGCTGCTCCCCACAGCAGCGTCCGATTGGGCAACGCGCCGAGGCGCGCTCCAGATTCCGGTTGTTCCGCCCCGTTCGCACTCGTCGCACTTCGCATCGGCCCCCCAGGCTCCATCGCGGGGCCGACGCCCACGGCGTCCTCACTTTACGTTCACAGACCCTGATGCGCCAGGCCGGAGGTTCCTCCGCACTCCTCGAAACGGCGGTGGGCTGCTCCAGCTCCCGCGGAGTCACGCGCGGTGGATGACCGGGACGGTGACGGATGTCGGTGTCCGCGCGTAGGATCGGCGGCACGCACCCACGACTTGAGGAGACGATGATGTCAGCTCTGGAGATCACCGAAAAGCCCCTCCCGTTCGTCCGACTCGCGTCGCTGACCGAGACGGTGGCATCGCAACCCGAGGTCGCGGCCATCGTGGGCCCTCTGTTCGACCAGGTCGCCGACGCCCTGAGTGATGCGGGGGCGACGCCGGGGCTCCCGATCGCCGAGTACGACATGAACAAGCACGGCGTGCGCATCACGGTCGGTTTCGTCTACGACGGCCCCGCCGTCGACGGTCTCGTCATCATCGAGCTGCCGGCCGTCGAGTCCGCGTTCACCGCCACGCACCTCGGCACCATGGCGACCATCGACGACAGCTGGCATGCGCTGAACGAGGCGATCAGCAACGGCGGCGTCACCGCCGTCGGTGCGTGCCGAGAGGTCTATCTGCGGTCGGAATCCGAAGATCAGGCCGACTGGATCACCGAGCTCCAGCAGCCGGTCACCCGCTCCTGACCGCCTTCGGGCTGACCAGGGCGCTGACCCTCAGAGCGCTCCGGCGAGCCCCGCGATGCCGACGATCACCGAGATCAGTGCGAGCGTCAGGGCGATCGCGATCAGCACGGCATGCACCTTCAAGAACGTCGTCGCCTTGCCGTCGGCATCCCGAGCCCGGGGGTCCGTCGCGACGCGCTTGTAGAAACGGGGCCACACCAGCACGTTGAAGGCGGCGTTGAGGAACAGGACGACAGCGAGAGCGATCACCTCCCCACGCTAACGCCTCGGAAAAAATACCGAGTCCATGTATCAGCAGGCTCTTGCCGTGCTCCTGACTGGTGTGATCACAATGGGACTCATGATCGACGGGGCACCCGACGGCGCCGGCCCCGATCCTGCACCGGACGACGGTGCGGCTCGCTGGAGGCGAGCCGCCGAGTTCTTCGACGCTTGGCGAGACGGCGACAGCCGCGCGATGGACGACCTCGTGCGGCTGATGACTCCTGTGCTCTGGCATGTCGTGCGGGCCTACGGACTCGAGCGCACCCTCGCCGAAGACGTCATCCAGACGACGTGGCTGCAACTGGTTCGGGGTCACCGCGCCATCAGCGATCCGAAGGCGGTCTCAGCCTGGCTCACCACCACCGCACGCCGCGAGGCCTGGCGGGCCGGCAAAGCGCACAACAGGGTCGACACCACGGAGTCGGATGCTCTCGACGCGCTGCTTCCTGAGCAGCAGTCGGCCGAGCATCACGCCACCGTCGGAGAGGAGAATCGCCGGCTGTGGGCTGCGGTGCATCGCCTCGCCGACCGGTGCCAGCGCCTGCTGAGGGTGATCGCCTTCGAGGACCGACCCGACTACGCCCGCCTCGCCGCCGACCTCGCGATGCCGGTCGGCAGCATCGGCCCCACCCGCCAGCGTTGCCTTGCGAAGCTGCGCGACCTGCTCGATGCACCGACACCACGAACGGAGGGCGGCCCATGAGCGAGAACGATGGCGCCAACGGCGGCGACAACCACGAAGATGCCGAGCTGTTCGCGCAGCTGCGTTCACTCTGGCGCGACGTCGACCCGATGCCCGCCGCCCTGATCGATCGCATGATCGCGGCCGTCGCGGCCGAGGGCCTGTCGGAGGAGTACGCGCTGCTCACCCTCGTCGACGAACCGCTCGGTGCCGTGCGCGGCGACGCCGACGCTTTGACCCTGCAGTTCAGCGACGGCACCACCAGCATCCTGCTCCACGTCACCCGCACCGCGACCGGCGCACACCGCGTCGACGGCTGGGTCGACTCGACATCGGGTGGGATCGAACTCGCGCAGGGCGAGCGCATCCGCACGACGACGGCCAACGACACAGGTCGCTTCGTGTTCGACGATGTCCCGGACGGACTGACTCTCGTGCGTCTCAGCACCACGGTCGGCGATCAGGAACGAATCGTGTCGACCCCGCAGTTCGAGTTGTGATCCACCGCGGGGCGACCCGCGCACGATGCGGGGTGACCCGCGCAGACCACCGCTGGGCGACTCCCGCACCTCGCAGGATCCTCCTCACGGGACGCGGGGCATCCCGCACACACTGCGGGTGATCCCGCACACGACGCGGGTCCGCCCGCACAGGACGCGGGTCCGCCCGCGAGGAGAGGACCGACGATGGAGCAGCCCAAGGGGTGGAGCTGGCAGGACAGAGCTGAGGGGTCGATCAGGCGGGGCACGGCACTCGATCCGTCGGTCGAGCCCGTCGACGGCGTCAGGGCGTTTCCCACGGCCTACCTGCAGGAGCGTCTGCTGATCACGCAGGATCAGGAGAACGGCCAGGAGGAATACGACCAGGAGATCCACGAGCTGCGCGAGGCGGCCGGCTCGTTCGGCTGGAACCTCGAGATCGAATCGCCGGATGCTGTCCGCGCCGCCGGTCCGCTGGTTCCCGGGGTGCCCGGCTTCGTCCGCGCCCGCCTCACCACCCCCGACGAGCCGACCCGCGGCGAGTCTCCGGTGCCGCCCGACGCCTGGCGCGTCCTGCAGCGCGCCCGCCGCAGCTCCGGCACGCCGATGCCGAGGACCAGCCTCGAGCACGTGCTGTCGATCGACCCTGTCGGCCTCAATCCGTTCAGCCGCACGAATCCCTTCAGCCGCACCAACCCGTTCAGCCGCACCAACCCGGTGCGCGGCGCGGGCGGAGGCGCCGGCGGCAGCGACGACTACCTCGAGCCGGGGCGCGGCGCGCGCCAACCGGTGACCTGGCTCGGGCCGGCACCGCGACGCACCGCCACCCCGAAACGCGGCCGCCGCCCCGTGGTGGCGGTGCTCGACACCGGATGCGGAGTGCACGACTGGCTGCCGGACGACATCGTCACCCGGCACATCGAGATCGACGGCGTGCCGATCGGCCTCACCGACGATGCCGACCCCGAGCGCTATCCCGACCTCTACGGGCAGCTCGACGGCGAGATCGACGCGGTCGCCGGGCACGGCACGTTCATCGCGGGAATCATCCGCCAGACGGCACCGGATGCCGACATCCTCTCGATCCGCATGGCCGGCGCGCTCGGCGTGATCGACGAGAGCACCTTCCTGACCACGGTCGCCCAGGTCGTCGAACTGCTGCGGCGACACCGCGAGGACCCCTCGACGGGGCATCCGATCGACGTCCTCAACCTGTCTCTCGGGTATTACCACGAGACGCCGACGGATGCCCTCTTCAGCAGGACGCTGCACGCCCTGTTGACGAAGGCGCGGGAGCTCGGGTGCGTGGTGGTCTGCTCGGCGGGCAACGACGCCATCGACCGGCCGTCGTTCCCGGCATCCCTCTGGCCGTGGCCCGGAGCCGACAACGGCATCCGTCGCGATGATGACGCGCCCCATGTGTCGGTCGGAGCCCTCAACCCGTCGGGCAGGTCTGTCGCGCTGTTCTCGAACGTCGGCCCGTGGGTGCAGGTGTACGCGCCCGGGGCCGCTGTGGTCAGCACGTCACCCGCCTTCGTCGGTGGCGAGCAGGCGACCACCAGGGCGGATGTCGACGGCCTGCGCCGAGAGACGATCGACCCCGACGACTACCGCGGGGGCTTCTCGATCTGGAGCGGCACGTCGTTCGCGGCGCCGTACGTCGCAGGGCGCATCGCCGCTCAGCTGGGTTCGGTGCCCGCACAGGGCGTCACTGCGGATGCCGCGGCCAAGGCCGTAGCCGCGGTGCTGAAGACGCTGCCGTCGCCGGTGACGGGCGGGTAGCCGGGCCGTTCGGCTGAGGATCCCCCGGATGGCTGCCCGCACAGGGCCGGTTCGGCGGCCATCCGCCCAGGCCAGCCATCCGGACTCAGAAAGCCGGATGCGGCCGCAAGCCTTCCCTGAGACGCGACATACCGCCATTCTGGTGAAGTGCCACTGTCTGCTGCCGAGCTGCATCAGCGCGGCGTCGACGCAGCCAACTCCCGACGGTTCGCGCAGGCGCGGCGTGCGCTGACGACCGCGTCCGCGCGCACCGACGACGCCGATCTGCGCGCGCGCATCGACGGGACCATGGCCTACGTCCTCGCTCAGACGGGGCAGCCCGCGGAGGCCGAGCGCCTGTCGCGCGCAGCGCTGTCTCGACCGGGGCTGAGCGAAGAGACTGTCGCCCTCGCGAACGGGCAGTTGGGCACCCTGCTCATGCACGGCGGACGCCTCGATGAGGCCGACCTCTTTCTCACGAAGGCGATCGACGGCCTCGACGAGGGCTCGATCGAGAGCGCGAACTGCCTGATGAGCCGGTCGATCGTCAGCATGCAGCGGCACCGACTCGACGACTGCTCGGCCGACCTGCAGCGAGCCATCGCCGCCTATGAGGCCCACGGGGCAGACGCACCGCTCGCCGAAGCCCGCCACAACCTCGGCTACGCCGCGCTGCTCGGAGGCGACCTCGTCACAGCGCTCGGGCTGATGACCCGATCGCGGCCGATCCTCGCCGCCACGAGCGACCTCGCCGCAGCGATCAGCGACCTCGACCGCGCCGAGGTGCTGCGCGACGCCGGTCTCACCACAGAGGCCGAGGAACTGCTCGGCACGGTCGCGGTGCGGTTCGGAGCACAGCGGATGCGACAGGCCCGCGGCGAGGCAGAGTTCCACCTCGCCCGGTCGCTGCTGCGGCACGACGCCGCCTCTGCCGAGCGTGCCGCCGCGACCGCATCCCGCCGCTTCGCCGCGCTGGGAAGCGAGAGCTGGGCAGCGCGTGCCGAGGCGGTGCGACTGGAAGCCCGACTGCTCGCCCACCCGAAGGCCACGCCGAACGGCGAGGACTTCGCGCGCACCGCCGCAGCGCTCGCCCGCGGAGGATTCCGCACCGAGGCCACTGCCCTGTCTCTCACGGCACGCCTCGCTGACGGAGGGCGACTGCCACGGCTCACCCGCGATGCCCCGACTCCCCTGCGCCTGCGCGAGCACGAGGTCCGTGCGGTGCGCGCGGCGTCTGCAGGCAAGGATGCCGATGCCCGCCGTGCCGCCGCCGCCGGCCTCGATCTGCTCACCGCGTGGCAGCAGTCGTTCGGCGCGCTCGACCTGCAGGCGTCCGTCGCGATGCACGGCACCGAGCTGATGTTCACCGGACTCGCCGCTGCCGCACGATCACGCGACCCCGAGGTGCTGTTCGAGTGGTCGGAGCGCGCCAGGCATCTGAGCCAGCAGGTCGCTCCCGTTCGCCCACCGCACGACGAGGAGCTGTCGGCCGACCTGGCCGAACTGCGCATGCTGCGCGCCGATCTCGCGGGGTCGGACTGGACGACCGATGCCCGGGTGCGCGAGCTGCGGGATCGGGTTCGCGACCGGCAGTGGTCGTCGACCGGAGTCGGCGGAAGCCACGAACGCCTCGGGCTGCGCGAGACCAGGGCCCGGCTCGACGATGACACGGCGATCCTCGCGTACGTCTTCACGCGTGACGAACTGCTCTGCGTCGTGGTGACGGCATCCGCGTCGTCGATCGTCGAGCTGTCGCTGCCGCGCATCGAGGCTGCGCTCGACGGTCTCCGCGCCGACCTCGACGTCGCAGCGCTCACCCATGGCGGGCCGATGGCGCCGGTCGTTCAGCGGTCTCTCGACGAGAGGCTGCGCCGACTCGACGAGGCCCTCCTCGCGCCTGCCCGCGCGGCGGCGGGAGGGGCCGCCCGTCTCACGCTGACGGTTCCCGGCATCCTCGGCGGCATCCCCTGGGCGATGCTCCCCGGCATGCGCGGAACGCCGTTCACGATCGCGACCTCGGTGTCGCGCTGGCTCGGCGAGTCGCCTCGACGTCCCGATTCCACGTCGACATCTCGCCTGGCGGGCGCCTCGCAGATGGCGCCTTCACGCACGGACGGGTCCTCCACACCGGCCCCGACGGCAGGGTTCGCGACCGGCCCTCGGGTCGCGCGGGCCGAAGAAGAGGTGCGCCAGGCTGCCGAGGCGTGGCCCGACGCCCGGATGCTGACCGGTGAGCACGCGCGGGTGTCGGCCGTCACCGAGCTCGCCGAGCAGGTCGACGTGCTGCACATCGCCGCCCACGGTCGTCACGCGGTCGACAACCCGCTGTTCTCGGGGTTCGAGCTCCACGACGGCACACTGTTCGGCTACGACGTCGACCTGATCTCGCGGGCGCCGGCCACCGTGGTGCTCTCGGCCTGCGAGCTGGGCCGCTCGTCGGTGCGCTGGGGCGAGGAGGCATTGGGCATGACGAGGGTCTGGCTGCACGCCGGCACCGGCTGCGTCATCGCCGCACCGGTGGTGGTGGCAGACGACATCGCCTGCGAGCTGCTCGGCGCCGTGCACGTCGAGTTGGCGGCCGGTGCGCCCCCGGCCGTCGCGCTGGCGGCCGCAGCCGAATCCACCGGACTCCGTGCACCGTTCCAGTGCCACGGAAGCGGTCTCTGAATCTTTTCTCCACTCGATGTATCAGAACATCGGTGGCCCGCTCCTTATCTCCAGAAGGTGCCGGCGAAGGGCTTCGGAAACGAAGCGCGAGGGAGGCGCAGTCGAACTGGGGAAACCCTCGTGCACTGGGGAGTGTGAGGGAACGACAGGACACCATCTACTCCGGGGGTGCCGCGAGAGGGGTCGCGGCACCCCCACCAGGAGTCCGCACGGTTCTCGGCTTGTCAGGCTCGTGTCCGCGTGCCAACGTCGCGGGCAGTCGGCAGGTCAGGCCGTCACGACCTCGTAGCCCGCATCGCGGAACGCGGCGAGCGCCGCGGCATCCGCCCCGTCGTCGGTCAGGAGAACGGGGAACAGCTCCGAGCCGCCGACGGCCGCGAACGCCACCGTGCCGATCTTGCTGCTGTCGGTGACGACCACAGCGCGGCGGGCTCGCTCGGCCATCATGCGGTTCACCGCGGCTTCGCGTTCGTCCTGCGTGGTGGCTCCGGCCGCCGCATCCATGCCGTTGACTCCAATGAAGGCGATGTCGAGCCGCACCCCCCTCAGCAGCTGCTCGACGAACGGGCCCACCAGCTCATAGCTGCGCGAGTGGATCACCCCGCCGGTGACGACGACCTTGATGTCAGGCCGGGTCGCGAGCTGGGCGGCGATGTTCACGGCATTGGTGACGACCGTGATGCCCGGCCCTGCCGCGAGATCGTCGCGAGCGGCGAGCGCTGCGGCGATGGCCGTGGTCGTGGTTCCGCCCGACAGGCCGACGACCATGCCCGGTGCGACGAGCGCGGCGGCCGCCAGGGCGATGCTCTCCTTCTCGTGCGCGCGCTGGTGGCTCTTGTAGCGGATCGGCAGCTCGTAGGCGACCGAGTGCGCGACAGCCCCGCCGTGCGTGCGGGTGAGCAGACGCTGCTCGGCGAGCGAGTCGAGATCGCGGCGGGTGGTGGCGGCCGAGGCGCCGAAGCGCTCGACGAGCTCGTCGACGTTCACCTCGCCGTCCTCGGCCAGCAGGTCGAGGATCGCATTCAGGCGGGCGGCGCGCTTCATGTCACCATCCTGCCCGCATTCACGCTGGTCGCCCCGCAACTCCGGCGGACTCGAGCGCGAACAGCCGCAGCATCCGCGCGGCTTCGCCTGCGAGCGCCTCGCGCGCCGGCGAGAGGTACTTGCGCGAGTCGACGAGCTTCTCATCGGCGTCGAGCGTCGAGCGGATCGCCCGGGTGAAGAAGCCGTTCAGATGCGTCGAGACGTTGATCTTGGTCATGCCCGCGCGCACGGCGTCGGCGATCACGGCGTCCGCGACGCCCGAGGATCCGTGCAGCACGAGGGGCACGGCCTGCTCGTCACGACCGCTGCGCTCGAGCGCCTCGCGCAGTCGTCCGATCAGCTCGAGGTCGAGGGATGCCGTGCGATCGGTCATCGCATGCGACGAACCGACCGCCACGGCGAGCGCGTCGACGCCGGTCGCCGCCACGAATGCGCGGGCCTCATCGGGGTCGGTGCGCACACCGGGTGCGTGGGCTCCGTCCTTGCCGCCGACCTCGCCCAGCTCGCCCTCGATGTAGACGCCTGCCGCATGCGCCCGCTCGGCGACGGCCGCGGTGATGGCCACGTTGTCGTCGTAGGGCAGCGCTCCACCGTCGAACATGACCGAGCCGAATCCGAGGGCGATCGCCTCATCGACGAGCTCGGGGCGCTCGGCGTGATCGAGGTGCACCGCGACCGGCGTCTGCGCGCGTCTCGCCACCGCGAGAGTCGCCAGCGCGATCGGCTCGAGACCCCCGTGATAGTCGGCGCAGTTCTGCGAGATCTGCAGGATCACGGGCAGGCGCGCTGCCTCGGAGGCGCGCACGAGTCCCTCGGCCGTCTCGAGGTGGATCACATTGAACGCGCCGATGCCGGTGCCGCGTGCCGCGGCATCCGTCACCAGTTCGCGGGCGGAGACCAGGGTCACAGAGGGTCCTCTCGAACGATGGGGTCATAGGGGGCGACGACCAGGCGCTGCTCGAGCGCCGGCCAGTCGTCGGAGATCTCGCCGGCGAGCGGCATGAGCACGGCGGCAGCCGACCAGGCGGTCGCGCGACGCAGGATCGTCTCCGGATCACGGATGCCGTCGGCATAGAGCACCGCGCATGCGGCCACTCCGGCATCACCGGCGCCGGTGGGGTTGCCCGCGAGCGGAGCGTCGAGACGAGCGTGCAGCACCTCGGATGCCGTGACCGTGAGCATTCCGTCGGCGCCGAGCGACAGCAGCACGAGGTCGACACCGCGCTCGATCAGCGAGCGAGCCCCCTCGACCGGGTCGGTGATGCCGGTCGCCTCGATGAGCTCGGCGGCGTTGGGCTTGAGGACGGATGCTCCGGCATCCGCCGCGTGCAGAAGAGCCGGACCCGAGGTGTCGACGATCACCGACACACCGGCGTCTCGCGCCGTGCCGATGAGCAGCGGAAGGAGCGTCTCAGGTGCCCCGGGCGGAAGGCTGCCCGAGATGACCAGCACCTGTGCGCCGGGGAGGGCGTCGACGACCTCGCCGAGCAGCGCCGCCCACTCGGGATCGGACGGGTTCACGCCCCGTTCGTTGACGATCGTCGTGTCTCCGAGCGCCTCGTCGACCAGGGCGATGCTCTGCCGAGTCGGTCCCACCACAGGCACGAGCCGGTGGCGCACCCCACTCGCACCGAGCTCGGCGGCGAGCTCGACGCCGCTGCGACCTCCGGCCGTCGACACCGCGAGCACCGAGGCGCCCTGCGCGTGCGCGACCCTGGCGACGTTGAGGCCCTTGCCGCCGGCGCGCACGGCACCGGCATCGGCTCTGTGCGTCTCGCCGAGGGTCAGTCGGTCGACGTGCCAGGTGAGGTCGAGGGCCGGGTTCGGAGTGACGGTGAGGATCATGCGAGCTCCCTCGCGCGCAGTGCCGCGCCCAGGATGCCGGCGTTGCCCGACAGCTCGGCCGGAACGAGCTCGGGAAGTCGATGGAAGCTCAGGCGTTCGGCGAGCCGGGCACGCAGCTCGTCGAAGAGCGCCCCACCGGCGCGCGAGAGCCCGCCGCCGATCACGATGGCCTCGGGGGCGACGACGGCGGTGAGCTGGGCGAGCGACAGGGTGAGGGCGTCGAGCGCCGAGTTCCAGATCTCGGATGCGACGCGGTCGCCGGCCGCGGCACGGGCGATCACGTCCTTCGCGCCATCGGGGTTGATGCCGGTCGCATCGCGGTAGCGACGAGCGATGGCACCTGCCGACGCGACCGCCTCGAGGCAGCCCCTCGCACCGCACGCGCACACCGGACCGTCGGCGATCGGCGAGTGGCCGATCTCACCCGCATAGCCGCCCGCGGTGTAGGGCTCTCCGCCCACGAGCAGTGCACCCGCGATGCCGGTGCCGATCACGAGCACCACCGAGTTCGAGTACGCACGCGCTCCACCGAGACGATGCTCGGCCCAGCTCGCCGCCCGCACGTCGTGATCGAAGGCGACGGGCAGGCCGAGCTTCGCCGAGGCGAGATCGCGCAGCGGAGAATCGTGCCAGCCGAGGTTGCTCGCGAAGACGCCGAGCCCGGCCTCCGCGTCGACGATCCCCGGCACCACGAGCCCTGCGGCCTGCGGAACGACGTCAGGGCGGTCTGCCCGCAGCTCGGCGGCGAGCACCCCGAGCCGCTCGATCAGCACCTCGGTGCGGTCGCCGTCGGCCACAGGGGTCGGCGTGCGACGAAGGCCGAGCGCCGTGCCGTCTGCGTCGAACAGCGCCGATTTGATGTCGGTGCCGCCCACGTCGAAGGCCAGCACCGGAGCGCCGCTGCCCAGGGGACGCGCGGCGGCGAGCTTCTCGCCGGACGCGTCGCTCACGACGTCGGCGATGCTCGCGGCATCCTCAGGGCTGGTCATCGAACTCTCCGCGGGTGGATCGGGTCATGCATCCAGGATGACGGATCGCGTGAGGTTGCGAGGCTGATCGGGGTCGAGACCCTTGGCGACAGCGCGGTCGAGGGCGACGCGGTGCAGGCGCACGAGGTCGGCGAGCGGGTCGATCGGATGCTGCACGAAACGCGCCCCCGTGGCCTCGACCTGCGCGGCCAGACCCTCGGGCGCCTCGCCGAACTGCCAGGTCACGCGGCCGGGTGCGGCGATCGCGATCGGACCGTGGCGGTACTCCATCGACGGGTAGGACTCGGTCCACGACTGCGACGACTCGCGCATCTTCAGAGCGGCCTCGTGTGCGAGACCGACGGTCCACCCGCGGCCGAGGAACGAGTACTGCTCGGCATCGCGCAGCTCGTCGTCGTCCTCTGCCGCGAGCACGGCGGCGGCATCGTCGATCGCACCCGTGAGGTCTTCACCGAGCGAGGCGCGGAACAGCGCCAGAGCGGTGGTCGCGAAGCGCGTCTGCACGACCGACTTCTCGTCGGCGAACGGCAGCAGCACCGCATCGTCGACCAGCGATACGAGCGGCGAGGTCTCGTCGCCGATCACGCCGATCGTGGGCACTCGGCCCTTGATGCGCTCGACCAGTTCGAGTACCTCGGTAGTGGTGCCCGAGCGCGTCAGCGCGACGACGGCGTCGTAGCCGCGGTCGACGAACGACTCGGAGGCCGCGAACGCGTCGGTCTCGCCCTGCCCTGCGGTCTCGCGCAGGAACGCATATGACTGCGCCATGAACCACGACGTTCCGCAGCCGACGACCGCGATGCGGGCTCCGGATGCCGGCAGCAGCGCCTGCATGTCGCGGAGTTCGACCGCGCGGGCCCACGTCTCGGGCTGCGAGTTCAGTTCTTCGCGCATGTGTGCGCCGGGCAGAAGTTCGGTCATGTCGGGCCCTCCGGACCAGATGTTGCAAGTTTGTGATCGTTTAAGTGCTGATTCGATCATAGTATTTCGACACGAGGAAATCCTGCAAGGTTCCTCTTGATTTGTTTATTCTCCTGACAAATAATCGAACAAGTTCCACCGCCCCTCCGCAGATCCGGTCCACGGAGGGTTCCTCGAGCCGACCCGGCTTGAACCGATCGCCCAGCCACCGGCGAAGGCGATCACACGCACCGTCGCGTGAGTTGTGCTTGCGACTGTGCACCACCTACACAGTGAGGAATGCAATACACATGAAGAAGTCACTGCGATTCGGTGCCGTCGCCCTGGCGGCGACCGCCACGCTCACGCTCGCTTCGTGCGGGTTCGGCGGCTCGACAGGAGGCGGCGGAGACGCCGAGGGCGAGACGACGCTCAACCTTCTGGTGCCCAGCTACTCCGACGCCACCAAGGGTCTGTGGGAAGACGTGATCGACGGGTTCGAGAAGGAGAACCCCGACATCAAGGTCGACCTCGAGGTGCAGTCGTGGGACAACCTCGAGAAGGTCGTCTCCACCAAGATCCAGGCCGGCGAGGCGCCCGACATCTACAACGGCGGACCCTTCGCCGGATTCGTCGGCGACGAGCTGCTCTACCCGGTCGAGGACGTGGTCTCGGAGGAGACCTACTCCGACTTCCAGGACGCGTTCCTCGCGAACGCCGAGGTCGACGGCACCGCCTACGCCCTGCCGCTGATCGCATCGGCCCGCGCCCTGTTCGTCAACAACGCGCTGCTCGAGCAGGCGGGCGTCGAGGCTCCGACCACCTGGGACGAGCTGCTCGATGCCGCGACCAAGGTGTCGGCACTCGGCGGCGGCGTGGCCGGTTACGGCATGCCGCTCGGTTCCGAAGAGGCCCAGGCCGAAGCGGCCGTGTGGCTGTGGGGCGGCGGCGGATCGTTCGGCGACGCTTCTGAGATCACGATCGACACCCCCGAGAACCTCGCAGGTGCCGAGCAGATCAAGAAGATGATCGACGCGGGCGCCACTCAGGCAGACCCCGGTTCGACCCAGCGCTCGCCCCTGATGGACATCTTCATCCAGGGCAAGATCGGCATGCAGGTCGGCCTGCCGCCGACAGTGGGCCAGATCGAAGAGGGCAACCCCGAGCTCGACTACTCGATCGTCCCGATCCCGACCGAAGACGGCTCGCCGTTCACGCTCGGCGTCATGGACCAGCTGATGGCGTTCCAGAACGACGGCGACAAGCAGGAGGCGATCACCGCCTTCTTCGACTACTACTACTCGGCCGATGTCTACGTGCCGTGGGTGCAGGCCGAGGGCTTCCTGCCCGTCACCAAGTCGGGTGCCGAGCAGCTCGCCGGCGAGGAGGCGCTCAAGCCCTTCCTCGACGTGCTGCCCGACGCGCAGTTCTACCCGTCGACGAACCCGAAGTGGTCGGCGACCGACGGAGCCTTCAAGGCGCTGTTCGGCCAGCTGCAGTCGAAGCCGGCCCAGGACGTCCTGGCCGAGATCCAGGCGCAGGTCGACGCGGGCTGAGTCCCGCTGACCCTGCCCACATCAAGCGACGGAGAGGTTCGGGAATTCCCATGAGCCAGACGAAAGAATCCTCGAACCTCGCGGGGGCGGCCACCGGCCGCCCCCGCACCCCGGGACGCCGCACGGGCGCGACCCGCGGCCGGCCGGGCGGCAAGGACCTGCTCCAGGCGCTGCCGTGGATCGCCCCGGCCCTGCTGCTCATCTTCGGCGTGGTGCTGTTCCCCGCCGGGGTGATGTTCTTCAACTCCACCCGCGACATCTCGCTGTCGGGCCTCGACAAGGGCTCGGTCGGCTTCGACAACTTCGTGACGGTGTTCACGTTCGCCGAGTTCTGGCCGATCATCTTCCGCACCATCATCTGGGTCGTGGCGGTCGTGACCTTCACGGTGATGATCTCGCTCGGACTCGCCCAGATCCTCAACAAAGCCTTCCCGGGTCGGCAGATCGTGCGCATGGCCGTCATCGTGCCGTGGGCGGCATCCGTCGTGATGACGACGATGGTGTTCTACTACAGCCTCGAGCCGTACTTCGGGGTCTTCAACAAGTTCCTCTACGACATCGGGCTGTCTGACGACGCGGTCGGCTACGGCTGGACCAAGAACCCGGCCACCGCGTTCGCGTGGTCGATCGTGATCGCGATCTTCGTGTCCCTGCCGTTCACGACCTACACGATCCTCGCCGGACTCCAGACGGTTCCGGCCGACACCCTCGAGGCCGCGAAGATGGACGGCGCCGGTCCCACGCGCACCTACTGGACGGTCGTCGTCCCGCAGCTGCGCAGCGCCCTCGCGGTCGCGATCCTCATCAACATCATCAACGTCTTCAACTCGCTGCCGATCCTCAAGGTGATGACCGGGTCGATCCCGGGCTACGGGGCAGACACGATCATGACGATGATCTTCAAGTACATCGAGCTGCAGAAGAAGGTCGACGTCGCCAGCGCGCTGTCGGTCGTCGCCTTCCTCATCGTGATCGTGATCGTCGCGATCTACGTCAAGGCCGTCAAGCCCATGAAGGAGGTCTGATCATGACTCTGACCGAGACCGCCCTCGTCACGACCGCAGGCGACGACGCCGCACCCCGCATCCCCGGGCGCAAGCGCCGGTACACCGAAGACCAGGTCACGCTGCCTCGGGTCATCCTGCGCATGGCCGCCGGCATCCTGGTGCTCGCGATCTTCGTGCTGCCGTACCTGATCATGTTCTTCGGCTCGGTCAAGACGAAGTCGCAGATCCGCTCGGTCGATCCGACGTACCTGCCGATCGAGTGGCACTGGGAGAACTACATCTCGATGTGGTCGACCCCCGAGACGCCGCTGCCCTACAACCTGATCTCGACGATCATCATCGCCGTCTTCGCAACGCTGCTGGTGCTGCTGGTGTCGCTGCCGGCCGCGTACTACACGGCACGGTTCAAGTTCCCCGGGCGCATGGTCTTCCTGTTCCTGGTGATCGTGACGCAGATGCTGCAGCCGGCCGTGCTCACCTCCGGCCTATTCCGCCAGTTCACGGTGCTCGGACTCGGCGACACGTGGGCCGCGATGATCTTCATCAACGCCGCGTTCAACCTGTCGTTCGCGGTGTGGATCATGCACTCGTTCTTCGCCGGCATCCCGAAGGAGATCGACGAGGCCGCTCAGATCGACGGCGCCGGACGCTTCACCGTGCTGTTCAAGATCAACCTGCCGCTGGTCTGGCCCGGAATCGTGACCGCGATCGTCTTCACGTTCGTCGCCTGCTGGAACGAGTTCGCGGCATCGCTCGTGATCCTCTCGACCGACAAGAACCAGCCGCTGTCCGTCGCGCTCACCAAGTTCGTCGGTCAGTACGAGACCAGCTGGCAGTACGTGTTCGGCGTCTCGATCGTCGCGATCCTGCCGGTCGTCATCCTGTTCATGCTCATCGAGAAGCGCCTCGTCGGCGGCCTCACCGCCGGCAGCGTCAAGTAGAACCAGCAACGGAGGGGATGCGGGGCGCCACCGGGTGGCGCCCCGCATCCTCGTCTCACCGGAAGTCAGGCGGGAGCGGTCGGGCGAGCAGAGGCGAGCCTGCCTCGAGCACTTTCTGCACACGCTCGTAGGTCTTCGGGGAGAGGTCCTCCCCCGGGAAGAACTCGTTCAGCAGATCCTCGGCATCGTCTGCGGTCTCGATTCCGGTGACCGCCAACAGCACTGCGACATCGTCGATATCGCGCAAGCCGCGGCGCTCGACCGCGCGAAGCTTCATGGCCAGGAGCATCGCCGGAGATCCTGCCTGAACGAGGATCCCGTCCCGGTCGTACAGCGTGACCCACTCTGCGCTGCGTCCGACACCTTCCGGGAGGAAGATCTTCGCCCTGTCGTTCATCCAGTCGACCGGCCAGCCGCGTTCTGCCGCGATTCGAGCGGCCACGGCTTCCACGGCCTGGATGGGGACGATGGCACCATCGACGTCGACCGTCGCCGGCCGGTCGCCGTCGATCGTCAAGGCGATGGCCGCGCCTCCGACAATCCGGAGCGTCGCCCTGGTGCCGGAATCGCGTAGCAGCGTGATGACCTCGCCGACACCGTCGATGATGTCATCGCGAGTGAGGATGCCGGACATGATTCTCCCCTTGAGCTGGCCGAGATCGCATCATGCGCTCGCCAACTCGCCTTGCTCGATGGCGACACCTCTGCGGAGGAACTCCGTAGGCACCTGAGTGCGGTCAGCCCACATCGGCAACGCCCGCGCGCTGCGCTGCGGCTCCCAGATTGTTTCGGGAAGACCGGCACGTTCTGTCACCCACGAAGGGACCGGCGCGGACGCCTCGTGCAATCGCACCTCGATCAGCGCCGCGATGGCGTCCAACCATCGAGAAGTCGAATCATCCGGCCTCTCAGCGGCGAGGAGCACGCGTGTCACCGGGTCTGCAGAAGCGAGGTCGTCCGAAAGCTGGATGAATCGCCGGTAAGCCTGGGCGAACTGCCCGCGAGCTTCGGCGTCGATGATGTCCTCTGCGGCCTGCGCGGCGGGAGAACGACCCTGGGCCGAGAAAGGGATCCAATCGATGCCGATGGCGGAGGCGAGTCGGTCCACCGTCGATGTGGTGGGGTCGCGGTGCCCGTTCTCAATGGCGCTGAGGTTGCCTGCACCCACACCCGCGCGAGACGCGATGCTTCTCAGGCTCGCGCCAGAGTGCTTCCGGGCACGTCGCAGAGAGTTCGTGATGCTCATGCCCTCACCCCCTGTTCTCTAATACGATAACATCTGACACAGGGGGGCAACATGACATGGCAGGATGCTGGACGAGTTGATCGACGACCGTCAGGCGACGCGCACCCGGGGTGGGGGTGGGGCGTGGTGCTCGTTCCGGCAGCGGTCGGACTCGCAGCGCTCGGGCTGTTCTTCATCCGATCGCTCGACCCCGGGATGGGCACCCTGATCGGCGTCGCCCTCATCGCCTGGGCGGTGTCCCTCGCGATGCCCTTCTTCGTGATCGCCTGGTACGCGGCGCAGGCAGCGTGGAAGGCGCCTCGCGAGCAGCGCGGACAGAGCTTCACTGCACCTTCGCACGCGCTGCGGCGCATCGGGTTCGGCATGCGCTGGAGCTTCCGCGCGCGCGGCTCGCTCTTCAACCCGGCGTCGTACGACGGACCGGACCTCCCGATGCTCGTCATCGGCAAGATCGTCCACTACCTCGCGATCGCGATCCTGGTGATGGCCGGGCTGGTGGCCGCACTGGTCGGGATCGCTTCGCCGCGCTGAGCGGGCATCGCGTCCGCAGCGGCCGCAGGAGAGTGCGCTGAGGTTCAGTCGCGAACAGCGGATGCTGCGCGCAGCTGCGCCGGACTCCAGCGCACGCCCAAAGCGCTCGAGAGTGCCACCTGTGCGACACCCGTCGAGATCGACGCGTCCGAGTCGGCGTATCGCACCGGCACGTTCGTGGTGCCGGTCGCCGTGTAGTCGACGTCCGCCTGCACGAGTGGCAGGAACCGGTCGCCCAACGCTCGCGCGGGCCCGCCGATCACGACCTCGGCCGCATCGAGCACCGCGGCGATGAGCTTGATGGTGCGGGCGAGCGCCCGTGCTCCTTCAGCCAGGCGCTCGTCGTCGGCGGCCGCGGCGAGCGCCGCGATGGCCTCGTCGTCCATGGCGTCATCGAAGTCATCACCGAGCATCGCCGTCATCGACGACGCCGACTCCAGGCACCCCTGCCGTCCGCATCGGCACGTCCGCGCCTCTTCGCCGAACTCCACCTGGACGTGCCCGATCTCGCCCGCACGGTCGCGAGGACCGGGAGCGAGCTCTCCGTCGAGAGTCACCGCCGCACCGATACCGGTGCCGATGTGGATGAACAGTCGATACCCCGACGACTCGTCCTCCCTGGCGGCTTCGGCGATCGCCTCGGCATCCACGTCGTTGACGAGCAGCACGGGAATCCCGAGCACTGCTTCGAAGCGCTCGGCGAGCGGCACATCCGTCCATCCCAGCTGCACGCTCTCGAACACGCGCCGTCCGTCGGTCGTGCCAGGCAGCTGCACTCCCGCCACGAGCAGCCGACCGGAGTACTCGGCCGCGACGTCGGATACGGCGTCGTCCAGCATCCGATCACGCGACTCGTCGGAGAACGCGACCCTGCGCGTCTCGACCTCGGTGCCGTCGAGCGCGACCAGCGCGATGCGCGCATCGGTCGGCCTGATCACCAGAACGAGGATGACGTGATGCTCGGCTGCGATGCTCAGGGTCGTCGCCCGCTTGCCGCCCGTGCTGGCGGCCTGCTCGCCGTCGACGATCAGCTGCAGATCGATGAGCTCCGCCACCAGAGACGAGGCGGTTGCGGCGGTGAGTCCGGTGGCGCGGGCGATCCCTGCCCTCGTCTCCGAGCCGGGGTTGCGGAACACGAGCTGCAGCGCACGACGCAGATTCGCGCGGCGAACCGACGCCTGCGTATCCAGTGCGTCGTCGCCGTTCAGCATGGTGCCGGTCCCGTTGTCGGAATTGGTTGACAGACCTGGTGGTTCTGCGTACCCTCGGTCATAGTTTATTCAATAAACTTAGTTCGGTCCCCGGGCGGGTGAGTGCTGCACACACTGTCACTCGCCCGGAAGGCCGGATCATCGCCCCTCGGCGGCTTCGGTGTGATGGCGGATGACTTCGGCCACCACGAAGTTGAACCACTTCTCGGCGAACTCCGGGTCGAGATGCGCGTCCTCGGCCAGTGCCTTGAGACGGGCGACCTGCTGCTCCTCGCGCCCCGGATCCGATGCCGGCATCTCGTGCTCGGCTTTGAGCTGCCCGACCTGCTGCGTGGCGCGGAAGCGCTCGGCGAGCATGAAGATGAGTGCGGCATCGATGTTGTCGATGCTGGAGCGCAGTCGGAGGAGTTCAGCCCGGGGGTCTTCGGCGGCGGTCATGCCCCCTACTCTACGGAAACACGGGGCTGGACGACCCTTCGTGACCATGCGGATGCTGCCGGGTCTGGCACCGATCGGACGCTATCGTGAGCACATGAGCCGAGAAGAGCACGAACCGTCCTCGAAGGGGTCCGCTGCCGCATCCGACCCGTCCGCGGACTCCGCGCGGGCGTCCGCGCGCGAGGCCTCGACGACCGACGCATCCGCCGACGCCTCTGCGTCCACGAGCTCAGCCGTGGCGGGGGCCACCGCCGTCGCCGCCACCGCCCCGCACGACCCGACGACATCGCCCGCTCCTCGTCACGGGGCCGTCGAGCCGATGACGCCGAGCCGGTCGTTCTGGACGCGCATCGACCGCCCCTTCGTGTTCGGGTTCCTGGTGACGCTCGGCGCCCTCGGTGCCATCGTGCTCGGCCTGGCAGTCGCGAACCTGTCGACCGTGCTCATCTACATCGCACTCGCCATGTTCGCCGCGCTCGGACTCGACCCCACGGTGCGGTTCCTTGAGCGACGGGGGCTGTCGCGGGCGATCTCGGTGGTCGTCGCGATCCTCGGGCTCATCGTCGTGGCCGGCCTCGTCGTGTGGATGGTGCTGCCGGTCGTGATCGACCAGATCGCGAGCTTCGTAGGATCCGTGCCGGGGATGATCCAGGAATTCACCCGCAGCGACATCTATGCGGCGCTCGATGAGCAGTTCGGCGATCAGTTCCAGGATCTCGTCGCCGACGTGCAGTCGTTCCTCACCAATCCAGGCAACATCGCTGCGATCGGCGGCGGAGCCCTGAAGGTCGGCGCCTCGATCGCCAACGCCATCTCGGGCATCATCGTCGTGCTGGTGCTCACGCTCTACTTCGTCGCGACACTGCCCGCGATCAAGACGGGAATGCTCCGACTCGCTCCCGCCCGTGACCGTGCTCGCGTCAGCGACATCACCGACCAGATCACCGACTCGGTCGGCGCCTACGTCATGGGGATGGTCGTGCTCGCGTTCTGCAACGCCGTGCTCGCATTCCTGCTGTATCTGTTCCTCGGACTGCCGTTCCCACCGCTCATGGCGACCGTCGCGTTCTGCATCACCCTGATCCCGCTCGTCGGATCGGTGATCTTCTGGATCATCGGCACGGGTCTCGCCCTGTTCACCAATCCGATCGCAGCGCTGGTGTTCGCTCTCATCTACCTCGTCTACATGCAGATCGAGGCGTACGTGATCACCCCCCGCGTGATGAACCGCGCCGTCTCGGTGCCCGGCGCGCTCGTGGTGATCGGCGCACTCGCGGGCGGCACGCTGCTGGGTCTGCTCGGAGCGCTCGTGGCGGTGCCGGTCGCGGCATCCATCCTCATCATCATCAAACAGGTGCTGATCCCACGGCAGGACGCCCGGATCTAGCGCCCAGGTCTCGCGGGCGCACGCCGCATCACACCGCGACACCGCGAACCGCGCGTGCAGCCTCCGTCCCGCGCAGGGGTCTCGCGCAGGAACCGCGGCCTCACCGCCCCGCACACGCAGAAGTGCCCGGCCCCCCTGAAGGACCGGGCACTTGTGTGTGAAGACGACTCGGCGTCAGACGAGGTCGTTGTCCTCGAGCCACTTCTTCGCGATGTCAGCCGACGACTGCTGGTCGACCGTGCTCAGGACGTTGAGGGAGACGAGCTCCTCGGCCGTGAGCTTCGCGCTGATCGCGTTGAGAACATCGGAGACGTCATCGGCGATGTCGCTCGAGACGATCGGCACGACGTTCGACGAGATGATCAGGTTCTCGGGGTCTTCGAGAGCGACGATCTCCTCGGTCTCGAAAGCCGGGTCGGCGGTGTAGATGTCCGCGACCTGGATCTGGCCGGCGAGCAGCGACTCGAGCGTGGTCGGGCCGGTGGCCGAGAACGCCAGGTCGACGCCGTAGACCTCCTTGGCCGCGGCCGGGCTGTAAGGCCGCTGCTCGAACTCGGGAGCCGCACCGATCGTGACCTGCGAGGTCACCTTCGAGAGGTCGCCGATCGTGGTCAGGCCGTTCTCCTCCGCGAAGCTCTTCAGCACCGTGTAGGAGTCCTGGTCGGTCGCCTCGGCGAAGTCGAGGGCCGTGAGGCTCTCGGGCAGGGCGTCCTGCAGTGCGGCGTAGACGTCGTCGGGGCTGGTGACGTCGATGTCGTCGTCCGAGATGTACTCGAGCAGGCTGCCCGTGTACTCGGGGAAGACGTCGATGTCGCCGGACTCGACGTCGGGCATGTACGCGTCGCGCTGACCGATGCTGAGCTGCTTCTCGACGTCGAAGCCGGCTGCCTCGAGCGCCTGGGCGTAGATCTCGGCGATGATCTCGTTGGAGTAGTACGCCTGCGAGCCGACGACGATCGTGTCGCCGCTGCCCGAGCTCTCGCCCGAGTCGGCGGGCTCGCCGAGCGACTCGCTCGAGCCGCAGGCGGACAGTGCGAGTGCGGCCGCGGCGACAAGGCCGACGGCGAAGACAGAGCGCTTGCCTCGTGCTGTGAACATGGACTTCCTCTTCTCTGGGGGACTGCTGGAACTGCTGTGCTGTGGATTCAGGAGGTGGCGGGCTGGGTCACGACCGACGTCCCGGACTCGGCGGCGGACGGGTCGGTGGTGGAGGTCTCGGTGGTGGAGGGCTCGGCGGCCGGCGTGAGCGAACGCGAGCGTCGACGCGAGGGCCGCCCACCGGTGCGCAGCCCACGCGGAACCGCCAGGTGCTGGGCTGCGGCCAGCAGCAGGTCGACGATCAGCGCCAGCGTGGCGACGAGGATCGCTCCCGCGAGCACCTGGTCGAAGCGCTGCAGAGGGATGCCCTGGATGATCGGGTACCCGAGCCCGCCCAGGCCGACGTATGCGGCGATCGTGACGGTCGCGATGACCTGGAGCAACGCCGAGCGGATGCCGCCCACGAGCAGCGGGAGACCGAGCGGCACCTCGACCTTCCAGAAGATCTGCCAGCCCGTCATTCCCATGGCCTTCGCCGAGTCGATCACCCGTCGGTCGATGGCCTCGAGCCCGGTGTACGCACCGGCGAGCAGGGAGGGGATCGCAAGCAGCACGAACGTCGTGACCGCGGCCTGGGGAACACGGAGCACGCCGAGCAGGAGCACGAGGAGGATCATGAGACCGAAGGCCGGGATCGCGCGCGCCGCACCCGATACGGCCACAGCGATCTCCCGGCCCTTGCCCGTGTGACCGATGAGCCACCCGAGCGGCACGGCGATGGCGGCCGCGATGACCACCGAGATCGCTGTGAGCGTCAGGTGCTCGCCGAGGAGTTTCGGCAGGGCGTAGTTGCCGGTCCACTGGGCCGGGGCCAGCATCCAGGCGAATGCTTCGAGGAAGAGGTTCATGCGGGCGCCCCCACCACGACGGGCCGCGCCGTGCTCGTCTTCGTCGCCGCACGCGTCCACGGCATGAGAGCCCGACCCGCGAGCAGAAGCAGCAGGTCGATCACCAGGGCGATGACGACGACGGCGATGATGCCGGCGAACACCTCGGCGATGATGCGGCGATCGAGGCCGTTGGTGAAGAGGTAACCGAGGTTCGTGATGCCGATCAGGATGCCGACGGTCGCGAGCGAGATGGTGCTGACCGCGGTGACCCGCAGACTCGCCAGGATCACCGGGCCGGCGAGCGGGAACTCGACCGCCCAGAAGCGCCGGAAGGACCCGAATCCGGTGGCCGTCGCCGCCTGGCGGATGTCGTCGTCGACGGAGTCGAGGCCGTCGGAGACTCCCCGCACGAGGATGGCGATGGCGTAGATCGTCAACGCGATGATGAGGTTGGTCTCACTGCGGGCCGAGTATCCCGCGACCGACGGCAGCAGGATCAGCAGCGCCAGCGAGGGGATCGTATAGAGCAGCCCCGTGAGCACGATGATCGGCCCGCGCACGAGCTTGAATCTCCACGCGACCCAGCCGAGGGGCAGCGAGAGCACGAAACCGAGCACGATCGGGATGATGCTCTGGCGCAGGTGCACCAGAGTGAGCTCGAGGATCAGGTCGAGGTTGTCGACGACCCAGTTCACGTGAGCCCACTCTGCACGGCGCCCAGGGCGGCGGCATCCGGCCCTGCGAGCGGACCGTCGGACTTCTCGACCTCAGCCACGATCGCGCCCTGCGTGCGACCCTCGGAGTCGACCACGACGGTGCCGTGGGGCGTCTCCTTCAGGTGCAGCGCGCGGCGGCCTCGGTCGGCTCCGATGAAGGAGGCGACGAAATCGTCTGCCGGGTTCTCGATGATCTCGCTCGGGCTGCCCACCTGGACGATGCGAGCACCCTTGTCGAGGATCACGACCTGATCGCCGAGCAGGAAGGCCTCGTCGATGTCGTGCGTGACGAACACCACGGTCTTGTCGAGCTCGTGCTGCAGCCGAAGGGTCTCCTGCTGCAGGTCGGCGCGCACGATCGGGTCGACCGCGCCGAACGGCTCGTCCATCAGGAGGATGTTCGGATCCGCTGCGAGGCCACGGGCCACACCGACGCGCTGCTGCTGACCGCCCGAGAGCTGGCTCGGATACCGCTCGGCCAGCGACTGGTCGAGGCCGACGGTCTTCAGCAGCTCCCGCGCGCGCTCGTGCGCCGGTGCCTTCTTCACACCTGTGAGACGAAGCACGGTGGCCACGTTGTCGATCACCGTGAAGTGCGGCATCAGACCCGAGTTCTGCATGACGTATCCGATGCGGCGACGCAGCGCGACGGGGTCGCCGCCGAGCACGCTCTCGCCGTCGATCTCGACCTCACCCGAGGTCGGCTCGACCATGCGGTTGATCATGCGCAGCAGTGTGGTCTTGCCGCATCCCGAGGATCCGACGAACACCGTCGTCTTGCGTGACGGCAGCACCAGGCTGAAGTCCTTGACGGCGGTCGTGCCGTCGGGGAACTGCTTGGTGACGTTGCGGAACTCGATCACGATTATTCTCCGGTCGGTCGATCTACGAGGCGGGCGTCAGCGCCCCGGCTGCGGCATACAGAGGTCATGCGGAGACTTCGACCCGGGGGTCGAACGCGACGAAGCCCGAGAAATCCTTGCCGACGCGGTCGAAGGCACTGGGGAACGGAGTGGGGTACGACCATGCGTAGTCGGTGTGCAGCTCGCCGCCCGCCTGCACGGAGTAGTACTGCGCATCGCCCTTCCAGGGGCACGTGTACTGGGTCGGGCTCTCGACGAGCGCTCCCTCGGTGATCGATGCGGGCGGGAAGTACCAGTTGCCCTCGATGCGGGCGAGATCGCTCTCGTCCGCTTCGGCGATGACGGTTCCTGCGAGTACAGCCTTCATGGTCCTGCCTCCTCGGATGTGGGTTCGAGCGTATAAGAGATGTGCGACATTCGGCCGGGGGTTGCGCCCGGGGCCGTCAATATGGGAAACAATCCTGCTCCGGGCGCGCCGATCGCGCCAGGTCTCTCACCGGCTGTTCGGAGCGGATGCCGCAGCGGATGGCGCAGCGGATGGCGCCGCGCGGCATCCGCTCTTCGCATCCGCCCGACACGATCATGCCGAGTCCCGCCCGTAGGTCTCGAGCAGTCGCAGCCAGATCTCACTGATGGTGGGGTAGGCCGGAACCGCGTGCCAGAGCCGGGCGATCGGCACCTCGCCGACGATCGCCACGGTGGCCGTCTGCACGAGCTCGGCGACCTCAGGGCCCACGAACGTCGCACCGACGATGACATCGCGTTCCTTGTCGATGACGAGTCGCGCCTGGCCCTCGAACCCGTCTTCGTAGAGGCTCGCGCCGGCGACCGAGCCGAGGTCGTAGTCGATCACCGCGACGTCGGTGCCCGCCTTGCGGGCGTCCGCCTCAGTCAGACCGACGGACGCGACCTCGGGGAACGAGAAAGTGACCTGCGGAGCCCCCGCGCTGTCTGCGGTCGCCACGTGCTTGCCCCAGGGAGCGTCGTCGACATCCTCACCCTTGGCGCGTGCGGCGATCACGTCTCCGGCAGCGCGGGCCTGATACTTGCCCTGGTGCGTGAGCAGAACCCGGCCGTTGACGTCGCCGACCGCATAGAGCCAGTCCGACCCGGGCACCCGCAGTGTGTCGTCGACGGTGATCCAGCGCCCGGCCTCGAGGCCGACGACGTCGAGGCCGATGTCGCCGCTGCGCGGAGAGCGCCCCGTGGCCACGAGTACCTCGGTCGCCGTGACCGTCGATCCGTCGTCGAGCACGATCGACACGCCGTCGTCGCCGCGCGTGACGCTCGTGGTGCCGGTGTCTGTGCGCACGTCGACGCCGAGCTCCTTCAGCCCTGCCGCGACCCGCTCGCCCGCGAAGGGCTCCATCGACCCCAGCAGACCGCTGCGGGCGATGATCGTGACCGTGGATCCGAGCGCCGCATATGCCGTCGCCATCTCGACGGCGACCACTCCGCCACCGATCACCGCGAGCGACTCCGGAAGCTCCTCGGCGCTGGTCGCCTCGCGGCTGGTCCAGGGAGCGGACTCCTGCAACCCCTCGATCGGCGGGATCACGGCATCCGACCCCGTGCTGATCGCGACCGCGTGGCGGGCGTGGAGCACACGGGTGCCGCCATCGGCATCCGTCACCGTCACCTCGCGCTCGCCCGTGAGGCGACCGTGTCCGCGGGCGAGGTCGATGCCGGCCGAGTCGAGCCACTTCACCTGCCCGTCGTCAGACCAGTTGCTCGTGAACGAGTCGCGACG
This sequence comes from Microbacterium sp. LMI13-1-1.1, assembly GCF_040815625.1. Classification (NCBI taxonomy): domain Bacteria; kingdom Bacillati; phylum Actinomycetota; class Actinomycetes; order Micrococcales; family Microbacteriaceae; genus Microbacterium; species Microbacterium sp. LMI13-1-1.1. The sequence goes on along the minus strand of NZ_JBFPNL010000005.1, from coordinate 399,776 downwards.
GTCGAACACCGCGCGCACATCGAGCCTTCCCGTCACGGCCTCGGCCGAGCCCTTGACCTTCTGCGCCGCGCGCAGCGCCTGGGCCGGACGCAGCAGGGCCTTCGACGGCATGCAGGCCCAGTACGAGCACTCACCGCCGACCAGCTCGCTCTCCACGATGATCGCGGTCAAGCCGTTCTGCACGGCGCGGTCGGCGACGTTCTCGCCCACCGGTCCGCCGCCCAGGACGATCAGGTCGTATTCGTCTGTCTTCTCAGCAGTCATGAGATGCACCTCTCCGTCGCCCAGTCTTGCTCAAGAGCAACGTCGAGTCACGGGCCGGTTGTTCCGTGGACGCGTCGCCGGGCGCGTCGCCGGTCTCCCCGCGCGCCTCGTCGGGGCTCGATCCGGGGCTCGACCCGAGAGATCCGATCCGTCTGCAGGGCCGATCCGATCCGTCTGCAGGGCCGATCCGATCCGTCTGCAGGACCGAGGCACGTTCGCAGGACCAGATCCGCCCTTTCGTCCTGCATCCGTGCCGCTGTCCTGCACACGGACGAGCCCGCCGCTCCAACACCCCACCACGCAACCCAGCACCCAGCACCCGGCACCCGGCACCCGGCACCCGGCACCCGGCACCCGTCCTCCGGTCATGGCTCGCCGCCGTGAACGATTCAGCACGAACCGGCCGAATCGCCCCCGATGCCACCCGTTTCGGCCGGATCAACGCCATCCATGCTGAGTTGTGAACGGCCGACTCACGACTCCCTGGGCGCGACGCGCACGGCGAGCACCGCCGCGGCGAGCGCGATGATCGCGGCGAAGGCGAACACCGCGATGAACGGATCTCCCGCCGCGGCCAGCCCGGTGAACAGCACGCCGGTGATCACGAGGGCCAGCGCACTGCCGAAGGAGTCGGCCACGGTCATGGCGGAGCTGTTGAAGCCCTGGTTCTCGGGCGCCGACATCTCGAGCGTCAGGGCGCTGGTCCTCGGGCTCATCAGGCCCATGCCGGCGCCCGCGACGATCCACGCGACGATGATGACGACCACGGGTGCAGCGAGCACGGTGGCGACCAGGGCGAGAACCACGCCCACGACCACCAGCACCGTTCCGATGCGCACGGCCAGCACACTCGAGAGCCTGGCTCCCATGCGTCCCTGCACGGTGGCGGCCGCCGACCAGGCGAGTGCGCCGCCCGTGAGCGAGAGCCCGGCGACGGTCGGCGAGACCTCGTAGCGCTCGGTCAGCAGGTAGGGGATGTAGACCTGAGCACCGAAGAACCCCGCGGCGGCGAGACCGCGCACGAGCAGCACCGACGGCAGACCCCGTTGCGCCCGCAGAGTGCCCTTCGGCAGCAGCGCACGAACGGCGACGAGTGCCACGACCACGGCTGCGGCCGCGAGCACAGGCCCGGCTCCCGGCAGATCGCCGACGAGATTCAGTGCGAGCACGGCGACCGCGGCGAGCACCGACCAGCCCAGCCGCCCGAATGCCCACGGCGTGGTGGCGTCGCCTGCGCCCGAGAGCCCTCGGAGAGCAGGGACGACCATGAGCAGCGCGGGCACGACCAGGAACACGACGCCGAGGAACACCCAGTGCCAGCTCCAGATCTCGGTGACGGCCCCGGCGACGGTGGGCCCGACCAGCGAGGGAACGACCCAGGCCGCCGCGAAGCCCGCGAAGATCGCCGGATGCAGGTCACGCGGGTAGACGCGGGCGACGACCACGTAGAGCGCCACCATCAGCCCGCCGTTGCCGAGACCCTGCGCGAAGCGCCCTGCCACGAGGACTTCCATGCTCGGCGCGAGTCCGGCGACGATCAGCCCGATCACGAACAGGCCCACCGAGGCGTAGAGCGGAGCCACGGGCCCGCGGCGATCCGCCCAGTTGCCCGCCACGGCCATGCCGATGACTCCGGTGGCCAGGGGCCCCGCGAACGCGAGGGCGTACAGCCGTTCGCCGTCGAGGTCGGCGCTCACCGCAGGCATCACCGTGGTGACGGCGAGGGACTCGAACGCCCCCAGGAACACGAGCGCGCAGGCGCCGACGGTGATCCAGAGGTAGGCGCCGCTCAGGATGCCGGTGGCGGGCTTCGCGGTCGGAACCGCGTCGGTGTCTATGGTCATAGGCTCGACCGTAGAACCTCAACAAAGGTTGAGGTCAAGCTGCGGCCGGCGACCGCCTCAGCGCACCGGCAGGATGTGCGTGGGCGCCGGAGCCTGCGCGACGTGCCGGATGTCGAGCGGTGCCCCCGTGCGCTCGTCGAGGTCGATCAGTGCGACGGTGTCGGAGCGCTGCCCCGCGACGAGCAGCTTGCCCTCGTGCACGAGGTGATGGCGCGGCCAGTCGACCCCCGAGTCGGCGAGCGCGATCGCCTCGAGCGCTTCGCCTCCGCCGCGCACGCGCAGCGCGGCGATGGTGTTGCTGCCGCGCAGGGCCGTGTAGAGGAACTGAGCGTCGCGGGTGCGGGCGAGCTCCGCGGGGAAGTCCACGCCGATCTCGGCGACGGGGCTCGCGAGCACCGACGACACGACCGCCCACGTGCCGTCGCGTCCTGCGGCGAGCGTGAACACCTCGCACGAGTACTCGGTGACCACGTGCAGGTGGCCGCTGGGGTGCGCGACCATGTGACGCGGACCGGTGCCGACGGGCAGCACGACCTCGTGATCGAGCACGAGGCCTCCGGCGATCGGACGCCAGATGCGCACGAGGTCGAAGCCGAGGTCGGTCGTCGCGATGCGCCCGTCCGCGAGGAAGGCCGCGGAGTGCGCATGCGAGGAGCGCGCATCGCCGGTGGCGGTCAGTTCTCCGGAGTACGGATCGGATGCCGCGGCGGCCACGCCGGCCGGCGCCGTCTCCTCGAGCTGTTCGCCGAGGAGTGCCGCGCGCAGCTCGGCGGCCTTGTTCACGGCATCCGGCACCAGCTGTCCCTGCGCGTCGATGCCGATGCGCACGACTCGCCCGTCGCCGTAGCAGCTCGCGATGAGGAACGATCCGCTCGACGACACCGCCACGTGGCACACGCCGTCGCCCGCGGCGACCGGCTCGCCGAGCGGCCGCAGAGCCGACTCGCCGGTGCGGGCGAACGCCTGCACACCGGCATCCCCCTCGAGCGCCGCATAGACGACATCGAGCGACGGATGCTGTGCCAGCCACGACGGCGAGGAGGTGCGGGTGACCGCACCGCGGTACTCGAGCGCTGTCGGCGCGCTCTCGTCACCGGCGAGCAGGCCGATGCCCTCGGCGGAGCCGTCCATCGCGGGGCCGTACCCGCCGAGCCAGAAGCGTGTCACGGGGCGCTCAGTCGAGCAGGTCGTGGCGCACGATGACCTGGTCGCGCTCGGGGCCCACGCCGATGACCGAGATGCGCGTGTTGCTCATGCCCTCGAGTGCGATCACGTAGTCCTGCGCGTTCTTCGGCAGGTCGTCGAAGGTGCGCGCGGTCGAGATGTCCTCGCTCCAGCCGGGGAAGTACTCGAGCACGGGCGTCGCGTGGTGGAAGTCGGTCTGGTTGACCGGCACCTCGTCGAAGCGCCGACCGTCGACGTCGTAGGCGACGCACACCGGGATCTGCTCGAGTCCGGTCAGGATGTCGAGCTTGGTGAGCACGAGATCGGTGATGCCGTTGACCCGGGTCGCGTAGCGCGTGATCGGGGCGTCGTACCAGCCGACGCGGCGCGGCCGGCCGGTGGTGGTGCCGAACTCGAAGCCGCGCGAGCGCAGCCATTCGCCCTGCTCGTCGAAAAGCTCGGTCGGGAACGGGCCCGAGCCGACGCGGGTCGTGTAGGCCTTGACGATGCCGACGATGCGGTCGAGAGCGCCGGGTCCGATGCCCGAGCCGGTCGATGCTCCACCGGCGGTGGCCGACGACGACGTGACGAACGGATAGGTGCCGTGGTCGACGTCGAGCATCGTGGCCTGGCCGCCCTCGAACACGACGACCTCGCCGCGGCGCAGAGCCTCGTCGAGCAGGTATCCGGTGTCGGCGACCATGGGCCGCAGGCGCTCGGCATACGACAGCAGGTCTTCGACGATCTCGTCCGCAGTGATCGCTCGACGGTTGAAGATCTTCACCAGCAGGTGATTCTTCTGGTCGAGGGCGCCCTCGACCTTCTGACGCAGGATGTTCTCGTCGAAGAGGTCCTGCACGCGGATTCCGACGCGGTTGATCTTGTCGGCGTAGGCCGGACCGATACCGCGGCCGGTCGTGCCGATCATGCGCTTGCCGAGGAACCGCTCGGTGACCTTGTCGAGCGTGCGGTGGTACTGGGTGATCAGGTGCGCGTTGGCGCTCACCTTGAGGCGCGAGACGTCGATGCCGCGGCCGCCGAGCGCCTCGAGCTCGCTGAAGAGCACCTCGAGGTCGATCACGACGCCGTTTCCGATCACCGGGGTCACCCCTGGCGACAGGATGCCCGAGGGCAGCAGGTGCAGCGCGTACTTCTCGTTGCCGACCACGACGGTGTGGCCCGCGTTGTTGCCGCCGTTGAACTTGACGACCCAGTCGGTGCGCTCGCCGAGCAGGTCGGTGGCCTTGCCCTTGCCTTCATCGCCCCACTGGACGCCGACGATAACGATTCCTGGCATGGGTATCCCCCTTGCTTTCGCCGGGTTTGCACCGGCTGATGAGCTGGCCCTCTTCGGGCGGCTCCATCCTATCGAAGGTCGTTCGCCGACCCCCCGGGCTGCGGAACGGCGACCGTCGCTGCCGGCGGATCCCGTCCTCGGCCGTGCATCTGCAGGAGCGATCCACGGATGCAGGACGAGAGCCCGGACGTCGTCCTGCACTCGTGCTCTCATCCGGCAGACGCACGGTCGAAGCGGCACCGGAGGACTCGACGGAGGACTGGCGGAAAAGCAACGGATGCTGTCGCTCGCGCGCATCGCCGATGTCGGTGGCCGGTGCCAGGATCGAAGGATGCCGAAGACCGGTCGCGCGATCCGCGACGACAGCCTGACCACAGCGAAGCCTCGAACCCAGGGCCCGCTCGTGCTCGTCGCCGCTCTGGTGACGGTGGTGCTGTGGGCGTCGGCGTTCATCGGCATCCGCGGCGCAGGGCCGCACTTCGATCCCGGCGCGCTGGCGCTGCTGCGCATGGCCGTAGGCACCGCGGTGCTCGCGATCATCGCGGTGCGCCACGGCATCCGTCTGCCCGAACGCCGGCACTGGTGGCTCGTCGCAGTGTGGGGTGTCGGCTGGTTCTGCGTCTACAACCTGGCCCTGAACGCCGCCGAGCGCACGCTCGACGCGGGCACCGCGGCGATGGTGGTCAACCTCGCGCCGCTCATGGTCGTGGTCTTCAGCGGGCTCTTCCTGCGGGAAGGTTTTCCCAAGCCCCTCATCATCGGAGCGCCGATCGCGTTCCTCGGGGTCGTGCTGATCGGCATGAACTCGTCGACGAGCGAGGGGCCCGACATCACCGGCCTGTTGCTCGCGCTGCTCGCCGCCGTGATGTACGCGGGATGCACCCTGCTGCAGAAGCGCCTGCTCAGCGCGGGCACCGACGCGACCACGTTGACGTTCCTCGGCGCCGCCGCCGGCACCGTCGCGCTGCTCCCCTGGGTGGGCAGCCTGATCGGCGCGCTGCAGACGGCTCCGCTCGGCTCGACGCTGTGGGTCGTGTATCTCGGCATCTTCCCGACAGCGATCGCCTTCACGACCTGGGCGTACGTGCTGCAGCGCAGCACCGCGGGCCAGACCTCCGCGACCACCTACGTCGTGCCGGCGATCGCGATCCTCCTGTCGTGGGCGATCCTCGGCGAGGTGCCGACCCTGCTCATGTTCGTCGGCGGCGCGCTGTGCCTGCTCGGAGTGCTCGTGACCCGGATGCGGTGGGGCCGTCGCTCCTGACGATCGCGACTCTCCCGTCGAGCCACCTCCCGTCGAGCCCCAGGCAGTCCCCTCATCGGCGGCCTCGCATTTCGGTATTTCGGTCTAGCGATCAGACGCATCGCGACCGATAAAGTGTGCGCGGAGGCGAACATGACGACCTGGTGGCCCTTTGCACGACTCGCAGCAGCCGTACTCGGACTCGCGGCGATCGTCGCGCAGCTCTCCCGCAGCATCGAGAACGCGCTCAACGCCACCACCGAGTGGGGCCAGCACATCCCGACCGTCGCCGCGAACTTCCTGAGCTTCTTCACGATCCTGTCGAACGTGCTCGCCGTGATCATTCTGACGATCGGCGCGATCTGGGCACTGCGCCACCGACACGGCACCGAGCCCGAGCCGACGTGGTTCGCGGTCCTGCTGGCCTGCGTGAGCACCTACATGATCGTCACCGGCATCGTCTACAACACTCTGTTGAGAGGCGTCGAGCTGCCCCAGGGGGTGACCGTGCCGTGGTCGAACGAGGTGCTGCACGTCGTGATCCCTCTGTTCCTGCTCGCGGATCTGCTGTTCGCCCCGCGTCGACGCGCGCTGCCCTGGAGCGCCGTCGCGATCGTCACGATCTTCCCGATCGTCTGGGTCGTCTACACGATGATCCGCGCGAACCTCATCATCGCTCCCGCGACCGGCGATCCGTGGTGGTACCCGTATCCGTTTCTCAACCCACACGTCGTGCCCGGCGGCTACCTCGGCGTCGCGGGCTACATCGTCGGCATCGCGATCGCCATCATCGGCGTCGCGTGCGTGGTGGTCTGGGTCGGCCGCCGGCGCGGCAGCGCGACGGACTCGGCTAGCGGATCGCGCCCTCGGGGCTGAACACCGAGAGCACCGGAGCACTCACATGCTGCGGGGTCGTGGCGACGGCCGCCCGCGGATCGAGAAGTCGGATCGGAACCCGGTCTCCGCGAAGCTCCTCCCGGGTCGACGGCTCCAGTCGATAGAGGCGGAGCGCGAGCCACAGCAGCGTCCCGTCCACCCCGAGCGCCGCGGGGTCGACGTCGATCACGCCGCGCCTGCGTGAGAACGGATGACGCCACCGCTCCCGATAGCTGACGGCCCCGGGACGCACGGCGACCTTGAGCACGATCGAGTTGTTCATCCCGACGCCGACGTCGATGCTCAGGATGTCGTCCCAGTGCACTTCGGCATCGAGGTGGAAGGTCGCGGATCCGAGACCGCGCGGATGCAGGAACAGTCGCCGAGACTGCCGCAGCGAGATCAGGTGACTGACGATCGGACCGAGCAGCAGAACCGCGAACACCGCCCACACGACACTCCACGCACCACTGACGGTCACCGCGGCGACCGCGAAGGTCGACGCAGCGGCGAGCGCCGCGACGAGGATCATCGCGGGCACGAGCTTCGATCCGGGAAGGAGGATCCCCCCGGGGACGCTCGCGCTCGCCCGGCTGATGTCCTCCGCACTGACGCGTCGGCGAGTCAGGGTCGTGAGCCACAGCGTCACCGCGATCACCCACCAGAGCGCGGGGACGGCGATGAGCACACCCAGGATCGGGCGCATGGATGCGGTGTCGTGCAGATACACCCAGACGCACAGCACAGTGGCGACGGCCGCGAGGATCAGGTTCAGCACGACCACGGCCACCCACAGCGGTCGTCCGATCGCGTACTCGAGCGCACTGCGCGGCATCGTTCTGGGTTGCTTCATCGTTCCCGCATCATCCGAAGATCGAAAGTTCAGCTAACCACGGGGTCATCGCACCTGCCGATATACGCGTCGGCTCGCACCAGGGTCGACGACGTCGAGCCACCGGATGGTGCATCCGTGATCTCGACCTGCATCCGTGCCCGGGCCGAAGCGGCGAGATCGGATGCGGTTACGCTGGTCGACGGGGGGTCGTCTACGCGTCCCCCGTGGGAACGAGGAGACATACCGATGAACGAGCCCTACGCGCCCGGCCCCTCTGCAGGTTCGACGCCGCCGCCGCCCCCGGCGCCCTCCACCCAGGCCGCCCCGCCTGCCCCTCCCGCTCCTGCGACCCGCGCCGAGGCATCCGCAGCGTCCGCTCCTGCGGCGTCGACGTCTGCGAGCAAGAAGTCCGAGGCTCCTTCCGAGGCTGAGCTTCGGCGCGCAAGTGCCGTGCTCAAGACCGTGTCAGACGCGTACTCGGCCAAGATGGTCGGCCAGGAGCGCCTGCGCATGAGCCTGCTGATCTCGCTGATCGCCGGTGGGCACATCCTGCTCGAGAGCGTGCCCGGCCTCGCGAAGACGACCGCGGCGAGCACGCTCGCCGACACGGTCAGAGCGCAGTTCAAGCGCATCCAGTGCACCCCCGACCTGCTGCCCAGCGACATCACCGGCAACCAGATCTACGACGCCGCGACGGGCTCGTTCCGCACCGTGCTCGGCCCGGTGCACGCGAACTTCGTGCTGCTCGACGAGATCAACCGGTCGAGCGCCAAGACCCAGAGCGCCATGCTCGAGGCGATGCAGGAGCACCAGACCACGATCGGCGGCGAGGTGCATCACCTGCCCAAGCCGTTCCTCGTGATCGCGACGCAGAACCCGATCGAGCAGGAGGGCACCTACGAGCTGCCCGAGGCGCAGATGGACCGCTTCCTGCTGAAGGAGATCGTGGAGTACCCGAGCCCGGCCGAGGAGTTCGAGATCCTCGGGCGCATCGACTCGGGGGTGCTCGACCCCGACCGCCATGTCTCGAGCGCGATCAGCCTCGACGACGTGCACATGCTGCAGGACGTGGCGAGTCGCATCTACGTCGACCCGGCCATCCGCAACTACATCGTCTCGATCGCGTACGTGACCCGAAACCCCGCGCCGTACATCGGCGAAGAGCGCGCCCGCTTCATCAAGTACGGCGCGAGCCCTCGTGCGAGCATCGCGTTCCTGCAGGCCTCCCGAGCGCTGGCGCTGCTGAACGGACGCGGCCACGTGATCCCGGAAGACATCCGCTCGCTGCGCCATCTCGTGCTGCGCCACCGCGTGCTGCTGACCTTCGAGGCCGACGCAGACGGCATCCGCAGCGAGGAGATCATCGACCAGATCTTCGCCGCAGTGCCCACCCCCTGACCTCGCCATGGCCAGCCTGATCGCCCAGGTGAAGAGCAAGCTCTTCATCCACTCGTCGCGCAAGTCGCTGCACGCACTCGACGGCGCCTACGCGTCGCTGCTGCACGGCCGCAGCCTCGACTTCGAGGACCTGCGCAAGTACGAGTACGGCGATCAGGTGCGCGACATCGACTGGCGCGCCACGGCACGATTGGGCACCCCGCTGGTCAAGCGACACCGCGCGATGCGGATGCACACGATCCTGTTCGTGGTCGACACCGGACGTTCGATGGCCGCACTCGCGCACGACGAGAGGTCGAAGAAGGACCTCGCGATCCTCGCCACCGGCGTGCTCGGCGTGCTCGCTCTTCGGCACGGAGACGACTTCTCGCTCGTCTACGGCGATTCCGACCGCATCCGCCGTCGCGCTCCGGGTCGCAGCGAGGGCGCGCTCGAGCATGCCCTGCGCACGATCGATCAGTCGATCGACTCGAGCACGGCGTCGAGCGACCGAGACGCGCTCCTGTCTTACGTGACCCGCACGGTCTCACGGCGCATGATCGTCGTCGTCATCACCGACGAGGCGCCGGTCACGACGGAGACGGAGCGGATGCTGCGCCGACTGCGCGTGCAGCACGACGTGCTGTGGCTGACCGTGAGCGACGCCGACCCGGTGCTCGACCACGCGACGGGCACCATCCGCAGCGATGTCGACAGCATGTGGGAGGTTCCCGACTTCGTGCAGGGCGACCCCGACATCATCCGCGAGCTCGCGGCGCAGACCGAGGCCGACGCCGCGCGTCTGGCTGAGCTGCTCAAGCGCATGGAGATCAGTCACAGCGTTCTGGCAGGTCAGGACGACGCCGTCTCGCAGCTGCTGCAGCTGCTGAATCGGAGGTCGAATGCCCGGCTCTGATGAGCTCTACCCGCCGTTCCAATACGGCTGGGGATGGCTCCTGCTCGCCTTCGGAATCCTCCTGCTGCTGATCGCGGCGGCGTGGCTGATCGTCGCCCTGACGCGTCCGCGGCGTGACCTCACGCTGACGCGCGACGCCCAGGGACCGACCCTGCTCACGACCGACGTGCTCTCGCAGCTGAGGGTCGAGTACTTCGACCGCATCCAGCGCATCGAAGACGACTACCGCGCACGCACGCTCTCGGCCCGCAACGCGAACCTCGAGCTCAGCCGGGTGGTGCGCACGTTCGTGAACGAATACAGCGGCCTCGAGGCGCCTGTGCTCGCCCTCGACGATCTCGTCGCTCGCGGAGTGCACCCCGCCCTGGTCGATGCCATGGGCCGTCATTACTATCCGAGCATCTTCCGACCGGGCCCTGCGATCGATCCGATCGCCGGCGCCGAGGCGGCCAGAACGGTGGTGCGCACATGGCACTAGCGAACGGGTGGCTCATCCTCGTCGCCGTCGGCGTCGTCGTGATCGCGATCGCGCTCGGCATCGTGATCGGTCTGCGCAGCACTGCGAAGACCGAGGCGCACGAGCGCGCTCGTGTCGCCCGAGCCGAGCGGCTGCGCGCGCTTCCGACCTTCCGGCAGGCGCTGAACCGACGAGTGCTGGCGCTGTCGAGCATCCTGCTGATCGGCGTGGTCGCGACCCTGGCCGCCGGAGTCGTCTCGGCGCGCCCGATGGCGTCGCAGACCATCCAGCCCGTCAACACGAGCCGCGACATCATGCTGTGCCTCGACGTCTCAGGGTCGATGAGCGAGGTCGACGTCGAGGTGCTCACGGTCTTCGAGGAGCTGCTCGAGGATTTCGAGGGCGAGCGCATCGGCCTCACGATCTTCAACAGCTCGCCCGTGCAGATCTTCCCCCTGACCGATGACTACGAGTTCATCCGCGACCACCTGCAGAGCATCCGAGAGAGCTTCGAGTTCACCGAGTCGATCCCCGAGCACTGGGTCGGCACGCTCAACGGCAACGGCGCGTCGCTGATCGGCGACGGCCTTGCCGCGTGCGCGATGGCGTTCGACCACCCCGATGACGAGCGGTCGCGATCGATCATCTTCGCGACCGACAACGAGGTCAACGGCGCCTCGATCGTGACTCTCGACGAGGCGGCGGCGTACGCCGATTCGAACGGGGTGCGGGTGTTCGCGCTCAACCCGGTTCAGGGCAAAGACGCCGACGTCAGCGCGGAGCTCGCGAAGGCCGCCGAAGCCACAGGTGGCGCCGCCTACGGTCTGCGCGACACGACCACCGTGAGCGACATCGTCGCGCAGGTGCAGGAGCAGGAGGCGGCCGCGCTGCAGGGTCAGGCGCAGGTCGTCTGGACCGACGCCCCGAACCTCTGGATCGTCGTGCTGATGATCTCGATGCTCTCGTTCATCGTCGTGCTCTGGAGGGTGAGACTGTGATCTTCCAGCCCGTGCTCAACGTCTTCCTCCTGGCGCTTCTCTGCGCGCCGGTGGCCGCTCTCGCCGTGATCGCGCTGACCAAGGCCAAAGGACGCGACAGGGCGCTGTGGGCCATGCGGCTGGTCATGCTGCTCGCGTGCTTCGTCATGTTCCTGCGCCCGGGGATCCCCGGGGGTGCGACAGAGACCCTCGCCACCGACACCGACATCGTGCTCGTCGTCGACACGACCGCGAGCATCGTCGCCGAGGACTGGAACGGCGACGAGCCGCGCCTGGACGGCGTCCGCGCCGACGTGCAGGCCATCGTCGACGAGTACCCGGGCGCCCGCTTCGCCCTGATCACCTTCGACGCCTCGGCGGATCTGCGCATGCCGCTCACCACCGATACGACCGCGCTCGTCTCATCGCTCGAGGTGCTCCGCCCCGAGGTGACGAGCCAGTCGCGCGGCAGCTCGATCGGCATCGCCAACCAGCTGCTCACCGACACGCTGTCGAACGCGGCCGAGGCCTCACCCGACCGCTCGCGCATGGTGTTCTACTTCGGCGACGGCGAGCAGACGGTGACGTCGCCGCCCGAGCCGTTCGACGGCAGCGAGAAGCTCACGGACGCCGGCGCCGTGCTCGGCTACGGCACCGCCGAAGGCGGGCCGATGAGGCTCACCACCGGCGGCGTCGACGGCTCGTCGAGCGAGTACATCGAATATCAGGGGGCGAACGCGCTGTCGGTGATCGACGAGGCGAACCTCGAGGCGATCGCCGCGGATCTCGGCGTCGAGTACCAGCACCGCACGGCGGACGCCGAGCTGACACTGCCCGACGCCCCGTCGACCACCACCAGCTACGCCGAGTCGGGTTCGGTCGGCACCGTGACCGAGCTGTACTGGATCGCCGCCCTCGTCGTCGTGGCGCTGCTCGGGGTGGAGCTCGCGAGGGCGAGCATCTCGTCGCCCGGCTGCGTCTGCTGCGAGCGCCGTCGGCGTCGCCGCGCCGGAAGACACCGACCGACGGAGGTGCCGCATGACCGATCTGTCGACCCAGGCGGGCGCGACGCCACCCGTCAGCCCCGACGACCTGAGGGCGTCGGCCGCCGCTGCGCTGCTCGCCTCGAATCGCCGGCGGCGCAGCATCCGACGGTGGATCGCGATCGGCACCCTGCCCCTCGCGCTGGCGGCGCTGCTGTTCGTCGGCAAGATCCTCAGCATGTACGCGTTCGCGCACCAGTCGATCACCGCCTATGTGGCCGACGACTACTCGGGTTCCGAGGCATCGGCCCGAGGCCAGGAGTTCCTCAACTGGTTCGAGCCCTACAAGGCGCCGTTCAACGTGGGCACCGCTCTCGCCGGCGCCGAGAAGCTGCCGGAGGCGCGGGGGAAACTCGAGGAGTCGCTCGACCTCGCGACCGGTCTCGAGGTGTGCACGGTGCGCATCAACCTGGGACTGGTGCTCGAGCGCATGGGAGACGCGGCTCGGGCCGACGGCGACGGTGCAGCAGCCGCAGAGTTCTACGGCGAAGCACTCACCCTGACGACCGAGACGCCCGAGGAATGCAACAGCGAAGAGGCCCAGGAGCAGTCGTCCGACCCTGACCGCGACATGCAGCAGAGCAAGGAAGACCTCGAAGACCGTCTGAAGCAGAAGCAGCAGAACGAGCAGCAGCCACCCCCGGAGGAGCAGCAGGAGCAGGAGCCGCAGCCCTCGGAGGAGAAGCTCGAAGAGCTCGAGAAGAAGCTCGAGCAGGGCACGCAGGAGCGCGATCAGCAGCAGGGCGACGACGGCGGCGGCTCGGGGACGGACAAGCCATGGTGATGGATCACGAGAAGCAGCGGGCGCGCTACGTCGCCGGCTCCGAGGGTGCGCCACCCGTGCCGCCGCCCGGCGGCTATCGCAATGCACGCCGTCAGGCCGGCCCCGTCGTGCAGCATCCGGGTGCCCCGGCCATGTCGGGCACGGCGACCGCAGCCGAGGGCGCGTCGGGGGAGAAGAAGCCGGCGAACGCATTCGGCTGGGTCGCGCTCGTCGTCGGCATCCTGTTCGCTCTGATCCTGCTGATCACGCTGGCCGTCGGCGCCACCGACGCGCTCTACGGCGTGACGATGCTGGCCCTGCAGCTGGTGGTCGTCGCCGTCATCATCGGCGCGCTGTTCACCGCCCGTGGACGCACCCTGGGAGCCGTCGCCCTCGCGATCACCCTGATCTTCAACGTCGCCACGGTGGGCGGCATCGGCGCACTGCAGACCTCGGCCTCCGGCAGCTACGACGGCATGAAGACCGACGAGCAGAAGCACGAAGAGGCCTACCCGGGCATCAAGGGCACGGACCCGCAGGATGCGCTGCGGCAGCAGTCGCTCGAAGAGGTGCAGGCCGAGGCGGACAGCCTGTTCGCCGACATCCGCGAGCGCGTCACCGCCGAATACGGGTACGACTGGGTGCAGGTCGGCGACGAGGATCTGCGCCCCGAGCGCAACGGCTACGGCGGAGAGTCGATGCTCATCGAATACACCTCCGTCGGCTGGGCGACGACCGAGCCGATCCAGGACTACAGCCTCAAGCTCGAGGTCATGGCCACGATCGACGAGGTGGTCGCCGAGCACGGTCTGCCGTCGCTGTACTCGTTCAACGGCGAGTACTCGGGAATCGACCCGTCGATGATCGCGAAGCTCTACGGCAGCGAAGACCCCCGTGAACAGCACACGTGGGAGTACTACACCGAGAACTACCCCGATCCGATGCGCTTCTACGCGAACATCTTCGACCTCTCGAACGACCCGTCCGGCGACTTCCTGAAGACCCGGGAGGCGCAGAACGCCCGCACCGGAGAACCGCTCGAGGGGCTGCAGATGGTCGTCATCGCGAGCGCAGTGCTCAGCGAGGCCGACCGCGCCGAGTTCGAGGAGAAGCTGCAGGAGTACCCCGGGTTCTGAGTCCCGGTGAGCAGGTCGCGCGTCCGACCCGCCCTTCAGCCGGAGAGCGAGAACAGCATGCGCGCCAGCACGTAGCGGGCGTGCCCGCGCGACGACCTCGGGTCGTAGCCGAGGACGCCGATCAGCGCGGTGAGGCGGTCCTGCACGCTGGAGTGGTGGCGCCCCAGGCGCACGGCTGCGGCACGCACGCTCAGCTCGTCGACCACGGCGTCGAGCAGTTCCCGACTGCGGGCGTCGAGGCGCGCGAGCGCAGCAGCATCCGGATGCATGTCGCCAGACTCCGCGGCGGTGGCGATCAGGAGCAGGGCACCCAGGTCGTCTGCGGCCACCACGGGTTCGGAGGCGGTGCTCAGACGCGCGGCGATCAGTGCCTCCGCCCACGACTCGGGGAGGTGCTCTCCGGGCCCCGCGGTTCCGACGCCCAGACGCAGGCCTGTCGCGTCCGTCCACACCCGATCCACGGGCGCTCCCTCGACGACGATCGTCGCCCTCGTCAAGCCGTGTCTGGTCGCGACCACGACGGAGGGATGCTGCGGCAGCGGCGCGGGGTCGGGCGGCGAGGCCACGACCGCCACCGGAAGGACCGGAATCCTGAGCCTCGCCAGTGCCGAGACGCGCTCCCCCTCGCTCGCGAACTCGCTGATCGCCAGTTCCACGGCGCTCCCCGCGTCGCCTGCGCGGCGGGCACGGAGGATGCCGAGCGCCAGCGTGAGGCGCTCGAGGATCATCGCGTCATTCGTGTGCGGGTCCCCCTCGCGCTCGATCCAGGCGACGGCCTCCGGGCCGCTCTCACGCAGCATCCACCTGTCACCGGGGTCGATCGGATCGATGCGCACCCCGTCGGCGCGCACCCGGATGATCTGTCGGGCGTCGCGCTGCCCCACGGTGGCACCGCTCAGCACGGCGGCCCCGCGCAGCATGCTCTCGATGCCGACTGCACGGGCGATGAGCGTGTCGAAGTAGGAGACGACCTTGAGGGTCTCGCTCGCATCCGGGTCGAGGGCGGTGAGCCGCCCCAGCAGATCTTGCATGTCGGGCTCCATCGCGCGGGGCTTCCACCCTACGGGTTCATCGACCGAGCCCGTAGGGTGCCGAAGGTCACCCGAGCAGCCGGTTCACCCAGTCGTCGCGGGCGGCCAGCATCGCCTGCGCGACGGCCGTGTGCGGAGCGAACATGTCGAAGCCGTGGAACCCGCCGGCCCATACGTGCAGCTCGGCCTGCACGCCGGCCGCCCACAGCCTGGTCGCGTAGTCGACGTCCTCGTCGCGGAACACCTCGGCGCTTCCGCAGTCGATGAAGGCGGGCGGAAGACCGGTCAGGTCCGTGGCGCGCGCCGGAGCCGCATAGATCGAGACGTCGTCGGTGCCCTTGCGTCCGCCGAGAAGGGCGGTCCACCCGGTGATGTTCGACCCGCGGTCCCACACGCCGATCCCGTCGATCTGCCTGGTCGAGACACTTTCATCGCGGTCGTCGAGCATGGGGTAGATCAGCAGCTGACCGATGAGCCCGGGGCCGCGGCGGTCCCGCGCGAGCAGGGTCGTTCCCGCGGCCAGGCCGCCACCGGCACTGCCCCCACCGATCAGGATGCGGTTCGGATCGATGCCCAGCTCTGCAGCGTTCTCGGCCGTCCACACCAGACCCGCGTAGCAGTCCTCGACCGGGTACGGATCGGGGAACTCCGGAGCAAGCCGGTACTCGACTGTCACGATCACGCCGTTGAAGCGCTCCGCCCAGTCGAGGAAGCCCACGACGCCGAGCCAGCGGTTGCCGATGATCATGCCGCCGCCGTGCGTGTGGAAGAAGCCAGGACCCGTGCCGGTGCGCCCCGCCTTCTCGACCACCGAGACGACGATCTCGTCGCCCTCGTGACCCGCGATGGTCACGTCGCGGCGCGTGAAGCCCCGCTCGTCGAGCACGGCGAAGATCTCGTCCTCGCCGCTCACGGGAGACTGGCGCAGCAGGGGAATCATCTCGGCAGTCAGGGTCGACGGCAGCGTGTCTGCGACCAGCGCGAGTGCGGCCTCCAGTTCGGGGTCGAACGGAGGGCGAAGGGTTGTTTCGGTCATCAGAACTCCTTTGTTCTCGGCCGCGGTCATGTCGGCGTCCCGCCAGCCTCCCGGAGGTCGCACCCGAGCGTAACCCGCCAGACAGGGCCGTTCTGCGGCCGGGAGGCCGCCGGATGGCGGGCGGCCGCACCGGCAGCGGCAGCCTTGACCCGCTCTCAGCTCGCGAGCGACAGCCCGGCGGCGAGCGCGAAGCCGAGCACGGTCGCGAGCCCCGTCACCTGCTTGGCCTTCTGCTGAGCGTCGGGAACCATCGAGTCGACGAGCATCACGAGCAGTGCACCGGCCGCGAAGCCGCTCGCGCCCGCACGGAACTCATCGCCGGTCGCGCTCGCGAGCCCGAAGCCCGCGACGGTCGCGAGGGCGCAGATCACCGAGATGCCGGCCCAGAGCAGCAGCACGCGCGACTTGGCCATACCGCCCTTCAGCAAGTCGGCGGCCGAGCCGATCGACTCTGGCAGGTTCGAGACCACGATCGCCACGACGAGCGCGATGCTCACCGGCTCGCCCGATGCCAGGCCGATGCCGAGCACGAGCTGCTCGGGGATGCCGTCGAGCAGCGCGCCCAGCGCGAGTGGGACACCCGCGCCGCTGTCCTTCGACTTCGCCGCTCGCGCATCGAGGATCCGGTCGGCGATGAAGTACGCGAGGGCTCCCGCGACGACGCCGACGATCAGGGGGATGGGGCCCGCGAGATCGAGCCCCTCCTCCCACAGCTCGAACGCGATGGACGCCATGAGGGCGCCCGCGCCGAAGCCGAGCACGATGCCCAGCCACCGCGGTGGCCAGGTGCGCAGCAGGGCGAGGATCGCGCCGACGATGAGGGGCGACGCGGCGACCGCGCCCCACAGGATCGCTCCGCCCATGCCGTCCTCCTTCACGGACACTCTGCCACCACCGTCGCGGAATGTGCAGAGGAGGGGGCTCACACGCGCGCGCGTCGGATCGCTCCTCCGCTCACTCGACCGTCACGCGATGGATGCCGAGGTCGGTGCGACCGGGGAGCAGATCCGCTCGGAGGGCTCGGGTGCCGTGATAGTCGCCGTCGCGCAGCCGGCGGTAGGGATGGCTCGGTGATTCGTCGCCGAGCCCCGAGAGCCGTTCGACCAGGCGCGCGCTCTCGTGATCGATGCCCGCCGCGTCGATTCCGTCCGCATCGTGGACGACATGCAGGTCGAGCGGCTCGATGCCCGTGTACCAGAGGGTTCCGTGGGTGAGCGGGAACATCAGCGAGTCCAGATCGCCGCTGATCCCCCGTTCCCCGATGGACCGGTCGTCCTCCCCTGCCGTGACGATCACCAGGGCCCGGCGCCCCGCGAGAAGCCCCTCGCCGTACCGCAGCGGAAGACCGGTCTGCTCGTCGACCGGTCCGTACGCGAACCCGTTGGTGAGCACGCGGTCGAACCACCCCTTCAGGATCGCCGGCGGGCCGTACCACCACAGCGGGAACTGGAGCACGACGAGATCTGCGGCCCTGAGCTTGCGCTGCTCCTCGGTCACATCCGCCGGCAGCTGCCCCGCGGCGAACGCCTCGCCCATGAGATCGACGATGTTGCCCTCCCTGCCGTGGGGCTCGCCGAGGTCCTGGGCGGCGAGGACGGGGTCGAACCGCTGAGCATACAGATCGGTGATCTCGACGTCGTGGTCGCGCGAGAGGGCTTCGACTCCGTCGCGGAACAGTCGGGCGTTGAAGGAGTTCTCCTGCGGGTGGGCATAGATCCAGTGGACGGTCGGGCGTGATGCGGACACGGATGGCCTTTCTTCAGTGGGAGACGGGGTGGCGAGCCGTGCGCCGCCACAGCGGCAGGAGTGCGGCGGCGACGACCGCCCCGGCTGCGATGAGGAGGGCGACGACGAATCCGAGAGATCCGGCCATCACGGCGATCGTGCCGAGCACCGCGATGCCGAGACCGCCGCCGAGGGCGAAGCCGACCTCCTGGATCGCCCCCACCTGACCGGCGTCGTCTTCGGTCGTCACGTCGAAGAGCGTGGTCGCGGCGAGCGTCGCCGCGACCCCGAATCCCCCTCCGATCAGCACGAGCGGGATCGCGACGAGATCGACCCCGGTCGACAGCCAGATGAGCCCCGCGCCCTGCACGACGAGAGCGAGCACCGTGAGCGTGGGTGAGCTCAGCCACCGCAGGAACAGAGGGGCCAGCACCCCGCCGAGCGCGATCGCCACAGCCTGCGGGAGAATCGCGATTCCGGCCTCGGCCGCGCTGAAGCCCCTGGCATCCTGCAGGTGCAGGCTCACCAGGAGAACGGATGCCGTCGACACACCGCCGCTCGCCACGATGCGCACGATGGCGGGGCTGAAACCGGGTACTCGGAAGAGCCGCATGTCGATGAGCGGTTCGGCGAGGGTGCGCTGCCGGCGGATGAAGAACACGAGCGTGCCGACCGCGACCACTCCGGCGATGCCCGCGGCGAGGGGAGCGGCGAGCACCTCGTGCAGGGCGAAGACGAGGGCGCCGAGCGCGACGATCGACGACAGGATGCTGAGGATGTCCCACGACGGCCGTCGCGAGCTGCGGGAGTCGGGCACGAGCCAGATCGCGAGCACACCGGCGACGACCGCGAGCGGCACACTCCCCAGCAGCAGCCATCGCCACCCCGGACCCTCCGTGACGAGGCCCCCGAGCACGGGGCCGAGTGCGCTGCCCGCGCCGAACGTCGCGGTCCACATGCCATAGGCCAGCACTCGCTGTCGCGCGTGATAGTGCGCGCCGATCGTGGCGACGACGCCGGCCACGACGAAGGCCTCGGCGACGCCGAGGAGCGCGCGGACGACGATCAGCAGCATCCCGTCCTGGGCGAACCCGCCCACCAGGTTGAGCACGGCGAAGCCCGCGAGGCCTGCGAGCACGATGCGCTTGCGCCCGAACGCATCGCCGATCCGGGCGGCGATGATCAGGGTCGCCGCCAACGAGAGCGCGTAGACGTCGACGAGCCACAGGGCACCGCTGTCGCTGAGGGTGAGGTCGCCGCGGATCGCGGGCAGCGCGGTCGACATGCTGCTGATCGCGAGCGCCCCGATCAGGATGCCGAGAAGCAGCGGGATCATGGCGAGCCACGGATGCATGGCCGTGCGCGGACGAGCGGATGCCGCAGGGATCGAGAAGGTCACCGCCTCAGTCTCGTGGGCGAGTACACTTCAGGCAAGTACGGTCATTCAGGGTACATAGTGACCGTTTGGATACCATGGCGCGAACGGAAGGCGGATCCCATGAGGGAGAAGACGGAGCGCATCGTCCGCGAGTGGGGCGACGCGTGCGACGCGGAGGTCTCGATCGCGGTGCTCGGCGGGGCCTGGAAGCCCAGCATCCTGAGCCTGCTCGGCGAGCATGAGGTGCTGCGATTCGGCGAGCTCAGCAGGTTGCTCGACGAGCCGACCGCTCGCGTGCTCACCCGTCAGCTGCGTGAGCTCGAAGACGACGGGCTGCTCATCCGCACGGTGTACCGCCAGGTGCCACCCAAGGTCGAATACCGGCTGAGCGACCTCGGTCGGGGGTCGATGCCCCTCGTCGACGCGCTCACCGACTGGGGCGGTCGGTATGCGGCTCACCAGCGAGGCGAGCTCGAACGGCTCGCCGCCGAACCCGAGACGCTCGACGCCGCCGTCGCGCGCTGACTCTCCTTCCCGTCCGAAACAGCCGACACGCCGCCGATAGACTGGGAAGCATGTCCAAGGTCCTCCAGTCACTTCCCGTCGGCGAGCGCGTCGGCATCGCCTTCTCCGGAGGACTCGACACCTCCGTCGCCGTCGCCTGGATGCGCGACAAGGGTGCCGTCCCCTACACGTACACCGGCGACCTCGGGCAGTACGACGAAGACGACATCGAGTCGATCCCCGGTCGCGCTCTCGAATACGGCGCCGAGGCCTCGCGTCTGGTCGACTGCAAGACCGCCCTGGTCGAAGAGGGTCTCGTCGCACTGTCATGCGGCGCCTTCCACATCCGCTCGGGCGGACGCACCTACTTCAACACGACGCCCCTCGGCCGCGCCGTCACGGGCACGCTGCTCGTGCGCGCCATGAAGGAAGACGGCGTCGACATCTGGGGAGACGGCTCGACCTACAAGGGCAACGACATCGAGCGGTTCTACCGCTACGGCCTGCTGGCCAACCCGCGCCTGCGCGTGTACAAGCCCTGGCTCGACGCCGACTTCGTCACCGAGCTCGGCGGCCGCAAGGAGATGAGCGAATGGCTCGTCGCCCATGACTTCCCCTACCGCGACTCGGTCGAGAAGGCGTACTCGACCGACGCCAACATCTGGGGTGCCACGCACGAGGCCAAGACCCTCGAGCACCTGGACGTCTCGCTCGAGACGGTAGACCCGATCATGGGTGTGAAGTTCTGGGACCCTTCCGTCGCGATCGAGACCGAAGACGTCTCCGTCACGTTCGAGGCCGGACGCCCGGTCGCCATCAACGGCGTCGAGTACACCGACCCGGTGGCCCTCGTCATGGAGGCCAACACCATCGGCGGACGCCACGGCCTCGGCATGAGCGACCAGATCGAGAACCGCATCATCGAGGCGAAGTCGCGCGGCATCTACGAGGCTCCGGCCATGGCGCTGCTCTTCATCGCCTACGAGCGCCTCGTCAACGGCATCCTGAACGAAGACACCCTCGCGACCTACCACGAGCAGGGTCGCCGTCTCGGTCGCCTCATGTACGAGGGACGCTGGCTCGAGCCGCAGTCGCTCATGCTCCGCGAGTCGATCCAGCGCTGGGTCGGCCTCACGATCTCGGGCACCGTCACGATCCGCCTGCGCCGCGGAGACGACTGGACGATCCTCGACACCACGTCGCCCAACCTGTCGTATGGCCCCGAGAAGCTCTCGATGGAGCGCGTCGGCGACGCCGCGTTCGGCCCGGTCGACCGCATCGGACAGCTCACGATGCGCAACCTCGACATCGCCGACTCGCGCTCGCGCCTCGAGCAGTATGCGGGCCTCGGCCTCATCGGCGGCGCGACCGGCGAGCTCGTCGGACGCGTCACGGCCGGCGAATCGGGCGAGATCACGGGTTCCGTCGAGGAGGTCGACGAGAACCTCGCCGATGCGGTCGACAACGCATCCGAGGGTGCGGCGTTCGACTCCGGACTCGACTGATCTGACGGTTTCAGAGAGGGGGCGGATGCTGCGGCATCCGCCCCCTCTCTGCGTGTGCTCGGCGGTTCGGCGTTCACAACTCAGCATGAACGTCGGGCTTCGACGCTGGATCGTGCGGGTAGAGGCTCTGAGCGGCGATCCGTGCTGAGTTGTGAACGGCCACTGTTCAGACCCTGTGAGTCCTCCGAGTTATCTTGCACACTGCTGTGCACAATACGTAGAATGGGCGCATGACCACCCGTGCTCCCCGCCGTGACTCCGTCGAGAATCGCGCCGGAATCCTCGATGCGGCCCGAGCGACCCTCGCGACCGACCCGCGCGCATCGATCGATGTCATCGCCCGCAGCGCCGGCCTGTCGCGCCGCACCCTCTACGGCCACTTCGACGACCGAGAGGCCCTGATCCGCGAGCTGATCTCGGTCGGAGCGCAGCGCTTCAACGCGATCGCCGAGTCCGTCACCGACACCGACTCGCGCATCGCGCTGGCCCGCCTCGCCGCACGACTCTGGCAGGAGGCCGCGCACGTGCAGGTCGCCGCGGCGCTCGCGCTCGACGAAGCCCACGTGCAGCACACCGCCGACGCGCTCGCCCCTCTGCGCCGCACCGTCGCCGCCCTCGCACGGCGCGGGCAGGAAGACGGCAGCTTCCGCACCGACCTCCCCGCCCCGACCCTCGCCCGTCTCATCGAAGAGGTCGCGCGCACGGTCGTCTCGCGCACGGATGCCCACAGCGCCGGCGCGGCCGGGCTCGCCGTGCGCACGCTGCTCAGCATCGCCGGGCTCTCGTGGCGCGAGGCCGACGAACTGCTGGCAGCACACCCGGACATCGTCGAATCGCAGGAGGTCAGCGCATGAGAGTCACTCTGCACGAGGTGAGCAAAGGGCGCGGCGGGCAGTCGCTGCCGACGACGAGCCTCGAGTTCCACAGCGGTGCCGTGCGCTTCGCCCTCGCCGAGACCGAGCAGCGACCGACCGTTCTCGGCCTGATCGCCAGCGGACGGATGCGGCCCGACACCGGACGCGTGACGATCGACGGCGACTCGAACAACAAGGCGCTGCGCCGCACGATCGCTTTGGTCGACGCCCCCGACGTCAGCGACCCGCATCCCGACATCACCCTCGCCGGCGTGGTGGGCGAAGAGCTCATGTTCGCCGGGGTCGGCGCGACCCCGCTGCACGCTCGTCGGTGGCTGAATCAGCTCGGATTCGGGGAGCTCTCCGGTGTGCCGATCGGCAACGTCGACCCGGCCGCGCGGGTGCGCATCCTGTGCGAACTCGCGATCCTCCGCGAGGGCACCGAAGGCATCGTGCTCGTCTCGCCCGACCGTCACGGCGGCAGCCCGGACGGCTGGTGGCGCATCGCGTCGGAGTTCGCCGACCGCGGCTACGCCATGCTCGTCGTCATCGGCGGATCCGCTGCAGTCGCCCTCGAACGGATGCACGAACTCGAGGCGATCAACGCCTCCGGTCCGATCCAGCCCCTCGTGCTCGACCGCCCGGGCGACGCGGCATCCGCGTCCGAGTCCGCATCCGCGTCCGCATCCGCATCCGCATCCGCATCCGCATCCGACGAGCACTCGACCACCGACGCGGGGCCGGAGAGCCCAGACGGCCTGCCCGCGGTGCCGCCTTTCGATGACGAATACGCCGAGGATGCCTCCGACGCCCAGGATTACCCCGCGGGTGCCGACCCCGGCTCGGTGAGCGAGAACGCCGAAGCGGAACACCGCGAAACGCCCGGCACAGACACAGACACAGACACAGACCCAGACGCAGACACAGAAGAGAACGGAGGCGAGCGATGAAGGTTCCCGCCATGATCGCCGCCGAGCTGCGGCGGCTCACCGCGAGCAAGATGGGCATCATCGCCCTGATCGCGCTCGTGTGCGTGCCGATCCTCTACGGCGGCCTGTACCTCTGGGCCAACCAGGACCCGTATGCGAAGTTCCCCGAGGTGCCTGTGGCACTTGTCGTCGACGATGCCGGGGCCCCTGCCCCCACCACGGGAACGGAGGCCGAGACCGGCGAGACCGTCAACTACGGCGAGGACGTCGCGGAGAACCTCATCGACGGCAACGCCTTCGACTGGCAGCGCATGTCCGCCGACGAGGCCGCAGACGCGTTGCGCGAGGGCACGGTCGACTTCACCGTGACGATCCCTGACGATTTCTCTTCGGCGTTGACCTCGGCCGCGGGCGACGACCCGCACCAGGCGCGCATCGAACTCGAGACCAACGACGCGAACAACTACCTCGCGTCGAGCATGGGCACTCAGGCGGTCGAGAAGATCCGCAGCTCGGTGGCCGAGATGGTCGGCAGCGAGGCGGCAGAGCGCCTGCTCACCGGACTCAGCGACGTGCGAGACAACCTCGTCACCGCCGCCGACGGGGCGAGCCAGCTCACCGACGGTGCCAACACCGCGGCGACCGGCAGCGCCACACTCGCCGACGGCACGTCTCAGCTCGCCGACGGCACGTCTCAGCTCGCGGGTGGCGCGTCTGAGCTCGCCGGTGGCGCGTCTCAGCTCGCCGGCGGAGCGGCGACTCTCGCCTCGGGTGCTCAGCAGGTCAGCGACGGCAACCGGCAACTGGCCGACGTCGCAGACCGCGCCGGGTCTGCCGTGCAGCAGGCGACGGATGCCCTGCCGCAGGCACGCCAGGACATCGCGACGGTGCTCACAGATCAGGGCCTGACGCAGGAGGAGATCGATCGGGTGCTGTCCACCCTCGATCCGCTCGGCACCCGCCTCGAAGAGGGCAACGCCACCGTGCAGAACGCGGTCGACAAGGTCGACCAGCTCGCCGCCGGAGCCGAGTCGGTGGCATCCGGTGCCTCGCAGCTCGCCAGCGGCACGCAGACGCTCGCCAGTGGTGCCCAGACCCTCGCCGGCGGCGCGCAGACCGTCGCCACGGGCGCGGCGGCGGCGAGGGACGGCGCGGCCCAGCTGCGCGACGGACTCGGCACCCTCGCGTCGGGCACGGCCGAGCTGCGCGACGGGCTGTCCGACGGGGTGGAGCAGATCCCCGCATCGACTCCCGACCTGCGCGCGCTGCAGGCCGACACGATCGCGGATCCCGTCAAGGTCTCGAGCGACAAGGTGGCGTCGGCCGAGGACTACGGCGCGGGCCTCGCCCCGTTCTTCGCCGCGCTGTCGGCCTGGATCGGCATCTACGCGCTGTTCCTCATCGTCAAGCCGATCTCCCGCCGCGCCGTGACCGCGCTGCACTCCCCCATCCGGGTGACTCTGGCCGGATGGCTGACACCGGCGATGCTGGGCGCGGTGCAGATGGTCGGGCTCATGGGCATCCTCGCGATCACCCTGGGCTTCACGTTCAACAACCCCATCGGCACTCTGGGCGTGATGATCTTCGCGTCAGCGACGTTCGCGGCGATCATCCTCACGCTGAACGTCTGGCTGGGCTCGGTCGGCCAGTTCCTGGGTCTCGTGCTCATGGTGCTGCAGCTCGTCACCGCCGGCGGCACCTTCCCCTGGCAGACGCTGCCCGCTCCACTGGCCGCGCTGCACCACGTGCTGCCGCTCGGCTACGTCGTCGATGCCATGCGACAGCTCATGTACGGGGGCAATCTCGGCAGAGCCGGATGGGATCTGGTGGTGCTGGGGATCTGGCTGGTCGGCGCCCTGCTGCTCGCCGCCATCGGGGTGACGCGCATGACGCACCGGCGCACGCTGCGCGATCTGCAGCCGAGCCTCATCGGCTGACGCCGCGTGGCGGGGCGAGAAGTTCCCCCGCCACGCGTCGTCGTTGTGGGTAGTATTCCCAGAGTGCGTCGGTGAGACGCCCTCTGGGACTCTCTGGGACTGAGTCCCGCAATGCCACCCGAAAGAGTTCTCGATGATGACAACCGATTCGCCTGAGATCGCCGTGCCCTCACGCCCGTCACTGGGTGCGCGCATCGGCCGCATCGCCTTCCTCGTCGTGGCGGCGATCATCGTCGTCGCGGTCGCCGTCGCCTTCTTCGTGACCTGGACCATCCAGCGGTCCTTCCCGCAGACCGAGGGCACCCTGCCGCTCGAGGGTCTGCAGTCCGAGGTGACGGTGCAGCGCGACGACCGCGGCATCCCGACCATCACGGCCGACTCATCCCACGATCTGTTCTACGCAGAGGGGTTCGTGCACGCGCAGGACCGCTTCTTCGAGATGGATTTCCGACGTCACGTGACGGCCGGTCGCGTGGCTGAGATGTTCGGCGAGTCGCAGGCCGGAACGGATGCCTTCCTGCGCACCCTCGGCTGGCGCAAGGTCGCCGAGGCCGAGGTCGAGGCGATGGACGACGTGACGCGCGGGTACTACGAGGCCTACGCCGACGGGGTCAACGCCTATCTCTCGTCACGCTCGGGTGCCGAGCTGTCGCTCGAATATGCCGTGCTCGGAATGCAGAACCCCGAGTACGAGCCCGAGCCCTGGGAGCCCGCCGATTCGGTCGCCTGGCTGAAGGCCATGGCCTGGGATCTCCGCGGCAACATCGAGGATGAGGCCGAGCGTGCGCTGCTGACCGCGCAGCTCTCAGACGGCTCAGACGGCTCCGACGCGACCGACATCACCGCGACGCTCGATGAGCTGTACCCCGCGTATCCGTTCGACGAGCACCCGGTGATCGTGCCCGAGATCTCCACGGTGCCCACTCTCGAGACCGGCGCCGAGCCCGCCGCGTTCACGACCGACGCGAACGACGATGAGATGCAGCAGGCCGCGACGACGATCGAGTGGCAGGAGGCCTCCGACGTGATCGAGGCCGCGAGCCTGCTCGTGGGCGATGTCGGCGAGGGCATCGGCTCGAACTCCTGGGTGGTGTCGGGAGACCTGACCGAGACCGGCATGCCGCTGCTCGCCAACGACCCGCACCTGGGCGCATCGCTGCCATCGGTCTGGTACCAGGTGCAGCTGCGCTGCACCGAGGTCACAGAAGAATGCCCGTTCGACGTGGGGGGCTTCTCGTTCTCCGGACTCCCCGGCATCGTGATCGGCCACAACCAGCAGATCGCGTGGGGCTTCACCAATCTGACGACCGATGTCACCGACCTCTACATCGAGCGGATCGAGGGCGACCAGTACTGGCGCGACGGAGCGCTGGTGCCGATCGAGGAGACCACCGAGACGATCAAGGTCGCGGGCGGCGACGACATCGACCTGACGATCCGATCGACCGCGCACGGCCCCATCATCTCGGGGCTCACCGATGACTTCACGGCGATCGCCGACGACCCGGAGCCTGGGCTCACGGCCGGAGGGGCGACGGGCACCGCGCCCACCGGCGAGGCCTCCGAGTATGCGGTCAGTCTGCGCTGGACGGCTCTCGACCCCGGCACGGCCGCCACGGCGATCTTCGCGCTGTCGACCGCCCAGGACTTCGAGGAGTTCCGCTCGGCGGCCGCCCTGTTCGATGTGCCGGCGCAGAACCTCATCTACGCCGACGTCGAGGGCAACATCGGCTATCAGACTCCCGGACGCCTGCCCGTGCGAGGAGCCGGCGACGGATGGATGCCGCAGCCCGGGTGGGACAGCAGCTACGACTGGACGGGGTTCATTCCCTTCGACGAGCTGCCGGTGTCGTACAACCCGGCATCCGGCTACATCGTGACCGCGAACAACGCCATCGTCACCGACGACTACCCCTACTTCCTCTCGCGGGACTGGGACTACGGGTACCGCGCGGATCGCATCGCGCACCTGATCGAACGACGCGTGGCAGCCGCACCGCTCACGGCGCAGGACATGCGCGAGATCCAGATGGACAGCGAGATGTGGATCGGCAAACGTCTGGCATCCGCGATGGACGATGTCGAGGTGAAGGGCGCAGGCACCGAGGATGCCGTGGCCCTGCTGCGCTCGTGGGATGCGCAGAACGACGCGGGGTCGGCAGCGGCCGCTTACGCGAACGTGCTCTGGTCGAACCTCGTGCAGAACCTGTTCGCCGAACGCGACCAGCCGCTGCCGATCGACGGCCAGGGCCGCCTCTTCACGGTCGTCGCGGATCTGCTCGACGACCCCTCCGACCCGCTCTGGACGAATCCGAGCATCGACGTGACGAGCATGGAAGAAATGCTCGCGCTGTCTGCCGAAGAGGCATACGAGGAGCTCTCCACCCTGCAGGGCGACGCCGTCATCGGGTGGCGATGGGGAGACCTGCACGCGATCACCCTCACGAGCGACACCCTCGGCTCGTCGGGCATCGCCCCGATCGAGATGCTCTTCAACCGCGGCCCGTATGCGGTCGGCGGCGGCGCATCGGTGGTCAACGCGACCGGGTGGGATCTCGGCACCTCCTACGCCACGACCACTGTGCCGTCGATGCGGATGGTGGTCGACCTCTCCGACCTCGACGCCTCGACCTGGATCCACCTCACCGGGGCATCCGGTCATGCGTTCGATGAGCACTACGTCGATCAGACCGCAGACTGGGCGGCCGGCGCGCAGAAGCCGTGGGCGTTCTCCGAGAAGGCGGTCGATGCGGCGACGCAGAACACCCTGGTGCTGACCCCCGCCGGGTAGCTCTCCTCGGCCCGCCTCAGGCGGATGCGGGCCCGCGCCTCAGGCGGATGCGGGCTCGGCGGATGCGGCCGCGTGGCGTGCGATCGCCCAGATGCCGACTGCAGCGGCGAGGAAGATCGCCGCCAGCATCGCCCAGCCTGCGAAGCCGAACGTGATCGCCGTGGCATTCACGACGATCGGCGACGCGAGGGCTCCGAGCGAGAAGCCCATTCCGAACACGCCCTGATAGGCGCCCGCCCGCACCGGGTCGGCGAGCTCGAAGCTGAGCCCCCAGGCTCCGGCCTGCGACAGGATCTCGGCGAACGTGTGCGTGATCATTCCGACGACGAGGATGACGATCGCAGCCCACGTCGGAAGACCGGCGGCGAGCGCGTAGATCAGGCAGGCGGCGACCATGAGCCACCCCGCGATCATGGTCACGCGTCCCGCGACCCGGATGTCATGCGTGCCGCGCGAGGCTCGCACCTGGAACAGCACGACCAGCGCTGTGTTGACGATCAGGAGCACGGCGAACGTGGCGTCCGGCGCCTTCGTGTATTCGCTGATCCACAGGGGCACCCCGAGTTCCGCCACTCCGAACTGCATGCCGAAGATCGCCGAGAGCCCGCTCAGCAGCAGGTACCGCGGGTCGCGCCACGGCGAGCGACGGTTCCACTCCCTGCGCTCAGCGGATGCCGCAGCCGTCGCCTGCGTGTCGATGGATCCCGTCTCGGTGAGCTGAGTCGCGACACGACCGCGTGCGGGGGCGTCGACCGCCGACGTGAGCCGGAGGAGCGAGAGCGACCCGAGTGCGCAGACGGCACCCGCACCGGCGATCGCGACCCGATAGGCCTCGGGTGTGCCCAGCGCCAGAGCGATCGCGCCGAAGCCCGAGCCCGCGGCGATCGCGAGGTTCGTGACCGTGCGCAGCACGGCGCGGGCATGCACCCGCCTGTCGGGGGCGAATCCTCGCGCGATGATGGCCGACCGCGCCGAGTATCCGAGAGAGTCGAAGAAGCCCGAGAGGCTGGCGAGCAGAAGCGCCGAGACGAAATCTCCGACGAACGCATAGGCGGCGAGCAGCACGCCGCCGGTCATCTCGAAGCCGAATGCGATGCGTCGTGCGCTCCACCGATCGGCGAGCCACCCGCCGAGGAGCGACCCGACGACACCGCATCCGCTCGACACCGCGAGCACCACCGCGGCCTGCACGGGAGAGAGACCGATGATCTGCGTGAAGAACAGCACCGTGACCGCGAGGAACACCCCGCGGCCGATGCGCGACACGGCGGTCGCGGCGACGAGCGCCCGCAGCACCGGATCGCTCAACCCGTCTGCGATGCGTGCGATGAAGCCCTTCGACGGACGTGCGGTCTCGACCCCCGTCTCGATCTGATCGGGATCGGGGCTGGGCGAAGACACCCTTCATCCTCGCATGGCGCGCACGCGCGTCTTGCCGCACACCGGCATACGGCGCACGCTGCATCCGGTTAGCCGCAAGGCCCCCACTCGGTTAGCGTGGGTGCGTGGTCTCCAGCTATCTCGCCCCGAAGGGCACCCCCGTCACCCTGCTCGAGTTCGAGCATGCAGGGGCGACGCTCATCGCGGAGACCTTCGGCGAGGGCCCTCGCACGTTCCTGCTGCTGCACGGCATCGGCATGGGTCGCAGCGTCTACCTCGATGTCGTGCAGCGACTGCGCGGAAGGGTCATCGCGCTCGACCTGCCGGGTTTCGGCGAAGCGCCCGAACCCGCACGCACCTTCACCATGGAGCGCCATGCCGATCTCGTCGCGGCCTATCTCCGGCACGCCGGCGAGGGTCCTGTCGTCGTGATCGGGCACTCGATGGGCAGTCAGATCGCCGCCGAGCTCGCCGCCCGGCATCCGTCGCTCGTCGAAGGCGTCGTGCTCGCCGGCCCCACCGTCAACAAGGCAGCGCGCAACATCGCCTCACAGGCGAGGTACCTCCTCACCGACCTGATCGGCGAGCGACCGCTGGTGATCTGGCGCGGCGCCAGGGAGTACCTCCGTGGTGGCCCGCATCTCATCCGCAAGATCCGAGCGACCATCGTGCACCAGCCCGAGAAGGCGTTCGCCCGCATCGATCAGCCGGTGCTGGTGCTGCGCGGAGAAGACGACCCGCTCGCGCCGATGAGCTGGTGCCGGGAGATCATCGACGAGATCCCCGGCGCCGATCTGCGGGTCATCCCCGACCACGGTCACGGCACGCTGATCAGCGACTCCGAGCCGGCGGCCCGCCTGATCCAGGCCTTCGCCGACGATCTCTGACCCGTACTCTCTTCGCCGCGTAGTTCACAACTCAGCACGAGCGGCTCCGCGCGGGCGCGCGGCGAGTCCGCCTCAGCGCAGCGGCGGGGGTGTGGTCGGAAGGAGCATCGCGTTGCGTCGCGCCCTGGTCAGCAGCAGGACGAACGCCCCCAGACCACCGAAGAGCACCGCGAAGATGATGCCGAACACGATCATGAACCCGGTGACGAGACCCTGCTCCATGATGCTTCCCGCTACCGCGACGACCAGACCGATCACCGCGATGCCGGCCACGCACCAGCCGACGATCATCGAGGTGAGATAGCCGCGCGGCCCGGCATGCCCGGGGCGCGGGCCGAATCTCGTGCCGAGGTACCAGGTCCAGCGGGAACCGGTCCACCAGCGGCTGGCCTGCCCCGTCACCGCATACCACCCGGCATGCGGTCCATCGACCTCTCCGGGCAGAGGCTGCACGGAGGCGTCGACGACCGCCGCCGACTGCGGGGCGGGGAGCCTGCGCACGGCGCGGGTGTGCGCGGCGCCGAGGATCCAGATCACGGCGATGGACATCAGGACCACGGGAAGGGCGAAGTTGCCGGGGCTCTGCGTGATGACCGCCGCCAACAGCTGCAGCATCGCGAGGATGAAGAACACGATGCCGAGCACCAGCCCCACCGCCGGCGGCTCGACCGCCAGGGCGTCGGGCCGCGGCTTGCCCTTGCGCACGCGGTACGGCGTCCAGATGACTCCGTCCCACCAGCGGACGTCTGCGGTCCCCGGCACCTGGTACCACCCCATCGACGGGGCGGTCGGCGGCGCCGTGCGCTCATGTGCGGTCCACTCCACGCCATCCCACCAGCGCTGCCGGCCCGGCGTGCCCGCGTCATACCATCCCTGGGGTGCTGACATCCGTCTTCCTTCTGGTCAGCCGGCGCCCGGCGGAGTCTGCTTCGACTCGGCGAGCTCGTCGACCACAAGGCTGCGCTCGTCGGTCGTGCCGTTGCGGTAGGCCTGCCGGCCGACGATATGGGCCGACAGCGGGGCCGTGGCGAACTGCATCAGCACGATCGGGGCGACGAGCGCGAGCCCGATGAGGATTCCGCCGACGGTGCGCTGCGACAGGGCGATCGCGAGGCAGATGAGGATGAGGCCGAGCACCTGGGGCTTCGTCGCGGCGTGCAGTCGCGAGGGCACGTCACGGAAGCGCAGCAGACCGACGGCGGCCGACAGGCACAGAACCGCGCCGAGCAGGATGAGCACGAGGATGGCGACGTCGATGACGGCGTCGGGAATGGCGAGACCGAACACGTTCATGGGGTCGTGTTGTCCCTTCTGGCCACGAACCGGGCGACCGAGATCGAACCGAAGACACCCACGGCGGCGATGATCAGCAGCACCGGGATGTTGCGGGTGTGACCGTTGATCGCCATCTCGGCGCCGAGCACGCACATGACCTCGGTGAGCAGCACGTCGGATGCCACGGCTCGGTCGAGGATCGAGGGGCCGCGCACGATGCGGATGATCGTCAGGATGGCGGCCACCCCGAAGACGACCATGATCGCCAGCATCAGCACGTTCATCGGGCACCTCCCCTGGTCAGCCCGCCGGCACCACCGGCACGCGCCGCGCGTTCGTCGGCCTTGAGGGCACGGTACTGCGCGGGGGCCCCGAGCGCACGCACGACCCGTCGCTCCCACCGCAGCACGCCCTCGCGCTGCTTCTCGACGTCGGCCATGCTGCGAACCCCGATCACGTGCAGGTAGAGCACCTGCCTGTCGCGGTCGGCCTCGACGATCAGCGATCCGGGGACCAGCGACGAGACCACCGAGACGTGGGTCATGATGAGGTCGTCGGCGTATTTCAACGGCACCGCGATGATCGCCGCGCCGGGCTGACGGCGGAAGTCGAACACCTGGGCCGTGACCGAGACCGCTCCACGCAGGACGGCGAACAGGAACTGCACCACGAACAGCGCGGCGTACCAGATGTTGATCCGCCCGGACAGCTCGACGGTCGGCAGCCGGAAGACGCGCGTGACGAACACCGCGACGACGAGACCCGAGAGGAACGACAGCACCGTGAACTGGCTCCACAGCAGCATCCAGAGCACGACGAGCCATGCCAGGAACGGCAGCTGCACGCGGATGTCCCGCCAGAAGTGACGGCCGGTCTCGGTGGGGCTCATCCTTCGACCTCGTCTTCCAGCTGCACGAGGGTGACCGGGTCGAGCAGCGCCGCACCGATGCGATCGCACAGTGCGTAGAGCGGACCGGCGAAGACGGTGAGCGCGATAGTGACCCCCACCATGCCGGCGGTGGCGACCGTCATGATGCGAGGGATGCGGCGACGCTCCTGCTGCTCGTCGGCGGCCGGGGCGTTGCCGAGGTACGAGATGCGCCCCTCGGTCTCGGTCGAGTCGTCCTCCTCGCGCCAGAACGCGAGGTTCCACGCGCGCATCAGCGCATAGAGGGTGAGCAGCGAGGTGACGATCCCGCCGAAGATCAGCACGATCATGAGCGGGGTCCCCACGGATGCCGCGGCCTCGAACAGCGCGAACTTGCCGATGAACCCGGAGAAGGGCGGGAGTCCACCCAGGTTGATCGCGGGGATGAAGTAGAGCACGGCGATCACCGGCGCGACCTTGAGCAGGCCCTTCACCCGGAGGATCGAGGTGCTTCCCGCCCTGCGCTCGATGAGACCGACGGCGAGGAACAGGGTCGTCTGCACGATGATGTGGTGGACGATGTAGTACACCGTCGCGCCGATCGCCGCCGGGGTCGCTATCGCGAGACCGAAGATCATGTATCCGACGTGACTCACCAGGGTGAACGACAGGATTCGCTTGAGCTCGGCCTGCGCCACGGCGCCGAGCACTCCGACGATCATGGTCGCCAGGGCGATGATCAGCAGCACGGTGTCGATGCTGTTCTCGGCGAACAGCTGGGTCTCGGTGCGGATCAGCGCGTAGACGCCCACCTTCGTCAGCAGGCCTGCGAACACGGCGGTGACGGGCGCCGGAGCGGTCGGATACGAGTCGGGCAGCCAGAACGACACGGGGAAGATCGCGGCCTTGATGCCGAACGCGATCACGAGCATGAGGTGCAGCACCAGCTGCGTCTCCTGCGGGAGCTCGGTCATGCGCTCGGCGATCTGCGCCATGTTCACGGTGCCGAGTGCGCCGTAGATCATCGCGATCGAGGCGAGGAACAGGATCGACGAGACCAGGGAGACGACGATGTAGACCGCGCCGGTGCGGATGCGCGACTCGGTGCTGCCCAGCGTGATCAGCACGTACGACGCCACGAGCAGGATCTCGAATCCGACGTACAGGTTGAACAGGTCTCCCGCGATGAAGGCGTTGAAGATTCCCGCGGCGAGGATCAGGTACGACGGGTTGAAGATCGAGATCGGCGTCT
Source organism: Microbacterium sp. LMI13-1-1.1 (assembly GCF_040815625.1). NCBI lineage: Bacteria > Bacillati > Actinomycetota > Actinomycetes > Micrococcales > Microbacteriaceae > Microbacterium > Microbacterium sp. LMI13-1-1.1. The sequence continues at coordinate 366,232 of NZ_JBFPNL010000005.1, read as the reverse complement.
CGTCGGTGCCGTCGGCCGCGCCCTGACCGATCGAGAAGAGCAGAACCGCGAGCAGCACGATGCTCGAGATCAGCACGAGGAGAGCCGCGAGCCTGTCGACGTAGAGCACGATGCCGAACGGCACGGGCCATCCGCCGACCGAGACCGCCAGCGGTTCTCCCGCGTCGACGACGACCAGCAGCACGGCGGCGATCACCGAGACGGTCGCGAGCGTCGCGACCGTGACGAACGCCTGCAGGCGCGGGTTGCGGCCGAAGATCAGGGTCGCCGCGGCGCCGAGCAGCGGCAGGGCGACGAGCAGGGGGACGAGGGCGCTCATCGGCGGTCCTCCCCGTCGTCGGTGTGCTCAGGTGCGCTGTCATCGGATGCCGTGTCGGTGGCCGTGTCATGCGCGGCGTCGGCCGCATCGGTCTCGTGAGCGTCTGACGCGTGCGTGTCGGCATCCGTCCGGAAGTCATCGGAGCGCGGGGAGTCGTCCGCGTCATCGTCGGGCGGCGCCGATTCTCCGTCCAGGACGGACGCCCCAGGACCGGCATCCACGTCCGGATCCCCCGCCGAACCCCCATCCGCATCCGCGGATGGGGTCCGGGGCGCGGTGGGCCGGTCGGTCGGAGCGTCGTCGTGGATCGACGGATGGTCGCGCATGTGCAGCACGGTGATCGGCGACGTCTGCACGCCGACGAAGTCGGTGGTCGCCTCGTCGTCGGCGGCGTCGGCCTCGTCGTCCATGAGGTCTTCGTCGGCGTCGGTGCGCTCGCGGAGCGCGATGTCGGCCTCGTCGTCCTCGACGGTGTCGGCCTGGCCCAGCTGCCACGAGCGGTAGATGAGCGCGAGCAGGAAGGCCGAGACGGCGAAGGTGATGACGATGGCCGTCAGGGTGAGCGCCTGCGGCAGCGGGTCGCTGACCTCCCCTTCAGCGCCGTAGAACGGTGCGCTCCCCGGCACACCCATCACGATGAGCAGCAGCAGGTTCGTGGCGTTGCCGAGCAGCAGGAATCCGATCAGCACGCGGGTGAGGCTGCGCTCGAGCATCGCGTAGACGCCGCAGGCGAACAGCACGGCCATGATCACGATCAGGGTCAGTGAGACATCCATCAGCGGGTCACCCCCCGCTCGCGGAACTCCTGCGCCTGGCGGTCGACCTCGGCACCGAGGCTGCGCAGCACATCGAGCACGAGTCCGATCACGACGAGGTACACGCCGACGTCGAAGATCGTCGAGGTGACGAACTCCATGTGGCCGATGCCGGGGATCTCCCATTCCCAGAAGTTGCTGGTGAGCGGGGCGAGACCGAAGAACAGCGGCACCACGGCAGTGCCGACCGCGAGGATCAGACCGGCGCCGAGCAGTCGACCGGCATCCGTGGGCGCGGCCGCGCCGAGCTCCCAGCGTCCGCCGGCGACGTAGCGCATGACGAGTGCCATGCCCGCGACGAGTCCGCCCGCGAAGCCGCCGCCCGGAAGGTTGTGGCCGGAGAAGAGCAGGAAGATCGACACGACGATGATCGTGTGGAAGAGGATGCGGACGATCACCTCGAGCAGGATCGACCGGTTCTCCGGGTGCATCTTCGGTCCGCCGACGAGCCAGGCGCGGGGGCTGCTCTCGTTCTCGTCGGTCTGGAAGCGCACGCCCTCGGTCGTCTCGACCAGGGGACGGCTGAGGGTTCGACGGCGCCGCGCCTTGGGCAGCGTCTTGGTCGCCGACAGCATGTCGGCCCGGTGAGTGACGAACACGAGCGAGGCGACGCCGGTGGCGGCCAGCACGAGCACCGAGAGCTCGCCCATCGTGTCCCAGCCACGCAGGTCGACCAGCGCGACGTTGACGACGTTCTTGCCGTGACCGATCTCGTACGCGAGCTTCGGGAAGGCCGCCGAGATCGGGTCCGCGATACGCGACTGGGTCGCCACGACCGCGACGAGGGCCATGGTGAGTCCGACTCCGACACCCAGCAGCGCCCGCGGAATGCGACCGACGGAGGCGTTGTGCTCGCCCATTCGCGCAGGCAGGCGACGCAGCACGAGCGCGAAGGTGACCATCGTCACGGTCTCGACGAGGATCTGCGTCAGCGCCAGGTCGGGGGCGCCGCTGGTCGCGAACAGCACGACCATGCCGAGACCCGTGATCGAGACGAGCACGACCCCGGTGTACCTCTTCTGCGCCCGCACGGCCATGACGCCGGCGGCGGCCATCATCGGCGCGACAACCAGCTGCGCGGGGGTGTGCCAGGCCGAGAGCTGGAAGCGGTCGATGTCGCTGGCGACGAGAGCCGTGATCTCGGCGGCGACGAAGACCACGAAGATCGTGCCGACGTAGACCGGAAGCGAGCCTCGCTGGGTGAGGGTCGTGCTCAGCACCGAGAGCCGGTCGACGCCGCGCATGACCAGGTAGTAGACGTCTGCCGCGGTGAAGCGGATCAGCCGTGCCTTGCGATCCCACCCCGTGCGCAGGGTCAGGAGGAAGACCGCGGCACCGAGCAGGATCGACAGGATCGAGATGCCGAGAGCGGGCTCGAGACCGTGCCAGAGGGCGAGGTGCCCTGGTCCCTCGGCGGCGACGCCCTCGGCGTCGAGGCCGGGCGTGGCCGTGAGGGCGTATCCCTGGAGCGCGACGTCGAGAGCAGGGGCTCCGATGCCGGTTGCCAGCGTGAAGCCGGCGAGGATGATCGGCGCCGAGAGGAATCCGACGGGCGGGTCCGGCCACGCGGTGTCGGGAAGACGATCGCCTGCTGCGTCGCGCTTGGTCCAGAACGCGCCCCAGAGGAAGCGGATGCCATATGCCGCAGTGAGAATGGATCCGACGCTGACGCCGATGATGGCGACGAGTCCCCATGGCGATCCGTGCAGCGCGTCGTCGAGGAGGGCTGTGAGGGTGGACTCCTTCGCGACGAATCCGAGGGTCGGCGCGATGCCGGCCATCGAGGCGATGGAGATGAATGCCGCAGTCGCCATGACCGGCGCCTGCCGGCCCACACCGCTCAGCTCGGTGATGTCACGCGTCGACAGCTGGCGGTCGATCACACCGACGATCAGGAACAGCGCCGACTTGAACAGCGCGTGCGCGATCACGAGTGCAAGGCCCGCCAGTGCGCTCGCCTGCGTGCCGTAGCCGATCACGATCGAGAAGAACCCGAGCTGGCTGACGGTGCCGAAGGCGAGGATGCGCTTGAGGTCGGTCTCTCGCAGCGCCTGGATGCCGCCGAGCAGCATCGTCACGATCCCCAGCGAGATGATGATCGGCCGCCAGGGTCCGGTGAACGCGAAGATCGGAGCGAAGCGTGCGATCAGGTAGATGCCCGCCTTCACCATCGCCGCAGCGTGCAGGTAGGCGCTCACGGGGGTGGGCGCGGCCATCGCGCCGGGGAGCCAGAAGTGGAACGGGAAGATCGCGGACTTGCTGATGGCACCGACGAGCAGCATCACCACGGCGGCATCGACGATCGCCCCGGTGGGAGCGATCTCGAGGATCTCGCGGATGCTCGAGGTGCCGGCATCGACGACCAGCAGCACGACTCCGACGAACATCACGAGCCCGCCGAGGGTGGTGACCAGGAGCGCCTGCAGAGCGGCTCGTCGGCTGGCCGCACGCCGACGGTAGTGGCCGATGAGGAGGTACGAGAGGATGCTCGTCACCTCCCAGAACATGACGAGCATGACCAGGTCGTCGGTCAGGACGAGGCCGTACATCGCACCCGCGAATCCGAGCAGCACACCGGCGAACTGGCCGATCCCCGCGGAGTCGTCGTGGAAATACCAGCGGCAGTACAGCAGCACGAGCGCGCCGACACCCGTGACGATGAGGGTCAGCACCCAGCCGAGAACATCCATGTTCATCGACAGGTTCAACCCGAGCTGCGGAATCCACGCGACCGAGACGAAGGGCGTCGGGCCGTCGAGCACCTGGGGGGTGAGCACCAGAGCGTGGATGAATGCCGCGGCGGGAATGAGAGCCGCGATGGCGAATGCCTGGGATCCCAGCCAGCGCACCAGAACGGGCATCAGGATCGACCCGAGAAGGAACACGGCGAGGAGCGTCAGCATATACGCGGCTCCTCAAAGCTCGTCGGCCGGGGGTGCGGCGCAGGCGGGCGGGCGGGTGTCGATATCGAGTTTACCTTGATTCTTCGCTGTTCCGGGTCGATCATGTCGGCGTCGGACCGCGCAAATGGCCGGTTTTGCCCGGGATTTCGGGCACTTTGCGCGATGTCGATCGCGAAATCAGATCATTCGGATGCGTTCTCGGCCCGTCGAGCGATCGCGGGGCCGAGCCTGTCGTACGACTTCGCGATGTGGGTGCGCATCGCCTCTGCTGCGGCCTCGGGATCGCGTCGGCGAAGCGCCGCCAGGATGCTCTCGTGCTCGCTGAGGGTGTCGTCTTCGAAGTCGTGACGGAAGTTCAGGCGGTAGAGGTGCATGTGCGACCGCAGCCGCACGATGGCCTCCGAGAGCAGCGGGCTCTGCGCCTGCTCGGCGATCAGGTGATGGAAGTGCAGGTCCTCGTCGATGAACCGGCGGTAGTTGCGGAAGCTCTCCTCCGCGTCGGGCGCCGACGCTGCACGCATCTGAACGACGGACTCCGCGAGCTCGCTCTCGATGTCGGCGTCGAGATGGGTCGATGCGCGACGCGCGGCCTCGGGCTCGAGCAGTTCGCGCATGTCGTACAGGTCACGGAGCCCCGCAGCGTCGAGCAGAGGAGCCGCGACGTAGCCCTTGAGTGCACGCTTCGCGACGAGGCCCTCGGCCTCGAGGCGCGTGAGCGCCTCGCGCACCGGAGTGGGCGACACGTCGAGATCGCGAGCGACCGCGTCGATGTTCACGCGGGCACCGGGCTCGATCACGCGGTCCATGAGAAGGCCGAGCACGGCGTCGTACACATCGTCGACGAGGGCGCGCCGCGCCGGGAGCGGCCGCGGTCCGCGTGCTTCGTCGTCGCCGAACATGTGTCTCATCGTACGGGGTGCCTTTCTCGGCTGATCAGCCCGTGTTCTCGAAGCTCGTCCCACACCTCGGCGGCGACCGGGCGCGCGACGAGGCGGCTGTTCCTCGAGACCTGCTCGGCGCTCGCGCCGCCCATCACCACCGCCGCCACTGCAGGGTGGGTCAACGGGTACTGTGCGGCGAGCTCGGGAAGCGAGCTGCCGTGCCGCCGGGCGATGCGCGCGATCGATCGGGCTCGCTCGACGACCGGGAGCTCGGCGGGCCCGTAGTCGAAGAGCGCATCCTGCGAGGGCGCATCCGTCGCGAGGATGCCCGAGTTGAAGACCGCCGCGGCGAGCACCGTCACGTCGTGCTCGTGTGCGAGCGGGAGCAGGTCATCGGCGGCCGACTGGTCGAGGAGGGTCCAGCGCCCGGCGACCATCATCACGTCGGCGTCGGTCTCGCGCACGAACCGCGCGAGCATCGCACTCTGGTTCATCCCCGCCCCGAACGAGGTGATGACCCCCTGATCGCGCAGCTCGCTGAGCGCGGGGAACGCACCCTCGAGGGCTTCGTGCTCGTGCGCGTCGGGGTCGTGCACCAGTGCGATGTCGATGCGATCGAGACCGAGCCGTTCGAGTGACTGCTCGATCGAGCGCAGCACGCCGTCTCGCGAGTAGTCCTGCACGCGGCGATGGTCGGCGGGTACGTCGAACAGGTTGTCGATGTCGGTGCGACCGGCGGCATCCTGCGGCACGAGCAGGCGCCCGACCTTGGTCGAGACGATGTACTCGTCGCGCGGCAGCTGCCGCAGGCTCTCGCCGAGTCGACGTTCGGCGAGACCGAGCCCGTAGTGCGGAGCCACGTCGAAATACCGGATGCCTCCTGCCCACGCCGCAGGCACGATGCCCGGCCACTCGTCGTCGCCCAGCGCCTGATAGAGGTTGCCGAGCGCCGCGGCGCCGTACCCGACGGGTGGAGCGGCGAGCCCGCCGCGTCCGATCGCGACCGACCGCGCGACGGGCTGCGCGACTCCGGAGACGACACTGCTCATGCGACGACCAGCCGCCCGAGCGCGTCGTCGTTCCAGGAGATCCCGAGCCCTGCCTCGTTCGGCGCCCAGGCCCGCCCGTTCTCGATGCGCAGCTCGCCCCTCGTCACGGCACGCAGCTGTGGGATGTGCTCGAGATACAGCGCATTGGGGATCGCGCACACGAGCGAGACGTGCAGCTCCATGAGGAAGTGCGGCGCCACGGGGGCGTTGAACGACTCGGCGAGGTGCGCGATCTTCAGCCATGGCGTGATGCCGCCCACCCGCGCCACGTCGGCCTGGACGATCGATGCACCACCGCGCTGCAGATGCTCGCGGAAGTGCCCGAGCGAGTACATGCTCTCGCCGACCGCGATGGGCACCGATGTCGAGCGGGCGAGCTGCCGGTGACCCTCGATGTCCTCGGCCGGCAGGGGCTCCTCGAACCAGAAGACGTCGACCTCTTCGAAGAGACGGGCGCGCCTGATCGCCTCCGCCACCGAGAACGACTGGTTCGCATCGACCATGATGTCCATGCCGGGCCCGACCGCGTCCCGCACGGCCCGCAGTCGCTCCAGGTCCTGGTGGCCCCGCGGCATCCCCACCTTGATCTTGACCCCGCCCATGCCTCGTTCCTTCGCATCGACGGCGTGCGCCACGAGCTCATCGGTGCCGAAGTGCATCCATCCGCCCTCGGTGTCGTACACCGGGACGGAGGGCGAGGCGCCGCCGGCGGCGACCCACAGCGGCAGCCCGGATCGCCGCGTCTTCGCATCCCACACGGCGGTGTCGACCGCGGCGAGCGCGAGCGCGGTGATCGGTCCCACGGTGGTCGCGCGGGTGATGCCGAACAGGGCCAGCCATACGGCCTCCGGACGCTCTGCTTCGAGGCCGATCAGCGCCGGCAGCAGTGTCTCGCGCAGCAGGCTGAGCACTGCACCGCCGCCTGTGCCGATCGTGTAGCTGTAGCCGATGCCCTCGGTGCCGTCGGCGGTGCGCAGTCGCACGAGGATCGTCTCCTGCTTCACGAACGTCTGCAGCGCATCCGTCCGCTCCGTCTCGACCGGAAGGTCGCACAGCTGCGCCTCGACGTGCACGATGCGGCTTCCTGCCGTCGCATCCGCCCTGACCTCGAGCAGTCTCGCGGCGGTGTCTTGTGTCGTGTGCATCAGCGTCCTCCGAGTCCGCCCAGGGTGACCCCCTTGATGAGCTGCCGCTGCAGCAGCAGCACCAGGATCAGCGAGGGGATGACGGCCAGCGTCGACGCCGCCATGAGCAGAGCCCACTGCGTGCCGAACTGACCGGTGAACATGCCGAGCCCGAGGGGCACGGTGGCCATGTCCTGTGTGTTGATGATGATCAGCGGCCACAGGTACGAGTTCCAGTAGCCGATGAACGAGAAGACCGCGAGCACGCTCAGCGGCGCGACCAGCTGCGGCAGCAGCACCGACCAGAGAGTGCGCAGGCGCGAGGCTCCGTCGATCAGCGCCGCTTCCTCGTACTCCATCGGGATGGTGAGGAAGAACTGCCGCATGAGGAAGGTGCCGAACGCGGTGAAGGCGAACGGGATGATGAGCGCCGCGAAGCTGTCGTTCCATCCCCAGCTGTTGATCATGATGAACAGGGGCACGACCAGCACCTCCTGAGGCAGCACGAGCGTGAGCACGAACAGCAGGAACAGCTTGTCGCGGTACTTGAAGCGCAGCCGCGAGAACGCGTAGGCCGAGAGCACGGCGACGATCACCGAGAGCAGGGCGCCGAGGATCGCGACGATCAGGCCGTTGAGGATGAAGCGGCCGAACGGCACGACCGTCCAGGCCTCGACGAAGTTCGCCCAGCGGATCTCCGATCCGAAGATCTGAGGTGTCGCGGTGAACACCTCGTTCTCGGGCTTGAGCGCCGTGAGGAACATCCAGATGAAGGGGAACGCGAAGATCAGCGCCACCGCGGCGATGGCTGCGGTGTTCAGCCATTCCTTGAGGGAGTCCCGGCGCTGACGCGCGCGGCGGGGAAGGCTCACGACGTCACTCATAGTTCACCCACCTGCGCTGGCCGACGAACTGCAGGGCGGTGATGAGCATCACGACGAGGAAGAGGATCCACGCGAGGGCGGATGCGTAGCCGAGCCGATCGAAGACGAATCCGTTGCGATACAGGTAGAGCACGAACGTGTTGGTGCTCTCGCCCGGCCCGCCCTGCGTGAGGAACAGCGGCTGCACGAACACCTGGAACGCGCCGATCATCGTCATGGTCGAGCAGAAGAACAGCGACGGCGACAGCAGCGGCAGGATGATGAACCGCAGCCGCTGCCAGGCCGAGGTACCGTCGATGCGGGAGGCCTCGAGCAGCTCCTTCGGGATCGCGCTGAGGCCGGCCGACAGGACGATCACGTTGTAGCCGAACGACTGCCACACCGACATCGCGATCACCGAGGGCAGCGCCCACGCCGAGTCGGACAGCCAGTTGGGGCCGTCGATGCCGACGGTCGCGAGCATCGAGTTGACGAGTCCGTCCTGCGAGAGGAGCAGCCGCCACACGAGCGCGTTCGCCACCATCGGGGTGATCACGGGAAGGAAGAAGATGACCCGCCACGCACCAGCGGCCTTCATGCGGGTGTTCAGCCACAGCGAGATGGTGAGGGCGACGAACAGGTTCAGCGCCGTGTAGACGACCGCGAAGATGAGCGTGTTGCCGAGCACGGTGTAGAACGTCGGGTCGCGGAACAGCTTGACGTAGTTCTCGAACCCGATGAAGTCGGGGCTGCCGAACAGCTTCCAGTCGAACAGGCTGATGAAGGCCGATCCGAACAGCGGAGTGAGGATGAACAGGACGAACCCGATCAACCCCGGGGCGAGGAAGGCCACAGCGACCCAGCCGTCGCCGCGCCGATGTCGCAGACGTGGAGCCCGCGGGGCGGGGGCACCGATCGGCACCCCCGCCACGCCGGGCATCGCAGAGGAGGCCGTCGCCTCACTCCGGTCGCTCATGATCGCCATCCGCTCAGCCCGCGACCGAGTTCTGGATCGTCTCCATGATCTCCGCAGCCGTCAGCTCACCCCGGTAGCCCTGCACTCCGTACTGGGTCATCAGGGTCTCGACCTGGTTCCAGGTCGAGGTGGTGCGCTGCGGCGTCGCGTCTGCGAGGAGTGCCTCGACGACGTCGGCGGCACCCTCGGTCTTGCCCTCGGCCCAGGCCGGAAGCGCCTCGATGCGAGAGGGGACGATGCCACGAGCCTCGGCCTGCTTCTCCTGCACCGACACCGAGGTCAGCGCCTCGATCGCGGCGAAGGCCTCATCGGGGCGGTCGCAGTTCGCAGCGATGCCGAATCCCGAGCCTGCGGTCATCGCGGCTGCCGTCCCGCTCGTCGACGGGACGATCGTGACGCCCAGGGTGAAGTCGGCGGCGTCGGCGAAGCTGCCGTACATCCAGGGGCCTTCGATGAGCATCGGCACCTCGCCCGAGGTGAACGCCTGCTGCGACACTTCGGAGCCGTCGGCGGCTTCGGGAGCCTTCGCGACCTGCTCGACCGAGACGAGGTCGAAGAAGCTCTGGATCTGGTCGACGAAATCGGAGTTCGTGAGGTCGAGCTCGCCGTCTTCGGTGACGGCGGGCACGCCGTCGGCGAGCGACCAGGCGTTGGGGATGAAGATGCCCGGCGCGAGCGCGAGACCCTTCTTCTCTCCGTCGGTGAGCGCCTTGGCGTCCGAGATGAACTGGTCGCGCGTGTACTCGGTGCCGGGCAGCTCGAGCCCTGCCGCCTGGAACGCCTCGACGTTGTAGAAGAGCACGATCGGCTCGGCGTCATAGGGGATCGCGCGGATCGTCCCGTCGACCGTCATGCCGCTGAGCATCGAGGCGTCGATGCTGTCGATGTCGAAACCGCTCTTCTCGATCAGATCGTCGAGAGGCATGAGCAGGTCGCCCAGCTCCTGTGCGCGCGCGGCCTGGGTCGTGAGCAGGCAGGGCGGGTTCGATCCGCTGAGGCGGGTCTTCACCTTGGTCCAGTAGTCCGAGAAGCTCGGGCCCTCGACGGAGATGTCGAGGTCGGGATCCTCGACCTGCGCGCCTTCGATGAAGTCGGCCCACTGCGCCTGGTCGCCCTCGCTGGCGGCCCAGGTGTAGAGCACGAGCGGACCGCCGGATCCGCCGGCGCCTCCGGCGGAGGCCCCGGCACAACCGGCGAGGGCGACCACGGTGAGGCCCGCGGCCCCGGTCAGGACGAGACGCTTCGCGCGTCGGGATGAGAGTGCATTCATTCTGTCTGCCTCCTTCATTGGATGCTGATTCGATGCGATGGGTGAGGGGGTGTCGCTCGGGTGGTGCGGTTACTCGGAGAAGTCGATGGCGATGACGTCGATCAGCGCGCCGCTGGGTGCGGGTGCCACGATTCGCAGCTCGCCCAGGTCGTCGCCCGCGATGGACGCCTCGTGCACCTCGAAGCTGGCGTCATGCTGCAGCTCGAGATCGTCGGCGAGGCGATGCACTCGGGTGATCGAACGCACCGGCAGCCCGCGCACGATGATCTCCTCGACCGGCAGCGCGGTCAGGTGCAGGTAGAGACGGCCGGCACGGGCGGTGGTCGGGCCGTGGAAGTCGATGCCCACGGTGGGCTCGACGCCGATCACGGCCTCGGCGTGCGACTGCATCCACTCGGCGAACTCCTGCAGACGCTCCTGCTCGACCGCGGGCAGCGTGCCGTCGGGGCCGGGGCCGACGTTCAGCAGCAGGTTGCCTCCGCGGGCGACGACGTCGATCAGGGTGACGAGCAGCGACCGCGCGGACTTCTCGTTGTCGGGCCCCCTGCGCCATGCCCAGTGATCGCCGATCGTCAGGCACAGCTCCCATGGACCGGTCGGCGGGGTGAGCGGGAATCCCTGCTCCGGCGTGCGGTAGTCGCCCTGACCGGGAAGACGATCGTTGATGACGACGTGCGGCTGCAGTTCCTTGATCAGACGACGCAGGCCGGGAGAGGTCCACTCCACCGCCGAGCGCTCCCAGTCTCCGTCGAACCACAGCAGGTCGATCTGTCCGTAGTTCGTGAGCAGCTCGGTGAGCTGCGCGCGGACGTACTCGAGATAGCGCGACCACTCCTCCGGCGACGAGCGACGATGGCGATCGGTGGCATCCGGGGTGTCGGCGAACTCGGCCAGCCCCGCGGCGGGCCAGTGCTCGAGCTTGTACGGCAGGTCCTCGTCGCGGAACGCCGGGTAGTCCGGGTGGTTCCAGTCGGGAAGGCTGTAGTAGATGCCGACCTTCAGCCCCTCGGCCCGCACGGCGTCGACGAACTCGCGTGTGATGTCGCGGCCGAAGGGGCCGTGCTCGACGCCGAAGTCGGACTGCTCGGTGAAGAACATGTTGTAGCCGGCGTGGTGGCGTGCGGTGAAGACGACATAGGTCGCTCCCGCGTCGCGCACGCGGCGGGCGAGATCGGCGGCATCCCACTCCGTCGGGTCGAACGTCGGCGCCGTCGCCTGATACTCGGCGACTGTCACCGCATCTTCGACGGCGTCCTCGCCGGGGATGATCGAGCGGCCGACAAGCGGCCAGGAGATCTCGATCCCCTGCTGCGAGGCCTGATCCCAGTGCACGAAGATGCCGAAGCCCGCGTCGCTGAACCACTCACCGCCGGGGATGCGGTCGGTGGGGCGGCGGAAACCTGCGTCAGTCATCGAAGCTCTCCCTTGAGTTCAAGATTTCCTATAGGATACGTGATAGACGAAACGGTTCACAAGGGTGTGATGAAAGGTGTTTTCCGATGGCGATGTTCGAGACCGACCCCGTTCGCCCCGAGGCCTACCGAGAGTTCGAACGGCCCCTGCCCGAGTGGTTCCGCGGTGCGGCGCTCGGGATATTCGTGCACTGGGGCCCCTACTCCGTGCCCGCGTGGGCCGAGCCGACCGGCGAACTCGGGGCAGTGCCGCGAGAGCAGTGGTACGCCCACAATCCCTACGCCGAGTGGTACGCGAACACGATCCGCATCGAAGGCTCCCCCGCACGCACGCATCAGCAGGAGGTGCACGGCGAAGCCCCCTATGACGACTTCCTCGACCAGTGGAAGGCCGAGGCGTTCGACGCCGACGAGGTGCTCGCGGTCGTCGCGGCGACGGGAGCCGGCTACTTCATCCCGACCACCAAGCACCACGACGGAGTCACCCTGTGGGACGCACCGGGCACCGACGGACGCAACACCGTCGCACGCGGGCCTCAGCAGGACCTGATCGGCGCCTTCGCCGAGGCCACCCGCGCCGCGGGACTCCGCTTCGGCGTCTACTACTCGGGCGGGCTCGACTGGCACTTCTCCGACCTTCCGCCGATCGAGCACGACGGCGACCCCGCCCCCGATGACCTCGCCTACGCCGAGTATGCGCACGACCACGTCGTCGACCTGATCGACCGATACCGACCCGACATCCTGTGGGGCGACATCCGCTGGCCGGATGCCGGCATCGCACCCGGACCCAAGAGTCTCGCGCACGCATTCGAGACCTTCTACGCACGAGTGCCCGAGGGCGTCGTGAACGACCGCTGGGGTGAATCGCACTGGGACTTCCGCACCAGCGAGTATGTGCACGGCACGGCGGTCGAGGTGGGCGAGGCGTGGGAGAACACCCGGGGCATCGGCCTCTCCTTCGGGCACAACCGCAACGAGACGAGCGAGCACCTGCTGTCGGCAGATGAGGCGGTGCGCCTGCTCGTCGACGTCGTCTCGAGAGGCGGCAATCTGCTGCTGAACATCGGGCTCGAGGCATCCGGGCGCATCCCCGAGCTCCAGCGGCAGACCCTCGAGGGCCTCGGCGAGTGGAACAGCCGTCACGGTCACGCGGTGTTCGGCGCGCGACCGGAGGAGCGACTGCGGGCGTCCGACGAACCCTGGCTGCGCTGGACGCGCACCGACGACGCGGTGCATGCGGTCATCGATCAGAACGGGAGCGTCCGCCTGCCCGATCCCGATGGCCTCCTCGACGAGCAGACGGCCCGTATCGGTGACACCGGGGTTTCCGCGGAGCGCGTCGACGGTGCCATCCTGGTCGATGTGGCGGATGCCGCGACCCCCGTCGCGATCTCGTTCCGCCCCCTGGCTTGAAAGGCACACCCATGCGCATCGCCCTGCACTCCGAGATCCGCGACGGCGCGATCGACGATTACCGCACGAACCACGCGCGCATCCCCGATGCCCTCGCTGAGACCTTCTCGCGGATCGGCATCCACGACTGGACCATCTGGCGATCCGGCCACCGCCTCTTCCACCTGGTCGAGTGCGACGACTGGGACGCTGCGGTCGCCGCGCTCGAGGATGACCCGGCCGATCACGCCTGGCAGGCCGACATCGGGCGTTTCGTCGAGGTCTTCCGCGATGCGGATGGCGCCGAGGGAACCGCTCCTCTCGAAGAGGTCTGGGATCTGAGGTCGCAGATCGCCTGATCGGCTGATCGGCAGATCGCGTGACCGGCGGACCGGCGAAGACCGAGTCTTCTCGGCGGTCGTGGCAGAGTAGCCCCGTGACGCGGGCGTGGGTGCGGGAGCTGGCTGGTTGGCTGGGCGCTGCCGCTGTGTCGCTCGTCACCGCCGGCGCGGTCGCGTCGTCGGCCCGAGCAGATCTGCTCTTCCGCGACGGCGACTCGATGGTCGTCGCGATGCTCGCCCGCTCGCTGCTCTCCGGCGAACCGCTCGACTGGGCGATGTCGAGCGTGCTGTTCCTGCCCGAGTCCGCAGCGTTCACCGCCCTCGACGCAGCGGTGCCCGTCGATGCGAGCGGTCTCTTCGCGATCAGCGCGGTCGTCAACCTGCTCGCCCTCTACGGCGCCATCCGCCTGACTGCCGGCCGCGCCCGTGCCGGCATGGCCCCCGTTGCCTGGTCCGTGCTCGCACTCGCGGTATTCGGGGTGCTCGCGACGAGCGATGTCTCGGCGTCGCGCGAGGCGCTCGACCTCGCGTCGCTGCAGCTGACGACCACCTATTACTCCGCGACCGTCGTCGCCGCCGTCCTGACGATCGGCATCGTGCGGCGCATGATCGACAGCCGTGCGCTCATGGCATGGCCGTCGATCGGACTCGGCGTCGTCGCCCTCGTGTCGACCCTCTCGAACCCGCTCTACGCGGCGTGGGCGACGATTCCGCTCGTGATGTTGCTGGCGATCGCGTCGGTCTCCCCAGGGCTGCGCTCGCGTGCGCCGGTCATCATCGCCGTGCTGCTCGCGGGCACCACGCTCGGATTCCTGTCACGTATTCCGCTCGCGGCATGGATCACGAAGACCGGCATCGATTACATACAGCCCGGGCAGTGGCACGAATCGATCGACTACTACGGCCGGCTCGTCGGCGAACGGATGCAGAACCTCCACGGCGTGATCGGGCTGCTGATCGCTGCCGCACTCATCGTCGCAGCCGTCGTGCGCACCGTGCGGGCGGGCGACCCCGGCTCACGGCTGGTCGCGGCGATGGCGTGGGTCTCGCCGGTCATGGTCGTGGTCGGTGCCGTCATGCTGGGAACCCACGCGGCACGCTATCTGCAGCCGTTCGCCTTCGCACCGGTGCTCGCACTCGTCGCCGCTCCGCACGCCCTGCGAGTCGGCGACCGTGTGCGGCGACCCGCAGCGGTGATGGTCGGTGTCCTGCTGCTCGTCGCCGGGGGGCTCAGCATCCCTCGACTCGCGGATGCGGCAACCCGGCCCGATGCCGATCTCACCTGCGTCACCGACTGGGTCGACGCCTCCGGTCGCACCGGTGCCGGGCAGTTCTGGACAGTGCGCCTGCCCAAGCTACACCTGGCCGATCCCTCACAGCTCGTGCAGGTCGATCATCAGCTCAACGCGTATGCCTGGCTGGTCGACCGCACGGACTTCGCAGTCGGCGAGGTGTCGTTCCTCGTCGAGGATTCGCAGACGGTGCCGTGGGACCCGCCGCGAGCGGTTCTCCCCGAGAGGGTCGTCGACTGCGGTCGGTACTCGATCCTCGATCTGGGCACCGAGACGCTGCCGTTGGGTCCGCAGCGCTCCTGACCCCCGAGGTCCCTCGCTCCTGAAGTGGCGCGAACCCGTCTCGCCCCACCCACACGTCCGCCGCCTGCTCAGCGGGCGGGCGGCGCCGTGGTCGTGCCCTCGCGGAACCGGCAGGTGAGGTGCAGGGTGAGGCCCGGCTCTCCCTGCAGCATCCGTGCGACCTGCTCACCCGCGGCACGCCCCTTCTCGACCGCCGGCTGCACGCTGGTCGTGAGCACGAGGTCGCCGAGCCCGTCGGCGGCGATGCCGTCGAAGCCGGCGACCGACAGGTCTTCGGGCACCCGTAGCCCCAGCTCCTCCGCCGCACGGATGACGCCCACCGCGATGAGGTCGCTCTGGGCGAGGATCGCCGTCGGCCTGGTCTCGGCATCCGCCAGCAGCGTCCGCCCCGCAAGGAGTCCCTCGTCGATGAAGCTGCCTCCCGCCGAGATCGCCGGTGCATCCGGGAAGATCTCGCGCATGCCGGCGAGGCGGTCGATCGTCACATCCACCGTCGCCGCATCGATGCGCTCCTGCGTGACGGGGCCCCGCTCGCGGCCCGTGTCGAGCGGCAGTGTGACGAGCGCCACGTCGCGGTGGCCGAGATCGCGCAGGTGCCGGGCGACGTCCGCGGCAGCGGCGGCGTTGTCGAGGGTGATCCTCGGGATGCCCTCTCCGGCGTCGCCCTCGATCACGACCACGGGAAGTCCACGGCTGCGGACGATGTCGAGCGATGCCTTGGCGCGCCCCGAGCATCCGATGAGCACGACCGCGTCGACCGGCGCGCTCGAGAGCGATGATCCGTCATCGCCCGGCTCGTCGCGCATCAGCAGGATGCCGGCGCTCAGGTCGGCCATCCCGTCGGTGAGGCCGTCCATCATGGCGGTCGTCACCGGGTCGAGGAAGGCGGCCCGCAGATGCCCCTCGAGCACCACGGCCACGATGCCGCTGCGTCCCCGGCGCAGCGAGGCGGCGCGCGGATCGGGCCCGGCGTAGCCGAGTTCGGCCGCGGCGGCGAGCACCCGCTCGCGCGTTGCCGGTGCGACGTTGGTCTTGCCGCTGAAGACGACGGAGGCGGTCGACGTCGCGACTCCCGCCGCGCGGGCGACATCGGCGATCGTCGCTCGGCGCGTGGTCTCGTGACTCGTCATACTCCGAGGATAGCTCCCCCGGTTCCCGTCCATCGAATCGATTCGATATGCTGTGCACCATGGACACGGCTCTCTCTCGATCGCAGTACGTGCGCTGGCGCACGGCGATCTTCGCGATCTTCCTCGCCAGCGGTCTGTCGATCGCCACCTGGGCATCGCGTGTCCCCGACATCAAGCTCGCGCTCGAGGTCGACAAGGCACAGGTCGGCATGCTGCTGCTCGGCGCGGGAATCGCGTCGATCATCGGAATCTCGACCAGCCCCGCGATCATGGCGCGCACCGGCGCGCGCCTGGGCATGATGGTGTCGATCTTCACGTTCGCCTCCGGCGTCGCCCTGATCGGCATCGGTGCCAACGTGCTGGGCTCGTACCCGGTGGTGCTGATCGGTCTCGTGCTGTTCGGCCTGGGCAACGGCTGCGTCGACGTCATGATGAACGTCGAGGCCACCGCGATCGAACAGCACTCGGGCAAGACGATCCTTCCGCTCTTCCACGCCTTCTTCAGCTTCGGCACCGTGATCGGCGCCGGCCTCGGCGCCCTGGCCGCCCAGCTGCAGATCAACGTCTTCACGCACACGCTCGTCGTCGCGGTGGCGATCGCCACCATCGGCGTCATCAGCATCGCCAGCGTCCCACGCCGCGCCGAAGCGCTCGACCCGACGACGGAAGACGGCGAGAAGGTGCACTGGCGCGAGCGCATGCACGTCGCCCTGTCGGCCTGGCGCGAGCCGCGTACCTACGCGATCGGCGTGGTGATGCTCGGCATGTCGTTCGCCGAGGGCGGCGCCAACGACTGGCTGGCTCTCGGTGTCGCGGAGGACCACGGCGGCGGAACAGCACTGGGCGCCGCGGCCCTCGCGACGTTCTCGGTCGCGATGACCGTCGTCCGCGTGTTCGGCGGCCCGCTCGTCGACCGGTTCGGACGCGTCGCGGTGCTGCGCATCCTCTCGGTCGCCGCGGCATCCGGCATCCTGCTGTTCATCCTGGCGCCCAGCCTCGCGCTGGTCTTCGTGGGTGCGGCCCTGTGGGGCGTCGGCGCATCGCTCGGTTTCCCGCTCGGAATGTCGGCCGCAGCAGACGACCCCGCCAAGGCCGCCGCGCGCGTGAGCGCCGCGGCGACGATCGGCTACATCTCCTTCCTCGGCGGCCCTCCGGTGCTCGGCTTCATCAGCGAGCACATCGGCCTGCTCAACACGCTCTACATCCTGGTCGGGCTGGTCGTGCTGTCCGGCCTCTTCTCGGGTGCCGCCCGTCCGCTGCGCACAGACGAGATGTCGAGTCAGCCCGCCGCCGCAGAACGAGTGCGCCCGACGAAGTAGGCTCGTCGGGTGCGTCTCGTCATCGCCCGTTGCTCCGTGGACTACACGGGCCGGCTCAATGCCCACCTTCCGCTTGCCACGCGTCTGCTCGTGCACAAGGGAGACGGGAGTCTGCTCGTGCACTCCGACGGCGGCAGCTACAAGCCGCTGAACTGGATGAGCCCGCCCTGCTCGCTCGCCTCCGAGGAGCCGGGCGAGGAGGAGTCGATCGCCGGCGTCACCGAGGTCTGGCGTGTCACGCACAAGAAGACCGGCGACGCGCTTCGCGTGCAGATCTACGAGATCCTGCACGACACGAACCACGACCTGGGCGTCGACCCCGGGCTGCAGAAAGACGGCGTCGAAGCCGACCTGCAGCGCCTCCTGGCCGAGCAGGTCGACCGCATCTCGGACGGTGCGACGCTGGTGCGCCGCGAATACCCGACGGCCATCGGCCCCGTCGATCTCCTCGTGCGGGATGCCGACGGCGCGGCCATCGCAGTCGAGATCAAGCGCCGCGGCGACATCGACGGCGTCGAGCAGCTCACCCGCTACCTCGAGCTGCTGGGCCGCGATCCGCACCTCGCCCCCGTGCAGGGCGTCTTCGCCGCGCAGGAGATCAAGCCGCAGGCGCGTGTGCTGGCCGAGGACCGCGGCATCCGCTGCCTCGTGCTCGACTACGACGACATGAAGGGCATCGAGTCGGGCATCCCCCGCCTCTTCTGAGGCGAGCTGCACAGATGTTCACGGCGTTCGGTCGCTTCGCGCACTGCCCATAGGCTGGAAGACGTGGCTTCTTCCCCTTACTCGTGCGTGCTCTGGGACGTCGACGGCACCATCGCCGACGCGTCGGTCGGCATCCTCCGCCGCCTGAACGTCGCCCTCACGCACTTCGGTCACCCTGCTCCCACGCGCGAGCAGCTGGTGCACTGGATCGGGCCGCCGATGTTCCAGTCGTTCCAGGCGCAGGCGGGCATGACCCCCGAGCAGTCCGCCGAGGCCGTGAGCTTCTACCGCACGCTCGGCAAGGCCGACGGCTACACGACCGATGTCAGAACGTACCCCGGCGTGCCCGAGATCATCCGCGACCTGCACGACGCCGGCATCCCGCAGGCGACCGCGAGCTCGAAGCCCGAGATCCAGGTCGACGCGATCATCGACTTCTTCGAACTTCGCCCGTACTTCGTCACGACCGTCGGCGCGACACCCGACGAATCGACCCTCGCGTCGAAGACCGACATCGTCGCCGAGGCGCTGCGCCGACTGGCCGACCGAGGCGCCGACGTCTCGCGTCCGGTGCTGATCGGCGACCGTCACCACGATGTCGAGGGCGGCAACGCGAACGGCGTCCCGGTGATCTTCGTCGAGTGGGGCTTCAGCGACACGCATGAAGGCGACGAGGCGGCCTTCCGCGCCGCATCGCCCGACGAGCTGCGCGCGCTTCTGCTGAACTGACCGGCGGGCCTGCCGCCTCCGGAGGAGAACTCTCCCTGGGGAGGAGCCTCAGCCCGCAGATCTCCTCCTGAGAGGCAGATCTCCTCCTGAGAGGCAGATCTCCTCCCGAGAGGGTCTCCGGGCACGTCCGTCGAGCGAGCGTGAGCCCGCGAGATCAGCCCACAAAGCACAGAACTCCCCGCCGGAGGGTCGCAACGGGTGCGGGCCTCCGGTCGGGGAGTTCTATGACGTCCGCTCTCAGAGCGGACGGATGTTCTCAGCCTGCAGGCCCTTGGGGCCCTGCGCCACGTCGAACTCGACTCGCTGGTTCTCTTCAAGAGAGCGGTAGCCGGATGACTCGATGGCGGAGTAGTGCGCGAAAACGTCAGCGCCGCCGTCGTCGGGGGAGATGAAGCCGAAGCCCTTCTCCGAGTTGAACCACTTAACCGTGCCCTGGGTGCTCATGTACTGCCTGTTCTGCTGGAAAGAAGCCGACGCAGGATGCCCCGACGTGCTCCACGCTAGTGGAGCACGCGCTGAGCGGAAGTCCCGAGGTCAGCCCGTAACCCAAATGTTGCATGAGCGGTCATCCGCGGTCACACGAGGGGGCACACGAACGCGCCCAGAAAATGGTGTGGCCCTCACCGCGGGGGGAGCGATGAGGGCCGAAGACGACCGGAGGGTGCGTCAGATTCCAGCCTAACCCCTCCGGCACGCGTTTGTCCCCCATTTGGGGGACAAATCCGAAAACTTGTGAGAAGAAGACAAACGATAGCGGCCCTCTCGAGCAATCCGTTGGGGACAGAACTACTCGAGAGGGCCCAATCGCATGCACGAATCGCCTTTGCCTCTGGGGAAGGCAGCTCGTCTCTGGGGAAGACGAAGACGATCAATCCCCTGTGCATGCAGCTTCACCCTAGGGGAGGCGATCGGATCCCGCCAAGGGGGGTTGACGATCGCGGTCATCAGTGGGTCGGATGCAGCAGAGTCCGCGAGTAGCCTGGTGCGGTGACCATGCTGAACAAGGACATGACCCTGTGCATCTCGCTGTCTGCACGCCCGAGCAACAACGGCACGCGATTCCACAACTTCCTCTACGAAGAGCTCGGCCTCAATTGGATCTACAAAGCGTTCGCACCGACCGACCTCGGCCAGGCGATCGCCGGCGTACGGGGTCTCGGCATCCGCGGCTGCGCGATCTCGATGCCCTACAAAGAGGACGTCATCGCGCTCGTCGACCGTATGGATCCCTCTGCGACCGCCATCGACTCGGTGAACACGATCGTGAACGACGACGGGGTGCTCACGGCCTACAACACCGACTACAGCGCGATCGCCCAGCTGATCGAGCGCAACTCGCTCGACTCCGCGGCATCCGTGCTGCTGCGCGGCTCGGGCGGAATGGCGAAGGCCACGGCCGCCGCCTTCCGTGACGCAGGCTTCGCTCGTGTGACCATCGCCGCCCGCAACGAAGCGCGCGGTCGGGGGCTCGCCGACCTCTACGGGTTCGCCTGGACGGCCGATGCGGATGCTGCGACCGCCGACATCATCGTGAACATCACACCGATCGGCATGGCGGGTGGGGCGGACGAGCATGCGCTGTCGTTCACCGAGGGGCAGATCGCTGCGGCATCCGTCGTGTTCGACGTCGTCGCCCTGCCTGCCGAGACGCCGTTGATCGCGGCGGGGCGCGAGGCCGGGAAGACCGTCATCACCGGCGCCGAGGTGGCGACGCTGCAGGCGCTCGAGCAGTTCGTGCTCTACACGGGCATCCGCCCGACCGCCGAGCAGGTCGCGGCGGCCGAGGAGTTCATGCGGGCGCAGTGACCACCGCGCCCGCATGACCCGGCGGTGGCGTCAGCCGTTGAACTCGGCGGGGTGCGGGCCGGTGCGTCCGTCGCGCTCGAGGAGATCGACGGCCGCGAGCTCGTCGGCGCTGAGCTCGAAACCGAACACGTCGAGGTTCTCCGCGATGCGGGCGGGGGTCACCGACTTGGGGATCACGACTCGCCCCTGCTGCAGATGCCACCGCAGCACGATCTGCGCAGGGGTCTTGCCGTGGCGATCGGCGATCTCGATGACCGAGCCGTCGCCGAGAACGGCGCCCTGTGCGAGCGGGCTCCACGCCTCGGTGATGATCCCCCGCTGAGCATTCGCCGCCGCAACCGCACGGTTCTGCAGCGCCGGGTGCAGCTCGACCTGGTTGACCGCGGGCACGACGCCGCCCTCGGAAGCGAGCCGTTCGAGGTGCCCCGGCTCGAAGTTCGAGACCCCGATCGCCCGCACCCGTCCGTCAGCGTAGAGACGCTCGAGCGCGCGCCAGGTCTCGGGATACGTCGCCAGAGCCGGCGTCGGCCAATGGATCAGATACAGGTCGAGGCTTTCGAGCCCCAGGCGCTCGAGCGATGCATCGTAGGCGCGCAGCGTGGCATCGAATCCGTGATCGGAGATCCACACCTTCGACGTGATGAACAGCTCGTCGCGCGCGATGCCCGAGTCGGCGATCGCGCGCCCGACGCCCGCCTCATTGCCGTAGACCGCTGCGGTGTCGATGCTGCGGTATCCGGCGTCGAGGGCCGCGGCCACGGCATCCGTCGTCTCGGCATCCGGCACCTGGAAGACGCCGTAGCCGAGCTGAGGCATCTCGATCCCGTTGTTCAGGGTGACTGTGGGGATTGCGGGGGTGTTCACTGCTGATTCCTTCTCGTTCTGTCTGCGGGTGTGTGCGGTCATGCGGCGACGGTCTGGAGGGTGCCGGTCGCTGCGGGCGAGGGCCGCCGGGCCGCGACGACGGCGATCACCATGACGACCAGAGCGGATGCCGTGATCGCGGCGCCGATCCAGATGGGCGAGGTGTATCCGAGCCCCGCCGAGATGCCGAGGCCGCCGGCCCAGGCGCCGAGGGCGTTGCCGACGTTGAACGCGCCGATGTTGGCGCCGGAGGCGAGAGTCGGTGCTCCACCGGCGTAGTGCATGATGCGGCTCTGCAGCGCGGGCACCGTGCCGAATCCGAACGCGCCCATCAGCACGAGGATCGCCGTCGTCACGGGCTGCGACCAGGCGAAGAACCCGAACAGCACGAGCACGACCACCAGGGCCGAGATGAAGATCAGGAGGGTGCGGTCGATCGAGCGGTCGGCCAGGCGTCCGCCGATCCCGTTGCCCGCCACGAGCCCGACGCCGAACAGCACGAGCAGCCACGGCACGGCGGTGTCGGCGAATCCGGTGACGTCGGTGAGTGTGTAGGCGATGTACGTGAAGGCGCCGAACATGCCGCCGAACGCGAGGGCTGTGACGATGAGCGAGAGCCACACCTGACCCGATCGGAAGGCACGGAGTTCGCTGCGCAGACTCACCTGCGCACCGGCCGACCTCGGGGCGGTGACGAGCAGCGCGATGCCGGCGAAGGCGACGACGCCGATGACCGAGATCACCCAGAACGTCGAGCGCCAGCCGAACTGCTGTCCGAGGAACGTGCCGAAGGGAACGCCGAACACGTTGGCCGCCGTGAGGCCGGTGAACATGATCGCGATCGCCCTGGCCTTCTTCTCGGGGGCGACGAGCTCGGCCGCGACGACCGATCCGAT
Source organism: Microbacterium sp. LMI13-1-1.1 (assembly GCF_040815625.1). Taxonomy (NCBI): domain Bacteria; kingdom Bacillati; phylum Actinomycetota; class Actinomycetes; order Micrococcales; family Microbacteriaceae; genus Microbacterium; species Microbacterium sp. LMI13-1-1.1. The sequence continues at coordinate 343,840 of NZ_JBFPNL010000005.1, read as the reverse complement.
GCCGAAGAACGCGCCGTGGCACAGGGCGGCGATGATGCGGCCGATCATGGCCACCGAGTAGTCAGGGGCGAGGGCCGTGATCGCATTGCCCACGATGAACAGCACGACGAGGCCGAGCAGCACGGGTTTGCGCGGCAGGCGCGTGGTGGCGGCGGTGAGGCCGAGGGCGCCGACGACGACGCTCAGCGCGTAACCCGAGATCAGCCAGCCGGCCGTGGCCTCGGTGACGCCGAAGTCGGTCGCGACCTCGGGGAGCAGGCCCATGATCACGAACTCCGTGAGTCCGATCCCGAAGGCGCCGATGGCGAGTGCGATGAGTCCGAGTGGCATGGGTGTGCTCCGTGGTCCTCTGCTAAAGTAGTTGCAGACGCGGGATATTGCGTCCGACGGATAATCATTGCACACGCAACTATCCAGCGCAAGCAACTACTTGGGAGGTCACTGTGGGCATCTCAGACGACGCTGTCGAGATCCGCGCGCGCGGCTGGCGCACGCTCGCCGCACTGCACGGCATCATCGAGGCCGATCTCGAGAAGGCGCTCGGCGCCTCGGTCGGCCTCTCGGTCGTCGAGTACACGGTGCTCGACGCCCTCAGCAGGCAGGACGGCTGGCACATGCGGATGCAGCAGCTCGCCCGCGCGACGGCGCTGAGCCCGAGCGCCACGACCAGACTCGTGACCCGCCTCGAAGACCGCGGGCTGCTCACCCGCATCCTCTGCGCCGATGACCGCCGCGGCATCTACACCGAGCTCACCGCCGCCGGCCAGGCGCTCTACGAACAGGCGCATCCGATCCACGACGAAACCCTCGAACGCGCTCTCGGAGACGCGGTCGCACAGCCGGAGCTCGCGCCCGTCGTGCATGCTCTGCAGGCAGTGACCGTCGACGCCTGAGCGCCTGCTCGCCGTCGTCAGTCGGTGGTCGAGAGTCGAACGGAGGGCATGGCACCCTCCCAGTCGAGAGGCAGGGCGGCGATACCCCGGTAGATGAAGAGGTCGTCCCATCCGTGGAAGACGAGCACATCACCGTCGGGTGTGGAGACGACGTCCTGACCCCCCGGACCGATGTAACGGTCGTCGGCGGACGAGGTGGAGAGGACGGGGTCCGGCAGCTTCTCGTAGGGTCCGAGCAGCGACGGGGACGTCGCCGCGCCGATCGCGTAGTCCTCGGAGCCGTAGTCGTTCGCCGAGTAGAGCAGGACGTAGGTGCCGTCGCGCTCGACCAGCACCGGCGCCTCCACCAGATGCCCTTCCCAGGCCTCGGTCTGCATGACCAATCGGGTCGCCGGTCCCGCCAGCTGGGTGCCGTCGGCGGAGACGGGCGCGATCTGGATCCACGTGTCGAGCTCGCAGCAGTTGCCGTCGTTCTTCCACAGGAGGAACCGCGACCCGTCGTCGTCGACGAAGGCGGCGGGGTCGATCGCGCCGCCCTCTTCGAGCGGGCAGATCATCGGCTCCGCGCCGACAGCGACGTAGGGACCCGTGAGCGAGTCGGAGGTGGCGGATCCGATGCACTGCCTCCCGGAGTCGGCGTGCTCGGCCGAGAAGTACATCACGAAGCTCCCGTCGGCTCGCTCCGAGACGTCCGGCGCCCAGGTCCGCCCCGCGCTGGCCCATGCCGGAAGGACCGGCAGCGCGTCATCGGTCGAGACGTCCCATGTGACCAGGTCGGTCGAGGTGGCGAACTGCACGTTCGCGCCCTGATTCTCGGTGGCGAAGGCGACGTACCCGTCGTCGCCGTGGACGACGTCGGGATCGGCGAAGTCCTGATCGATGAGGAACGGCGCCCGCTCCACGGTCGCCTCGGGTTCGGCCTCGCCGGAGCATCCCACGACACCGACGCCCAGAGCGAGGATGATGCTCGCAGCGACCGTGGACGCGAGCTTCTTCGCGACCTGGGTCACCCCTTGACCGCCGATCCGGCGACGGATTCGACGATCTGCCGCTGCGCGATCGCGAAGAGGATCAGGACGGGGACGGAGGCGATCACCGCTCCTGCCATGACGATCGCGAAGTGCGTCGAGTAGGCGCCCTGCAACTGGCTGAGTCCCGGCTGCAACGTGAGGTTCTCGGGGCTCAGCAGCACATACACCGGCCAGAGGAAGTCGTTCCAGTTGCCGAGGAACGACAGCACCGCCAGAGTCGCCAGCGCGGGTCGAGCGAGCGGAAGCACCACCTGCACGAAGATCCGGATGTCGCCGGCACCGTCGATGCGGGCGGCCTCCTCGATCTCGGGCGGCAGCCCGACGAAGAACTGTCGCAGGAAGAAGATGCCGAAGGCACCGGCGGCGCCGGGCACCGTGATGGCCCAGATCGTGTCGAGCCAGCCGAGGTTCTGCACGATCAGGTAGTTCGGGATGAGGAAGACCACCGGAGGAACGAGAAGCGTCGCGATGATGACGCCGAAGATGATCCTCTTGCCTGCGAACTCGAGCCGAGCCAGTGCATACGCCCCCATCGACGCCGTCACGAGGATCAGGACGGTCTGCAGGGTCGCGGCGGCGAAGCTGTTCCAGAGCCAGAGGAAGATCGGCTGCTCTCCCGAGCCGAGCAGGCTCTGGTAGGCCTCGATCGAGAACGGGTCCGGCAGCGAGAACGGCGATCTGATCGCATCGGCATCGGTCTTGAACGACGTGATCAGCATCCACAGAAGCGGAAGGACGATCACGAGAGCCAGTGCGACGAGCGCGGCATAGAGGGCGACGCGCCCCCACGTGCGGCGGGCGGACGGGCGACGGGTCAGTGCTGTGGTCATGATGCCTTCTCGACTCGTTCGCGCTGCAGCCGGAAGTTGATCACGCTGACGATCGCGAGCGCGAGGAACAGGATGTAGCTCATGGCGGCAGCCGGTGCCATGTTGTTCTGCGAGAGACCCTGGTCGGCGATGTACATGATCACCGTCCGCGTCTCGGTGCCCGGGCCGCCCTTCGTGAGGAGGTAGGACTGGCCGAACATGTTCGCCGACGCGAGGATCGTGGTCGTGGTGATGAAGGTCATCACCGGGCGGAGTCCTGGAAGGGTGACGCTCGAGAACTTCCGCATCGCTCCGGCGCCGTCGAGCGCGGCCGCTTCATAGAGGTCGCCGTTGATGCCCTTGAGGCCGGCCAGGAAGATGATCGTGTTGAGACCCATGGTCCACCAGACGGTGACGCCGACGATGGAGACCCAGACCCAGGGGACGTCGACCGTCCACGGGACGTCCGAGGGGAGCCCGATCACGCCGAGCAGGTGGTTGAGGATGCCGGACTGCGTGTCGAAGATGTAGCCCCAGATCACGCCGATGACCGCGACGCCGAGCACATACGGCGCGAAGAAGATCGTGCGGAACGTCGTGGCCGCGCGGATGCGCTGGTTCAGCAGGATCGCCACGAGAAGCGGGATGACGACGAGGAACGGCACGCTGATCACGATGAAGATCCCGGTGACGCTCATCGACTTCCAGAAGTCGCTGGAGAGCACGTTGCCCGGGGTGAACAGATCGATGTAGTTCTGGAATCCGACGAACTCCTGCACGTCGCGGAACGGGCTCCAGTTGGTGAGGCTCATCCAGATGCCGAAGATCCCCGGGCCGGCGACGAAAGTCAGGAAGAGCACGAGGAACGGAGCGAGGAACAGATACGCGGTGAGCGTCTTGCGCCGGGAGGATGCGGAGCCCGCAGGTCTGCGCGGGTGTCGCCCCCCAGCGCTGCTGCGCTGGGGGGCGACGAGGGTGGCTGTCTCAGTCACCGTACTTGGCCCGGTTCTGCTCGAGGATCTGATCGGCCTTGGCCGCAGCGTCGTCGAGCGCGGTCTTCGGATCCTTCTTGCCGGTGAGTGCCTCGTTCAGCGCGAGGGTGATCTGCGCGTTGACCTCGGAGATCCCCGGCGAGACCGTCTCGTAGTGGGCGTACTCCAGCTGCTCCATGAAGGGGGCGAGGTTGGGGTAGGTCGACAGCAGCTCCGGGTCTTCGCGCACCGAGTTCGCGGCAGGCAGCTCGCCGGTCTCGGCCCATCCGAGGGAGTTGTCGTTCATCCACTTCACGAAGACCGATGCGGCGGCCGTCTCGTTCGCGTCCTGGCCCTTGTTGGCGGGGAAGACCCAGTGGGTCGAGCTCGACCAGACGGCCTTCTCGTCGCCGATCTGCGGCACGGGTGCCGGTGCCCAGTCGAGATCGTCGAAGGCGGTGTTCGTCGTCTGCCAGACGCCGTTCCAGTTGAATGCGGTGTCGCCGGCGATGAGCGCCTTGATGTTGCCGTCCTGTGCGACGTTCGCGGGGCTGTACCCCTTGTCGACCATGTCGGTCATCCAGGTGAGGGCCTTCACGCCCGCCTCTGAATTGAATGTGGCCTCGGTGACGTCGTCGTTGTAGAGGTCTCCACCGAACTGCCAGATCAGGCTCTGGAACTCGAACGTGCCGGTGAAGACGTAGCCGTCGACCCACTCGCCCTGGACTCCCGCACCCTTCAGCGCGTCGAGTGCGGCCAGATACGACGCCTCGTCGGTGGGGATCTCGCTGATGCCGGCCTTCGCGAGCACCGACTTGTTGGTGAACAGGCCCAGCGGCGTCACGCTCCACGGCACCGCGTACTGGGTGTCCTGGTAGTTGCCCTTGTCGAAGACGGTGGGCGGGAAGTCCTCCGCCGCATATCCGAGCCCGTCGATGATCTCCCCGGAGTCGAGCAGCAGGTTCTGCGCCGCATACGTGGCCAGGTCGTCTCCGTGCAGCACGGCGACGTCCGGCCCCTTGCCCGCCTTGATGGCGAGCGGCATCTTCGCCGTGATGTCCGCCCACTCCTGCGGGACGGCCTTCACCGTGATGTTGTCGTGCTCCGCGTTGAACTCCTTGATGAGCTCGGGGACGATCTTGGGGGCTGCTCCACCCGTCCAGCCGTGCCAGAAGGTGATCTCGACATCGGGGCCGGTGTACTCCCCATCGCCGGAGACGCCGCCCCCACCGGTGCCGGCCGACGCCGCGCACCCTGATGCCGTGATGCCGATGGCGAGTGCGATGCCTGCACCTATCGCTCGGCGAGCCCATGGACTGTTCATGTGATTGCTCTCCTTTGAGTGACTCCGGCGCACCGGAGCGGGATGACCGGATACCCCAGCCGTGTTCGCAATTTACAGCGCTGGAATTTTGTTGTCAAGGTAGTATCGCGGGTGACGACGTAGCGACCAATTGGAGACCGCATGGGTGTGCGCTTGCAGGATGTCGCGGAGCTCGCCGGCGTCTCGATGAAGACCGTGTCGAATGTGGTGCGCGGATACGAGCACGTGAGCGCATCGACGCGCGAACGCGTGCAGCGCGCGATCGACGAGCTGGACTACCGGCCCAACCTCATGGGCAGACGCCTCGCGACCGGCCGGACGGGTCTTCTCGCCCTCGCCTTCGCGAACGTCGCCCTTCCGTACTTCGCCGAGCTCTCCCGCGCCGTCTCGGCGGCGGCCGGCGAGGCAGGCTATCGGGTGCTGCTCGAGGAGACCGACGGAACGTTGGAGGGCGAGCGCGCCGTGCTCACCAGCTCCGAGTCCGGGATGGTCGACGGCATCCTGTTCCAGCCGTCCGCGATGTCGTCGGCCGAGATCTCGCGCCACCGCAGCGACCTGCCGATGGTGATCCTCGGAGAAGGGGCAGCACCCCTCCCCGTGGATCGCGTCATGATCGACAACTTCGAAGCCGCTCGCACCGCCACGGCGCACCTGGTGTCGCTGGGGAGACGGCGGATCGGCTTCGCCGGCCACGAGACGCAGGAGATGTCGTCGACCTCCCTGCAGCGCATCGCTGGCTATCAGCAGGCCCTGGAGGATGCGGGCCTTCGGCCCGACCCCCTCCTCCTCTTCCCCAGCCGAGAGATCTCGCCGTCCGGAGCGGTCGAGGGCGTCGGGGGCGCGCTCGACGCCGGAGCCGACTTCGACGGGCTCGTCTGCCGCGACGACCTCGCCGCGATCGGCGCCCTGCGCGCGCTGCACGAGCGCGGCCGCCGCATTCCCGACGACGTCGCCGTCACCGGCTGGGACGACATCGAGCTGAGCCGGGTGACCTTCCCGAGCCTCACCACCATCGCTCCCGATCTGCACGAGCTCGCCCGTCGCGCCGTCGAGATGCTCATCGAGCGGATCTCCGGGTTCTCCGAGGCCGGACGCCACGAGCTGGTCGGCTACCGGCTGGCCGTCCGCGAGAGCGCGCCGTCCCCTCGGTGATCGGGATGCGTGTCGGACGCGGACTCGGATTCCGCGTGGTTTACAGCGCTGCATAAATCATGCATGCTGGACTGCATGCTGAGAATCGATCCGCCACTCCCGCCCATCGCGAGCCAGGGGGACGGAACCTACCCGCGCCCTCAGCTGGTCCGGAGCGAGTGGAGCGACCTGACCGGCCGCTGGGGCTTCGCCGTCGACGACGACGACCGCGGCATTCGAGAGCAGTGGTTCGCCAATCCCTCCTTCGACGCGTCGATCGTGGTGCCCTTCCCGCCCGAGTCGTCGGCGTCGGGAATCGGTGACCCCCGTCCGCACACGGCGCTGTGGTACCACCGCGCCCTCACGCACGACGAGGTGCTGGCCGCCGGCCATCGTGACGGGCGCCGACTGATCCTCCGCTTCGGGGCAGTCGACTACCGCGCCATCGTCTGGGTCGACGGGCAGCGAGTCGGCTCACACGAGGGCGGGCACACGCCGTTCGCGGTCGACATCACCGACGCTCTCGAGCGAGACGGCGGGGGCCATGTCGTGGTGCGGGTCGAGGACCGGGCGACGGATGTCGCCCAGCCCCGCGGCAAGCAGGACTGGCGTGACGAGCCCCATGCGATCTGGTACCACCGGACGAGCGGAATCTGGCAGCCCGTCTGGCTCGAATCCGTACCCGCCGGCCCGGCGATCGAGTGGATCCACTGGCGCGCGGATCTGCCGTCAGGACGCGTGCACGCGCGCATCGGTCTGACCACCACGCCGGCATCCGAGTGCGTGGTCGACGTCGAACTGCGTCATGGTGACACCCTGCTGGCACGCGCCTCGACTCTCGCTCGCGAATCCGAGATCGAGATCGACATCCCGATTCCGAGCCAGGCGAACGGACAAGCGTACGAAGAGCTGGTGTGGTCGCCGGAGAACCCGCGGCTCATCGACGCCGTCATCCGGACATCGGATGACGGGGCACCCCTGGACACCGTGTCGTCGTACCTCGGGCTTCGTTCGACGAGCGTCGATCGGCGCTGCTTCCTGCTCAACGACAAGCCGCGGTTCGTCCGTTCCGTCCTCGGCCAGGGATATTGGCCGGACACCCATCTCGCCGCCCCCTCGGCGCACGCCCTGCGCCAAGAGGTCGAGCTCATCAAGGAACTCGGGTTCAACGCCGCCCGGGTGCACCAGAAGTTCGAGGATCCGCGGTTCCTCTTCTGGGCCGACCGGCTCGGGCTCATGATCTGGGCAGAGGCGCCCGCCGTCTTCTCCTTCACACCGACGGCCGTCGAGCGCACGGTGCGCGAGTGGCTGGAGGTCGTCCACCGCGACGTCTCGCATCCCTCCATCGTCACCTGGGTGCCGCTGAACGAGAGCTGGGGCGTGCAGCACATCGCGCACGACAGCCGCATGCTGCACCACGCTCTGGCGCTCGTGCACCTGACGAAAGCCCTCGACCCGACTCGCCCTGTCGTGTCGAACGACGGCTGGGAGCAGGCCGAGACCGACATCGTGGCCATCCACGACTACGAGGGCGACGGCGAGGTGATGGGCGCCCGATACAAGGACCGCGCCGCCGTCGACGAGATGATCACCGGCGTCGGGCCCGCGGGCAGACGACTCGTGCTCACAGGCGACGTCGACGATGCGCCGGTGATGCTCACGGAGTTCGGCGGCATCTCGTTCGACGTGCACCGCACCGACCATGCCTGGGGCTACACGAGCGCCAGCTCCGACAGCGACTTCCGTGACCGACTGAGCTCGCTGATGGCCGGCATCCACGACAGCACCGCCCTCGCCGGGTACTGCTACACGCAGCTCACCGACACCCTGCAGGAGACCAACGGACTCGTGGGCGCCGACCGGGTCCCCAAGCTCCCCGTGGACGAGCTGCGCGCGATCATGGTCGGTCCGAGAGGATCTCAGCCATGGGAGTGAGCGTCCGGGGGCGGGCCGGCGGTGCCGAGCACCGCCCCGTGCATCCCGGCTACTTCGCCGACCCCTTCGTGCTGCGTCTGCCCGACGACACCTACGCGGCGTACGGGACGAACCCGACGGCGACGTCGACCGAGGGGGTCTTCGAGGTCCTGCTCTCGCACGATCTCGAGACGTGGCGGAGTGCCGGTCTGGCACTGATGGGGCTCGACTCCGAGATGGGAGACGAGTACTGGGCGCCGGAGGTCTGCTTCCGCGACGGCTCGTGGTGGATGTACTACTCCGTCGGGCACGGAATCAGCGGTCATCACCTGCGTGTCGCCCGCGCCGCCGAGCCGACGGGTCCATTCCACGATCTGGGTGTCGATCTCACCCCTCACGAGACCTTCGCGATCGATCCGCACCCGTTCCAAGACACGGACGGGGAGTGGTACCTGTACTTCGCGCGTGACGTGCTCGATGCGGAGCGACCCGGCACGCATCTCGCTGTCGCCCGCCTGCCCGCGCCGGCGCAGCTCGCCGACGCGCAGGCCGTGCTCGAGCCCTACGCCGATTGGCAGATCTACGAAAGAGAACGCCCGATGTACGGCGGGACGTTCGACTGGCACACGCTCGAAGGACCCGCGGTGGTGCGCAGGCAGGGCAGGTACTGGATGACGTTCTCCGGCGGCGCATGGACGGGCCCCGGCTACGCGGTGTCCTGGGCGTCGTCAGCGAGTCCGCTCGGCCCCTGGGTCGCCGCACCGCCGACGGCGCCTCCCCTCCTCTCGTCGGGTGCCTCGCTGATCGGCCCTGGTCACAACTCGCTCGTCGTCGGGCCCGACGGGGGCGACCGCATCGCGTTCCACGCATGGAATGCGGATCACTCCGAGCGACAGATGCACGTCGCGTCGATCGACTTCAGGTCCGAGGAGCCGGCGCTGCTCGCGACCACCCCCGACAGCGGCGCCTGACCCACGGCGGGATTCACCGGACCGGGATCAGCCCGCGGCGAGCGCGGTCACGAACCGGTGCGCGAGACCGTCACCTGGATGCTCTTCATCAGCGGCTGGTCGCTCTGCACGCTGAAGTCCTTGCGTCCGATCAGCACGTTCATCTCGGGCATGTAGCCGGCGGCGCTGCCGCGCGGCAGGTCGTAGGGCACGGCACGGAACGCGGTCAGCATCCGCGTCGATCCGTCTTTCGAGGTCGACACGATGTCGACGAGGTCGCCCTCGACGAGACCGCGGTCGCGCATGTCGTCCTCATGCAGGAACACGAGCTCTCGCAGGTTCTTCACGCCCCGGTAGCGGTCGTCGTTCGAGTAGATCGTGGTGTTCCACTGATCATGCGAGCGCATGGTCTGCAGCACCAGGGTCTCGGACGACTCGGGGATGACGTTCGGCAGCGGCGCGTGCGAGAACTCGGCACGACCCGACGGGGTCTCGAACACCCGCTCCCGCGCCGGCTGGGGGATCCGGAATCCGTGCCTGTCGCGGATCAGCTCGTTGAAACCCTCGAACCCGGGCAGCACCTTCGCCATCACATCGCGGATGTTGTCGTAGTCGCCGACATACCAATCCCAGGGCGTGGCCGTGTGGGGCAGCGTCGCCTTGGCCATCCCGGCGATGATCGCCGGCTCCGACCTCAGATACGCGGATGCCGGCTGCTTGCGCCCCATCGAGAGGTGCACCATGCTCATCGCATCCTCGACCGTGACGCCCTGCGGGCCCTGAGCCTGCTGGTCGCGCTCGGTGCGACCGAGGCAGGGCAGGATCAGCGCCTTCTCGCCGTGCACGAGGTGACTGCGGTTGAGCTTGGTGCTCACCTGCACCGTCAGGCGGCACTTCTCGAGCCCCTGCGCCGTGAACGGGGTGTCGGGAGCCGCGAGCACGAAGTTGCCGCCCATGCCGACGAACACCTTCACGCGTCCGTCATGCATGGCCTCGATCGTCCGCACGGTGTCGAGTCCCGGATGCCGCGGCGGATCGATGCGGCAGGCGTCGGCGAGACGGTCGAGCCAGGCGTCCGTGGGGTGGTGGTCGATCCCGCAGGTGCGGTTGCCCTGCACGTTGCTGTGCCCGCGGATGGGTGAGGGACCGGCGCCTTTGCGCCCGATGCTGCCGCGCAGAAGCAGCAGGTTGACGATCTCGCGCACGGTGTCGACGCCGTGCTCGTGCTGGCTCACGCCGAGGCACCAGCTGATGATCGTGCGCTCCGACGCCAGGTAGATCGCGGCCGCCTCTCGGATCTGCTCCTCACTGAGGCCCGACTGCGCGACCAGGTCGTCCCACGAGGTGGCGTCGACCAGCGCGCGGTACGCCTCGACCCCGTTCGTGAGGGTGCTGAGGAACCCGGTGTCGAGCACCGACGGGTCGGTGGCGGCGGCCTCGAAGACGACCTTCGACATGCCCCTGATGAGAGCGAGGTCGCCTCCAGGGCGCACCTGCAGGTTCATGGTGCTCGTGCCCGTGGCCTTGAACCGCGCCATGTCGACGAAGTCGTGCGGCACGATGGTGCGGGTGGCGGCAGCCTCGACGAGCGGGTTGACGTGCACGACCTGGGCACCGCGCGTCACGGCATCCGCCAGCGCGGTGAGCATGCGCGGAGCATTGGAGGCCGCGTTCACGCCGAGCACGAAGAGCGCGTCGCAGTCGTCCCAGTCGTGAAGGTCGACCGTGCCCTTGCCGGTGGCGATCGACGCTTTGAGCGCGCGACCGGAGGCCTCGTGGCACATGTTCGAGCAGTCGGGCAGGTTGTTCGTGCCGTACTCGCGCACCATCAGCTGGTAGAGGAACGTGGCCTCGTTGCTGAGCCGCCCGGAGGTGTAGAACGACGCCTCATCGGGGCTGTCCAGCGCCTGCAGCTCGTCGCCGACGAGCGCGAACGCGTCGTCCCACGAGATCGGCACGTAGTGATCAGTCGCCGCGTCGTAGACCATCGGCTCGGTCAGGCGCCCCTGGTCTTCGAGATCGAAGTCGGGCCAGGTCGCGAGCTCCGTGACGGTGTGCTCGGCGAAGAACCGACGATCGACCCGCTTGCGCGTCATCTCCCAGGTGACGTGCTTGATGCCGTTCTCGCAGATGTCGAGCTTCAGATTGCCGGGGTCGTCCGGCCACGCGCATCCGGGGCAGTCGTAGCCCGAGACCGGGTGGTTCATCTGCAGCATCGCGAGGGGACCGGCGATCGGCTCGCTCTCCCTCAGCACGACTCGACCCACCGACACCGCCGCGCCCCAGCCGGCGGCGGGGTGACCGTACGGCTTGCGCGACCAGGGCCGATCGGTGCGCGGACCGTAGCCGCCCTGACGCGGCTCGGCGGGCATCAGCCCGAAGGCCGTTCCGGCGGTTCCCGCGGTTCCGGCTGTTCCCCGGTCATCGAGCATGCTGTGCCCCTTCTTCGGCGTAAGCAGACGACGCGTGGCCGTCGACGCGCACCCGATGCGCGTGCGAGTAGATGTTCATCGATCGTCCGCGGACGAATCCGGCGAGCGTCACCCCTGACTCCTCGGCGAGCTCCGCTGCCAGAGACGAGGGCGCCGACACAGCACTGAGCACAGGGACTCCGGCCATCGCGGCCTTCTGCACGAGCTCGAAGCTGGCCCGACCGGAGACCTGGAGGATCTGCCGGCGCAGTGGCAGCCGGTCGTTCAGCAGCGCCCAGCCGACGACCTTGTCGACCGCGTTGTGACGCCCGACGTCTTCGCGCAGCACGAGCAGTTCACCGGAGTCGGCGTCGAACAACGCCGCTGCGTGCAGACCGCCCGTCTTGTCGAATGCAGCCTGCTCCGCACGCAGTCGATCCGGAAGCGCGGCGATGTGCTCGGCATCGACCTGCACGTCATCCTGGTCGACCGGATGGCGAGACACCGTGCGCACCGCGTCGATGCTGGCCTTGCCGCAGACGCCGCACGAACTGGTCGTGTAGAAGCGTCGGGCGGCATCGGGGTCGGGAAGCGCGACGCCGCGAGCAAGGCTGATGTCGAGGACGTTGTACGTGTTCTCCTGGCCACCCGTGCCCGGGCCGCCGCAGTGGATCGCCGAGTGGAACTCGGCGCCTTCGGCGATGATCCCCTCGGACACGAGGAACCCGGCCGCCAGCTCGACGTCGTGCCCTGGAGTGCGCATCGTGACAGCGAGCGGCGAGCCCGCGACGCGGATCTCCAGCGGCTCCTCGACGGCCAGCGTGTCGGCGCGACGGCTCGCACCCTCGCCGAGGGTGAGCTTCAGAATCGGTCTCCGCGTCGTGATCCGCCCCACACCAGCGAGCGTACTCCGCGGTCACGGGATCGGATCGATACGTCATCGGGAGGCCGATACCTGGGTACCCTAAGCCCATGAGCGCGCCTCGCAACGCACGTCGGACACCCGCAGCCCTCGCCATGGCGGCGATCGTCGCCGTGGCGCTCACCGCGTGCACCGGCGGTGGAGGCGAACAGGGCACGACGAGCGACGGCGGCCAGGGATTCCCCGACGACGGCTGCACCCACATCGCGGTCGCCACCTCGTCTGAGAAGGTCAACATGCTCGACGAGCTGGCCGAGGCGTTCAAGGATTCACCCGAGCACGAGGGGCTCGAGACGTGCGCCACGGTGCGCCCGACCAACGTGTCGTCCGGCAACGCGACGCGCTTCCTGACCTCCGGCGAAGACTGGCCGAGCGATGACACGTCGCTCTGGCCTACCCTGTGGTCTCCGGCATCCACCGTCTGGACCGATCGCGTGGCGGCCGCCGCATCACCCAGCCTCGTGGGCGAACCGAAGTCGTTCACGCGCACGCCCGTCGTGTTCGGCATGCCCGAGCCGATGGCCACGGCCCTCGGCTGGCCGAACACCCCCATCAGCATCAGCGACCTCGAGACCCTGTGCCAGGACCCCGCGGGGTGGGGCAGCGTCGGCAAGGACATCTGGGGTGCCTTCAAGATCTCGAAGACCAACCCCAACACCTCGACCACCGGGCTCTCGACCATCCTGATGCAGTCGTACGAGGCGACCGGCAAGCTCGAGGGACTCACCTCGGCCGATGTCGAGGCCGCGGCGGACTTCTCCCGGGTGTTCGAGGAGTGCGTCATCCACTACGGCGACACCACCGGAAACGTGCTCTCGACGCTCTATGACGAGACGCAGAACGGCTCCAACGGCTCGGCCTACGTCTCGGCCGTGGCGCTGGAGGAGACCTCGCTGCTGAACTACAACCAGGGCAACCCCGACTCGCACACCGTGCAGCCGGGCGAGACCCTGACGCCGCCGAAGACCAAGCTCGTCGCCGTCTACCCCGAAGGTGGCTCCATGTGGTCGGACAACCCGATCACCGTGCTCGGGGCCGATTGGGTGACGGCCGAGCAGCGCACGGCCGGGGAGGCCTTCGCCGAGTTCGTGCAGACGACCGCGGCGCAGAAGATCCTGCCCGAGTACGGCTTCCGCCCGCTCGACGAATCGGTGCCGCTGGGCGACCTGTTCACCCCGAAGTACGGAGTCGATCCCGCTCAGCCCGCCGTGACGCTGCCGAAGCCCGAGGTCGACGTGATCTCGACGGCGATCGACCAGTGGACGCAGGTGCGCAAGCCCTCGTCGGTGCTCGAGCTCATCGACATCTCAGGGTCCATGGACGACCCGATCGGCGACGGACGCTCGCGCCTCGACGGGGCGATCGAGGGTGCGCAGTCGACGCTGAACCACTTCCGTTCCACCGATGAGATCGGCGTCTGGGCGTTCACGACCGGAATCTCCTCCGACGAGGGTGAGGGCATCCAGGTGCTCCGTGACGTGAGCGCGCTCGGCTCGGACGGCGAGAAGCTCGACTCGTCGCTCGATGACCTGCGCTACGCGCAGCGCAACGGCACTCCGCTCTACGACTCGATCCTGCTCGCGTACGAGGCGATGAGCGAGCGGGCCGAACCCGGTCGCATCAACGCGATCGTGGTGCTCTCGGACGGCGAGGACACCGACTCGAGCACCTCGCTCGACTCGCTCATCGCCAAGATCGGCAAGAGCACGAAGGAGGGCGGAGACGACGCTCCCGTGCGTATATTCCCGATCGCGTATGGAGAGGGTGCTGACACCTCGGCACTGCAGCGGATCGCGGATGTGACTGGCGGACAGCTCTTCGACGCCTCGGATGCCGAGCGCATCGACCTCGTCTTCGCCTCCGTGATCAACAACTTCTGAGGTCTCGCGATGCCGTATCTCTCCTCGTCGAACAACCCGTGGCTCGAGGATGCCGTCGCAGGCATATCCGGTCAGAACATCTACGTCGACCCCGACGTGTCGGGCGGACAGGCGCTGACCAACGCCCTCGCGGGGGTCGTTCCCGGTGACGGATCGATCGCGGTGGTCGTGCTGCCGGCAGAGGCCGACAAGACCACGCCCTACAGCAGCTACATCCTCGAGCGGCTGACTGCCGCGGGCGACCACGAGACCGTGATCCTCGCCGTCGGCGACGATCTGCAGGCGGCCTCAGCGGCGATTCCCAGCGATGACGCCCTGCGCATCGCGAACGAGAACGAGTCGTCAGGGGCGAATCTCCAAGACAAGCTCGTCGAAACGGTGCAGGAGATCTCAGCCGAGACCCCGACCTCATCGGGGTCTGACTCCGGTGTCGCCGGGCCGGTGATCCCGCTGGTGATCGGAGGCGTGGTTCTCGTGGCAGCCGCCGTGACCGCCGCCGGCCTGATCGCGCGTCGTCGACGTCGCACCGCGGCCGTCTCGATCGACCCGGTGCCCGCCGGCATCCGTCTGCGAGTGAACCGTCTGCGTGAACTCCGCGCCGACTACGCCGCCGTGCCGGGCAGCCCGGTGGCGGCCGAGACGGCGGCGGGGATCGACGCCCTCGCCTCGCACGTCGAGCAGCTGTTCATCCGTCTCGACGCCAAGGCCGGTGAGGACCAGAGCGTGCTGGCCGAAGCCGAGTACTCCGACAAGCTCGCCCGCCTGGTCGCGGCCCTCGACCGCGACTACCTGCTCGACCTGCTCACCCGGCCCGACCTGTGGGATGCCCCCGACGAGCGCATCGCCGAGGTGCGCGAGGCGCTGTCGTCGGTGACCACCCAGATCGTCGACAACATCAAGCAGGTCAACGCCCGCAAGGGACTGCTGTTCCAGGTGTCGCTCGACTCGCTCATCGGTCGCAGCGAGCTGCGCGACTGGGAGCGTCAGTTCAAGCAGAGCTCCGGGGAGTAGTCGGCTCTCAGCGCATCGGAACGGCGGCGTCGACCACACGACCGTCGACGAGGTGCAGCACCCCGTGCATGCGCGGAAGATGCACGAGATCATGCGTGACGAGCAGCGTCGAGGTGTTCAATTCGTCGGTGAGCCGCAGGATGAGGTCGATGATCTTGGCGCCGCGTTCCTGATCGAGAGCACTGGTGGGCTCGTCGACCAGGAGCACGCTCGGATCGTTCATCAGCGCTCGCGCGATGTTGACGCGCTGACGCTGTCCGCCCGAGAGCTGGTGCGGCCTCTTATGACCGTGCTCGGCGAGGCCGACCGCGGCGAGCAGCTCATCCGCGCGAGCTGCCGCCCTGGCGCGATTCCGCCGGCTGTGCGGGGCCCCGAGCTCGTTCATGACGCTCAGCTGCTCACGGGCGGTCAAGGAGGGGATGAGGTTGGGCTGCTGGAAGACGATCCCGATCCGATCGCGCCGCAGCCGCGTGGCCTCGGCCGGATCGAGGGCCGTGACATCGCTGCCGTCGATGAGGATCTCGCCGGAATCGGGACGCAGAAGGGTGCCGGCGACGGCGAGCAGACTCGACTTGCCGGAGCCGCTCGGGCCCGTGATGCCGGTGACGGTTCCGGGGTGGGCGGTGAGGGAGACGCCGTCCACGGCGGTCACCCGGGAGTCGCCGTCGGGGAAGGTCAGGGTGATGTCGTTCAGGCGGATCATCGGTTGCTCCCGAGGGCGGTGAGGGGGTCGGCGGAGGTGACGGAGCGCAGGGCGAAGGCGGCGCCCGCGAGGCCGAGGGCGATCATGATGCCGCCCGGAAGGAGGGTCGTGAGGGGGCTCAGCAGGAACGGAAGGGCGGTGCCTGCGAGCAGGCCGAGCGCAGTGACCATCCCCAGACCGATGCCGATGCCCACCAGCAGGACGATCAGCGCTTGACCCAGCGCGTCGCGGATCAGGGACGGCGTGCTCGCGCCGAGCGCCTTGAGGACGGCGACATCGCCCTTGCGCTGCATGGTCCACACGGTGAAGAAGGCCCCGATGACGAGTCCCGAGATGCCGAAGAGCATCGCCACCATGAGCAGGAGCGATCCGATCTCGGAGCGGAAGGCGCTCAGCGCCGTCAGCGATCCGAGGGTCGTCTCCGAGATCGTGTCGTTCGCGGCATCCGCTGCATCCCAATCAGGGGCGCCTGTGACGGCGAGCACCGTGGCGTAGGCATCGGGGTTTCCCGTGGATGCCGAGTAGGCCTGCCAGTCGTGCAGGGTCATCTGAACGACGGGCGTATGGCTGTACCACGCGTCCCCCTCGACCGTCTCGACGTCGTAGGAGACGCCGGCGATCTCGATCTGCGCTCCGACCTTCACGCCGAGCGCATCCGCAGCGGGCACCGACAGGCGCAGCTGCCCGTCCCCGGAGGGCGCACCGGCGTCGAAGCCGGGCTCGACACCGAACACCGCGATCGCAGCACGGGTGTCGTCGGTCTCGGCGCGGGTCTGACTGATGCCGAGGGGGCGCGCGTCGGTCACGCCGGACGTCGCCGCCCAGTCGTTCGCCTGCTGCTCGGTGATCGTGGAGTCGGCGAAGCTCGCCGCATCGTCTCCGCCCGAGGGGGCCGAGAACACGATGCGGTCTGCGGGGAGCGCCAGCACGCCAGAGACGTTCTGGATGGCGAGGCCCCCGGTCAGTCCACTGAGGAACCCCACGAGAAGGGTGATGAGGGCGACGACGGAGCCGATGAGGATGAATCGCCCCTTGGCGAAGCGAAGATCGCGTAACGCGACGAACATGACGGTTGCCTTTCCTGTCTCCGATGCGGCGACCATTCCACTCTCGTCGTCGGCGCCATCGTGGTCATCGGCCACTCGGAGAGCGTTCCCCGCCCAGGATGAGTACGCCTCGATCGTCCTTTCGGACGATGCCGCGCTCGGTGCGGCGGCGTAGAGTTCGATCCATGGCGCATACCGCTCTGACCCCGGTGTTCGTGGGTCTGCGGACCGGCCTCCACGTCCTCTTCTTCGCCCTGACGGGGGTCGTCATCGCCCGCGCCGTGCTCGACCCGTCGGATTCGAGCGCCGCCGCGATCGTGCTGGCACTGATCGTCGGCGTGACGTACGCCTCGGGTGTGCTGCTCGCCCGCCTCTCCCATGGTCGACGACCCGTGTCACTCGTCTGGTTGGCGCTGCTCTCCCTGGAGTGGCTGGGCCTGCTCTGGCTGAGTGCCGATGCCGCATATCTCGTCTTCCCACTGTTCTTCCTGTTCCTCCACCTGCTGGGACGCTGGGCGGGATCGGCCGCGATACTCGTGTCGACGATCGTCGCGGTGTACGCCCTCGGCATTCACGGCGGGTGGAGCGTCGGCGGAGTCGTCGGTCCGTTCGTCGGCGCCGGCGTCGCCCTCCTGATCGGCCTCGGCTATCAGGCTCTGGCGAACGAGGCCCAGCAACGCGAAGCGCTGGTCGGCGAACTGCTCGCGACCCGTGGGCAGCTGGCCGCGCAGGAGCACGAATCCGGCGTCCTCGCCGAACGTGCACGGCTCGCCCGCGAGATCCACGACACGCTCGCGCAGGGACTCTCCAGCATCCAGATGCTGCTGCACGCCGCCGAACTCGCCGACGACACGCGCCCGGGGATCGAGCACATCCGACTCGCACGCGAGACGGCTGCCGCGAACCTCGTCGAGGCGCGGCGGTTCATCCGCGAGCTGACGCCTCCCCAGCTCGACGACCAGACCCTCGGCGGGGCGCTGCGCCGACTGGCCCGCACGCAATGGGCGACGCAGGGACTCGACGTGCAGGTGCGGGTGTCCGACACGGTCGTCCTGCCCATGCATCTGCAGACGGCCCTGCTGCGCATCACCCAGGGTGCGATCGCCAATGTCATCCAGCACGCTCACGCGAAGACGGCGACGGTCACGATCGGCATCGAGGACGACCACCTCCACTTCACCGTCGAAGATGACGGAACCGGGTTCGATGCGGAGATTCCTGCACCGGGGACCGCCGAGAAGTCGGATTCCTTCGGTCTGCGCGCCACCGCCGAGCGGGTGCAGCAGTTGGGCGGGAGGCTCGAGGTCGATGCGGCACCAGGACGGGGAACGACGCTCACCGTCGACCTCCCTCTGACGGAGTTCGCATGATCCGCCTCGTCATCGCCGACGATCACCCCATCGTCCGAGCCGGTCTCACGGCCCTGTTCGGCCTCGAACCGGACCTGGAGGTCGTCGCAGAAGCGTCGACACCCGACGAGGCCGTCGCCTGCGCCGAGCGCGAGAACCCCGACGTGGTGCTGATGGACCTGCAGTTCGGCTCGCAGTCCCAGGCCACGGGCGTGGACGCGACGCGACGCATCCGTGCGCTCGAGGCTCCGCCCTACGTTCTCGTGCTCACCAACTACGACTCGGATGCCGACATCCTCGGCGCCGTCGAGGCCGGCGCGAGCGGCTACCTGCTGAAAGACGCCCCACCGCATGAGCTGACCGCCGCCGTGCGCGCGGCGGCAGCCGGAGAGAGCGCGCTCGCGCCGGTGATCGCCTCCCGCCTGCTCGACCGCATGCGCGCGCCCCGCGTCAGCCTCAGCAGTCGCGAGATCGAGGTGCTCGAGCTCGTCGCCGCCGGGCGATCGAACAGCGAGGTGGCAGAACAGCTCTTCGTCAGCGAGACGACCGTGAAGTCGCATCTCGCGCACATCTTCTCGAAGCTCGACGTCAGCTCACGCACCGCCGCGGTCTCGGCGGCCCGCCGGAAGGGCATTCTCCGCTGAGACCTGGAGCGTCCTGGGAGATCCGGGCCGGATCGAGTGCTCACACGGGAGCGAGTGGTTCACCCACCCCCGCAGGGATCTCCGCCACGACCAGATCGCCGGGCTTCACGACACCGCCGGCGAGTACGACACCCATCACTCCCGCCTTGCGCACCGTGCGACCTTCGGAGTCGGTCTCGACGACCTGCTTCAGCAGACCAGACTCGAAACGATCGATCTGCAGACACGGGTTCCTCAGCCCCGTCACCTCGACCACGGCGTCCGCTCCCAGCCGCAGCAGCGTTCCTCGGGTGAGGGCGAGCAGATCGATCCCCTCGGTGGTGATGTTCTCGCCCAGTTCACCCGGAGAGACATCCGCGTCGACCTCATCGAACAGTTCTCGGTGCATGAGATGAACCTGGCGGAGATTGGGCTGCGTGGGGTCGCGTCGAACCCGGGAGAGATGCTGCACCGTTTCGCCGAAATGCGCGTCCCCCTCCACCCCCAGGCCGGCGACGAGGGTGATCGCCTCACGGCGGGGCTTGGTGAAGCGGTGCTCGTCGTCACTGCTGACCGAGACGACGCGGGGGGTTGTCATGCCACCAGTCTCCACCTGCGTGCTGTTCCTGCGAAAACCCACGACCGCCGCCCCAAGGGCCTCCGCCAGGCCCTCCGGAGACAACTGGCATCACTCGCTGTCGAGGCGACGTCTCACGAAGCAGGGCGCATCATGTTCTCAGCCGGGCGTTCCGCTGATCGTGAGACGACGCAGACGCGACCTCAGGCGGCGCCGAGCAGTTCCGTCATCTTGGCGTAGAACACGGCGGGGTCCCCCGCGAGCGATGCCTTCACCATCGCGCTCCAGTCGTCGACGATCACCTCGATCGAACCGTCCGCGAGGCCGTCGAGTGACCGACGGGCCACGTCGCGAGGATCGATCTTGGGCCCGTCGTAGTTCGCCATGAGATCCGTGTCGGCGGCACCGAGATGCACGCCCTGCACGAGGGTTCCCTGACCTGCGAGCTCCAGCCGAACCCCGTTGGTCATGTTCCATGCCGCAGCCTTCGCGGCGGCATACCCTCCGGCACCCGGAGACGCGAACCACGACAGCGCCGACAGCACGTTGACGACAGCACCGCCGCCGTTCGTGGAGAGGATGGGAGCGAACTCGCGGATCACGTTGAGCGTCCCCCAGAAGTGGGTGTCCATCTCGCGGCGCAGATCCGGCAGATCGCCGGTCACCAGGCCGGCACCCGTGGAGATCCCCGCGTTGTTCACGACGACAGTCACGTCCTGGGCCACACCGGCCGCCTCGACGATCGAGTCGTGGTCGAGCAGATCGAGCCGCATCGGCACCACGCGCCGGTCGTCGAAGTCGAGCGTGTCAGTGCGGCGGGCAGTCGCGTAGACGGTTCGGGCACTGCGTTCGAGCAGTTCGAGCACGAACTGACGGCCGATTCCGCGGTTTGCTCCGGTCACGAGGGCGATCTGGTCGGTGACGTTCATGGGTTCCTTGCTTCGCTGGGATTGTGCGCTCTCCGGCCCGATCGGGCCGACACCACTACGCTAGAACTTGACGTTGACGTCAAGGTCAAGTCCCAGTCACGAACACGGAGGAACGGATGCGGATCGGCGAGGTCGCACGTCAGGCAGGGGTCAGCACGAGGGCGCTCCGCTATTACGAAGAGCAGGGGCTGCTCGCCTCGGAGCGCACGCCCAGCGGACAGCGCGAGTATGCCGTGTCGGCCGTTGAGCGCGTCAGACTCGTTCAGCAGTTCTTCACTGCGGGGGTGCCGAGCCGCACGATCGCGCAGCTGCTGCCTTGCGTCGACACCGGACACGGTTCCCCGGAGGCCTTCGCCCTGCTGGCAGCGGAACGCGATCGCATCACCGGCGCCATCGAGGGGCTCACCGCCGCCCGCGATGCCCTGGACCTCATCATCGACATCGCCCACAACCCCACCCCGGAACACTGCCCGGCCCTCCGGCACCCAGCCTGGGAACCACACGTCACCATCGAGGCGGCGGCAACCGCACTCGACCGGGTGTGACCATGATCACTGGATGCGACGCAGGCCTCAGTCACCGAGGGTGACAGTGGCGGGAGCAGCGGTCGATGCGCGCACGATCAGCTGCGAGCCCAGCGTCACGACGTCGTCGATCGCCGTGCCGTTCATCGCCTGCAGCAGCAGATCCACGGCGAGCGCACCGCTGCGTTCGATCGGCATCCGCACCGTGGTGAGCGCTGGCGTGACCGCGCCGGCCAGGTCGATGTCGTCGATGCCCACGATGCTGATGTCGGCGGGGCAGCGCTTGCCGAGCTCGAGCAGTCCTGCCTCGAGTCCGAGGGCGACGAGGTCGTTGTAGGCGATCACGGCCGTGGCGCCGCTCGCTGCGGCCGGGGCGGCGGCCGCTCGGCCACCCTGGATGGATGCGGCGTGGTGGCTGAGGCCGGTGAGACGGATGCCGTGGCGCTCGCATGCGCGGGCCACGGTGTCGGCGCGACGCACATCGGCCCACGATCCGCGAGGACCCGCCGCGTACGCGATATGCGTGTGGCCGAGCGCTGCGAGGTGCTCGATCGCCTGCGCCGGCCCGTGCTCGGTGTCCATCAGCACGCAGGGGGCGCCGTCGATCTGGCGGTTCACCACGACGTAGGGGGTGTCGCCGACCAGTTCGAGCACGTCGGCATCGGGAAGGCGAGGGCTGCACAGCAGCATCCCGTCGAGCTTGCGGGCCTGCTCGATCTGCTCGCGCTCACGGCGCAGGTCTTCATCGGCGTCGAACAGCACGATGCGGTGGCGCCCGTGCCACGCCTGCCCCTGGATCGCCTTGAGCAGCGTCGCGTAGACAGGGTTCGACACGTCGGGCACGACGACCCCGAACGTGCGGGTCGCGGTGGCTGACTGCGGGGTGGAGTAGCCGAGCTCCCCCGCGGCTTCGAGGACGCGACCGAGGGTGTTCGGCGCGAGACGATCCGGCTCTCCGAACGCGCGGGAGGCGGTCGCGATCGAGACGCCTGCTCGTCGTGCCACGTCCGTCAGCGTCGCTGCCATCTTCACCTCCCGCTCTCGCAGCAATCCTACGATCCCCCACTCGGATGTAAAACGTGTTGACAAGTTTGTACAAAAGATGCACACTGATTTGCATGACGATCAACGCCGATCACCCTCAGCGGTGCGCGGCCCCGAGCGAAGGAGCCACCGCGTGAGCATCCCAGCACCGGCCCTGCGCCGCACGACCTCTGCGACCGCATCCCCCCTGGTCGCCCCGACTGCTGCAGGCATCCTGCACCTCGGACTCGGCAGCTTCCACCGCGCACACCAGGCCGTCTACACCGCAGCAGCACTCCAGTCCGCCGGCGGCGACTGGGGAATCGTCGGCGTCGCATCGCGTTCGCGCTCGATCGTCGACGCGATGCACGCGCAGGACATGCTCTACTCGGTCGCGACCATCAGCCCCGGCAGCACGTCGCTGACCATCCCCGGCGTGCACACCGACGCGTTCGTCGGCGCCGAGCAGCCCGAGCGCGTGATCGCGCAGATCGCCGACCCCGGCATCCGCATCGTGACCCTCACCGTCACCGAGAACGGCTACAGCTACTCCCCCGCGACGCAGCGCCTCGATCTCGACGACGACACGGTGCGCGCCGACCTCCGTGGCGGTGCCGCTCGCTCGACGATCGGCCAGCTCGCCCGCGGTCTGCAGGCCCGTGCCGCTGCCGGCGGAGCGCCGATCTCGATCCTCAGCTGTGACAACCTCTCGTCGAACGGCGCCCACACCGAGAAGCTCGTTCGCGAGTTCCTGCACGAGCTGCCGGGCTCGGAGGGCGCAGATGCGCTCGCGTTCCTCGACCGCTCCGTCTCGTTCCCCTCGAGCATGGTCGACCGCATCGTGCCCTCGACGACCGCCGAGCTGCGCACCCGCGTGAGCGCCCTGCTCGGTGCCACCGACGACATCCCCGTGCCCGCAGAGCCCTTCACGATGTGGGCGATCGAAGACCGCTTCGCCGGCGGCCGCCCCGCCTGGGAGGCCGCCGGCGCCGTGTTCACCGACGAGGTCGGACGCTACGAGCAGATGAAGGTGCGGCTGCTCAACGGCACGCACTCCCTCATCGCCTACCTCGGTGCGCTCAGCGGAGTCGGCACGATCCCCGAGGCGATCGGACTCGACGGCATCGAGAGTGCCGCGCGCGCCGTGCTGCGCGACGAGTACGAACCCTCGATCGAGGTGCCCTCCGGCGTCGACATCCGCGCCTACGAGAGCGAGCTGTTCGAGCGCTGGGCCAACAGCGCCCTCGGCCACCGCACCAGCCAGGTCGGAACCGACGGCTCGGTCAAGCTGCGTCAGCGCATCCCCGAGCCGGCCATGCTCGCCATCCGCAACGGCGGGATGCCGCACCTGATCGCCCTGACTGTCGCCGGCTACCTGTCGTGCCTCGCTCCCCTGCCGGGCTTCGACCCCGGCCCGCACGCCGCCGCGATGACCGACGGCGCCCGCGAACGCCTCGCAGGATACGCGGCGAGCGCTCGCGACGGACGCGAGCTCGCGCAGCGCGTGATCGGCGAACTGCACCTGTTCGGTGATGAACTCGGATCTCAGGATGCGTTCATCACCCGCGTCGGCGAGCTCGTCGACACCATCCAGCGACGCGGCGTCGATGCCGCGATCGCCGATGCCGTCTCGGCATCCCAGACCACATCATCACTCACCGGCGCAGAGGAGATGCAGCCATGAAGGCTCTCGCCATCCACGGCAAAGAAGACATCCGCTGGGAGGACCGCGAGGTTCCCACTCCCGGCGACGGCGAGGTGCGCCTCCGCGTGAACTACGTGGGCATCTGCGGATCCGACCTGCACTACTACTTCCACGGCGCCAACGGCGAGTACACGATCCAGGAGCCGCTGACCCCCGGTCACGAGCTCTCGGGTGTCGTCGACCTCGATCCGTCAGGTCGCCTCGCACCGGGAACCCCCGTCACCGTGCACCCCGCGCGCTACGGCCCCGAGGTGCCCGGTCTCGAGGACCGCCCACACCTGCGCCCCGGCGGTGACTACTTCGGCAGCGCCGCGGCGAACCCGCACCGTCAGGGCGGAGCATCCGAGCTGCTGATCGTCGAAGAGCAGATGATCCGCGTGCTTCCGGCTTCGCTTCCCCTCGAGCGTGCCGCCCTCGCCGAGCCTCTGGCCGTCGCGATCCACGCCGTGAACCTCGCCGGCGACATCGCAGGCAAGCGCGTGCTCGTGATCGGCGCAGGGCCCATCGGCCTCCTCGTCGTGGCCGCCGCCGTCAACGCGGGGGCATCGGTCGTCGGCGCCAGCGATGTGCGCGAGGAGCCCCTCGAGCGGGCGAAGAACCTCGGCGCGACCGAGGTCTCGCTCGTCGGCCGCGACACGATCGACAACGAGTCGTACGACGTGGTCTTCGAGTGCTCCGGCGTCGGAGTCGCGCTCACGCAGGCCGTCCGCGCCGCCCGCCGTGCCGGCACGATCGTGCAGGTCGGGATGCTCCCGAACGCCGATATCGGAGTGAACCTCGCCCCGATGCTCGCGAAGGAGCTGACCATCCGCGGCGCCTTCCGCTTCTCCACCGAGATCGACGACGCGGTCGCCCTGCTGGCCGAGTCCGACGCCCTCGACTCCGTCATCTCTCACGTCCTCCCGGCATCCGACGCCGTCCAGGCCTTCGAGCTCGCCCGCGACTCGTCCGCTTCGGCGAAGGTCCTGCTCTCCCTCTAGCGACACCCCACCCGACACCCCCCTGTTCCTGGTCCGAAGGAGTACCTCCCATGTCAGAACCGCAGACGACGGCCACCGCCGTCGACCCCGCCGAGAAGAGGTCGGTCAAAGACCTCGTCCGCGCCGCCATCTCCGGATGGCTCGGCACGGCGCTCGAGTTCATGGACTACCAGCTCTACTCGCTGGCCGCCGCGCTCGTCTTCGCCGACCTGTTCTTCTCCTCCGAGAACCCGGCAGTCGCCGTGGTCGCCGCGATGGCCACCTACGGGGTCGGCTACGTCGCCCGCCCGGTCGGTGCGTTCTTCTTCGCTCGTCTCGGTGACAAGACCGGCCGCACGAAGGTGCTGTTCTACACGATCCTCCTGATGGGTCTCGCGACCACCCTGATCGGCTTCCTGCCGACCTACAACCAGGTGGGCGTCCTCGCACCGATCCTCCTCGTGCTGCTGCGCATCGCGCAGGGCTTCGGCGCGGGAGCCGAGATCTCCGGTGCCGGCGTCATGCTCGCCGAGTACGCACCGGCCAAGCGCCGCGGCATCATCGCCTCGCTCGTCGCCCTCGGCACCAACTGCGGCACGCTGCTCGCCTCGGGCATCTGGGCCATCCTCCTCGTCGCCTACAGCGAAGACGAGGTCATCGCCTGGGCATGGCGCATCCCCTTCATCGCCAGCGCGGTCATCATGCTCTTCGCGATCTGGGTGCGCTTCAACCTCAAGGAGACCCCGGTCTTCGAGGAGCGCGACGACGTCGTCGACGGCAAGGCGCTCTCCCGCGACGAGGTCGTGAAGCTCGCCACCGAGACCAACGACATCCGCACTCTGGAGGCGCTGCAGCGCAAGCCGTGGAAGGCGTTCTCGATCGCGCTCCTGCTGCGCTTCGGCCAGGCCGGCAACTCCGGCATGATCCAGACGTACCTGATCAGCTACATCACCGTCGTGCTGCTGCTCGACCGCTCGATCGGCGTCAACGCCGTGATCGTCTCGTCGCTCGTCGCCTTCATCACCGTTCCGCTGTCCGGTTGGCTCGGCGATCGCTTCGGCCGCAAGCGCATGTACATGGTCTGGTCGATCGTCGCGCTCATCGTCATCGTCCCGACGATCCTCATGATCAGCAGCAAGGACACCGTGCAGGTCTTCGTCGGCTATGTCGTGCTGCACAACCTCGCGGTGATGAGCTTCGCATCGCTCGAGAACCTCACGCTGCCCGAGCTCTTCGGCTCCCGCAACCGCTACACCTTCACGGCCATGGCACGAGAGATCGCCGCCATCGTCGCGACCGGTGCAGGCCCCGTCATCGCCGCCGCATGGGTGTCGGCCGTCACCGGCTCGTTCATCCCGATCATCATCATGCTGTTCATCTTCACCCTGAGCGCGCTCGTCGCATCGATCTGGATGCCCGAGGTCGCCGGTCGCGATCTGACGGACCCCCGCGACGCGATCTGACCGAACCGCTCATCACGACCCGGGGTGCGGGCGCCCGAACGCCCGCACCCCCACTTCGACCCGCTTCTTCAGGAGAACGACATGACCATCGAGATCGTCGACGTCAACATCACCAGCCCCGGACGCAACTTCGTCACGCTCAAGATCACGACCTCCGACGGCATCGTCGGCCTGGGTGACGCCACTCTCAACGGACGCGAGCTCGCCGTCGCCTCGTATCTCTCCGAGCACGTCGCCTCGATGCTCATCGGCCGCGACGAGGACCGCATCGAAGACACCTGGCAGTACCTCTACCGCGGTCCGTACTGGCGTCGCGGCCCGGTGACCATGGCGGCGATCGCCGCGGTCGACATGGCGCTCTGGGACATCAAGGCCAAGAAGGCCGGGATGCCGTTGTACCAGCTGCTCGGCGGCGCCAGCCGCGAGGGCGTCCGCGTCTACGCCCACGCGTCGGGCACCGACTACGCCGCACTCAAGAACGCCATCACCGGCTACGAGGAGCTCGGCTACACCGCGGTGCGCGTCCAGACCGGCGTCCCCGGCCTCGGCCAGATCTACGGCGTCTCGTCCACCGGCCCCGGCGTGCGCTACGACTACGAGCCCGCCAAGCGCTCGGGCGACCGCCCCAGCGAAGAGACGTGGGACACCCGCAACTACCTCAACCACATGCCGGGGATCTTCTCGCAGATCCGCGAGGATTTCGGCACCGACCTGCGCATCCTGCACGACGGACACCACCGCATGTCGCCGATCGAGGCCGCGCGCTTCGCGAAGGACATCGAGCCCTACGACCTGTTCTGGCTCGAGGACTGCACCCCCGGTGAAGACCAGACCGCGCTGCGCCTCGTGCGCCAGCACTCGACGACGCCGCTCGCGATCGGCGAGGTCTTCAACTCGGTCTTCGACTACCAGACCCTCATCACCGAGCGTCTGATCGACTACGTGCGCTCTGCCGTCACCCACACCGGTGGCATCACGGCCATGAAGAAGCTGCTCGACTTCGCCGCGATCTACGGCATCAAGTCCGGCATCCACGGTCCGACCGACATCTCGCCCGTCGGCATGGCCGCGGCGCTGCACCTCGACCTCGCGATCCACAACTTCGGCATCCAGGAGTACATGCCCCACAACGAGCAGACGCTCGAGGTGTTCCAGACCTCCTTCACGTTCGACAAGGGCTTCCTGCACCCCGGCGACAAGCCCGGACTCGGTGTCGACCTCGACGAGGATGCCGCGGCCGGCCACGACTACACGAAGGCCTACCTGCCGGTGAACCGTCTGCTCGACGGGACCGTCCATGACTGGTGAGGCCATGACTGGTGAGGCCATGCCCGGCGAGCCGCGCCGGGTCGCCCTGCCGCAGGGCACGGTCGACTCGCGCCTGATCGTCGTCGCCCGTGCGAAGCGGGCGGAGGACTACGACGCCGTGCTCGACGTGCTCGTGGACGCCGGCATCCGCAGTGTCGAGCTCACGCTCACGACTCCGGGCACGTTCGAGCACTTCCCCCAGCTGCTCGCGCGGTTCGGCGACACGGTCGACCTCGGAATCGGCACCGTCACCAACACGGCCGACCTGGCTCGGGCGATCGAGGTCGGCGCGGCGTACATCGTCACCCCGATCACGTCGACCGACTTCGTCACCCAGGCGACGGATTCCGGTGTGCCGATCGTTCCGGGAGGGCTCACGCCGACCGAGCTGTTCGCCTCGTGGTCTGCGGGTGCGTCTGCGGTCAAGGTGTTCCCCGCGGGTCAGGTCGGCCCCGCATATCTGAAGGACCTGCGTGGGCCTTTCCCCGACCTCGTCGCGGTGCCTTCCGGCGGAGTCGACCTCGCGGGTGCTGAGGCCTGGCTGCGAGCCGGTGCGGTCGCGGTGAGCGTGGGCGGTCCGCTGCTCGGCGATGCGTTCAACGGTGGCGATCTCGCCGCGTTGCGCGAGCGCGCGGCCGCCTTCGTCGAGGTGTGCGCGCGGGACTCCGCGTGACCTCGCCGACTGTCGTCACCCTCGGCGAGACCATGGCGCTCGTGCGCACGACCGAGATCGGCTCGCTGCGGCATGCGAACTCCCTGGCGTTCGGCATCGGCGGCGCCGAGAGCAACGTCGCGATCGGCCTCGCCCGGCTCGGCATCCCGACGTCGTGGCTCGGACGCGTGGGCGACGACTCCCTCGGTGAGCGCGTCGCGCGGGAGATCCGCGGAGACGGCGTCGACGTGCGAGCGATCGTCGACGCGGATGCCGCGACCGGCCTCATGGTGAAGGAGCGCCCGTCTGCGGCATCCACCGCCGTGCATTACTACCGCGCGGGGTCGGCCGGATCCCGGCTGCGGCCGGAGGATCTGCCGGACGGATGGGTCGAACACGCCTCCCTGCTGCACATCACCGGCATCACTCCCCTGCTGTCCGACACGGCCGAGGCCGCCGTGCACCTCGCGATCGACCGGGCGCGTGCAGCCGGGACCAGGGTGAGCTTCGACATCAACTACCGTTCGGCGCTCGCCTCCCCCGCGGTCGCGGGCCGGGCACTGCGCGACATCGCCGAGCGTTCCGATGTCGTCTTCGGCGGCGCCGAGGAGTTCGCCATCCTGTATCCCGGGATCTCGGTGGCGGATGCGGCGGCACGACTGCACGATGCCGGGTGCGCGACGACCGTGCTCAAGCAGGGTCCCGACGGCGCCTCGGTCTTCACGGCCGGATCCGTGGTCGGCGCGCCCGGATTCACGATCGCCCCGGTCGACACCGTGGGTGCGGGCGACGCCTTCGTCGCCGGCTATCTCAGCGCTCTGCTCGACGGCCAGGATCTCGAGGCCGTGCTGCGGCGAGCGAACGCCTGCGGCGCGATGGCCTGCCTGGTTCCCGGTGACTGGGAGGCCGCTCCGACCCTGCGCGATCTCGAGCGGTTCGTCGACGGCGATTCCGACCCGGTGCGGCGCTGATTCGGCGTTGAAGCAGCCCGAGAACGCGTAGCCTCGAAGGATGTCCAAAGCCGTCATTTCTCCGTCCACGGCTTCCGGCCTACCCGATGCAGAGCCCGCGCGCAGAGCGCTGTTCTCGCACGCTGCGGTGAACTCCCGACCGGTCGCGCTCGTCTACCGACTCCTGGCGCTGGCTGTCATCCTCACCGGTGTCATCCGGCACGCCAACCTCCTGACCGGCGACCCCTCGTGGACGACCGTGCTGTTCTACACGATGGTCAGCAATCTGCTCTGTCTCGCCTGGGTGCTGTTCCTCATCGTCCGGACCATCCGAGACCTGCGTCAGAGCGGCCCGTTCGGCACCTCGACGCCCAGTGCCAGGGGCAGCGGAGCGGTGATGTTCGCGATCACCGTCACGATGCTCATCTATCTGATCGTGCTCGTGCCCACACGGTTCGCCGACGGCGACGCCGAGATCTTCTCGCTCACCGACAACCTGATCCACATCATCACGCCGGTGCTGGTCATCGTCGACTGGCTGCTCTTCGTGCCGAAGGGATCGTTCCGGTGGGTCGACCCGCTGCTGTGGACGCTCGTCCCCTACGCGTACCTGACGTGGGCGTTCGCCTATGGAGCGCTCGGCGGAGAGTTCACGCCCGGCCAGACGTATCCGTACCCCTTCATGGACGTCGACGCGCTCGGTCTCGTCGGCGTCGCCCAGTGGATCATCGCCCTGACGATCGCCCTCATCGCTGTGGGCTTCGTGTTCGTCATCATCGACCGCGTGCTCGGCGCACTCGCCCGACGGGTCGCACGGCGCTGATCCGTTCCCTCTCCTGACGCTTCCGGTCCCTTCACGCGGCCCGTTCCCTTCGCGGGAGACCCCTGGCCCATCTGCAGTAACGAAGCACGGATGCAGGACCGAACTCGAGCTTCTGTCCCGCATCCGTGCTCGAGTCCTGCAGATGCGTCGTCGCCGCCGAGTCAGTTGATGATCTCGGCGCGATCGTCGGCGTGAAGGGCGGCGAGCCTCTCCCGCCAGGTGGCGAGCGCCTCCGGCGAGAGACGGGTCCAGTCGAGCACTTCGCGCACGACCCTCAACGGCGCACTGCTGCGATAGGAGCGGGTCGGATTGCCGGGGAACTTCTTGTCCGTCACATTCGGGTCGTTCTCGAAGTCGCCGGTCGGCTCGACCTCGTACACGCGCGGCTCACGATCACCCGGCGCGAGCTCGGCGGCGAGACCCGCGCCATCAGCCACGGCCGTGAAGTAGATGTGATTCATCACGATCTCGGGGCGGTAGTTCGACGCGAACCCCGCCGTCAGGAGGTCACCCGGGCGCAGATCCGCCTTGGTGCCGTGAAAGAAGGGTCCGTCATCCAGTGCGTCGCTCACCGGCACAGCCTACGACTGCTCCGGATGCCGCGGAAGGGCACTCTGCCCGGGCGCCGATCTGCACGTGAGGGGGAGATCCGCGCCCGCGGAAGGCACTGCTCGTGGGGAGGACACTGCGCCCGGGAGAAGGCACTGCGCCTGGGGAAGGCACTGCGCCTCGGGACGGCACTGCCTCGGGACGGCACTGCCTGGTGAGGGCGCGCTGCGCGTGGGGAGGAGACCTGCGCCTGGGGAGGATGAATCCTCGGATTCTCCCCTCCCGAAGCGCAGTCCTCCTCCCGACGGAGCGCCTGCCTCAGTCCCTCAGTCGCCGGAGCGACGCGTGCCGACACCCGGCTCGTCGTTGTGGACAGACTCGTCCTGCACGGATGATTCCGAGGACGGATCGACCCGCACCGGACCCGACCCTCCGGAGTCCGCGCCGGCGTTGCCCGCGGGAATCTCCCCGACTTGGTCAGGGTCGTCGGCATCCCGATCCTCGATGAGCGCCGCGATCCCGTCTTCGGAGGGTTCTGCGCCGCTCACATCCCGGCCGGAGTTCTCGCCGTCGCTGGTCACTCGGTGCCGTCCCGCAGATCCGACGGCGCATCGCCGCTGTGCGGCAGGCCTTCGTCTTCCGGGGCGAGGTCGCCCTGTCCGTCCTCGCCGAGCTCGGCCTCGAGCGGCTCATCGCCCTGTGTCTCAGGCTGCGAGGTGTCGGTGGGGAACGTCCCATCGGTGAAGTCGTCGACCGGGGGGACTCCCGGCATGTTCGGCGGGAAGCTGTTGGCGAATGCGTCGATGTTCGACATGGTGCCCTCCTCTGATTCGTCCGGACCATAATGATCCGTCCGATCCGCGGCGAGCGCAGGGCGGTTGACAGCTGACCTCGAGACGGGGAGGATTCCGCCCGATCCGGTCAGGGTCAGGCTTCGACAGGAAGACCCGACGAGCGGAGCACCACATCGACCTGCGTGTCGATCTCAGCCGGAGTCGGCGGTCCGGCGAGGCCGAGCAGCCGACGTCGGTGGAGTTCGCCGAGCAGCGCGGCGAAAAGGAACTCCGCCGTCACCACGGCATCCGCCGGCAGGTGCGACGCGATGAACCCCTGAGCGCGCCCTGGACCCTCGTCATAGAACTCCACGGCGAGAGACGGATGCCGGGCAGCTGCGGCGATGATCGCACGATGGATGCCGATCGCCTCGTCTCCGAGCAGGTGCGCCAGGATGGCTCGGCACGCCGATCGAAGGTCGTCCCCCGCGTCCCCCGCCTCGCCGAGATAGGCGTGCTGTCTGAGGATCGCCGCCCGCACGAGGCCGGCGCGGTCGCCGAAGACTCCGTACAGTGTGCGCTTCGCGACATGCGCGTCGGCCGCGACGCGATCGAAGGTCAGCGCCTCGAAGCCCTCATCGCTGAGGAGAGAGACGACGACGTCGACCACTCTCTCGTCTCGAGCGTTCGCCTCACCGGCGGAAGGCCGACCTCGTTTTCCCGTCATAGGATGACCCTAGCAATAAATGCTACGCACTCGTTTCATTAAGGAGTCCACCGTGTCAGACCTGATCCACCACATCGCCATCCAGGACGACTGGGAGATGAGCCGAGGCTTCGGCGAATACGTCGTCTCGACCCGGGGAGTCCATCTCGATGACGCCGGTTTCATCCACGCCACGACCGCCGACCGGCTCGGCGCGGTGGTCGCCGCCCGTTTCGGCGATCTCACCCTGCCGCTCCTCGACATCGCGATCCGCCCCGAGGGTCTGGCCGCCGAAGGCATCGCCGTCGAGTGGGTCGATGGCGATGCGCACATCCTCGGCGCACTGCCGATGACGAGTGGCGTGGTCGCCTCGGAGACACCGATCTCGCGCTGAGCCGCGGCGCCACCGGGAGCGTCGCCGTGAGCTCCCAGCATCCGTCTCTAGGCTCGCCACCGTGGACACGGAGATGACGGTCACCGAGCGCCGAGACAAGCGCATCGAGATCGCGGCAGAGGTCATCATCCTGGTGATCGGGCTGACTGCCGCAGCCGCTGCCCTCTCGACTCTCTTTCCGGGGATGCTGTGGACGATCCAGTGGCTCCCCCTCGGAATTCCGGGGATCGCGTCGGCTCTGCTCGTCGTCGCCACGGGCCTGGCCGCGTTCGTCAGGCGAGGCGATCTGGTCAAGGGAGGGTTCGCGGTGCTCCTCCTCGTCTGGGTGATGTTCCTCGGACCGGCCATCGGGTTCGCGCTCGTGCTCGTGCTGTTCGGATTCAGCTGACCGCCGCCCCTGACCGCTCCGCACCGTGAGAGCATCGATCGCAGACCACGACAAGAGGGAGTATTCGGATGCTGGACACAGCAGGCAGCGTGAGGCTCGGTCGCTCAGGACTCCGGATCTCCCCGGTGGTTCTCGGATGCATGAGCTTCGGCGCCCCGGATCGCGGCGCGCACGGGTGGTCCCTCGACGAAGAGGCCAGCCGCCCGCTGATCAGGCACGCGCTCGAAGCCGGGATCACCACCTTCGACACCGCTGACGTCTACTCCGACGGCACGAGCGAGGAGTTCGTCGGTCGCGCTCTGGCCGACTTCGCGAACCGCGATGAGATCGTGATCGCGACCAAGGTGCACGGGCGCATGGGACCGGGCGCGAACCAGGCCGGGCTCAGTCGCGCCCACATCCTCTCGGGCATCGACGCGAGCCTGAGGCGCCTCGGCACCGACCACGTCGACCTCTACCAGATCCACCGATGGGATCCGCAGACGCCGATCGAGGAGACGATGCAGGCTCTGCACGACGTCGTCCGCTCCGGCAAGGCGCGATATATCGGAGCGTCGTCGATGTGGGCATGGCAGTTCGCGAAGGCTCAGCACGTTGCGGCGCAGAACGGGTGGACGCCGTTCGTGTCGATGCAGGACCAGTACAACCTGCTGCAGCGCGAAGAGGAGCGCGAGATGCACCCGTTCTGCCTCGACTCCGGCGTCGGAGTGCTGCCCTGGTCGCCGCTCGCGCGCGGCAAGCTCACACGCGACTGGGACGAGAAGACGGCACGCACCGCGACGGATGACTTCGGAGCGACGCTGTATCGCCGCGAAGAGGAGTCGAACCGCGCCATCGTCGAGGCGGTCGCTCGCGTGGCCGAGGCGCGAGGAGTCTCCCGCGCGCAGATCGCTCTCGCATGGGTCGCTCAGCAGAGCGCGGTGACGGCGCCGATCGTCGGCGCGACGAGGGCGGGTCACATCGAGGATGCCGTCGCGGCCGTCAGCATCCACCTCGAACCCGCCGAGCTCGAAGCGCTCACCAGTGCCTACACGCCTCGCGAGCCGGAGGGTTTCTGACCCAGGTCGAGCGCTACTCGATCTGACCGATGGGCTCGCGCTTCTCGGCCTGGAACTGATCCTCTGCGCGGCCCCGTGCCCAGTAGGCCGAGATCGACAGTGACTCTCTCGGCACGTCGCGCTGCTTCAGCAGAGCCCGCACGGCCTTGATGGTTCCGCGCTCGCCATGCGCGAAGACCCCGGGGTGACCCGCACCCCAGGGCAGCTCGGCGAGAACGGCCAGCAGCTCGTCATCCGAGTCGGTCCATCGAACCGTCACGCCGGCCGGCACCTCCGGCAGGAGGCGGTCGGCGGGGTCGGCGACGGTGAGGATGACGTGCCCGACGGCATCCGCGTCCATCGCTTCGACGGCCGACGAGATCGCGGGGAGGGCGGTGTGGTCGCCGATGAGCAGATGCCACGGGGTTCCCGGCGCGGGCAGGTACCCGCCGCCTGCTCCGCTGACGACGAGCGTGTCGCCGATCTGGGCCGACCGAGCCCACGGGCCCGCGACGCCCTCGTCGCCGTGCACGACGAAGTCGATCACGAGACGCTGCTGCTCGGCATCCGCCGCGCGCACCGTGTAGGTACGTCGGGTGGGCAGCTTCTCGGGGCTCTCCTCGCGCAGCTGCGCGAGATCGTACGGAGGAGTGAGCCCGTGGCGCGGGTCGGCGAACAGGATCTTCACGTACTTGTCGGAGAAGACGTTGTCGGTGAAGGCCTCGTACCCGTCGCCTCCGGCCGTGATGCGCACGAGGTCAGGACTCACCTGCTCCACCCGCTGCACGCTGAGCACGGCTTGGCTGGGGGTTCGACGAGGCTGGTCCGGCATTTTGCGTCTCCTGACGGTGAGGAACGAAGTCTCCTCCAGTCTGCCCGGCGCAGCCCGGAGCGAGGGCCGCTCAGCCGGCGCAGAGGTCGGTGTCGGCGCTGCGGTTCACCGCGTCGACCGGGCGCGGCGGCACCGGCGTCGCGTGGGGCTGCGAGACGAGCGCTTCGTAGTCGCCACCGAGCAGCACCTGCACTCCTTCGACGTCCCCGACCTGAACGGTCACCGCGAGGCCCAGTTCGGCAGCCAGCGCCTGCGCCGTCTGCTGGGCGTCGGGGGTGTCCGCAGCGGTGATCGTCGTCAGTTCGACCGGGTCGGCATTGGCGATGCTCGCGACCGTGTATCCGTAGCCGGTCGCATCCTCCGAGACGCGGGATGCCAGCCCGCTGATGCCCGCTCCGTTGAGAATCTGCACGGGGGCGGTGCGCACGGTGGCTGGGGGCTGCACCTCGTCGGTGGTCAGCACGATCGGCACGTCGTCGATCAGCGCCCGGAAGATGACGTCGGCATCGGCGGTGGGCACGACGCGGTTGGGATCCTCCGGAGCCTCGGTCGTCGGCATCGTGACGAACGTCACGCTGCTCAGGGGAACATTCGCGACCCGCGCGGCGAGGCCGGCCAGATCGGTCAGGGCGCCGAGCCCCGGATCGACGGTCATCGACGAGGTGACGGCATCGAGAAACGCGTAGAGACGGTCGGGGCGCACCAGCACGTCGGACTTCGTGGCCTTCTGCACGATCGCCGAGAGCACCATCTGCTGATGTCCGAGGCGAGCGATGTCGCTCTCTTCGGCGAGCGCGTGCCGGGTGCGGGCGAGAGCGAGCGCCTGGTCGCCGTTGATCGACTGAGCGCCGGCCGGCAGGTCGAGCCTCGCGTGGCCGTCCTGCAGGGGTTCGGGCAGGCACACGTCGATGCCGCCCATCGCATCGACCATGCCGATGAAGCCCTCGAAGTCCATCTGCACGAAATGGTCGATCGTCATGCCCGTGAGCTGCTCGACCGCCGCGACGGAGCAGGCCGGCCCGTACTGCAGGGCCGAGTTCAGCATCCCGAAGCCGCCGTCGTACGACCCGCGTCCGTTGTCGTCGCAGGCGGGCAGGTCGCCGAGGGTGTCACGCGGAAGCTGCACGGCGTCGATCCGGGTGTTGTCGCTCGAGATGTGAGCGATGACCATCGCATCGCTGCGCTCGGTGCCGTCGTCTTCGCCGAAGCCGTCCGATTCGAGCGCTCTCGAGTCGGATCCGAGCAGCAGGATGTTCAGATCCCCTGTCGCGAGCTCGGGTTCGGACTCCCCGTCGTCCGAGCGGATCGGCGCGGTCGTGACGTTCCCCTGCAGCTGCGCGTAGGCGATCGCACCGACGGCGACCAGCGCCACGACGACGGCAGCGCTGATCCAGCCGATCACCCAGCCACGCCGCCGGCGAGGTCGGGGCACCGGTCCGGTCTCGGGCGATACGTCGTTCTGGCCGTCACTGGGGGAGGATGCTGGCGGTCTCACCTGTTCACACCATCACGACTCAGCCGCCACCACCAACACGTGGAGGCGGCGAGTCCTGCGAGGGTGCTGTGAGCTCGGGCTCACACCGTGACGTAGCCGCGGGAGGAGTCATCGTGGATGAGGCGGTAGTCCGGGCTCGTCCCACGGTGATCGGCAAGGCTCCACACCCGTGCCGATCTCGTCTGGTCGGAGGACGAAGCGCCGTATTCGAGCACGAGTGCGGTCGGCATCCGCCCGTCGCGGTACTCGCCGACGAAATAGCGCGGGCTCCCCAGACCGCCCGAGTCCACCCGACCGACGAAGTGACCGGGCTCGCTCGCGCGAGGCGGGGTGGCGAGCAGGTCGGCGGTCGTGATGCGCTGCACGGACTCATGCTGTGCGAACCGCAGCAGCGGGGCGGGCAGAGATCTGTACTCTGGGGCGTGTTCGTGACTCATGCGAGCCTCCTCAGTCAGGGATGGTGGTGTCTCACGGACAGTGGTGCCGGGGCTGCAACCCCGGCACCACGTTGTTCTTCCACCGTACCTTATTTTGAGTCATTCAAAATAACCGCAGTGGTCGGCGCGTCCGACGGGAGCGGTGAGTAGCCTTCATCCATGAGCTTCCACATCGAGCACACACTCGACGGCCGTCACACGAGCACCGGCAGCTACGACACTCTCGGCGAGGCGGTGATCGCGGCGCTGGGCGTGAGGCGGGCGCCCGTTCTCGTCGTCGAGGACTCCGCGCCTGGAGATGCGGATGCCGTCGCCGTCGTCCTGAAGAAGGGTGAGGTGCTCACCGCAACGGCCGAGCCCGAGTGGTGGGGTCGAGTGACGAAGGCATCACAGCAGAAGCTCCTCGCCGGCGGCCGACTCGACGCCGCGGTCGTCACGGATCTCACCGACGCGGGTGGCGCTGTGGCCGCGACAGCATGGGAGAGCGGCCCCGTCGAAGAGTGGGAGCTGACCCCGGCATCCGACCATGACTGGGTGCGGTTCGAGGCGGCTCGGCGGGCGATTCGCGGCTGACACACTTCCGACGCATGCGAAAGGCCCGGCTTCCTCGAGAGGAACCGGGCCTTTTCACATCTGCTTCTCGCTGTGCGCGAGGGGGGACTTGAACCCCCACGTCCATAAGGACACTGGCACCTGAAGCCAGCGCGTCTACCATTCCGCCACTCGCGCGAGTATGTCGGGCTCCGAAGAACTCAACTTCCCAAAGATATCACGCGTTCCGCCTCGCGAAGAAACCGAGGCCGCGGTGGACTCAGCACCGTCGGGAGGACTTCTGCCCCTGGGGAGGAGGATCCCCTCGATTTCCTCCTCCCCAGGGGCAGTTCTCCTCCCGAACGGCGCGCCCCCGGCCGCCGCGAGACACCACCCTCAACCCCGCATACCCCTCCCCACTCCCCCGGATTCTCGGCGCTTTCCCGCCTCGCGAGGGCGTTCACCCAGCACACCTGGCTACGATGTGCGTACCGGTCGGTATGCCAGAGGAGCCCAGTGGGACTACTTGACAGCTTTGAGAAGGGTCTCGAGCGCGCTGTGAACAGCGCGTTCGCGAAGACCTTCCGCAGCGGCATCCAGCCCGTGGAGATCGCTTCGGCCCTTCGGCGCGAAGCGGACACCAAAGCGGCTGTGGTGAGCAGGGACCGCATCATCGCGCCCAACAACTTCGTCGTGCGCCTCAGCACTGACGACGCCGAGCGGATGCAGGGGCTCGGCGGTGCGCTCACCGATGAGCTGCACGCACTGCTCACCAAGCACGCGAAGGCGCAGGGCTACAGCTTCTCCGGCCCGCTGTCGATCTCGCTCGAAGGCGACGACAAGATCGCCACCGGCACGATCAACGTCAGCTCGGGCACGGTCGAGGGTCGCGTCAACTGGCAGGCCGTCATCGACGTCGACGGCCGCCGCCATTCGCTCACCCGTGCACGCACGGTCATCGGCCGCGGAACGGATGCCGACATCACGATCTCCGACGCGGGATCCAGCCGCAAGCACGTCGAGGTCCTCTGGGACGGCGAGCGCGCCATGATGCGCGACCTCGGCTCGACCAACGGCACCAAGGTCGACGGCCAGAAGGTGCGAGAAGCGGCCCTTCCCTCTGACACCACCATCACCATCGGACGCACCGACCTGGTGTTCCGCATCGTTCCCGTCGCCACCCCGTCACGCCCGCCGCGGCCGCGTGACGATGACGCGACCCGCGCGTTCGGAGCCATCTCGTGAGCACTCCCAGCGAGCTCGTCCTGCTCCTGCTGCGCATCGGCTTCCTGCTGATCCTGTGGTTCTTCGTGTTCGGAGTCGTCTACTCGCTGCGCGCCGACCTGTTCGGCATGAAGGTGCGCAAGCTCCCGGCCGAGGCCGCTGCCGCGATGCCCGCCCCGACGAAGGCACCCGCCTCAGCACCGGCATCCCGCCCCGCATCGTCGAAGCCCAGCACCGGCCCCGCGACGGTCGCGACGGCCAAGCGCCTCGTGATCACCTCCGGCCCGAAGGCGGGGCTCGAACTGCCCCTCGGCACCGAGACTCTGACGATCGGCCGCTCGAGCGAGTCGGCTCTCGTGATCCGCGACGACTACACCTCCAGCCATCACGCGCGCCTGCTGCTCCGAGGCGACAGCTGGGCCATCCAGGATCTCGACTCGACCAACGGCACGTACGTCGCCGGCCAGCGGGTGACCGGCGGTCCGGTCGGCCTCGCCCTCGGCACCCCGATCAAGGTGGGCGCCACGACCTTCGAGCTGCGAGCCTGACCCCGGCATGGTCTTCGAAGGCTCGAGTGCCGCGATCTCCCACACCGGGAAGGTCCGCTCCAACAACCAGGACTCCGGATATTCCGGGGCGAACCTGTTCGTCGTCGCCGACGGCATGGGCGGTCACGCGGGCGGAGACGTCGCGTCGAGCATCGCGATCCACCGGCTCGAGCCGCTCGACCAGCCCTACACGTCGGTCGAAGACGCACAGGCCTCCCTTCAGGCCGCCGCGACCACGGCAGCCGGCGATCTGATCCGCGCCGCCAAGGACCGCCCCGAACTCGCCGGCCTCGGCACGACGCTCAGCGCGATCATCATGGTCGACGACTATGCGGTCATCGGTCACATCGGCGACTCGCGCATCTACCTGTACCGCGACGATGCGGTCACCCAGATCACCGCCGACCACACCTTCGTGCAGCGACTCGTCGACTCTGGTCGCATCACCCCCGAAGAGGCGCGATACCACCCGCGTCGCTCGGTGCTCATGCGCGTGCTCAGCGACATGGACGCCGACCCGGAACTCGACATGTTCGTCATGCACACCCAGCCGGGTGACCGCTGGCTTCTGTGCTCCGACGGGCTCTCCGGTGTCGTCGACGAGGCGCACATCCTCAAGGCGATGCGCATGGGCATGGCACCGGGGCGCACGGCCGACAACCTGCTGAAGCAGGCACTCGACGGCGGCGCGCCCGACAACGTGACGATCGTCCTCGTCGAGGTCGGCGGCCAGCACGCCATGCACTCCGGCACCGCGACGATCGTCGGATCGGCCTCGAACCCCGCCAACATCACCGTGCCGCCCGTGCGCGCACCGCGCGGCAACTGGCTGCATCCTGTTCGGCAGGCGGCGAACGAGCCCAGCCACTTCGAGCCGGCCCCCGAGTACCTCGAGGAGCTCATCGAGGAAGACCGCCGACGCGCCAAGCGCCGTCGTCTCGGCTGGATCGCCGGGATGCTGGTGGTCGTCGCGATGCTCGTGTTCGCCGCCTTCGCGGCTTACAGCTGGACCCAGACCCGCTACTTCGTCGGCGCCGACGAGGACAGCGTCGTGATCTACCAGGGCGTGCAGCAGAACATCGGCCCGATCACGCTGTCGACGCCGCTGCGCGACACCGACATCCTGCTCGCGAACCTCCCGCCCTACCAGCGGGATTCCGTCGAGCGCACGATCACCGCCCGTTCCTTCTCCGACGCAGAGGCGATCGTCACGCGGCTCCAGGCCGGAGCCGACCGCGTGATCGGCGAGACTCCCCTGCCCACTCCCCTGCCCACCGAGACGCCGACGGAGGATGCGGGATGAGCACCGACGTCACGGCTGACACGAGTGTCATCAAGGCCCTCAAGAAGATGCGGATGCCGCAGACGCAGCGCAACCGCGAGTTCTGGCTGCTGCTGTTCGCCGTCGCGATCAGCGGCGCGTCCCTCACGCTCGTGCAGCTTGGCGCGCT
Source organism: Microbacterium sp. LMI13-1-1.1 (assembly GCF_040815625.1). Classification (NCBI taxonomy): domain Bacteria; kingdom Bacillati; phylum Actinomycetota; class Actinomycetes; order Micrococcales; family Microbacteriaceae; genus Microbacterium; species Microbacterium sp. LMI13-1-1.1. The sequence continues at coordinate 303,594 of NZ_JBFPNL010000005.1, read as the reverse complement.
CGGCCTCATCGACCCGATGATCCTCGCGATCGGCGGCGGTCTCGCCGTTCTCGCGTTCGCGGTGCACTTCGTGCTGCGCGCCGTGGCCTCCGCGGCCGATCCCTTCATCCTGCCGATCGCCACCCTGCTCACGGGTCTCGGCATCGCGATGATCTACCGCATCGACATCGCCCAGTCGCTGACCGGGTGGAACGCGTACTCGACGAAGCAGCTCGCGTGGACCGCGATCTCGCTCGCGGGAGCGATCGCCGTCGTGATCCTGCTGCGCAACTACCGGGTGCTGTTCCGCTACACGTACATCTTCGGGCTCTCCGGCATCCTGCTGCTGCTGCTGCCGTTCGTGCCCGGCCTGCGCATCCCCGACGCGAACGCCCAGGTGTGGGTGTCGCTCGGCGGCATGTTCGCCTTCCAGCCGGGCGAGCTCGCCAAGATCTGCCTCGCCATCTTCTTCGCCGGCTACCTGGTGCGCACCCGTGAGAGCCTCACGTCGGTGGGCACGAAGTTCCTCGGCATCACCTGGCCGCGCATGCGCGAGCTCGGACCCGTGCTGGTGGTGTGGGCGATCTCGCTCGGAATCATCGTGATCCAGCGCGACCTCGGCACCGGAACCCTCATCTTCGGCATGTTCGTCGCGATGCTCTACGTCGCCACCGGCAAGACCAGCTGGGTGCTGATCGGCCTCGGCCTCGTCGCAGCCGGCGTCGCGGTCGCCACCCAGATCCTCAGCTACGTGCAGGGCCGCTTCACGAACTGGCTGTTCCTCTTCGATCCTGAGAAGGTCGACCCGGACGTCGCAGGGTTCCAGCCCATGCAGGGCCTGTTCGGCCTCGCACACGGCGGTCTGCTCGGCACCGGATGGGGTCAGGGTCGCCCCGAGGTCACCCCGCTCGCGCACAGCGACTACATCATCACCAGCCTCGGTGAGGAGATCGGCCTGATCGGGCTGTTCGCCATCCTCTGCCTCTACATGGTGTTCGTCAGCCGCGGCGTGCGCATCGGGCTCGCCGGTCAGGACGACTTCGGCAAGCTCCTCGCCATCGGCCTCTCGTTCACCATCGCACTGCAGGTGTTCATCATGGTCGGCGGTGTGACCCGGCTCATCCCGCTCACCGGTCTGACCACCCCGTTCCTCGCCGCCGGTGGCTCGTCGCTCGTGGCCAACTGGCTCATCGTGGCCATCCTGCTGCGCATCTCCGACGGTGTCCGCAGCCAACCCAGGGCGGTGATCGGCTGACATGACCGACTCTTCGACTCGCCGCTGCGCTCCGCGCTCAGTGACCGGCGTGCACTCCGCCCGAGGGGGCGTCGCATGACCAAAGAGCTCCGCCGTCTCAGCATCGTCATGCTGTTCATGTTCCTGTCGCTGTTCGCGGCGACCAGCTGGATTCAGGTCGTCGAGGCCGATTCCCTCGGGCAGAACCCGAACAACAGGCGCACGCTGCTCGACAGCTACGAGATCCAACGAGGATCGATCATCGTCGACGACGTGGCGATCGCCTCCTCGACGGCCTCCGACGACCGCTACCAGTTCCAGCGGGTCTACACGGATGCCGCGATGTGGGCGCCCGTCACCGGGTACTTCAACCCTGCACTGCAGTCGGCGACGGGGATCGAGCGGGCGATGAACGCCGATCTCTCCGGCACCGGCTCGAGCGCGTTCTTCGCCGAGATCGAGCGGATCCTCTCGGGCCAGCCGCAGAGCGGATTCAGTGTGGAGCTGACCCTCGACGCCGCCGCGCAGCGAGCGGCCTACGAGGGCCTCCAGGGACTCAACGGCGCCGTCGTCGCCATCGAGCCGAAGACCGGGCGCATTCTCGCCATGGTGTCGACGCCCGGCTTCGACACCAACCTGCTCGCGACGCATGACGCGGATGCCGCGAACGCGACCTACGACCAGCTCGACGAAGACCCCACGAAGCCGCTCTCGAATCGGGCGATCGCCGGGGACCTCAACCCGCCCGGCTCGACGTTCAAGCTCGTGGTCGCAGCCGCAGCCTATGCGAGCGGCGACTACACCCCTGACTCGACGCTGCCGAACCCCGCTCGCTACCAGCTGCCGCAGTCGAACAACACGGTCTCGAACGCATGGGGTGGCACGTGCGGGCCGGGTGACACCGTGACGATCGCCGAGGCGATCCGGTTGAGCTGCAACATCCCGATGGCTGAACTCGCCGTGCAGCTCGGCGACGACAAGATCCGCGAGATGGCGGAGAAGTTCGGGTGGAACCAAAGCTTCTCCACCCCTCTCGAGTCGACGCCCTCGAGCTACCCCCGCGCCCTCGACGACCCGCAGACCGGACTGACCGGATTCGGACAGGGACAGGTCACCGCCACACCGTTGCAGATCGCGATGGTGGCGGCGGGAATCGCGAACGAAGGCGTCGTCATGAACCCCCGTCTGGTCGACACGGTGATCGGCAACGACCTCTCGGTCATCCGTTCGTACGACGACACGCAGTTCGGCCAGGCCACCGATGCGACGATCGCCGATCAGATCACGGCGTCGATGGTCGCCAGCGTCTCAAACGGCGCTGCGCAGGGTGCAAGAATAGACGGGGTCGATGTGGCTGGAAAGACAGGCACGACCGAGAACGGTAACAAGCCCTACACGTTGTGGTTCACCGGTTTCGCGCCGGCGGACGACCCGGAAGTGGCAGTAGCGGTCCTCGTCGAAGACGGCGGCGGACAAGGGCAGTCAGGATCCGGCGACACCATCGCCGCTCCGATTGCAAAGAAGGTCATAGAGGCGGTGCTGGGCAGATGAGACCGACGCAGGGTGTGTCGTTCGGTGGTCGCTACGAGCTGCAGTCGCGTATTGCGATCGGCGGCATGGGCGAGGTGTGGGAGGCGACGGATCACGTCATCGGCCGCACCGTGGCCATCAAGATCCTCAAGGACGAGTACATGGGGGACCCCGGGTTCCTCGAGCGGTTCCGCGCTGAGGCGCGCCATGCCGCACTCGTCAACCACGAGGGCATCGCGAGCGTCTTCGACTACGGCGAGGAGAACGGCAGCGCCTACCTCGTCATGGAGCTCGTGCCCGGCGAGGCGCTCTCGACCGTGCTCGAGCGCGAGGGCGCGCTGAGCGCCGACAAGACGCTCGACATCGTCGCGCAGACGGCATCCGCTCTGCAGGCCGCCCACGCAGCAGGCCTCGTGCACCGCGACATCAAGCCGGGAAACCTGCTGATCACGCCCGACGGCCGCGTCAAGATCACCGACTTCGGCATCGCCCGCATCGCCGACCAGGTGCCGCTGACGGCCACCGGCCAGGTCATGGGCACCGTGCAGTACCTCTCGCCGGAGCAGGCTTCCGGGCACCCGGCATCGCCGGCGACCGACACCTACTCGCTCGGCATCGTCGCGTACGAGTGCCTCGCAGGCAAGCGCCCCTTCACGGGTGAGTCACAGGTCGCGATCGCGATGGCGCAGATCAACGAGCAGCCTCCGCCGCTGCCGCCGACCGTGCCGATCCCGGTGCAGAACCTCGTCATGGCGATGATCGCCAAGAAGCCGGCCGACCGGCCCTCGTCCTCCGCGACGGTGGCACGCGCCGCTCAGGCACTGCGCCGAGGCGACCTGAACTCCGCGGCCATCGCCGTGCCGGCCATCGCGACCGGCGGCGTGGCATCCGACGATGCCACCCGACTGCTCACCGCATCGGGCGACGACGGCACGACTCGCATCCTCCCCACCACGGCCCAGCTGCCCACCGGCGAGCAGGCCGATGAGGGCGCAGAGAAGACGAAGAAGAAGCGCAGCCCCTGGACGTGGCCGCTCATCGCTCTGATCGCCCTGCTCGTGATCGTGCTCGGCGGAACCGTGTTCGCTCTGATGAACCCGGGTGACCCCGAGCCCGAGCCGACGCAGTCGGAGACGGCTGTCCAGACGCCCAAGCCGACGCCGAGCGAGACCGAGACGCCCGAGCCCGAGCTGATCGACGTCGATGCTCTCGGGCTCGTCGGAATGCAGTGCGAGGCCGCGCAGGCCGCGGCGGTCAACGCCGGGCTGCAGGCCGAGTGCACCGTGGGCAACACCGTCGCCCCGAGCGCGAGTCAGGTCGGAACGGTCGAATCGGTCCAGCCGGGTGGGAACGTGCCGGAGGGCACGACCATCACCCTGACGACCTTCAAGGAGCAGGTGAAGGTGGGCAAGCCCTCGGGCACCCCGACCATCGCCGGCACCGCGACCGAGGGCGTTCCTGTGACGCTCAACTGGCCGAGCTTCGAGTGCCCCTCGGGCACCCCGGCGCGGTCCGCCTTCGAGGTCACGCTCACCAACGCGACCTTCTCCGGCGGCAACTCGGGCGAGTCCATCCGCAGCTTCGGACCGAGCGTCCTCTCGACGCAGATCGTCCCCGGCACGGCCGGCCAGACGATCACTGCCACGTTCCGTGTGTTCTGCGGAAGCGACATGCCGTCCGAGCAGTCCGACGCGATGCCGGGCGTCGCCATTCTGCCTGCCGCACCGGATCCCGGTGAGGGCGACACCGACGGCGGCGACTCAGGCGAATAAACCGCTCTCGCCGTAGGCTAGAGCATCCACAAGGTCGTATCAGGGGGTCAGTACGTGTCGACAGAGCCACGCGTTCTCGCGGGTCGCTACCGCGTAGACGAGCTCATCGGGCACGGCGGCATGGCGAAGGTGTACCGAGGGTACGACCTCACGCTCGGTCGTGCGGTCGCGATCAAGATCCTCGACCCCGAGCTCGCACGGGACAACGCGTTCCGCACGCGCTTCCGTCTCGAAGCGCAGTCGGCGTCGCGCATGTCGCACCCGTCGATCGTCCGCGTCTACGACGCCGGCGACCCCTCGACCACCGACAGCAGCACCGATGAGCCTCCGTACATCATCATGGAGCTGATCAGCGGAACCCTGCTGAAGGACATCATCGCGAAGGGTCCGGTGCCTGTCGAAGACGCCGTGCGCTACGTCGACGGCATCCTCGAGGCGCTCGACTACTCGCACCGCGCGGGCGTCGTGCACCGAGACATCAAGCCGGGCAACGTCATGGTGACCGACAAGGGCCAGGTCAAGGTCATGGACTTCGGCATCGCCCGCGCCGTGTCCGACTCGTCCTCGACCGTTGCCGAGACCACGCAGATCATCGGAACCGCCGCATACTTCTCGCCCGAGCAGGCCAAGGGCGAGCCGGTCGACGCCCGGGCTGACCTCTACTCCACCGGCGTGGTGCTCTACGAGCTGCTCACCGGTCGTCAGCCGTTCCGTGGCGAGTCGCCGGTCGCCGTCGCGTACCAGCACGTCAGCGAGACCCCCGTGCCTCCGACCGAGGTGAACGAGGACTCCCCCGGTGCGCTCGACCCGATCGTCCTCCGCGCACTCGCGAAAGACCCGTACCAGCGGTACCCGGATGCCGCGCACTTCCGCGCAGCGCTCGACTCCGCGGTCTCCGGCCACGCGCCGAGCCGCAAGGAACTCGGCGCGCTCACCAGCGAGCTGTATGGACCGAGCCCGCGCGCCGCGCAGGAGACGGCCCGGTCGCTGCGCCAGCTGAGCACCGACACGACCATGGCTCGCACGCAGTCGGGTCCGCCGGTCGCGTGGATCTGGGCAGGTGTCGCGCTGCTCGCGGTGCTCCTGGCATCCGTGCTGTTCTGGGTGTGGACGCTCAGCATGCGCCCGGATGACGTGCCGTCGAGCGCTCGCGTCGTGCCGGATCTCGTCAACGTCTCGTCCGAGCGCGCCCAAGACGATCTCGCCGAGCTCGATCTGACCACCAAGCTCGTGCTCGAATCGAGCAACGACATCGTCGAGGGCAACGTGATCCGCACCGATCCGGAGAGCGGCACAGCCGTCAGCGAGGGTGATTCCGTCACCATCTACGTGTCATCCGGCAAGGAGACCGTGATGGTGCCGATTCTCGAGGGGCTGTCGTTGACGGCCGCCAAAGATGCTCTCGCGGCGGCGGGTCTCGAACTCGGCACGGTGATCCAGCGCAACGACAAGGGTCTGGCAGCAGAGACGGTGATGGAGGCGAGCGAGGCCGCCGAGAGCGAGGTCGCGCCGCAGACCGTCGTGAATCTCGTGGTCGCCAGTGGCCGGGTGACCCTCACCGATGTCACAGGGTGGACGATGGATGCCGCGCAGGCAGAGCTCGAACGCATCGGGCTCACACCGAGCCCGGTCGAGCTGATCGACTGCACGCCGACCGAGCCCCCCACCGTGTCGTCGATGTCGGCCGCGCCGGGCGATGTCGCGATCGGCTCGACCGTCGAACTGCGCTACTGCGTCGCCGCCGGCTGACCCGAGGCGTCACCGACGCTTCACACGCCCGACAGGGGATGCAGGTTCGCCGACAGAGCCACGGCGTCCGGGTCGCCGCAGAGGTCGAGCCAGTTCGCCAGCAGGCGGTAGCCGCCTTCAGTGAGCACGCTCTCGGGGTGGAACTGCACCCCGAGAATCGGCAGCCGGGTGTGCGCCAGGGCCATGACGGTGCCGCTCTCCGTGCGGGCGGTGACGACGACGTCGGCCGGCAGCGCGGACTCCGCGAGGGCGAGGGAGTGATATCTACCGGCACCGAACGGCGAAGGGATGCCGGCGAAGAGAGCCGAGCCGTCGTGCGTGACCCGCGACACCATGCCGTGCATCAGCTCCGGCGCCTCCGACACGGCTGTGCCGAAAGCAGCGCCGATCACCTGATGGCCGAGGCAGACGCCGAGGAGAGGCATGCTGATCCGCGCGGCGAGGCGCACCGCATCGATCGATACCCCGGCGTCGGCTGGTGTGCCCGGGCCCGGCGAGAGGAGCAGCGCGTCGAAGGCGGGCAGTATCCCCTCGAGCTGCGCGGCGTCGGTGGCATCCGCTTCGATCAGGGTCACATCGGCGCCGAGCTCACGCAGGTACCCGACGAGGGTGTGCACGAAGCTGTCGTGGTTGTCCACGACCAGCACGCGGGTCATTCGAGATCGACCTCGCCCGGTGTGATCAGGGGGCTCACCCAGGGGAACACGAACCAGAACAACCCGTAGAGCACTGCTGCGATGAGCACGAGGAGGAAGAAGAGCTTCAGCCACCACGGACCGGGCAGCAGGCGCCAGAGTGCGGCATACATGATTTCGTCTCGTTCCGTTCGGCTAGATCGACGGCGCAGCCGGCGGAGGCGGGGGGTCGGTGAGCGCCGTGGGCGGGCCCTCGGCACGGGGCTGGAAGCTGTCGAACACCCCGTAGGCGACGATGCGCTCAGCGAGTGAGTAGAGCGGCGAGCAGGCGGTCAGAGTGATGTACTTCTCGCCCGTCTCGACGCCCGGCATCTGCGGCACGTCGAGCAGCACGTCGGTCTGCGTCGGCTTCACGTACTCCAGCGTCCGGAAACGGTAGGTGAACCATCCGTCGGGGGTCTCGACGACGATCGCATCGCCGACCTGGAGCTTGTCGAGCTGGTTGAAGGGCTTGCCCCAGGTGGTGCGGTGCCCGGCCATCGCGAAGTTGCCGACCTCGCCGGGCATCTTCGAGTCGGTGTAGACGCCGATTCCCAGGTCGTCGAGAGTGCGTGCACGGCTCGTGCCCCCGTAGATGCCGACGTTGTAGTCAGCACCGAAGCGCGGCACGTGCATCTGCGCGAACCACTGTGCGTCGGCGGGGGCGGCGGGTATCACGGGCTCGTAGTAGGTCGTGCCGTCCTCCCCCTCGATCAGGGGCGGAGGCTCGGGTGCGGGAGCCTCGGCAAGCGTCTGCGACATGGCCGCGCCCTCGTCGTTCTTCTGCGCGGCGATGATGATGTCGCCGATCCACATCTGCCAGGCGACGAAGAGCAGCACGAGCACGCCACCGGTGAGCAACAGCTCGCCGAGCACGCTCGTGAAGGTCGCGCGCGATCGGGGGCGACGGCGTCGTGCACGTCGCTCCCCCGAGACGACGGATGCAGTCATGGCCAGATCTTATCTTCCAGACCTGGACACCAGCCCTCTGGCCTTGCTTTTCCGCGCGATATGACACTCTTGGGTACACTGTGGGAATGGCACGCGACCGCAAGACTGAAGAACCCGAAGCTCCGCGCAGCGAAGGCGAAGCCGCACCCAACGCCGTGTGGTTCAAGCCGGTGATGGTCGGCTTCATGCTCCTCGGTCTGGTGTGGATTCTGGTGTTCTACATCTCCGGCATGCAGTTCCCGATTCCCGGTCTCGACAACTGGAACCTCGCGATCGGTCTGGGCATCGCCCTGATCGGATTCCTGATGACCACCCGCTGGCGCTGACGCCAGCCCTCTCTCTTCGAAGAAGGCCCCTCTCGCTCAGGCGAGAGGGGCCTTCTTCGTGTCGTCGACGAGCGATTCGGCTGACACTGTCGTCCTGAGTTATCCACAGGTTATCCCCACCCTGGGGAGAATTACACCCATGTTATTCACAACGGTTAACAACCCTGTTAACAACTCTTGATCAGGAGTAAACCGTCGTGATCAGGAACGGCACCAGGAAGGCGACGATCAGGACGAGTGCCACGACCACCGCAGCGAGCAGCAGGATCTGCAGCGTGCGCTGCTCTCGCCTTCGGGTTCTCGTGAGGATGAATGCGACGAGTGCACCGACGATCGCTCCACCGAGGTGCGCCTGCCAGGCGATGTTCTGAGAGAACACGAATCCGACGACGAAGTTGATGCCGAGGATCACGAGGATCCCCGTGACGTTCGCGCCGATGTGCCTGCCGATGATCAGCAGCGCGGCCATGAGGCCGAAGATCGCCCCGGAGGCGCCGACCGTCGCGGTCCCGGGCGCGAGCAGGGCGACGGCGACGGAACCGCCGAGTCCGCTGATCAGATAGAGCGCGAGGAAGCGGACCCGACCGAGCATCGGCTCCAGGCTCTGCCCCAGCATCCACAGCGCGAGCATGTTGAGCGCGAGATGCAGGAACCCGCCGTGGACGAACACGGCGGTGAGAAGCCGCCAGGGCTCGAAGGTCATGAGAGACAGGTTCGGATACAGATATCCCGCCGCGAAGAGCAGCTGGCCCGTGATCGCGTCGCCGATCCCCGGGATCAGCTGCACCAGCCCGATGAACGACGTCACTGCGAGCAGTGCGTACGTGACGATCGGCTTGCCGCTGCGCACGGCGGCGGTCGCCGTGTTGCGGCCGCCCCACCGGCGCTCTGCACGCTTCTGGGCGGGAGTGCGGCTCTTGCGTTGCTCGGCCATGCACTCGGGGCAGATCACTCCGACCGGCGCCTGCGTCTGGCACTCGGGGCAGATCGTTCGCAGGCACCGCTGGCAGAGCACGAAGCTCTGCCGATCCGGATGCCGGTAGCAGAAGTTGTCGCGGTTGTCCGCGAACTCAGGCGTCGTCATCCGGATCGGCCAGCGTCGGCGTCAGGCCGCGACGATGTCGATCGACTGCAGCACGACGGGCTCGATCGGGCGGTCGCCCGCGGCCGTCGGCACTGCGGCGATCGCGTCGACGACAGCCTTGGAGGCGTCATCGGCGACCTCGCCGAAGATCGTGTGCTTGCCCTGGAGCCAGGGAGTGGGGTCGGTCGTGATGAAGAACTGCGAGCCGTTGGTGCCCTCGGGCTTGCCCGTGATGGCGTTGCGACGCAGGCCGGCGTTCGCCATGGCGAGGATGTAGGGCTCGTTGAAGTTGAGCTCCATGTTGATCTCGTCGTCGAAGTTGTAGCCGGGGCCGCCGATGCCCTGTCCGAGCGGGTCGCCGCCCTGGATCATGAAGTTCGGGATGATGCGGTGGAAGACGACGTCCTTGTAGAGAGCGCCCTCGCCCGGCTTGCCGGTGGCGGGGTGCGTCCACTCCTGGGTGCCGTCGGCGAGGCCGACGAAGTTCTTGACCGTCTTCGGAGCGTGGTCGCCGAAGAGGTTGATGACGATGTCACCGTGGTTGGTGTGCAGGGTTGCGACATGAGAAGCATGAGCCATGCGTCCATTCTCGCAGAGCTTCCCATGAGTTGGCCCGCGTCTAGCGTCGATCCGCCTTCGGCGCAAGGGTTCGGCGATTCCCTCGCCCCATCCAGGGTCGCGTGGCAAGATGGGGAATCCGTACTCCAATCGACAGGAGAGCATCGTGAGCATCAGCCGCAAGCGGAAGAAGGAGCTGCGTCGTCTTCAGAACGACGCCAACCAGCTCTGGGAGAACCAGCAGGTCCTGGTCGGCCACGCCGCCGACGTCGCCCGTGAGGCCGGACGCCAGCTCGGCCACTTCGGCCGCGAGCAGGTCGGTCCTGTCGTGCAGGACACCTACAACCGTCGCGTCGCGCCGGTCGTCGACCGTGGCGTGCGATTCGGCCACCACGTCGTCGACGACAAGGTCGTCCCGATCGTCGGCGGAGTCGTCGGAACCGCGCTCACCGCGTGGGACGTGGCGAACGCCAAGCGTGAGGGTGTCGTTCGCAAGGTTCGGAAGGCCACCAAGCCCGAGCCGAAGGGCCCGGGCGTCGGCTCGATCATCGCCCTGATCCTCGGAGTCGCCGCAGCAGCCGGTGTTCTCTACGCCGCCTGGCAGGCACTGCGCGCCGACGACGAGCTCTGGGTCGCCGACGACCCGCTCTCCGCACCTGACGCGTGACCTCGACACCGGAGCCCCCGGCCACTGAGCCGGGGGATCTCCATGCTCGGGTGAAGGATGCCGCGGCCGCGCGGGGCCTCGAGATCGAGATCCGTGAACGGCCGGCGGCCCGCAGCCTCGTCGAAGCTGCGGAACTGCTCGGTATCCTGCCCTCCGGCATCGTGAAGACCCTCGTCGTCAAGCGCTCGGACGACACCTATCTGTTCGCGCTGGTACCGGGCGGCAGGTCGATTTCGTGGCCCAAGCTGCGTGCGGTGGTGGGTGTGAACAAGCTGCGCCTGCCTGAGCCGGAGCTGGCCCTCGCAGCGACCGGATACGAGCGCGGCACGATCGTGCCGATCGGCAGCACCACCGACTGGCCCGTCTTCGCCGACGAGTCGATCATCGGACAGCGGATCGCCATGGGCGCCGGTGCTCACGGCTACAGCCTGTTCGTGGACGCAGACGACCTCATCTCCGCCTACGGCGCGACGGTGGCCGACATCTCGGTTCCCGAAGAGGCGCGCGACTGACTCAGAGGATGCCGGCCATCCGCAGTGCGATGTCGACCAGCTTCACCCTCTGCAGCTCCTTCACCGCCTTGAGGGGAAACCACTCCGCCATGTCGGTCGAGCCGTCGGCCTCGAAGGTCAACTTCCCGCCCGTCACAGATGCGCGGTAGACGATGCGCAGCGTGTGCAGCGGCTGGTCCGACTCGCCCACCCGCTGACCGGCGGGGATCACCCGCGAGTGGATGCCGAGCAGCTCCCCGACTTTGACGCTGTAGCCGGTCTCCTCACGAAGCTCCCGCCGCACGGCGTCTTCGGGTGCCTCGCCGGCCTCGAGACCGCCACCGGGCATCGTCCAGGCGACTCGGCGTCCTTCGATCCAGCGCGCCAGAAGTATGCGTCCGTCGTCATCGGTGACGACCGCGTATGCCGCGACCCGCATGTCCATGCCCTCACACTAGCCCCCGCGCGATGACATCCACCGCTGTGTGTCGAGCCGTCATGACAGAGGGTGCCGGATCGATCAGGAATCGAGAAGCACAACCGGCCGTGGCATCCGTAGTGTGAAGTTCATCGCAGATCACGCCAGGAAAGGAACCCGTCATGGCTGACAACGAGAAGAACTTCAGCGCCGAGGAACGCGAGGCGATGAAGGAGGCCGCGGCCGACAAGCGCAAGTCGCGCTCTCGAGCGAAGAAGAGTCCTGAGGAAGTGCGCGCCGAGGGGATCGCAGATCTCGAAGCGGCGGTGGCGAAGCTGCCGGACGACAAGGATCGCGAGTTGTCGCTGGCGCTGCATGCCCTCGTCACCGAGGTCGCTCCCGAGCTGATGCCGCGCACCTACTACGGCATGCCGGCGTGGGGCAAGGACGGCAAGGTGCTGTGCTTCTTCCAGCCGGCGAGCAAGTTCAAGGTCCGCTACGGCACCTTCGGGTTCGAGCCCATCTCGAACCTCGACGACGGCACGATGTGGCCGACCGCCTACGCGCTGCTCGACCTCACTGCAGCGAACCGCAAGGTGCTCACCGAGCGCATCCGCCTCGCCGTCAGCTGAGTCGTCGTTCCCTGTCGCAGGCCCGAGCAGTAGCGTGGATGCCGTGAGCACACTGCCGTTCCCCGCTTCCGTGTACGCCGCCCGACTCGACCGCGCCGCGTCTCTCGCCGCCGACGCCGGTCTCGACGGAATAGTCGTGGGCCCGGGCCCCGACCTGCAGTATCTGGTCGGCGTCGAAGGTGACACGATCGAACGCCTCACAGCACTCGTGCTCGGTCCTGGACTCGCTCCCACGATCGTCGTGCCGAGGATGGAGCTGGCGAAGGTGAGGACCACCGCTGTGGGGGCGCTCGGACTCGCGGTCTCCGACTGGGTCGACGGCGACAACCCCTACGACCTCGTGGCCGCGGCCCTCGGCACCGTCTCGAGGGTCGGCGTCTCCGACGCACTGCCGGCACTGCACGTCATTCCGCTGGCCGACCGGATCGATGTGCGCGTCGAGCTCGCGACGCCGGTGCTGCGTGAGGGTCGCATGATCAAGGATGCCGAGGAGATCGCCGAGCTGCGGCTGGCCGGCGAGGCGATCGACGCCGTGCACAGGCGCGTGCCCGAGTGGCTGCGTGCCGGGCGCACCGAGCGCGAGGTGGCGGCCGACATCGCCGAGGCCATCGTCGCCGAGGGGCACCGCACGGTCGAGTTCGTCATCGTCGGCTCCGGCCCCAACGGCGCCGACCCGCATCACGAGGTGTCGGACCGGGTGATCGGCGACGGAGAGATCGTGGTCGTCGACATCGGGGGAGCGGTGCCCAGCGGCTACAACTCCGACAGCACCCGCACCTACGTCGTCGGCGCCCCCGACCCCGACGCTGCCGATCGCATCGCGGTGCTCGTGCGCGCTCAGCAGGCCGCGGTCGACGCCGTGCGCCCCGGAGCGACGGCCGAGCAGATCGACGCCGCGGCGCGGTCCGTGCTCGCTGAGGCGAGGCTCGGAGAGGCCTTCCTGCACCGCACCGGTCACGGCATCGGCGTCTCGGTGCACGAAGAGCCCTACATCGCGCCCGGTAACGATCTGGTGCTGCGCGAGGGCATGGCGTTCAGCATCGAACCCGGCATCTACTTCCCAGGCGAGTGGGGTGCACGCATCGAGGACATCGTCGTCGTGACCGCCGACGGATGCGAGCGCCTGAACATCGCACCCCACGGACTCACCGCGGTCTGAACCGCGCCGGCAGGTCGTCGGCGCGCGGTCGGTCAAGCCCCTTGGTCGACACGATCCCGGGTGGCAAGACTGTTCCCATGGCATCCGATCACAGCACCGAGACCGGCGATGCACGCGGCCCGGAGCACACCGCAGACGGGCATCACGTCGTCATCGACGGCCGGCGATGGCGGGCGACGGACCCGTCGATCCCCGACGCGTTCCGGCAGGAGCTCGTGGATGAGCTGATGGCTGCGCGTCGTGCCGTGAAGACGCAGGATTCCGATGCGCGACGGCGGGTGCAGGACGCGAAGACCGCGCTGGGTGAACGCGGGGAGCCCTGGTGGGAGGACCGCAGCGGCGACGGCTTCGACGAGAGGATCGCGGCCGCGCTGCGCGCGCTCACCCGCAAGCGGAACGAGTCCTCGATCTGTCCGAGTGACGTGGCGCGAACGGTGGGCGGTGAATCGTGGCGAGCGGTGATGCCGGACGTGCGGCGGGTCGCCGCCGCACTCGCAGACCGCGACGAGATCGTCGTGACTCAGAAGGGCGAACCGGTGAGCATCCGTGAGGCCAGAGGACCCGTGCGGATCATCCGCGGTCCGAAACTCTGATCACGGGCGGTTCTGACGCCGCATCCCGGCTTCAGAGCTCGTCGTGATACCCGCTGTAGGGGAAGTCCACGTCGCCGGTGTCACGCGGGTCGTACGCCACCGAGGCCACGCTGATCGTCACCTGGGTGTTCGGGGTGATCAGCACGCTCACGGCCCTGTTTCCGACCACGACCAGGTCGACGAACGTACCTGAGCTCCTCGTCGCCGACTCGATGCGTTCTCGCAGGTCGTCGACGTCCTGATCCTGGGAGAGCAGGAAGCTCGCTCCGTCGAACACGATCTCGGTCTGGATCATCGTCTCCCTGTCAGCCATGCGTGCACGCTACGCCCTCGACCTGAGAGTGAGAAGGGGGGTTGATTACTAGACGATCTTCGAGTTGTTAACAGATGCATCCACAGCTGTGGACTGGAAGAGCCCCTGATCCGGCAGGCTCGGGCAGTTGTTAACAGGGTTGTTAACACCTGTGGAGGAGCGCAGATGGCCCTAATCGAGGGCGGCCGTCTCGGCGATCAGGTCGAGTCGATCGAGAAGCAGCTGTCCTGTTCCACTCATCGCCGAGACGGCATTCACGGTGACCAGGAGGGCCACGAGTGCGAAGAAGATGACACCGGGGAGGCTTCGCCGGGAGGTGAGTGTGATGACGAGCGCCACCAGCGCCCCGATGATCGCGATCGTCTGCCCTGCGACCGAGGCGAAGGCCATCCGCAGCGCGGAGTCGACCGTGAGCGGTCCGTAGCTGTTCAAGGATGCGGAGAGTGCGATCGGGATGACGAAGAGGCTCATGATCAGCACGAAGCGGCGTCGGGCGAACCAGCGCGGTGCGCGGACCGCGACCTGAGGGTGATCGGTCGCCGTTGCACTCATCCCCGCATCGTACCCGGGGAACACACGCGAAGGGAGAAACGAGAAGGCCCCGCACGTGGCGGGGCCTTCTCGAACTGTCTCAACACAGTGTGGAGCCTAGGAGATTCGAACTCCTGACATCCTGCTTGCAAAGCAGGCGCTCTACCAACTGAGCTAAGGCCCCGTGAGGGAATTTTTAAGTTGAAAAGTGGGCCCACCAGGACTTGAACCTGGGACCTCTTCATTATCAGTGAAGCGCTCTAACCGCCTGAGCTATGGGCCCGTCAACCTCCGAAACTTTACCGGAGATTTCCGGAAATACCCAATCGAGGGCGGGGCACCGGCGCGCCCCTGCCCTCGATCATGGTCAGCGCCCCGGTCGGATGGTCACGCTGCCCGCCGAAAGCGAGACGTCGATCGCGTTCCGGGTGTCGGATGACTGGTCGACCTTCGCGTCGAGCGACCCCGCGCTGACGTCCTGGGTGATCGAGTACGACTCGTCAGGAACAGTGAGGTCGACCGACCCCGCGCTCACGTCGATCGTCGTCTGCGACGGCGCATGTCCGGTCAGCTCGAGGTTGAGATCGCCTGCCGAGACGCTGAGATCCGCCTCGTCGACGCCGTCGAGCAGCGCGTCCGCGCGTCCGGCGCTCATGTCGATGGTGAGGCTCCGTGCGGCTGCTTCGACATCGAGCGCGCCCGCGTTGACCGTGATGTCGAGAGCGCCGAACTCGCCGACCACATCGAGGCTGCCCGCGTCGAGGGTGAGATCGGCATCGAGCTGTACGTCGAGAAGGTCTTCGGGGAGAGTCAGCACGGCTGACTGGTCGTCGCCGAACCAGCTGCCGAACCACCATCCGAACCGGAACTCGGGACTGCGCACCACCAGGTCGTCGCCGTCGCGCTCGAGAGTCCACGCCGGGCCACGGGCGTCGGTGACGGCCAGCCGGGCCTCGTCGACATCCCCGAACTCGATGCGCATGTTTCCCGCATCCACGTCGAGGTCGAGGCCCTTGATTCCCGATGCATCCTCGGTCAGCACCGAGTCGCTGCCCTGCGTGGAGCCCATCATGCTGCCGGTCGCCGCGAACGCCGCAGACCCTCCCGCACCGAGGAGCGCGATACCGCCGACGATCGCCGTCACGATCATGATCGCCGTCGTGCCCGATGAACGGCCGGCATCGGCGGGCGCCGCCTGAGCAACGGGAGCAGTGGTGGGCGCCGGTGCCTGATCGTGGCCCTGAGGCGCGGAAGCCGGCGGGGGAGTGAGGGGGGTGTGCCCGCCCTGGAAGTCGTCGTTCGAGGTCATCGTCCCAGTCCTGTCTGTCCGGTCGGCGTGGTGCCGCCCGTGTTCTCGATGTGTGCGAGGGCCGCCAGCACGCGTCGGTTGCCCGACTCGCCCTGCTCGAAGCCCAGTTTCTGGAAGATCGCGGTGATGTGCTTCTCGACGCTCGCCTCGGAGAGGAAGAGCAGGCCCGCGATCGCCTGATTCGACTTGCCTTCGGCGATGAGCGACAGCACGGTGCGCTCGCGCTCGGTGAGACGCTGCATGCGGTCGTCGCGGTTGCGACGGGTGAGCAGCTGAGCCACGACCTCGGGGTCGAGCACCGTCGCGCCCTCAGAGATCCTCTGCACCGAGGCGAGGAACTCCGAGACGTCGGCGACCCGATCCTTGAGCAGGTAGCCCAGCGGCCCGCCCTGCGCGGAGATGAGGTCGGACGCATAGCGCTCCTCGACGTACTGCGAGAGAACGAGCAGCGGCAGCGCAGGGTGCGTGACGCGCAGTCCGAGCGCCGCGCGGATGCCCTCGTCGGTGAACGTCGGGGGCAGCCGCACGTCGAGGATGCAGAGCTCCGGATCGGTCTCGATCACGGCCTCACTGAGACCGTCGGTGTCGGCGAGAGCGGCGACCACACTGTGGCCGGCATCCTCGAGCAGTCGCACCAGTCCCTCGCGCAACAGGACGGAGTCCTCGCAGATCAGGATGCGCATGGCACGTTCACCTCCAGGCTGGTCGGCCCGCCGACGGGGCTCTCGAGACGGAAGGTCCCGCCCGCTGCCAGGACGCGGTTCGCGATGCCGTCGAGGCCACCGCCCGGTTGCACCTGTGCGCCGCCCATGCCGTTGTCTTCGACACGTGCCCAGAGCACTCCACCGTCGCGAAGACGAACGGTGACCCGGGCCTCACTGGCTCGTGAATGCTTGGCGGCGTTCGTGAGCGACTCGGCGATCGAGAAGTACACGGCGGCCTCGGCCTCACGGCTGCAGCGTCCGTCCATCCTCACGTCGAGACTCACGGGGATGTGGGATCGCCCTGCGAGGGCCGACAGGGCTGCGTCGAGGCCTCGATCGTCGAGGACGGATGCATGGATGCCTCGGGCGAGCTGTCGCAGCTCGGTGATCGCTGCCTTGGTCGAGGTGTGCGCTTCAGCGATCAGCTCTTTCGCGGCATCCGGATCGTTGTCGATCTTCTGCTGCGCGAGCCCCAGGGTCATGCCGACCGACACGAGGCGGGGCTGGACGCCGTCGTGCAGATCCCGCTCGATGCGGGTGCGCTCGACGTCTGCGGCGCGCACGGCGCCCTCGCGCTGAGCGGTGCTGGTGCGCACTCGCTCCGTGAGCTCTGCTTCACGGCTGCGAACGACGATGGCGAGCGAGAGCACCCGGTTCAGCAGTGCCAGGCCGATCATTCCGGCGATGCAGGCGGCGATGCCGAGGATGCCGACGAGCGGCGCCCACGCAGGGTCGATGCCGCCCCCGCCGAACGGGCCCATCACGGCGTCCGCTCCGGTGAGGGGTGCGAACGAGATCGTGATCGACCAGACGAGGCCGAAGGCGAGGCGCAGCACGATCCAGCCGAGCACAGCGGTGATCGCGAAGTTGGCGAGGGCGCGCCACATGCGGCCGTCGATGGCCTGGCGTCCGAGCGAGCGCAGCCAGCCCACGAATCCGGGGCGGTCCCGCGGGCGCCACCGGAGCGGCGTGATCGGCGACCGGTAGAGGGCGCTGACCCGGGCCACCTCGAACCAGCCCACGCCGAAGAGGGCGTAGACGAGTCCGACGAGCAGCACGATGCCGACGCCCGCCGCGAAGAGCAGGCCGAGCCCGGTGCCGAGGAGTCCGGAAAGAGTCGCGAAGATGAAGCCGCCGATGACTCCGATGCCTGCGAGGTGCAGGATCGTGAGCACGATGCGCAGCGGCGGCTTCGTGGCCGTCGCCGGTGGTGGCGTGGCAGTGTGTGTCGTCATGGTTCAAAGGTACGGCGGCGCCGATCGGGCCGACACCGAGCCAACCAGACACCCGGCTTCGGGTTTTCCCTACTCCGTCGGAGAGCACAGAAGAGGGGCGGATGCCGACGCATCCGCCCCTCTTCGAATCCGGAGGATCAGTTCGACATGAAGCCGACGAGCAGACCGCCCGTCACCTTCACGGCGACGTTGTAGATGCCGGCGACGACCGCGCCGAGCACCGTGAACACGATGAGGTTCAGGATCGAGACGACGGCGGCGAACGCCATCACCTGCGGCAGACCTGCCACCTCGGAGATGCGCACCGAGTTGTCGGTGATCGCGCCGACGATCTCGTCGGCCTGAGTGAGGAGGCCCGTGGCCTGGAGCACCAGGAAGATCAGGAAGAACGACACCATGGTGACGATCGCGAGTGCGACCGCTCCGAGGAACGAGAGCTTCACGGCCGACCAGAAGTCGACATAGACGAGACGCAGGCGCACCTGCTTGCCACTGGTCTTGCGCGTGGACTTCTTCGCCAGCTTGTCGGCTACTGTGCTCATGCGTCTGCTTCCTCAGGGTTCTCGTTCGTCTCGGGGGCGGTGGACTCGGCGTCCACCTCAGCCTCATCCGATTCGTCTTCCTCGGTGAGGCCCCGCTCGCCGTTGCGGGCGATGGCGAGGATCCGGTCGGCTTCCGTCGTCCGTGCGAACACCACTCCCATGGTGTCTCGGCCCTTGGCGGGCACCTCGGCCACGGCAGAGCGTACCACCTTGCCGCTGGACAGAACCACAAGGACCTCGTCGTCGGCCGAGACCATCAGACCACCCGCGAGAGTGCCCCGATCGTCGTGCAGCTTGGCCACCTTGATGCCGAAACCACCGCGTCCCTGGACGCGATATTCCTCGACGGCCGTGCGCTTCGCGTACCCGCCGTCCGTCACCACGAACACGAACTGACCGGGAGCGGCGACGGATGCCGACAGCAGGCTGTCGCCCTCACGGAACTTCATGCCCTTCACTCCGGCGGTCGCGCGTCCCATCGGTCGCAGCGCATCGTCGGTCGCGCTGAACCTGACCGACATGCCCCGGCGGCTGATGAGAAGGATGTCGTCCTCGGCGTTGACCATGAGCGCCGAGACCAGCTCGTCTTCGTCGTTCAGACGGATCGCGATGACGCCGCCCTGGCGGTTGGTGTCATACGTGTCGAGGCGCGTCTTCTTGACGAGACCGTCGCGCGTCGCGAGCACCAGATAGTCGGCGACCGCGTAGTCGCGGATGTCGAGCACCTGCGCGATGTTCTCGTCGGGCTGGAGTGCGAGCAGGTTCGCGACGTGCGTCCCCTTCGCGTCGCGCCCGGCCTCGGGGACCTCATAGGTCTTCGCGCGGTAGACGCGTCCCTTGTCGGTGAAGAACAGCAGCCAGTGGTGGGTCGTCGTCACGAAGAAGTGCTCGACGATGTCATCCGCTCGCAGCTGCGCGCCCTTGATGCCCTTGCCGCCGCGGTGCTGCGAACGGTAGTTGTCGCTCCGCGTGCGCTTGATGTACCCGGCGCGGGTGATGGTGACGACCATCTCCTCCTCGGCGATGAGGTCTTCCATCGAGACATCGCCGTCGAAGCCGTGCAGGATGTGCGTGCGGCGGTCGTCGCCGAAGCGCTCGACGATGCCGGTGAGCTCTTCGCGGATGATGTCGCGCTGCAGCATCTCGTCGGCCAGGATCGCCTGGTACTCGGCGATGAGCCGCTCGAGCTCGGCCGCCTCGTCGAGGATCTTCTGCCGCTCGAGAGCCGCGAGGCGACGGAGCTGCATGTCGAGGATGGCCTGCGCCTGGTCGTCGTCGATGTCGAGGAGCTTCTTCAGTCCCTCGCGTGCGTCGTCGACCGTGGCCGACCGACGGATCAGAGCGATGACCTCGTCGAGCGCATCGAGCGCCTTGAGGTAGCCGCGCAGGATGTGCATGCGACGCTCGGCCTTCGCCAGACGGAAGCGCGTGCGACGGACGATGACTTCGAGCTGGTGGGTGATCCAGTAGGTCACGAACCCGTCGATCGCCAGCGTGCGCGGCACGCCGTCGACGATGGCCAGCATGTTCGCGCCGAAGTTCTCCTGCAGCTGCGTGTGCTTGTACAGGTTGTTGAGCACGACCTTCGCGACCGCGTCGCGCTTGAGCACGACGACGAGGCGCTGACCCGTGCGGTCGGACGACTCGTCGCGGATGTCGGCGATGCCGCTGATCTTGCCGTCGCGCACGAGATCGCCGATCTTCACGGCGACGTTGTCGGGGTTGACCTGGTAGGGCAGCTCGGTGATCACGAGGCACGTGCGGCCCTGGATCTCCTCGACGTTGACGACCGCGCGCATCGTGATCGATCCGCGGCCGGTGCGATAGGCCTCGTGGATTCCCTTGGTGCCCAGGATCTGAGCGCCGGTGGGGAAGTCGGGGCCCGGAACGCGCTGGATCAGCCCGTCGAGGAGCTCTTCACGCGGAAGGCCGGGGTTGTCGAGCGCCCAGAGCGCAGCATCCGAGATCTCGCGCAGGTTGTGCGGGGGGATGTTCGTCGCCATGCCGACGGCGATTCCGACCGAGCCGTTGACGAGCAGGTTCGGGAACCGCGCCGGAAGGACCGTCGGCTCCTGGGTCTGGCCGTCGTAGTTGTCCTGGAAGTCGACGGTGTCTTCTTCGATGTCGCGCACCATCTCGAGCGCGAGCGGAGCCATCTTCGTCTCGGTGTATCGAGGAGCGGCGGCTCCCATGTTCCCGGGGGACCCGAAGTTGCCCTGACCCAGCGCGAGCGGGTACCGCAGCGCCCACGGCTGCACGAGACGCACGAGGGCGTCGTAGATCGCCGAGTCACCGTGCGGGTGGTACTGACCCATGACCTCGCCCACGACACGGGCGCACTTCGAGAACGACTTGTCGGGGCGGAACCCGCCGTCGTACATGCCGTAGATCACGCGGCGATGCACAGGCTTCAGACCGTCGCGCACGTCGGGCAGGGCACGTCCGACGATGACGGCCATCGCGTAGTCGAGATAGCTGCGCTCCATCTCGAACTTCAGGTCGACCTGGTCGATGTTCCCGTGGTCGTGGGCCGGGGGCTCGGGGCGTACTTCGTCAGTCATGTGTGTTGTCGATTCCGGTCGTTATTCGAGCGAATGCAGGGCGCGGAGCGCCTCAGATGTCGAGGAAGCGGACGTCCTTGGCGTTGCGCTGGATGAAGCTGCGTCGCGATTCGACGTCCTCACCCATCAGCACGCTGAAGATCTCGTCTGCCGCCGCGGCATCCTCGATGGTCACCTGGCGGAGCGTCCGCGTCGTGTGATCCATCGTGGTCTCCCACAGCTCCTTGGCGTTCATCTCGCCGAGACCCTTGTAGCGCTGGATGCCGGCATCCTTCGGGATGCGCTTGCCGTTGTCGAGGCCGAACTTGAGCAGCGCATCGCGCTCTGCGTCGCTGAACACGTACTCGTGCGGCTGGTTCGACCACTTGAGGCGGTACAGCGGCGGCATCGCGAGGTACACGAAGCCCGCCTCGATGAGGCCGCGCATGTAGCGGAACAGCAGCGTGAGCAGCAGCGTCGTGATGTGCTGCCCGTCGACGTCGGCATCCGCCATCAGCACGATCTTGTGATAGCGCGCCTTCTCGATGTCGAAGTCCTCGCCGATGCCCGTGCCGAAGGCCTGGATCATCGCCTGGACCTCGCGGTTGCCCAGCGCCTTGTCGAGGCGAGCGCGCTCGACGTTGAGGATCTTGCCGCGGAGCGCGAGGATCGCCTGCGTGTGCGGGTCACGTCCCTGCACTGCCGAACCGCCGGCCGAGTCACCCTCGACGAGGAAGATCTCGCTGATCGAAGGGTCCTTGCTGGTGCAGTCCTTGAGCTTGTCGGGCATCGCGGCCGACTCGAACACGCTCTTGCGCCGTGCGGTCTCGCGCGCCTTGCGCGCGGCCAGGCGCGCCGTCGCGGCGTCGAGCGCCTTGCGGATGATGATCTTCGCCTGGGCCGGGTTGCGGTCGAACCAGTCGCCGAGCTGATCGCCCACGACCTTCTGCACGAACGCCTTGGCCTCGGTGTTGCCCAGCTTGGTCTTGGTCTGACCCTCGAACTGGGGCTCGCCCAGTTTGATCGAGATGACGGCGGTCAATCCCTCGCGGACGTCGTCTCCGGAGAGGTTGTCGTCCTTCTCCTTGAGGATGTTGTTCGCACGCGCGTACTTGTTCACCAGCGTGGTGAGCGCGGCGCGGAAGCCCTCTTCGTGGGTTCCACCCTCGTGCGTGTTGATCGTGTTCGCATAGGTGAAGACGTTCTCGGTGTACGACGTGGTCCACTGCATCGCGACCTCGAGCGAGATCTTGCGCGCCGTGTCCTCGGACTCGAACGCGATGATCTCCTCGTTGACGACCTCGGCGTGACGCACCTTGTTCAGGTACTCGACGTAGTCGACGAGTCCGCGCTCGTAGAAGAAGACATCACCGGGCTGCTTCGTGACGGTCACACCGGATTCTTCGACCTCGTAGGCCGAGGACGCGCGCTCATCGAGCAGCTCGATGCGAAGACCCTTGTTGAGGAACGCCATCTGCTGGAAGCGCGTGCGCAGGGTGTCGTAGTCGAAGTCGATCGACTCGGTGAAGATCGAGGCATCCGGCCAGAACGTGATGCTCGTGCCGGTGTCGTCGGTCGCCTCGCCCTTGACGAGCTTCTGCTGCGGCACTCCGCCGTCGGCGAAGCTGTGCCGCCAGACGAAGCCCTTCTGCTTGACCTCGACGTCGAAGCGGGTCGACAGGGCGTTCACGACAGAGGAGCCGACGCCGTGCAGACCACCGGAGACGGCATACGCGCCGCCACCGAACTTGCCACCGGCGTGCAGGATCGTGAGCACGACCTCGACCGTCGACTTCGACGGGTCGGAGGAGTGCGGGTCGACCGGGATTCCGCGGCCGTTGTCGATGACGCGCACGCCGCCGTCTTCGAGCAGCGTCACGTGGATCGTGTCTGCGTAGCCGGCGAGAGCCTCATCGACCGAGTTGTCGACGATCTCGTAGACCAGGTGGTGCAGACCTCGCGGACCCGTGGAACCGATGTACATTCCGGGTCGCTTGCGCACCGCCTCGAGTCCCTCGAGGATCTGGATCGAGTCGGCGCCGTACTCGCCGGGCTGCTTGATCTTGGGGGAGATCGATGTGGACCTCGTCTCCGCTTCCGCGGGAGCCTGGGTCTCTGCGCCCTGTGAGGGGTCAGGGGTTTCCCCGGTGGTCGATTCCGTCTCGTCAGCAGGGAATTCAGGCGTCATCAGAGGGCATTCTCCACATCAATATCACGAACTCCCATTCTAGCGGTCTTTCGACTCGAAATCCCGCTGAACGGCCGTGTGTGGCCCTCTGAGCCTCTTGAACCCCCTGAACGGTGCCCTACCCGTAGGTATCGCGCGGGCCCCGTCCTGGAACGACTCTGGGACCCCATTTCCATGAGGGTACGTCCGGTCCGATGAAGCGGAGGTTCTCGACCCCCGCATCCGGATACCGTCGGCCGATCTCGGTGAGGATGGTCCCGCGCATGTACTGCAGGTTCTTCGCCCAGGCCGTCGAATCGCACTTCACGGTGAGCACTCCGCGTTCGAGCGAGACGGGTTCGGAGTGCTTCGCCGTGTCCGTACCCGCAAGATCGGCCCACTGCCTGACCAGGTCTTCACGGGCAAGAGTCTTCTGCCACCCGGAGTCGCGGCTGAGCTTGTCGAGCACCGCTCCGAGGGGACCGGGGTCACGTCCGGGCGTGAAGGGGGCGTTGTCATCGTCGGTGACGATGCGCCGCTTGCGCTTCCACGTCTTGGAGCTCGGTGCGAGACCGCGCAGACGCAGATACGTCGCGACCGTCTCCGGAGTCTCGGATGCCGGAACGGGTGCGGCGTCACTCATGCGGCACCTCCCTCTCATCGCTGATGGTTCCGGCCGAGATCCTCACCACATGCGCGTGGAGCACCTCGGGGATATCCTCCTCCACGGCCGCGGTCACGACCACCTGCTCGTACCCTGCGGTCAGCGCGGCGAGGCGCTGACGGCGCTCGGCGTCGAGTTCGGCGAACACGTCGTCGAGGATGAGCACGGGGTCGCCGGCGGGGGACTCGCTGCGCAGCAGCTCGGCCGAGGCGAGGCGCAGGGCGAGAGCAACCGACCACGATTCCCCATGCGACGCATAGCCCTTCACGGGCAGCCCGCGAACGCGGAGAACGAGATCGTCGCGATGGGGTCCGGTGAGGGTGAGCCCGCGGTCGAGCTCGTTCGACCGCTTGGCGAGCAGTGCGGCGTGGAACATCTCGGCGATGTCTCCCGAGGTCTCGGCCGGCGCGTCGACCCCCTCTTCGGGGTCTGCCCCTCGCACCGAGAGTGCCCAGTCGAGCTGGGGACGATGGTCTTCGCCGGCGATCGCCGCATACGCCTCTGCCACCGGGGTCTGGAGGTCGGCCGCCAGACGCTGTCGTGCCGTGATGATCTCTGCTCCGAGGGAGACCAGCTTGTCGTCCCACACATCGAGGGTGCTCAGGCCCTCGCCCTTGATGCCCCGCGCTCGGGCCGACTTGAGAAGGGCGTTGCGCTGCTTGAGCACACGGTCGTAGTCGGCGAGCACCGACGACATGCGAGGAGTGCGCTGTATGAGCAGCTGGTCGACGAAGCGACGCCGAGAAGACGGGTCGCCGCGCACGATCTGCAGATCCTCCGGGGCGAACAGCACCACATGGGCATACCGGGGAAGCTCGTTGGTCTTCGACGGCGAGCCGTTGATGCGTGCCTTGTTCGAGCCGTGCTTGTTGAGCTGAACCTCGATCAGCACTTTGCGTTCGCCGTGCGAGAGGCGCGCGCGGATGATCGCGAAATCCTGACCTTCACGCACCATCGGCGCATCCGACGAGACCCTGTGAGAGCCGAGCGTGGCGAGGAAGACGACGGCCTCGGCGAGGTTGGTCTTGCCCTGACCGTTGCGGCCGACCAGGACGTTGGGCCCCTTGTGCAGTGCGAGATCCGCGGTCGCGTAGTTGCGGAAGTCGACCAGGCTCAGGTGTTCCACAATCACGCTGTCAGCCTACCTTCGGGGTCTGACACCGCTGTCGCCGCGCGGAGCGCGCCCGTCGCAGGATCAGCGGAGCAGCAGGTTGGGCTGCAGCAGGTACTTGAACGAGTCGAGTCCGGCCTGATCGACCGAGGTCTGGCTCGTGATCAGCACGGGGCTGAGCTTGTTCGCGTTGTCGCTCGAGGTGAACGTGACGCGCACGAACTCGCTCTTGACCGCTCCGAGTGCCTCGATGAGGTACTGCGGGTTGAGACCGAGAGTGACATCGTCGCCACCGTTCAGGATCGCGTCGACGGACTCCGATGCACGGGCGTGCTCACTGCCCGACGCGTCCATCGTGACGCTGTCGGACGTGAACGTGAAGCGCAGCGGGGCTGCACGATCCAGCACGAGCGACACACGGCGCACCGCTTCGACCAGGTCGGCGGTGTTGACGACCGCGTAGTGCTCGGTCTGCTCGGGGAAGAGACGACGGACAGGCGGGAAGTTGCCCTTGATCAGCAGCGAGGTGACGGTCTTGTTGCCCGCCGTGAAGGCGATGATCTCACGATCGCCGGCTCCGGAGAACGCGATCTGGATCGTTCCGGCGTGACCGAAGGTCTTTCCGACCTCGAGAAGCGTGCGTGCGGGAACCAGTGCGCTCGCCTCGACGGCTTCGCCATCCCACGGCACGTCCCTGAGCGAGACGCGGTAGCGGTCGGTGGCGACCAGGCTGAGCGTGTGCCCGGAGACTTCGAGCTGGACACCGGTGAGCACAGGGGTGACATCATCGCGTGATGCGGCGAAGCCGACCTGTGCGATCGCCGTTCCGAAGTCGTCGGCGGGAACCACACCGGACGAGCCTGAGACCTCGGGGATCGAGGGATATTCCTCGACCGGCATGGCTGCGAGGGTGAATCGTGCGGAGCCACAGGTCACCGTGATGCTGCCGTCGTCCTCGACGGCGATCTCGATCGGTGCGTTGGGGAGGCGGCTGGCGATGTCGGAGAGCAGTCGACCGTGGACGAGGATCGTGCCGGGAGTGTCGACCGTGGCTTCGATGGTGGTCCGAGCGGATGCTTCGTAGTCGAAAGCGGAGAGAGTCAGTCCGGATCCGTCTGCCTCGATCAGGACTCCGGCGAGGATCGGCTGCGGGTTGCGCTGCGGAAGGAGCTTGACGACGAAGGACACAGCCTCGCTGAAGACATCGCGGTTGACCTGAAACCTCACGGGTGCTCCCTTGTCGTCATTCTGAGACGGTTCGTCATCGGTCCTGCCTGTGCAGGGCTTCCCATGCTAGCCCCACAGTCGGGCGTATCCCTACGAGCGGCGCAAACCTCCGTCCCGTCGGACTTTCCCCACCGTCTGGTGATCGGATCGCCCTTGAATTGAATTAACTCCTTAACGGTGTTAACACCTGTGGATACTGTGGATAACTCGGTGGAAAGCAGACGCGAGTAAGGAACTACACGGTTGTCAGTTGTGGAAACCCTGAGGAATCCGCGGGTGGACACCTTCCCCTCGGTCCGACCGTCTCCCCTAGTTATCCACAGGTTCGGTGGTTTCACACACATCCGTCCCGATCTCGAGGCGAGTC
This sequence comes from Microbacterium sp. LMI13-1-1.1, assembly GCF_040815625.1. Classification (NCBI taxonomy): domain Bacteria; kingdom Bacillati; phylum Actinomycetota; class Actinomycetes; order Micrococcales; family Microbacteriaceae; genus Microbacterium; species Microbacterium sp. LMI13-1-1.1. The sequence goes on along the minus strand of NZ_JBFPNL010000005.1, from coordinate 277,067 downwards.
ATCCACAAGTTATCCACATGTGCAAACTGGCATCGATCGAGCCGGCCGTATGCCTCTCACACGCACAGAAAGGGGGCCGTAGCGTCCCAACGGAAGCCACGACCCCCTTTTCGAGGTGTCCTGAGGTCAGCGCCGACCGAGCTGCGTGGTGATCTCGGTCACCTGGTTGTAGATCGAACGACGCTCTTTCATGAGCTCACTGATCTTCTTGTAGGCGTACATGACCGTGGTGTGATCCCGGTTGCCGAACAGCTGCCCGATCTTCGGCAGTGACAGGCTCGTGCGCTCCCGACACAGGTACATGGCGATCTGACGCGACGTGGCGATCTGCTGCGACCTGCTCGAGCCATAGAGGTCGTCGACGGTCAGCTTGAAGTACTGCGCGGTGGCGGTGATGATGTCGGTCGGCGAGATGATGTTGTCTTCCGCCGTGTCGATGATGTCGCGCAGCACCGTCTGCGCGAGGGAGATGTCGAGAGCCGAGCGGTTCAGGCTGGCGAAGGCCGAGACCCGGATCAACGCGCCCTCGAGTTCGCGGATGTTCGACGACACCACCGTGGCGATGTACTCGAGTACCTCGTCGGGAATATGGAGGGCTTCGCTCTGCGCCTTCTTGCGCAGGATCGCGATCCTGGTCTCGAGGTCGGGAGCCTGGACGTCGGTGATCAGGCCCCACTCGAACCGGCTGCGCATGCGGTCCTCGAAGCCGGTCAGGTGCTTCGGGGCGACGTCGCTCGTGATCACGACCTGCTTGTTGTGGTCGTGGAGCGTGTTGAAGGTGTGGAAGAAGGCTTCCTGCGTCTCGGCGCGACCCTGGAGGAACTGGATGTCATCGATCAGGAGGATGTCGACATCGCGGTAGCGAGCCTGGAAGGCTGCACCTCGGTTGTTCGCGATCGAGTTGATGAAGTCGTTCGTGAACTCCTCACTCGACACGTACCTGACTTTGACGCCGGCATAGAGCGACTGGGCGTAGTCTCCGATCGCGTGCAGCAGGTGGGTCTTGCCCAGGCCCGAGTCACCGTAGATGAAGAGCGGGTTGTATGCCTTGGCCGGCGCCTCGGCGACCGCGACTGCTGCGGCATGAGCGAACCTGTTGGACTGGCCGATGACGAAGTTGTCGAAGGTGTACTTGGGGTTGAGGCGCGACTCGTGGCGCTGCTGCGTCGGCTGCTCCATCGGAGATTCGACGCGCGTCTGCTCCTGGCGGCCGTAATCCGCGACGGCGATGGGCGCCGTCGGCTGCTCGGCGAGTTCGTGGTTGACCACCACTCGGTAGGAGGTGACCTCGTCGCCGATGTGAGAGAGAGCCTCCATGATCGGAAGCCGCAGCCTCTTGTTGATCTGCGCCGCGGTGAGATCGTTGGGAACCTCGAGATAGAGCGTCGCCGCCATCACACCGGCGGGAACCGCGAGGCTGAGGAATCCCTGGAGCTGAGGGGTGACTCGGTCATCCGCTTCGAGGAGCTCCTGCACCGTGGTCCAGATCGGAACGTCGGGCTGGGCAGGTGATGACATGACGCTCCGTGCTGAGGGGCGACGGGCCGTCGGGATGACGCGGCTCGCCTGTGGATAACTTCGGATGCCACGGTAGTCACCACGGCTGTGAACGGCAACCTGCCCTGAGAAATCCGCGCGCGTGTTGCGCATACGTGCACGCGGCAGGTTGTGGATAATAGCTGTGCGGATCCTGTCAGGGTCCGTGCCGAAGCGCGCAGATTTGCTCTGTGGGCCGCCAGGACGTACCCTTAATCGGTTGACTTATGCCTGAATGGCAGATCCCTATGTCTCCGGTCAAAATGATCCCGGTGGCAGCATTCCCGGAGTGATTTCATGAGCAAGCGCACCTTCCAGCCCAACAACCGTCGTCGCGCCAAGAAGCACGGCTTCCGTCTTCGCATGCGCACGCGCGCCGGTCGTTCGATCCTCTCGGCCCGTCGCGCGAAGGGCCGCACCGAGCTCTCCGCGTAAATCGCTGTGCTCGCCCGCCCGTTTCGTGTGACCCGCGGGAGCGACTATCGCCTGGTCGTTCGACGCGGATCCCGTTGTGGCGGAGCCAAAGTCGTCACATCGATGCTGACGACGGGCGAGAGCAGAGCCGCGAGGTTCGGATTCATCATCAGCAAGCAGGTGGGCACCGCTGTGGTGCGCAACACCGTTCGTCGGCGACTCAAAGCCGTGTGTGCGGATGCGCTGTCGCGGGTCCCCGAGGGCACGGATGTCGTCATCCGTGCCCTTCCTGCATCCGCGACAGCCACCTACGCAGAGCTGAGCGCCGATGTGAACCGCTGCCTCGACCGTCTCGGGCAGGGTCGAGCATGACCGCCCTTCCGGCATCTTCGATCGGCAGCGCTCATCTGCAGACCGGGGACGTGCTGCGCAGCATCCCGCTGATTCCGAGGAATCTCGTTCTGGGGTTCCTCACCGGGTATCGCAAGGTGATCTCCCCCATGTACGGAGATGTCTGCGCCTATTACCCATCCTGTTCCGCTTACGCTGTAGGTGCGGTGCAACAGCACGGCGCGGTGAAGGGAGCGATGCTCTCGGCATGGCGCATCCTTCGTTGCAATCCCTGGAGCCACGGCGGCGTCGACGACGTCCGTCCGCACCAACACTTCCGTTATGACCTGACCGCTCGCGGTTTCGTCGTCCCTGCCCGAAAGGATTGATCGGTGGGTCTTGACCTTCTGCTCGCCAGCGCAACACCGTCACCGGAGCCTGCCTCCGGCGGCTTCGATCTGATCGGAACCATTCTCTGGCCCCTCAAGTGGGTCGTCGAGCTCGTCCTCGTCGCCTGGCACTGGCTCCTGACCGCCGTCGGTCTGCCGGCAGCATCCGGTCTGACCTGGGTGCTCTCGATCGTCGGCCTCGTGATCGTGGTGCGCGCTGCCCTGATCCCGCTCTTCGTGAAGCAGATCAAGAGCCAGCGAAAGATGATGGAAATCGCTCCTGAGCTGCGAAAAGTTCAGGAGAAGTACCGGGGCAAGAAGGATCAGCTGTCTCGTGAGGCGATGAGCCGCGAGACCATGGGCCTCTATAAGAAGCACGGCACGACGCCGATGTCGAGCTGTCTGCCGCTCCTCGTGCAGATGCCGATCTTCTTCTCTCTGTTCAGTGTGCTGAGCGATGTCTCGAAGCACCACAATCAGGGCGTCGGCGGCGTGGGCCTGCTGAATGCAGAGCTCACCGAGCAGTTCTACAACGCGGAGCTCTTCGGGGTCGCCTCTCTTCACGAGACGCTCGGCAACGCAGTGGACGCCGGCAACACCACCGCGATCATCATCCTGGTCACGCTCGTCGTGCTCATGATCGCGTCGCAGTTCTTCACGCAGCTGCAGATCATCTCGAAGAACCTGTCGCCCGAGGCCAAGACCGGCCAGGCGTACCAGATGCAGAAGATCATGCTCTACGTGCTGCCGCTCGGCTTCATCTTCTCGGGCATCTTCTTCCCGCTCGGCGTCGTCGTGTACTGGTTCATCTCGAACCTGTGGACCATGGGTCAGCAGTTCCTGGTCATCCGCGAGATGCCGACTCCCGGTTCTGAAGCCGCGAAGGCGCGTGAAGAGCGACTCGCCCGCAAGGGCAAGGCGATCGATTCCTCGGGCAAGGTCGTTCCCATGGCCGCCTATGAAGCAGAGCAGCAGCGGCTGCTCGAAGAGGCGGAGCGAGCCAAGGCGCAGACTCCGAAGCGCCAGCAGCCCGTGGGCAAGAAGCGTGCCAAGAAGAAGGGGAGCGGTTCGTGACCGACAACATGACCGAGACCGTGGAGCCCACGGTCGCCGAGCTCGAGAACGAGGGCGACGTCGCCGCTGACTACCTCGAAGAGCTGCTCGACATCGCTGACATCGACGGCGATCTGAACCTCGATGTCCGCCAAGGCCGCGCCTACGTGTCGGTCGAGGCTGAAGGAGACGGACTGGCTCTGCTGTCTGCTCCCGAAACAGTGCAGGCTCTTCAGGAGCTGACGCGCCTGGCTGTCCAGAACAAGACCGGTTCGTTCTCGCGACTGATCCTCGATGTCGGCGGGTCTCGCGACGCACGCCGTCGCCAGCTCGAGACGCTGGTGAATGCGGCGGCCGCGAAGCTCGATGATGGAGCGACTCAGGCATCGTTGCCCGCGATGTCCAGCTATGAGCGCAAGCTTGTGCACGATATTGCCGCTGATCAGGGACTTGTTTCCGAGTCGTACGGCGAGGGTGCCGACCGCCACACGGTTCTGCGGCGTCGTTGACGTTTCACGTGGAACATCTGATCAGGATGCTGTCGTGAGTGATGTCGATGTCGAGGTCGAGCCCTCCGTCGCGCCCGAGCTCTTCGGAGACCGCATCGAGCTGGCACGCCGGTTCGCAGCAGCCCTGACTGAGCATGGGGAGGAAAGGGGTCTGATCGGCCCCCTCGAGCTTCCGCGTCTGTGGACCAGGCACATTCTGAACAGCGTCATCGCTGCTCCTCTGTTCCACGGATCGGTTGCGGATATCGGCTCCGGTGCGGGACTGCCTGGAATCGTGCTCGCGATCGCCCGCCCTGACGTGGAGTGGACGCTCATCGAACCGATGGAGCGTCGCACCACGTGGCTGAACGAGCAGGTGGCGGAGTTGACCCTGGACAACGTCGAGGTCGTGCGCGCGCGTGCTGAGGACGTACCTCGTCCGGCGGGGTTCGATGTCGTCACCGCGCGCGCGGTCAGCGCGCTCAAGACGCTCATCCCGCTCACCGCTCCTCTTGTTCGTGATGGGGGAGAGCTCCTGCTGCTCAAGGGGATGAACGCCGACAACGAGATCGAAGCGGCGCAGAAGCAGATCAAGAAGTTCCGCCTCTCAGACGTCCGTGTCGAAGTGCTCGGAGAGGGACTCCTCGCTGAAAGCACCCGCGTCGTTCGGGCTCGGGTTCGGTAGACAAAGCCGCGCGCTGCAGCTCCTAAGGGATCTTGGCCAGACGCGCCGGGAATCGTCGGAATACAGGGTCCGCCTTTTCGGACGTGGCACCCACTCCAGTGCTGAGTGGTCCGGCTGAGATGGACGGTTCGGATCTAAGCGCGGGGGCGTTTGACCCCCACGTCCCTGTCGGCGGGCGATAGGTCTACGACAAATCTTGCGGTTCTGACGTTCTCGGTGAAGTCTTCTTTGGTGGCGCCCCTGCCGCGGCATCGTAGCCGAACCCTCGCGGCAACAGAGGTCACACGCCTGGTTCCAGGACGAACGGTGCCCGCGCGTCACCGGCCGGCGCTCGTGCATCGTGACGTCAGCGTCCGCGGGAGGTGGATGCCGAGGAGGTGTAGGAGCCCTCGGAGATCCTGCGCGCCGTGAGTGGCGCTGATCTGGGGCGATGGGGAGTGCACGAGGGACTTCAGCTGGTGTGGAGAGTGTTTCCGATGTTTCACGTGAAACACACACCGGAGTCGTTGCTTTTCGAGCGCGAGCGTGAGCGCAAGCGGGAGCAAGAGCGGGCGCGGGCTGCGCCGGCGACCCCGCTCGTTCAACGTGATCTTCGCCGTGGGACAGTGAAGGTGAGTCATAGTGGCAGCGTGGTTCGGTCACGCGTCGCTAGGTCCGAGAAGTGTTTCACGTGAAACACTCCTTGTTCATGCCGCTGTTTCTTGGTCGTAGGCGTCGCGGTGTACTTCGCGAACTTCACTCGCCGGCCTGCGCGAGCTGGGTCGCAATGGACACAAGTGTTGAGCCGCAGTCGCGGTCGCGTGCGACGCCTGGCCGTTGAGCAGGGGGGAGGTGAGCGAGCGTCACTCCCCGGTCGGTCAGTCCGAGGGTTAGGTAGATCTCCACGGTGTTCACGTGAAACGCATCTGACGAGGTAGCCGTGGTCTGCTCATAGGGCTCGACGCCCGCCGCGAGCGTCACTGCCCGGTCGGACAGCCCGAGGGTTAGGTAGGTCGCCACGGTGTTTCACGTGAAACGCATCTGACAAGGGAGCTGTGGTCTGCTCATAGGGCTCGACGCCGGCCGCGAGTGTCACGCCCCCTGTCCGGCCTGAGCCGGGTCAGCGAAGTCGCCGGGCATTGAGTCTGCGCGGCGAGATCTCATGACGGCGCGCGCATGCGTCATGTAGACGTACCTGGAGAAGATCCTTCTCAGTGGGAGGTGCCTATCCAGCCGGATTGACGCTGGTGACAATGCTCTGTCGACCCGACCGAGCCGGAGGGACCGGACCGATCCCAGTAGCCAGGGCGCGCGGGGTGCTATCCCGTTGTGTCTCTAGCTGCGCTTTCAATAGGGGATCCCTCGAGCATGTTTCACGTGAAACGCACTCTTCTGCCCCTTGGGGGGAGAGATCCTCGTCCGGAGTGACTCGTTCGTCCAGCGTCGGTGGACTCGGCGAAATACCTGAACTTAGTGCCCCAATTCGAGATCTGGTAGTGCCGAGGACACGCCTTCGCGACCTTTCAATCAGCCCGGCTGTCTACTTGCATAGTGGCTGTTCGTGGCCGCAATAACGGTGCTCGTGGCGTGAGGAGTCGAACCACGACAGGTGGGGGTGAGGTGTGACCACATCCAACACGCACGATCTGGGCATGGGGCGGGTGTTTCACGTGAAACGTCATTGTGAGAAGTGTCGTCGACTCCAAGAAAGCGCGATTGCGCCCGCAGCAGTCGGCGCGTACAGGCATGAGTAGGCCGTAGCAGTCGCAGCCGAGAGCCTTCGTCCTTCTTAGCGATGCCGCGGTGCGTTGCGACGGCGTCTCCTCACCAGAGGAACATGGAGGGCCCTTTTGAGCGTGCTTCCGCACACCCAGCGGAACCGCAGGGTCGTGTTGGGAGTGTCACACGTCCGTTGTGTCCTGTGGCGAACGAGCCGTAGGCGCGAGATTGGAGGTCTGGACCTGATTGGGGGGGGGGAGGGGCTGCCCAGAGGATGATCATCAAGGGCGTTCACGTGAAACATCGCGCTCACGTGAAGCAGCTGTCTCACGTGGAACACCGTGGTCGCGTGACTCCCATATACGTGACTCGAGCGGTCCGATCAGATCCTGAGTGCGACTGGGACTATGGGCCGCGGGAGTTCGAGCCCCACAGGAGGCCACCTCTTGGGGTTACGTGAAGTGCAGGCGACCCGTTTTAATCGCGGGATGTGCGATCCCACGACGGTGGGTGGTCGGGCGTTCCGGCCTTGGTGGCTGACCCAAGCGCGGGGAAGTGGGGATACGCGCTGGGTAGGAGGCCGTTCCTACTCCGAAGACTCACTTCACGCGTTTGGGGCCAACACACGCTGTGGCGACAGAGGGTAGGTGAGCGATTTGCGAGGCTCTTCAGGACGGCCGAACTACGGAGAGCTCTCGCGCGTAGACCGTGAGCGGCGCGGCCACATCAGGAGAAGGGGTCTCTGACCCAACTACCCCGATGACCGGAGACCGAGTCAGTGCGACAGTGCCCGAGAGCGCCGGAGTCACCCGGCGCATCGATCGTGGAGGAGCCGAACGGAACGCAGGGTCCGTCGCGACGATAGGGGTCGACGATAGGGGTCACAGTGAATCGCGCGTTCCGTAGAGGCGTAATCCAGCCGATGTGCATCAGCATTGATACGGGCGGGTGGCGCTGACGCGGAGAGCCAATGTTCCACGTGAAACATCGGTATCGTGAGCACATGGTTCGCTTGCTCATCACCGGTATGTCGGGTGTCGGCAAGTCGAGCGTACTCCGCGAGTTGGGGGAGCGGGGCTACCCCGTCGTCGACACGGACTACGGCCACTGGACCACCGAGGCGGGGCTGTGGGACGACGTTCTGATGGGTGCTCTGTTGGGGGAGAGTACCGAAGTGGTCGTGTCCGGCACCGTCGAGAATCAAGGCGACTTCTACGACCGCTTCGATCACGTGGTTCTGTTGTCGGCGCCCATCGCGGTACTTCTCGACAGGGTCCGGCGACGCACCACGAACCCTTACGGCTCGACCGCAGCTGAGCAGGAAGAGATCACGTCAAATCAGGCGTCGGTTGAACCACGGCTCCGTGCGACGGCGACGGTGGAGATCGACGCTACGCAATCCCTCGAATATGTGGTCGATCGGATCGAAGAGCTCTTGCGCGGCGCTGACCGTTCCACGTGAAACACACCGACTTCGTTCACTCGCGAGGATGCACGCGCGAGAACGATGGCAGAGGCCGACAAGGCTCCGCGGCGCCGACAGGGATGACCCAGCCGTGGTCCCATAGCTGTGCGCAGGCTGCCGGCAGCGCAGCGGATGTGCAGTTCAGGAGGTGATTCGGCTGATCTCCACGGGTATGAGCGCGCATCACAACGATGGTGAGGATGAGCCCAACCCGCACATCACGTGCCGCACGGGATGATGCGTTACTGCTGTTCGACCACTTCGCGCGTGAGGCCCACGATACAGAGGGCGAGGGCGAGGGCGAGGACGAGGGCGACGTCGCAGTCGGCGATGCTCCAGCGGATGACGACGCAGCAGTGGTCCCCCGCCGGCGTGTGTGCAGCCCAGGGCGGGAGACGAGACGCCGCACCAAGGCATCACAGACAGAGCGTGATTCATCTGTCGTGTCACCGCCGTGCACACGGTGCGAGCGTGTCGATGACGACGAAAGCGCGGGGACCGCAATCGCGCACATCCACCGGGAGTAAAAGGGCGGGACCAGCTCGTGCTCCGATCCCGCGCACGACGCGGCACCTCTGACCCCGACCCATGCTCCCCCCAGAACCTCGGCGCGCAGCGGGGCGTTTGCGCCGCGAGACTCGCTGCTCCCGGGCGAGTTGACCCGGAGAGACTCCCAAAATCGCCACCGAGACCGCTGCCAGCGCCAGCTCCGACGCAGCAACGTCCGCCGCAGCGATTAGAGTGGAGGACGGCCCCGAAAGGAGTGGATGTTTCACGTGAAACAGCCCGAAAAGGCATCACCGAAGGACTCTTTCGGGATGGATACGCCGCTCGCGCGGGAACTCGCCGACCTCTCCGCTCGACGCCGTGCGCTCGAGACGGTGAACATCGACTTCACCGGAGACACCCGCATCCTCACGGTCTCGAACCAGAAGGGTGGTGTCGGCAAGACCACGAGCGCCGTCAACGTCGCTTCGGCACTGGCGGGTCTCGGCGCCAAGGTCCTGGTGATCGACCTCGACCCACAAGGCAATGCATCGACCGCTCTCGGTGTGCCGCACAACGCCGATACCCCGAGTGTGTACGACGTTCTGATCGACGACGTCCCGCTCGCCGACATCGTGCAGCAGAGCCCGGAAGACAAGAACCTCTTCTGCGCTCCGAGCACCATCCACCTCGCCGGGGCTGAGATCGAGCTCGTGGCTCAGGTCGCGCGTGAGCATCGCCTGCGACGAGCGCTCGACGCTTATCTCGTCGACAGCCCGATGGATTTCGTCATCATCGACTGCCCTCCTTCTCTGGGTCTGCTCACGATCAACGCCTTCACGGCGGCGAGTGAGGTCTTCATCCCGATCCAGTGCGAGTACTACGCACTCGAGGGGCTGAGCCAGCTTCTCGGCAGCATCCAGATGATCCAGAAGCACCTGAATCCTGGGCTTCATCTCTCCACGATCCTGCTGACGATGTTCGACGGCCGTACGCGGCTGGCGCAGCAGGTCGCTGACGAGGTCCGCACACACTTCCCCGATCAGGTGCTCGACACCGTCATCCCGCGCTCGGTGCGGGTGTCGGAGGCACCGAGTTTCGGTCAGACCGTGATCGCCTACGATGGGCAATCCGCCGGCGCCGTCGCGTATCGCGAGGCCGCTGTCGAGATCGCGTCGCGGACGGCGACGCAGAGCAAGGAGAAATGATGGCGAAGCGCACTGGACTGGGTCGGGGCATCGGCGCTCTCATTCCCACAGCAGATCAGTCCGAGCGTCCCGTGGATGTGTTCTTCCCCGGTGCCAACCTGCGTCCGGCGACGGATCAGACCAGCGACCAGCCTGCCGCTGAAGCCGACCTCGAGGTCGTGCCCGGCATCCACCTGATTCAGGTCGACCCGCAGAAGATCGTGCCGAACCCGCGCCAGCCGCGTACGCACTTCAATGCGGAGGATCTCGCGGAGCTCGTGCACAGCGTGCGCGAGTTCGGCGTGCTGCAGCCGGTCGTGGTGCGCAAGAACAGTGACGGCGAGTACGAGCTGATCATGGGGGAGCGGCGCACACGCGCTGCCCGTGAAGCCGGCCTCGAGAAGATCCCCGCCATCGTCCGCGAGACCGCCGACGAAGACCTCCTGCGCGACGCACTGCTCGAGAACCTTCACCGCTCCGAGCTGAACCCACTCGAAGAGGCCTCGGCCTACCAGCAGCTGCTCGAGGACTTCGGCATCACCCAGGAGGAGCTGGCTACTCGGATCGGCCGATCGCGCCCGCAGATCAGCAACACCATCCGCCTGCTCAAGCTGCCCATGCCCGTGCAGCAGCGCGTGGCCGCAGGTGTGCTGACCGCTGGACACGCTCGCGCGATCCTCAGCCTGGAGACGCCGGAGGCGATGCAGCGTCTTGCTGACAAGGTCGTGAACGAAGACCTGTCGGTACGAGCCACGGAGGTCGCCGCGAAGACCGAGCCGGCGAGTCCCGGTCGCACCGCGAAGCCGACCCCCGGCGCTCGCCGAGCCTATCTCGATGAGGTCGCCGGCACCCTCGGGGATCGCCTCAACACCCGGGTCAAGGTCTCGCTGGGTGCACGAAAAGGCCAGGTCATCATCGATTTCGCTTCGATCCAGGACCTGAACCGGATCCTCAGCGAACTCGGCGAATCGGGGTATGGCCCGGCGTGATGCCGCGCCGCAGCCACTGACCGGTCGTAGACTCTCGACATCGCGATGACGAGAGGGATGCCATGTCCAAAGCGCTGAATCCGGAAGGCGTCAGGCGACGCGTCATCGCGGTGAGTATCGCCGCAGCTCTCGGAGGTTTCCTCTTCGGTTTCGACACTGCGGTGATCAACGGCGCCGTCGATGCCCTCGCGGGTGACGTCTCGGGCTTCGACCTCGGGGTCGGGCTCAAGGGCTTCGCCGTCTCGTCGGCTCTGATCGGCTGCGCGGTGGGAGCATGGTTCGCAGGCCCCATCGCGAACAAGCGGGGGCGCATCCCCGTGATGGTCGTCGCCGCAGCGATGTTCTTCATCTCGGCGATCGGATCCGGACTCGCCTTCAGCGTCGTCGACCTGATCATCTGGCGGGTCATCGGAGGCCTTGGCGTCGGTGCGGCATCCGTCATCGCCCCTGCATACATCGCTGAGGTCTCACCTGCCGCGATTCGAGGACGACTGGGGTCTCTGCAGCAGCTCGCCATCGTCACGGGTATCTTCGCTGCGCTGCTGTCCGACGCTCTGCTCGCGAACATCGCAGGGGCAGCGGACCAGCCCCTGTGGGGGCTCACGGCATGGCGCTGGATGTTCATGGTCGCGGCGATCCCCGCGCTGGTCTACGGGCTGGTGTCTCTGCGGCTTCCCGAGTCGCCGAGGTATCTCGTGCGCAAGGGCGATATGACGCGTGCCGCAGAGGTGCTGGAGACCGTCACAGGCGCCGTCGACGTCGACGCGAAGATCAAGGAGATCACCAGCACGATCGACACGGAGCGCAAGGAGTCGCTGCGCGACCTTCGCGGCAGCCGTCTCGGGCTGAAGCCGATCGTCTGGGTCGGCATCCTGCTGTCGGTGTTCCAGCAGTTCGTCGGCATCAACGTCATCTTCTACTACTCGACGACGCTGTGGCAGTCGGTCGGATTCGACGAGTCGAGCGCTCTGCTGACCTCCGTCATCACGTCGGTGACGAACATCGTGGTGACGATCATCGCGATCCTGCTCGTCGACAAGGTGGGGCGCCGCATCATGCTCCTGGTCGGTTCGGTGGGCATGACAGTGACCCTCGGGCTGATGGCCCTGGCCTTCTCGTTCGGCACCCTCGACGCCGAAGGCGCGGCGACGCTTCCCGATCCATGGGCGACAGTGGCCCTGATCTGCGCCAACGGCTTCGTGGTGTTCTTCGGAGCCACCTGGGGTCCGCTCGTGTGGGTTCTTCTGGGCGAGATCTTCCCGAACTCGATCCGTGCCGGTGCCCTTGCGGTCGCTGCGGCCGCGCAGTGGGCGGCCAACTTCTTCATCTCGACGACGTTCCCGATCTTCGCCGACATCGGCCTCACCTTCGCCTACGGCTTCTACGCGTTCTTCGCTCTGCTGTCGTTCTTCTTCGTGTACTTCAAGGTGCCGGAGACCAAGGGCAAAGAGCTCGAGGAGATGACCGACGAGCTGACGGTGGAGCGCCGGGGCACGCGCAAGGCGACGTAGGCTGGAAGCATGACAGAGTCCGTTCCGCGCCGCGCCAGCCTCGAAGTGCTGAGAGCAGAAGCGTCGGACGAACTCGCCGTGCTGATCCAGGAGAGGCTTCTGAGCGGAGAAGACCCCTGGGAGTTCATGGAGGAGCTGCCGAGCGTCGACGAGCTCGTCGTCTACCTGCTGCGCGCCGACAACATCACGGCGAACGACGGCGTGCGCCCGAACGCCGCTCGGCACTACCGTGTGCTTCGCCAGATCGCGCTGGAGTACCCGGAGCTCACCCCGGCGGTCTGGGGCCTTCTCGACGAGAAGCAGCGCCACCGCCGCTGGGATCCCTCGGTCGCCGACGCCTCCTGAGGGCCGCGGAACGATGCCTCGGATGCTTGTCGGCTACGACCCCACCTGGCCGGAGCAGTTCGAGAGGATCGCACGGCAGATCCGCGCTCTCGGGGATGCCGACTGGACGATCGAGCACATCGGTTCGACGGCGATCCCGGGGATGCGTGCGAAGCCCATCATCGATGTGGCCGTCAGGATCAGGGACCTCGATGACTTCGAGATCCACAGCCAGGCTCTGCAGGGCGGTGGCTGGCGGCGGGGCAGCGCCGTGCGCTCTCATCCGGTGATGATCCTCGAAGCCGACGGCATCCGCAGTGCGATCGCGCACTTCTTCGTCGAGGGGGAGTGGGATGCCGTGCATCAGCGGCTGCTCAGGGACTGGCTGCGGTCGCATCCCGACGATGCCGACCGCTACTCCCACGCCAAGTGCGACGCGGTGGCTGCCGCCGCACGCGGTGCGTCGACCTACAACGCCGCGAAGACTCCCGTGATCCAGGAGATCGTCGACCGAGCGCGCGCAGCCCGAGGACTGCCGTCGGTGCCGGTCTACGACAAATAGGGGGCACGAAGAAAGGGCCGCCACTCCCGGAGGAGTGACGGCCCGTGTCTACGCGGGATCAGCCGATGAACGCGGCGAGATCCTGCTCGAGGGCCGGCTTCGGCTTGGCGCCGATGATGGTCGTCTTGACCTCACCGCCCTGGAACACCTTCATCGCGGGGATCGAGGTGATCTGGTACTTCATCGCCAGCTGCGGGTTCTCGTCCACGTTCAGCTTGAGGATGGTGATCTTGTCGGGGTTGTCGGCCTGGATCTGGTCCAGCACCGGCGCGACCATGCGACAGGGTCCGCACCACTCGGCCCAGAAGTCCACGAGGACGGGACCTTCGGCCTGCAGAACGTCCTGCTCCCAGGTCGCCTGGCTCGTAGCCTTTGCACTCATCAGAGTTCTCCTTGTTCGAGGTTCGCCTGCTACAACAGCAGACGAGGTGAAACTGTTCCCTGCCGCTCAGGCGGTGATGATCTCCGCGGCCTCCGCAGCCGGGAACTCGACCGAGGCGTCTTCAAGATCGGCCAGGAAGTGCTCGGCGTCGAGGGCCGCGACCGTTCCCGAGCCCGCGGCCGTGATGGCCTGGCGGTAGGTGGGGTCGATGACGTCACCGGCGGCGAAGACACCGGGAACCGACGTGACCGACGAGCGGCCGTCGACCCAGATGGTGCCCTCTGCGGTCAGCTCGAGCTTGTCGTGCACGAGGTGCGTGCGCGGGTCGTTGCCGATCGCGATGAACAGACCGTCGAGGGCGAGATCGCTGAGCGTGCCGTCGACCGTGTTACGCAGCTGCACACCCGAGACGGAGTCGCCACCGAGGATCTCGGCGACCTCGCTGTTCCACACGAACTCGATCTTCTCGTTCGCGAACGCGCGCTCCTGCATGATCTTCGACGCACGCAGGGAGTCCTTGCGGTGGATGACGTAGACCTTCTCGGCGAAGCGGGTGAGGAACGTGGCCTCTTCCATCGCCGAGTCGCCGCCGCCGACGACAGCGATCGTCTTCTCGCGGAAGAAGAAGCCGTCGCACGTGGCGCACCACGAGACGCCGTAGCCCGAGAGACGCTCTTCGCCCTCGATGCCGAGCTTGCGGTAGGCCGAGCCGGTCGCGTAGATCAGCGCCTGGGCCTCGTGCACGGTGCCACTGCCCAGCGTGACCTTCTTGACGGGGCCGGCAAGGTCGAGCTCGGTGACGTCGTCGTAGACGACCTCGGTGCCGAACTTCTCAGCCTGCTCCTGGAACTTGGCCATGAGCTCGGGTCCCTGGATCCCCTCGGGGAAGCCGGGGTAGTTCTCGACCTCGGTGGTGTTCATCAGCTCTCCGCCGACCTCGACCGTGCTCGCGATGAGCAGCGGCTTGAGGTTCGCGCGCGCCGCGTAGATGGCGGCGGTGAATCCGGCGGGACCCGAACCGATGATGATGACCTGACGCATGTGCTCTCCGTCGTAGATGCTGAGACGCCGAAAGACGTTCGACTGCTTCAACCAATGGTAGCCGCGCGACATTCCCGCGCGAGGAGCGGTCAGCGACCTGGCAGGAACCGCCGCAGCATGGAGCCCGCGACCTTGAGCTCGGGGGCACGCAGCAGGGCCAGGATGCCGATGTAGACGCCCACGACGGCGATGCCGATGATGCAGGTGCCGAGGGCACCCTGGATCTTGTCGGCGGTGGTCCAGCCGGTCGGGCCGCCGAGGAGGAGGAAGACCCCCCATCCCGCGACTCCGGCAGGAACGGCGGCGATCGCGAAACGGAGGATGGCGCTCATCCAGGTGCGGATCTCGAGTCCGCCGATCTTGCGATGCAGCAGCCAGACGGCGACCACTGTCTGGATCGTGCTCGCGATCGACTGCCCCAGCGCGATCGCGGCGGCGAGTGAGGTGACCTCGAAGACGCCGGCGGCGAGCAGCGACTGGGCGACGAGCGCGCTGACGACGACCAGCGCGCACTGGAAGAGCGTGAACCAGAAGGGCGTGCGGGTGTCACCGTAGGCGTAGAACGTTCGCTGGACGATGAACAGGATCGTCAAGGGCACCAGACACACCAGGAAGCAGACGAGCACGAGAGCTGCTGCTTCGGCATCCGGCGCCTCGTTCGTGAACACGCGCGACGCAGGCACAGCCGCGGCGACGACGGCCGCGACCGCGACCGCGATGAAGAACAGCAGGGTGCGGATGCTCTGAGCGATGTCCTTGCGGACCTCAGCGTCTCTGCCTGCTGCGGCATGCTCGCTGATCTGCGTGAAGTAGGGCGTCCCGATGGACAACACGATGATCGAATACGGCAGCATGAAGATGAGCCACGCGTACTGGAACGTGGCGACGGAAGCGCCCTTGCCGGCCGCCTCGATGAGGATCTGAGTCTGAATCAGACCAGCGATAAGGCTGGCGAGGGCCATCAGGAATGTCCACCCGGCGAGCTTGCCGACGGTGCCCAGCCCGACACCGCGCCAGCGGAAATCGGGTCGTAGCGCGAGACCCGTGCGGCGCCAGAAGATCAGCAGGATCGCTGCCTGGATCAGGATGCCGAGCGTCGCCGTTCCGCCGAGCGCGGCGATCATCTCGGGTGTCCAGTCGGAGATGCGGGTGAGCGGACCGCCGAACAGAGCACCGATGATCAGGAAGCCCACGATCGACACGATGTTGTTGACGACCGGCGCCCAGGTGAAGGGGCCGAAGATCCGACGGGCATTGAGCGCCTCGCCGAGAAGCGCGTAGAGACCGTAGAACAGGATCTGCGGCATGCACCAGTAGGCGAACGCCGTCGCGAGCGCGAGGAACTCCGACGACGCGTCCTTGCCGGCGTAGAGCCCCACCAGCCAGGGAGATGCGACTGTCGCAGCCCCCGTGATCACGACCAGCACAACTGTGCCGAGCGTGAACAGCTTGGAGATGAACGCGTTGCCGCCGTCGGCATCCGCTGCCGCCTTGACGATCTGGGGGATGATCACCGCGGTCAGCACACCCACCGAGATCAACGAGAAGACGTTGTTGGGCAGCTGATTCGCGATGGCGAACGCGTCTGCCGCGCCCGCGCTCACCGAGCCGATCACGCCCACGAGGACGATGGTGCGCAGGAGACCGGTGACGCGCGAGATGAGCGTGCCCGCCCCGATAAGTGCGCTGGCGCGCCCGAGACTACTCATTCATCTCCTCGACGGCATCGGACTCGGATGTCGTCTCCTGTTCGTTCTCAGCGACGGCCTCGCGGCGCCGACGTCGGACGGTGCGGATGATGCCGAGACCGAGAAGCAGCACGATGAGGCCGCCGAAGACTCCGAGACCGATCGCCTCCCATTCGGCCCGCACCGAGACGCGGACGCTCTCCGGCTGACTGATGGGCACGCCGGTGGGGCTCGAGAGCGACAGCGTCAGGGTGACCTCGCCGCTGCCGACACGGGCCGATACGGGGACCTTGACCCTCGTGGTGGTTCCGGGCTGGATCGTCCAGGGCGTCACCGACTGCACGTCGAGACGCGGGTCGCTCGGCGTGACGCTGAGCTGGATGTTCACCGGCCACGGCAGATCGTTGCGCACCGAGAACGGCAGGTCGGCGTTGGCGGAGAGCAGCTGGATGGTGCTTGCCGGAGGGATGTCGACGGCGTTCAGGGTCTCTGTCGTCGCGATGTTCACGTCGGAGACGGCGTCGTCGAATCCCTTCTCCGTGAGGCCGACCGCAGTAGCCCGCATGATCTGGATGCGCTTGGGGCTCAGCAGCAGCTGACTGTCGTCGAGGATCGTGGCGAAATCGCCGAGCACGATCTCGCTCTCGAGCATCCGCTGCAGAGCCGTAGCACGAGCCTGATCGGGATCGGTCGAGAGCGTCGCCGGAGTCTCCGGGACTGCCAGCACCTCGGCGAGACCGAATCCGAGGGAGTCGACCGACGCGACGGCCTCTCTGAGCGCCTCGGCCGTGCGCGTCTCGTCACGGTCGAGTCCGATCAGGAGCGGTGCGGTCGGGTTCGACTGGCCCGTCAGGGAGATGTGGGCGCTCGCCTCGGCGAGCCACTGCTGACGCGCGGCGGTGTCGTCTTCCCCTGCGGCCTGCGACAGGGCATCGGATGCTGCAGCCGAGGTGACCAGCACGCTGCGCCCATCCACACCGGCGTGCGCACCGACGGCGCCCTCGATGGCCGACGACGACAGGACCGTGACCGCGCCGTCGCTCATATACGTCGAGAAGACGTCGAGGTCGGCGGCGGACACATCGCTGCGCGGCCACAGGATTCCCGGGGTCGTGCCCTCGATGGCGGTGAGTCCGGCATCATCGGGCAGCACAGAGCCATCGGTGGGTGGCGACGTCGGTTCGTCACTCGGTGTCGGCGCCGGCGTCGGCGCAGTGCCTTCTGACGGCGCGGCGCCCTCTGTCGGTACCGAGGCCGGAGTCGGCTCAGCAGTCGCGGTGGGGGTGGGGGTGGGAGTCTCGTCTGCGGGCTCGGTGAAGTTGCTCGGGTTGAGGAACGGCGCGAGCGTCGTGGGCTGCAGGAGCGTGGGAAGGCCCGCCTGCGCCTGCGTCGTGGCGTCGGCATCGGCGAACTGCAGAGCGAAGCGCTCGTTGGGCAATGCGTCGAGAAGGCGCAGCCACTCGCGGGCGCTCTGCGGCGCGGAGGAGCCGAGCACCCGGATGGCGGCTGGAATCGCCGGGTCGATCGCCAGGATCGCCGAGGTTCCGCGAACTCCTTCGACGGCCGCGGTGAGTGCGCCGTCGGGGGCGGTGAGGGCACTGAGTTCGTCTGCGGTCAGGAGGGCACCGTTGTCGGGCGTGGCCGTGATCGGCACCATCACAGCGATGGGAGGGTTCGCGGCGGCGGTCACGACGAGCACCGTTGTCGACGTCACCGATCGCGCATCGTCCTGAGCATCGGTCTGTGCTCCGCTGAGGGTCGCTCGCAACGGGTAGACGCCGGGGGCGAGGTCGCCCAGCACCTCGGGCGGCAGGAAGAGGCTCGAGGTCACGGATCCCTCGGCGTCAACGGGCGCAGTCGTCTCAGAGCCGAGCTGTTCGAAGCCGCCCGTGGCGTCTGCCTCGTCGAGCCATGTCGAGACGGCGGCCTCGTCGGTGAGGGGGGTGCGGTTGAGCTCCACGGTGACGCGACCGGACGAGAGCTCGGTCCGGGAGTCGTTCTGCACGGTGATCGAGGCCGTCGTCGCGGCCCCAGGAGCGACCGTGCCGCGGACACCGGCAGAGACGAGCAGATCGATCGACGAGCCCTCGGACTCGGCATCGGTGGCGGCGAACGCGCTGCCGGCCCCCGCGCCGGTCAGGCCGAGAACGATCGCCGAGATGACGGATCCGCGTGCCAGGCGGTGCAGGCGCGTGCGGAGGCCGTTCTCGGGGGTGGTCGCGGTCATGAAGGTCTTCCTCGAACGCCGGGGATCCCAGGCTGCTCGTGAGTGCTGACCTTGTGATTCTAGGCGGCTGGCTGAATGAGAACCCTGAAGACGCGTAGAGTGACGGCCGTGTCCGACACCCTCGCCCCCACGCCCGATCCGCTCCGCAGCACCGCACTCGCCGCGGATCTCGACGACGCGGATCTGCGTTCGGAGCCTCTTCGCCGACTGTGGGGAGAAGAGGAGGACGACGCGCTGGCCAGAGGCATGCGTGAGCCGATCCTGCGCTCGATCGCCGGTGACGGCGGTGTGCTCGCCACGCTCGGCAGGCTGCTGGTGCTCGGAATGCCGCAGCCGCTCGCCGCGGTGACCGCGGCTCTGCCGAGACTCGGCGCCGACGGCCTCGCCGCTCTCGGTCTCGCACGCATCGAGGGGAGCGATGTGGTTCCCACTGCGCTTCTGCGGCCGCAGTCGTTCGTCGACTCGGATGGGATCGGTGAATGGTGGATCGCCAGCGATCTGGATGAGGTGGCGCTCGACGGCGCGCTTCCGGCGGATCACGTTCTCGGCGTCGGCGGAGCCTCGCGCACCCTCGCCGAGATCATCATGCCGATCGAGGTCGACCGCGCTCTCGATCTGGGCACAGGGTGCGGCATCCAGGCACTTCTGGTCGCTCGCCACGCAGGCTCGGTCGTGGCCACCGACATCTCGGCGCGTGCGCTCGCGTATGCCGAGTTGAACGCCCAGCTGAACGGCGTCACGAACATCGAGTTCCGCCTGGGCAGCATGTTCGACCCGGTGGAGGGGGAGGCGTTCGACCTGATCGTCTCGAACCCGCCCTTCGTGATCACCCCGCGCGCAGAGGGCGTGCCCGAATACGAGTACCGCGACGGAGGTCTCGTCGGCGACGCCCTCGTCGAGCAGTTCCTGCGCGCGGTTCCGTCGTTCCTGACTCCTGGGGGTGTGGCGCAGCTGCTCGGCAACTGGGAGTCACGCGGGGGTCAGGTGGCGTTGACCGGACGTTCCGGTCTCGACCGCCTCTCTTCCTGGGTTCCCGCCGACCTCGACCTGTGGGTGATCCAGCGTGAAGAGCTCTCGCCGCTCGGATACGCAGAACTGTGGATCCGGGATGGGGGCACGACGCCGCGGGATGCCGCGTTCACTCCGCTCCTCACGGCGTGGCTCGATGACTTCACCGCCCGAGGCGTCACCGCGGTCGGATTCGGCTACATCCTGGTGCGCCGGCCGGTTGCCGACGGCATCCCGCTGCGCCGTCTCGAGCGCGTGACGCAACCCGTCTCGAATGTGGGCGCCGCACTGCGCGCGGGCCTCGCCGCACACGATGTGCTCGCGACCGGACTGCCCGCCACGCTGCTCGTCGCTCCCGACGTCACCGAGGCACGCCATCTGCTCCCCGGCAACGACGACCCGAGCATCATCGAACTCCGACAGGGCGGGGGATTCGCCCGCACGATCACGGTCGATCCCGCGCTCGCCGGTTTCGTCGGAGCGTGCGACGGCGACCTCACCGTCGTACAGATCGTCTCGGCCCTCGCCGACCTGTTCGAGGTGCCGCTCGTCGAGCTGTGGGCCGACCTCGAACCCCGCATCCGGCAGCTCGTGCTCGACGGCCTGCTGGTTCCGGGGGAGTGATGACGGAATACCGCACCCCATCTATGCGTTCGAATACACCATGAAGGCTTTCGGATTCCTCTCCTTCGGGCACTATGCAGACGTGCCCGGTTCGGCGACCCGCACCGCGGGAGACATGCTGAAGCAGACCATCGAGATCGCGGAGGGTGCAGACGAGATCGGCGTGAACGGCGCCTCGGTGCGCGTTCACCACTGGGCACGGCAGGCCGCCTCGCCCATGCCGCTGCTGTCGGCCATGGCCGCGCGCACGAAGCGCATCGAGGTCGGCACCGGCGTGATCGACATGCGGTATGAGAACCCCTTCCAGTTCGCCGAAGAGGCGGCCGCCCTCGACCTGATCGCCGACGGGCGCATCGCGCTCGGCGTGAGCCGGGGGTCACCCGAGACGGCTCTGCGCGGCTACGAGACCTTCGGCTTCCATGACGAGGAAGACCCCGAGCGGGGCAGCGTGATCGCGCGTGAGAAGTTCGATCTCTTCCTCCGTGCCATCGACGGCGAGGGTCTCGCCCCCGGCGACCCCCGCATGGTCGGCGCCGGGCGCTATCTCGCGATCGAGCCCCAGTCGCCGACTCTGCGCGACCACATCTGGTGGGGCTCCGGGTCACGGGCCACGGCTGAGGAGACCGGGCGCAAGGGCCTGAACATGATGAGCTCCACGCTTCTCACCGAGGCGACGGGCGTGCCTTTCCATCAGCTTCAGCGCGAGCAGATCGACCTCTTCCGCGCCGCCTACAAAGAGGCAGGGCACACCGGTGCACCGCGAGTCTCGGTCAGTCGCAGCGTCTTCCCGTTGGTCTCCGACATGGACAGGGCCTACTTCGGGCTGCGCAGCGAGGAGAACGCCGACCAGATCGGCATCATCGACGGCTTCCGCTCGACGTTCGGCAAGACGTATGCGGCCGAGCCGGACGTGCTCATCCAGCAGCTTCTGGCCGACGAGGCGGTCATGTCGGCTGACACACTGCTGCTGACGATCCCGAACCAGTTGGGGCCCGCCTATAACCTCCACGTGCTCGAGTCGTTCGCGACGCACGTCGCTCCGGCACTCGGCTGGAAGCCGAACACCGAGGGGCCTGTGCAGGGCGATCCGGTCTGACGACAGACCGGACACTGCGGATGTGAGGGGCGGATGCGGACGGCATCCGCCCCTCTTCTCCTCGACTCCCTGAGCGATATATCGATACCCTGGCCGCATGCGAGCGCCCAAGAGCGGAATCCTGGCCGGAGTCATCGTCCTCGTCGTGGCGCTCGTCGGAGCTGTGCCGGCCGCCGCGGTCACCACGACCGCCTGGGCGACCTGGCAGCCGCTGACCGGCACGGGTGGCGCCTATACGACCACCGTGCAGGTGGCCGCGCAGCCGGCACTGACCGCGACCATGACCACCGACTCCCGCGCAGGACAGGTCGGCGTCATCTCGGGTGCATCGACCTGGCTCTCGCAGGGCACCCCCGTCGGTGAGAAGTACGGCAGCAGCATCAATCAGCAGTACCTGAATCTGCGACCGAAGGCCGACAGTCCCACGAGCCCGTCGACCACCACCTACTCGTTCGCGACGCCCACGCCGGCATCCGGTTGGACCTTCGTGCTGGGTGACATCGACGCCGATTCGGTGCGCATCGAGGCGATCGGCGTCGACGGTCAGACCCTCACTGCCGAGGAGATCGGATTCAACGGCGGCTTCAACTACTGCGCACCGGGCGTCACCGGCAAGCCGTCATGCTCAGGGGTCGCCACGGACGTGCCCTCGTGGGATCCCGCGACCCAGACGCTGACAGGAAACGCGGCGGCGTCTGACACGAGCGGCTCGGCGGCCTGGTTCGAGCCTTCGGTGCCGATCGCCTCGCTGACGTTCTTCTTCACCCAGCGCTCGGGGTTCCCGATCTACCAGACCTGGTTCGCCTCGATCGCACGCGACATCACGGGAACCGTCACCGACCAGGCCGAGGGCCCGCTGCCGGGAGCGGCACTCACACTCACCGACGCGAACGGCGCGGTGGTGGGAACGACCACGACGGATGCCGACGGCACGTACTCCTTCCCCGGTTTCATCGCGACCGACGGATACACGGTGACCGTCACGGTTCCCGACGGCAAGATCGCCGTCGGGCCGACCGTGCAGGCCGTCGACCTCACGACCGAAGACGGCAGCGCGGCCTTCGAGGTGCGCGACATCGAGCCGGTCGCGGTCTCGGGTCGCATCGTCGACGACGAGGGCACCGGCGTCCCCGGCGCGATCGTCACGATCGAGGGCGTCGACCCGGCGACGACCGACGCCGGTGGCGAGTTCCTGATCGAGGGGGTTCCTGTCGGCCCGCACACCGTCGAGGTCACACCACCGCCCGGGTTCAGCGCCATCGAGCCCACAGAGATCGTGGTGCCGGAGAACAGTGAGGAGCCGATCGTCCTCGAAGACCTCGTCGTGGTCGAGAACGCCGATCTGAGCGGCACCGTCAGCGCCGCCGGAACGGGCGTGCCTGACGTCACGATCACCGTTGATGACGGCGTCGACACGGTCACGACGGTCACCGACGAGGACGGCGTCTACACGTTCCCGCGCCTGCCGGCGGGGGAGTACGAGATCACGATGACGACGCCGGACGGCTACGTCGCGTCCGGCCCGGCGACTCGCACCGAGACTCTCACCACGACCGACCTCGCGGACGTCGATTTCGAGCTCGCCCGCCTGGGCTCGATCTCGGGAGAGGTGCGCACCGACGACGGCACACCCGTGGCCGGAGTGATCATCACAGTGGAATCGGATGAGGTCTCGCAGGAGCTGACGACCGACGCCGACGGCGGATACGCGATCGCCGATCTGCCGCCCGATTCGTACGATCTGACGATCACCGCCCCGGAAGGGCGCACGATCATCGGCCCGGCGACGGCGGCCTTCGTCATCACGGCTGCGGGAGAGTCGTTCGTCGGCCAGAACTTCACGGTCTCGGCCGCCGTGATCACCCCGACCGACCCGCCCACGCAGAATCCGACCGACCCGGCCTCGCCGCCGGACACCGGAGGCGCTCAGCTGCCGGGAACAGGCCTCGGACCCGAGACCTTCATCTGGGCAGCAGCGGGCGCCGCGGTGCTCGTGGTCGGTGCCGTACTGCTGCTGATCTCGCGCCGCCGTTCACGACGCGACTGAGTCCGGCGCGGCGGAGGCCGACCGGCTCGTCAGGCCGGGTGGACGACGCGAAAGCGCTCGCAGATGATCGGCATGTCGGCCTCGAATCCCCGAGGGTTCTCGGAGTGGGCGCGCCAGTACCGCTCGTGCGATTCGCGCCAGTAGGTGAGGGTGCGGTCTCCCTCTCCTTCCGCGTGCGCGTGCTCGTCGGTGACCTCGTCGAAGGGCACAATGCGGACCGCGGTCGTCTCGAGCACGGCGCGCGGAGCGCCGGATCCGTCGAGGATGATGCTCAGCTCTCCGACGTACGGCTCGGGGTCACCCGTCTCGTCGTAGTCCCACTGCGAGGAGGCGGTGCCGGTCTTCACGCCGGCGAGGACGAGCGCGAGCAGAGAATCGGCATGGTCGGGCGTCGCACCGAAGGCCCAGGCGCCGGGCGTCTGCTCCGGAAGCGCAGGATTCTCTGCGCGGACATGGTTCCAGAAGGCGGTGAGCGCGGCACTGTCGGTCATGCGGCAAGCCTATTGCCGTGCTACTTGGCCGCGGGGCCGAACAGCTCCTCGCCGTGCTCGTGCAGCAGCCGGTAGGCGTCGGCGAACGTCTCGGGCTCGGGTTCTCCCGGCTTGCCGTACTTGGCGATCAGCAGACCGAGCAGGCCTCGGGCAGGCGGGGTGAGCGGTTTCATCTCGGTGGGGTCACCGGGCTTCGGCTCCGCACGCTCGGGGTTCGGCGGCGTGTAGGCGGGTGTCGTGACGGGCCAGTCGGCGGGATGCCGAGGCTGGTCGAGGTTCACGGCGGCGAAGAGCGTGTTCGCCGACTGGTCGCGGTCGTTGAGCGGCTTCAGTCCGTGCAGGCGCGAGAGGGTGGCCGTGACCGACCCGTGGTGCATCTCGTCGTGGACGATGGTTCCTCGACGCGTGTACGCCGACACGGCGATCGCCGGCACACGGCATCCGAGTCGATCGAACGTGAAACCCATCTCGCCCGCCCCGGTGTCTTTCGTCGGCTTCGTCGCCGCGGGCGGGGGCACATGGTCGTAGCACCCGCCGTGCTCGTCGAAGGTGATGAGCAGCAGGGTGTTGACCGCGTTCGAGCCCTGGGGCGACGCGCTGGTGCGCACCGCCTCGTAGATGTCGTGGATCAGACGGTCTCCGGCCCGGACATCGGAGATCGCGCTGTCGTAGACGGGCTCGCCGTCGACGACACTCTCGCGAGGCGATCCGAAGGGCGGGTGGAAGTCGTTGTGGTCGTAGACCATGCGCGGTTCGATGAACGCGTATGCCGGCAGGGCGCCGTTCTTCGCCTCTGCGTAGAAGTCCTCCATCGTGCCGAAGTGCTCGGTGCGCCAGTACTTCTCGAGCACTGCGGCGTGCAGCATCCCCGTGAACGACACCAGCTGGAGCTTGTCGATGTAGATCTTCCAGCTGACCTTCTCGTCTTCGAGCCGATTGAACACCGTCGGCGCCGCAGGGGCGTCGAGCCACTTGCGGTAGCCGCCGCCCGCCTGGTTGGTGACGAAGCCGTGCGAGGTCGACGCGTGGAAGAACGACCGGTTGCAGAACGTCTGCGACGGCACCCCGGCATACCAGTGGTCGAACACCGCGAACTCGGAGGCGAGCGTCGACAGCACGGGCAGCATCTCAGGGGAGAAGGAGCCCATGATGTGCGCGGCCTCCTCGGGCTTGGGCTCGACGCCCTTGCGCAGGCGGCGGAAGTTGATGATGTAGTCCTCGAGGAACCCCGACATCGTCGCCTTCTCGCCGTGCGTCGGTGCGTTGAACGGGGCCGACATCTGATCGACGAACAGGTCGGCGTTGTCCTTCGGGTCGACCGTGCCGAAGATCTGCGTGTTGACGTGCGGATACTCCTCGCCCGGGTCGGGGTCGGGCAGGCTCATGATCCGGTCGGTGTCTCCGGTGTAGACGTGTGCGTCGACGACCGTGCCGTCGGCCGCGGTGTTGCTGTGCGTGCCGAACGCGAGACCCTCGAACTTCTCGCCTTTCGGAAGCGTCTCCTTCGAGTACAGATAGCCCAGCAGATTGTCGAACGACCGGTTCTCGCCCATCACCACGACGAGGTGGTCGAAGCCGGGTTCGCTGCGCGGAGTCAGCGCGGCGAACGGATCGGGGTCGGAGGCGAAGCCCTTTCGCTGATTCGCGACGTTCACACCGATCGCCGCACCTCCGGCGCCGCCGATCACGGCGCCGGCCAGTGCGGCGCCGCCCATCTTGAGGAATCCTCGCCGGGAGGGCTCAGGCGCGGTGGGGGACTCGCTCTGTTCTCCGGTCACGATGCCGATCCTAGGACGCGGAGGGTGTCGACGCACGGGATGCGGAACGCGACGCCGCTACGGTGGGGGGCATGAGCTACGCAGGAGAGTCCTCGATCGAGGCGCGCGTCCGGGCGGTCAACGCCGATTTCGGTCGCCGTCAGACGCGGCTGTTCGTCACGTTCGCGCTGATCGAGGGCCCGGTGCTGCTTCTCCTCGCTGTCGCGATCTACGGCTTCGAGCTCATTGACCCCGAGATCGGGATCTGGTTCATCGTCGCCGTCGCGGTGATCGGCGGGTTCCTGATGAGCACGCTCCTCATGCGGCTGGTGCAGGCGAGAGCTCGCGCGGTCGCGCAGGCCAAGGGCGAGAACCCCTTGTTCTGACACCCTGCCCAGTCACACCAGCCGCCGACGGATGACACCCGCACCCCGGTACGCTGGAACCCATGCTCAATATGGCTGACGGCCTCGTCCGTCTCGGCGCGCTCGCCGAGAACCCGGTCGTCCGCACCCTCGCCGGGGCGTTCGAGGCAGCGGGCTTCGACCTCGCCGTGGTCGGCGGACCCGTGCGTGACGCGCTGATCGGCAGGCCGACGCACGACCTCGACTTCACGACGAACGCGATGCCGGACGACATCCTGCGCATCGTCAAGCCGATCTCGACCGCCCAGTGGGACATCGGCCGCGCATTCGGCACCATCGGCGCGCGTGTGCAGGGCGAACAGGTCGAGGTCACGACGTACCGGGCCGACAGCTATGACGGCGTGACCCGCAAGCCGACCGTCGAGTTCGGCGACACGATCGACGCCGACCTGCACCGACGCGACTTCACCGTCAACGCGATGGCGCTGCTCGTGCCGGCCGTGAAGCTCGTGGACCCGACCGGGGGAGTCGAAGACCTCATCGCGGGTGTCCTGCGCACGCCGGCGAGCCCTCACGTGTCGTTCGGCGACGACCCGCTGCGGATGCTGCGCGCCGCGCGCTTCAGCGCTCAGCTCGGCTTCCGCATCGACGACGACACGTTCGACGCGATCACTCAGCTGCGAGCGACTCTCGAGATCGTGAGCCCGGAGCGCATCCAGTCGGAGCTCGTGCGGCTCATGCAGACCGACGACCCCGTGCGCGGCATCCGTATGCTCGTCGAGACCGGTCTGATCGAGGAGTTCCTGCCCGAGGTGAGCGCTCTGCGGCTCGAGGTCGACGAGCACCACCACCACAAAGACGTCTACGAGCACTCGCTCACGGTGCTCAACCAGGCGATCTCGCTCGAGCAGTCGCGCAACCCCGGGGCTGAACCTGACGTCGCACTGCGCATCGCCGCTCTTCTGCACGACATCGGCAAGCCCCGCACTCGCAAGCTCGAAGACGGCGGCGTCGTCACCTTCCACCACCACGACGTGGTCGGGGCGAGAATGGCGCGCAAGCGTCTGCAGGCGCTGCGGTTCGACACGGACACGACCGAGGCCGTGTCGAAGCTGATCGAACTGCATCTGCGGTTCTTCGGCTACGCCGAGGGCGCCTGGACGGATGCCGCCGTGCGGCGCTACGTGCGCGATGCGGGCGACCAGCTCGAGCGCCTGCACATCCTCACTCGCGCCGACGTCACCACGCGGAACAAGCGCAAGGCAGGGCGGCTCGCCTCGGCGTACGACGACATCGAGTCGCGCATCGCCGCGTTGCGCGAGCAGGAGGAGCTCGACTCCATCCGCCCGGAGCTCGACGGCAACCAGATCCAGAACATCCTCGGCATCGCGCCCGGCCGCGAGGTCGGCGAGGCCTACCGATTCCTGCTCGAGCTGCGCCTCGACGAGGGTGTCATCGGAACGGATGCCGCTGAGCAGCGCCTTCGCGAATGGTGGGCCGCCCGGGCCTGAGCTCGCTCCGCGGGCGGGCACACCTGGATGCCCGTATGGCAGGTGCATGCCCAGAACACGCATCTCGCCCTGCATCCGTGATCCGAGCATTCACCCGCGCGTGGATCTGAGCGCGCAACCGGAATATCGCGGGTACCGCCCGCGGCATCCGGCTCCTACACTGAGGTAACGCTCCACCGACGACGAATGGAGACGCCGTGGTTGTGTCGTGGCAGGTGTCACGTGATGGCCCTCCTGAGGCCTCTCGTCTCCTGATCGAGCGTGCGCATGAAGAGCTGATCGCCGGCAACCTCGAAGATCACCGACTGCAGCAGGTGCGTCCACTCGTCCGCGAGTCGTGGGTGCGGTCGTGGCGAGGCCGGGTCGGGCCCGAGGAGGCGCCGCGGATCGAGCTCGTGACCGAGGAGCTCGAGGCCTATCGACTCGCGCATCCGCTCGCATCCGCCATGGACATGATCCGTGCCCTGCTCCTGCCCGGCACCCCCGAGGAGGCGGGGGTCGTCGTCGCCGTGGGCGATCAGGCCGGTCGGCTGCTGTGGATCGAAGGCGACCGCCAACTCCAGTCGCTCACCGAGGGCATGGGATTCGTCGCCGGCGCGAACTGGGCAGAGAACGCCGTCGGCACGACCGCACCGGGCACGGCTCTCACCCTCGATCAGTCGGTGCAGATCCGCGGGGCCGAGCACTACAACCGGCTGGTGCATCCGTGGTCGTGCACCGCGGCACCGGTCCGCGACCCCGAGACGCGGCGGGTGCTCGGAGTGATCGATGTCACGGGTGGTGACGAGGTCGTCTCGACCCAGGCGCGGTTGCTGGTCGACGCCACGGCGCGCGCCGTAGAGTCCGAGCTGATGGTGGCGCGGCTTCGGGCGCGCAGCGACGCCCCACGCCCTGTGACGTTCTCGTCGCGCGCCAAGCCCACGACCCGCGCGACCCTGCACGTGCTCGGGCGAGACAGAGCGCGTCTCGAGACCGAGACCGAGCTCGAGGAGTCGATGATCGAGCTGAGCGCCCGACATGCCGCGATCCTGCTCATGCTCGCAGTGAACCGCCAGGGCCTGTCTGCCGAGCGACTGAGCGAACTCGTGTACGGACCTGAAGCGTCCGCCGACACGCTGCGTCCTGAGATGGTGCGCCTGCGCAAGGTTCTCGAGAAGCACGCGCCCAGCCTCGTTCCGGAGTCCCGGCCCTACCGACTGACGGTGCCGCTCGAGACCGATGCGCACGACGTGCTCTCGCTGCTCGACCGAGGCGCACATCGTGTCGCCCTCACCGCCTATCGCGGCCCTGTGCTTCCCGAGTCGACCTCGCCGGGTGTGGAGGAATTCCGTGAGTCGGTGAGAGCGGCGCTGCGCGAGACGATGCTGTCGGAGGCGAGCCTCGACGTTCTGTTGGAATACGCGGAGATCCCGGAAGGCCAGGGGGATGCTGCGGCGCTGCGTCTCGCTCTCGAGATGCTGCCGGCCCGGTCTCCGAAGCGCGCCGGACTCGTCGCGCGCATCGAACGCATCGAAGATCGCTGACCCGGGGTCATCCGGCTGACGGATCCTCGCCCGGCCGCGTACACGCCGACGGTATGCCCGCCATCCGGGAATCATCAGCCGTTCGACGGCATCCCCCCTGTGCCCGCCCTGCAACCGTTCGCAACGTTGCGCATCGGGGTGCAACCTCCGCCGACCTACCGTCGGAGGACAGCCGCAGCACCGACGCCGTGGCCCGTCGAAGGAGTTCCGATGACGATCGTCGAAGAAGACGTGTCCACCGCCCCCGCATCCTCCGCGTATGCCGCTCCCGGCCAGCCGGGCGCCATCGCGACCTATCGCCCCCGGTACGGCCATTACATCGGCGGCGAGTTCGTGGACCCGGTCAGAGGGCAGTTCTTCGACAACGTCAGTCCGGTCAACGGCAAGCCCTTCACCGAGGTGGGCCGCGGAACAGTCGAAGACATCGACCGTGCCGTCGACGTCGCGTGGAAGGCGTTCGCGAGCTGGGGCAAGACCAGCCCGGCTGAACGATCGGTGATCCTCAACAGGATCGCCGATCGCATCGAGCAGCACCTCGAGGAGATCGCCGTCGCCGAGACCTGGGAGAACGGCAAGCCCGTGCGCGAGACGCTCGCGGCCGACATCCCTCTCGCGGTCGATCACTTCCGGTACTTCGCCGGCGTGCTCCGTGCGCAGGAGGGCGGCATCAGCCAGCTCGACGAGAACACCGTCGCGTATCACTTCCACGAGCCGCTCGGAGTGGTCGGCCAGATCATCCCGTGGAACTTCCCGATCCTGATGGCGGTGTGGAAGCTCGCGCCGGCGCTCGCCGCAGGCAACTGCGTGGTCATCAAGCCGGCGGAGCAGACGCCGGCATCCCTGCTCTTCCTCTTCGACATCATCGGAGACCTGCTGCCGGCCGGTGTCGTGAACATCGTCAACGGCTTCGGCATCGAGGCAGGTGCACCGCTCGCGCAGCACAAGCGCATCCGCAAGGTCGCCTTCACGGGTGAGACCACGACGGGGCGCCTGATCATGCAGTACGCGTCGCAGAACCTGATCCCGGTCACGCTCGAACTCGGAGGCAAGAGCCCGAACGTCTTCTTCGAGGATGTCGCGCGCGACACCGCCGACCCGTTCTACGACAAGGCGCTCGAGGGCTTCACGATGTTCGCGCTGAATCAGGGCGAGGTCTGCACGTGCCCGTCGCGCGCGTTGATCCAGCGGTCGATCTACGACGGGTTCCTCGCCGACGGACTCGAGCGCGTCGGCAAGGTGATCCAGGGCAACCCGCTCGACCCGGCCACGATGATCGGCGCGCAGGCGTCGAACGACCAGCTGGAGAAGATCCTCAGCTACATCGACATCGGAAAGCAGGGCGGCGCGCGGCTGCTCACGGGAGGCGATCGCGTCGACCTCGGCGGCGACCTCAGCGACGGGTACTACGTCGCACCGACCGTGTTCGAGGGCACGAACGACATGCGCATCTTCCAGGAGGAGATCTTCGGGCCGGTGCTGTCGGTCACCTCGTTCGACAACTTCGACGATGCGATCTCGATCGCCAACGACACGCTCTACGGTCTGGGCGCCGGAGTCTGGAGCCGCAGCGGTGACACGGCATATCGTGCGGGGCGTGCGATCGAGGCCGGTCGCGTCTGGACGAACACGTATCACCAGTACCCGGCGCACGCAGCGTTCGGTGGATACAAGCAGTCGGGCGTCGGGCGCGAGAACCACAAGATGATGCTCGACCACTACCAGCAGACCAAGAACCTCCTGGTCTCGTATGCGGAGGGCCCGATGGGTTTCTTCTGAGTCAGGCCTCCGCCGCTATTCGCTCGAGCAGCGAAGCCCGCCTCCGGTAATTGAGCGAGGAGCGAAGCCCCGAGACGAAACGCGCTGAGCCGCTCGCCGCGTTTCGTCTCGGTCGGCTTCGCCGTCCTCGCTCAACGACCGGGAGCTAACGAAAGGTACGAATCATGGTGAGCATCGGCACCTATCAGCGGGTCGACGTGACGGATGCCGCGGCATCCCTCATCCGCGACCTCACCGTGCAGCATGGCCCGCTGATGTTCCACCAGTCGGGCGGATGCTGCGACGGATCGTCGCCCATGTGCTACCCCGTGGGGATGTTCATCACAGGTCCGGGCGATGTGCTGCTGGGCGCACTCGACGTGGCGTTGGACGCCCCGGTCGAGGTCTTCATGTCGGAGTCGCAGTTCGAGTACTGGAAGTACACGCACCTCACGATCGACGTCGTGCCGGGGCGTGGCGCGGGGTTCTCAGTCGAGGGACCGACGGGGATGCGGTTCCTGATCCGCTCCCGGATGCTGAACGACGCGGAGCTGGAGTACTTCGGGCTGGCGGGTTCGGCGGGTTGACGGCTATCGACGTCGGCCAGTAGCCGTCAGTACGTCATGCCCATCGCGGATCTCACCTCGTCGAGTGTGTCGTTCGCGATCGACTGCGCGCGCTCGTTGCCCTTTCGGAGCACGGCAGCGGCATCGGCGACGGTGAGCGCGGCACGACGGACACGGTGGTCCGCGAGATACTCGTTCACCGCCTCTGTCGTGAGGCGCTTGAGGGCACCCGCTCCCGCCCCACCAACCTCTTCCGCGATCTCCTCCGGAGTGCGCCCGAGAACGACCGCGGCCGTTGCGAGCAGCCCCGACACTCCCGGCCGATTCGCGGGGTCGTAGGTGATCACGCGATCCGAGTCTGTGGGAGCGCGACGGATGGCGTCGGCGGTCTCGTCGGCCGTCATCCCCAACGCGATCGCATTTCCATAGCTCTTCGACATCTTGCGGCCGTCGAGACCCGGAAGCTCAGGAGTCTCGGTGACGAGCGCGGCAGGCTCGGGGAACACGCTGCCGTATCGCTCGGTGAAGCGACGTGCGATCGTGCGCGTCATCTCGACGTGCGGGAGGTTGTCCTTGCCCACGGGAACGAGGTTGCCTTTGCAGAACAGGATGTCGGCCGCCTGGTGCACGGGGTACGTGAGGAGCAGGCCGCTCAAGGATCGACCGGATGCCGCGAGCTCGGCCTTCACGGTCGGGTTGCGGTGCAGCTCCGACTCGCTGACCAGGCTGAGGAAGGGGACGAGCAGTTGGTTGAGCGCGGGTACGGCCGAATGGGTGAAGATCGTGGTCGAGGTCGGATCCAGTCCGGCAGCGAGATAGTCGAGAACCGCGCCGTACACGGCGCCGCGCACATCGCCAGCCGAGTCGCGGTCGGTGATCACCTGGTAGTCGGCAAGGATCACGAACGTCTCGACACCGGCATCCTGCAAACGGACACGTTCGCGAATGGTGCCGAAGTAGTGACCGAGGTGCAGTCGTCCTGTGGGGCGTTCCCCGGTGAGAACGCGATATCTCTCGGGATGCTGCTCGATCGCCTCCCGAAGGGCGGGCATGCGAGCGAGGGTTGCGGCGTATGAGTCCATGATCTGCTCCTGATTCGAAAGGAGCTGCACGGACCATGAATCCGCGAGGGGTTCGCGGGCTGCCGTGCAGCCCGCGCGTGAATGCGTTACGGCTGCTCCGGCAGCCACCACGACGAAACGGTGAAACGCATGGGTCGAGGATAGCGACCCGCAGCAGTCGAGGCGACCGGCAGTGTGATTCCCCTGGTTACCATGGGCCGATGTGGTGGACGG
Source organism: Microbacterium sp. LMI13-1-1.1 (assembly GCF_040815625.1). Lineage (NCBI taxonomy): Bacteria > Bacillati > Actinomycetota > Actinomycetes > Micrococcales > Microbacteriaceae > Microbacterium > Microbacterium sp. LMI13-1-1.1. Next base: position 244,574 of record NZ_JBFPNL010000005.1, on the reverse strand, counting down.
ATGAGGAGTGGGCGGAACTCGTGGACCCGGAGCTCTGCGGGATGTGCGTCGACGCTCGTCTTCCGGAGAACGAGCACAGCATCCTCGTGGCCTCGACCGAGACGACTCACATACGACTGGTGCGAAACCAGGCGCATCCCGGCTATATCGTCGTCATCCTCCGCGAGCATGTCACCGACCTCGGTCAGCTGGATGCCGCTCAGCTCAGCGCGTTCTGGCGCGATGTCCAGCGCGCGGGCCGGGCCGTCGACAAGGCGTTCGATCCGCGGAAGATCAACTACCTGGTGATGGGGCATCGTGCACCGCATCTTCACTGCCACGTGTTCCCCCAGCATCTGGAGGACGACCCTCTTCGGAACGTGGACATCTCTGACGGGCCCGTGCACCTCCCCGACGCCGATGTCGCCGCGTCTGCCGCCGCGTTGCGGAAGGCTTGGCAGACGATCGGATGATCTACCTCAGCGGGGAAGGCGCGGAACCGCGTCGGCCAGGGCGTGGGATACATCTCGAAGGACCGACGGGGAGCGGTCAATGATCCGGGTTCTGGCGCCGGAGGAGGTGAAGTCGGGGTATCTCGGGCTCGGACCTGCGGCGGCTCGCTGAAGGGTTGCGGACGACAGTCTGAAGAGAGTTCCGGCATGCTGCCGTGGGCTGTCCGGCGCCGGCCGGTGCGTCAGCCATGTGTGTTACGTTTGCTTCATCAGACACCGCCCCCCTCTGAGTCTTCGGACTTACGGGGGCGGTTTTCATATATTCGGAGGCACTCGGGCATGCCGTACTCCAAACCCTTTCGCGAGCTGAGTGATCTCGTCCTCGAACTTGAAGCTTTGGGAATGGCAGTGCCCGACAAAGCGGACGCGGAGTCTTTTCTGCGCAAGGTGGGCTATTACCGGTCCGGTGGGTACCGGTACGTGCTTCGAGAGTTTCTTCCTCAGGCCCTGCGTGATCCCGCGGCTCGCACATTCCGCGCAGAGAGATACCTCCCGGGGAGTACGTTCGCCCATGTCCAGGAACTCGAGAAGTTCGACTCGAAGCTGCGCGAGGTCTGTCTCGCCGGTCTGTGGGACTTTGAGATGAGAGTCCGAGCGGCTCTCGCGCATGCGCTTGCGCGCCGAGATGTCTTCGCTCACACAGACGTGCGCCACCTCGACCGATCGGAGGCTCTCAAGACGACTGGGAGATACACGAAGTTCGAGGCATGGGAGGAGACCTACAGATCAGCGATACGGAACTCGGCTCAAGAGGACTTCGTTGCGCACCTTCTCGTCAAGTACGGGCACCCGCTGCCGATCTGGGCTGTCGTTGATGTCCTCAGCTTCGGGAGTCTCCCGTATCTGTACGAGATCGCTCAGCGAGCAGATCGTCTCGAGGTCGCCAAGACTTTCGGAGTGAGCCAAGACAAGCAGTTCGGAGCGTGGCTGCGTGCAATGGTCGACTTTCGGAACTATTGCGCACACGGGGCACGCCTCTTCAACCGGCACTTCAAGCGTGAAGCGCGGGTCGTTCCCGGAGCGATCGACCTGTATTTCCTTGGCCACCTGACCGATCCTCACTTCTCCCCAAGCGAGCGGCCGCTCAGTCGCCTGTATGTGAATGCGGCTCTACTTGCCTACTTCCTTCGGAAGCATTCATCTGGATCCACGTGGTACCTCAGCTTCCGCACCCAGATCCGCAAACTGCCCGCGATCCAGATCGGGTCTGAGCAACTGGTTCAACCGACCGCCAACATGGGATTCCCGCTGCGGTGGGAGCAGTTGGATCTCTGGGCCTGACGGCCTGACGGCCTGACTCAGCGGGGGAGGCGCGGAACGGCGTCGACCAGCGCCCGGGTGTACGGGTCCTGCGGGGCATGCAGCACGGATGCCGTGGCACCCTGCTCCACCACGCGACCGTTCTGCAGCACGACCGTCCGGTCGCACGCCGAGGCGATGGCCGTGAGGTCGTGCGACACCATCACGAGCGACAGGCCGTTCTCGCGGCGCAGGCGGTCGAGCAGCTCGAGCACCTGCACGCGCGTGGTGACATCGAGAGCGCTCACGGGCTCATCGGCGAGCAGAACCCGCGGACGGGAGACGACGGCCCGTGCGATGGCGATGCGCTGACGTTGTCCGCCCGAGAACTCGTGGGGATAGCGGTGCGCGGTGTCGGCGGGAAGGCCGACCGACTCGAGGGATTCGGCGATGCGGCGCTGGGCGTCGGCACCGGATGCCAGGCGCAGTGACCGAAGCGGCTCGCCGATGATGCGGTCGATGCGCTGACGGGGGTCGAGCGACGAATACGGGTCTTGGAACACGGGCTGCACGCTCGCGCGGAAGCGACGCATCTGCGCGCGATCGCGCAGCGACAGAGGCTCGCCGTCGAACAGCACCTGCCCCTCCCGAGGCGCGGCGAGGCCGAGCAGCAGACGCAGGATCGTCGATTTGCCGGCACCCGACTCGCCCACGAGGCCGAGAGTGTCACCCTCGTCGAGGCTCAGCGAGATGTCGTCGAGCACTCGCCGGGATCCGTAGGCGAAGCCCGCGCCGCGCAGTTCGAGAAGGCTCATCGCTCACCCTCCGCGGTGTCGAGGAACGAATCGAGTGCGCGGGCGCTGTCCACCAGCATCCGCGTGTACGGCTGCACCGGGCTCTGCAGCACCTGTGTCACCGCGCCCTGTTCGACGACGAGCCCGTCGCGCAGCACCACGATGCGGTCGACCATGCGCGACACGACGGCGAGATCATGGCTGATGAACAGCAGCGCCATGCCTCGCTCGGCGACGAGACGCTCGAGCAGGGCGAGCACGGCATCCTGCACCGTCACGTCGAGAGCGGTCGTCGGCTCGTCGGCGATGAGCAGCTGCGGCTTGGCGGCGAGGGCGATCGCGATCGCGACCCGCTGCCGCTGACCACCCGAGAGCTCGTGCGGGTAGGCGCGCGCGATGCGCGGGTCGGTGAGAGAGACCTCGTCGAGGGCGGCCGCCACTGCAGAACGCAGCTCGGTGCCGCGCAGTCCGAGATGACGGCGCAGCGGCTCGGCGATCTGTCGTCCGACGCGCATCAACGGATCGAGCGCGGTGAGCGGCTCCTGGAACACGATCTGCGCGACGGGTCCGCGCAGAGGCCTGAGGTCGGCATCCCGCGCGCCGACGACCTGATGCTCATCGAGCAGCACCGATCCGGAGGCCGTGAGCGAATCAGGAAGCAGACCGGTGACGGCGAGCGAGGTGAGCGACTTGCCCGACCCGGATTCGCCGATCAGGCCCAGACGCTCGCCGGATGCGAGTGAGAACGACACATCGCGCACGAGTGCGCCCGATGCCGAACGCACGGTGAGGCCTGAGACGTCGAGGATGCTCATCGGCTCCTCCTGCGGGTCGGGTCGGCGAGATCGCGCAGGCCGTCGGCGAGGAAGTTGACTCCGAGCACCAGGGCGATGATCGCGATGCCGGGGGCGATCGCGCCCACCGGGGCGGTGAGCACGGTGCCCTGAGCCTCCTGCAGCATCCGACCCCACGAGGCGTTGGGCGGCGGGGCGCCGAGTCCGAGGTACGACAGGCTCGCCTCGGCGAGAACGGCGGCACCGAACTGCAGCGCGAGACTGACGGCGAGTGTCGGCGCGATGTTGGGCAGCACGTGCTGCATCACGATGCCGAGAACACCCGTGCCGCTGGTGCGCGCGGCGGTGACGAACTGCTCCTGCAGCACGCGGCGCGAGAGGATGCGGGTGAGACGCGCGACGACTGCCGACATCGCGAGACCGATCGCGAGCACCGCAGACCAGAGCGAGGCGCCCTGCACGGCGACGACGAGCATCGCGAGCAGCAGCACGGGGAACGCGATGACGACGTCGAGCCCCGCTGAGAGCGTGTCGTCGACCCAGGGGCGGGAGAAGGCGGCGATCAGGCCGACGATCGTGCCGAGCACGGCGGCGATCGCGACAGAGCAGGTGCCGACGATCAGAGCGATCCGCGCACCCCACATGAGCTGCGACAGCAGGTCACGGCCGAGACGGTCGGTGCCGAGCAGGTGCAGGGCGCTCGGGCCCTCGAGGCGGCTGCCACTGGTGTCGGCGAGTGGGTACGGCAGCCAGAACAGCGAGACCAGGGCGATCAGCACGATGACGCCGGTGAGCGCGAGTCCGATCAGCAGGGTCGCCTTCGGTCGGCGCCGCACGGGGACGGAGCCGGTGATCAACTGCTCGGCGACGCGGCTCATCGGTTGCCCGAGACGCTCGTGCGCAGACGCGGATCGATCAGGCGCTGCACGATGTCGGCGGCGAATCCGACGAGCAGCACGAAGAGGGTGCTGACCACGAGGACGCCCTGGATGACCTGGAAGTCGTGCTGCTCGATGGCCGACAGCAGCAGGCTGCCGAGACCGGGGAGAGTGAAGACGCTCTCCACCACGACCGCGCCGAGGAGCGTCGTCGACAGCTCGATTCCGAGGATCGCGACGACGGGCACCGAGCCGTTGCGCACGCCGTGACGCAGAAGCGCTTCGGCAGTGCCGGAACCCCCGGCCCGGGCGGTGCGCAGGTAGTCGCTGCCGATCACGTCGAGGGTGGCCGACCGCACGTACCGGCTGAGAGAGGCGCTCATCACGATCACGATGGTGATCACCGGCAGGGCGAGCGAGCGCAGGGCATCGGCCGGATCCTCCCAGTCGTCTCGGGGGAAGCCACCGGACGGCAGCAGTCCGAGACCGAGAGCGAAGACCCAGACGAGCACGACGCCCACCCAGAAGACGGGAACCGCGACGCCGAGCTGCGCGAAACCGGAGAGCGCGATGCCGTACCAGCGGTCGGACTTCACGGCCGCGGTGATGCCGATCGCGAGCGAGACGAGCAGCGCGACGGTGAACGCGATGAGCGTGAGCGGAAGGGTGACGGCGAGGCGGTCGGCGATGTCGGGGCCGACCGGACGCGAGCTCAGGAAGGACTCCCCGAGGTCGAATCGCAGCAGCTGCCCCGCCCAGGTCGTGAACTGCTGCAGCAGGGGCTGGTCGGAACCGACCTGCGCGCGGGCCGCGGCGATCTGCTCAGGAGTGGCATTGACCGAGAGCAGGGCGTTCGCCGGGTCGCCGGGAAGCAGTCGCAGCAGCACGAAGATCGCGATCATCGCGACGACGAGCGACACCACGAGGAAGGCGAGACGGCGGATCAGATAAGCGAGCATGGCTGTTCAGGATGAGGAGGGGGATGCCGACGCGCGGCATCCCCCTCGCGCGTCAGGACTTGACGATGTCGTAGGCGAAGAACTGGGAGTTCAGGCCGTTGACCGGGTATCCGCTGAGGTCACTCGAGGCGACCACGATCTGCGGGTAGAGGTACAACCATACGCTCGCGGCATCCTCGGCGATCTTCTCGTTGACCTGCTTCAGCAGGGCGGTCTGCTCGTCGGTCGTGGCGGCCTGCTCGGCCTCGGCGACCCACTGCTGCACCTGGGCGTCGTTGTATCCCCAGTAGAAGTCGGGGTTGCCGTACCAGACCACGTCGCGGTCGTTCACGTGCTCCTGGAGCGTGGCCTCGAAGTCCTGCTCCTTGAACACCTTCGTGTACCACTCGTCGGCGCTGATCGTGTTGATCTCGACCGTGATGCCGACCTCGGCGAGCTGCGACTGCAGGAATTCCGCCACGGCGGGGTGCGGGTCGTAGCTCGGGGTGTCGAGCGTGAACGTGAAGCCGTCGGCGTAGCCGGCCTGAGCGAGCAGATCCTTCGACAGCTCGACGTCGTAGGGGTTCACCGCGGTGAGGTCCTCGTACCAGGGGTCGGTCGGCGGCACCATCGAGCCGATGAGCGTGCCGTAGTCGCCCCAGATCGACTCGAGGAGCTTCTGGGTGTCGATCGCCGAGTAGATCGCCTTGCGCACGAGTGCGTTGTCGAAGGGGGCGACGCGGTCGTTGAAGGCGAGCAGCTCCTTCGTGGTCGAGGTTCCCTCGCTGATCACGTAGTCGTCGTTGTCGAACTGCGCGAGCGAATCCGGGCTCTGCACGCTCGTGATCACGTCGATCTCGCCCGTGGCCAGAGCGTTGTTCTCGGCGGTCGCGTCGGTGAAGTAGGTGTAGACGACCTCGGCGTTCTTGGCCGGCTCGCCCCAGTAGTCGTCCCAGCGCTCGAGCGTCAGGGTCGAGCCCTTCTTCCACTCGTCGAGCGTGTAGGGGCCCGTGCCGTCTTCCGACCCGGTGATGTCGCCGGCCTCGTCGTTGACGACCCAGACGTAGCTGAGGTTGTAGAGGAACGAGATCGACCGCTGCGACAGCGTGAAGACGACGGTCTGGTCGTCGGGGGTCGCGATGTCGGCGATCGTCTTGAAGCTCGACTTGCGCGCCGACACGGAGTCCTCGGCGGTGACGGCCTCGACGCTCGACTTCACATCGGCGGAGGTCAGCGGGTCACCGGAGTGGAAGGTCACGTCGTCGCGCAGCGTGATCGTGTAGGTGAGGCCGTCGTCGGACACCTGAGCGTCTTCGGCGAGAAGCGGCTCGACCTCGCCGTCGTCGGTCAGGCGGTAGAGGCCCTCGTAGACGTTGCCGGTCAGGGCCTCGGTCACGCCCTGGCCACCGCCCTGCGTGTTGCTCAGGTTGGTGGGCTCGTACAGCGACCCGATGAAGATCGTGGCGTCTTCGCTCGCGGCGTCGTCGGTGGCGCCCGACGCGCATCCGGCCACGAGGGCGAGCGTGGCCACGGCGCCGAGCGCGCCGAGGATGCGGGTTCTTCTCATGAGTGCTCCAGGGTGAGGGGGTGCGGCGTCACGCCGCGTAGATGTCGAAGCCGTCGCGGAAGACGACGTTCTTCTCGCCTGCTCGGATAGGCAGGGGGAAGCGGTTGGATGCCGGCGGCAACGGGCAGTTGTACTGGGCGCTGAATCCGCACGGCGGCACGAAGGCGCGGTTGAAGTCGAGCACCACGGTGCCCTCGTCGTCGCGCAGCTCGACGAACAGGAAGCGGCCGGATCCGTAGGTCTCGGCGCCGTTCGTCTCATCGCCGAACACGAGCAGCAGGGTGCCGCCGTCGTCGAAGGCGGCCAGATCGTATTCACGGCCGTCGAGCTCGAAGTGGATGTCGCCGGGGACGACGAGCTCGCGTGTGCCGCCGTTGTCGCGGATGTGCTCGAACGACACTCGGCGATCGCCGGACACCGGGGTGAAGTGGCCCTCGAGCACCCACGCAGGGTCGTAGTCGTAGGTGTCGATGCGGTCGAAGGCGCGGATCGCCGGTGCATCGGCATCCCACAGACGCAGTCCGTGCTCTGCCTCGCCGGTCTCGATGTTCGTGCGCTGGATCGGCGTCACGGTCACCGTGTCGGATGCCGCCTGCTGCTCGGCATCCAGATCGGGCGCCTCGCCCGTCCAGCGGGTCTCGATCAGGGCGAGGTTGCCCGTCGCGGACGTGACGGAGGCGCGGCGCTCGGCCTGCCACTGGGTGTGATCTTCGCGTTCAGACATCACCTTCCATTCTCTTGCATGCAGAAGAGGGTGGGGCCGGGTCCGTCACTCGAGGTAATGCGCGATGACAGGCATTCGCGAGAGTGCACGAATGCCGCCTTCCGGAGGGCCTTTCTGTCCGCATTTCGTGCATCATTCCGCGGGATTCGACCGGTTCGGTCGAGTCTCTCCGACGCAACGGAATGCAACGTATGCCGGTATACCATTACTCATATACGCGCAGAGTTGTCAGTCCCCAGCTGACCCGCACGTATAGACGGTTCGACCGTCCTGCGGAGGGAGTGTCAGATCTCCTTCTGATCCCGAGGGGGGATGGGGTGGGAACGCTGATCCCCAGTCAGCACCCACCCCCACAACCCACCCTCGGGGGTTCCCGCTCAGAACGATCTGGACCAGAACCAGAACGCCGCAAAGGCGATCATGAAGACCACCGGCACCCACGGGAAGCTGCGCTTCAGTCTGCGTCCTTCGTGCGCGACGCCCGGCGGCGGCGACAGCAGGCCGGCCGGTGGCGCAAACGGAAGCCGCTCGCCTGCAGGCCGCGGTGAGGCGGCCGGGGACGCGGATGCCGCAGCCGTCTGATTCTCGAGGAGCAGACGCTCGTCTCTCCATCGTTCCCATTGATCGAGCTTCGTGATCAAGGCGCCGACGGCGCCGAACAACCACGCCCAGGTCGCTGGGTCGAGCGTCGACACCCTGCGCTGCGTGTAGAGGAACATCCAGTCGTCGACGATCTCGACGTCGAGCTCGGCGGCGTTGTCGATGAACCGGGCCATGATGTCGGGGCTGAACAGATACAGCGCGTCTCGCTCGTATCCCTCGGGGCAGTAGAGGGTGAAGTACTCGTCGAAGTCGCCCTCGAGCGACAGTCGCTGCTCCTTCTGGAACGACGCCGGCAGGTTCGATCCGAATCCGTTGTTGCCCTTGGCGTCGAGCACGATGTTGGGCAGCGGCACGTCGAGCTTCACCGCGACATAGCCCCAGCGGTAGGTGGTCGAGCTCTTGCCCCGCTTCACCGTGTACTGGTAATTGCCGAACTCGACGAACCGCGGCGTCGTGCCGCGCACGAGATCCGTCGACATGCGCGAGCCGCCGAGGCTGAAGATCATCCCCGGCAGCGCGGGGGCAGTCACTCGTCCCTCGTACGACATCCCGTTCGCCTGGGCGAACCGGTGCAGTCGATAGCGCGTGACGCGGGCGCGCCGCCATCCGACGAACGACCCGATGGCGATCACGACGGCGACGGCGCCGAAGATCACCAGCGGAACGATGGCGAACCCGGATCCGCCGGGCGTGGAGACCATGCCGACGATGGTCGTGAAGACCACAGGCACCACGATGATGGCCATGAGCGCGATGACGACGATCGCGATGATGCTCGCGCCGTTCGTGCCGCTGGACCCTCGGGCTCGAAGCTCGGCGGCGAACGCGGTGACAGCCTTCGGATCGACCGGCTCGGTGAGCGGAGCGGCGTCGAAGGACGCCGCGGACGCGGGCCGCGGAGTCGTCATCGGTTCACCTCGTCGGCGTCCCACGTGAGGTCGGCGTTCTCGGGAAGGGGGAATGCCTCGAGCCGTTCGTCGGCGCAGATCGCGGCGACCAGCTCTGCGGGCCCGGCCACGATCGTCGAGTCGTAATCGATCTCGCTCACCATCACCCAGGCGTGGTCGTCGGGCCACAGGATGCTCGGGGTCTGCGCCGACGGTGGGAACCCGTGCTCCTCGCCCGGGCGGTCGCGCCAGGGTATGTCGAGCACCCAGTCCGCGCGGGCGAAGTCGCTGACCGCCCCGCGGAACAGCACGTGGTCGCGCCCGGGGAGGCGGAACCGCGGTCCTTCCGAGATCTCGCGTGACAGGATGCCCTCCTGCCACGTCGGCTTGCGGAAGGCGTTGTTGAGAGGGTCATGGATGCTGCGGTCGAGCATCGCCTGATGGTTCGGGTCATCGCTGAACGGGATGAAGAGGCGAGTGGGGCTGTGACCCATATGGCCCACCAGACCGCCGCGGCCCTCCCAGAGCGCCGCGAAGCCGGCATCCGGAGTCGTGGTGTGGGAGGCGAGGTGCGCGGCGATGATCGACAGCATCTCCGGGGCGATCTCCCCCTCCATCGGAGCCGTGAACTCGCGACCGTCGGGGGAGAGCCGCAGGTTCCAGTCACCGTCGATCGGGGTGCGCACGATGCGCTGCCACTGAGCCAACGGGTGCAGGGTCGTGCCGAAGGCGGATGCCGTCTCCGCCCACGTCGCGGGCTCGTCGACGTACTGATCTCTCAGGCTCAGATGCTCGGCCTGCGACATCCGCTCGTACTCCTCGTAGGAGGGCACGGGGCGGTCGGGCAGAGAGCGCACGGTCGCGGGATGCAGGATGCGGGCGTACGCGGGGAACCCGTGCGGCACGACGTCGTGCATCGTCGCTTTCCACGGATCGTCGAGGCGATCGCGCAGCCAGTCGCCCGCCGAGGTGTCAGAGATCCACTGCATGCGACCCACGGTACCTGCGAGGCATCGGTTCACCTGCCCGCGCGGCGGAGGGGCGCATGCTCGACGTCGAACGAGGGTCAGACGAAACGGCGAGGGCATCGGTGCCCGCGCCCGTTTCGTCTCACCCCGCCTGCTCCGCGAGCTGCCCGGGAAGACGCTTGCCGAAGGGGCTTCAGTGCACCTTCGAGCGCCCTCCATAATCGGAGGGTGAGTTCGACTGCAACCATCCCCTCGCTCGACGGCCGCCGGTTCCTGATGGTCTCCTCGACCACCTCGGCTGTCGACCCCGAATCTCCCAGCGAGTTCGTCTATTGGGAGAAGGACGGTGCGATCTGGGGTGACTACTCCGGTGACACCGTCACCTTCGGGCGCTTCGTCGGCACCCGCACCGGCGACACCATCTGGGTGTCGTTCGTGCACGTGCTCGTCTCAGACGGCGCCGTCGTGACCGGAGACGGCGAGAGCCAGCTCGAACTCACGGATGACGGTCGCATCCGTCTCGTCGAGCACTACGAGATGCACGGACTGCCGCAGCTCAGCGTCTGCGAAGAGCCCGTCGCGGCCTGATCGGGCGTTTCGTCTCGGTCGGCTTCGCCGTCCTCGCTCGACGACCGGGTTGCGGTCAGCGTGGCGGCAGCATGTCGCGACCCGGCGTCGCCGGAGTCCATCGCGTCATGCCCAGCGGCGTCGCCAGGTCGCGCTCCGGCAGGTCGCTCGGCAGCAGGAACGACCGGCGGATCACTTCGTCGAGCACGACCACGCTGACGACGGTGCGCACCTCAGGCAGCTGCGCGACGACGCCGGTCGTGAACTCGTGCACACCGCTCACGTCGACGGCACGGATGAGCAGCATGGCGTCGTGCTCGCCCGTGGTGATGGCGCACCACTCTACGTCGGGCATCTCGAGCACGCTCTCGCGGAACGACGCCCAGGCCTGCGGATGCACGGTGACGAAGACGAGCGCACCGATCGACAGCCCCGCCTTGGACTGATCGACCCGCGCGCTGAACCCGGTGATGACGCCGTCCTGCATGAGCGTCTCGACGCGCGTGTAGGCGTTCGCGCGAGAAATCCCCACGGTCTCGGCCAGCGCGGCGATCGAGATCCGACCGTTATCGCGCAGCGTCTCGAGGATTCTGTATCCGATGTCGTCCAGTGGGGCGGCACTTCGTCCAGATTGCTTCACGGCTTCGTCGCTCTTGGTGGACACAATGCTCCTCATGGGCGGGGTCTTGGACAGACTGTGATGACGTCTGCATTCTTGCTGGACACATAGTCCCATACAATGCGAATCTGATCACCGGTCGTCCACCCGGCGTCGACCGAACCCGATGAAACTCCTCGCCCCTGGAGGCCCATATGTCGTCACGTCGCAGCACGTCCGTCATCGCGATCGGAGCTGTCGCGCTCTTCGCTCTCGCCGGTTGCTCCGGTGGCAACTCGGCGAACACCGGGGGAGAATCCTCCGGTTCCGACTCGCTGGTCATCGACACCGCGTTCTCGATCGAGACCGCCGACCCCGGTCACACCTACGACCCGACCGGCAACATGATCGCGAAGGCGCTCTACGAGACCCTCGTCGACTTCGAGGGCTCGGATGTCTCGACCCCTGTGCCCGGCCTCGCGTCGTGGGAGCAGAACGATGAGGCGACCGAGTTCACCTTCACGCTCGAAGGCGACCGCGTCTTCTCCGACGGCACGCCGATCGAGGCGAAGGATGTCGTCTTCACCCTGCAGCGCATCCAGGGCATGACGGACGCCAAGCCGAACTTCCTCCTGGGCGGTCTGACGATCACCGAGGTCGACGAGAAGACGATCTCGATCACCTCCGAGACGCCGCTGCTGCAGCTGCCCGCGATCCTCGCCAACCCTGCGCTCGGCATCGTCAACTCCGATGTGGTCATCGAGAACGGCGGATCGATCGACGGCTCCGACAGCGCGCAGAGCTTCCTCGACGGCGAGTCCGCCGGCTCCGGTCCGTTCGTGCTCGACACGCTCGACCTCTCGTCGCAGGTCGTGCTGACCAAGAGCGACGAGTACAACGGGGACGAAGAGGCGGCATACGGCCGCGTCGTCGTGCGCAACGTCTCGGAGAGCGCGACGCAGCTCGCGAACCTCAAGGGCGGCGACTCGATGGTCGCGATGGACCTCAACGGCGACCAGGTCTCCGGCCTCGGCGACGGACTGAACGTCGAGTCGGTGCCGTCGGGCCAGACGATCTTCCTGCTGCTCAACCAGTCGGAGGCCGTCGCGGGCGAGCTCGCGAACGTCAAGATCGCCGAGGCGATCCGCTACGCACTCGACTACGACGCGCTGCTCGAGCTCGCAGGTGCGGGAGCCGTGCAGGCGACCGGCGTGATCCCGCCCGGATTCGAGGGCGCCCTCGACACCGGTGTGGAGCAGGACCTCGACAAGGCCGAGGCTGCTCTCGCGGAAGCCGGCTACACGGGTCAGACCCTCAAGCTGCAGTTCCCGAACGACTACCCGGTCGGCGGTGTGGAGTTCACCCCGCTCGCCGAGCGCATCCAGGCTCAGCTCGAGGATGCCGGCATCACGGTCGAACTCGCACCGGCGCCGTTCGCCACCGAGCTCGACGCCTACGTCAACGGCACCGAGGGCTTCGGCCTGTGGTTCTGGGGCCCGGACTACGCCGACTCGGCGAACTTCCTCCCGTTCGCTCCCGGCCTGAAGGTCGGTCTGCGCGCAGGCTGGGCCGCTGAGGCCAACCCCGAGATCGCAGGCATCGCAGCCGGTGCTGCCGCCGCGACCGACGAGGCCCAGCGCAGCGAGGCCTTCACCTCGTTCGCCGAGGCGATGCAGGCCGAGGGCCCCTTCGTGCCGCTGATCGTCCCCGGCCGCAACATCGCCACGGCGGATGCCGTCACCGGCGCCGTTTACAACTCGGTGTGGGAGATGGACATCGCCGAGATCACGCCTGCCGGCTGATCGGGGCTGACTGATGACGACGGTGGCCGTGCGACGGCAGGCTCAGCGTCGCAGGTCACCGCTCGTCGGATACCTGCTGCGCCGGATCGGCACTTCGCTGCTCCTTCTCGTGGGCGTCACGATCGTGACCTTCGCGCTGACGAACCTCGTGCCCGGCGACCCCGTGTCGGCGGCGCTGGGCGAGGGAGCATCGCAGAACCCCGAGACGCGTGAGGCGTTCATCAAGGCCCAGGGCCTCGATCAGCCTCTCTTCGTGCAGTACTTCATCTACATGGGCAACCTGTTTCGAGGAGACCTCGGAACATCGCTGGTGACCGGGCGACCGGTCACCAGCGACCTGGCCACCGCGGTGCCGGCGACGATCGAGATCGCGATCGGGGCCATCATCCTCAGCCTCGCGGTGAGCGTCGTGCTCGGAACCCTCGCGGCCTACCGTCGCGGCCTCGTCACCGACCAGGTCATCCGCATCGTGACGCTGATCGGGCTGAGCGTCCCGACGTTCTGGCTCGCTCTGGTCAGCTTCTACGTGTTCTTCCTCGAGCTGCGCATCGCGCCCGGCTCCGGTCGCATCTCTCCGTCGATCACGCCGCCGCCACGCATCACCGGGCTCTACACGGTCGACTACCTCCTCAACGGAGACGGCGTCGGATTCGCCGATGCCCTCGCCCACCTCGCCCTCCCGGTCATGGTGCTGTCGCTCGTGACGATCGGCCTGTTGACGCGCTTCATCCGCACATCGGTGCTCGAGGTGCTCGGCAGCGACTACGTGCGCGCGGCCCGCGCCAAGGGCCTTCCGGCCATGCGCGTGATCCTCGACTACGTGCTCCGAGGGGCATCCCTGCCGATCCTCACCATCGTCGGCGTCGCGTTCGGCTCGCTGCTCTCCGGCACCGTGCTCGTCGAGTCGGTGTTCGCGTGGCCCGGCCTGGGCACCTACGCCTACAACTCGGCGGCGAACCTCGACCTCCCCGGAATCATGGGCGTCGGTCTCGTCGTCGGGTTCATCTACCTCCTCATCAACTTCGTCGTCGATCTGCTCTACGGCGTCCTCGACCCGAGAGTGAGGATCGCATGAGCCGCATCGACTCGGCATCCGGTCCCTGGCGGTTCCGGTTCCGCTGGCCACGCGCCTGGCGCACGCCGCTCGGCGTGATCGGCACCGTCATCGCCGGAGCATGGATCATCGTCGCCTTCACCGCGCAGTGGTGGGTTCCCTACGGCCCCAATGCCCAGGTGCTTCCTCGTCTGCAGGCGCCGGGCATCGACACACTGCTCGGCACCGACGGCAACGGGCGAGACATCTTCTCGCGCCTGATGACCGGTGCGACGGTGAGCCTTCCGCTCGCCCTCATGCTCGTGATCGCCGCGATGATCATCGGCACCGTGATCGGCGCGGTCGCCGGCTACTTCGGCGGCTGGGTCGACGAGACGCTGATGCGCATCACCGATCTGTTCATGGCGTTCCCGACGGTCATCCTCGCGATGGTGGTGGCGGCATCCCTCGGGCCGTCGCTGTTCAACGCGGTGATCGCGGCGATCGTGGTCTCGTGGCCGCAGTACTCGCGAGTCACGCGCAGCATCGTGCTCGGACTCCGCGGGCAGAACTACGTCATCGCCGGTCGTCTGCTCGGTCACTCGCCGCTGCGGACGCTGTTCATCGACATCCTTCCGAACATCGCCGGACCCGTGCTGGTGCTCGCCACCCTCGACATCGGTGCGGCGATCCTGCTGCTCTCCGGCCTCTCGTTCCTCGGTCTCGGCGCGCAGCCTCCGACCGCAGAGTGGGGATCGATGATCTCCGCCGCCATGCAGAACTTCGATGCCTGGTGGCTCGGGGTCTTCCCCGGTCTCGCGATCCTCACCGTGGTGCTCGCCTTCAACTTCCTCGGTGACGCGATGCGCGACATCCTCGACCCGACGGCCGAGGTCACGCACGAGAAGCAGGCCGAGCACGTGGCATCGGCGAAGGGGGCGGCAGCATGACCGCCTCGACCCCCATGAGCGCGCTGAGCATCCGTGACCTGACCATCGACATCGGTCGCCCTCTCGTGCACGGCATCTCGCTCGACCTCGAAGCCGGTCGCATCCACGGCCTCGCCGGCGAATCCGGATCGGGCAAGACACTCACCGCGCTCGCCGTGCTCGGGCTGCTGCCCCGGCAGGCGCGCACCGGCGGATCCATCACGCTCGCGGGGGAGGAGCTCGTCGGCATGCGCCGCCGCGCCCTCAACCGCATTCGCGGCAAGCGCATCGCGATGATCTTCCAGGACCCGTCGGCGTCGCTGCACCCGCAGCTGCCGATCGGCCGGCAGCTCACCGACCACATGCGCGTGCATCTCGGTCTTCGAGGCGAGGCCGCGAAGGCCAGGGCCATCGAGCTGCTCGAGACGGTGCAGGTGCCGAATCCGGATGCGGCACTGAAGCGCTACCCCCACCAGTTCTCCGGAGGTCAGCGCCAGCGCATCGCCATCGCGTGTGCGCTCGCGTGCGACCCCGAGGTGCTGCTGGCCGACGAGCCGACCACCGCGCTCGACGTCACGGTGCAGGCCGGCATCCTCCGGCTGCTGCGCGACCTCGCGACCGACCGCAATCTCGCCGTGCTGCTCGTCACGCACGACCTGGGCGTCATGAGTGCGATCGCCGATGAGGTCGCCGTGATGAAGAACGGGCAGATCGTCGAGCGGGCAGACCGCGCGACCCTGTTCCGCGACCCGCAGCACGAGTACACCCGCACGCTGCTCGCGGCCCTGCCGGGGTCGAAGCTCGAGATCGCCTCACCGGATCCCGCGCTCATCGATCCGGTGATGTCGGATGCGGCGCTCTCGGATGCTGCCGTGAAGGATGCCGAAGAGGAGGCCGCAGATGAGTGAGATCGCCGTCCTCGACGCGCAGGGAGTCGTCGTGCGCTACCCCGGGAGCCCGCCGGTGGTCGCCGTCGACGGCGTCTCACTGACCGTCGCCCCCGGAGAGACCGTCGCGCTCGTGGGCGAGTCCGGCAGCGGCAAGTCGAGCCTGGCCCGTGCGGTCGTCGGCATCGAGAAGCTCGCCGGGGGAGAGGTGCGGTTCCGCGGCGAGCCCGTGAAGCCGCTCGGCATCCGTCGGCGGGACCTCGCTCTCACCGGCATCCAGATGGTGTTCCAGGATCCGTCGACGTCGCTCAACCCGCGGCGTCGCGTGGGCGACCAGATCGCCGACGGCATCGCGACCGCCCGCGCTCGCGGCGCCGAAGGATCGACCGTCCCCGAGTGGCTCGACCGCGTCGGGCTGCCCACCGAGGTCGCCACGCGCTTCCCGCATCAGTTCTCGGGCGGCCAGAAGCAGCGGCTCGCGATCGCGCGGGCGCTCGCCGCGCGGCCGTCGCTGCTCGTCGCCGACGAGCCGATCTCGGCTCTGGATGCATCGACCCAGACGAGCGTCGCCGGTCTCATGCGAGACCTCGTCGCCGAGGCCGGCGCGGGGATGCTGTTCATCTCGCACGACCTCGCCGTCGTCCGGCGCATCGCCGATCGGACCTTCGTGATGTTCGCCGGACGCGTGCTCGAAGCGGGGGCCACCGATCGTGTGTGGTCTGCGCCGCAGCATCCGTACACCCAGGCGCTGCTCGCGGCGATCCCCGAGCCCGACGGAGCAGGTCGCATCCCGGTCGCGCCCTCGACGAACGAGCGTATCGTCTGGTCGGAGATCGCCCCCGTCATCGACTGACGTCGCCCGCCCGCCCGCCCGCTCGGCTGTTCGACCGGCTGTTCGCTCGCTCGGCTTGCTCGGGAGGACATCTGCCCCTCTGCCCCTCGGGAGGAGATCTGCGCCTCGGGAGGACGGATGGGCACGAAGTATCCTCCCGTGGCGCAGTCGTCCTCCCGACGGAAGGGCCTCGACGCCTCAGCCTGATCGGGGGGTGACGGTGACGCGGAACACGGCTGGTGCGTTCGCGTCCGCCCCTCGGGAGGAGATCTGTCTCCGGGGAGGAGGTTCCGAACCCGATCCTCCTCCCGAAGCGCAGAGCTCCTCCCGAGGGGATGGGTCGAGAGGGTGGGTCGAGGGAGAGCCCGAGCGGATGCTGCGCCAGTGGAGCCCGGAACGCACCGCGGGCCGAGGCGATCGCCCCGGCCCGCAGCATCCCCTGGTGGATCAGAGAGGTGCGACGATGTCCTGCTCGACGTCCCACTCGGTGATCTCGAGCGAGGTCTCGATCATCTGGCCGGCGGCCTCGGTGCTGCCGGTCGTCGCCAGCACCACGTAGTCGTCGGTGACCTCGAACACCACGTCGACGGCGACGCCCTGCGCCTCTGACGTGCCGCTCACGAGGTAGACATCCTGACCCAGGCGGCTGCCGGTTCCGGTCACGGTGAACTCTCCGGTGAGCGCGCCTGCGGCCGTGGCCGGGTCGGTGCCGGCCGCCGTCGCCGCACCGCTGCTGAGCGCGGCGACGATCGGGTCGCTCGAATTCGGGTCGGCGACCTGCCACTCGGTCGTAGGAGTCTTGACCCAGGCGTCGTCGCCGATGATGATCAGCGATCCCATCGGAGTGATGGTCTCGACGGCATCCGTCGCGGGGTTGTACCGTGCGGTCGTGTCCATGCCCAGGATCGATGTCTTGGCCTGGTAGCCGGCGGTGTCGGTCATCGCCTCGGTGATGCAGGCGCCGAGCGCGGTGCCGTCGACGGTCGCGCCTTCGGTCAGCTCAGGGCAGTCGGACTCGGGTGCGGTGGTCTCCTCCGCGGCCGCTGTGGGCTCCTCTTCGGCGGGCTCCTCGGCACCCGCGGTGCACCCGGTGAGCAGTACGGTGGCGGTCAGGACGATGCCGACCCCCCATTTGTTGACGCGCATGGCGTTCCCCCTTCGGTCGTGTGCGCACTGAGTGTCAGACCGCACGCACTCCAGCATGCCAACTGCCCGGCGAGAGGCGTGGGGGCAGGCCGAAGGTTTCTCCGCTACACTGTCAAGGTTGTCTGCCATCAGGCCCCCACTCGGGTGGCTCGGCGGATGACGTTCACACACCCTCCTGCTTCCGGGAAAGTCCCGGAAGCCGTTCTAGTCCGAAGGAGGTGGGTAAGTGACGCACCAGTACGAACTCATGGTCATTCTGACCCCCGAGATCGACGAGCGCCAGGTAGCCCCTACGCTCGACAAGTTCCTGAAGGTCATCACCAACGATGGTGGCTCGATTGACAAGGTCGACATCTGGGGTAAGCGCCGTCTGGCTTACGAGATCCAGAAGAAGAACGAGGGCATCTACGCCGTCGTCAACTTCACCGCCACCAGCGAGGCCACGCAGGAGCTCGACCGTCAGCTGAAGCTGAACGAGCAGATCATGCGCACCAAGGTCCTCCGTTCTGAGGAAGCTCAGGCGATGGTCGCGTTCGAAGCGAAGCGCACCGAAGAGAAGGCTGCTCGCAAGGCCGCCAAGGCTGCGAAGGCCTGAGTCCGATGGCCGGCGAAACAGTCATCACCGTGGTGGGTAACCTCACGGCCGACCCCGAGCTGCGCTACACGCAGAACGGACTGCCGGTGGCGAACTTCACCATCGCTTCGACGCCTCGGAACTTCGACCGCGCCGCCAACGAGTGGAAGGACGGCGAAGCGCTGTTCCTCCGTGCGTCGGTCTGGCGCGAGTTCGCCGAGCACGTGGCGGGTTCGCTGACCAAGGGCATGCGCGTCATGGCGCAGGGCCGTCTGCGTCAGCGCTCCTACCAGGACCGCGAAGGCAACCAGCGCACCGCTATCGAGCTGGAGGTCGACGAGATCGGCCCCTCGCTTCGGTACGCGACCGCGCAGGTCACCCGTGCGGCGTCGACCGGTGGCGGCGGCGGTGGTGGCGGCGGACAGTCGCGCCCCGCTCAGCAGCAGCAGGTGTCGGAAGAGCCGTGGTCAACCCCCGGCTCGTCGACGAGCGCAGATGCCTGGAGCACTCCGGGCAGCTTCGGCGACGACACCCCCTTCTGAAACAGGATCTCGGGATGCTTCGGCATCCGTCTCATCATTAAGGAAAAACAATGGCTGGAAAGTCTAGCGGCGACCGCCGCAAGCCGCGGAAGGGTGGCAAGCCCACCGCTCCCGCGAAGTCGATCCGGGTCGGAGTCATCGATTACAAGGATGTCTCCACCCTCCGCAAGTTCGTCTCGGAGCGTGGCAAGATCCGCGCCCGTCGTATCACCGGTGTTTCGGTGCAGGAGCAGCGTCTGATCGCCACCGCGATCAAGAACGCACGCGAAATGGCACTCCTGCCCTACGCTGGCGCCGGCCGGTAAGGGGTATCGAGATGGCAAAGCTGATTCTCACGAACGAGGTCGCCGGGCTGGGTAGCGCCGGTGACGTAGTCGAGGTCAAGAACGGGTTCGCCCGCAACTACCTCATCCCCCAGGGCTTCGCTACGGCGTGGACCCGCGGTGGCGAAAAGCAGGTCGCTTCGATCCAGGCTGCTCGTCAGGCTCGCGCGATCCACGACCGCGACGAGGCCGTGGCGCTGAAGAACTCCCTCGAGGCCACCAAGGTGCGCCTGGCCGTCAAGGCAGGCAACGAGGGTCGCCTCTTCGGTTCGGTCAAGACCGATCACATCGCGGATGCTGTTGCAGCCGCGGGTCTCGGCTCGATCGACAAGCGCAAGGTGCACATCCCGTCGGCGATCAAGTCGGTCGGCGAGCACGAGGCCACCGTTCGTCTGCACGACGACGTGACCGCAGTCATCACGCTGCAGGTCGTCGCCGCCAAGTAAGGCGAGACGCTCTCGAACGCCCCCTGTCCTTCGGGACAGGGGGCGTTCTGCGTGCGCGGCCGGTCGGTGATTCGGAGGGTCTCGTGAAGGCGGCTAGCGGGTGAGACCGAGTTCGGCGGCGCGACCGGGATTCGCGGGCAAAGTCTCATCGACGTCGACGGACCGCGACCACCCGTCGTCCTCGACAGGTATGCCGCGAGAGACGAGAGCGCGCACTGCTTCGTCGACCCCGTCCACGAAGTCCCCGCCGACGTGGGATCCGGCGACCAGTGAGACGATCACGCGGATCGAGTGCGCGTCGACCGGGCCGATCCAGGTGACGGCGACGCCTCGGGCAGACAGCGGACCGAGCCTGGTCGTGAGGGTGGAGAGACCGCCTCCGCCGATGAGGACATCGCCGACTACCGACCCGCGCCGGTGGATTCGCTGCACTCCGGCCTCGGCACCGGGCACGTCTGCACGGAAGTGGGCAGCCTGCATCGCACGGTCGATCTCGACCAGGGCGACATCGGCGGCATCAGCCGGGATATGGAATGTCCGCGCGCCGTTGACCGCCCACCGCAGACGGCGCGGATCCTCTGTCACCGCGGCACCTGCGAGGCGAGCGCGTTCTGCATGATGACCTCCCCGGAGAGTCTAGGCGGATCGTCGTCGGCGCCATCCGAAGCGCTTCGTGCGGGTTCCGGGCACGACGGATGCCCCGCGCTGGGGACGCGGGGCATCCGTGAACTGTGCGGCATCGCAGACGCGGGCAGATCTGGGGAACCTGCTCAGTGCATCACGGGATCCGCACACCGACGGTGTCGCATCTCCTCCCCCGAGGACGTCGACACCGCCGGGGTCTGCGGCTACGCCGTCATGGGGCGACGACGCAGCATTCCGGCTCCGAGGAGGAGCAGGAGTGCGGCGAGGAATGCGAAGCCGAACGAGGTGGAACCACCGGTGGCGGCGAGTCCCTCAGCCGGGGCGGATGCCGTCACGGCTGCGCCGCTCGCGACAGCGGTCGCGGACGTGCCGGCGTCGGCGTCGGTGCCCACCCCCGTGACTGCGCCGGGAGTTGTGCCGGGGTCCGTGCCCGGGTCGGTCCCAGGGTCCGTGCCGGGGTCGGTTCCCGGGTCGGTGCCGGGGTCGGTTCCGGGGTCCGTGCCGGGGTCGGTTCCCGGGTCGGTGCCGGGGTCCGTTCCCGGGTCAGTTCCGGGATCGCTCGGGGGAGCCGTGACGGTGCTCTCTCCTACCACGGAGATCGCATTGCCGCCGATCGTGATCGGAAGAGTCACGGGTGCGGTCACCTGGGTGCCGCCGAGGATTCCGTCGTCACCGGTGGTGGTGCTGCCGGTGGACGGGGTTCCTGCGATGGGTGCGGTGCTGCCGGCTCCTCCCTCGGCCTCGCTGTCTCCGACGACGGAGATCGCGTTGCCGCCGACGGTGACGGGTGCGGTCACGGGTGCGGTGACCTGGGTTCCGCCGAGGATTCCGTCGTCACCGGTGGTGGTGCTGCCGGTGGACGGGGTTGCCCCGGTGGTTCCGGTGGAGCCGGTTCCGCTCGTCGACTCGCTGTCTCCGATGACGGAGATCGCGTTACCGCCGACGGTGACGGGCGCCGTCACAGGTGCGGTCACCTGTGTGCCGCTCCCGACCGCGTCGGTACCCGACGTCTCGGGTGCGGTGGTGCTGCCCCCGGATCCGGATGCGGGTGCGGTGGTGCCGCTGCTTCCGGTGCTCTCGCTGTCTCCGATCACGGAGATCGCGTTGCCGCCGACGGTGATCGGAGCCGTCACGGGTGCGGTCACCTGGGTGCCGCTCCCGACCGCGTCGGTACCCGAGGTCTCGGGTGCGGTGGTGCTGCCTCCGGATGCGGGTGCGGGGGTGCCGCTGCTTCCGGTGCTCTCGCTGTCTCCGATGACGGAGATCGCGTTGCCGCCGATCGTGACGGGTGCCGTCACGGGTGCGGTCACTTGCGTGCCGCTCGCGACGCCGTCGTCGCCCGACGTGGACGGCGCTGTGGATCCGATTGCGCTGCCGCTCGAGGGCGCCGGTGCTGCGGCATCCTGTCCGAGGGTCTCGCTGTCGCCGAGCACCGCGATCGAGTTGCCCGACACGGTGATGGGCGCGTCGACCTGAAGCAGGCCCTGGGTGCCCGACAGCACACCGTCATCGCCGTTCGTCGTGACAGCCGGCGCGGGGGCCGGTGCCTGGGGAGCCTCGGCCGGCGCCGCCGACTCGCTCGACGAGTCGCCGAGCACGGTGATCGCATTGCCGGTCACCGTGACGGGAACGACGACGTCCACGACGGCCTGGGTGCCCGACGCGGTGCCGGATTCACCGCTCGTGGTGGGGGCCGGTGCGGGAGCCGGAACCGGTTGAGGTGCCGGAGCCGGTTGAGGGGCCGGAGCCGGGGCCTGCTCCGCGGAGGAATCTCCGAGCAGCGAGACGGCGTTGTCGACGATCGTGACGGGCGCCGTGATCGCGGTATCCGCCTGGGTGCCCGAGAGCAGACCGTCTTCTCCTGAGGTGTCTGCCGCGTTGGCGGCCGTTGCGCCGAGCAGGGTGATCCCGCCGGCGAGAAGCGTGCCCCACAGGGCCCGCTTGATGTATGTACGCATGATGTCCTTCTCCTGACTGGAAATGGGTGTGTCTGGATGGGTGCACGCGAAGAGCATGTGCGCGCGCAGCACGGCATCTGTCGTTCACGAGGAACGACCGGACAACCCGTCAGTCAGGAGAGACGTCGGTGTCGGCGACCAGCGACGTCGGCAGGACGTCGTCGGGTGCACCGGGGGTGCGCTCCACAGCACGGAACGCGACAAGACCCGCGTCGCTGAGGTGTGCGGGGGAGAGTGAGGAGGCTCCGCTCGAACCGGCGGAGGAAGACGGCGCCGCGGGGGCACCGGAGGGCGGAGAGAAAGGCGAGGGCCGGTCATCGGATGCCGGCGCACTCGTGGCGGGCACAGTGATGGGTGCTTCCGGCTGGAGTCCGGATGCTGCCGGGTCGACTGGCTGAAGGCGCGCGACCGCAGGGGAGTGGAGGCCCGTCCGCGCATCGGCTGCGGCAGGGATCGGTCCGACCGGATCGGAGTCCGGCCCGGATGCGGGAACGGCTGGCCGAGTGGGCGTGAGGCCCGGGACGATCGGCGGCACGGTGTTGTCGACGACCTCCCCGACGATCGGTGTCGTCCCGTCGACGACACCGACGACCACGTCGATCACTGCGGGCACTCCGAGATCGCGGGTCACATCTCCGACGATCGGCAGTCCTGCGATCAGGTCCGTCACAGGTGTCACGATCGGCGCCACCGGGGATCCGCCGACCAGATCGGTGACAGGAGTGACGACGGCCTCGGCGGTGTCGTCGACGATGTCGACGATCGGCGACGTCGCCGGGCCGACGACCGGAACCTGCGCGATCGTCTCCGCGACGTGTTCGACGGTCGGCTGAGCCACCTGCTGCACCGGCTCGACGACCTGGGTCGCTATGGGCTCGACGACGTGTGTGACGACCGGCTCGACGACGTGTGTGACGACCGGCTCGACCACCTGGGTGACGGCCGGGGCCACGACCTGGGTCACGACGGGGGCGACCGGCGCCACGATCGGCGTGGTCGCTGCCGTGACGGTGTCTTCGACGGTCGAGACCGTCTCGCTGACGACAGAGGAGACGCCGTCGAGCAGAGAATCGCTCGAGCTGTCGTCCGCGCTCGCAGACGACGCTCCCGTGAAGATCGTGATCGCCGCCCACGCGACCGCGCCCAGGCTGCCCCACAGGGCGACAGCCGGAAGGCCGCGCCGGGCTTCTTGAGCGTTCACGTCGACTTCCCTCCCCCGAGAGCGATCGTTCGTTCACGACGCGCACTGCGTCGATTGCCGGTGACGATACTCCCGGCATATCGCGATGTCTAGAGGGTTCCGCTCGAAAACGATGACATCTCGCGCACATTTCAGGGGGTTGCGCAGTGTGACGCGCCCGGTTGAATCTCGGCTTGACTTTCCCCAGGTTCTACACATCCCCCACCGGATGCGATCAACCTTCAATGCCCAGTTGAACCACGTTCTCATCCACAGGGTGGGGAAACTCTAAACACCAGACCAGAGAGAAAAATAGAACCCTCTTTCGAGGTACTCCACCGAGTTATCCACATGCGTTCTGCACAGACTCTCCGGACTTGTTCGCACGCTTTCCACATAGTTATCCACAGGCCGTGTTGCGACCGAAAACACCCGCTCGTAGCGTGGTGCAGCGACCCGATGTCGGAAGTGCCTGGTTTGCTGTGCGAACGGTCCTTCTCGAGCTGAATCGCATCGAGTGGCCGACGCAGTCGGCACCGAGCACACCGGAAGAACGTCGCATCGAAGGGAGCAGTGTGTCGATCGCCGACATCTCAGAGGAGCGCCTCGGGGGCAAGCGTCCGCCAGAGCGCACACCCCCGCACGACACGCTCGCCGAGCAGAGCGCGCTGGGTGGAATGCTCCTCTCGAAGGATGCCGTCGCCGATGTGATCGAGACGCTCAAGGGCGCCGACTTCTACATCCCCAAGCACGAGCTCATCTTCGAGGCGATCCTGTCGCTCTACTCGCACGGCGAGCCGACGGACGTCGTCGCCGTCACCGACGAGCTCATCAAGACGGGGGAGCTGAGTCGCGCCGGCGGCGCCGACTATCTGCATACGCTCACCTCGATCGTCCCCACTGCGGCGAACGCCGGATACTACGCGGGCATCGTGTCGGAGCGGGCGATCCTGCGCCGTCTGGTCGATGCGGGCACCCGCATCGTGCAGCTCGGTTACGACGGACAGGGCGACGCCACCGACATCGTCAACAACGCCCAGGCGGAGATCTACTCGATCACCGGATCCGAGACTGCCGAAGACTACGTGCCGCTGCAGATCGCGGTCGATGCAGCGCTCGAAGAGATCGAGGCAGCCAGCGGCCGCGACGGGTCGATGACGGGCGTTCCGACGGGCTTCAAGGAGCTCGACGAGCTCACCAACGGCCTGCACGGCGGGCAGATGATCGTCGTCGCCGCGCGTCCTGCGATGGGTAAGTCGACTCTCGCGCTCGACTTCGCGCGCTCGGCATCCATCGGCCACAACATCCCCTCCGTCTTCTTCTCGCTCGAGATGGGCAAGAGCGAGATCGCGATGCGTCTGCTGAGCGCCGAAGGTCAGATCCCGCTGCAGAACATGCGCAAGGGAAACCTCGACCCGCGGGACTGGACCACCGTCGCGGCCACTCGAGGCCGCATCAACGACGCCCCCCTCTACATCGACGACAGCCCCAACATGACGCTGGTCGAGATCCGTGCGAAGTGCCGGCGACTCAAGCAGCGCGAGGGTCTGCGGATGGTCATCATCGACTACCTGCAGCTGATGACGTCGGGAAAGCGTGTCGAGTCGCGCCAGCAGGAGGTCTCGGAGTTCTCGCGAAGCCTCAAGCTCATCGCCAAGGAGCTGCAGGTTCCGGTCATCGCACTGTCGCAACTGAACCGTGGTCCCGAGCAGCGCACCGACAAGAAGCCCGCGATCAGCGACCTGCGTGAGTCCGGCTCGATCGAGCAGGACGCCGACATGGTGATCCTGCTGCACCGCGACTCGGTCTACGACAAGGACGTTCGTCCGGGTGAGGCCGACCTGATCGTGGCCAAGCACCGTAACGGCCCGACGGCGACGATCACCGTGGCCTTCCAGGGTCACTACTCGCGCTTCATGGACATGGCGCCGGGCGGCGACTTCAACTGAGTCGGGCGGGGCTCCCGGTCTCCGCGTGGTCGCATCGTTCGGCTGCGAGCTGATCCGGGGAGGACGGGACGCCCCCACCACGGGGGAGGCGGCAGAAAGGGCGCCCCATCCGATGCCGTCAATGGGCGGCACCCCAGCTGTCGCGTTACAGCGCGACAGAACTGTGAGGCAAGCGTGACACCAGCCGCCTCGCCGCACAAGCCCTATTGTCGACCGGTATGCCGCGGGTCGAGGCAGCGTTCAGATCAGGTCAGCGCTTCGGCGTGACGCCGCAGCTCTCTGCGGTTCGAGACGTCGAGCTTGCGCATGATCCGGTGCATGTGGCTCTCGACCGTGCGCACACTCAGCACGAGTCGGGAGGCGATCTCGGCGTTGGAGAGTCCGCCGGCGGCGAGGCGCCCCACCTCCTTCTCGCGGTCGGTGAGGGTGACAGCTGTCGCACCGAACCGCGCGAGGTCGTAGCTCCTCCCCGGGTGACGGGCACGGATCTGCTCCTCCCGCTCGACCGCGCGCTGCTGTCCGAGGTCGTCCGCCCCCGCCGCGAACCAGGCCCGCGCGAAGCGGCAGGCCGACAGCGCAGTGCCGGTGAGCCCGCGCACGTCGAGCTCGTCCGCGACGGCGAGCATCGCCACGGGATCCCGCTGCACCAGCGCGCTCACGAACGAGGCCTGGGCCGCCAGCCCTGCCGCCTCCGGCAGCTCCTTCGCGTGCGCCATCGCGGCGGACAGGCGGGTCGGCGTCGGGTCGAGTTCGACGGCGGAGAGCTGGGCGGTGAGCCCTGCCACGCGGGCTCCGCGGTTCCAGAGGGCGTCGCCGGAGCGGGCGAGCAGCTCGGCGGCCTTCTCGGTGCTTCCGTCGAAGGCGAGCAGCTGCACCTGGGGCCACGCCTTGCTCTGCCCCGGAAGCGGGCCGTCTTCTGCTCCGAGCTGATCCAGGTCGGCGGCCAGCCGCTCGCCGGTCGTCACCTGCCCTCGTCGGATGGCGACCACGGCGGCGACCGCGAGCAGCGAGAGCTGCACTCCGGGCGGCAGCGGTGAGGGCTCTCCCGCCGAGAAGATGACCTCGAGCAGATCGTCGACGGCCGCATGATCACCTGCTGCCAGATGACACAGCGATGCGGCGGTGCCGAAGGCTCGCACGGCGTCGATGTCGAGATAGCCGTGCGCCTCGTCGAACCCGCGCTGCAGCACGTCGAGAGCGGCGCCCGGGTCGCCCTGGCCGAACAGTGCCATGCCGAGCAGCACCCGAGGGGTGTACCGCTGCTCCTCGTGCTCGAGCGCCTCGATGAGGCCGAAGACCCGCAGTGCATCGGAGAAACGACCGAGGCTGACGAGCACGCTCATCTGGGTCTCGAGCATCATCAGCTTGACCGCCGCGGGCAGCTCGTCGGACACCTCGAGGCGGTTGCCGAAGTCAGCGGGCACGGTGTCGAGGTTCGCGAGCAGCTGCACCTCGACGGCCCGCAGCATCCCGGCGTGCGCACCCACGGTCTGGGCATCGTCCTGCAGCTGCGCGACCGCTCGCTGCAGGTCGTCGTCGACGTAGGCGGTCCACTCCGCCTTGAGCGCGGCGAACTCGGCACGACTGGCGTCGTCCCCGGTGCGCGTCGCAGGAGACGAGAGGACGTCGGCGATCACGTCTCGCACCCTCGCTGTGTGCGTGTGCATGAGGGCACGGATGTAGCGCACGGCACTGGCGGCGGTCGGGTTCGCCTCCCACTCGGCGGCCGTCACGATACGGCGTGCGCGGGCACGCTCCTGCAGCAGCCGGACGAAGAGAGCATCCTGACCACCCGACGCGGTCGGAGACGACTGCTGGTCGGTGAGCACCGACCACACCGACTCGGGCGTGCTCAGCTGTCGCACGATCTGGCTCGTCAGTCGCGTGCGTCGCGCTGTGAGCGGCTCGTGCCGGAAGAACTCGACCAGCAGCGGCGGCATGACGGCGACGAGCTGTCGGTCGCCGCTGGGGATGAAGGTGATCATCCGGCGCTCCTCCAGCAGCTCGAGCGTGCCCCAGTCGACGAGCTGGCTCGCCGTGTCGATATCGGCCACCCCCACGATCGCGATGATCTCGAGCGCATCACGCGTGGCGTCATCGAGGCTCTCGAGGTGCGCCTCCAGCACGGCTCGCAGTCCGCTGCTCCACAGATCGCGGGTGGCGGTCCACTCGCCGCCGCGCAGCACGAGACGCTTCTCACGCACGGTCGCGTCGACCAGGCTCAGGGCGAGGCCGATGTTTCCCCCCGACTTCGCGAACACCCGGCTCATCGTGCTCGCCTCGATCGGGTGCGACAGATACTTCTCCAGAGCCGTCTCGAGCTCCTCGAAGCGCAACGGGGTCATGTCGATCACGTACGAGGGTTCGAGAGTCGACGCGGGCAGGCCGCTCGGAGTGTGTCTGGCTCGAAGACCCTGCAGGCGAGAGAGCACGATCGGCACGCCGTACTCGCGTCGCACCGACTCCGCGACACCCCACGACGACTCGTCGAGGTCATCCCAGTCATCGAGGAACAGCACCGAGCGAGAGGCGCGGAGCGCCTGGCGCAGCGAGTCGGCGGTCTCGTGAAGGCTCGGCCCCGGCCGTTGACCACTGGTCGCGCCGATGCCGGCGAGATGCAGTGCGGCGAGCGGATGCTGGCGCAGCGACGCGATTCCGCGCACGGAGACGACCGTCCATTCGTCCTGCTCGACCCGGGCACGCAGCGCCTTGAGGAAGGCGCTCCGACCCGAACCGCGGCTGCCGACGACATCGATGCTGACACCCGCCTGGATGAGGTCCACTGCCGCGGCGAGACTCTCTTCACGACCGACCACCATGAGATTCCGCTTCCTCACGTGATGTTCCTATGCAAAAGCTACTCTCCCGGGCCTGTCAGAGATAGCCGCGCGGCGGGGGTGATGCGGCTGCTCCCTCGCATGAGCTTTCCCGGTGGCGGCGTCGCTGGTGACGTGAATCCCGAGGAGTACGAGCGACGAGTGCCGACCTTGCGTACTCACGAGCGATCAGCGGCAGGGCGAAGCGGTGCGGGCCAGTACCCGCGAGGGCACTACTGAGCATCGACGCGTGGTACTCCGCAGGGTCGTGCACACCCGCCACGCAACCGTCGGAGAGGCCCACTGATATCGAGGCGGCGGAGTGCTGAAGACGCCCGAAACCCCTGCAAGCGGGCAGGTCGCCGACCGCATCCTTAGGATGACCGCCCTTTCTGCGCACATCGTGCCCGCGGTCTCCCATCACTCGAGCGCGGCACATGTGTCGCGCGGAACCCTCTGGAGGACGTCAGCTGTGAGCGCGAGCCCGCGAGAAGAAGGTCGTCGACAGGTGCGCCGCCGGCGTCGCCTGGTGCGGCGCATGCGCCTCGTCTCTGCGGTGACGGCATGCGTCGGCCTGATCGCCGGCGGCCTCCTGGTGGCGGCTCCGGCAATGTCCGCGCCCAGCCACGAGCTCGAGATCACCAGCCTCGCGTTCTCGGGAGTCGATCAGGCGCCGGGTGATGGCGTGTGCCGGACAGCCGACGGCTCCTGCACGCTGCGCGCCGCGCTCGAGGAGTCGAATGCCCTGAACGGTGCGCCCGGGGCCGTCGTCATCGGCGTGAAGCCCGGCCTCAGCGGCATCATCCGTCCGGTGATGACCCGCTCCACCGCGAACTGGATGCAGACGAGCGCGGTGTCGACCTGGGATGACGGCGCCTTCTATCGCATCACTGCACCTGTCACGCTCGACCTCGACAATCGTGTCTCCATCATTCCGACGTCCGAGTCGACCGAGGCGGCGGCATTCGAGATCAGCGGTCCCGACATCGCGCTGAAGAACTTCCGCGACATCCTCTCCAGCGGCACGTCCATCGTGATGGGCGAGCAGGCGAAGCGGGTCAGCCTCGCGGGCGGCTCGACCGTGACGAAGGAGAACTACTACCCCGAGCGCTTCGTCGTCTATCGCCAGGGTGCCAGCGACATCTCGGTCAGCGACTACGAGCTGCAGGGGTTCTACCACGAGGGACAGCAGACCTCAGGGCTGTTCCTGTTCAACGCCACGACCGCCACACCGATGAAGAACATCTCCATTGCGCGGGTGAAGGTGAGCTACACGGCCGGCGGCGTGTGCAACGGATCCGACGGCTCTGGCTGCCGCACGAACCTCACCACCTTCTCGCCGCGCGACGCGAACGTCGTCCTCGACGGCTTCTCGTTCACCGATTCGACCGTGAGGAACCTCAACGGGGCGACGGCCTTCAAGTTCTCGAACAACAGCACGACGGGTGTGAGGCTGTCGAACCTGAACATCTCGGGCAACCAGTTCCTCAACTCCGTCGGAAACGGCACGGGAGACGAGTACGCGTTCGTCACGCTGCCCCCGGGCACCCTCAGCGGAGAGAACCGGATCTCGCGCAACGACTTCGTACGCGCGACGTCGGGACAGACCATCGCGATCTCCTGGGACGGCCTCACCCGCACCGGCACGGTGCCGAGCGGGCTCAGCATCACCGACAACTACTTCGACGGCTACGAGTCGAGCATCCGTCTCTCGCGCAGCGGTCTGACCACCGTCTCGGGCAACACCTTCGGCACGCGTTCAGGGTCGCAGGGCAGGCCGGCGACGGGGGAGGAGACCGGCGACGGAGGCTCGCTCCTGGTCGACAACGGAACCGAATCGAACCAGACGGTGTCGACGTGGTACCCCACTGCCGCGGCGTCGGTCGTGGCGGCTCCCTCGAGCGGCGCGATGGTCGCAGCGCCCCGCGCCACGTTCACCGGCGGAACATGCACCGCGGAGATCACGGTGGCGAAGCCTGCAGGCAGCGGCAAGTCGGTGCCGAGCGGACCCGTGTCGCTCGACCTCTACTGGACGGCCGACCGCACAGCCGAGATCCACCTCGGGCGCGTGACCGGAGTGACCGCCGCTGCGGCATCCGTCGCCTTCTCGCTGCCCGTCGGACCGCAGCCGCTCGCCGGCGCCACCGTGCCCGCCTCCGCGCAGGCCGTGAATGCCACGACGGGCGACGTCTCGGGTTTCGTGCGCGTGCAGACGCACGTCGAGACGACGCCGCAGCTGACGTCGTCGCAGCTCAGCCGCGCGGTGGGCGTGACCGGCAACTGCCGCCCGACTCTCACGCTCGATCAGGCCGGCGGTCAGAACGACCCGACCATGAGTCGCGACCTGCACTACACGCTGAGGTCTTCGCTGCCTCTCGACCCGTCCACCGTCACCGCGGATGACATCCAGCTGAGCGCTGCGGCGACCGCCGGGACCCTCGATGCCGAGCGCCTCGATCCGCGAGTCATCGCCGTGACTCCTGTCGCGGGCACGAACGGACTCGAGTTCGACGTGGTCGCGCGGGTCGACGACTCGGCATCCGTCTCGGCGACTCTCGCGGCCGGTCGCGTCACGTCGACATCGGGATTGACGAACACCGCTGCTGCGGTCTCTGCCGACCCTCGAGTGACCTTCGTCAACCCGCTGCAGGTCACCTCGACCCGGTTCACGCTGGTCACGGGAGACGAGAAGGGCAAGTCCTACGCGATGATGCTGCGAGCCGGTGCGCCCGTGCCGACATCGCCGTTGATCTTCTCGTCGAAGATCGACGCAGTGGGCGTCGCGCACGGAGTCGGTCTCTCGACTTCCACTCCGGTCATCGCCCCTGGCGCGCGTTCGACGGAGTCGATCGTGCTGCAGGCGACCGACGGAGATGTCACGGCGAACACCGAGGCGACCATCGCAGCGACCGTCGCCTCAGAGGACGAGAACTACGACGGGCTGGTCGTGCCGTCGGTGAGCGCGTTCCTGTTCGCCACAGACCCGACCATCGAGATCGAGAAGCGGGCCTACGCCGACGTGGCGGATGCCTCGACTCCCGCGACGATCGAGCAGACGGGTAGGCCCGTGCTCACCGGCGCGCGCCTCGTCGACGGACAGGCGGTGTGCTTCGTGTACACGGTCACGAACCGATCGGCCGACGACTGGATCACGAGCCTGCACGACATCGTCGTCACGGACTCGGATCTGCGCCTGGGCGCGCGGGGAGTGATCGGCTCGATCTCGCAGCTCGCCGTCGGCGAGAACGCGAAGGTCGCCGCGTGTGGCACGATCATCTCGAACGGCACTGCCGACGGGTGGGGACGATGACCGCCGTCGAGGCTCGGCCCCGCGGCCGCACGCTGCCCCTGGTCGTGAGCGTGATCTCCGTCGCAGCCCTGACGGTCGCGGCGATCGGCGCCGGCACCTACGCCCTGTGGTCGTCGGAAGACACGTTCGCAGGGTCTCTGTGGCAGGCCGGCGACCTCTCGATGACCACGGAGGACGCATCCTGGCGGCAGATCACCCCGGGCGTGACCGAGCCGCGGTCCGGCGACCTGGCGACCACGCCCGAGGACTTCTTCACGATGCCTGGCGACGTGATCGAGATCACGCAGCCGCTCGAGACCTACCTGTGCGGCGAGAATCTGACCGCGGCGCTCAGTGTCGAGTTCGCGTCTCCCGACGCAGTGCGGGCGCAGGAGGAGACGGGCGAGATCGCGATCGCACTGCGCGTGGAGAATGCCGAGGGAGACACGGTCGCGACCGGCTCTGCCGACGGGACGCCGCTGGCCGTTCCCGGTCTCGCGGGGTCGTCGCAGGGCGAGTCCGATCGGTGGTCGGTGATCGTGACCGTCGAGGTGCGCGGCGACTACGCCTGGACGGACGCCGACGTCCACAGTGCCGCGGGAGTCTGGGCCGCGGGCGACCTCATCGTGCGTCTCGATCAGGTGCGCGCGAACGGTGCCGGTCGATGAGGCTGCGCACGACTCTGTCGCTCACCGCCGCGATCGCCGGTGTCATGGCCTTCGGGGTCGTCTCGACAGCGAACGCGCTGTGGACCGCGAACGACGCGGTCGCGGTGCCTGAGCTCCGCACAGGAGCAGTGACCTTCGGAGCCGCCGCCGAGTCGCAGCGTGTGCTGTCGGCGGCGGGCGAGCCGGTCGAGATCACCCTGCCCGGCACCGAGATCGCCACGGTGCTCGATCAGGGCGGCTTGAGAACAGAACCCGTGATCTGGCGCTTTCAGGTGACCGGGGCCGCTCTCGGCATCGCCGGACTCGACTACGACATCACGCTCGGCGATCAGGTCTGGCACGACGGTCGCTCGGCCGAGCTCGCCGGGGGCGTCGCCCAGGACGGCACACTGCTGGCGGACTCGACCGTTCGGATCTACCCGGCCGGCCTCGGCGACGACTGCTCGGTGATCCCCGACGCGCCCGTCGACGGCGGGGCCGCCGTCAACGTGCACCTGCTCGACGCGTCCGATCGCACGCTGCAGGCGCCCGCGGCCAACCCCACCGGCACCGAGGTCACGCAGACCTGGTGCGTCGCGATGCTCTGGAACCACCGTGCCGACGGCGTGTACGTCTCGGAGGCGAGCGCCCGGGGGATCGCCGTCGACGGCAGCGAGAACCGGGACTTCGACACGTGGGACGCCGCGGTGGCGTTTCCCGCGTCCCTGAACGCCATCGGCGTCTACGACCACACGGCGTGGGCGGAAGGGACCGGCGATGACGGCACCCTGTCGCGCGACGACTCGTCGTGGAGCGGATCGGTGCATCCGGATCCCGGGGGCGAACCCGACCTCGTGATCCGCATCGACCCCCGTGTGACGAACGCGAACCCCGCCGTCGCACCCGGCGATCACGCCACTCGCTAGTCGCCGAAGCAGAAACACACCACCCAGGAGAAGGAAGAAGAACATGTCCAACCAGAATCCTCAGATCATCGTCGTGACCGAAGAGCGGAAGAAGCGCCGCGGCGCTCTGCTGCTCGTCGCCGGTGGCGCCGCCGCACTGCTCGCGGGCGGGTCGACGTTCGCCCTGTGGACGGCGACCGACGGCTTCAGCGGCGGACAGATCACCGCCGGCGACCTCGACGTCGTGCAGACTGCCGACACGACCTTCTGGGACGTCTCGGCCGACCGCGACGACGCCAGCGCCACCGTCGTCGGCACGGACGGCTCGCAGCTCGGCCACGCGCTGGCCCCCGCGGATGCGTCGACCTGGCGCATCGTGCCCGGAGACAAGGTCGCGGCCTCGTTCTCGGCCGACGTGACGCTGGAGGGAGACAACCTCGTCGGTCGCCTCTCGCTCGACGGTCTCACGGCGAACGACTACGACATCAGCGGCATGACCTACACCTACGAGGTCTACCAGGACGGTGCGCTCGTGCAGCCTGAGATCGCGCTGCCCGTCGCGGCGGATGCGACGCTGCTGTACCTGTCGGCGCCGCAGACGGGTCAGAGCGCTGGCCTCGAGGACGCGAACGGCACCACCGTGCTCTCGATGGCCGAGACCACCGAAGACGTGACGGTCGTCGTCTACGGCGCCTTCTCGTCGACGGTGACCGACCGCACCGACGTCGCGCTCACCGACACGCTGTCAGGGCTGAACCTCACGCTCGAGCAGGTTCGCGACACCGGCGAGCAGTTCTAAGACCCACCGTCGGGAGGCGCCCCGAGACAGGGGCGCCTCCGTCGCTCACGATCATGAAGAGAGACGCACGCATGCGCACCACCGGCAGGATTCCGAGGAGCTGGTACGAGTCGCCCTGGCGCATCGCCGGACGGGCCGTATGGATCGCGTTCGTCGTGACGCTGCTCGCGCTCATCGCCGCGCTTCTCGTGGTGCCGCGTGTCTCCGGCGGCACCTCGCTCACGGTGCTCACGGGATCGATGGAGCCGACATTCGCACCCGGTGACGTCGTGGCGGTGCGAGGCGTCGCGCCCGATCAGGTGTGCGCCGAGATCGGGGTCGGCGACATCGTGACCTATCTTCCCGAGCCGGGCGACCCGGCTCTCATCACCCACCGCGTCGTGGGCAAGACCGTCGGCACGTTCGACGACGGCACGGACTGCAGGCTCATCACTCAGGGCGACGCGAACTCCGCCGCAGACGCGCCCGTGTCTCCCGAGCAGGTTCGCGGGGCGATGCTCTACAGCCTCCCCGCCCTCGGATGGGTGCGCCAGTGGGCCACCGACAACATCGTGGTGCTCGGCGTCGCGCTCGGCGCCGGGCTTCTCGGCTACGGCGCATGGACCACCTTCCGGCGGCCTCGCACCCGCGTGATCATGACCTCCGGGCGGGGCGTGAACGACGCCCCCGCGGCATCCGCGGCCCCTGCCGTTCCCTCTGTCGCCGACGACCTCCGGATCCGGGAGCTCGATCTCAGAGAGCGGGAGATCGCGATCCGCGAGGAGGAACTCCACCTCGCACGGCTCGGACTCCTCTCGCTCGACGACGATTCGCTGCGCGAGATGCTGTCGCACGCGACGGATGCCGAGAGGAGCCGGCGATGAACGGAGTGGACGGCCTCCTCGCGGAGGCACGCCGTCGCACCCGACGGGAGACGTCCATCGCCTGGATCCTCGCCGTCGTGCTCCTGCTCATGCTGGCCGGGGTGCTCTCTGCGGCGGGCGTGCTCCCTGCCGTGGCGGCGGGTTCGACGACCGGCGTCTCGACGACCGGCGAACCCGTCGACACGGCGGTGGCACCGGCATCCGGGGGTGGTTCGCAGTCAGGGGATGTGATTGCCGAGGCCGCCTGGGACGGTCCGGCGACGCACCTGGACTGGTCGGGCCGGGGGTATTCGACCGCGGAGTCGTCGTTCGTCGGTCGCCGCATCGCCGCGCCGGGAGATCGCACTCGACGCACCCTGATGCTGACGAACAGCGGTCCTGCGCGAGCCGGCCTCACCGTGTCGCTGCGTCTGGATGAGAGCGTCCCCGGCGGCGCTCGCAATCCCGGCCTCGCCGACGAGGTCGAGCTGTTCTGGAGCGTCGGCGGTGTCGAGGGGCGGCGGCGCTTCTCCGCACTCGCCGAAGAGATGACCGGCACTGTCGACATCGCCGAGGTGCGGGTCGCCCAGGGTGAGACGGTGGCCGTGGAGATCGGGTTCGAGCTCCCCTCCGCGACTGCATCGCAGCGCAACGAGGGACAGGAGTCGACCGAGCTCGCGTTCGATGTCGTGTCTACGATGTCCGGTGAGGTCGACGAGCAGCCGACTCGGCTGGCGGCGACGGGGGCAAGCTCGCTCCTCCTCTCCGGAATCGCGGCGGCGCTGCTGCTGCTCGTGGGGCTTCTCCTCGTCGCCGGCCGTCGGCGGCGGTGCGATGACTGCTCGAGGACCATCGGTCAGGACGAGGCCTGGGTGGATCTGACAGAGCCCGACCGCGGCCGTCGGCGCGTGTGCCCGGACTGCGCTCTGCGCGGCACTACTGCGGCGGGCACTCCGCACTACTGAGAGATCGGGCGTCGGCACCGGAGATCGCGGTTCCCGGCTCGGAATCCGCCCCTTCTCGGCGTGCGAGCGCGCGGTTCACGAGATGGTTGAACCGTTCGATCACCCCGTCGGATCACCGCGGATCATCCGCACGAACGCCGCCACAGAGTCGCATCCCTCCCCGATCGCGACTTCTCCTCCCCGGATCGTGGCGGCGTTCATCCGTTCGCGCTGGCTTCGATGACCCGCGGACGCGAGGACGACCACCGCACTCCTCCGCGAGCACGTCCACCCGGTGGTGACGATGCAGGGGTTCGTCCGCGGCAGCGGTGCGCTTCGTCGCGTCGAGGATCCGGTAGACGCCTAGAGCGTGATGTCGGATGCGGAGGCGAGCGGTCGCCACTCGGTCGATCGCGCACTCGGCCGGGCGAGCACATCGGCGTCGAGCAGGGGCCCCACATCGACCTTCGTGACTCGGGCGATCTCGGCGACCGGAACCTGGAACGTGCGGAAGGCACCCAGTGGCGGCGCGGCCAGCAGGCCGTCGGAGGTGTCGACCAGCTCGGACTGATCGAGCACGAACCCTGCGGCCGACAGGCCATCCGGCGCCTGCCAGGCCGCGATCTTCCAGAACCGGAGGGGGATGCGGATGCCGCGATACGGCGGGTCGTCGTCGCCCAGCACAGGCGCGGTGAAGACCGAGACACGCTGATCGGTCGTCTCGGCATACTCGATCACATGGTCTTCCAGGCCGAGCCAGAGGTCCTTCGACTGGTTGAATCCTGCCGCCTGCGGGGCGGCGTTCGGATAGAAGAAGGTCGCCTCGGTGGCATCCCTCGCCTCATCGGCATCGCCCCATCCCGGATCACGCCGTCGCACGAGATGGCCGCGATCGAGGTCGTTGCGCGCGTAGACATCGGGACCCGTCTGCAGCTCGTCGCCGATCCGGGGGTCGAGCCTCCACTCGCCGGTGCGCGGCAGTTCGCGCAGCAGCGCTCCGTCGATGTTCACGCCGGTCACGGAGGCCAGCCGACGGTCGCGGTCGAGCAGCACCGTGAAGCGCGGGTAGGTCAGCTCGGTCGCATCCTGCGCCGGCCGGGGCAGGGAGACTCGCGTCGGAAGGAAATCGAGGTCGTATCCGTCTGCCATACCGTCATATTGCCTCGTGCCCCCGACATCGCCGACCATCTCCGAACACGGGAACGCCCCCACCCGGTCGCTTCGGGAGGGGGCGTTCGCTGTCAGCGGGTCACGGCGTGGGCATGCCGCCGTTGACGTTGAGCGTCTCGCCGGCGACGTAGCTCGACTCGGCCGAGGCGAGGAACACGTAGGCGGGTGCCAGCTCGGCCGGCTGACCCATGCGGCCGAGAGGCGTGTCCTCACCGAACTCCGGCAGCTTCTCCTGCGGCTGTCCGTCGCTGGGCTGCAGCGGGGTCCAGATCGGCCCGGGTGCCACGGCGTTCACGCGGATGCCCTTCGGTGCGAGCTGGTCGGCGAGGCCCTTGGTGAAGGCGTTGATCGTGGCCTTGGTCGACGCATAGTCGACGAGGATTCCCGACGGCGAGTACGCCTGGATCGACGTGGTGTTGATGATGGTCGATCCGGCGGGGAGGTGCGGCAGCGCGGCCTTCGTGATCCAGAACATCGCGTAGACGTTGGTCTTGAAGGTGTCGTCGAACTGCTCGTCGGTGATGTCGGTCAGAGACTCCTGATAGACCTGCTTGCCGCCGTTGTTGACGAGGATGTCGAGACCGCCGAGCGCACCGACCGCTTCTGAGACGAGCGTGCGGCAGTACTCGGGGTCGCGCAGGTCGCCGGGGATCTGCGCGACGGTGGCGCCCGCTTCGCGAAGGATGTCGGCGATCCGCGCAGCATCCTCCTCCTCTTCCGGAAGGTACGAGAGCGCGACGTCGGCCCCTTCACGGGCGAAGGCGATCGCGGTCGCCGCCCCGATGCCCGAGTCGCCGCCGGTGATGAGAGCCTTGCGGCCGGTCAGACGGCCGGTGCCGCGATAGCTCTCCTCGCCGAGGTCGGCCTTCGGAGCGAGGTCGGCGTCGAGCCCTGGTTCGGGCATGTGCTGCTTCTCGGGCTCGATGTCGGAATAGAGCTCGGCCGGGTTGACGAAGGTGTACTGGTCGCGAGACATGGGGTGTCCTCTCGGTCGCTGGTCTGGGGGTATGTCTCCAGCGTGCGCCGAGGTCGGGATGTCGGCCAGCGCCTTGCGTCTGCGGACTCAGGTCGCTAAGGGCGAAGCCCGGGGCCGTCGTCGATGTCGCTGGGGGGAGGAGAACTGCTCTTCGGGAGGAGAGATTCGCAGGATTGCTCCTCCCGAAGGGCATATCTCCTCCCGAGAGGGCGGCAGCGAGGGGGTCGACCAACCCCCGGCGCGCGGAGTAGCCTCGCCGCATGGGCCGACTCATCTACTCCATGATCACGTCGCTCGACGGTTACGTCAGCGGGCCCCACGGAGGATTCGACTGGGCGCTCGATGAGGAGCTGCACGACTTCATCAACAGGCAGTTCGCCGACGTCGGCACCTATCTCTACGGGCGGCGGATGTACGAGACGATGGTCTATTGGGAGACCGCCCACCTCGAGCCCGATCAGCCGCAGGTCGGCATCGACTACGCACGGGTCTGGCAGGCGGCCGACAAGGTCGTCTTCTCGAAGACGCTCGCCGAGGTGTCGAGCGAGCGCACGCGGCTCGAGCGCACGTTCGACCCCGAGACCATCGAGCGCTGGAAAGCCGAATCAGACAGTGACCTCTCTGTCGACGGGCCGACGCTCGCGGCCGAGGCGATCCGCGCGGGTCTGGTCGACGAGTTCGGCCTGTTCATCGGTCCGGGGATCGTCGGGGGCGGCAAGCCGTTCTTCCCCGGCGACGTGCACGTCGATCTCGAACTGCTCGACGACAAGCGCTTCAGCAGCGGGGTGATGTTCCTCCGCTACGCGACGCGGCGGTGACGGCGATCGCTGCCGGCGTCAGGGGCGCACGCGAACGGTGCGGCCCTCGAAGGTGACCAGGTCGCCGTCGTGCAGCTGACGGCCCCGGCGACGATCGACCTCGTCGTTGACCTTCACGAAACCGTCGATCACGACCTCTTTTGCGTCGCCACCCGAGTCGAGCAGACCCGAGTACTTCAGGAACTGCCCGAGGCGGATCATCTCGCCGCCGATGGAGACATCGTCGATGCGGCCGGAATTCGTCATGACTGAAATGGTAGCCGCCGGATGCGCGCCGCGGCTCGCGGTCAGCCGAGCGCCCGCTGGATCCGCTCGCTCAGACGGTCGGCCGCCTTCGTAGTCGTCCGGCGACGGGTCGGCGCCTGCAGTGCGATCCTCACGTCGGATCCTCCCTCAGCCAACGGAGTCGCCACGACCCTCACGTCGGCGGCTCCCCCGAACAGCGTCCGTCGTGTGCTGAACGCCACGGAACGATGATCGGAGACTCGCCACTCGACGCGCTTGAGCTCTGTCGTGAGCTGCTGCAGCACCCGCACGACGGAGTCCGCCCGCGCGGGTGTGTAGAAGTACGTGTGCACCGTGACCGGCATGGATTCCCCTGACGACAGCATCTTCGGTCTGCGATCGAGACCGTACCCACCTACAGAGACCGCGCGGTGAACGGATCATGATGCGAAAGTGCCGAACTCGTCGGAGATGCGTCGAGCCGCCGACCCCGTGGGGCCGGCGGCTCGAGGAACGACGCGGGGTGCTCAGTCGTCGATGTCGGTGCCGACGACGGCGAAGTCGGCGCTGAAGTCGATGTCGATCGAGCGGCGGTCGGTCGTGAGCACCGACGCGTCGTAGGGGCTGACCTCGTCGTTGTCGGCGTCGAGGTCGGTGATCATGCCGTCGGCCTCGGCCAGCGCGGCATCGACGAGTGCGCGGATGGCCGACTCGTCGAGGGTGTGGGTGGGGGCGGAGTCATCGTCGTCCTGCTCGGTCGAGACGACGGTGGCGGCGAGGTCGGCATCCACCCGCACCTCGGTCTCGCTGCCGTTCGCCGTGGTCAGCTGCACCTCCCAGGTGCCGTCGCGCTTCGCGTCGATGGACGTGACGTCGCCTTCGGCTGCGCCGCGGGCGGCATCCGCGATCTCCACGAGCTCGTCGGCGGAGTCGGTGCCGATGCCGGTCACCGGGCCCCCGCCCTGGGGTGCGCCCTGCTCTCCGTCGTCGTCGCGGCCGTCTCGGTCGCCGCCCGGCTGTCCGCCGTTGTCGTCGGCGTCGCCACGGGGACCGTCGGAGACCGAGGGGCGGTCGTCGTCGTCGCCGAACTCGTCGCCGATCGCTGCTCCGATGGCCACGCCGCCGCCGGCGAGAACCACCGCGGCCGCGATTCCACCGCCGATGAGAAGGGCACGCTTGCGACCACGCTTCGCGGGGGCTGCGGGAACGGATGCCGGAGTGCCGGTCTCAGCGGCGAGCGGTGCGACGGGCACGGTCTCGGCGTCGTGGGCCGGAGTCGGCGCGGGCGGAGCGGGGGGCGCCGGCGGAGTCGAGTTCACGGGGAGGTTCTCGGGCGTCTGGTCGGGGGTCGAGTTCTTGTCGTTCATGTCTCGATGTTCTCCCGGCGGTGCTGAAGCCACCCTGAAGCCTCCTGAAGACCTCTTCAGGAACCAGCGACCGAACGGCCGGGGCCGCGGACCGGGGTTTCCTCGTACCGTTTGCAGGATCCGGGCACCTCTGCGGGACGAGAACAGGTGTCTGGTCCCGCATCCGTGCTTCAGCCCTGCAGACGGGCCGGATGCCCGGGGGTGTTCGGCCTTCGGACGGCCCGGATATCGAAGTCGGCTTGGGGTTTCCTCGTACCGTTTGCAGGATCCGGGCACGAATGCAGGACGAGAACAGGTGTCTGGTCCCGCATCCGTGCTTCGGTCCTGCAGACGGGCCGGGTGCCGGGAAGTGCCGGGTCCCTGCAGACGGGCCGGGTGCCGGGAAGTGCCGGGTCCCTGCAGACGGGCCGGATGCTGAGGGATCAGTCCGAGAGCGGCAGGGTCACCACGAAGCGGGCGCCGCCCCAGCGCGAGGCGTCGACCGAGACCGTCCCGCCGCTGGCCGCCGCGATGCCCTGCACGATCGCGAGGCCGAGACCGCTGCCGCCGGCATCCCGGCTGCGCGCCTCATCGAGCCGCACGAAGCGCTCGAAGATGCGCTCGCGCTCGTCGGCGGGCACTCCTGCGCCGTCGTCCTCGACGGTCACGAACACCCAGGCGTCCTGCGGGATCACGCTGATCGCCACGCGGCCGGCACTGTGCCTGACGGCGTTGTCGGCGAGGTTGCGCAGCAGCTGGCCGAGAAGCCGAGGATCCCCGGCGACGCGGGCCGCACGGATGCCCGACCCGTCGACCTCGACCCCTCGCGACCTCAGGCGTCGCACCTCGCCCAGGGCCAGGTCGTCGAGGTCGACGGCCTCGTCGTGCGTGCCGCCGCCCTCGTCGAGCCGGGCGAGCAGCAGCAGCGACTCGACGATGCCCTGCAGTCGGAGCCCCTCGTCTGAGACGACTTCGGCCAGCTCGCCGATGCTCGTGGTGGCCGGGTGCGCCTGTG
This sequence comes from Microbacterium sp. LMI13-1-1.1, assembly GCF_040815625.1. Classification (NCBI taxonomy): domain Bacteria; kingdom Bacillati; phylum Actinomycetota; class Actinomycetes; order Micrococcales; family Microbacteriaceae; genus Microbacterium; species Microbacterium sp. LMI13-1-1.1. The sequence continues at coordinate 203,488 of NZ_JBFPNL010000005.1, read as the reverse complement.
CGAGCTCGGCGTGCTGACGGATCGTCGCGAGCGGTGAGCGCAGCTCGTGCGAGGCATCCGAGACGAAGCGGCGCTGGGCGGTGGCCGACGAGTCGAGGCGATCGAGCATCCGGTTCATGGTGGTCGCGAGTGCGGCGATCTCGTCGGATGACGGCGGCACCTCGACGCGTCGGTGCAGGTGCTCGGCGGTGATGCCGTCGACCTCCTCGCGGATGCGGGTGACGGGCCGCAGCGCTCGGCCGACGACGAGCCAGGTGGTGACGGCGACGAGCAGCAGAAGCAGCGGCACGGCGACCGCGAGCAGCACGGCGACCGTCGACAGCGTCTCGACACCGTCTTCGATCGAGACGGCGAGCACGAGCGTCTCGTCGTTCTCGAGGTCGTCGGAGACGACGAGCATCGGCTCGCCGCCGATCGTCGTGGTGCGTGCCTGGTCGGCGAGGGGGAGCGCGGTGGAGCCGAGCTCGTCGCGGGCGTCCTCGCTGGCGGCCCTGACCGCGCCGTCCTCGCCGATGATCTGCACGATCTCGTCGTCGAGGGAGTCGACCCCGCGCTCGCCGCCCGGGCCGCCGCCGGGGCCGTCGAAGCGCTCGGCGAGTTCGTCGAGTCGCTGCTCGGCGGCGCGCTCGGCGCTGGCATGGATGCTGGAGCTCAGGATGCCGTAGAACGAGAACGCCCCGATCAGCAGCGCGACGGCCACGACCACGGTCGCGCCGAGGGTCGTCCTGGCACGCACCGATCGGAACGCGCGGCTAGCCACCGTCGGCCGCCAATCGATAGCCGGCGCCGCGGATCGTCTCGATCGCCTCGCGCCCGAAGGGCTTGTCGAGCTTGCGGCGCAGGTGACCGACGTAGACCTCGACGATGTTCGGGTCGCCGTCGAAGTCGTCGTCCCAGACGCCCTCGATCAGCGCGCGCTTCGACAGCACCTGACCGCGGTGCCGCATGAGGTGCTCGAGCACGGCGAACTCGCGCGCGGTCAACGTGACCTGGGTCTCGCCGCGCCAGACGTGGTGCGACGACGGGTCGAGCTTGAGGTCTCCGGCTTCGAGCACCGCAGGGCGCGCGACAGCGCCGCGGCGCACGAGAGCACGGAGGCGAGCCACGAGGATCGCGAAGGAGAACGGCTTGGTCACGTAGTCGTCTGCGCCCGTCTCGAGGGCCTCGACCTGGTCCCACTCGCCGTCCTTGGCGGTGAGCATGAGCACGGGCGTCCAGTTCTCCTCGGCGCGCAGCGCCTCGCACACCTTCCACCCGCTCATGCCGGGCATCATCAGGTCGAGCACGATCGCGTCGTACCGCGTCTCACGCGCACGCCACAGCCCGTCGACGCCGTTGTTCGCGACGTCGACCGCGAAGCCCTCCGCCTCGAGCCCCCGGCGCACGGCGTCGGCAAGACGCACCTCGTCGTCAACCACCAGGATCCGCATTCCTCCAGTGTGGCGGGCGCACGCTGAATCCGCGCTGAAGCGGGTCAGATGAGGCTCGTGCGCATCAGCGCGCGCACTCGGGCTCTCCCTCGTGCGCCCTCGGGAGGAGAACTCTCCTACGGGAGGAGAGAATGCCGCTGAGACTCCTCCCGGGGCGCAGTCCTCCTCCCGGGGCGCAGTCCTCCTCCCGGGGCGCAGTCCTCCTCCCGTGGCGCAGTGCTCCTTCCGAGGCGCAGGCGATGGTCGCCCACGTAGCGCACACCGGTTGGCACTGTCCGTCCCGTGTGGTTGCATGAGGGCATGACCGGAATCCGGGGGGACAGGTCGAGAGGTGCACGTCTTCTTCTCGTCGTCGCGACGACCATGATGCTCGCAGGGTGTGCGACGGCGACCACAGGCTCGCCCGGCGCATCGCCGTCCGCATCCCCGAGTCCCACCCCTACGGCCGCGTGCCCGCAGATCGAAGGCGTAGACCTGCCTCCAGACTGCGCGCCGTACGACCCCGATCACGCGATGGCGCAGAACGAGCGCTATCGCGACCGGGTCGATCTCTCGGAGGAGAGCCGGGCAGCCGCCGAGGAGCCCGCGGCTACCGTCCGCACCGGGCTCGAGACGCTCCGTGCCTCGGGAGACCTGTCGGTGAACGCGGTCGAGGAGGTGTTCGCCGCGGCGGGCCTCGCGGGCGTCCAGACGCTGGGCGATGAACGCGCGGTGGCCTTCGGCGCGGCTGCACCTGACGGCGGATGCATCTTCGGCGAGGTCTCGGCAGATACTCTCACGGTCGAGATCGGCGGCGTCATCATGGACGGCGGCTGCCTGCCGGCGGTCGGGCACTGACCGCAGCCGACCCGCGCCGACCGCGATCGGCCCGCGTCATCGAGATCAGGCGTCGGTGCGGAACCCGGCGGCCTTATGCGTGCCGTCGCAGAACGGCTTGATCGTCGAGAGACCGCAACGGCACAGCGCCACCGTGCGGCGCGTCACCTCGATCGGCTCGCCGTCGGAGGTCTCGAGCACCGCGGCTCCGCGCACCAGCAGCGGACCGTCGGGGTACGCCGTGATCGTGACGGCATCCTGCGCCCCGCTCATCGCGCGTCCCGCTCTCGCAGCGAGGATTCGCCGCGCGTCCAGGAGTCGAGCATGTGTCCCGCCGCCCATCCGTCGACGGTGAGGCAGGCTGCGGCGCCGAACATGATGTCGGGCAGCAGGTCGGGGCGGTCCTCGGCCAGTCCACCGGCGAGGTCACGCGCGGCGATCTGCTCGTGCACGGCATCCGCCTCGACGTGCTCGTCGAAGTAGTCGGTCACGTCCTCGGTGAAGCCGAGCCGTCGCAGCCCGTCGGCGTAGAACCGGTTGGGGATCGACGAGGTCATCTCGAACGCGGCCAGATGGCCGACGATCGCTCCGACGAGCCGACGGTTGAGGCCGAACATCGACATCATGTTGAGCGACGCGAGCGTGATCGCCGGCACGTCGTCGACGTAGGCGCCGTAGGTGTCGTCGAGGCCGGCGCCGCGCATCGCGCGAGCGAAGATCGTCGCGTGCACACGGTCGGGGCGCCCTCCGCCGTACTCGTCCGACTGGATCTCGACGAGCGCCGCCTTGGGCCGACCGGTCAGGCGGGGGATCGCCCACGAGTGCGGGTCCGCCTCGCGCAGCGTGTAGATCGAGCGCTGCATGAAGAACTCGTGCATCTGCTCGTCCGTGGCCTTCTTCGCGACGTAACGAGAGAGGCTCGGTCCGGTGTCGGCCTCGGCGAGAGCGAACAGGGCTCGTCCGACGGCGTCCACGGTCGGCTCGGGCAGTTCCGGGGTCGGCACGGTCGCCCGCAGCGCCCGCTCGAAGGCGTGCTCGAGGAGTCCTCGCGTGGCGATCAGCGCCGGGTCCCACTCGAGGGCGGGATCGAGCTCGGACAGAGATCCGTACGACGAGGCGTACAGCACGAAGAGCGCGAGTTGGATGTCGTCGTCGCGCACGACATCGTCGCTGGTGGCGAGCGCGCTCTCGGCGCGGGCGCCGAGGTCGTCGGCGTCTTCGCCGGTCAGTCGGCGGATGATGCCGTCGCTGAGCGGGCCGCGGGCGGCGATGCCGTGAAGGGCGGACGGAGTGAGGGCCGGTGCAGACATGCTCGAAGTCTCGCCCCCGATCCCCTTCTCGAGAAGGGTCTTGACGGCGACACATCCGATGCGGAAGGGACGGGAGGGCGGATGCAGTGGCATCCGCCCTCCCGTCGCCGTCGCTCGATCAGGCGTGCACGGGGTAGTGGCTGCTGATCGCGATGCGGTTCCAGCTGTTGATGACCACGGCGAGCCAGGTCACGGCGGCGATCTGCTTCTCGGTCAGCACGCCCTCGACGTCGACTCCGCGATCCGCCAGGCGGCCGTGGTCGCCGATCATCGTCACGTTCTCGGCGATCTGCAGCGCGGCCTGCTCCTCGGTCGAGAAGTACTGCGACTCCCACCATCCCGCGAGCACGGCCAGCCGGTCGGCCGTCTCGCCGGCCTTGACGGCATCGGCGCAGTGCATCCTGAGGCAGAAGGCGCAGCCGTTGAGCTGCGACGCCCGCACCTTGACCAGTTCGACGAGCAACGGCGAGAGTCCGGCATCCTCCGCTGCGGCGACCGCCTGGGCGTTGAACTCCAGCATCGCCTGATACGGGGCTGCGTAGACCTTGCCGATGTTGACGTGCGACACGTCGTCTCCTTCGCTCATGGGGCGCGGGATGCGCCTCCATGAGTACTGACGCCGCAGCATCCGGATCTGTGATGCGCCCGCGCCGCCTAGGCTGGATGCATGAACAAGAACTCGCTCTGGACCATCATCGGCGTCGTCCTCGCCGTCGTGATCGCCTGGTGGATCGTCAGCGCGCTCTTCTCGATCCTGTGGTTCATCGCGAAGCTCGCGATCGTCGCCGTCGTCGCCGTCGTGGTGTTCCTGGTGCTGCGCGGGATGTTCAGCTCAAAGGCAGACTGACCGGCGCCTCTGGTCACCACCCGGCGCTGATCAGGCGACGGGGGCGTTCGCTCCGACCCGGTAGCGGGCTGCGCGATGCGTGTCCTGCACGCGGTCGCCCTTGCCCTGCAGCTTGTTGCGCAGAGTTCCCGGCGTGTACTCGTTCGGGTAGACGCCGCGCTCGCGCAGCACGGGGATGACGTGCTCGATGACGTCCTGCCAGGTGCCGGGCGTGACCGCGTAGGCGAGGTTGAATCCGTCGATGTCGGTCTCCTCGACCCACGACTGCAGTTCGTCGGCGATCTCGACGCCAGAGCCCACGATCGTCGGCCCGAGGCCGCCGATCGCGTTGTGGCGGCCGAAGTCGCCGACGGTCCACTCGCGTCCGAGGTCGGCCTCCTCCTTGAGATGCTGCAGCACCGACTGGATCGCGTTGGACTCGACGTTGCCGACGGGCTCGTCCTCGGCATACTGCGAGAGGTCGACGCCCATCCAGCCCGACATGAAGGTCAGCGCGCCCTCGGGGCTCGCGTAGGACAGGTATTCGGCGTGCTTCGCCGCGGCAGCCGCGCTCGTGGCCCCCGTGATGACGGTGAGCAGCGTGTAGATCTTCGCGTCGTAGCGGTCGCGACCGGCGTCCTCCAGCGCATCGCGGATGCGCTTCACGGTGCCGGCGAGCACCTCCTTCGAGGGCGCGGCGACGAAGATCGCCTCGGCGTTCTCCGATGCGAAGCGCACACCGCGAGGGCTGGCTCCGGCCTGGTAGATGACCGGGGTGCGCTGCGGCGACGGCTCGGAGATGTGGATGCCGGGAACGCTGAAGTGCTTTCCCTCGTGGCCGATCGGGTGCACCTTCGCCGGGTCGGTGAAGATGCCGCGCTCGCGGTCTTCGACGACGGCGTCGTCTTCCCACGATCCCTCCCACAGCTTGTAGAGCACCTCGACGTACTCGTCGGCGTGGTCGTAGCGGTCGTCGTGTGCGAGCTGATCGTGCTGACCCATGTTGCGGGCGGCGCTGGGCAGGTAGCCGGTCACGACGTTCCAGCCGACGCGTCCGTTGGTCAGGTGGTCGAGCGTGCTCAGACGCCGTGCGAACGGATAGGGGTGCTCGAAGGCGGTGCCGGCGGTGATGCCGAAGCCGAGGTGCTCGGTGACCGCGGCCATCGCGCTCACGAGCAGGATCGGGTCGTTCACGGGAACCTGTGCGCCGTTGCGGATCGCCGCCTCGTTGGTGCCGCCGTAGACGTCGTAGGTGCCGAGCACATCGGCGATGAAGATGCCGTCGAAGGTCGCGCTCTCGAGCAGCTTCGCAAGATCCGTCCAGTACGAGATGGTGTTGTACTGGCGCGAGCGGTCGTCCGGGTGTCGCCACAGACCGGACGACTGGTGGGCGACGCAGTTCATGTCGAAGGCGTTGAAGCGGATCTGACGGGTCATGGGGTCAAGCAAAACCCGCGGAGGCGCCCCGTGTCAGCCCCCGCGACACGGGGCGACACATTCGTCGGTCGAGTCCGGCCGGGTCAGCCCCGGTCGCCGTCGACGGTCTTCGTGGTGGACGTGATCGGACGCGGATCGGGCATGATCGTCTCGACCTGCGGTTTGGCGTTCGCCTGCGCTCGGCACCAGACGACGAATCCGACCGCGGTGAAGACGCCGTAGAACACGTACATGAGTCCGGTCGCGTAGAAGCCCGAGCTGAACAGCAGCGGCACGCCCACGACGTCGACGGCGATCCAGATCAGCCAGAACTCCGTCCACCCCTTGGCCATGCCGTAGGTGGCGAGCAGGGATCCGACGAAGGTCCACGCGTCGGCCCACACCGGCTCCCACGAGCCGAGGGCGCGGAACAGGGGAGTGAGGGCGATCGTGCCGATCACCATCACGAGCACCAGGCCGATGCGCGCGCTGTTCGGTGCCCACCGGGGCGTGACGCGACCACCCGACGACGAGGCCTGCCGCCAGCGCACCCACCCGTAGATCGCCACGATGATGAACATGACCTGACGACCGGCCTGGCCGAGCAGGTGCGGCAGCTCATGATCGGGATTGAGGATGGACCCGAGGAAGACGGTGAGCAGCAGCAGGTTGCCGACGATGCCGACGGGCCACGCCCAGATCTTGCGCTGCATGCCGCCGAGTGCGCTGGCGAGGCCGAATGCGTTGCCGACCACCTCGCGCACGAGCAGCACCTGGCCGCCGGGCAGCATCCACTGCGAGTTGAAGGCGTCGACCAGCCAGAGGAAGACGTTCACTTCGTCTCGTCGGGGAAGGGCCGCTGATCGAGCACCAGCTGCAGGAACGTGAGGTCGAGCCAGCGATCGAACTTGGTGCCGACCTGCGGCATGCGCCCGACCTGCATGAAGTCGAGGCGCTTGTGCATGATGATCGACCCCGTGTTGCTGCTCTCGATCGCGGCGACCATCACGTGCTTGCCGAGGCTGCGGGCGCGGTGGATGAGCTCGATCATCAGCGCCTTGCCGATGCCGCGCCCCCGCTGGCCGTCGCGCACGTACACCGAGTGCTCGACGGTGTGCCGATATCCGCTGTGCGGGCGCCAGTCGCCGAAGGTCGCATACCCGAGCACGCCGGTCTCGTCGACCGCGACGATGACGGGATAGCCGCGGCCTGTGCGCTCCGCGAGCCAGGCGGCGCGGTCTTCGACCGTGACCGCCTCTTCATTCCAGATCGCGGTGGTGTTCAGCACCGCGTCGTTGTGGATCGCCGTGATCGCTTCGAGGTCGGCGGTCTCGGCATCCCGGATCTGGGGGTCGCTCATCGGCTGTCTCCTGCATCTGCGCTCGGGTGCGCACTGCACGACGGTAGCAGGATGCCGGGGCGGGGGCTCTCGGGCACCCGCTTCGCCTCACTGCGACGAGTTCCAGTAGGTGAGCTTGGCGGGGTTGAGCACGATCCACAGCTGGGTGATCACACCCGCCTCGACGTGCACGTTCATGACCGAATGCACGTTCTCTCCGTCGCGGAACACCAGGCCGAGACCGTCGCCGAAGTGCTTCTCCTCGGCGGTGAAGTGTGGGTTCTTGGCCGCTATCCCGAGCAGGAAGCGCGCGACGTTGTCAGCGCCGCTCACGACATTGCGGGCGGCGCTGACCACGCCGCCTCCGTCGCTGCGCAGTTCGACGTCCGGTGCCAGGAACTTCAGCAGCGGAGCGACTTCGCCCGTGCGCGTCGCCTGCTGGAAGGCCCGCACCACACGGTCGTGCTCGGCGCGGGGCACGACGGTCGCCCGGTTCTCGCGCACGTGACGACGAGCGGATGACGCGAGCTGCCGCACCGCCGCGGAAGATCGTCCCACGGCCTCGGCGATCTCGTCGAACGGCACGGCGAAGACGTCGTGCAGCACGAAGGCGACGCGCTCGGCGGGAGTCATCGCCTCGAGCACGACCAGCAGCGCGGTCGAGACGTCGTCGTCGAGAGTGATGCGATCGAGAGGATCTTCGGGCGTCGAGGCCGTGCGCGATCCGATCGCTCCGGCGAAGAGCTCGGCCGGAACGGGCTCGGGCAGCCACGGCCCGACGTACTGCTCGCGCCTGTGGCGGGCGGAGCCCAGAAGGTCGAGGGCGACGCGTCCCGCGACGGTGGTGAGCCAGCCGGCGGGGTTCGCGATGGTCTCGCGCTCAGCTTCGGTGAGCCGGTACCAGCGCAGGTAGGTCTCCTGCACGACATCCTCGGCATCCGCCAGAGTGCCGGTCATCCGGTATCCGAGGGCGAGCAGGCGTCGCCGCTCGCGGAAGACGTCGTCGAGGTCGTCATCCATGGGGTGCCTTTCGGATGCGGGTGCGAGTGTGCTTTCGCAGGATATGACGACGGAGCAGGGTGGAGTGTGAGGCCTCACGTTCTCGGGTGCTGATTCGTCATCTGGTGCAGGAGGCGTGGACGTGCGCCCCGGAGCGGAGAGGGAATCGGATGAGGATCGCGGTCGCCGGAGGAACAGGGGTCGTCGGTCGGCACGCCGTGGAGGCGGCGCGGGCGGCCGGTCACGAGGTGGTGGTGCTGTCGCGGTCGTCCGGAGCCGATGTGCTCACCGGCGCCGGGCTGGCCGCGCGGATGCAGGGGGCGGATGCCGTCATCGACGTCACGAACACGACCACGCTCTCGGCTGCGAAGGCGGTGAAGTTCTTCGAGACGGCGACCCGCACTCTGCTGGCTGCGGAGTCGCGTGCGGGTGTCGCGCACCACGTCGCTCTGTCGATCGTGGGGATCGTGGGGATCGATGGCATCGACGCCTCGTACTACGCGGGCAAGCTGGCGCAGGAACGCGCGGTGGCTGCAGGGTCGGTGCCGTTCACGATCGCGAGGGCCGGTCAGTTCCACGAGTTCGCCGGACAGCTGCTGTCGAGGATGTCCGGCCCGGTGGCGGTGCTGCCGAAGCTGCTCATGCGGCCGGTGGCTGCGCGCGAGGTCGGGGAGCATCTGGTGCGTGTCGCCGAGGGCGCGCCGGCCGGGCGTGTGTCTGACCTGGTCGGGCCGAGAAACGAGGTTCTCGCGGATGTGGCTCGGAGGCAGCTGGCGTTCGACGGAGTGCGCCGGCGGGTGCTGGGAGTGCGGCTGCCCGGCGCCTACGGGCGAGGGCTGGCGTCGGGGTCGCTGCGCGGAGGGGCGGATGCTCTGCAGGGTCGGATCACGTTCGATGAGTGGCTGCGGGGTGACGACCACCTGCCGTCATGAGCTCGATTTCCTGCTCCAACGGATTCCGGCATCTCGCTCGAGATTCGAACATCTGTTCTAAAATGGAGACATGCCCTCATCCCGCCTGATGCCGCTTCTCGAGGCCTTCGAGCGCCTCGGCGACGTCTGGGGCGACGCCGAGGGGTCGGCGGAGCTCTCGCGCATCGAACTGCTCGACGCGCATCGTGCGGTGAGCCAGGCGCAGCGATGCCTCGACGGGCTCCACGCCGAGCTCGCGGCGACGATCGCGCACGAGTCGCGGTCGGAACTCGGCCCTGACGGGTTCGCGAAGCAGCATGGATACCGGAGTGCTGCGGCGATGATCGCCGCGCACACGGGTGGGTCGGCCGGCGACGCCAAGCGACTCATCGCGGTAGGGCAGGCAGCGGCGCCGCGGACGAATCTGTTGGGTGAGGTCCTGCCCGCGCGGTATCCGGCGCTGGCGTCGGCGCTCGCCGCAGGGGAGATATCCGTGGCGGCCGCCGCGCTCATCGTCAGCCTGCTCGAGCGGATCCGGCTCAAGGTGGGGTCGGCTCGGGTCGAAGAGGTCGAGCGTCTCCTCATCGGCAGGGCAGCGGGGATGTCCCTCGCCGACGTCGGCAAGCTGGTGGCCCGTGCCGAAGCCTGGCTCGACCCAGATGGCGTCGCACCCAGAGAGCGAGAGGCCCGCGACCGCCGTTCCCTGACGATGTTCGAGCGCGACGGCTCGCTTCACCTCGTGCTGCAGACCGACATCGCCTCAGGGGCGCCGATCAAGGCCGCGATACAGGCCTACGTGGCGGCGTCGTTTCAGTCGCGGATCACCGCGACAGACCCTGACGCGCCGGATGCCGATCGCCGTTCGGTCGCGATGATCCAGGCCGATGCGTTGACCGCCGTCTGCGAGCACGCGATCGCCTGCGACAACGGCGGGATGCCCGCATCGGGTGCGACAGTGGTGGTGCGCGTGAACCTCGACCAGCTCATGTCGGGCGAGGGCAGCGCGACGATCGACTGCAGCGACCAGCCCGTGAGCGTCAGCACCTGCCGTCGCATGGCTGCGGGTGGCGGCATCATCCCGGTGGTTCTCGGATCAGCGGGGGAGATCCTCGACTGGGGGCGCGAGAAACGGTTGTTCACCCGGGCGCAGCGATTGGCACTCGTCGAGCGAGACGGCGGATGCGCCATGTGCGGTCTCCCTCCGCAGATGACCAAGGCGCACCACATCAGGTGGTGGCAGCGAGACACCGGACCCACCGACCTGAACAACGGCGTACTGCTGTGCGAGTCGTGTCACCATCGCATCCACGACAACGGGTGGGATATCCGCATCGAGGGAATCGGAGCCGCGGCACGGGTATGGCTGATCCCGCCGCGAAGCATCGATCTCGCGAGGACTCCGCGCCTCGGGGGCCGGGCTCGCTATGACATCGCTGCCTGACGTCGATTCCGTGGTGCGCGGTTCAGACGTGCACGTCGGCGGGCGATTCCTCGCCCTCGTGGAAGTTCGGCTTCTTGCCGATCAGGCGGCCGATCCCCAGGATGATCCCGACGATGATCAGACCCGCGATCAGGCCGGCGATGGCCGAGAAGAGGGTGTCGCCGATCCAGACGATGACAGCGCCGAGGGGCTCGAGCGCGTGCTCGATGGCATGCAGGATGTCTTCACCGAAGTGCACGCCCACCTCGCCGAGGTTCACGAGCAGCAGGTGGCCACCGACCCACAGCATCGCCACGGTGCCGAGGATGCTGATGAAGCGGAAGACCGCCGGCATCGAGCGCACGATCCGCATTCCCGTGTGGCGGACGCGTGCGACCGGGTTCTTGGCCATCTTCAGACCGATGTCATCGATCTTGACGAGCAGGGCCACGGCGCCGTAGACGACGCCCGTCATGAGCAGGGCGATCACCGCGAGGATCGCGAGGGTCGTCCAGATGTCGAGACCGGCCTCGAGGTTCGCCAGCGAGATCAGCATGATCTCGGTCGAGAGGATCAGGTCGGTGCGCACGGCGCCGAGCACCAGCTTCTTCTCGTCGCGGGCGCCTTCATCGGCGTGACCGTGCTGCACGCCGAACCACTCGAGCACCTTCTCGGCGCCTTCGAAGCACAGATAGGCACCGCCGAGGATCAGCAGGTACGGCAGCACCCACGGCGCGAAGGCGGTGAGCACCAGCGCGATCGGGATGATGATCACGAACTTGTTGACCAGCGAACCGAGCGCGATCTTCGCGACCACAGGCAGCTCACGCGCCGGCGTGATGCCCTGCACGTACTGCGGGGTCACCGCGGCATCGTCGATCACGACGCCCGCGGCTTTCGCCGAGGCCTTCATCGCCGCGCTGAGGATGTCATCGACGACGGCGAGCAGTCCAACCGACATGTGCGTCTCCCTGTGGTGTGTGTGGCTGAGCAACTCTATCGACTCCTTTCAAACTCACAGCCCGCTCACAGTCCTGCGGGACCAAAACAGGCGCCCGCCTGGTTCTCCTCTAAGACGCTGCAGCCAGCCGCGTCGGACAAGGAGTCAGATCATGTCGAACGAGTACCGCAAGAACCCCGCGGCGGTCAGCGACCTCACGCACCTGCAGTACGAGGTGACGCAGGAGGATGCCACCGAGCCGCCCTTCCGCAACGCATATTGGAACAACCACGACGACGGCATCTACGTCGACGTCGTCTCGGGCCAGCCGCTCTTCGCGTCGACCGACAAGTTCGACAGCGGAACCGGATGGCCGAGCTTCACCAAGCCCATCGAGGCCGATGCCGTGACCACGCGCACCGACCGCAAGCTCTGGATGACGCGCACCGAGGCGCGTTCCACCGGCGCCGACAGCCACCTGGGGCACGTCTTCGACGACGGACCCCGCGATGCAGGAGGGCTCCGATACTGCATGAACTCCGCCGCCCTGCGCTTCATCCCGGCTGACAGCCTGGAAGATGAGGGGTACGGTCGCTACCGTCACCTCTTCCCCACCACCCCCACCTCTGAGGAGCAGTCATGACCGACACCGGAACCATCACCCGCACCCCCGGAGCCGAGACCGCCGTGCTGGCGGGCGGCTGCTTCTGGGGCATGGAAGACCTGATCCGCCGCCAGCCCGGCGTGCTCGACACCCGTGTCGGCTACACCGGCGGCAGCAACGACCACGCCACCTACCGCAACCACCCCGGTCACGCCGAGGCTGTGGAGATCGTCTTCGACCCCACCAAGACGACGTACCGCGACATCCTCGCGTTCTTCTTCCAGATCCACGACCCGTCGACGAAGGACCGTCAGGGCAACGATGTCGGCTCGAGCTACCGCTCGGCGATCTTCCCGCTCAGCCCCGAGCAGGAGGCCGTCGCCCGCGACACCATCGCCGACGTCGACGCCTCAGGCCTGTGGCCGGGCAAGGCCGTGACCACGATCGAGCCCGCGGGCCCGTTCTGGCAGGCGGAGGACGAGCACCAGGACTACCTGATCAAGTACCCCAACGGCTACACCTGCCACTTCCCGCGTGCGGGATGGGTGCTGCCGAAGCGCGAAGAGAACGCGACGGTCTGACCGTCACCCCGAGAGCCCTTCGTCACCTCGTGACGGAGGGCTCTTCTCGTGCCTGCGGTCAGCCCTCCGACAGGAACGCCAGCGCGGCTTCCTTGAACGCGCGGGACCCGGGAGCGTTGAAGTGGTTGCGATCCGGGATCTCGAAGAACCGCCCCTGAGGGGCTGCGGATGCGAGCGCGCGCGAGCCTTCGATGATCGCATCCTTCGAGCCCGTCGCGAACAGGATCGGGCTCGCGGGGGCGTGCGACGGATCGGGGTCGATCGTCCGTGACGACCGCATCCCCTCCGCCAGTGCCACCAGGGCTCCGAGGTCGTTGCCCGGCACGCGCTCGGTCAGCGTGATGTAGTTCTGCGTCGTCGCATCCGACACGGGCGTGCCGTCCGCCAGGTATGCGCGCACCTGATCGAGATCGAGCCGGGCGAGAGGGATGCCGTCGGGCACCCCGCCGAGCACGGCACGACCGATGCGATGCGGAAGATCACGCACGACCTCCCAGCCGACCCGCGCGCCGAGCGAGTATCCGACATAGACGGCTTCATCGACGAGGTATGCGTCCATGACCGTCTCGACGTCGGTCGCGAGGGTGCGGATGCCGTACGCGTCGGCCTGATGCGGCTTCTGGCTGAGGCCATGGCCTCGCTGGTCGAGCGCCAGCACGCGGTATCCGGCCTTGGTGAGCTCGCGCACCCAGCCCGTGAGCACCCAGGTGTCGCGGGCGCTCGACGCGAAGCCGTGCACGATCACCACCACCGGCGCATCGATCTCCCCCCATGTGTACGTCGCGAGGCGAGTGCCGTCAGCGGCGTACACCTGCTGGGGTTCGGGCATGTTGGTCAGGTCGGAGAGAGGAACAGCCACGGCATCCATTGTCCTCCTCCTGCGATGCCCGGAGACGCCGAGACCCACCGGCCCCGAGGGAACGGTGGGTCTCGGTCGTCAGCAGCTGCGGCTCAGAAGCGAGCGCGCAGGGCCTCTCCGAGCGATGCGTCGACGTTCGTCCAGTACTGGAAGAAACGCTCGCGGATCGCGTCGATCGTGATGGCCTGTCCCTGACCGGTCAGCGTGTCGAGGAAGCGCGCGCGCTGCTCGTCGTCGAAGACCGTGCGGTACAGCGTGCCCGCCTGACCGAAGTCGTCGTCGTCGAGGTGCAGGGTCGCCGCGGCGCGGATCAGCTCGCCGTCCGACTCCCAGCTCGCCTCGACACCCGCGGCAGGGTCGGCCGTCGGTCCGCCGGCGGGGCCGTACGAGTTCGGCGTGTAGACGCGGTGCTCGGCCGGGTTGAACTTGTACTGCATCTGGCCTTCGTGCATGTAGTTGCGCACCTCGGCCGCATGCGGCTGGTTGACCGGAAGCTGGTTGTAGTTCGCGCCGATGCGGTAGCGCTGCGCGTCGGAGTAGGCGAACACCCGAGCCATGAGCATCTTGTCGGGCGAGATGCCGGTGCCGGGAACCTGGTTGCCGGGCGAGAAGGCGGCCTGCTCGATCTCGGCGAAGAAGTTCTGCGGGTTGCGGTCGAGCGTGAACGTGCCGACCTTGATGCGCGGGTAGTCCTTCTTCGACCAGGTCTTCGTCAGGTCGAACGGGTTGAAGCGGTAGGTCTTGCCCTCGTCGTAGGGCATGACCTGCACGTAGACATCCCAGGAGGGGGCGTCGCCGCTCGCGATCGCGTCGAACAGGTCGCGACGGTAGTAGTCGGCATCCGATCCTGCGAGCTTCTCGGCCTCTTCGGCGCTCATCGCCTCGACGCCCTGCTTCGACAGGAAGTGGTACTGCACCCAGAAGCGCTCGCCTGCGGCGTTGACCCACTGGTAGGTGTGCGAGCCGTAGCCGTTCATGTGGCGCCAGCTGCGCGGCAGGCCACGGTCTCCCATCAGGTACGTGACCTGGTGGGCGGACTCGGGAGAGAGGGTCCAGAAGTCCCACTGCATGTCGGCGTCGCGCAGACCCGAGTCGCCGAGGCGCTTCTGCGAGTGGATGAAGTCAGGGAACTTCATGGCGTCGCGCAGGAAGAAGGTCGGGGTGTTGTTGCCGACGATGTCGAGGTTGCCCTCGGACGTGTAGAAGCGCAGTGCGAAGCCGCGCACGTCGCGCCAGGTGTCGGGCGAACCCTGCTCGCCGGCGACCGACGAGAAGCGCAGCAGCGTCTCGCTCTGAGCGCCGGGCTGGAAGGCTGCGGCACGGGTGTAGGCCGACACATCCTCGGTCACTGTGAAGGTTCCGAAGGCTCCGCCGCCCTTGGCGTGCGGGTTGCGCTCCGGCACACGCTCGCGGTTGAACGACGCGAGCTTCTCGACGAGGTAGCGGTCGTGCAGGACCGTGGGTCCGTCTGCTCCGACGGTGAGCGAGTGGGCGTCGCTCGCGACGGGAGTGCCCGTCTGGGTGGTGGTCGATGGGTCGGTCATGTTCTTCTCCTTCTGCGCACAGGGACGACGATCACCCCGGGTGCCCGGGATCGGACGTCGGATGCTACTGCGCGGCGTTCTGGCAACTGGGGCACAGGCCCCAGAAGGTCACTTCGGCTGTCTGGACGGTGAATCCCCCCGCCGAAGACGGGGTGAGGCACGGCGCTTCGCCGACGACGCAGTCCACATCGCCGATCGCACCGCACTGGGTGCACACGATGTGGTGATGGTTGTCGTCGATGCGCCGTTCATAGAGCGCCGCGGAGCCTGCCGGTTCGATCCGGCGGATCAGACCCGCCGTCGTCAGGTCCGCGAGGATGTTGTGCACCGACTGGATCGACGTCGTCGGAAGCACCTCGGAGACGGCGCGGAAGACCCGCTCCGCATCCGTGTGGGCCATGGATTCCAGAGCCTCGAGAACGGCGACGCGGCCCGCGGTCGCACGCAGCCCGGCACCGCGAAGTGCCGAGTCGAGTTCTGTCTCCATGCCTCGACTCTAGCGTCTCTTTTGAGTAATTCAAAAGAATGGCGTGTCGGCCGCGCGGGTTGCATCCTGCACACGTGCACGTAGCGTGAAGGGATGTCTACGACAAGAGCGGCAGCAGTGGGACTGATCCTGATGGCGGGCGTCGCGCTCGCCGGATGCAGTGGCGAACCCTCAGGGTCGGGCGAGGGGTCCCCGTCGCCCTCCGCCTCGGCGTCGAGCCCCACGCCGACCCCGACTCCGGACGCCGAGGCGGATGAAGCGCTGCTCCCGGTGCCGGTCGAGGAGATCGCCGACTGGGCGAAGACTGCCGTTCCCGGCGGAGACGCCGACGGATACGTCTTCGGCTTCTCCGGGTGGATGAGCGAGAACAGTTCGGCCCACGACGTGACGTCTTTCACGTCACTCCCGCCCGGGTCGTACCAGGCTCAGTTCGCCTGCAGGGGTGACGGCACCATCACTCTCGTGACCAGCGAACTGGACGAGGGAGACCCGGCAGAGCCGGTCGTGTGCGCGAACGAGACGATCGCCTTCGACGTCACGAATGCTCGCACCGGAATTCGGTTCGCGCTCGCTCTCGAGGGCGCCCCCACGGTCCACGCGCTGTCGCTCGTCGAGGCGTCCTGAGCGCGCGGTCGTCCGGATCCACTGAGGGCGTCAGGACTCCGACGGCGCGAGAGGCAGCTCGAGGCCGTAGTTCCAGGTCAGGATCGCCGGTTGCTCACGGTAGAAGCTCAGCACCGACACCGATCCGGCGTCCAGCGTGATCTGAGCGCCGAAGCGCGGCGCGAGGCGCAGATAGACCGCGGTGAGGATGCGGAGGAAGTGCCCGTGCGCGACCAGCGCGACATCACCCTCGGTCAGCTTCGGCAGAACCCGGGTGAGCACGCGGGATGCGCGGGCCGCGACCTCCTCGACGGTCTCGCCCGGCGTCGCGCCTCGGATCACTCCGTGAGTGAATGCGCTCCAGTCGTAGCCGAGCTCCTCGCGGATGTCCTTCGTCGTGCGGCCCTCGTATCCGCCGTAGTCCCACTCGACGAGCAGCGGATCGATCTCGGCGTGCAGACCGGCGAGCTCGGCCGTGCGCCGGGCGCGCTCGAGCGGCGACGACAGCACGAGCGAGAAGTCGTAGTCGGCGACCAGCTGTCCGGCACCCCGGGCGAGGTCCTCGCCCCGCGCCGTGAGCGGGATGTCCGTGAGGCCGGTGTGCAGGCCGGCCTTCGACCACTCGGTCTCGCCATGGCGCAGGAGCACGAGCTTTCCCGTGGGGTTGTCGGGTGCGGGTCGGTCGGGCAGCTGGTCGTAGACAGGGATCGCAGGCACACCGCAACCGTAGCCCGACGTCGGGGCCCGGTCACTGCGTGATCGTGAACCCGCCCCCACGCACGCGCACCTTTCCGCCGGCGACGGCCTGGCCGCGCTGCGATCCGTCCGCCTCGTAGGCTCGGCCGGCACCGCGTGCGAGCGCAGCGACCCGCTGGTCCCGTCGAGTCCCGTTCGCATAGAGAACCGCCGAGCCGGAGGTCGTCGAGTACACCGCGTTCGCGATGGCTGGCTGGATCACCAGGGCGTCGAGCCGCAGGTCGCCGGTGCTCGTGCATCGCACGGTCACCGCCTCCGCGGGCAGCTCGCCACCGAGCAGCTGCGGCACCAGCATCCCGTCGGCTTCGGTGAGTCCGCGCTCGCCGGTGCCACCCGCGGGCGTGCGAGTGCTCCACAGACGCCGGCGACCGCGGAACACCTCCCACACCGCGTCACCCGCATCCGCCGCCTGTCTCCACACGAGGCCGTGCAGGATGCCGTCGGGCTCGGTCACATCGAACTCGACCGACTCGCCCGCGGGAACGCGCACGTACGCGCCATCCGACAGGTTGCCCTCGCCGGTCCAGGCGCCGTCCTCGGGCCGCACGACCACGCAGCCCGCCGAGAGCCGGGCGCCCTCGGCGTCGATCACCCTCAGTCCCGAGAACGACGACAACCCGGTGATCGACGTCGCGATCCGGGCGATGTCACGGTTCGCATCCAGCAGCAGCATCGTGAGCAGTCCGTGGATGGTGGACTCGGCTCCGGAGTTCCGATTCACCCGTCCATCCGTCTCGACACCGTCGAAAGTCACACCGGTGGCCGGGTCGTAGACAGGGATACCCGCCGTGTTCGCGCCGAAGAACCACCCTGCGGCGAGTCCTGCGAGCACCCGCAGCCCCTCACCACCGACGGATGCCGCCTGCACCGCCGCCGCGACGCGACCGTGCGCGCCGTAGGCGATCTGCGCCTCCGCGGGCACCGGCGCCCAGGCGTTGTGCGGACCGCCCGTGGCGAGCACCTGCGGGGTGAAGGTCCCGGCATCCGCCACGGCCGACGCGGTCCACTCGCGACGTCGCAGCAGCGCACCGGCGCGAGCGAGAGCCTCGGGCGCGGCCGCACCCCAGGCGTGCCAGAATCCCAGCGACCCGGTCCAGGGCAGCACGGCGCCGAACGGCCAGCCCTTCGCAGGATCAGTGGCCATCGCCGCGACACCTTCTCCATACGTCTGCAGAGCCTGTCGGCTTCGGGCGTCTCCGGCATCGGTCGCGGCGGAGAGTCCGAGCATGGCCTCGGCCGTGGCATCCGCTCCCCCCGCGATCAACCAGGCGGGCAGGTCGCGTCCGTCGCTGCGCACCCACTGCCCGGCGCGCGACAGCGACTCGCGACCGAGCGCATCGAGGGCCAGATGCAGCCGCGAGAGCAGGAACGCCGCGAACTCGGCATCCTCCCGTCGGAAGGCCGCGTAACCCTCACCGAACGCCCACACCGTGCGCGCCAGCCAGTACGACTCGGCGGAGTCCGACGGATCCGGCAGTTCGACGGGGATCGCGCTGGGATTCAGCGTGCCGTCCTCCTGCTGCCACAGCACCACGCGGCCGGCATTCGGCCCGCTGGTCGTCTGCAGGAACGCCAGCGACCGCAGCACATCGCGTGCCTCGTCGCGGGCCTGCGCGTCGCCGGTCGCCTTCCATTCGCGCAGGAACACGACCGCGGCTCGGGCGATGTCATCCGCGTTGTACGCGCCCTGTGTCCAAGAGCCGGTCACGGCGTCGCGAGTGCCGCCACCCACCGGTCGGTAGCCCCCGGCGCCGTCGGTGTCGGCATACGTCCATGGCGCGAGCACGCGCGGCGAGACGTCGATGTCGAACGTGGTGTGCGTGACGCTCGCCACGACCGGCACCTCCGCGAGCAGAAAGCGCAGGTGCGCGAGGTTCGTGAGTCGCGCCCCGGCACCCGCCCCCGCAGGCGGAGACCCGAGAGGCAGGCCGGCAGCGGGCGCCGACGCCTGCGCCCCGGCCGAATCCAGCGGCAGGAGCGCCAGCGCCGAGGTGGCGGCTGCCGCGGTCAGGAAGGTCCGTCGGGAGATGGCCATGGTCTCATTCCTCGCTCGTGTTCGAGTCGGCGCCGTCTCGCAGTGCGCGGCCCCACGGCTGGGCGGGGTCGTGGATGGCCACGGCCAGCGTCGTGTCCGACTGCCCGTAGTACGCGAACCACCGGCCCTGGAACTTCACGAGTCCCTCGACGAAGGTCACGTTCGAGACGAGCCCGTGCATGTCCTCGAAGGTCTGCGGACGCAGCCACGGCTCCTGCAGTCGCGCGAGCACCTTGGTCGGCTCGTCGGGGTCGATCGCGATCTGGCCGCAGCGGTAGTCCACGTCGACCGAACCGTCCTCGTGCACGGTCCTGGTCGCCCCGTTCGTGAGCATCACGAGCAACCCGTTGTCGGTGACGACAGGCGAGGTGCCGATCTCGACGAGCGCCTCGTCCCAGGTGCCGGGGGTCGGCGAGTACATCGGCTCGGTGTCGGGGGTGCCGGGCGTCCAGTGGAGGAGATCGTCGCTGGTGGCCCAGTAGATGCCGCCCTCGCCGAAGTACATCCACCACTTGCCGTGCATCTTCTGCGGCACGATGACCCCGGCCTTCGACCAGTTGAACCCGCGGGGGTCCATGGTCTTGAACGTGTCGAAGTCGTCGAACAGCGGTCCATGCTTGGTCCAGGAGCGCAGATCGGTCGAGGTCGCGAGGCACAGCTGCGCGCTGCGCCGATCCCAGCCGGTGTAGGTCAGGTAGTAGGTGCCGTCGATCAGCGCGATGCGCGGATCCTCGCATCCGTAGCGTTCGTAGTCCTCGGAGGGGGAGAGGATCGGTGCGTCCTCGCGGGTGAAGTTCACGCCGTCGCTCGAGCGGGCGATGCCGATGTGCGAGACGATGTCGTCTGCGTGCGCCCGGTAGAGCAGCACCACTTCGTCGCCGTCGACGAGAGCCGCCGGGTTGTAGAGGTTGGCCGACTCCCAGCTGTCGCCCTTCGGACGCAGGATCGGGTTGCCCTCGTAGGGGGTGAACGGGCCGAGGGGGAAGGATGCTCCGGTGAACATGGGGGTCCTTTCGGGGATTCTGGGGGAGGGGCCGATCAGCCCTTGACGGCAGCACCGAGGTCGGTGGCCCGGAAGAAGCGCTGGAAGACGATGAACAGGATGACGACGGGGAACGCCAGGGCGGTCGCTCCGGCGAGGATCGCGCCGTTGGGGTTCGCCGTGGACTGCGCCACGTTCGAGATGTAGTTCGCGAGGGACACGGCGAGCGGTTGCAGCGATGCGTCCTTCGTGATGAGGAACGGCCAGAGGAACTCGTTCCACGGGCCGATGAAGGTGACGAGCACGACGGTCACGAGCACCGGCTTGATGAGCGGGATCGCGACCGAGGTGAGCAGGCGGATCTCGCCGGCGCCGTCGATGCGGGCGGCCTCGAAGATCTCGACGGGCAGCGCTTTGAAGAACTGCACGAAGATGAACACCGCCGTCGTGTTGATGAGGAACGGCAGGATCATGCCCATGTACGAGTCGCCGAGCCCGTAATTGCGCGTGATCTGCACGTACAGCGGGATCATGAGCAGCTGGAACGGCACCATCTGCACCAGCAGCATGAGCACCCAGATCACTCCGCGACCGCGGAAGTCGAGCCGCGCGATCGCATACCCGGCGAGCAGTCCGAACACGACGGTGCCCAGCAGCACGCCCGCCGTGAAGATCAGCGAGTTGAGCAGCGAGCCGACCAGGTCGATGCGGGAGTCGATCGCGAGGAAGTTGTCGATCGTCCAGCCGCTCGTCGGGAAGAGCTCGTCGGGCGAGTTCGTCGGGTTCTCCTGGAACGCCCCGACCAGCATGAAGTAGAACGGGAACGCGAATCCGATCGCCGCGACCGTGAGCAGGATCACGCTCAGGATGCGGGGCAGTGAACGCTTGCGTCTCATGGTCATCGCTCCCTGGTGGCGCGGTTGGCGGCGAGCGACAGCATGCCGACCAGGATCACGAGGATCATGCCGATCGCGGCCGCGGTGTCGGGGTTCTGCTGCTGGATGCCCAGCTGGTAGATGAGCAGCACGGGTGTCGAGGAGGCGCCGTCGGGGCCGCCGCCGTTCGTGAGCAGGTACGGCTCGGTGAAGAGGTTCGCTCCGGTGATGATCGACAGGATCAGCACGAGCGTGGTGGCGCTGCGCACGCCGGGAACGGTGACGTTCCAGAAGCGCGAGAACGCGCCCGCGCCGTCGGTCTCGGCCGACTCGTAGAGCTCCTTCGGCACGTTCTGGAGTGCGGCGAGGTAGAGCAGGATGTAGAACCCCAGCTGCTTCCACGTGACGTACAGCGCGATCATCGGCATCGCGAGACCGCTGTTCACCAGCCACGACGGATCGGGGGCGAGCGGCCCGAGGATCGTGTTGATCAGGCCGTTGCCCGAGAACAGCAGCATCCACACGCCGACGAGCGAGACACTGGCCGTCAGATACGGCACGTAGAACGCCACCCGGTAGGCGGCGACCCAGCGGATGCCGGTGTTCAGCGCCGCCGCGAGCACGAGCGAGAGCACGGCGGTGAGCGGCACGTTGATGACGAGGAAGACCAGGGTGTTGCGGAACGATCCGAGCACCCTCGGGTCGGTGAGCACGGTGACGAAGTTGTCGAAGCCCACGAACGGCCGGTCGACCTCGACATTGGGTGCCGTGAAGAAGTAGTCGTGGAAGGCGATGTAGACCGCGAATCCCAACGGGAACGCGAAGATCGCCAGCACGAAGACCAGATACGGCAGGGCGAAGAGGCCGCCGATCGGCTGTGCACCCAGCAGTCGGTTGCGTAACCGCGCCCTCGGTGACCGGCCCGCGGACGGGGCCGGGGCGGTGGTGCCCCCGGCCACGTCCGCGACGGCGTCGTCTCGGAGAGTCATGTGCGGCTCATCACTCGGCGACGAGATCGTCGATCTTCGTCGCGGCGTTCTTCAGGAAGTCGTCGATCGACTCCTTGCCGAAGATCACGGCGGCGGAGTACTCGTCGCGGAACGCCTGCCAGGCCTCCACGGAGTTCGGGATGCTGGGCACGTCTGCCGTGGCCTCGGCCTGCTCGGCGAACGCCACGTAGTTCGGGTTCGCGTCGAAGTAGTCGGCGTAGGTCTCGGTGAGGTCGGTGCGCATCGGCATCTGGCCCGTCGCCTCGAGCAGCTGACCGTCGCTGTCGACGCTCGTCGAGAACTTCAGGAACTCCCATGCGGTGCCCTGGTTCTCGCACGCGGTGAACATCGAGACGCTCTTCGAGTCCGCGAACGTCGTCGGGTTCTCGCGACCGTCGCTGGTCGGCACGGGCATGAACCCGACGTCCACGGTCTCGGCGTACGAGGGGATGGCCCACGGACCGGCGAGTTGCATGGCGGTCGTCCCCGCGGACATCGCGTCATCGGTCGACGCCTCGTTGGGCGAGAGCTTCTCGTCGTAGAAGGTCTTCCAGAACTCCGCGACCTCGCGCCCTGCATCCGAGTCGACCGTCGCCGCGCCGTCTTCGACGAGCATGGTGCCGTCGGTCTCGGCGAGGTACAGGGGATAGAAGTCGAACCAGGGCTGGTAGAACTCGCTGGTGGGTGCCGGCCAGATCGCACTCTGCACTCCGGATTCGACGATCGCGCGTGACCCGGCGAGGAACTCGTCGTACGAGGCCATCTGGGGGTCTTCGGGATCGATGCCCGCAGCCTCGAAGAGGGCCTTGTTGTACATCACCATGACCGGGTTCGACTTCCACGGCAGCTGGTAGAAGCTTCCGTCGGTGGCATACGAGTCGACCTCACCACCGCGCTCGGTGATGTAGTCGCTGCCGCCCTCCATGGTGCTGAGGTCGACGAGCCCGCCCTGCTTGACCCAGCCGGAGACCGCCGCCGGAGCCACGTTGTAGACCAGGCAGGGTGCGGTGCCGGCGGTGATGGCGGCGGTGATCGCCTCTTCCGACGACGAGCCGGCGGGGATCTCCTGCGCGTTGACCTTCTCGTCGGGGTGCTCGGCGTTCCAGGCCTCGACGACGGCGGTGCCCCAGGCGACCTCCTGCTCGTTGTTCGACAGCCAGATGTCGATCGAGCCGGTGCCCTCGCCCGAGGCATCGCCGCCTCCACCTCCGGATGAGCATCCGGTGGCGACGAGCGCGACCGCTCCCAGGAGCGCTGCTGCGCGGATCTTCTTCTTCATGTTGTCCTCCTTGACGCGATGGTTCGGGTGATCGTCTAGCGGGCTGTGCTCTCCCGGAAGTGCACGACGTTGCAGTCGACGACCTCTGTGCGCGGCTCGGCGCCGAGGATGTCGGCCTGAAGCAGGCGGGCGGCAGCGCGTCCTCGCGCGGCGGGGCCCGATGAGACGCTCGTGAGTGCGGGGGAGAGGTGGGCCGAGAGATGGTCGTCGTCGAAGCCGGCGATCGCGAGATCGCGGGGGATGCTGAGGCCGCTCGACCGCGCGAACGACAGCCCGGCGATCGCCATGGTGTCGTTGGAATAGAGGATGGCGGTCGGGCGATCGGGCAGCGCGAGCAGCTCGGCGGTGCGCTCCCGGCCACTCGAGGCGGTGAAGTCGCCCTCGCGCAGCAGGGCATCGCCGCCCACGGCATCGGTGTAGGCATCGGCCCGCACGCGCGAGTGCACGTAGTCGAGCGGACCCGAGACATGAGCGATGCGTTCGTGGCCCTCGGCACGCAGGTGAGCGATGATCTCGCGCACGGGCGCATCGTCGTCGGTGCGCACGCACGAGAATCGGGTCGGCTGCTCGTAGGCGCCGACCAGCACCGAAGGGAGGTCGAGCTCTTCGAGCAGCGGCACGCGCCAGTCGTCGTTCCGCAGGTCGAGCAGCAGGGCGCCGTCGGCGCGCCCGTGGCTGAGCGACCGGTAGGCCCGCTCCTCGGCCGCCCGATCGGGAACGACCTGCAGGATCAGCGCCGTCTCGGTCTCAGCCAGCACCGATTCGACGCCAGCGATGAACGCGGGGAAGAACGAGTCGTTGGCGATGACCTCGGGGTCACGGGCCAGCACCACGGCGATCGCATTGGCCTTCTGCGTGGCCAGCGCGCGGGCGCTCTGGCTCGGCACCCAGTTGAGCTTTTCGGCGGCGGCGAGCACCTTGGCTCTGGTGTCGTCGGAGATGGGCCGCTTGCCGCTCATCGCGTGCGAGACGGTGGCCTTGGTGACGCCGGCCTCGCGGGCGACGTCGGCGATCGTCGTGCGGCTCATGCCACCTCCTCGTGGAACTTTCGGGTTGATCCCTAAGCACTCGGCACGGCACGATTTAACCGGTTTGACGAATGTGGGTGAAGCGAGTGTAAACCGGTTTGACGGATGCGGTCAAGGCCCGTCACAACCGACGGGATCATGCGTCGGGGGAGGAGCCCCCATCTGCCCACTCGAGGACCCGCGTCCCCATCAGGGTCAGCCACCGCGACGGGGCGCCTTCCGCGGCATCGACGGCGAACCACGTCCGCCCCTCCAGCGGCGGGCCCTGGAGCCAGGATCCATCTGCCTGTCGCGCCGCGCGCACGAGCTCGACTGCGGCATCCGTTCGCGGGTCTCGGGCGGTTCGGTCGGACTGTGACGCGTCGCGGAAGTAGTCGAGCGCCGCCAGAGCGCTGTACTGATGTCTGCTCGGGTAGACGAAACGGACCACGAACCCGTCCACGAGCTCGCCGGTGGAGGCACGGAACATCAGCTGCCTTCGGAGGAGGTACTCCTCGCCGGCGTGCCGCGTCGATCGCAGTGACGTGTCCCCGGTCGCGAGCTCATAGGAGAGCATCCCGCGGAGCGCGTTGAGCGTGGAGTGAAACGAGGATCGGACCGAGTCGCCCTCCTCCGCCTCGCAGTTCCACCCTCCGTCGGCGAGCCGGTGCTCCGGGAACCATCGGACCAGTCGCGAGACGTCGGCCCCCAGCCATGCGCCGTTCGCGAGGGTGAACGCGTTGATGCACACGTCGATCTCGCCACCCCAGAAGGGCATGTCGTCATACTCCCACCGGCAGTTGCGTGCGAGACGGTCCGCGGTGTCGCCGAGCGCCGCCGCGGGCACCCCCCACTCCCGGAGCTGATTCAGAGACCAGCTCGTGGCAGTCCACGGTTGACCCGGCTGCTCCGCCTCCGCAGTTCCGAAGAAGTCGCCGGGAAAGTGCGCCCCTCCGTCCCAGCGTCCGTCCGGATCCTGCGCGGCGAGGAGTGCGGCCCCGAAACCCTCCGTCGACACCCGAGCTCGCGTGGACCTCCAGACATCGGCCGGGGCGCCGAGCAGGTCGCGCTCCACCTGCCAGCGCAGGGCCGGATCGGCATCGAGCATCCATGCCATCGTCGCCGCGGGCGTAGCCATGCGAGCAGGGTACTCCCGCCGAGTCGATGCCGGGAGTCCCTCGTTCTGGGAGGCCGGGGTCAGACGAAGGTGACGGTCTGCTGCAGGCGTGTGCGCACGTCGAACAGCTCGTTGCCGCCGATGGCGCGGGCACCGGGGACTCCCTGGCGCAGCACCATCGCGAGCGCACTGCGACGCACGACGACCACGGGAACGCCGCGGCTGCTGCCGAGCGGGGTGACGGCCTGCGCGAGATCGTCGTCGGGGAGCACCATGATCAGTCCGCCGAACTTCACCCGTGCGGCCTTGGCCACGGTGCGCATGCGCGAGAGTGTGGCGGTGACGGGCGCGCGTGTGCCCAGACTCGGGCCCGTGATCTCGCCCCGACGGAACCCGACGACTCCCCCGAAGTCCTCCGACATGACGCCGTAGAGGCCCGAGGGGCTGAGCACGACATGGTCGAGCTTGTCGTCGGCATCCGCTCCTGTGGCGACGTCGTGCCACACCGTGAAGCCCATGCCGAGCGCGCTCACCGTGCGGGCGGTCGCCTCTTCGGC
Organism: Microbacterium sp. LMI13-1-1.1; assembly: GCF_040815625.1. Lineage (NCBI taxonomy): Bacteria > Bacillati > Actinomycetota > Actinomycetes > Micrococcales > Microbacteriaceae > Microbacterium > Microbacterium sp. LMI13-1-1.1. Next base: position 177,806 of record NZ_JBFPNL010000005.1, on the reverse strand, counting down.
GAGAGCATCGGCGAGCAGGCGTCGCAGGTCGCGCGGGGCCGAGCGCACGAGCGCCGGGTCATAGGGGTCGGGCACCTCGACGCCACGGCCGGCCCATTCGCGGATCAGCGACAGGTAGCGCTCGCGGCGCCACCCGCCGGGATGCCCGTACGAGCGAGCTCGAGGGCGGGTGTCCGTGCGGGCGGCCGACTGCGGCCGCCAGCCGTTCCACTCAGGCTCGGCCGGGATGCCGGGGTGCGCACCCGAGCGACGGTCGTAGGCGGCGCGGCCCTCGGGGGTGCCGATCAGCTCCCATGCTCGCTGCACCTGGATGAAGACGGCCGCGTCTCCGCCCGTGTCCGGGTGGGTCTGCCGCAGGCGCAGGCGATACGCGCGCCGCAGCTCGCCGTCGTCGACGGTCGGGTCCACGCCGAGGATCTCATAGGCGGAAGCCGAGAGCGGGCTGTCGAACATCGCTCTCCTTCCGAGATCGCGGCATCCAGAATATCCGGATGCTGTTGTGGATCAGCCGGGCGCGTCGGCCAGGGTCAGGCCGGCACGTCGACGACGCGCTCCACGCCGATCACCGGCACCACGGAACCGGCGGATGCCGCTGCGATGTCATCCGCGAGCCGGTCGATCTCCTGCGCGGGCACCCACACCTCGAGAGTCGCCAGCGCCGCGTATCGTGGCTCGCCGAGCGTCGCGCCGTGACGCGGCACCCAGTCGCGCAGAAGGTTGTCGAAGCGTCCGGCATCCGCCTGCGCGACGTCGATCGTCACCTGGGTCAGGGACTGCCGGTGCACGAGCGATGCGAGATCGAGGGCTTCTGAGACAGCGGTCGAGTAGGCCCGCACGAGCCCGCCGGCGCCGAGCTTCACGCCGCCGAAGTAGCGGGTCACCACTGCCACGACGTCCGTCAGCTCGCGCCGTCTGAGCACCTCGAGCATCGGCACCCCCGCAGTGCCGGACGGCTCACCGTCATCCGACGAGCGGGCCTGATCGCCGAGCAGGCCGGTGACCATCGCGCTGCAGTTGTGCCGCGCATCCCACCACTGCTTGCGCAGGCGTGCGATCACGGCATCCGCGTCCTCGACCGAGGTGACCGGCTCGACGGTCGCGATGAACCGCGACTTCTTGATGACGAGTTCATGCTCCACGGGCGCGGCGATCGTGGCCGGGTAGGTGCGGGGCGGAGTCATCCGCCTCAGACTACCCAGCGCACGCCGCTGCTCAGCGGTCGACTCAGATGTCGACTCAGCGGTCGACGAACGACATCTGTTGCGGGTTGTACCGATCTCCCTGCACGCCGACCCGGTCGGCGAGCTGATCGAGGTCGGCGAGTTCGTCGGCCGACAGGGCCACCGTGGTGGCTCCCGCATTCTCGGCGATCCGCGACGTGCGCCTCGTGCCGGGAATCGGCACGATCCACGGCTCTCGAGCGAGCAGCCACGCGAGGGCGATCTGGCCGGGGGAGGCCTCCTTGGACTCCGCGAGCGAGGCGACGTGGCCGACCAGCGCCTCGTTCGCCGCCCGGTTCTCCTCGCTGAAGCGCGGGATCGTGCCGCGGATGTCGCCGTCGGCGAATGAGGTGCGGCGATCGACCGTGCCGGTGAGGAACCCCTTGCCGAGCGGGCTGAACGGCACGAAGCCGATGCCGAGCTCGCCGAGTGTGGGCAGGATCTCGGCCTCAGGGTCGCGCGTCCACAGCGAGTACTCGCTCTGCAGCGCCGTGACGGGCTGCACGGCATGGGCCCGGCGGATCGTCGAGGCCGATGCCTCGGACAGCCCGAAGTGCCTCACCTTGCCCTCGGCGATGAGCTCGGCCACTGTGCCTGCGACGTCGTCGATCGGCACATCCGGGTCGACACGGTGCTGGTAGAAGAGGTCGATCACGTCGGTGCGCAGGCGACGCAGCGACTGCTCGGCGACGCGACGGATCTGCTCCGGCCGGCTGTCGAGCCCGACGCTCTTGCCGTCTTCGATGCGCCAGCCGAACTTCGTCGCGATGACGACCTGGTCGCGGATGGGCTCGAGAGCCTCGCCGACCAGCTCCTCGTTCACATAGGGGCCGTAGACCTCCGCGGTGTCGAAGAAGGTGACGCCGAGGTCGAGAGCCGACCTCAGCACGCCGATCATCTCGTCGCGGGTGCCCGGGTTCGGCCCGTAGCTCTGCGACATCCCCATGCATCCGAGCCCGACGGCGGAGACCTCGAGGCCCTGTCCGAGTGTGCGAGTGTGCATTGCGTGTCCTTTCGTCGAGACCGACGCTACGCGCGGCCTCGACGATGAGGGAGGGGCTGTCAGAACCTCCCACGGCCGTCCAGGACTACTCCGGGGAGTCGTCGCGCAGGTACGCGATGTGCTCCGCGTGACGGGTCAGATGGTTCTGCGACGTGCGCACGAACATCCAGGCGACGAGCAGCAGCACGAACCAGATCGGCGTCACGAGCAGCGCGATCAGGGTGTCGGGCTGCGTCGTGAGCGCCCAGAGGATGAACACGAAGAACGCGAGCACCACGTAGACCATGAAGATGCCGCCCGGCATGCGGAACTTCGACGCTGCGACCTTCTCCGGCCGCCGACGGCGGTACACGAGGTAGCTGCAGAGGAAGATCGTCCAGACGAACATGAAGCACACGGCTGAGACCGTGGTCACCATGTCGAACGCGGTGCCGATGTCCTTGCCCGCGTAGAGCAGCACGACGCCCGAGAGCAGCAGGATGCACGACAGGAACAGAGCGTTCTGCGGCACACGTCGCTTCGACAGCCGGCCGAAGACGCGCGGGGCGTCGCCGTCCTGCGCGAGGCCGAACACCATGCGCGACGTCGAGTAGATGCCCGAGTTGGCGCTCGACATGGCCGAGGTCAGCACGACGAGGTTCACCACCGTCGCCGCGATCCCGAGACCCGCGAGGGCGAACATCGCGATGAACGGGCTCTCGCCGGCGACGTACTCGGTCCACGGGGTGACCGCCATCAGGATGATGAGCGCGCCCACGTAGAAGAGCAGGATGCGGATCGGGATCGCGTTGATCGCCTTGGGCAGGTTCTTCTCGGGGTCTTTGGTCTCGGCCGCGGCGGTGCCGACGAGCTCGACGCCGACGAAGGCGAACACGGCGATCTGGAACCCGGCGACGAAGCCCATGAAGCCGTGCGGGAACATGCCGCCGTGGTCCCACAGGTTGCTGAAGCTCGCGGTTCCCGCATCGTGCTGGAAGCCGGTGAAGATCATCACAAGACCCGTGACGATGAGCGCGACGATCGCGATGATCTTGATCAGCGCGAACCAGAACTCCATCTCGCCGAACGCGGCGACGGTGGGCAGGTTCAGTGCGAGCAGGATGACGATCACGAGGACGCCGGGGATCCACAACGGGATGCCGGGGATCAGCGCATCCGTGTACCCCGCGATCGCGATCACATCCGCGACTCCGGTGACGACCCAGCAGAACCAGTACGTCCATCCGGTGAAGAAGCCGGCCCACGGGCCGAGCAGGTCGCTCGCGAAGTCGCTGAACGACTTGTACTTGAGGTTCGACAGCAGCAGCTCGCCCATCGCCCGCATCACGAAGAAGAGCATGAAGCCGATGATCATGTAGACGAAGATCACCGAGGGGCCGGCGACCGAGATCGTCTTGCCGCTGCCCATGAAGAGGCCGGTGCCGATGGCGCCGCCGATCGCGAGCAGCTGGATGTGACGGTTGCTCAGGGCCCTCTTCAGGTGCTGGTCGTCGCCGTCGGCGGTTCCGTCCACCCCGACGGATCCCCGTGTTCTCTCTGTCGTCATCGCTCGAACCTCCGGTGTTGGGCGCCGCGTCCCGCTGCGGCATCCTTCCGACCGTAATGGCCGATCGGGGATGGCAGTTAACCGAATCGATTCGATATCCTGGTTCGACCCCCGATCATCCCCCCAGTTCTGCGAGCCGCTCCCACCATGGCCACCTCTCTCACCACGGGCCGCCCGTGGCGTGTCATCCTGTCGTTCTCGATCCCCCTGCTGCTCGGCAATGTCGTGCAGCAGATGTACCAGTTCGCCGATGCCGTCGTCGTCGGCCGACACCTCGGCGTCGAGTCCCTCGCCGCCGTCGGCGCGACCGGCAGCCTGCTGTTCCTGCTGATCGGCTTCGCCTGGGGCCTGACGAGCGGTTTCGCTATCCCGATCGCGCAGGCGTTCGGCGCGGGAGACGGCGCAGCGGTGCGTCGCTCGGTCGCGACGGGCGTGATCCTGACCGGCATCACGAGCGTGGTGCTCACGATCGTCGCGCCGCTGATCGCGGCGCCGACGCTCGCCCTGCTGCAGACGCCTGACGAGCTCATGGCCGAGGCGGCGATCTTCACGCAGATCAGCTTCATCGGCGCCAGCGCGACGATGTTCTTCAACTTCCTCTCGGCGATCATCCGTGCCATCGGCGACTCGCGCACTCCGCTGATCTTCCTCACGGTGTCGTGTGCGCTCAACGTCGGGCTCGTGATCCTCATGGTCGCCCCGCTCGACTGGGGCGTGGCCGGTGCGGCTCTCGCGACCGTCGTCGCCCAGGCCGTGTCGGTCGTGCTGTGCCTCGAGTTCGTGCGTCGCCGGCTGCCGATGCTGCACCTGCGTCGTGCCGACTGGCGCGTCACCCGCGACGACATCCGAGAGCACCTGCGCCTCGGCCTGCCGATGGGCTTCCAGGCGTCGATCATCGCGATCGGCACGCTCGTCGTGCAGGTGGCCCTCAACACCCTCGGCTCCGAGGCCGTCGCCGCCTATACGACGGCGTCTCGTGTCGACGGCCTCGCCGTGGCCTTCCTCTCGTCGCTGGGTCTCGCCTCATCGATGTACACGGCGCAGAACCTGGGCGGACGCCGCCCCGACCGCATCCGCCGCGGTGTCGTGGAGGGCACCTGGATGGCGATCGCCGCCGGCATCGCGCTCGGAGGCGTCATCATCGCGTTCGGGGCGCCGCTGGTGCGGCTGTTCGTCGGCGAGGGCGCGGCAGCGGATGGGGTCGTCGAACTCGCGCACCTCATGCTGATCATCAACGGATGCGGATACTGGGCGCTCGGCGTGCTGTTCGTGCTCCGCGGTGCGCTGCAGGGCCTCGGCCACACCCTGGTGCCCACCGTCACGGGTGTGATCGAGCTGGTGATGCGCGTGGGCGCCGCCATCGTGCTCGGCGCGCTCATCGGCTTCGAGGGCGTCGCGCTCAGCAACCCTCTCGCGTGGCTCGGCGCGATCGTGCTGCTGGTGCCGGCGTACGTGCGTGCGCACCGGTCGCTCGGCCGCATGCGCGTCGACCCCGTCGAGGCCACGGAGACCTCGGCGATGGCGATCATCGGACCCACCGACGGCTCGATGGTCGTGGACGCGGTCGTCACCCAGCCGGTGCGAGTGATCAGGACCTCGCGTTTCGCGCGGTTGACGCGCCGCTGAACAGCTCGTCACAGTTGCAGAACATCATCCTTGAGATGGATGCCCGGCATGCCGACACTTCGTAATGTTGGTGATGCGGAGATTCCGCAGACCGGGGGGTCGTGATGACATCGTCAAGGGTGGCAAGCGAACTGGCATCGATTCTGGTGCCGATCGGAGTGGTGGGGGCTGTGCTCGCAGCGCTGTGTGCGCTCATCGCAGGAATCGCGATCATGCGCGGAGCGGCGGGTCTCGCCGGCGGAGCGGTCGGTCTGTGGATTCCGAGCGCGATGCTCAGCTCCACGGCATCGTTCGCGAATCAGTGGACGCCGCTGCTGATCTCAGGCGCCGCGCTCGTCGCGATGCTGGTGATCGGAGCAGTGGGTCGCGGCATCGTGAACACGGGTGAGCCGGCACGAGAAGCCGCCCGCGCCGCGCGCGTCCAGGCGCTCATCGACGCACCGGACCCGGTCGTCGTGCCGCGGGGCACCACGGTGACGCCGAGCACAGGCAGTCAGCCCGCGCTGGCAGGCTGAGAGCTCGTCAGCGGTAGTCGCGGTCGCGGTGCTGTGCGGCCTCGTCTGCTGAGGTCACGCGCTCGGCCTCTCTGGCGCGCAGCTCGACGCGGCGGATCTTGCCCGAGATCGTCTTGGGCAGTTCGGGAACGAACTCGATGATCCGCACCCAGAGGTGCGACGACAGGCGGTCGTGGGCGTAGGCGAAGATCGAGCGGGCGGCGTCGGCTTCGGCGCCGACCGCGTCGGGGTGCAGGCACACGTACGCCTTCGGAACCGCGAGTCGCGTCGGGTCGGGGCTCGGGATCACCGCCGCCTCGATCACGAGGTCGTGCTCCAGCAGCACCGATTCGAGCTCGAACGGCGAGATCTTGTAGTCGGAGGCCTTGAACACGTCGTCCGCCCGGCCGATGTAGGTCAGGTATCCGTCGGCATCCCGCTGGGCGATGTCTCCGGTGTGATGGAAGCCGCCGACGCGGGATTCGGCCGTCTTGTCCGGATCGTCGTAGTACCCGGCCATGAGCCCGACCGGAGGGTGGGCCAGGTCGAGCGCGATCTCGCCCTCGTGCTCGGCGATCTCTCCGGTGGCGGGGTCGAGCAGCACGACCGGGTACCCGGGCAGCGGGCGCCCCATGGAGCCGACCTTCACGACCTGACCGGGGGAGTTGCCCACACAGGCCGTCATCTCGGTCTGCCCGAAGCCGTCGCGGATCGTGCCGCCCCACGCCGCGCGCACCCGGTCGATGACCTCGGGGTTCAGCGGCTCGCCCGCTCCGACCAGCTCCCGCGGCGGGTGGGTGAGGCGCGCGAGGTCGGCCTGGATCAGCATCCGCCACACCGTCGGCGGAGCGCAGAACGTGGAGACGTGGTGGGTGTCCATGACCTGCATCAGGGTGTTCGCGTCGAACCGGTCGTAGTTGTAGACGAACACCGTCGCCTCGGCGAGGAACGGCGAGTAGAAGCTCGACCACGCATGCTTCGCCCAGCCGGGTGAGGAGATGTTGAGGTGCACGTCATCGGGTCGCACGCCCAGCCACCACATGGTCGACAGGTGTCCGACGGGATACGAGACGTGCGTGTGCTGCACGAGCTTCGGGCGGCTGGTCGTGCCGCTCGTGAAGTAGAGCAGGGCCGTGTCGTCGGCCGGTGTGGCGGCGTCGGGCTCGAAGGCCGCAGGGGCGTCGGACGAGCCGTCGAAGCGCGTCCATTCGGCGGGGATGCCGTCACCCACACCGATGCGCAGCACGTCGGCGTCGATGTCGGCGATGCGCTCGGCGAGGCTGCCGAGCGTGACGATCGCGCGGGCCTGGCCGTGCTCGACGCGGTAGGCGAGGTCGGATGCCGAGAGCAGGGTCGACGTCGGGATCGACACCGCGCCGATCTTGGTGATCGCGAGCATCACCTCCCACAGCTCGATGGTGTTGCCGAGCATCACGATGACGTGGTCGCCTCGTCGGATGCCGAGGCCGGTCAGCCAGGCCGCGACCTGATCCGAGCGGGCCGACAGCTCTCCGTATGTCCACGACTCGAGACTGAGATCGGCCGAGACGATCTGCACGGCCGGGCGGTCGGGCGTCTCGCCCGCGATGACGTCGAACCACTCGAGCGCGAAGTTGAACTCCGTGGGCGTCGGCCAGACGAACCCGTCTCGCGCCGCCGCGTAGTCGGTGGCATTCGCGAAGAGGAAGTCGCGCATCTCTCTGATCGCGGACGTGGCTGCGGTGGCGCTGCGGCTCATTCTGGGCTCCCTTGCTCGGCAGACGTGTCCATCCTCGCCCACGATCCGCTCAGCGCGCGAGCAGGCCGGCGCCGTCGCGGAGCTCGAACACCAGCTGCGTCTCGGTGCCGCGGACGACGGGGTGGATCGTGATGTGCTCGAGCACGATGTCGCGCAGGGCGGTGGCATCCTGCACCGCGACGTGCACGAGGAAGTCGTCGACACCCGCGACGTGGAACACCTGCAGCACCCGCGGGATGGCCGCCAGCGCGTCGAAGAGCGCGGTGACCTTGGGGCCCGTGTGATTCGCGAGGCGCACCTTGATGATCGCCTGCAGAGGCAGTCCGAGAGCCGACCCGTCGACCCGGATCCGGGTGTCGCGGATGATCCCGCGCTCGCGCAGTGCGCGCACGCGGTGCGCGCATGTCGACTCGGCGAGACCCAGCCCGTGCGCGAGCGCCTTGTTCGTGACCTCGGCGTCGCGGGTGAGCACGGCGAGGATCTCGAGATCGATCTCGTCGAGCTGTGCTTTCGCCAATGCCCGCACCTCCTGGTATTGCCTCTTTGCTCAGAATATCGAGAACGAGCCAGAATCCGACGGATGCTGTCGAATCTCTGCGCATCCATCGCGTTTCGGGCAACGTGGCAGACATGACTGCACCGTTACATCCAGACACCGTCGCCGTGCACAGCGGCCGCTCAGACCTCGAGGCACTGGGAGTCCACGCGCTGCCGATCGACCTGTCGACGACCAACCCGCTGCCCGACATCGAGCGCGGTGGCGACTCGTACGAGGCGATGGCGACGGGTGGGCGTCCGCCCGCCGACGGCAGCATGGTCTACGCGCGGCTCTGGAACCCCACCGTGGGGCGGTTCGAAGACGCCCTCGCCGAGCTCGAGCACGCCGAGGCCGCCGTCGCCTTCGCATCGGGCATGGCGGCGATGACCGCGGTGATCCTCGCGCACGGCCCCGCAGCGGGGAAGAACCACGTGGTGGCGGTGCGTCCCCTCTACGGCGGCACCGATCACCTGCTCGGCTCCGGCCTGCTGGGTGTGGAGACCACCTATTGCCACCCTGCCGAGGTCGCCGCATCGATCCGTCCGGACACGGGACTCGTGGTGGTGGAGACCCCCGCCAATCCGACGCTCGAGATCGCCGACATCGCCGCCGTGGTGGCGCAGGCGGGAGTCGTGCCGGTGGTCGTCGACAACACCTTCGCGACGCCCGTGCTGCAGAATCCCCTCGACCACGGTGCGGCCATGTCGCTGCACAGCGCTACGAAGTACCTCGGCGGACACGGCGACGTGATCGCGGGCGTGGTGGCCTGCGACGAGCAGACCGCGGAGGCGCTCCGCCGTGTGCGTGCCGTGACCGGCGGTCTGCTGCATCCGCTCGGCGCCTACCTGCTGCACCGTGGGCTCGCGACCCTCCCGGTGCGCATGCGCGCGCAGCAGGAGAGCGCTCGCCGCATCGTGCAGTGGCTGATCGACCGCCCCGAGATCGCCGAGGTGTTCTATCCCGGACTCGACGACGACCCGCAGGGCATCATCCAGCGTCAGATGCGGGGCACCGGGGCCATGATCGCAATGCGGATGCGGGGCGGGTATGCCGCGGCATCCGCCGTCACCTCATCGACGTCGCTGTTCACCCACGCCGTCTCGCTGGGCGGGGTCGATTCGCTGATCCAGCATCCGGCCGCGCTCACGCACCGGCCCGTGCCGGCGGAAGCGCGCCCCGACGCCGATGTGCTGCGACTGTCGATCGGTCTCGAGAACGTCGACGACCTGATCGCCGACCTCGCGCAGGCATTCGCTGCACTGTCGCGGGTGGAGGGCGCCGTGGCATCCGGCCGTTCGTGGGCGTGAGGTCGCGACGTTTGTCGAACAGCTACAAGGAACTGAGTCTCACCATGAACGGTATCTAGTTCCGAGGAGCAAACCTGTGCGAATCCTGAGAGCCCGCCCATACACTCGCCGGTGGCAAGGACGCCACTGACCCCGGGAGTCCTCAATGACGAGTGCAAAGCCCCACGCGCACGGAATCGGAATGCGCATAGCCGTGATCGTGCTCAGCCTGCTGCTGGCCGCGATGGTGATCCTGTTCTTCCTGACCACGGGCAAGATCGCGGCCGGTGCCGCGGAACTCGCTGACGGCACCACCACCGCACGAGACGGCTCGGCCGACCTCGCCGCAGGTGCCGGTGATCTCTCTGCGGGCGCCGACGAGCTCGCCGCAGGCACGGAGCAGCTCGCGGCGGGAGCGACGAGCGCCCACGTCGGCTCCGAGAAGGTCGCCACGGGTGCGCAGAGCGCCTCCACCGGCGCCGCCGCGCTCGCCGTAGGTGCCGACACTCTCGCGATCGGCGCCTCGAACGCCGCGTCCGGGGCTGCTCGGCTGAGCGCCGGAGCACTGTCGGCGCTCACAGGTGCCGAGCGTCTCGAATCGGGACTCACGACGGCGGATGCCGGTGTGCAGTCTGCGCTCGACGGTGCGCAGAAGGTCTCGGCCGGTGCGCAGCAGATCGACTCAGGAGCCCGGGCCGCACTCGACGGCGCTCAGCAGGTGGCCGCAGGAACGCAGCAGGTCGACGGCGGAGCCCAGTCGCTCGTCGACGGCGCTCAGGACCTCACGACGGGCGCGCTGCAGGTCGACGCGGGAGCCCAGTCGGTGCTCGACGGGGCGACGAATCTCGCCGCCGGGGTCGCCGGCGCGCACCAGGTCGCGGGGCAGGTGCTCGACGGGGCGAACCAGCTCAGCTCGACGATCACCGGCGCCGTGACGCCACAGCTTCAGGCGCTCGCCAGCCCGGAGAACGCCGCGGCGATCACCGAGGCGGCCAACGGTGCCCCCGCGAACGCGCAGCAGCTGGCCGATGCGCTCTCCCAGCTCGCTGCGGCAGACCCGACGAACGCGCAGATGCAGCAGCTCGCTGCTCTCGCCGCCGGAGTGGATGCTCAGGTCGACGGAATCGCCGGAGCGGCCGCCGCGGCACCCGTGCTCGCGCAGGGGACGATCCAGGCCGCCGCCGGAGCGCAGCTGGTCGCCGGCGGTGCGAATGCGCTGGTCAACGGCGATGCCGCACAGGGATGGCCGGGAACGGTCGCGCTGGCAGACCCGACCGCAGGGGCCCCGGCATTCGTCACGGGGGTGCAGCAGTTGAAGGCCGGCACTTCCGGTCTCGCCGCGGGCGCCTCGACGCTCGAGTCCGGTGTGGGCACGCTCAAGGCAGGCGCCTCAGCGGTGTCCGCCGGTGCGTTGAAGCTCGCCGACGGTGTGCAGCCACTGAGCGACGGAGCCTCGCAGCTTTCGGGAGGCGCGCTCGCGCTGGCCACGGGACTGCAGCCTCTGAAGGCGGGCACCGCAGAGCTGTGGGCCGGCGCGGATCGGCTCGCCGCTGGTCTCGACACTCTCGCCGATGGCGCCGTGTCGCTGCAGGACGGTTCGGCGCGGCTCAGCGCCGGTGCGGCGAGCCTCGACGAGGGCGCGACCGCGTTGGCCGAGGGCACCGAGACGCTGAAGGTCGGTGCGTCAGACCTGAGCACCGGCGTCGGCGAGCTCTCCGAGGGTGCTGCCACTGTGGCCGAAGGCACCGGCGAACTGGCGGAGGGCGGTGACAAGCTCGAGGCGGGTGCATCGGAACTCGCAGACGGCAACGGCCTGATCGCCGACGGCTCCGGCACGCTCGCGACCGCGACGGCGGGCGCTGCGCCGTCGATGCTGCCCTGGATGCTCGTCGTCACGCTGGCAGGACTCATCGCGGTCGGCTTCTGGATCGGCCACCGCGTCAGTCACCGTCGGAGCGTCTGAGCGGCATCCCGGACTGACGCCGCACGCATCGAAGGAGATCTCTCGTTCCGAAGAACCCGATCCGCACGATCGTCCTTCGACACGGGAGATCTCCTTCGGCGCGCGTGAGACACAGGGCGAGAGGATGCCGGAGCCTGGCTCTACGGCAGGCGGATCGTGCCTGTGGCGATCCGCTCCGTCGGCATCCGATCGCGGTTGTAGGTGATCTCGTCGTACCCGTGAGGGGTCGGCGTGCCGTCCTCGTCGAGGCTCACGAACACGATCTTCTCGATCGTGAGGATGCGCTTGCGGGTGATCATGTTGCGGGCGACCGCGCGCATGGTCAGCGAGGTGGTGCCGAAGTGGGTCGCCTGCAGGCCGATCTCGATCAGGTCGCCCTGCACGGCTGAGGCCTCGAAGTTGATCTCGGAGATGTGCTTGGTCACCGCGCGGTAGTTGCCCAGCTGCACGATCGCGTAGATCGCGGCCTCCTCGTCGATCCACTTGAGCAGGCTGCCGCCGAACAGCGATCCGTTCGCGTTCAGGTCCTCCGGCTTCACCCATTTGCGGGTGCGGAAGTTGATGCCGTCTTCGGACCACTGCCACTCGGGTGTCTGCTGTTTCGCCATGCTTCGAGGGTAGGAGCATCGTGAGTCGGTGGTGTTACGCGTGCACATCCGTGCATGTCGACGGTCGCTCGGTCTCGGGTCGCTCTGCCTCGGGTCGCTCTGCCTCCGGCGGATCTGCCGAGGGCGGATTCGGTTCCGAACGGACTCGACACGGCGGATGCTGAGGCCATGAGCGAAGAGACCCCCATCCCGCACTTCGGACCCGAGGCCAGGCGAGCGCTGTTCCACGAACGCGTGCTCGTGCTCGACGGCGCCCTCGACGACGACAACGGCACGCTGCTGATGACGCAGCTGCTCACCCTCTCGGCCGAGGATCCGACGACCGACATCGCCCTGTGGATCCACTCGCCCGGCGGCTCCGTGCCGTCGATGCTCGCGATCCGCGACCTCATGACGCTGGTGCCGAACGACGTGTCGACCCTCGCGCTCGGACTCGCGTGCAGCGCCGGGCAGTTCCTGCTCTCGGCGGGCGCGAAGGGCAAGCGCAGGGCACTGCCGCACGCGCGCATCCTCATGCATCAGGGTTCCGCCGGCATCGGCGGCTCGGCGGGCGAGCTCGAGACCCAGGCAGACGATCTGCGGCACATGCGCGACACCGTGCTCGGGCTGATCGCCGCCGACACCGGGCAGCCCGTGGATCGCATCTTCGAGGACTCGCTGCACGACCGCTGGTACACCGCAGAGCAGGCGAAGGACTACGGGTTCATCGATGAGGTCCTCGACTCGCTCGCCGACCTCATGCCCCGTCGTCGGGCCCGCGTCGGGCTGGGGGTGAGCGCATGAGCGGCTACACGATCCCGAACGTCATCGCGCAGCATCCGCGCGGCGAACGCGTGATGGACGTCTACTCGCATCTGCTCGCCGAACGGGTCATCTATCTCGGCACCGGCATCGACGCGGGAGTGGCGAACGCCCTCATCGCGCAGCTGCTGCACCTCGACGCCGACAGTCAGGACGCGGGCGTGCAGTTCTACATCAACAGTGAAGGCGGCGACCCGGGGGCGGCGCTGGCGATCTACGACACGATGCAGCACATCCGCCCCTCGGTCGCGACGACCTGCGTCGGGCAGGCGATCGGACCCGCCGCACTTCTCGTCGCCGCCGGAGCGCCGGGTCAGCGGGCCGCGCTCGCCCATGCCCGCATCGTGCTGCATCAGCCGGCGGGCCAGTCGCGGGGAGCCATTCCCGACCTCATCCTCGCGGCCGACGAGGTCGTGCGCGTACGGGCGGACATGGAGGCGATCCTCGCCAGGCACAGCGGACGCTCGCTGAGCGAGCTGCGCGCCGACACCGACCGGGATCGCGTCTTCACGGCATCCGCCTCTCTCGACTACGGGCTGATCGACACCGTCCTGGGGGAGCGGGCCGTCTGACCCGATGCCCGGCCGGCCGTCTGCAGGATCGAAGCACGGATGCGGGGTGATTCTGCCGATCTGCTCCTGCAGACGTGCCGTGGTCCTGCAGACGGGCAAAGGACACGGGCCGCGGCCGAAGATCTGGCCGACGCCCCGGCCCGAAGACTCCGACCGTGGTTCCCGCGGTGGCTCAGGCGGCGAGGGCGAAGGCCCCGCGTGCGGCCGAGACGGCAGCGGATGCCGGAGCGGCCGTCACCTGACGCAGCTCGTCGGCCACGGCGCTCGTCAGCTCGATCAGCGAGGTGTCGAGGGCTCCGGCGATCGCCGCGATCATCTCACTCGACGGTTCTTTGAGTCCGCGTTCGACCTCCGAGAGGTACTGCGGCGACACTCCGGCATTCTCGGCCGTCTCGGTCAGCGTCTCGTCGCGATCATGTCGTCGCCGCCGCAGCTGGTCGCCGAGCATCTGTCGCCACAGCGGTTCGGGCTCGCTGGGGCGAGGGCGGGAAGGACGAGGTGCACGGGAGAACGGGACGAGGTCGGCCATGCCTCACGATATGCCGCCGTCGTGCGCGGGTTCGAGCGGTTCTGCTCAGAGCAGAACCGTCGCGCTCAGGCCTCGGTGCGCTCCGGCGACACGGTCTCGGGCTCGGCGACGGCCGCGTCGGTCGCCGCCCAGCTCGCCAGCATCCGCAGCTTGTCGGCCGATGGTGTGCCCGGCTCTGCCGTGTACGTCGACATCTGCAGCCCGGCGTCGGCGGGCAGCTCGAACGCCTCGTAGGTCAGCTCCATCTCGCCCACGACCGGGTGGTTGATGCGCTTGACGCCGCTGCGATGGAAGCGCACGTTGTGCGCGGCCCACAGGGTGCGGAAGCGCTCGCTGCGCGTCGACAGCTCGCCGACCAGATCGGTGAGCTTGCGGTCGTAGGGGTTTCGTCCGGCTTCGCCGCGCATCGCCGCGACGAGCTCCTGGGTGTTGCGCTCCCACTCGGGGTAGAACTCCTGGGCGGCCGGGTCGAGGAACGCGAATCGCGCGCTGTTCGGCACCGGAGTCGTGAAGAGCGGCGAGTAGAGAGCGCGGCCGAGCGCATTGGCGGCCAGGTAGTCGAAGTAGTTGTTGCGCACGATCGCGGGTGCCTCGGTCATCGCGTCGAGCAGGCGCAGGATGCTGGGGCGCAGCGTCTCGACCTTCTTGCGCGGCGTGCGGGCGACAGGCGACGCATTCGCCGCGCGGGCGAGGTCGAACAGGTGCGCCGTCTCGGCCTCGTCGAGCTGCAGGGCGCGGGCGAGCGCGTCGAGCACGCTGTCGGAGACGCCGGACAGATCGCCCCGCTCGAGTCGCGTGTAGTAGTCGACGCTGACGCCGGCGAGCAGCGACACCTCCTCACGCCGGAGTCCCGGTACGCGGCGGTTGCCGCCGTACGCGGGCAGGCCGGCCTGGTCGGGGGTGATGCGGTCGCGCCTCGACGAGAGGAATTCGCGCACCTCGCTGCGGGTGTCCATGTCATCGACCGTACGCGCACGCGACCGGCGAAGGGAGGTACTGGCAGTACCGGGTACGGCCGTCACTGCTCTCGATCGCGCGCCGGGCGTGGAATGGATCCATGACACAGACCCGGAACAGCGCGGCGATCCTGACGATCATCCTCGTCAGCTACTTCATGATCCTGCTCGACAACTCGGTGATCTTCACGGCGCTGCCCGCGCTCGCCGCAGGCCTCGGACTCGGCCCCTCGGAGCTCGCGTGGGTGCAGGACGCCTACACGCTGGTCTTCGGCGGACTACTTCTTCTCGGGGCCCGCGCCGGCGACATCCTGGGTCGTCGACGCGTGTTCGTGTTCGGTCTGGTCGTCTTCTCGGTTGCCTCCCTGCTGATCGCCCTGGCCCCTGCCGCGTGGTGGCTCATCTCGGCCCGAGCGCTGCAGGGCGTGGGTGCCGCGATCGTGGCACCGTCGGCGCTCTCGCTTCTGACGGCGAGCTCCGAGGGAGCGCAACGCGACAGGGCCGTCGCCTGGTACGCCGCGACCGCCGGCATTGGGGCGAGCCTCGGGATGCTCGTCGGCGGCGCCGCGGCCACCCTGCTGTCGTGGCGAGCGGGGTTCTGGATCAACGTCCCGATCGGCATCGCCATGATCGTCCTCGCGCCGCGGTTCCTCCCCGAGACCGACGCGGCGCCCGGCCGGTTCGACATCACTGGGGCGATCACTTCCACACTCGGCATCGGCTCACTCGTGTTCGGCCTGCTGCACGGATCCGAAGCCGGATGGGGTGATCCCGTCACGATCGTCTCGTTCTCGGCATCGATCGTGCTGCTTGCGGCCTTCGTGATCGCGGAGTCTCGGGCGGCGCAGCCGATCATGCCGCTCCGTCTGTTCCACAGCCGGATCCGCACCGGGGCCTACCTCGTGCGTCTGACCTACCTCGGCGCCATGATCGGTTTCTTCTATTTCACTACGCAGTTCCTGCAGGGGGTGCTGGGGCTCACGGCCCTCCAGGCGGGACTCGCGTTCCTTCCTATGACTCTGGTGAACTTCGCGGTCGCCCTCGTGATCCCTCGACTCGTCGCGCGAGTCGGCGGCCGGGTGCCGCTGGTCATCGGCATTTTCCTCACGGCGGGCGGGATGCTGTGGCTCAGCCGCCTCGGCATCGACAGCACCTACCTCACCGGCGTCGCCCTGCCGATGCTCCTGATCGGTGCAGGCCAGGGGCTCGCCTTCGCACCGATGACCTCGTTCGGCATCGCCGAGACCGCGCCGCAGGATGCCGGCGCCGCCGCCGGTGTCATCAACACGTTCCACCAGGTCGGCATGTCACTCGGACTCGGCATGCTCGTCGCCATCGCGGCGGCGTCCGACACCCCGGGGGCGACCGCCCGGGCGGCGCTCGCCGGAGAGGTCTCTGTGACTCTGACCGCAGCGACGGGGTTCCTGGTCGCCGCACTCGTGCTCGCCCTCGCACTGATCCTTCCGTCTCCGCGCGCGTCGCGGGCGGAGACCACCGAGAGGGGTTCCACCAGGCACTCCCTCACCACCGCGACCACTCGCACACTGGAGGTATGACCATGAACATCACGCTCAACAACGGCATCGAGATGCCCGCCCTCGGCTTCGGAGTCTTCCAGGCCGCCCCGGAAGAGACTGTCGATGCCGTCAGCACCGCACTCGCTACCGGCTACCGCCTGATCGACACCGCCGCCGCGTACGGTAACGAGCGCGAGGTCGGCGAGGCGATCCGTCGCACCGGCATCGCGCGCGACGAGGTCTTCATCGAGACCAAGGTCTGGATCAGCGACTTCGGCTTCGACGAGACGCTGCACGCGTTCGAGAAGTCGACCGGCAAGCTCGGCGTCGACCAGCTCGACCTGCTGATCCTGCACCAGGCTCTGCCGACGCGCTTCGATCTCACGCTCGGCGCCTACAAGGCCCTCGAGACTCTGCTCGCCGACGGCCGGGTGCGCGCCATCGGCGTCAGCAACTTCATGGTGGAGCACCTCGAGAAGCTGGCGGCTGAGACGAGCATCGTCCCGGCGATCAACCAGATCGAGGTGCACCCGTACTTCCAGCAGCGCGAGGTGCAGCAGGCGGATACCGCTGCCGGCACCGTCACGCAGGCCTGGTCGCCCATCGGCGGCATCACGGCGTACCGCCCGAACGGTGCATCGGTCTTCGATGACGAGACCCTCACGGCGATCGCGACCGAGCACGGTAAGTCGCCTGCGCAGGTGATGCTGCGCTGGCACCTGCAGCAGGGTCGATCCGCGCTGCCGAAGTCGGTACGCCCCGCCCGCATCGCCGAGAACTTCGACGTCTTCGACTTCGAGCTCTCGGACGAGCAGCTGCAGGCCATCGATGCGCTCGACACCGGTGTGCGCCGCGGCCCGGAGCCCGAGGACGTCACGCTCGAGACCTTCGGCCGGGAGATCCCCGAGGCATGAGTCACCTCGTCAGGTCGGGCGCGTGGGTGGCCGGGGCGCTGGTCGCGGGAGTCTCTCTCGCAGCGTGCGCCGCCGATTCCGCTCCGCGTCCGATCGACGAGAGCTCTCCCGCCCCGGATGCGTCGGAGGTCGACTATCGAGACGGAGAGTACGCGGCCATCGGATGGTACGGATCGTTGCCGTCTCACCAGGACGTCGCTCTGACCATCGAGGACGACATCGTGACCGAGGTCACGATCACCACTCCCGCCGAGGACCCGACCTCGCTGCAGCACCAGCAGGCGTTCGCAGACGCGCTCCCCGGCGAGATCGTCGGGCAGCAGATCGACGTCATCGCTCTCGATCGCCTGGCCGGAGCGAGCGGATGCTCGGAGGGTTTCATGAACGCACTGGCCGAGATCAAGACCCGGGCCCGAGCCTGACATCGCGACTCGAATCGAGGAGAGAACCATGAGCGCACTGACCATCCTGCTCGTCGGCGGCACCGGCAGCATCGGACGCCATGTCGCGCGCGTCGCGACGGCGGCTGGCCACAGCATCCGCATCCTCAGCCGTCAGGGCGGAGTCGACACCGTCCGCGGTGACCTGACCGACTCGGCGAGCCTCGCCGACGCCGTGCGAGACATCGACGCGGTGATCTTCACCCACGGCACGCATGGCGCGGAGGCGGGTTACCGCGACGTCGACTACGGCGGAGTGCGCAACGTTCTCCAGGCTGTGGGCGATCGCCCCCTGCGCATCGCGCTGATGACGGCGATCGGGGTGACCTATCGAGACGGCGCCTGCAACCGCAGCAACCGTGCCCACGATTGGAAGCGCAGGGCCGAGCGGCTCGTCCGCGCGAGTGGCAACGGGTACACGATCGTGCGCCCGAGCTGGTTCGACCACAACGACGATGACCAGCACGAGCTGCACTTCCTGCAGGGCGACACCCGCACCTCGGGCAGCCCCGCAGACGGCGTGATCTCCCGCGCCCAGCTCGCCGAGGTACTGGTGGCGTCGCTGACGTCCGAGGCCGCGAACGGCAAGACGTTCGAGCTGGTCGCTGAACGGGGGCCGGCGCAGACCGACCTCGAGCCGCTCTTCGCCGCTCTCGAGCCGGACGACGGCATCGACGGCGCGAAGGATGCTGACACCATGCCGCTGTCGGACGAGCCGGCTTCCGTGCGCGAAGATCTCGCCCGCGTCGCGCCCGGGACCTGATCGGCGTCAGAGGGCGGCGGCGACGCTCGGGAGCAGTTTGGTCAGGATCGCGCCGAGCTGTTCCCGCTCCTCGGCGGTCAGGGGATCGAGGATCAGCTCGCGGATCTGCGCCACATGGACGGGCGCCGCCGCACGGAGCAGTTCGCGACCGGCATCCGTCAGGGCAGCGGTCAGCGTGCGCTTGTCGCTGCTGCATGAGGTGCGCGTCACCCAGCCGAGATGCTCGAGCGAGTCGATCGCGTGGCTGAGGCGCGAGCGGCTGAGTCCGGCGATCTGGGCGAGTTCGGTCATCGGTATCGCGCGGTCTCCCTGCCCTGCCAGCGTCACGAGGATCGCGTAGTGCGAGTGCTTGAGTCCGGTCTCGGCCTTCAGGGTGCGGTCGAGCACCTGCGGAAGCAGCTGCACGAAGCGGATGGTCGGCAGCCAGGTCGCCATCTCGTCGTCGTCGAGGCGTCGTTCGCTCATCGCGCCTGCCTCCCTCACGGCTGCCTCCATCACGCGGCGGAGAGGTCGAGCGTGTGCGAGGTGTGGTCGCGCTTGGCCTCGAGGTAGCGGTGGTTCGCGTCCGACAGGTGAACCCCGGTGCGCACCTGCTCGGTGACGCGGATGCCGAGTGCCTCGAGCTGCGCAGCCTTGTCGGGGTTGTTGCTCAGCAGGCGGATGCTGTCGACGCCGACCGCCTGCAGCATCTGCGCGGCGATCGTGTAGTCGCGTTCGTCCTCGCCGCGACCGAGCGCCACGTTCGCCTCGTACGTGTCGAGCCCTGCATCCTGCAGCGCGTACGCGTCGAGCTTGGCGTACAGGCCGATGCCCCGGCCCTCCTGGCGCAGGTAGAGAAGGAACCCGCCGTCTTCGGCGATGCGCTCCACGGCCTCCCGCAGCTGCGGGCCGCAGTCGCAGCGCTCCGAGCCGAACACGTCTCCGGTCAGGCATTCGCTGTGCGGGCGCACGAGGGGTGCGTCGCCGCCGTCGGCCGCCCGCTCCATCGCCGCCCTCCAGTCTCCGAGCCCGAGCAGCAGGTGCTCACGGCCGTCGATCAGACCGTCGAATGTGACGACATCCGCCGTGGTGGAGAATCCGTCGGCGAAGCGCATCGGCACGCGCACTCGCGTCCGCTCGGTGGCGACCGGAACGACGGTTGAAGTTTCAATCATGTCGGGTGCAACGCGGCGACGTCACCGATATTCCCGTGAGAGGAGTTCTCTCAGAACCTCCCGAGCACGCGAGATCGGGAGTTGACTGGAACCACAAGACCGAAGGAGCACCACTCATGCGTGGAGTAGTCACGTACGCGCCCGGCGACGTTCGCGTCGAGGACCGCGAGAAGCCGACCATCACCCGTCCGACCGATGCCGTGATCCGGATCGCCGCGACCTGCATCTGCGGATCCGACCTGTGGCCGTACCGGGGCGCGAACGAGGTCGACCACGACCCGATGGGCCACGAGTACGTCGGCATCGTCGAGGAGATCGGCGCCGATGTGAAGAACGTGAAGGTCGGCGACTTCGTCGTCGGCTCGTTCATGGCCTCGGACAACACCTGCGAGATCTGCCAGGCCGGATACCAGTCGCGCTGCGTGCACGTCGTGCCGATGGGCCGCTTCGGAACCCAGGCCGAGTACTCGCTGATCCCGCACGCCGACGGCACGCTCGTCGCGACGCCGGGTCAGCCCGACGCCGATCTGATCCCGTCGTTGCTCGCGGCATCCGATGTGCTGGGGACCGGCTGGTTCGCGGCCGTCGCCGCAGAGGTCGGCCCGGGCAAGACCGTCGCCGTGGTCGGTGACGGAGCCGTGGGTCTGCTCGGCATCCTCGCCGCGCGTGAACTCGGCGCCGAGCGGATCATCGCCATGAGCCGTCATGCCGACCGCCAGGCGCTGGCGCGCGAGTTCGGCGCGACCGACATCGTCGAGGAGCGCGGAGACGAGGGCGTCGCCCGCATCAAAGAGCTCACGAACGGGCTCGGCGCCCACTCGGTGATCGAGGCCGTCGGCACGCAGGAGTCGATGATGCAGGCCATCCGCGCGACCCGGCCCGGCGGTCACGTCGGATACGTCGGCGTCTCGCACGACGTCGCGCTGCCCGGCGAGGAGCTCTTCTTCTCGGGCGTGCACCTGCACGGCGGCCCGGCTCCGGTGCGCCGCTTCCTCCCCGAGCTGATCCAGCTCATCTGGGACCGCAAGATCGACCCCGGCAAGGTGTTCGACCTCACGCTTCCGCTCGAGGACGCCGCCGAGGGGTATCGCGCCATGGACGAGCGCCGCGCCACCAAAGTCCTGCTCACCGTCTGAGTCGGGCAGTCGGCAACCCGATCACAGGAGACGACATGCACATCGAAGACCGCATCCCGACGGTGAAGAACCCGCCCGAGTGGTTCACCGGCGACGTCTGGCTCGACCCGATCATCGCGCCGCACGACGCAGACCAGCGGATGTCGGGCGGACTCGTCCGCTTCGCGCCCAGGGCGCGCACCGCGTGGCACTCGCATGCGCGCGGCCAGTACCTGCGCGTCACTGAGGGCACTGCACTGTGCGGCACGCGCGACGGCACCGTCGTCGAGGCGCGGCCGGGCGAGACGATCTACACGCCGCCGGGGGAGGAGCATTGGCACGGTGCCGCCGAGGACTGCTTCATGCAGCACCTCGCGCTGCTCGAGGGTGCGGACGACCCGAGCCAGACCACGACGTGGCTCGAGCACGTGACCGACGAGGACTACCGCCGGCGCTGAACCGCTACTCGGCCTTCCGTGCCGGTGCCCGTGCCGCTGCGGGTGCGGGTGCCGCTGCGGGTGCCGGTTCGCGGCGCCGCACGGGCGTGAGCTCGCTGGCCAGGATGCCGAGCACCACGAGCGCGCCGCCGATCAGCGCGGCGAGGGGCAGGCGCTCGCCGGCGATGCGCCCGATCACGGCGGCCCAGACCGGCTCGCCCGCGTAGATGATCGTGGCGCGGGTCGGCGAGACGGACTTCTGGGCCCAGTTCATGGTGAGCTGGATGATGCAGCTCGCCGCCCCGAGCCCGACCGCGCAGCCGACCCAGATCCAGGAGAACTCCGGCAGGCCCTCGCCGACGACGGGCATGGTCAGAATGCCGAGGGCGCCCGCGGTGAGGAGCTGGACGATCGTGATCCGGCCGAGGTCGATCCTCCCGGCGAAGACGCTGATCAGGATGATCTCGGCCGCGATCGGCAGCGTGCTGATGAGCGTCAGGATCTCACCGGATCCGAGGGTGAGCGCGAAGGCGTCGGGGCCTGCGATGAACAGCAGACCGAGGAACGCGAGAGCGGCACCCACGAACGCCATGGCGGGCGGGCGCTTGCGGAACACGGCCCACTGCGCGAGCGGCACGAGCGGGATGTACATGGCCGTGATGAACGCCGACGTGCTCGAGTCGATGGTCTGCAGCCCGACGGTCTGCAGCCCGTATCCGAGGTGGATCATCACGCCGATCGCGACGCCGGCGCCGATGTCGCGCCAGCGCATGCCTCGCAGCGCCCGGCGGAAGATGACGACGCTGATCAGACCGGCGATCAGGAACCGGATGCCGACGAAGAACCAGGGCCCCGAGTGCTGCATCGCCCAGTGCACGAGCAGGAACGTGCTGCCCCACACCGCGGTGACGGCGATGAGGGCGATCTCCTGCCGACGCAGGCTCATGAAGCGGAGTCGAGTGGACATGCTGTCCTTTCTCGACGTGGCCGGCTCGAGCCTAGCGCCGTGCGCACCCCCGTTCCGAATCGTGCGAAGAGCCCGATATGACGACGGAATACGGTCAGGTGCGTGATTCGAAAGGCCGATCGATAGCCTCGCCTCATGAGCAATTTCGTGAGCGTCGCCGAACTGGACGAACTGCTGAAGTCCGAGGCGCCCCTTCGTCTGATCGACGTGCGGTGGCGACTCGACCGGCCGGACGGCCATGCCGACTATCTCTCAGGGCACATCCCCGGGGCGGTCTTCGTGCCGCTCGCGACCGAGCTGGCCACGCACGGAGAGCCGTCTGAGGGCCGTCATCCGCTGCCCTCCACTCAGACGCTTCAGGATGCTGCGCGCCGATGGGGCGTCAACCAGGGCGACATCGTCGTCGCGTACGACGACGCGAAGGGACTCAGCGCATCGCGCGCCTGGTGGCTGCTGCGCCAGGGCGGAGTCGATGTGCGCGTGCTCGACGGCGGCATCCGCGCCTGGACGGCCGCGGGCCTCCCGGTCGCAGGCGATGACGTGCAGGCGGAGCCGGGTGATGTGGTCCTCGACGAGATCGGCGGCGACGCGATCTCGATCGACGAGGCCGCCTCGTTCGCCGACTCGGGTGTGCTCCTCGACGTGCGCGCGCCCGACCGCTATCGCGGAGAGCACGAGCCTCTCGATCCCGTCGCCGGACACATCCCCGGAGCGCTCAACGTGCCGATGGCCGCTCATCTCGACGCCGAGGGCCGGATCCTCGACATGCACACCCTCCAGGCGACCTTCGCGGCCGTCGGCGTGACCGAGGGCACCCCTGTCGCGGCGTACTGCGGCTCGGGCATCACTGCGGCGCATACCGCTCTGGTGCTCGACGAGATCGGCATCGAGGCGAAGGTCTTCCCCGGCTCGTGGAGCCAGTGGTCGAACACGCCGGGGCGCCCGGTCGCGGTCGGCGATCAGCCCGGCTGAGCGGTCAGGCGCCGGGGTCAGGTGCCGGGGTCAGGTGCCGGGGGTCAGGCGTCGGTGTTCAGGTTCCGGGGATCAGCGCCGTCCGCGTAGCTCCAGGCGACGCCGAGAAGCCCCGGGCCGAACGCGCGTCGCACCTGGTGCACGGACGTGCGGCCCTCCAGAGACAGTTCGGTGAGCTTCGAGCCGTCCGGGGTCTCGACGCGCTCCTCGATGCGGTCGGGGAGTGCGTCGGGGTGGAACCGCGTCCACACCAGCAGCTCTCGGCACTGCCGGGCGACGGCGTGACCCGTCTCCCGTTGCGGCGGATAGTCGGGCGGGTAGGCGACCGACCACTCCACCATCGCGGTGCTCGGCGCGGTCAGTGGCACGTCGAGCTCGAACAGGACGCCGTGCACCTCGCCGTTCGGATGCGAGTAGCGCGCGGAGATGCGTCCCCCGGCCACAGCCTCGATGAAGGGGGCTGGCGTGCTGATGCCCGGCGTCATCTCCAGGAACGGGATCGACACGACCGTCCCGACGGTCGACTGCACGATGCTGCGGGTGATGGAGTACGACACGTTGCCGGCGGCATCCACGTCCGTCACGGAGTGCGTCGTGAGTTCGCGTGATGTGTCGGGGTACTCGGCGCCGAGGGCGGCGAACGCCTCTTTGACGGCCTCCTCGAGTTCCCGCTCGTCGAGGGGGAACAGATTGGGGCCGAGGGGGCCGGTGCGGTTCGTCGTGCCGAGCAGTGCGGTGAGCGAGCCGGGCTCGAGGTGCAGAAGCTGCTCGATGTCGCCGAGGGCGGCCATCGACTGGGCCCCTTCGGGGCGGCGTGCTCCGGAGCGCCAGTAGCTGAGCGTCGCCATCGACACGCTGTTGCCGCGAGCGCGCAGCTGCTCGTGCAGCCGGGCGAGGGTCAATCCACGTGCATTGATCGCGTCTCGGAAGGACGCCGCGAATACATCGGCATATCGGCGAATGCCACTTTCCATGCTCATCACAGCACCCCCTCCGGTATGTGAAGAATCGCGTTCTAGAGTGAGCTTACGACCACACCAGCATCGCGTAGGGGACGAGGTGCTATTTCTGGGGTCTACTGGGCTGAGCAATCGTGAGCAGGGTGCCCGACCTCACGGCGTCTCGGTCCACAACGCAGTGTCGCCCCCGTCGCTGCGTTCTGTCGCGGGGCCTGGTGATCGATCTGGGGAGATCCATCGGGCCCCGCGAACACCTCTCCGGTGTCGGCGCCCACTCAGCGCCCCCGCGTAGACTGGGGGGAACACCCCCGGAGGATTCTCGATCTTCATGTCTGCCCCTGCCCGCGCGTTCACCGTGCGTCACGTTCAGCTGCTGCGCGCGCTCTTCGCCGCCGCCGCAGCCGTGATGATCACCTTCTCGCCTGATCACTCGGCGGCCGTCGGTCTCTCCGTCTTCAGCGGGTTCGTGCTCACGACCGGCCTCGTGATGATCGTCGCCACGTGGCTCGTCTATCCGGCCGGCCAGCGCTGGCCGTCCGTCGTCTTCGCGCTGCTGAGCTTCGTCGCCGGCATGATCGCCGGTGTGCCCGCTTGGCGAACCGAAGACGTCTTCTTCGTCGTCGTCATCGCCTGGTCGGTGACGACCGGCGTCCTCGAACTCGTCGTCGGGCTGCGTGCGCGCAGAGCCGGCGAGGCGAACGCACGCGACTCGATCACCCTCGGCGCGTTCGGGCTGCTCTTGGCCGTGCTGCTGATCGCGATCCCGGCCGGCTTCGTGCAGCCGTACGAGATCGACGGAGCCGGTGCGTTCCAACTCACCGGCATCATCCTCGGCGTCGGCATGTTCGGCGGATATGCGGCGATCGTCGCCGTCTTCCTCGGCATCGCCGGTCTCACCCCGAAGCGAGCGGATGCTGTCGCCGAGGGGCGCACGACCGAGAACGACCCCGCCCCCGCCGGGCACGGAGGAGAGCGATGAGCGACGAGAAGCCCACCCGGCGCGACATCCTGCGCCCTCTTCACCTGCTGGGAATCGCCCTCGGCTGCGGAATCTTCGCCGCCGTGGTGACGCTCGTGTCGACGGGAGCGTTCACCGCCCGCGTCAACAACGCGATCGCGAGCGGCACCTACGACGGCCTCACTCCGATCGCGCTCGGTCTCGTGGTGGGCGGCGGAGCGTTCATCGTCACGCTGCTGTTCCTGGCGATGCTGATCCTCGTGGTCGACCCCGCCGACGTCGCCAAGACGGTCGACCGTCCCGTGCTCTTCGACCCCGAGACGTCAGACGAACCGGACTCCGACAAGCCGGACCGCACGTCGTCCTCCTCCTGACATGATGATCGCGGGTTTCTCCGACCCGACCGGAATAGCCCCGGGCTGCGACGGCTTGTCCCTGTAGTGACTGCCTCGATCGATCGCGCCTCCATCGGACTCCGGTCGGAACGGGGCCCCGTGCTCGGGGCGCTCATGCTCGCCACCGGCCTGATCGCGATCGACGCGACGATCCTCGCGACCGCGGTGCCGAGCATCGTGCGCGACCTGGGCAGCTATCAGCAGTTCCCCTGGCTCTTCTCGGTGTACCTGCTCGCGCAGGCGGTCAGCGTGCCGATCTACTCGCGCTTCGCCGACACCGTCGGCCGCAAGCCGATCATCCTGCTCGGAATCGCGCTGTTCCTGCTCGGCTCCCTGCTCTCGGGCTTCGCCTGGAGCATGACGGCCTTGATCGTCTTCCGCATCATCCAGGGTCTCGGCGCAGGCGCCGTCGCACCCATGTCGATGACGATCGTGGGCGACATCTACACCGTCGCCGAGCGCGCCAAGGTGCAGGGATACATCGCATCCGTCTGGGCGATCTCGTCCGTCGTCGGCCCTGCGCTCGGCGGCATCTTCGCCCAGCTCGACGCGTGGCGGTGGATCTTCTGGGTCAACATCCCGCTGTGCCTGATCGCGGGATGGATGCTGCTGCGCAAGTACCACGAAGAGAAGCAGACGCAGCAGCATCGCATCGACTACGCCGGCGCCGTGCTCCTGACCGTCGGACTCACCGGCCTGATTCTGGGCATGCTCGAGGGCGGCAACGCCTGGGCCTGGCTCTCGATCCCCAGCGCCGTCTGCTTCGGGTCGGGTGCGGCTGCGCTCGTGGCCTTCGGGCTCGTCGAGCGACGTGCCGCCGAGCCGATCGTCGACCTGCGCCTGGCCGCGAGGCCGCTGATCCTCACGACCACGATCGTCTCACTGGGCATCGGCGCCCTGATGACCGGAGTCACGAGCTTCGCGCCCGCCTATCTCGAGGGCTCCATCGGCATCGCGCCGCTGCTGTCGGGGCTGGCGGTCGCGGCGCTCACCCTCGGCTGGCCGCTCGCCGCCGCGAACGCGGGGCGGCTGTACATGAGGATCGGATTCCGGCGCACCGCGCTCACGGGCATGTCGATCACGGCCGTCGCAGCGATCGCGCTCGCGGTGGTCTCTCCGTGGCCCAACCCGTTCTCGATCGCGGCGGTCGCGTTCGTGCTCGGCTTCGGCCTGGGGTGGAGCGCTGCTCCCACGCTGATCGCCGCTCAGGCGTCGGTCGGATGGGGGGAGCGCGGAGCCGTCACCGGCATGAACGCCTTCGCCCGGTCGGCCGGCAGCGCGCTCGGCGTGGCCGTGTTCGGCGCGATCTCGAACTCGGTGATCGCGCAGGGCGCCGGCCCGGATGATCCGGCGACCATCATCTCGGCATCCGTCTGGGTGTTCATCGCCGCGGCCGTGGTGGCCGTGCTGACCCTGGTCGCTGCGGCGTTCATGCCGCGCGACTCTGCGGGCGCGCACTCCGCAGAGCCGCGCCCGTAGCGTTCGGCGGGTTACTTCGCGAGCTGCTCGGCGATGCCGGTGTACGACGCGGGGGTGAGTGCGAGCAGACGCTGCTTCGCGGCGTCGCCGATCTCGAGCCCGTCGACGAACTCCGCCAGCTCTGCAGCGCCGACGCGGTGTCCTCGGGTCAGCTCCTTGAGCAGAGCGTAGGGGTCGGTGATCGACGAGCGGCCGGCGACGACCTCGGCGCGGATGACGGTCTGGATGGCCTCTGCGAGAACCTCCCAGTTCACGTCGAGATCGGCGAGCAGCACGTCGCGCGAGAGCGAGATCGCGTTCAGTCCGCGGCGCAGGTTGTCGATCGCGAGCAGCGAGTGACCGAAGGCGACGCCGATGTTGCGCTGCGTCGTCGAGTCGGTGAGGTCGCGCTGCAGGCGGCTCGTGACGAGGGTCTGACCGAGCGATGCGAGCAGAGCACCCGAGATCTCGAGGTTCGCCTCGGCGTTCTCGAACCGGATCGGGTTGATCTTGTGCGGCATCGTCGACGAACCGGTCGCACCCGCGACGGGGATCTGTGCGAAGTAGCCGAGCGAGATGTAGGTCCAGATGTCGGTCGCGAGGTTGTGCAGGATCCCGCCGGCGTGACGCACCCGGTCGTAGAGCTCGACCTGCCAGTCGTGCGACTCGATCTGCGTGGTCAGCAGGTTGAAGCCGAGCCCGAGACCCTCGATGTACTCACGCGAGATCGTGGGCCAGTCGGCGTCGGGGTCGGCCGCGAGGTGCGCAGACCAGGTGCCGGTCGCGCCCGAGAACTTGGCGAGGTAGTCGGATGCCGCGATCTGCGCGCGCACGCGCTCGAGACGCCACGCGAAGACGGCGATCTCCTTGCCCATGGTCGACGGGGTGGCCGGCTGTCCGTGGGTGCGGGAGAGCATCGCGGCATCCGCGTGCTCGGCGGCCAGTTCACGGAGCTTGGCGATCACGACGTCGAGCGCGGGGAGCCAGACCTCTTCGACCGCGCGCTTCACGGTGAGCGCGTACGAGGCGGAGTTGATGTCCTCACTCGTGCAGGCGAAGTGCGTGAGCTCGGCGATGCTGTCGAGGCCGAGCGCGCTCAGGCGGTCGCGCACCAGGTACTCGATCGCCTTGACGTCGTGCTGGGTGACGGCCTCCTTCTCGGCGAGCCAGTCGATCTCGGCCTGTCCGAAGTCGCGGTAGAGGGCGCGCAGCCGCTCCTTGTCGGCATCCGACAGCGGGCTCGTCTCGAAGAGCGAGCGGTCGGTGAGCGCGATCAGCCACTCCACCTCGACCTCGACCCTGGCGCGGTTCAGACCCGCCTCCGAGAGGAAGTCGGCGAGGCCGGTGACGGCGCCGCGATAGCGACCGTCGAGGGGGCTCAGGGGCTGGGGCGGGAGCGAAGGCTGGAAAGTCAGGGGAGTCCTCCTGATCGGGCCCCGGGAGTGCGGGGCGTGCGGGGCTGGCGAAGAGCCGGCTCGAGCTGGCGGAACAGCCCGCGAGTCGCGGTCTCAATCATACCGAGCACCGAATCGAACATCTCGGCGCCGGCGTAGTAGGGGTCGGGCACATCCTGGCTCCGGGCGTCGGGGTCGAAGGCGAGCAGCAGGGTGACTTTGCCCTCTTCGTCCTCATCGTGCGCCCACTCACGCAGGATGCGCTCGTGCGTGCGGTCGAGGGCGACGACCAGATCGTTCTCCGAGAAGGAGGCGAAGGTGAACTGCTTCGCGCGATGCTGCGAGCCGTCGTAGCCACGGCGGGCGAGGGAATCGAGCGTGCGATGATCGGCCCGTTCGCCGAGGTGCCAGTCACCCGTTCCGGCGCTGCGCGACACGATCCGCGAGCCGAGTCCCTGTCGCTCCGCGAGATCGCGGAACACCACCTCTGCCATCGGAGAGCGGCAGATGTTCCCCGTGCACACGAAGATCACGCGGAAGGGATCCGGGGATGTCACCGTCCTATTCTGCCCGTCGAAGGCCGATCGTGCGATGCCGGGTATCCCGGCCGGGCGTGGTGCACCCGTTCTGCACCACCGCAGGGGTCGAGCGATCCCCCCACGGTCTCCGCCGATCCGGGCGACTCCGATCTCGGACTCGGCGGGCCATGGCGGATGCTGGGCGCATGTACTCCTTTGCACTCACGCAGACCGGCGCGGGCGAGACCGCCTGGGCGAGGGCGCAGACCCTGGCAGCCCTCCGCACCGCCGTCGAGGCGCTCGACGACGTGCGCGCGTCGCTCGCCGTCCTCGCCTCCGACACCGACTGGCACTCCGACGGAGTGCGCGCGATGCAGCGCTCGCTCGACGAGCTTCGACAGGGCGCTCGTGTCGAGGCGTCCGAGATGCGCAGCCGCGAATCCGAGGCTGAGCGGATCGACGCCTCGTGAGCGGGCTGACCATCGATCATGGCGGAGCGATCTCGGTCGACCCCGACGCGCTGCGCGACGTCGCTCGACGTGTGGATGCCGTCGCCTGCCGCTATGACGATGCGCACTCCGCGATCATGCGGGCGCATCGGATCATCGTCGACACTCCGGGCTTGAGCGCGCACGTCGACACGGTCGGGCTGTGGGCGTCGGGTCAGCACGTGTCTCGCCTGCACTCCGAGTGCCGGGAGACCGCCAGCTCCACCCTGCTCATGGCCGATGCCTACGAGTACGTCGAGCTGCGAGCCGAGGCCGAGATGCTCGCGCAGACCGATCCGAGCACGGCGCAGCGGCTGTTGCGCCGGGCCGATCGGCTCGCGGCGTCGGATGACCGCATCCGGGCGATGGCCGATGAGGTGATCGCCCAGTGGCGCGCCGAGCGCTTCGAGGGACTGACCGGCAACCTCGTGACGCCCGCGCTGTATGACGAGGTGTTCAGGACCGTGGCGATGGTGGGGGTGGTGTCGGGCTTGGGCAAGGTGCTCCCCGGCGAGACTCTGCGGGGCAAGGCCGACCCCGTCTCGGTCTCGCCGGTCACGACGTCGTCACCGACCGGTGCGCCGTCGGGCCTGGCGGGAGCCTTCGGGCGCATGCCGACCACCGCGGGGGCGCAGGTCGCCGTCGAGAAGTACTCCTTCGCCGACGGCACGACGAAGTTCGTCGCCTATCTGGAGGGAACGCAGAGCGTCGGGTGGGGAGGAAAGGAGCCGTGGGACTCGAAGTCCAACCTCCAGCTCTACACCGGGCAGCGATCGGCGTCGTATCAGTCGACAATCGACGCGCTGAGGGCCGCGGGCGCCGAGCCCGGTGACGAGGTCGACGTCGTGGCTCACTCGCAATCGGGGATGGTCGCCGCGCACCTCGCGATGGAGAGCGAGTTCGACGTGCAGATGCAGATCACCGCGGGGAGCCCGGTCGAGCCGACCCTCGACGACGATCAGACCATCATCCAGCTGCGTCACACGAACGACCCGGTCTCGGCGCTGGCCGGCGGAGGGTCACCCGAGGGCACAGGGTCGGACGACAGCGTCACCATCTCGACGGAAGCGAACCCGAATGACACGCTCGACGACCTCGTGGTCGACGCGCATCACCTGGAGACGTACCGAGACACCGCGAGGTTCGCAGACGACCTGAGCGATCCCCGGATGGACGCGGTGGACGAGTTCTGGAGCGAGCTCGACGCGGCCGAGGTGATCGAGCGCACCGAGTATCAGGCCGAGCGCATCGAATGAGGGACGCGCCGGGGATGCGCGGTCTCCCCGTCAGTCGCGGCGCTGCTTCTTGCTCTGCGGGCGCAGGATGAAGCCGAAGACGCCGTTGATCAGCGAGATGATGAGCGCGGCGAGCACGCCCCACCAGAAGCTGCCGACCGTGAGACCCCAGTCGAAGCTGCTCGTGATCCAGGCGGTGAGCCACAGCAGGAACCCGTTGATCACGAACCCGATGAGACCGAGGGTGAGGATGTACAGGGGGAACGCGACGATCTTCACCACCGTGCCGATGAAGGTGTTCACGAGCGCGAAGATCGCGGCGACCGCGAGCAGGGTCAGCACGAGCTGCAGGGTCTCGCCCGGCGCGAACGCCGTGATCTGCACCTGCAGGGCGGGGATCAGCGTCACGACCCACAGGGCGAACGCGTTGACGACGACTCGGATGATGAAGCGCATAGTCATCCCAGTCTTCCATGCGAGGTGCACGAAGACACTCGCCAATCTCTCGACCGCTATCGGTCGCCTGCGGCACCGGGAAGGCGCAGAATCTAGACTCATCCTTGTGACCGACCCGATCCTGCCGCGCATCCGCCCCGCCATCGCCGCCCTGGCGCCGTACCGACAGGGCAAGCAGGCGGGCCCCGACGCCTACAAGCTCTCGAGCAACGAGAACCCGTTCGAGCCGCTTCCCTCCGTCGCCGCGGCGCTGCAGCACACGACGCCGATCAACCGCTACCCGGATGCCACCGCCGGTCGGCTGCGCGAGCGGCTGGGCGTCCGCTACGCGGTCGCTCCCGAGCAGGTGCACGTCGCCGCGGGCAGTGTCTCGATCCTCCACCAGCTGATCCTCGCCACCTCTTCGGTCGGCGACGAGGTCGTCTACGCGTGGCGCTCGTTCGAGGCCTACCCGAGCCTGCCGCTCGTCGCCGGTGCGACCGGAGTGCAGGTGCCTCTGACCGCCGACTCGCGCCACGACCTCGACGCGATGGCCGATGCGGTGACCGAGCGCACCCGCGCGGTCATCCTGTGCACCCCGAACAACCCGACCGGGCCGATCATCACGAGCGACGACTTCGCGACGTTCGTCGAGCGCGTCCCCACCGACGTGCTGATCATCCTCGACGAGGCCTACGCCGAGTTCGTGACCGCGCCGGGCGCGGTCGACGGCCTCGCAGAGCGCGTCTTCGAACGGCATCCGAACGTCGTGGTGCTGCGCACCTTCTCGAAGGCCTACGGTCTCGCGGGCCTGCGCATCGGCTACGCGATCGGCAACGAGAAGGTGCTCGACGCCGCGCGCACCACCGGCATCCCGCTCTCGGTGACGTCGGCGGCCGAGAACGCCGCGATCGCCAGCCTCGATGCCGAGTCCGAGCTGCTCGAGCGCGTCGCGGTGATCGTCGAGCGCCGCACCCGTCTGGTCGAGGGCCTCCGCACGCAGGGCTGGGACGTGCCCGACAGTCAGGCCAATTTCATCTGGCTGCCCACCGGCGAGCGCACCGTCGACGTCGCCGCGGCGTTCGTCTCGGCCGACCTCATCGTGCGCCCTTTCCCGGGCGACGGCATCCGCATCTCGGTCGGCGAAGAAGCATCGGTCGATCGCGTTCTCGAGGTCGCCGCGACGCAGCTCTGACGGGCTCGGGGCGCCCTGTTCTCCGGTTTCCCGGCAGATGCGAGGACGTCCTAGGTATGCGTGCCCGAGCATGCGCACGGCGGTAGCGTGGCACCGTGACCTTGCCAGAGACTGAACTCGTACGCGTCCTGGATCAGGACGGCCGCTTCACGCCGAGTCCGGCTGCCGAGCAATATCTGTCCCTGATCGAGGCGATCAGCGACGCCGAGCTCGAGCAGTTCTACCGCGACATGGTGGTCATCCGCGCGATCGACACCCAGGCGACCAACCTGCAGCGTCAGGGGCAGCTCGCCCTGTGGCCGCCGAGTCGTGGGCAGGAGGCCGCTCAGGTCGGTTCCGCCCGCGCCGCCCGCGCGCAGGACACCATCTTCCCGTCGTATCGCGAACACGCCGTGACGCGGATCCGCGGCGTCGACCCCGTCGACATCATCAAGCTCATGCGCGGCGTCTCGCATGGCGGCTGGGACCCGACCGACCCGAAGAACGGCAACACCCGTCTCTACACTCTCGTTCTCGGCTCGCAGGTGCTGCACGCCGCCGGATTCGCCATGGGGCTCAACTTCGATGGGCGATCCGGCACCGGCGACCTCGACAAGGATGAAGCGGTCATCGTCTACTACGGCGACGGGGCATCGAGCCAGGGCGACGTGCACGAGGCGATGGTCTTCGCGGCGAGCTACCAGGCGCCCACCGTGTTCTTCCTGCAGAACAACCACTGGGCGATCTCCGTGCCCGTGTCGACGCAGTCGCGGGTGCCGCTCGTCGAGCGCAGCGCCGGCTACGGCATCCCCAGCGTGCGCGTCGACGGCAACGACGTGCTCGCCAGCTACGCCGTCTCGCGAGTCGCCCTCGACGAGGCCCGCAGCGGTGGGGGTCCCCGTGCGATCGAGGCGGTCACCTACCGTCTCGGCGCGCACACCACCAGTGACGACCCCACGAAGTACCGCGGCTCCGACGAAGAGCAGTCATGGGCGCAGCGCGACCCGATCGATCGCATGCGCGCGTTCCTGGAGAACAGGGGAGCGGCCGGGCAGTTCTTCACCGATGTGGATGCCGAGGCGGCAGACGCCGCCGAAGACCTGCGTTCGCGCAGCGTCGAACTCGGGTCGCCCGCCGCAGACCTGATCTTCGACCATGTGTACAGCGACCCGCATCCGCTCATCGCGGAGCAGAAGGCCTGGCACAGGCAGTACGAGGCATCGTTCGAAGGAGACAGCAAGTGACCCTCGAGACGATGCCCCTCAGCAAGGCCCTCAACTCGGGCCTGCGCCGGGCCATGGAAGACGACTCCAGAGTCCTGCTCATGGGCGAGGACATCGGAAAGCTCGGCGGCGTCTTCCGCGTGACCGAGCACCTGCAGCGCGACTTCGGCGACAAGCGCGTGCTCGACACGCCGCTCGCCGAGTCGGGGATCGTCGGAACGGCGATCGGGCTCGCGATGACCGGGTTCCGCCCGGTGATCGAGATCCAGTTCGACGGATTCGTGTTCCCCGCGTTCGACCAGATCACGACGCAGCTCGCCAAGCTCACCAACCGGCACGAGGGCAAGCTGAGCCTGCCGATCGTGATCCGCATCCCCTACGGCGGACACATCGGTGCCGTCGAGCACCACCAGGAGAGCCCGGAGGCGTACTTCGCGCACACCCCCGGACTGCGGGTGGTCTCGCCCTCCACGCCGAACGACGCGTACTGGATGATCCAGGAGGCCATCGCGTCGAACGACCCGGTCATCTTCATGGAGCCCAAGAGCCGCTACTGGCAGAAGGGCGAGGTCGAGCTCGACGCCTCGGCCGCCCCGCTGCACTCGTCTCGCGTCGTGCGCACCGGCTCGGACGTGACGCTCGTCGGACACGGCGCGATGGTGACGACGCTGCTGCAGGCGGCCGCGCTCGCCGAGGCCGAGGGCACCAGCTGCGAGGTCGTCGATGTGCGTTCGCTGTCGCCGGTGGACTACGAGCCGATCCTGAGCTCGGTGCGCAAGACCGGACGCATGGTCTACGCGCAGGAGGCGCAGGGCTTCGTCAGCATCGGCAGCGAGATCGCGGCCACGGTCATGGAGCGTGCCTTCTATGCACTCGAGGCCCCGGTGCTGCGGGTCTCGGGGTACGACACCCCGTTCCCGCCCGCGAAGCTCGAGGGCACCTACCTTCCGGATGCCGACCGCATCCTCGAGGCCGTCGACCGCTCCCTCGCCTACTGATCTCACCCCGATCTCGCCGTTCCGAAAGGACCGCACATGAGCACGCAGAACTTCAACCTCCCCGATGTGGGCGAGGGCCTGACCGAGGCCGAGATCGTGGCGTGGAAGGTCGCGCCCGGTGACACCGTCGCCATCAACGACGTGATCTGCGAGATCGAGACGGCCAAGTCGCTCGTCGAGCTGCCCTCGCCGCACGCCGGCGTCGTCGGTGAGCTGCTCGCCGCAGAGGGCGCGACGGTCGAGGTCGGCTCGCCGATCATCACCTTCGTGACGGATGCCCGTGACGATGCCGGTCCGGGCGTGATCGCCACGGCCGAGGCTCCCGCGCCCGAAGAGGGTGGCGGCTCGGTGCTCGTCGGCTACGGCACGGGCGGCGGTGCGACCTCGCGGCGCAAGCGACCGGCCGAGCGCCCCGTTCGCTCGTCGGTCGGTGTGATCGCGAAGCCGCCGATCCGCAAACTCGCTCGCGACCTGGGCGTCGACCTCACGACCGTCACGCCCACCGGCGCCGACGGCGAGGTCACCCGCGACGACGTGATGACCCACGCACAGCAGGCCAGCGTCTTCCGCAACATCGAGACGCCCGAGTGGGGCGCCGTGCGCGAAGAGACCGTGCCCGCGCCGCAAAGCGCCCCGTCGGGTCTCGCCCGCGGGCTGTCACCGGCCCCGGCATCCGCCTCCGGCCGGAGCGACGATCGCACCGAGTCGATCCCGGTCAAGGGAGTGCGCAAGGCGACCTCGTCGGCGATGGTGCAGAGCGCGTACTCCGCCCCGCACGTGACGGTGTGGAAGGAGATCGACGCGAGCCGCACGATGGAACTCGTCAAGCGCCTCAAGGCGTCGCCCGACTACGCCGACATCCGCGTCTCCCCGCTGCTGATCATGGCCCGTGCCGTGATCTGGGCTGCGCGTCGCACCCCGATGGTCAACGCCGCCTGGATCGAGACCGAGGGCGGCGCCGAGATCGCCGTGCGCCACTACGTGAACCTCGGCATCGCCGCGGCCACGCCTCGCGGTCTGCTCGTGCCGAACATCAAGGACGCGCAGGATCTCAGCATGAAGGACCTCGCCCGCGCGCTGAACCGGCTGACGCTCACCGCCCGCGAGGGCAAGACGAGCCCGGCCGACCAGCAGGGCGGCACGATCACGATCACCAACATCGGTGTCTTCGGGATGGATGCCGGCACGCCGATCATCAACCCCGGCGAGGCGGGCATCGTGGCGATGGGCACGATCAGCCAGAAGCCGTGGGTCGTCGACGGCGAGGTGCGCCCCCGCTGGGTCACCACGGTCGCCGGATCGTTCGACCACCGCGTGATCGACGGCGACGGCATGAGCCGCTTCATCGCCGACGTGGCATCGGTTCTCGAGGAGCCCGCGCTCCTCGTCGAGTGAGGTCCTCCGGCGTCCGCGCAGGGGAGACCAGGAGCATTCCCGGGGATGCCGGTGCCTCGCGCCCCGACATGTCGGCGGCTGCTAGACCGCTTCCGTTCTCGGAACGCGTGCCCGCTAGAGCCGTAGCTCCGCGAGGGTCGTGACGGCGGCGACGTCGGGGTCCCAGCGCCGCACCGCATGTGCGTGACCGTGGATGTCGCCGCCGATCAGGTCGAGCGCCGCCGCGAGGCCCGGGACCCGCAATCTGCGGGCGAGCGCGACATGCGGCATCCACTCGCCCGGCGCGGTGTGCGGGGCATCATCTCCGGCCCCGACGGCGGCGAGGATACTCTCGCGGAGGTCCAGCAGTTCCGCACTGGGAACGATGCTCCGGGCCAGCACGCGACGCTCGCCGCTGCCGAAGAGCAGGGGCGCCCCCAGTGTCAGGGGGAACGATGCGATGTCTGCCAGACACCCCAGGTCCACTTTCGACAGGCCGATGCGTGCGACCAGCGTGACGTGAGGGCGGTTGCTCGCGGATGTGTGCCCCGCGAGGCTCGAGAGCCCGCGTGCGGCGAGGGCATCCCACTCGGCGCGGACGGCGGTCTCCGCATCCGGGTCGAGCAGCAGCTCGATCGACGAGGGGGAGCGCCGCGGCTCTGGCTCTCGCACGTGCCCTCAGCTCACCGCGCTGAGTCGCCGCTCCGCCAGCAGCGGCACGGCCACCTCGCGGGCGGCCATGCGGGCGGTGGTGACGGCCCCGATCGAGACGACCTCGGCGCCGAGCGTCGAGGCGAGGATCTCGGGAGCCGGCAGGTGCAGTTCGGTCGGCACGACCTCGCGCGCGGCGGCGATCACGGGAGCGACGCTCTCGGCGACTGCCCCGCAGACGATCACGCGCGTCGGGTCGTACATGCTTCCCAGAACGCCGACCACCCGAGCGAGGGTGGCGCCGACGCGCGAGGTCGCGAGCAGCGCATCGGCATCACCCGACGCGGCGGCTGTCAGCACGACGCGCGGATCCACGCGGTCGTCGTCGGCGAGGCGTCCGATCGGCGAGCTCGCGTCGACCTCGCCACTCGCGACGGCGGCACGCACCTCGTCCTGCAGGGCGTAGCTCAGACCGAAGGCCGATCCCACGCCCACGATGTGGTCGAACACGATGCCTTCGCCGACGCCGCCGTGCGCGCCGTGCAGCACGTGGCCGTCGACGACGACCCCCCCGCCGAAGCGCTCGCCGGCGAGCAGCGCGACGTAGTCTCGGCATCCCACTGCGGCCCCGACCGAGCCCTCGGCGATAGCGGCGAGCTGAGCGTCGTTCTTGATCTCGACGGCCGGCGCCCAGCCGGCCAGTGCGTCGGCGAGGCCCGGGTTCGTGCGCTCCCAGAAGCCGTCGGGATGCGGGGGAGAGACCCCTGCGCGATTCACGGGAGCGGCGACGCCGACGCAGATCGCGAGGATGTCATCCTTCGAGACACCCGCCTCGGTGAGTGCCTGCTCCATCTGGCCGAGCACCGTCGCGCGCCGCGCCGCCGCCGATTCGGTCGAGTCGATGTCCGTGCGGTGGTGCACGAGTGTGCGGTCGAGCAGATCGGAGACGGTGACGGCGACATGGTTGTCACCGGCATCCACGCCGAGCACGACACCGAGATCGGATGCCAGCACGAAGCGTCGCGCGGGGCGCCCTGCGCGATAGCTGCCTGCGGCCCTCGCGTTCGGAAGCTCACGGAGCACGGCGGCGCTGACGAGGGTGTCGATCGCGTCGATGGCCGTCGAGCGCGTCAGAGACGTCGAGGCCATGACGTCGGTGGCGGTGAACTCGCCCGCCGCCCAGGCGAAGTCGAGCACGGCGCCGACGCTGGCTCGCCCGGTGCCCAGACCTGCGGAGACTTCTGTCACGGGTCTTGACCTCACTCTCGTCCACATGAGACAGTACCGTTCATCGAAGTAAATTCGCTCACTAGATTTAGTCCGCGGATCTACAGGACGAAAGGACAACGGTGTCTGTGAAATCCCCCTCCGTCGCACGAGTGGCCGGTGCTGCCATGGCGCTGGCGCTCGTCGGCTCCGCCCTCACCGCCTGCGCACCCGGCGGCGGCACCGAGACCATCCGCTTCACGTTCAACAAGCGTGAGGCGATCGGCTTCATGACCGACCTCGTCGCCCAGTTCAACTCGTCGCAGAGCGACGTGCGGGTCGAGATCGACACCTCGGGGCCGGACGTGATCTCGGCCAGCTTCGTGCGGGGCAATCCGCCCGACCTCATCCTCGGCAACTACAACTACGAGATCGCGCGGTTCGTGCAGCGGTGCACCCTGACCGATCTCTCCGACACCGACGCCGCCGCATCCGTCCGCGACGATCTGCAGCCGCTCATGGACCAGTACGGGTCGTGCGAGGGCCGCACCAGCGCCTTGCCGTACTCGGTGATGGCGGCATCGGTCATCTACAACAAGGAGATCTTCGACGCCCAGGGGCTCGAGGTCCCGCAGACCTGGGACGAGCTGATCGCGGTGTGCGACCAGCTGAAGGACGCAGGGATCGACCCGTTCTACGCGACGTTCAAGGACGACTGGACCGTGGGCCAGGGGTGGTACGACTACTCGATCGGAGGATCGGTGGACACGATCGAGTTCTTCGACGCGATGGCCGACGAGGGTGCCGCCGTCGGCCCCGACTCGCCCGTCTCGTTCGAGAAGGACTTCGCCGAGCCCATGGACCAGATGATGCAGCTCGCGAACGACTACACGAACGAGGATGCCGAGAGCCGGGGATACGGCGACGGCAACCTCGCGTTCAGCAAGGGCGAGGCTGCGATGTACATGCAGGGCCCCTGGGCGTTCAGCGAGATCGCGAAGACCGCACCCGACCTCGAGCTCGGAACGTTCCCGCTGCCGATGACCGACGATCCGGCCGACCTCGGTGTGCGCGTGAACATGGACCTCGGCGCGATGATCCCCGAGGGATCGAACCACCAGGAGGCGGCACGCGAGTTCCTCGAGTACCTCTATCTGCCCGAGAACATCGAGGCGTACAACGCATCGCAGCTCGGCTTCACCCCGACGAAGGGTGCACCGGCTCCGGATGATCCCCGGATCGAGGGGATGATCGAGTACTACGAGAACGGGCAGATCTACCAGGGCCCCTCAGTGCTCGTGCCGAAGACCATCCCGGTGATGAACTACGCGCAGGCGATGGTGCTCGGCGCCTCGACCACTTCGATGTTGCGCACGATGGACGCGGACTGGGCTCGCATCGCCTTCCGCGCACCGATCCCCAAGACCGATGATGCGGCAGCCGGCGAGACAGAGGAGTCCGCACCGTGAGCACCACCGCAGCCGCGAATGTGACGCGGCCGAACAGCCCGACCACCGACACGACCTCGATCGTCACGGGACAGGGCCGCAAGCTCCGTCGTCGCAAGGGGCGGGTCGAGCCGATCTA
The DNA here is from genome assembly GCF_040815625.1 of Microbacterium sp. LMI13-1-1.1. Lineage (NCBI taxonomy): Bacteria > Bacillati > Actinomycetota > Actinomycetes > Micrococcales > Microbacteriaceae > Microbacterium > Microbacterium sp. LMI13-1-1.1. The sequence goes on along the minus strand of NZ_JBFPNL010000005.1, from coordinate 138,594 downwards.
CTACCTGTTCCTGCTTCCGACCCTCGTGATCTTCACCCTGGCGATCACCGTGCCCGCGGTCATGGGCATCTTCTTCAGCTTCACCGACTCGATCGGCATCGGGGAGTGGAGCTTCAGCGGTCTCACGAACTACATCGCGATGTTCAGCGATCCCGCCATCCTGCAGAGCTACCTGTTCACGTTCGGCTTCTCGATCGCCACGGTGATCGTCGTCAACGTGATCGCGTTCCTGCTCGCGGTCGGGCTGACCTCCCGCATCCGCTTCAAGACGGGCCTGCGCACGATCTTCGTGATCCCGATGGTGATCTCGGGAATCATCATCGCCTACGTCTTCAACTTCCTCTTCTCGAACTCCATCCCCGCCGCGGGCGCCGCCACCGGCATCCCGTGGCTGTCGACCAGCCTCCTCGCCAATCCCGATCTCGCCTGGGTCGCCATCGTCATCGTGACCGCATGGCAGGCGGTGCCAGGCACGCTGCTGATCTACATCGCAGGTCTGCTCTCGGTGCCGAGCGAGGTCTACGAGGCGGCGAGCATCGACGGGGCGAACAAGAGGCAGCAGCTGTTCCGCATCACGCTGCCGCTCGTCGCCGGATACGTGGTGATCAACGTGATCCTCGGGTTCAAGGGCTTCCTCAACGCCTACGACATCATCGTCGGCCTCACCAACGGCGGTCCCGGCACCGCCACCCGCAGCGTCGCGATGACCATCATCGCGGGCTTCAACGGCGGCGACTACGCCTACCAGATGGCTAACGCGACGATCTTCTTCATCGTCGCCGTGCTCATCTCCCTGCTGCAGCTCTCGCTGACCCGCGGAAGGAACGCACTCTGATGTCGACGCAGACACTCACCACCATCCCCGCCTCGGGCAAGAAGCCGAGGGTCCGCATGGAGCGCGTCAACTGGTCGGGCACGATCATCCTGATCCTGTGTGCCGTCACGGTGCTGCTTCCGCTGTACGTGACGATGTCCATGGCGTTCAAGACCACGGGCCAGGCGGTCGACGGCAACGCCTTCTCGCTGCCGGCTCCGTTCAGCATCGACGGCTTCGTCGAGGCGTGGAACCTCACGAAGTTCCCCGTCGGAGCGGGCATCTCGCTGCTCGTCACGGCGGGCACCGTCATCGCGACCATCGTGCTGGCCGCGTTCGCGTCATATGCGATCGTCCGCAACTGGGACCACCGCCTGTTCCGCTACTCGTTCTTCTACCTGCTGGCCGCGATGTTCATCCCGTTCCCGGTCGTGGCGCTGCCGCAGATCCAGCTGACCGGCTGGGTCGGTCTCGACAACCCGTTCGGGGTCATCATCCTCGCGACGATGTTCCAGCTGAGCTTCAGCGTGCTGTTGTTCACCGCATTCCTGCGCTCGATCCCGATCGAGCTCGAGGAGAGCGCGCGTATCGACGGCGCCAGCACATGGCAGACGTTCTGGCAGCTGATCTTCCCGCTGCTCGCGCCGATGAGCGCCACGGTCGGCATCTTCGCCTTCCTCTACGCGTGGAACGACTTCATGATGCCGTCGCTGATCATCTCGGACCCGGCCATGCAGACCCTCCCGGTGCGGCAGAACCTCTTCCAGACCCAGTTCAGCAACAACTACAACGTGTCGTTCGCCTCATACCTGATGGCGATGGCCCCGGCGATCCTGGCGTACCTGTTCACGCAGCGCTTCGTCATGGAAGGCGTCACCCAGGGCGCCGTCAAGGGCTGACGCCATCGCCATCGCGCGGGCCGACGGGCGTCGGTCCGCGCGCATCCCAGACCGCAACACGAAGGAGCAAGACCCCTCATGACCGATGCGCTTCTCACCGAGACCCGCGACGACAAGACGGCAGCATGGTGGCGACAGGCCGCCGTCTACCAGATCTACCCCCGCAGCTTCGCCGATGCCAACGGAGACGGACTCGGCGACATCCCGGGCATCGTCTCGCGCGCCGACTATCTGCGCGACCTGGGCATCGACGCAGTGTGGCTGAGCCCGTTCTACCCGTCGGCGCTGGCCGACGGCGGATACGACGTGGCCGACTACCGCAACGTCGATCCGCGTCTGGGCACGCTCGAGGACTTCGACGAGATGGTCGCCGCGCTGCACGAGCGCGACATCCGCGTGGTCGTCGACATCGTGCCGAACCACTCGTCTGACCTGCACGAGTGGTTCCAGGAGGCGCTCGCCGCCGGCCGCGGTTCGGCCGCCCGTGAGCGGTACATCTTCCGCGAGGGCAGCGGTCCCGACGGCTCGGAGCCGCCGACCGACTGGACCGCCGCGTTCGGCGGATCTGCATGGGAGCGCGTGGCGGACGGGCAGTGGTTCCTGCACAGCTTCGCTCCCGAGCAGCCCGACCTCAACTGGGACCACCCCGAGGTGCGCGAGGACTTCCTGAAGACCCTGCGTTTCTGGTCGGACCGCGGAGTCGACGGCTTCCGCATCGACGTCGCCCACATGCTCACGAAGGACCTCACCGAACCGCTGCCGAGCACCGCCGAGCTCGAGCTGCTGCCGCACGACGGCAACCACCCGCTGCACGACCGTGACGATGTGCACGAGGTGTATGCCGAATGGCGTCGGGTCTTCAACGAGTACGACCCTCCTCGCACGGCTGTCGCCGAGGCCTGGGTGAGCACGCCCGAGCGTCGGGCGAAGTACGCCTCGGCTGACGGGCTGGGTCAGGCGTTCAACTTCGATCTGCTCGTCGCCGACTTCGACGCGACGCAGTTCCGCACCATCATCGCCGACAACCTGGCGCAGTCGCAGGCGACGGGCTCATCGACGACGTGGGTGCTGTCGAACCACGACGTCACGCGTCACGCGACGCGCTACGGGCTGCCGCAACTCGGGGGGCGCACCGGAGTGAAGCAGGGTGTCGAGTGGGTCTCCGCCGGGGGCCCGGAGGACCAGCTCGACCGCGAGCGCGGCCTGCGCAGGGCACACGCCGCGACATTGCTGCTGCTCGGCCTTCCCGGCAGCACCTATCTCTATCAGGGCGAGGAGCTGGGGCTGCACGAGGTCGCCGACGTCGCGCCCGAGCAGCGTCAGGACCCGGCGTTCTTCCGAGGGGCCGTCTTCGACGGCCTGGGAAGGGACGGATGCCGCGTGCCGCTGCCGTGGACGGCATCCGGTCCCTCGTTCGGATTCGGCTCCGGCGACGCGCACCTGCCGCAGCCCGCCTGGTTCGCCGAGTCCGCGGTCGATGTCGAGGCGGCCGACCCCTCGTCGACACTTGCGCTGTACCGCGAGGCGCTGCGCCTGCGCCATGAGCTGCAGACGGAGGAGAGTCTCGAGTGGATCGAGACCGGGCGCCCCGATGTGCTGCGCTTCGCTCGCCCGAACGGCTGGCAGATCGTGACCAACTTCGGCTCGGAGCCGTTCGACCTCGGCGCGGATGCCGCAGACGTCGTGCTCGGCTCGGTCGTCGACGGCGCTCTGCCCGGCGACTCGACCGTCTGGATCGCGCCCGGCCTCATCGGCTGACCAGGTTCCACTGAGTCGTTTGCAGGACGAGAGCACGGATGCAGGACGGGAACACGGTTTCTCGTCCTGCATCCGAGCTGCGGTCCTGCAGACGGCGCGGTGGCGAGCCGACCCGGCATCAAGGCGGCGAAGGGCCGATTTGATAATGGTTCTCATTAGCGTTTAGAGTGAGAGCATGAAGAAGCCGTTCGTCGCCCTCGCCCTCGCATCCGTCGCCGCGCTCTCGCTGGCCGGATGCTCCACCACTCCCGCGGCGGGAGAGGGTGCCGGCGACACCGTCACGGTCGCTGCGAGCACCAACGTCTACGGCTCGCTCGCCGCGCAGATCGGCGGCGACCGCGTCGACGTGACCTCGATCATCACCTCGGCCACGCAGGACCCGCACTCGTACGAGGCATCGGCCCGCGACCGGCTCACCGTGCAGAAGGCCGACCTCGTGATCGAGAACGGCGGCGGCTACGACGGCTTCATCGACACGCTGCTGCAGGATGCGCAGGACGTGCACGTGGTCAGCGCCGTCGAGTTCTCGCACGACTTCCCGGGCAACGAAGGTCACTCCGACGAGGAGGGCGCGACCGAGGAAGACCACGACCACGATCACGATCACGCCGAAGGTGAAGAGGGCCACGAGGGTCACAACCACATCGAGGGCTTCAACGAGCACGTCTGGTTCGACCCGCACACGATGATCCACGTCGTCGAGGCCATCGCCGAGGAGCTCGCCACCATCGATCCGGACGGCGAGGCGGAGTTCACCGCCAACGCCGAAGAGATCGTCGCCGACCTCGAGGGCTTCGAGGCCGACCTCGAGACGCTGAAGACGGATGCCGCCGGCGCCAACGTGATCATCACCGAGCCGCTGCCCGGCTACATCGCCACCGCCGCCGGACTCACCGACGTCACGCCCGAGGGGTTCGCCGAGGCCGTCGAGGAGGGCAGCGATGTCGCCCCCGCGACACTGCTCGACACCCTCAACGTCGTCGACGGCGGCGATGTGGCGGCCGTGCTCACGAACGCGCAGACCGGTGGAGCCGAGACGCAGCGCGTCGAGGATGCCGCGACCGCGGCGGGCATCCCTGTCGTCGCCTTCACGGAGCTGCTGCCCGAAGGATCGTCGTACTCTGAGTGGATGAGTGACGCGATCCAGAGCCTCGCCGACGCGCTGCAGTCGTGAGCGCCGCCGCCGACGCGCGGGCAGGAGCCGAGAAGTCGAACCCGGTGCTCGAAGTGCGGGGAGCCGCGCTGCAGCGCGGTGACCGCGAGCTGTGGTCGGGACTGGACCTCACGGTCGAGCCCGGCGAGTTCATCGCCGTGCTCGGTCCGTCGGGTTCGGGCAAGACCACGCTGCTGCGCAGCATCCTGGGCCTGCAGCCGCTGTCGGCCGGCGAGATCACGGTCGCGGGCGAACCCGTGCGCAAAGGAAATCCGCGCATCGGATACATCCCGCAGCAGCGCTCACTCGCCCCCGACACGAGCATGCGGGCCCGCGACCTCGTCGCACTCGGCGTGCAGGGCAGCCGCTTCGGATTCCCGATCCCGCACCGGGGCGACCGGGCCAAGGTCGATCAGCTGCTGACCTCGGTCGGAGCCGCGCACTATGCCGATCGCCGTGTCGGGCTGCTGTCGGGCGGTGAGCAGCAGCGGCTGCGCGTCGGCCAGGCGCTCGCCGACGAGCCGACCCTGCTGCTGTGCGACGAGCCGCTGTCGAACCTCGACCTCGCGAATCAGGTCGCCATCACCGACATCATCGACCGCCAGCGTCGCGATCGCCGCGCCGCCGTGCTGTTCGTGACCCACGACATCAACCCGATCCTCGGCCGCGTCGACCGCATCCTCTACATCGCGGGTGGCCGCTTCGTGCTCGGCACCCCCGAAGAGGTGCTGCAGACGCGGGTGCTCACCGAGCTCTACGGCACCCCGGTGTTCGTGCTGCGAGCGGGCGACCGGCTGGTCGTCGTCGGAGTGCCCGATGCCGAGCCCCACCATGAGCACGCGCACGATCACGACCACGGAGGTGCCGCATGAACGTCATCACCGGCATCGTCCCCGCGGTCGACTGGAGCGACGTCTTCTCGTTCCAGGACTACGGCGAGCTGGTCGCCCTGCTCGCGAACTCGATCATCGCGGGAGCGGTGCTCGGCATCGTCGGAGGACTCATCGGCGTCTTCGTGATGCAGCGCGACCTCGCGTTCGCGGTGCACGGAGTGAGCGAGCTGTCGTTCGCCGGGGCCGCCGCGGCGCTGCTGTTCGGCGGCAGCGTGGTCGTCGGGTCGCTCGGCGGCGCCCTGGTCGCGGCGATCCTGATCGGCATCCTCGGCGCCAAGGCCCGCGACCGCAATTCGATCGTCGGAGTGCTGATGCCGTTCGGGCTCGGCCTCGGCATCCTGTTCCTGTCTCTCTACGACGGGCGCAGCGCCAACCGGTTCAGTCTGCTCACCGGGCAGATCGTCTCGGTCTCGAGCCCCGACCTCGGCTGGCTGCTCGGCATCAGCATCGTGGTGCTGCTCGGCCTGCTGCTCATGTGGAACCCGCTGCGCTTCGACTCGCTCGACCCCGAGTCCGCGGCGGCCCGCGGTGTGCCCACGCGGGCCGTCAGCCTGCTGTTCATGGTGCTGCTCGGCCTGATCGTCGCGGTCAGCGTGCACATCATCGGCGCCCTGCTCGTGATGGCGCTGCTCGTGACTCCCGCGGCCGCCGCGATGCGCGTCTCGGCCGGACCCGTCGCCGTGCCGCTGCTCGCCGCACTGTTCGGCTTCGTGTCGGCCGTCGGCGGCATCCTGCTGGCTCTCGCGGGCACTCTGCCGGTCAGCCCCTACATCACGACCCTGTCGTTCACGATCTACGTCGTGTGCTGGATCATCCAGCGCGCCCGCGGCGGTGTGCGACGAGTGCGGGCCTGACGTTCCCAGGGCCCGGCAAGGGCGGCGCGCCTAGAATCGTGGGTATGGCTCAGCGGAACACCTGGCAGCGCGATCGCGTGCGCGAAGCCCTCGCCGATGCGCGAGGGTTCGTCAGCGCGCAGAACCTGCATGCCTCGCTGCGCGACGACAACACCGGCATCGGCCTCGCCACGGTGTATCGCGCGCTGGCCGGGCTCGCCGCTGCGGGCGACGCCGACTCGCTGCAGAGCCCCGAGGGTGAGGCGCTCTACCGCGCCTGCACGACACAGGGTCACCACCACCACCTGATCTGCCGCAACTGCGGACTCACGGTCGAGATCGAAGCGACCGACGTCGAGCAGTGGGCGCACCGCACCGCGGCTCTGCACGGCTTCACGGATGCCGCACACGTCGTCGACATCTTCGGACTGTGCGCCTCCTGCACCAACAAGCGCGACGCCGAAGAGGCAGCGAACGCGTGACCACCCAGGCCGCTCCACGGACGGTGCACGCGCACCGACCCTCCCGATCGCCGCGCTCGCCGTGGATCGGAGTCGGCCTCGGCGCCGCGATCGTGGCCGCGCTCTTCCTGGTCGACCGGTTCCTGCCGACGCTCTTCACCGCGAGCCTGCCGAGCAGGGCGCAGGACGGGCTGACGCTCGCGCTGAGCGTGCTCATCGAGGCTCTGCCGTTCGTGATCCTCGGCGTGCTGCTGTCGATCGTCGTGCAGGTGTGGCTGCCGGCCGATGTGATCCACCGCTGGCTGCCGAAGCGCGCATGGGCGCGCCGTGCCGTGCTGTCGCTGCTCGGCATGCTGATCCCGGTGTGCGAGTGCGGCAACGTGCCGTTCGCGCGCGGACTGATGATGCGGGGTCTCGCCCCCGCCGAGGCGCTCACCTTCCTGATCGCCGCCCCGATCGTCAACCCGATCGTCATCCTCACCACGCATGCGGCCTTCGGCTTCGACGACGGCATCCTGGTGGCGCGTCTCATCGGCGGCTACCTGCTCGCCAACCTGATCGGCTGGATCTACAGCCGGCACCCCTCGCCCGACTCCCTGCTCACGGAGCGCTTCATCGACACCTGCGACCGCGTCACGCACGAGCACGGCACCCCTGTTCGCCGCAGCCTCACGCAGTTCCTCGTCGAGCTGCGCGCGGTCATGCCGGCCCTCGTGATCGGCTCGGCGCTCGCCGGGGCCGTGCAGGTGCTGATCCCGCGCGAGGTGCTGCTGGCCATCGGCTCGAACCCGGTGCTGTCGATCCTCGCGATGATGGCGCTCGCGATGACCGTCGCTATCTGCTCGAACGTCGACGCGTTCTTCGCACTCTCGTTCGCCTCGACCTTCTCGTCGGGCGCTCTCGTCGCGTTCCTGCTCGTCGGCCCCCTCGTCGACGTCAAGATGCTCGCGCTCATGCGCACGACATTCACCACCCGCACGCTCGCCGGCATCGTCGGCGTGGTGGTGTTCGCCGCCTTCGCGATCGGGATCGGGGTGAACGTCCTTGTCTGATCACACACCCACCTCTGACGCGCCTTCGCACGCCCGGGCGCTCGGCACCCGCTGGCTGGGCATCGGCCTCGCCACGGTCATCTCGGTCGTCACTCTCGGACTCGGCCTGACCGGACGACTGAACCTCTACATCAGCCCCGAATCGGTGTGGTTCGCGTGCGCCGCGGCCGTCGTGACGCTCGCGGGCGCGATCTGGTCGTGCACGCTGCCGCTCGGCGAAGAGGGCGACCACGGTCACGACCATGGCGACAGCCACGAGGCGGATGCGGCGCCGACGCCGCGCCGTTCCCTCGCCCTGGCCGGCACGGTGACCGGCGGTGTCGTGGCCAGTGGTGTCGTGATCGCCGCGCTCGTGCTGCCTCCCGCATCGCTGTCGGTCGAACTCGCGATGTCGAGGGTCGGTGAGCAGACCGCCCTGTTCGCCGGGGCCGACGACGTGACCCTCGGCGTGGCCGACACCGCCACCTTCGGGGTCGGCGACTGGGCGAGCGTGTTCGCCACGGCGACCAACACCGCGGCCTACGACGGCAAGACGGTCACACTGACCGGGTTCGTCACCCCGACGGATGCCGACGGCGTCAACCTCACCCGCCTGGTCATCACACACTGCGTGATCGACGCGCAGCCGGCGACCCTGCCCGTGACGATCGACGCCGGAGAGTTCGACACCGGCCAGTGGGTCGAGGTCGAAGGCACGGTCAAGGCGGATGCCGACGGCTCGCTGCACGTCGAACCGACGACCGTCACCGCGATCGACGAGCCTTCGGATCCGTATGAGTACTGACGACGACCGCCGCGACGAGCCGGCGGTGCCGCGCACCCGGGCCGAGCTGCGTGCCGCGCGCGAGGCCGAGGCGGCAGCTGCCTCCCGTTCGTTGAGCGAGGACGGAGCCGAGCCCTCTCCCCGTTCGTCGAGCGAGGACGGCGGAGCCGAGCCCTCTCCCCGTTCGTTGAGCGAGGACGGCGGAGCCGACCGAGACGAAACGCCTCCCCAGTCGACACCGCGTTTCGTCTCGCCTGCGGCTCGCTCAACGACCAGTGAAGAAGCCGTCTCTCCCCGTTCGTCGAGCGAGGACGGCGGAGCCGACCGAGACGAGACGCCTCCTGCGACAGGGCCGCGTGCCGTCTCACCCGTGGCCCGCTCGACGGGCGATGAGCGGCCGACGCGCTCGACCTTCGTCCCGCCGGATGCCGAGTCGACGACCACGCTCGCGGCGCACTCCTCGACCGACTATGCGCCCCCCGCGCCGGAGAAGCCCAAGGCGGAGAAGAAGCCGAAGCCCGCGAAGGCGCCCAAGCCCGCGAAGGCGCCGAAGCCCGCGAAGCAGCCGAAGCCCGCGAAGCAGCCGAAGGCGCCCGCGCCTGAGAAGTCCGCCACCTCGAGCGACCGCCGATTCCTGCTGGCGCTCGGCGCCGTGATGGGCATCCTCGTGCTCGTGGGCGCCGGACTCGGCGTCGTCAGCCTCACGCAGGGTCCGCGCATCACCGACGTGCAGGTGAATCCGACCGAGGCGATCGAGACCTCGGGAAGCCGTGTCATCCTCACCGCCAACCAGTCTCTGGCCGCGATCGACGAGTCGCAGGTCACGGTCGAACCCGCGCTGCCGTTCACCCTCGACGCCGCAGGTCGTGGCATCGGCATCCGCTTCACCGTGCCGCTCGATGACGACACCGAGTACACCGTGAAGGTCGCCGATGCCGTGGGCGCCGGAGGCGGCCCCAGCGCGACGCTCTCGACGAGCTTCTCGACTCCGGCGTCGAACATCTTCCTGCTGCGTCGAGATGCCGACGGCGACGACCAGATCTTCCGCACCGACCTGACGGGCGAGAAGGCGCAGCCCGTCTTCGCCGCCGACAGGATCAACGACTTCCGCGCGACCTCCTCGCAGCTCGTCGTCTCGGTCGAGGAGGATGAAGGCTCGAAGCTGCTCGTGATGGACCGTGACGGCCAGAACCCGCGCGAGCTCGAGCTCCCCGGCGTCGGGTACGTGGGCGCGATCCAGGTCTCTGACCGCGGGGGCCTGGTCGGCTACAGCTACTCCGACAAGGAGCTCAGCGACACCGAGGGGCGCGCCAGCGTGCTCGTCACGCAGTCGCTGAGCGGCGACGGCGAACCGGTGGTGACCGAGGTCGGCGACAAGGAGGCGAACATCTTCGTCTGGCAGTTCGTGCCCGACAGCGCCGCCGTGCTCTTCATCGACTTCGACGGTGCGCTCTCGCTGGTCGATCGCACGACCGACGCGGGGGTCCAGTCCCTCGGACTCGCGACGACCATTCAGGGCATCTCGCGCGGCACCTATACGGCGATCGTCGAGCGACTCGACGGTTCGGTGGTCGAGCTGAACCTCACCGACGGCTCGGAGGTGCCGCTCGAGGCGTCGACTCCCGACTACGGCTCCGCGATCACGATCACGCCCTTCCCCGGCGGCACGCTGCGCCACGTCGTCTCGCGCGATGAGAACGGGCTGCCCATCGGGCAAGCGGTCATCCGGGTCGACGAGGAGGGAGCCGCGACGCCTCTCGTCGAGGTGGACTCGACCGACTCGATCCTGCAGGCCTGCGCCTCACCCAGCGGCCAGTACGCCGCGGTCGTGATCGCGCCCGATCTGGCAGACAACCCCTACGACCAGATGCTGCTGCCGCTGCCCGAGAACCTCGAGACGCACCTGCTCGACCTGCGCACGGGCGACGAGATCGTGGCGCTCACCGGCTTCGACGCCTCGTGGTGCCAGACGGCGCCGCAGTTCTGACCGCATGTCGACGGATGCCCTGCACCGAGCGACCCGCATCGAGCTGAGCGGGCTGCCGGTCGAGGTCGCACCACTGCTGCTCGGCGCAGAGCTGCGCACGGTCGTGGCGGGCTCCGAGGTGCGACTCCGGCTCACCGAGGTCGAGGCGTATCACGGCCAGGGCACCGGGCCGGAGGCCGATCCGGGCTCTCACGCCCGCATGGGCCGCACCGCACGCAACGCGACGATGTGGGGCGAGCCGGGGCATCTGTACGTCTACCTGAGCCACGGCATCCACTCGTGCGTGAACGTCGTCTCGGGGCTCGAGGGCCAAGCCGGCGGAATCCTGCTGCGCGCGGGCGAGGTCGTGCACGGAGCGGATGCCGCGGCCGTGCGCCGCCGCGCGACGACCCCGCTGACGGCGACGGCGCTGCGTGACCTCGCCAAGGGGCCGGGCCGATTCGGCCAGGCGGTGGGGCTGCGGCATCCGATCCACGACGGGATCGACGCGATCACCGGCGAGGAGTTCGAGGGTGCTCGCGCCGAGCTGTGGCTGCGCGACGAACCGATCACCGACGTGGCGACCGGCCCGCGAGTGGGCGTGGCCGGCGTGGCCGGCACCGCGGCGTTCCCCTGGCGCTTCTGGATCGCGGGCGACCCGACGGTCTCGACGTTCCGGTGGGGGAGAGGCGCTCAGGCCGAGTCTCTCGGCCCCGCCTGAGGCCAGCGCTCAGGCCGAGTCTCTCCAGACGACGGGCGTCGGCAGCATGATGCCCTCCCGCGGGCGCTGATCGTCGCGCAGCTGCGCGAGGACGGATGCCGCGGCCGCGGCCCCCAGCCCTTCGGCGGGCTGATCGACGGTCGAGAGCAGCGGGGTGGTGCGCGTCGCCCAGCTGCTGTTGTCGAAGCCCACGACGCCCACGTCGTCTGGCACCCGGCGTCCGGCTTCGCGAAGCGCCCACATCGCACCCGCGGCGACGGCATCCGACGCGGCGAAGACCCCGTCGATGTCCGGAGCCCGCTCGAGCAGTCGCGTCATCGCCGCGGCTCCGTCGGCGTAGGAGTACAGCGGCACCTCTTCGACGAGGTCGGGGTCGAAGTCGTCGCCGAGCGCGTCGGTGAAGCCCGCGAGGCGGTCGGTGCCCGAATCGCGGTCGAGGGCGGCCGCGATCATGCCGACCCGTGCGCGCCCCGTCGCCAGGAGGCGTGAGGTGACGGCCTGCGCGGCGCCGCGGTTGTCGACGCCGACCCACGCCGCGTCGACATCGGGTGGGTGGCCGACATAGGTCACGGGCAGGTCGAGTCGCATGACGGCCTTGGTGATCGGGTCCTGTGCTCGCGCCGAGACGATGACGGCTCCGTCGACGAATCCGCCGTTGAGGTAGCGGGCGACGCGCTCGGTGTCGCGCACCGAGTCCACGACCAGGCACACCATCTGGTAGTCCGCCTCGGACAGCGTCTCGTTCGTGCCGAGCATGATCGCGCCGATGTTCGGGTCCTCGAGGAACAGTGCGTGCGGCTCGTGCACGATGAACGCGATGGCCTGCGTGCGCTGGCGCACGAGGTTCTGTGCGGCGGTGTTCGGCACGTAGCCGACCTCGCGGATCGCGTCTTCGATCGCGGTGCGTGCGGAGTCCGACACATACCCGCCGTTGATGACGCGGCTGACGGTTCCCCTCGAGACCCCGGCCACGCGCGCCACGTCGTGCACGGTGCTGCGACGACGGGCGGAAGTGCTCATGATCGACAGCCTAGCGACCCGGACTTGACGGGATTCACCACGACATGCGACGATGTGTGCACGTTCACAGAAATCCCGATCGCTGCTCTCATGCCGCGAGCTGTGCACGTGCACACATGAACCGCAAAGGAGCGTCACCGATGGCCGCCGCTGTGTCCGACCGCATCGCCACCCTCTCCGCAGGGCGCGGCCTCGTCTTCGGATGCGACTACAACCCCGAGCAGTGGGACCGCAGCGTCTGGCCCGACGACGTGCGGCTCATGCGGCAGGCCGGCATCGGACTCGTGGCGATCAACATCTTCGGCTGGTCGTCGATCAACCCCGCCCCGGGGGTCTGGGACTTCAGCGCACTCGACGAGATCATCGAGCTGCTGCACGCGGCGGGGATCCGCATCAATCTCGGCACCGGCACCGCGTCTCCTGCTCCCTGGCTCACCGCCCGCCACCCCGAGATCCTCCCGGTCGGCGAAGACGGCACGGTCTTCCACCCGGGCGGCCGCCAGGGCTACTGCCCGAGTTCGCCGCTCTTCCGCGCCTACGCCGCCGAGGTCGTCACCCGCGTGGTCGAGCGCTACGGGAACCACCCCGCCGTGGCGCTCTGGCATGTGTCGAACGAACTGGGCTGTCACAACGCGCTCTGCTACTGCGACACGAGCGCCGAGGCGTTCCGCGGTTGGCTGCGCGACCGCTACGACGACATCGACGCGCTCAACCGCGCCTGGGGCACGACGTTCTGGAGCCAGCGCTACAGCGACTTCGACGACGTGCGCGTGCCGGCGCAGGCCCTGTCGCTGCGCAACCCCGGCCAGATCCTCGACTTCCAGCGGTTCAGCTCCGACGAGCAGCTCGCGCTCTACCGCACCGAGGCCGAGATCCTGCGCGAGCACAGCGAGGTGCCGGTCACGACCAACTTCATGGTCACCGCGCACATCCGCAACCTCGACTACTGGTCGTGGGCGGGCGAGATGGACCTGATCGCCAACGACCACTATCTCGACCGCCGCCTCGACGACGCGCGGGGCGAGCTCTCGTTCGCCGCCGACCTGACCCGCGGGCTCGCCCAGGGTGCGCCCTGGCTGCTGATGGAGACCTCGACCGGCGCTGTGAACTGGCAGCCCTACAACCTCGCCAAGGCCCCGGGTGAGCTGCAGCGCAACATCGCCGCGCACGTGGCACGCGGCGCCGACGGCATCTGCTTCTTCCAGTGGCGGGCCTCGACGCAGGGCGCCGAGAAGTACCACACGGCCCTCGTGCCCCACGCGGGCGAGGACTCGGACCAGTGGCGCGAGGTCGTCGAGCTCGGCGGTCTGCTCGACCGCCTCGGCGACGTCGCCGGCACACGAGTCGCAGCCGATGCGGCCCTGTTCTTCTCGTGGGAGAGCTGGTGGGCGACCGAGAACGAGGGCCGCCCGAGCGAGGGGCTCGCATACCTCGGGCAGGTGCACGCCGCGCACGCGGCACTGGCGGATGCCGGTGTCACCACCGACGTCGTCCGTCCGGGCGCAGACCTCGACGGGTACCGCCTGCTGGTCGTTCCCGCGCTGCACCTCATCAGCGACGCGGATGCCGCGGCGATCGCCCGCGCGGTCGAGAACGGCGCCACGGCTCTCATCACGTTCTTCAGCGGCATCGTCGACGAGGAGGACCGGGTGCGCACCGGCGGCTACCCCGGCGCGTTCCGCGAGCTGCTCGGCATCCGCTCGGAGGAGTTCGCACCGCTCCGCCCCGACGAGTCCGTCACCCTCAGCGATGGCACCACCGCCACGGTCTGGAGCGAGCGGCTCAAGACGACGGATGCCGAGGTCGTCGCGTCGTTCGTCGACGGCCCTGCCGCCGGCGGCCCTGCGATCACACGCCGCGCGGCAGGCGAGGGCGAGGCCTGGTTCCTCGGAACCCAGCCCGCTCGCGACGACTACCGCCGACTGATCGCGCGGCTCGCGGCATCCGCCGGCATCGCCCCGACGCCCGGCGCCGGACCCGACGTCGAGGTCGTGCGCCGCACCGGCGACGCCGGGTCGTTCCTGTTCGTCATCAACCACGGATCGACGGATGTCGAGATCGCGACCTCGGGCCACGACCTCGTCACCGACGCCGCCGCCACCGGGCTCGTGCCGGCGGGGGCCGTCCGCATCATCAAGGAGGATGTATGACCACCACGCTCACCGCTCCGGCGGTCGCCTCAGCGCCCCGGGCGCCGGGCCGCCGCCGACGGATTCCGCACAAGGGCGCGATCGCGTTCCTCATCGTGCCCTTCGGCGTGCTGTTCGCGCTGTTCTACGTCGTGCCGATCGCCTACGCCTTCTGGCAGTCGCTGCTCGTCGTCGAGCGCGACGGCACCTTCGGCAAGGCCGAGCAGGTGTTCGGCGGCTTCGCCCAGTACGTGCTCGTCTTCCAGAACGAGGCGTTCTGGAGCTCGATGGGGCGGATGCTGACGTTCGGCGTCGTGCAGGTGCCGGTCATGCTCGGCCTCGCCCTGCTGTTCGCGCTGCTGCTCGACTCGCCGCTCGTGCGGGGCAAGCGCTTCTTCCGTCTCGCGTTCTTCGTGCCCTACGCGGTGCCCGGCGTCATCGCCGCGATCATGTGGGGCTCGCTGTTCTCGCCCAACCTGTCGCCGTTCACCGCGATCACCAAGAACATCGACTTCCTCGGTGCCGACCTCGTGCTGTGGTCGATCGCGAACGTCGTCACCTGGGTCTACGTCGGCTACAACATGCTGATCATCTACTCGGCGCTGCTGTCGATCCCGCAGGAGCTCTATGAGGCGGCCACCCTCGACGGCGCAGGCCAGTGGCGCATCGCCTGGTCGATCAAGATCCCGCTGGTGCGCCCGGCGATCGTCATGACCGCGATCTTCTCGATCATCGGCACGCTGCAGCTGCTCGCCGAGCCCCAGGTCTTCCGCTCGTTCAGCTCGGCGGTGACCAGCACCTTCACCCCGAACATGACCGTGTACGCCACGGCATCCATCCCGAACACCAACCTGGCGGCCGCCTTCTCGGTCGTGCTCGCCGTGACGACGTTCGTGCTGTCGTTCGGGTTCATGAAGTACATGCAGCGCAAGGAGCAGAACGCATGAGCACCATGTCGATCGTCGCCCCTGGCCGGGGCACCCGCGGCAAGGCCCTGCGCGGAAAGGCCGCTCGCGAGTCCGGCATCTCGCGCACCGGCGCCATGCTGATCATGGCCGTGTTCACGGTCTACTTCCTGCTGCCGCTGTGGTGGCTGCTCGTCGCGTCGAGCAAAGAGACCGGCGACATCCTGACCACCGCCCCGCTGTGGTTCGCCGACTTCCACCTGTTCGACAACATCGCGGAGCTGTTCGCCTACCGCGACGGCGTCTACCTGCGGTGGCTGATGAACTCGGTGCTCTACGCGGCACTCGGTGGCGCCATCGCGACCCTGCTCGCCGCCATGGCCGGCTACGCCCTGGCGAA
The DNA here is from genome assembly GCF_040815625.1 of Microbacterium sp. LMI13-1-1.1. Lineage (NCBI taxonomy): Bacteria > Bacillati > Actinomycetota > Actinomycetes > Micrococcales > Microbacteriaceae > Microbacterium > Microbacterium sp. LMI13-1-1.1. Next base: position 122,827 of record NZ_JBFPNL010000005.1, on the reverse strand, counting down.
GTACCGGTTCCCGGGCCGCGACCTGATGTTCGACATCGTGCTCGGCGGGGTGCTCGTGCCCGCCACCGCGCTCGCGCTGCCCCTGTTCCTGATCTTCAGCCAGGCGCAGCTGACCAACACGTTCTGGTCGGTCTTCCTGCCGTCGATCGTGAGTCCGTTCGGGGTCTACCTGGCACGGATCTTCGCGGCCTCGTCGGTGCCGGACGAGCTGCTCGAAGCGAGTCGACTCGACGGCGCGGGGGAGATCCGCACGTTCTTCACCGTCAGCATCCGGCTGATGACCCCCGCTCTGGTGACGATGTTCCTGTTCCAGTTCGTGGCCATCTGGAACAACTTCTTCCTGCCGATGATCATGCTGCGATCCGAAGACCTCTTCCCGGTGGTCTTCGGTCTCTACAACTGGAACAACCAGCTGAATCAGCTGCCAGAACTCCGTGGTCTCGTGCTGATCGGCGCTCTGCTGTCGGTCGTCCCGCTGATCGTCACCTTCCTCTTGCTCCAGCGCTTCTGGCGCAACGGACTGGGCGCCGGCGCCCTGAAGTGAGCAGGCAGCCGCCCGGACCGACCGGGCGGCGCACCACCCGCACCACCCGCACCACACACCCGCACCACCCCATCGCATCCACGAAAGGATCGAAATGCAGCATTCGAAGATGAAGGCAGCCGCTGTCATCGCCATCTCGGCGTTCGCGCTCGCCGGTTGCTCGGCATCCGGCGGAGACAGCTCAGGCACCGGCGGCGACGCCGCCTCGTGCACCCCGGCCGACGGCGACGTCACGCTCGAGTTCACCTCCTGGATCCCCGGCATCGAAGATGTCGTGAAGATCTGGAACGACGCCAACCCCGAGATCCAGGTCGACGTGCAGACCGGCCCCAACGGCAACGGCGGCACGTACCAGAACTTCTTCAACCAGATCAAGGCGGGCGACGCTCCTGACCTCGGGCAGATCGAGTACGACGCCCTGCCGAACTTCCTCGTGCAGGACGGTCTCGAAGACCTCAGCGCCTGCGAAGACGTCGTCGCCTCCGAAGACCAGTTCGTCGACTGGGCCTGGGGTCAGGTGACTCTCGGCACCGAGGGCGTCTACGGCGTGCCGCAGGACACCGGCCCCATGGGGCTGTTCTACCGCGCCGACCTGTTCGAGCAGAACGGCATCGAGATCCCCACCACGTGGGACGAGTATCGCGAGGCCGCGGTCAAGATCCGCGAACTGGGCGGCTACATCACCAACTTCTCGCAGTCCGACATCAACCAGTTCGCCGGCTTCGCCTGGCAGGACGGCGCGCAGTGGTTCTCGAGCGACGACGAGGGCTGGACGGTCTCGCTCGCAGACGACGCCACCACCACGGTCGCCGACTACTGGCAGAGCATGCTCGACGACGACCTGGTCGCGACGGTTCCCGCGTGGACCGACGAGTGGAACAACGCCTACAACTCCGGTCAGGTCTGGACCTGGAACTCCGCCGTCTGGGGCGCCAACTCGATCTCGAGCGGCGCACCCGACACCGCGGGCAACTGGGCCGTCGCACCGCTCCCGCAGTGGGAGGAGGGCGGATCATCCGCCGGCAACTGGGGTGGATCCTCGACCGCCGTGCTCAAGGGCAGCGAGCACCTCTACGAGGCGACGAAGTTCGCGCTGTGGCTGAACACGTCCGATGAGGCGCTGACCGCGCTCGCCGAAGCGGCCAACCTCTACCCGGCCACCACCGCAGGACTCGACCTTCCGGTCTACGCCGAGGGCGTCGAGTTCTACGGCGGCCAGAAGATCTATGACGTCTTCGCCGACGCCGCCACCCAGGTCTCGCCCGACTTCGCGTGGGGCCCGACCATGACCCAGACCTACTCGGACGTGTCCGACGGGTTCAAGGCCGCGGTCTCGGGCAGCGGAACGCTGCTCGACGCGATCGAGAAGGGTCAGACGGCGACCGTCGACGCGCTCAAGGCCGCGTCGATCCCCGTCAAGGAGTAACACCCTCCGGAGGCCCGCCCGTATGCTCACGGGCGGGCCTCCTGTTTCGTCTGCGACCCGTCTGGAGCGGCAATGAGCGCACTCGTCCACCTGACCTCCGGCGGCGTCAGCGTCGTCATCGACACGACCACTGCGCGCCTGCTGCACTGGGGCGCGGCGCTCGATCCCACCGACCTCGAGGCGCTCGCCGGGTCGTCGACCGGCGCGGTGACGTTCAGCTCGTTCGACGCCCCCCGGGTCTTCCCGCTGCTCGCCGTCGAGGCCGACGGGTGGTCGGGCGCACCGGCACTCGCGTGGCATCGCGGCGGACTGCACAGCGCGCCGCTGCTGCGGTGTGTCGGGTGGGAGTCGACGGCGACGTCGGTGCGGGCAGAGTTCTCGGATGCCGGGGCCGGGGTCACGGTCGTGCTCGACCTCGCGTTGGATGCCGGGGGCGTGCTGACCGGCCAGGTGTCGGTCACGAGCACCGCCGACGGCGTCGAGCCGCTGGATCTGCTCGCGGCCCGCATCCTGCTCCCTGTTCCGGTGCACGCGACCGAGGTGCTCGACCACACGGGGCGCTGGACCGGCGAGCGGCGCCCGCAGCGAGGCGAGCTGCGTCACGGGGCGCACCTGCGACAGGTTCGTCGAGGCCGCGGCGGACACGACGCTCCCTACCTGACCGCGGTCGGCACCGACGGGTTCGGCTTCCGACGTGGCGAGCTGTGGACCGCGCACGTCGCATGGAGCGGCGACCTCGAAGTCGGTGTCGAGAGGCTGCCCGAGGGCGCAGGTGTGCACGGGGCTGTGCTCGGCGGAGGTGAGCTGCTGCTGCCGGGCGAGATCCGGCTGGGGGCGGGGGAGACCTACGTGTCGCCGCAGGTGTTCCTCACCTATGGCGAGAGCGGACTCGACTCGGTGTCTGCCCGACTGCACCAGGCGGTGCGTTCGTTCGCCGCGCACCCGACCACGCCGCGCCCCCTCGTGCTGAACACCTGGGAGGCCGTGTACTTCGACCACGACCCGGCGAAGATCGTCGAGCTCGCGGAGGCCGCGGCATCCGTCGGGGTGGAGCGGTTCGTGCTCGATGACGGCTGGTTCCGCGGGCGCCCCGACGACCGCTCGGGGCTCGGCGACTGGTTCATCGACGACGCGAAATGGCCCGACGGACTGCGCCCCCTCGCCGATCACGTGCACGGGCTCGGGATGCAGTTCGGCCTCTGGTTCGAGCCCGAGATGGTGAATCCGGTGTCGGACCTCGCCGAACGGCATCCGGACTGGGTGCTTCAGGCGTCACCCGACTCCTCGACCTGGCGGCACCAGAAGGTGCTCGACCTCTCGAACCCGGATGCCGCCGCCTACCTCTTCGAGCGCATCGACGTTCTGGTCGCCGAGGTCGGCATCGACTTCATCAAGTGGGATCACAACCGCGACCTGCATGCCGCGGTGTCGCCGCGTACCGACCGCGCGTCGGTGCACGCGCAGACCACCGCGTTCTACGCCCTGCTCGATGCGCTGCGCGAACGGCATCCGTCGTTGGAGATCGAGTCGTGCGCGAGCGGTGGCGCCCGCGTCGACCTCGGCGTGCTGCAGCGCACGCAGCGCGTGTGGGCGTCGGACTCGAACGACCCGATCGAACGGCAGCGGATCCAGCGCTGGACCGGCACGCTCGTGCCGCCCGAGCTCGTCGGCTCGCACGTGGGTCCGCCGATCGCCGAGACGACGCACCGCGCGGCATCCCTGCCGTTCCGAATGACGACCGCGCTGTTCGGGCACGCCGGCATCGAGTGGGACATCACCCGGTGCACGTCGGAGGAGCGCGAGATGCTGTCGCGGTGGACCGCCCTCTATCGCGAGCTGCGGCCGCTGCTGCACTCGGGCGTCACGGTGCGCAGCGACGAGGTCGACGACGAGACGCTGCTGCACGGCGTCGTCGCCGGTGACGGCTCGCGGGGCGTGTTCGCGTGGGTGCGTCTGGGCGCCTCGGTCGACGGGTTCACGCCGCGCACTCGGATCCCGGGGCTTCAGGCGGGGGAGCGGTACCGGCTGCGGGTGCGCGAGGAGCTCGGATCGGTGTCGCGCCATCAGGTCTCGGACCCCGCGTGGCTGGGGGCCGGCATCGAGGCGTCGGGTTCGCTGTTCGGATCGGTGGGGGTGCCGCTGCCGCTGCTCGCTCCGGGGGCGGCGCTGCTGCTCGAGGCCGTGCGAGTGTGACGCAACGGACCGTGCTAAACTGACTCTTTGTCTGCGCACACTCCTGTGCGTAGTTCGCGTGCTTCCCCTTCTTCTGCCGAGAGATCGGCGCTGCGGGGTGGCGCGCAGACAAGGGATCTTGGGTGAGGCCGTCCGGCCTCACGGTATAGAAGGAGTCACATCATGGCAGCAGTGTGCCAGGTGACAGGAGCTGTTCCCGGCTTCGGTCACAACGTCTCGCACTCGCACCGCCGGACGAAGCGCCGCTTCGACCCGAACGTGCAGAAGAAGACCTATTTCGTCGCGTCGCTCGGTCGTAAGATCACGCTCAACGTGTCCGCCAAGGGCATCAAGGTGATCGATGTCCGCGGCATCGAGAACGTGGTCAAGGACCTCCAGGCGAAGGGTGTGAAGCTCTAATGGCCAAGAAGGCTCAGGACGTACGTCCGATCATCAAGCTGCGTTCGACGGCAGGTACGGGCTACACGTACGTGACCAAGAAGAACCGCCGCAACACCCCCGACCGCCTCGTGCTCAAGAAGTACGACCCGGTCATCCGTCAGCACGTCGAATTCCGAGAGGAGCGTTGATCAATGGCTAAGAAGAGCAAGATCGCTCGCAACGAGCAGCGCAAGGTCATCGTCGAGCGTTACGCAGAGCGTCGCGCCGAGCTGAAGAAGACCCTCGTCGACCCGAACGCCACCGACGAGGCCCGCGAGGCCGCACGCGTCGGCCTGCAGAAGCTGCCGCGCAACGCGTCGCCGGCTCGCGTGCGTTCGCGCGACGTCATCGACGGCCGCCCCCGCGGTGTCCTCACGAAGTTCGGCGTCTCGCGCGTCCGCTTCCGTGACATGGCACACCGTGGCGAGCTGCCCGGTGTCACCAAGTCGAGCTGGTAAGTCTCAGCAGACAAGCCTGAAGGGGCGAGGATCTTCGGATCCTCGCCCCTTTCGCGTGCCCGGGGCTTCGCCCCGGCATCCGCTCCGCCGCGGCATCCGCTCTTCCGCGGCATCCGCGCTTGCGCCCGCGGCATCCGCCCTGCTGCGGCATCCGCTCCGCCCCGACATCCGCCCTTCCGCGGCATCCGCCCTTCCGCGGCATCCGCCCTTGCGCCCCCCACATCGCCTCACTCGGTTCGGTCTCCTCTGCGCCTCGGGAGGAGATCTGCGCTTGGGGAGGAGTTTTCTCGAGCATTCCTCCTCCCGAGGCGCAGTTCTCCTCCCGACGGATGTTCACGTGTGGGGGCGTGGGGGCGTGGGGGGTGAGGGGGGTGTGTGGGCCGTGTGGGCCGTGGGCCGCCGAGAGGAGCCGTCGAATAATCGGGCGTCACGAGGCACGGGGCAGGTGCCGAGGGCGGCGTGACCTCTTCTGCACGGATGGGGGTCTGAGGCGGCGGGGCACGAATCGTGGATGCCGTGTCGATCGCGGATGCGAGCATGAGTGATCCTCGACGGGTGAACCCCAGACAGGCGCTGATGCAGCGCGACGGCGTGGCCCGCACCGAGACACTGAGGCGGCTCGGGGTCAGCAGGCACGTGCTCCGATCGTCGGTCCAGAGGGGTGACGTCATCGCTGTTCGCCGAGGGTGGGTCGCGCTGCCGGATGCCGACCCGATGCTTCTCGCGGCTGCCCGCCGCGGGGTGTTCCTGACTTGCGTCACGCTCGCGTCGCGGAAAGGGGTGTGGGTGCTCGGCGACTCACAGCCGCACGTCGCTGCGCCGGCGCGATCGGGCCATGTGAAGGTGTCCCGCGGCACGGTGCATTGGAACGAACCGGTGTTCCCGCGGGATCCGGACTCGCGCGAGGACTCCCTCGAGAACGCGCTGATCCTGATCGCGGGGTGCCAGCCGTATGAGAGTGCGCTCGCGACCTGGGAGTCGGCCATGCGACAGAATCTCATCGCCCCCGGCATCCTCGAGCGGGCTCCGCTTCCGCCCACTGCTCGACGTCTGCTCGCGGATGCGCGGCAGTTCGCCGATTCCGGTACCGAGAGCATCTTTCAGGTGCGGCTGAGATGGCTGGGGATCCCCGTCGTGCCGCAGGTCTGGATACTCGGCCATCGGGTCGACTTCGTCATCGGTGAGCGACTGGTCATTCAGATCGACGGCGGCCATCATGTCGGTGAGCAGCGGACGAGCGACATCGCCCACGACGCTCTTCTGAAGCTGCACGGCTATCACGTGATCCGCATCGGCTACGACCAGCTGATGGGCCGATGGGCGCAGGTGCAACAGGTGATCTTGACCGCGATCGGGCAGCGACTGCACGTCGCGGAGTGAATGATCCGCATCCCTGTCGCTGCTGCATCCCTCGGGAGGAAGACTGCGCTTCGGGAGGAGAGAATCCGCAGATCTCTCCTCCCGAAGCGCAGTTCTCCTCCCGGGGCGCTGCCCGAGGTGGGGCGAGAGCGCCGCGGCCGGCCTCGTCGCGAAGGGCCCACCCCTGCACGAGCCCGACATCAGGCGGCGGATGCTGTCGCGTGCGCCACCGCCCAGGTCAGTGCGTAGTCGGCGATCTCTTCCCAGCCGTCCTGGCTGACGAGGCGGTGGGTGCGGCCGGCATACTCCTTGTACTCGACGACCGCGGGGCTGCCGCTCGACCGGTACTTCTTGACGATCGCGCGGCCGATGGCGGGCGGCACGACGTGGTCGATCTCGCCGGTGATGACGAGCAGCGGAGCGCGGTCGGCACGAGCGTAGTCGACGTGCGTGACGCCCCCCTTCTCGTTGAGCACCGAAGTCACGCCCTCGAAGAAGACCCGGTTGTAGGAGTTGACGGCATACTCCTCCCAGAGCGCGTCGGATGCCGCGCGCGACAGGTCGTTGCCGAATGTGAAGTGGAAGTGGCGCTTCGAGAGCGGCTTGGCGCCGTTGCGGCCGAACGGGTTCGAGAGGATCGGCGTTCCTGTCCAGAGGGTCGAGAGGGGGAGTGCGGTGACGCCGGCGGTCTGTCCGGGGGCGACGCCGACGTAGGCGGCACCGAGGCCGCGGTCTGCCAGCATCTGCGTGATCACGCCGCCGAACGAGTGGCCCATGATGATCGGCTTCACCGGGAGCGCTCTGATGATGCGCTCGTAGTTGTCGGCGATCTGCTTCAGGCCGATGCCCTTGAGCGCGGACGGATCGCGGCGGATGTCCTCGACAGAGCGGTCGTCGATGCCGGGCCAGCCCGGAATGATCACCTCGTGACCCTGTGCGCGGAAGCGCTCGGCCCAGGTGTTCCAGCTCTTCGGCGTCATCCAGAGTCCGTGGATCAGGACGATCGGGGTCTTCTCGGTGCTGTTCATGGTCTCTTCTCCTGTTCCTGCTCCCGCCCGGTGCGGATGCGTTACGCTGATAGTAGACCGAACGTTCTATCTACCGCAACCTATTCCCGAAAGTCGCTTTCGGATGACACGATGAGAGGGATCACCATGAAGACCACGACTCCCACCCCGGCTCCGGAGAAGATCCCGACGCCGACCCCGAAGCGTCCGAGCGCCGCGCGCACCCGATTGATCGACAGCGCCACCAGGCTCTTCTACGAAGAGGGGATCCATGCCGTGGGCGTCGACCGCATCATCGACGAGGCCGCGGTCACCAGGGCGACGCTCTACAACCAGTTCGGTGGCAAGGAGAACCTGGTCCTCGCGTACCTGCGCAACGAAGACGAGATGCTTCGGGCGCTGTTCGCCCAGGCAGGGGCGGAGGTCACGGACCCGACTCAGCTGGTCGACGCGGTGATCGAGGGCATCGCCGCCGACATCCGCCTCAGGCACACGCGCGGCTGCCCGTTCATCAACGCGGCCGCGGAGTATCCGGATGCCGACGGCGCCGTGCGACGACTGATCGACGAGCACCGCGAATGGTTCCGGTCGACCCTGCAGGCCGTCGCCGAGCAGGCCGGCCTCGAGAGCCCCGCCGATGTCGCAGCATCCCTCGTCCTGCTGCGCGACGCAGCGCTCGTCGGCGGCTACCTCGACGGAGACGAGCGCGTCACCCCGGCATTCGCGCGCACCGCCCGCTCGGTCGTCGAGTCCCACCGCCCGCGCTGACACGCGCATCCCTCGGGACTGCACCTCGGGACTGCGCATCCCTCGGGACTTCGCCTCGGGAGGAATGCTGCGCCTCGGGAGGAATGCTGCGCCTCGGGAGGAGAGGCTCAGCAGATCTCTCCTCCCGAGGCGCAGTCCTCCTCCCGAAGCGCAGTCCTCCTCCCGGAGCGCAGCGAAGTCGACGGTACTGACTCCTACCGAAGCGCAGCGCGAAGTCGACGAGGCCGACCCGTCGCAGCCCGCTGCGGGCCGCGGAACGGCGGTGTTCGGCTGCCGAACAGGGCACAACAGGGGTCACTTTCGTCACTTCTGCACCACGACACGCCGCCGAAAACCCCAAAACCCGCGAAATGACGCGGAAATGTGGGTGGTGGTTGGTACATTCAAGGCGGTCACTCGACCAACGGAGGGCAGTCGCCCTTCGAACACCAACGATGCGACGGGAACCTCGTCGCTGGAGGATGACATGGCTGACAAGTCCATCACCAAGACCGAGCTCGTCGCGAGCATCGCTTCTGCCACCGGCCAGAGCCAGGCCACCGTCTCGGGTGTCCTCGACGCGCTGTTCTCCTCGGTCTCCGACGCTGTTGCCAAGGGCAGCAAGGTCTCGATCCCGGGCTGGATCTCGTTCGAGCAGGTCGCAACCGCAGCTCGCACGGGCCGCAACCCGCAGACCGGTGCCGAGATCAAGATCCCGGCCGGCCACCGCGTCAAGGTGACCGCTGGTTCCAAGCTCAAGGCTGCCGTCAAGTAAGACTGCACCTCTTCGAAGGCCGCTCCCGATCCGTCGGGGGCGGCCTTCGTGCTCCCACCCCGAATCCGCGGCTTAGGCTTGAGGGGTGAGTGCCCGCGCCGTGCAGACCCCGAGCCGCTCCGCGTATCGCGCGGCCGGAGTCGGAATCCTGCTCGCGACCGGATTGATCGGCGTGCTCATCGCCCTCGTGATCGGCGGGGGTGCGGCGCCGCTGCTGCTGCAGGATCCGGGTCCGTTCGTGCGCTGGGCCACCCCCATCGTCAAGCTCGTCATGAACATCGCGGCTGCGGCGATGCTGGGATCCCTCGTGCTGGCGCTGTTCGCGCTGCGCAGCGAGGAGAAGTCGTTCGACACCGCCCTCAACACGGCATCAGCGGGCGCGGCCGTCTTCACGGTCACCGCGGGCATCAGCGGATTCTTCACGTTCATGGCGGCCTTCAACCCGCAGCTGAGCGCCGAGCGCGAGTTCGGCGAGCAGCTCGGGCGCTTCCTGCTGCAGCTGCCGCTCGGTCAGTCGTGGCTGATCACCACGATCATGGGCTCGGTGATCACCGTGCTCGCCTTCGCGTGGCGCACGTGGACGCCCACCCTGATCACGGCGATCCTCGCCGCCGCATCCTTCCTCCCGCTGGCGACCCAGGGTCACTCGGGTGAGCTCGCGGGCCACAACATCGCCGTGAACTCGATCCTGCTGCACACGATCGGCGCGGCGGTGTGGCTCGGCGGTCTGCTGCTGGTCGTGATCCTGAGAGACCGCTCCGGCGTGGGAACCGCGCGGCTGGTCAGCCGCTACTCGAGTCTCGCGATCGCCGCCTTCGCCGTCGTCGCGATCTCGGGCCTGGCGCGTTCCATCGTCTCCTTCGGCGACATCTCGCAGCTCTGGACGCCCTACGGCACGATCCTCCTCGCGAAGGTCGTGCTCCTCGTCGGCATGGGCCTGCTCGGCGCCTGGTACCGCATCCGCCTGATCCCTCGTCTCGAGGGCGCTGGAGCAGCGCGCTGGTTCTGGATGCTGGTGCTGTGCGAGGTCGCGCTGATGGGTCTCGCCTCGGGTGCGGCCGCCGCGCTCGCGCGCACTCCTCCGCCCACCGGCGAGGAAGCCGCGTTCGTGCAGACGCCAGCGGAGAACCTCACCCGTTCGCCCCTGCCTCCCGAATTCACGATCGACCGGTGGTTCACGGCGTGGGACATCGACGTGCTCTGGCTGGTGGCCGCCGGCTTCGGCCTCTTCTTCTATCTCGCAGGGGTGCGCCGTCTGCGCCTGCGGGGCGACCGCTGGCCGATCCATCGCACCGTGTTCTGGGTGCTGGGCATGCTGATGCTGCTGTGGGTCACGGGTGGCCCGATCAACGCCTATCAGGAGTACCTCTTCAGCGTGCACATGCTGGGGCACATGATGCTGTCGATGGCGATCCCGCTGCTGCTGGTCTCGGGGGCGCCTGTCACCCTGGCCCTCCGTGCGATCCACAAGCGCGACGACGGCACCCGCGGCGGCCGCGAATGGATCATGTGGGCGGTGCACTCGCCGTTCTCGAAGGTCGTCACCCACCCGTTCGTCGCGGCGGGCATCTTCATCCTGTCGCTGTGGGCCTTCTACTTCACCGACCTCGTGCGCTGGTCGATGTTCGAGCACCTCGGCCACGAGTGGATGGTCGCGCACTTCCTCATCTCCGGATACCTCTTCGTGCTGAGCCTGGTCGGCGCCGACCCCGTGCCGTACCGGCTGCCCTACCCGGGGCGCCTCATCACCCTGATCGCGATCATGGCCATGCACGCCTTCTTCGGCGTCGCGATCATGATGCAGGAGGGGCTGATGGTCGCCGACTGGTTCGGGTCGATGGGGCGCACCTGGGGCCCGTCGCCGCTCGAAGACCAGTACATCGGCGGCGGCATCGCGTGGTCGATCGGTGAGATCCCGACCCTGATCCTCGCGATCACGGTGGCGATCCAGTGGAGCCGCAGCGACACGAAGCTGCAGAAGCGTCGCGACCGTCATGCCGATCGCACGGGCGAGGCCGAGCTCGAGGAGTACAACGAGAGGCTCGCGGCCCTCGCCGAGCGCGACCTGCGTCAGGCCGAGCGCGAAGCACGCTGACCCTGCGCCCGCACTGCCGCGGGCGAGCGGATCAGCCCGTCGGTTCCTCGCCGGGAGATCCGACGCGGATCGACACCTTGCCGTCCGGCAGGATCGTGATCGACCCGTTGACCTGGAACGGCACGTCTTCCGAGACCTCCTGAACCGAGCCGTCGAAGAGTGACCTGATCTCGACGTCGACGTGTGCGACCGCATCGGTCGGAGGGATCTTCCAGTGCCCGCCGTCAGGCACGACGCTGACCTGGGGCTGAGCCGTGATCGACCACTTCGGCAGTGACGCGAGGCGGTTGTACACCTCGAGGCCGAACGGGCAGGCGGTCGGCTGCAGCACCTCTTGAGCGGTGCACCCCGTGAGGAACTCCTCGACACGCTGCTGCACCACCGCGACGAATTCGGGGGTGGGTTCGGTCTGCACGTCGATGGGGGTGGTGGCGAGCGGGGTGTCTGCGAGGACGCCGACACCGTCGGAGTCGGCGATCGCCGTGTCGACGGTGACCGAGTACAGCCCCGGCGTGAAGACCAGCAGCGGCAGGGGATCGAGCGGAGCGGCCTGCGCGCCCGCAGCCGACACCTGGCGGCGGTCCATCTCGAAGCCGTTGACGGCGAACTGATCGGCGCCGCGCAGCGTGAGCTCGACCACGGCGAGAGGGCTCGTCGTGAAGCGCCAGTTCGGGGTGACGCCCGCCCAGCCGTCCTGCTCGACCGTGAAGGTGGTGGTGCCGACGTGTCCGCTCGCCGAGAAGGAGACGGTCACCTCGGTCTTGCCTGCGTCGTCCTGCTTCTCCGACAGCACCTCCACGTCGGTGAGCGGGGCGAGGGCCGAGTGCCGCAGCAGAGCCTCTGACGCCGTGGCTCCGATGCCGGCGACCTCGAGCGTCTCGCGATCGATCGCTACGCCCGGCACGCGGAGGGCATCTGCCGCGCGGCCTTCGGAGAGCAGATCGAGATACCGCACGACGAACGCCGACGGTCCGTAGAACTGCTGGTAGAGAGTGGCCCCGCCTGCGCCGAGAGCGGCGACGAGCACCAGGCCGACCACTGCGAGCAGCGCGAGATCGGCAGCGAGGCGGGAGCGCCGGGGCGCCTTCGTCTCGACCTGCTGCATGGCGTCAGTCTAGGAGCGCGGCCTGGGACGGAGCCGAGCGTGGGTCGCTGTGCGTCGGCGGTGATCGCTGTGTCCGTCGGATGCCGGGCGGCGGCGCCACGTAGCATGGGGAGGCACGATCTCAACGTGCACTCCCGCCTCCAGCCGTGTGAGAGAACCGTGTCGCTTCCCGCCCTGTCCGAAGAGCAGCAAGAGCTGTTCCGGCTGATCGAGGACACCAGCGAACATGTCTTCATCACCGGCCGAGCGGGCACAGGCAAGTCGACCCTGCTGCAGTACTTCTCGTGGAACACCAAGAAGCAGATCGCGATCTGCGCTCCCACCGGTGTCGCCGCACTGAACGTCGAGGGTCAGACGATCCACTCGCTGTTCCGGCTGCCGATCGGTCTGATCGGCGACTCGGACATCGATCAGAACGACAACACACGACGCATCCTCAACGCGATCGAGACGCTCGTGATCGACGAGATCTCGATGGTCAACGCCGACCTCATGGACGCGATCGACCGCTCCCTCCGGCAGGCGCGGGGCAAGCGCGGCATCCCGTTCGGCGGCGTGCAGATCGTGATGTTCGGCGATCCGTATCAGCTGGCTCCCGTGCCCCCGCGGGGCGACGAGCTGCGGTACGTGAAGGACCACTACCGCTCGTTCTGGTTCTTCGACGCCAAGGTGTGGGCCGGCGCTGCCGGCGGGGAGGAGCCGGAGGAGGACGAGGGGCTCTTCGCCGTCGACACCCGCGCCGAGCTGCATGTGCGCGAGCTCGTGCAGATCCATCGGCAGTCGGATGACGGTTTCAAGGCCATGCTGAACGCGGTGCGGTACGGCCGGGTCACCGCCGAGATCGCCGGGGTGCTGAACGCGCAGGGCGCACGCACACCCCCCGACCCGGAACCGGGCGAGGTGCCGATGATCACGCTCGCCACGCGCAACGACATCGTGAACACGATCAACAGCCGGCATCTCGCGGCGCTTCCCGGCAAGGAGCAGACGGCGAAGGCCGAGGTGAGCGGAGAGTTCGGCAGGGGCGAGGCGTCGCTGCCCGCCGAGTCGGAGCTCAAGCTGAAGATCGGCGCGCAGGTGATGTTCCTCCGCAACGACACCTCGATGTCGGGGGAGCCGCCGCGGTGGGTGAACGGCACGATCGGCACGGTCGTCCGGATCCTCGGCGAGACCGTGCGCGTCGAGATCGACGGAGACGAGGTCGACGTCGAGCCGGCCGTGTGGGAACGCTTCCGCTATTCGTACGAACCGAGCACGAAGAAGCTCTCCCGAGACGTCGTCGCGGAGTTCACCCAGTTCCCGCTGCGTCTGGCCTGGGCGGTCACGATCCACAAGTCGCAGGGCAAGACCTACGACCGCGCCATCATCGACCTCGGGTCCGGTGCCTTCGCACCGGGGCAGACCTACGTGGCGCTGTCGCGACTCACGTCGCTCGACGGGCTCTACCTGTCGAGGGCGCTGCGCCCGAGCGACATCCGGGTCGACGAGGACGTGCGCCGCTTCATGCGCGACGCATGGCTCGCGGCATCCACCCCCGAGGTCGGCCGGGCCTGAGGCGTTTCAGGCGGCGACGCGTGCGCGGTCGAGGTCTTCGAACAGCTCGGTGTTGAAGCGGTAGGCGAGAAGCACCTCGTCGATCACGCGCTCGCGCTCGGCGTCGTCCCACGGTGCTGCGTCGAGCTGCTCGCGGTAGACGTCCTTGAAGGCCGCGGGGTCGGCGATGTCGTCGAACAGGTAGAAGCCGATGCCGTTGGTCTCGAAGCCGAAGCGGCGCGCCATCACTCGTCCGATGAAGATGCCACCGGACAGGTCGCCGAGGTAGCGGGTGTAGTGGTGCGCGACGAAGCCTCCGGCCCAGGTCGCGCCGACCTGACGGACGCGCTCGACGTAGCGCTGCGTGGTGGGGAGAGCGACGATCTCGTCGCGCCAGCCGGCGCCGAGCAGGAACTCGAGGTCGGCCTCCAGTGCCGGAAGACGGGTCAGCTTGTCGCTGAGGAAGACGGATGCCACGGGGTCGCGGCGCATGCGCTCTCCCGCGCCTTCGAGGGCCTCGTAGATGAAGTAGTGCTGTGCGACGAGCGCGATGTAGTCCTCACGCGAGCCTTCGCCCTTGAGCAGGTCGGACATGAAGCCCGCCCCCTCGCTGCGCGAGTGCGAACCGGAGGAGCGCTCACGGAGGGCTGCGGAGAAGGAGAGGATCTCGGACATGTGCCCAGTGTAAGGGTTGCCTAACCTGGAGCGATAGCCCGATATCTCAGAGCGTCATGCGTGCGGACGCGGCTCGACCCCGAGCTTCTCGCACGCGAGATCGTAGAGTGCGACGACCTCGCGGCGCACAGCCGGGCGCTCGGTGATCGAGCCCGAGGGCCATGCGATGCGCAGCTCGGAGGCGACCCCCGAGCGGGTGACCTTCCAGACGCCGCCGTCGCCATCGAGGTCCGTCATCACGGCATCCGTGATCTCGCCGTCCTCGACGGCCGAGAAGGCGCGCGTGATGAGCAGGTTGTCGTCGGTGTGGTCGCCGTTCATGTGGCGCAGGATGGCGGAGACGACGTCGGCCTCGAAGATGTGGGGCATGCTGATCACCCTAAAGGGGCCCCGGCGATGCCTTCTTTCAGGAACGGCGTTCTAGACTCGGGAGACACGTCTTCCGGGGGTCCCCTTTCATGCAGCTTCTCTCGTCGCGCACGTTCCGCGCAGCAGCGGCCGGCGTCGCCGCGCTCGGACTCTTCCTCACCGGCTGCACCGCCGAGCCGGAGTTCAGTTACGAGCCGCCGTCTCAGGTCGAGGGCGCACTGCCCGACGACACCGTCGCCGCCATGGAGGCGGCCGTCGCCAACGCGCTCGCCGCGTCGGGGGCGTCGGGTGCTGTCGTGGGCGTCTGGGCTCCCTGGAGCGGCAGCTGGGTCACCGGCGTCGGCACGCAGGGCCCCGGCTCCGATGAGGAGATCAGCACCGACATGGCCTTCCGCGTCGCGGACATGACCCGGCTCATGACGTGCGACGTGCTCTACGGCCTCGCAGACGAGGGCGTGGTCGAGCTCGACGACCTCGTGCCGGAGTACGTCTCGGGCGTCGCCGACATGAAGGACATCACGCTCCTCGATCTGTGCAACAGCACGAGCGGGGCCGGCTCGTCCGAGGCCACCGCGCAGGCCTCGTGGTTCGCCACCCCCGAGCGCGTGTGGGCGCCGCTCGAACTCGCCTCCTATGGGCTCGGCGCCCCGCGCGCCACGCCGAAGACGACGTACACGAACTCGGACGCCGGCTACCTGCTGCTCGGCCTCGCCCTCGAGCGGGCGTCGGGCCTCACGGCATCCGAACTGATCGCCGAGTACGTGACCAAGCCGCTCGGTCTCACCGCCACGTCGCTGCCCTCGCCGGCCCCGGCTGCGCCATCGACCGGTCCGGTCATGAACGGGCACTACTTGACGCCCATCGAAGGCGGATACAACTGCGCGGCTCCGACCGACATCACCACGCTGTCGTCGAGCACCGGATACACCGACTCCGGCGTCGTGTCGACGATCGATGACCTCGGTCGCTACGCCCAGGCCGAGGCCGCACAGAAGCTGCGGACGAAGGATGAGCCGAATCGCTTCGGGGCCCCGTTGCCGCAGAGCCCCGAGGCGCCCTCGTGGTTCCAGGCCACCGGAGGAGCCCTGCTCGTGGGCTCGATGGTCGGGCAGTCGGGCTGGACCCCCGGGTACCAGACGTCGGCGTTCTCCGACCCTGCGAGCGGCTTCACGGTCGCGGTATCGCTCAACGACTCGACGACCGGTGGGACGACCGCGATGTTCCTGGCATGGGAGCTGGCCGCGATCGCATCGAAGGCCCCTGCAGCCGCAGGCGAGACGGCCCCCGAGTTCGGGTTGCCGTTCACGGCCGAGCAGTACCACCAGGCGATCACCGATTCCGCGATCCCCTGCGTCGCGCCGCCCGCCGGCTGATCTCGGAGGCGGACGACCGATCCGCGGCCCCGACCGATGGAGGGAACGCCGATGGCGATCATCGACAACGCGATCTATGTCGACGGCATCCGGACCGAGAATCCGCGGAGCCTCAGCGAGACCTTCGAGGTGCTGCGCGAACGCGGGGGCATGAGCTGGATCGGCCTGTATCGGCCGAGCGAGGCCGAGATCCGCGAGGTGGCCGACGAGTTCGGCATCCACGCGCTCGTCGTCGAAGACGCCCTCTCGGGTCACCAGCGCTCGAAGCTCGAGCGCTACGGCGAGGTGCTGTTCATGGTGCTCCGCTCCGCCCGGTATCTGGATGAGGCGGAGGAGGTCGAGTTCGGGGAGATCCACGTGCTCGTGGGGCCGGACTTCGTGGTCACCATCCGTCACGCGGAGTCGCCTGATCTCGGGCGCGTTCGGCGCCGCCTCGAAGACGACCCGGGGCTGCTGAAGCTCGGCCCTGAGGCCGTGCTCTACGCGATCCTCGACGAGGTCGTCGACGAGTACGCACCGGTGCTGGCCGGCCTCGAGAACGACATCGACGAGATCGAGAGCCAGCTCTTCGAAGACGGGGTCGACGCCACGCAGCGCATCTACGAGCTCGGTCGCGAGGTGATCGACTTCCAGCGTGCGGTGCAGCCTCTGGCGGGGATGCTCGACTCGCTGCTGCGGGGGTCGGCGAAGTACCAGGTCGACGAGGAGCTGCAGCGGTATCTCCGCGACGTGCTCGACCACACCCTGCGCGTGTCGGAGCGCGCGAACACTTTCCGCACGGTGCTCGACAGCGCCCTGACCGTCGAGTCGACGATCGTGGCGCGGCGGCAGAACGAGGAGATGCGGCGGATGACCGAGCTGAGCATCCGTCAGAACGACGAGGTGAAGAAGATCTCGGGCTGGGCGGCGATCCTCTTCGCGCCGACTCTCGTCGGCACGGTCTACGGCATGAACTTCGACCACATGCCCGAGCTGCACTGGACGCTCGGCTACCCGATGGCGATCGCGCTCATGGTGGGGATGGGCGTCGGTCTGTACTGGGCGTTCAAGCGCAAGGGGTGGCTGTAGCCACTCGGCCGGAGGGTCATCTTCCACCGGGGGTGACGACGACGGCGTACTCGGCGCCGGGGCCGATCAGGCCCGACTCCACGTCGACGTACCGCAGGGTCAGCAGGTGGAACCCGTGGTGGATGTCGGGGATGTAGTCGTCGGAGGTCACCTCGTCGATGGCGATGAGGTGAGGGTTCACGACGCCGTCGACCGCCACCTGCACCCATCCGCCCGGGATTCCCTCGAGGGAGACGAGCGCATCATCGCGCTCGCCGTCTGCGTCTGCATCCGCGCCGTCGAGGTGGATGCGCGACGGCCCGCCGGAGATGACGGGCACAGGGAACGCGAGGGGCCCCATCGGCTCGCTGAGGTCGATGTCACCGGTGGGGGACGTGTGTTGCGCGGTGAGGGTCATGCCCTGACGGAGGTCGTCGCCCGCGACCGAGATCCCGAACACGCCCTCGTCGTCGACCGGCACCTCGGCGAGGACTGCACCCAGCTCGTCGAGCATCGCGACCGTGCTGCCGGGGATGCCGGTGCCGCGCGCCGAGACCGCAAGGGGGTTGCTCGTGTCCCAGCCGGCCGGCTCGAGACTGAACTCGTAGGGGATCTCGACCGGCGGTTTCTGGGCCGGCGGAGTCTGGGCCGGCGGAGTCTGGGCCGGCGGAGTCTGGGCCGGCGGAGTCGCTGCCGGAGGGTCCACCGCGGGGGGAGCCGGAGGGGGAGGACTCTTCGTCTCCGGAACGGCTCGGTCAGTGGAGGTCAGCGGCGTGGTCTCGAGGACCGGTTCGGGCGGGGGCTCCACCGGCGCCGGAACCAGCGGGGGCACAGGAGGAGGCGTCGGAGAGGTGCCGACCGGCGTCGCGGATGGCGTGCCGGGAATCGGGTCGACGGGGTGGGCGACCGGTCCGGATGCTTCGCTGTGGTCGGTGCCGGGCGCAGGTTGCGTCCACGGAGCGGCGATCGCCACCGCGACGGTCGCCGCGAGTGCGACTGCACTGCCCGCGGCGACCCCGAGGGTGAGAACGCGCCGGGATCGCAGGACTGCGGATGGTCCGACGACAGCGGCGCTCGCCGCGGCGCCGGGTTCGAGCGCCGCGAAGGCAGCGGCCCCGGCGCTGCCGAGCGCGAGTGGCAGAAGCACCGCCCGCAGCTTCGACGAGGCCGTGTCGATGTCCCGAGCGATGATCGTGCACCCCGCGCAGCCGTCGAGATGATTCTCGAGCCGCGGACGCTCGTGTCGACTGACCGGGCGGCGGGTGCGGCGTACGAGCCGTCCGCAGGCCCAACGACACTCTTCAGGGCGGGAGGGGTCGGCGATGAGCGCGTCGAGCCACGCGTGACGGAAGCCGTCTCGTGCGCGCAGGGCGAGGGCGGAGACGGCGTTCGGGGTGAGTCCCATCAGCGGCGCGATCTCTCGCGGCTTCATGCCCTCGACCTCGAGATACCAGAGCAGAGTGCGGTGGTTCTCCGGCAGGTTCTTGAAGGCGGCGGCGAGCATCGCTCTGTCCGACAGCTGCTCGATCGCGTCGGGCGCCTCGTCGGGGATCTCCTCGATGAACTCGATCGGGATGTCCTTCTGCTTGCCGCCCCACGTCGCCGCGGCGTTGCGGATGGCGGCGTACAGATAGGCGCGGAAGCCGTCGGTCGGTCCGCCGCCGTTCTGCATCGCGCTGAAGGTCTTCGTGAAGGCCTCGCTGACCAGGTCGTCCGGGTCGATCGAGCGCGTCACCGCGCGGGCCGCCCGGAGTCCCGCCTCGGCGTGCCTCTGCCACAGCACGGCGAACGCCTGAGCGTCGCCGTTGCGAGTCGCGTCGGCCAGCTCGGCGTCCGACCTCGTGTCAGTGCTCGGATCTGCGGTGAGGCTCACGGCATCCCCCCGATCGTGGTGACGACATCTGTCACCGACCTCGAGGCCGACGACACGGCCTCGATGTCAGCATACGCTCAGGGGTTGCTGTTCAGGGATATCTGTGATATATCGGCATATCCGCGGGGAGAGGGCTGTCGCCCCGCACCTGTTACCGCTCGGGTTCGTCGTCGATCTCGACTCCAGGGCCGGGGCCGGGGCGCACCGCAGCATCGGGCGCGATGTCGATGCGGGTGTTGCCGTCGTGCTCGGAGACCTCGATGCGGGGCGCGGCGTCGGCCTCGGTCGCCTCCGGTGCCGAGGTCAGCTGGTCGTGTCGCTTCTCTTCGCTGGTCATGGCGTCGTCTGCCTCGGAGGTGTGATCAGGCGTGCTCATGGTTCTCCTTCGTGGTGGTGGATGAGGGGTCTGCATTCCGGCTCTGCTTCCGGGTGCGGTTCCGCCCCCAGCGGGCGAGCAGATAGAGCACGCCGCCGACGGCCAGCAGGATCGCACCGAAGAGCCAGACGATGGGGCGCTGCTGGGTGAGCAGCAGGATGCACGACGCGATTCCCAGCACCGGGATGACGGTCCAGATGCGGAAGTGATCGTGCTCGACCCGGTCGCGTCGCAGCACGAGCACCGAGACGTTGACGCTCAGGAAGACGAACAGCAGCAGCAGCACGACGGTCTCGGCGAGCGTAGCCAGGTCGCCGACCAGCGTCAGGCCCATCGCGACGAGGGTCGTGGTGAGGATCGCCACCCAGGGGGTCTTGCGGTTCGGCAGCACGCGGCCGAGCACCGGGGGCAGCAGGTTCTGCTCCGCCATCCCGTAGGTCAGGCGGCTGACCATGATCATGGTCAGCAGGGCGCCGTTCGCGACGGCGATCAGGGCGATCAGGCTGAACAGCCACGAGGGGATGCTGGCGCCCGCCGCCTCCACGACCGAGAGCAGCGGCCCGCTCGACTCCTGCAGCTCGGATGCCGGCAGCGCGATCGAGCTGGCGACGCCGACGAGCACGTAGACCGCGCCGGCGGTGAAGAGGGCACCGAAGAGCGCGCGTGGATAGGTGCGCCGCGGGTCCTTCACCTCTTCGATCATGTTCGCCGATGTCTCGAAGCCGACGAACGAGTAGTACGCGATCACGGCCCCGGCGAGGACCGCCATGGCTACGGGAGTCCCCTCCGGTGTCTGAGTGAGCCGCGAGGCGTCACCGCCGCCACCCGCCACGAACACCCCCACCACGACGATGACGATCACGAGACCGCTCAACTCGATAGCGGTCATCACCAGATTCGCACCGAGCGACTCGCGGATGCCTCGGGCGTTGAGCGCTCCGACGATGGCGAGGAAGACGATCGCGACGGGGATCGTCGGCAGGTCGAAGAAGGTGCCCAGGTAGTCGCCGGCGAAGGCGATCGCCAGACCCGCGGCGCTCGTCACGCCCGCAGCGAGCATGCTGAATCCGACGAGGAAGGACACGACCGGGCTGTGGAAGGCGCGCTCGGCGAACACGGACGCCCCGCCCGCGCGCGGGTACTTGGTGACGAGTTCGGCGTACGACCCCGCGGTCAGCAGGGCGAGCAGGAGCGCGAGCAGCAGCGGAGCCCACAGCATTCCACCGACCTTCTCGGAGAGCACTCCCATCAGGGCGTAGATTCCGGCGCCCAGAACGTCACCCAGGATGAAGGCGAACAGGAGGGGGCCGGTGATGGCGCGACGCAGCCGGGTCGGCTCCTCCTGCGTCTGGGCGGTGTCGGATGTCATCCTGAAAACCTATGGAGTCGGCGGCTGCACAGCGACGGGGTTGACAGGACGCGGTATCGAGCTCGGCATCCGAAGTCATCCGTCCGGGGGATGCCGATGCGCGCAGAGCCGTCATAGCGTGGATGCATGCTGATCGTCGAAGAACTCCATCTGCTGCTTCTCCGGCCTGATGGCCGCGTCGAGAGTCCGGTGAGCGTGAACCGCCTCTATGGCGAGGTCGCGGCCGTCATCGTCGACCTCGCCCTGCACGGACGCATCTCGGTCTCGGACGAGAAGAACCCCGTCATCGACATCGTGTCGACCGAGCCGACGGGCAACCCGATCCTCGACACGACGCTGCAGCGCCTCGTGCCGTTGCGCGGCAAGCGACTGCAGTCGCTCGTGGTGCGGCCCAAGCTCGATCCGCTCGAGGTGGTGGTGGAGTCTCTCATCGCACAGGGCGTCCTGATCCGCGGAGAGCGCGGGTTCTTCGGCTGGGGTGCGGCGCGCACGCCCGAATCCGACTCCGCACCGGAGCAGATGCTCCGCGCCCGACTCGCCGCCGTGCTCGCCGGAACGGGCTCCCCGACGCAGGCCGACCTGGCGCTGCTCTCCATCCTGCAGAACCTGAACTGCGCGCATGCGATCCTGCGCGACGAATGCGGCGGAATGTCGGCGCGCGACCTCAAGAAGCGGATCGAAGAGCTCACGGCGGGGTCGCCGGCGGGGGACGCCGTCGCCAAGGCTGTCAACGACGCGATCACCGCGGCGATGGTGGCCGTCATGACCCCGACGATCGTGGCCGCGACCATCACCTGACGCGCGCTCAGCGCAGCACGGCCACACGCTCTGCGAGCTCGCTGATCACGGGGTTCGAGTCGACGGGGTCGACGACCACACCGGCGACGGCCTCGAGGTCGAGCACGGGGTGGCGCGACGTCGCCCCGATCTTCTCTTCGCTGCCGAGCACGTAGGTCTGCGCACAGCGGGCGGCGATCGCGCGCTTGGTGACGGCGTCGTCGAGGTTGCCGGTGGTCAGCCCGCGCACCGGGTCGATGCCGGTCGCGCCGAGGAAGAAGATGTCGGCATGGAGGTGCTGCACCGCCTCCATGGCGAGCGGGCCGCTCGCGACCATCGAGAAGCGAGCGAGCTCACCGCCGATGATCACGATGCGGGCATCGGAGTGCTCAGCGACCGCGAGGGCGATCGTCGGGCTGGGCGTGATCACGGTCAGGTCGGAGCCGCGCGGCAGCATGCGCGCCATCGCGAGAGTCGTGGTGCCGGCGTCCAGCACGATCGTCGAGGCCGGGGTGATCAGCTCGACGGCGCGACGGGCGACGCGCTCTTTGCTCTCGGTGGCGAGCAATGCCCGCTGGTCGACGGGGCGGTCGGCCGGCGGAATCGGCAGAGCACCTCCGTAGACCCGCACCATCTCACCGGCGTCGGCGAGCTCGCGGAGGTCGCGGCGGATCGAGTCCTCTGAGACGCCCAGATCGGCGGCGACATCCTTCGCCACCACACGGCCGTCCCTGCGCAGGATCTCTCGCAGGTGGTCCTTGCGCTGTGCGCCCAGCATCCGACTCCTCAAAATCTTGTTCATTCGCGAAGTTGCACGTTCTTGCACGGTTAACGTTACAGTCTTCTCCATGACAACTCCACTCCTCATCCTCATCGCCGGTCCCTACCGCTCCGGCACCGGCGGCGACCCCGCCCTGATCGCCCGCAACCTCGAACGACTCGAAGAGGCGGCCGCGCCGATCCATCGCCTCGGCCACGTGCCCATGATCGGGGAGTGGGCAGCCCTGCCGATCCTCCGGGGGATGGACGAGACGGATGCCGCCGAGGGCGACGTCATGTACGAGACCGCGCACCGACTGCTGCAGCACTGCGACGCGGTGCTCCGCCTGCCCGGCGACTCCGCCGGCGCCGACAAGGACGTCGAGATCGCCCTCGAGCGCGGCCTGCCCGTGTACCGATCTCTCGACGAGATACCTGCCAGGGAGATCGCTGCCGCCTAGACCGCCGTCTGGCCGGTCACGACGACGATCTTGCCGCTGGCATGCCCCTCGATCGATCGGGCGTACGCGTCGCGCACCTTCTCGAGCGGGTGCACCGAGTCGATCGGCAGCTCGATCGTGCCGTCGGCCAGCAGTTCCGCGATCATGGCGAGCTCCGCCGCGCCTGCGGCTGCGCCTCCCACTCCACGCACGGGATGCCGCTGGCGGGCCTCGTAGTCGGCGACCGTGTTGATGCGCTCGGGCGGCACGCCGAGCGAGAGGGACAGATCGACCGTGCCGTGGCCGACGGTGTCGAGCACGACGGTCAGCCCGTCGGGGGCGGCGGCGCGGATGGCATCCGCGAGCCCCTCTCCGTATGCGAGGGGCTCGATGCCGAGGCGATGCAGCAGCTCGTGATTGTGCGAGCTCGCGGTGCCGAGCACGCGGGCGCCTCGCACGGCGCACAGCTGCGCGGTCAGGATGCCGACTCCGCCGGCCGCTCCGCTCACGAGCACCACGTCGGAAGGGCCGATGTCCTGCGACTGGACGCTCGCGACCGCCGTGCGGCCGACCACGTTGAGCGCACCGGCGACGACGAGGGAGAGGTCGCGCGGAACCGGCACGAGAAGACCCGGATCTATCACCAGGTGGTCGGCCTGCGCGTGATACCGCAGCCCTCCGAAGACTCGGTCGCCGACGGCCCACCGCTCGATGTCAGCACCGACCTCGTCGATGACGCCCGAGAAGTCGTACCCGTTGCCGGAGGGGAGTGATCGTTCGTACGGATCGTGCAGGGTCTGCCCGCTGAACAGCTTCCAGGCGACCGGGTTCACTCCCGCAGCGGCGACTCGGACGCGCACCTCGTCGCGCCCCGGCACAGGAACCGGCCTCGAGTCGATCTCGAGCACCTCCGGTCCGCCGAATCGGCGGAACACGACCAGTCTCGATGCGGCCTCCCGCGATTCACCGGTCATGCGCCCAGCCTAGGAGCGCCTTCGTCGTCGAGGGCCGCTGCCTTTTTGCGATCGTCGTCGAGGGCCTGTGAGACTGTGGCCATGACCGATGGCCTGGAGTTCCCTCGACACGTCTTCGATTCGCTTCAGGCCGACCCGATCGCGTGGGAAGACCGCATCGGCGGGTCGATCCGCGTGGTCGAGAAGCGGCCGGCGGGCGGCCCCATCACGGTGATGACATCGGGAGTCTCCCTGATGCCCACCGACTCGGGCGAGCGTGTCGAGCTGGCCGTCGAGGTGAGGGACGGCCAGCAGGGCGCGGCGCGGATCGCGCTCGGGATCGTCTGCGACGACATCGCGGCGAATCGGCGGGTGCCTCCGGTCGGAGCCCCGTGGCGCAACAGCGAGTCGTTCCTCACCGGCACTCGCATCTCGGCGATCATGGTCAGCCCGTCGCGCTGGGGAGCATCCTTCGACGAGGTGCGGTCCGATGACGGCGCAGTGGTCGGCCACGTGCGCACACTCCGGATGCTGACCGACGCCGAGGCGTCGTTCGCGTCGGCCCAGGGATGGGAGGCACTGGTCGCTGCTGCCGGCTCCGTCGATGCGCTGCTCGACGTCACGCGTGAGGATGTGGTCGCTGCCCCGGGGCCGAAGGGCAACGCACCGGTCTTCCTCTCGAAGCTGCATGCCGAGCACCCGCCGCGATGGATCACGTTCACCGGGCACGACCTGCAGTCGGTCACCGGGCTCGAGTCAGAGGCGTACATGAGCGACTCCGCCAACCACGAAGTGTGGTCGGTCGACTCGTTCGTCGCGCGTTTTCCGTGGGTCGCCGACTTCGTGCGGAAGGCGCGGCCCGGTCAGACCGGGCTGTTCACCGACGCATCCGGCGCCTACGTGGTCGAAGACGAGTGAGGCCGATGCGACGGCCGCGTGGATAGGCTTTCGACCATGACAGATGATGTTCGCAACGTGCACGACGCCCTCTCGCTGATCACCGAGCACTGGCAGCCGCACCGCCTCACGAGCATCAACGACTACGACGTCAAGGTGGTCAAGCTGCAGGGCGAGTTCGTGTGGCACACCCATCCCGACACCGACGAGCTGTTCATGGTCGTGAGCGGCCGACTGACCATCCAGCTGCGCGATCGCGACGTGGTCTTGAACCCGAATGACGTGTTCGTCGTGCCGCGAGGAGTCGAGCACTGCCCGAAGGCCGAGGACGAGGTGCACGCGATCCTGTTCGAGCCGAAGGGCACGGTCAACACGGGAGACGCCGGGGGAGACATGACGGCGACCCTGCAGGAGCTCGACTGACCGACGCGCCGAGCGTCAGATCCTGAACCGCACGCCCGCCATGTGCTCGGCGACGGCCCACAGCTCAGCCCCCACATCGACCGAGCGCACCTGCGCGCTCGCGGCGACGCGTCTCGGTGCCCCGCGGAACTCCAGCAGCCCGCCGGGCCCCCAGTAGTCTCCACCCGTGGCGTCGGCGGCGACCGCCGCATGCACGATGGGCGCGGCTCCGGCATCCTTGCCCTGCACGAGCGGGCGGCTGAGTGCGGCGAGGGCGCGCGTCACTGTCGACACCGCGGCGAGGCCGTCGCGGTGCGGAGTCAGCGGGTCGACCGCGTAGCCCGGGTGCGCGCACAGCGCTGACCGTGCGGAGCCCCTCCAACGCCGATTCAGCTCGAACGCGAAGGCCATCAGCGCGGCTTTCGACCGGCCGTACTGACGCAGCGACGGACCGGTCCACGGCTGCGCGAGCGTGGCGGGGTCGATCTCCGCGAAGCGATGAGCCAGCGAACCCACTGCCACGACCCTGGCGTCATCGGCGAGCACGTCGCCGAGTCGGGCGATCAGGGCGAAGTGCCCGACGAAGTTCGTGCCCACCATCAGGTCGAGGCCATCAGCGGTGCGGGCGCCGCGATCCGCTGCTTTCACTCCGGCGTTGCAGATCACGGCGTCGATGCGCTCGCCCATGGATGCCGCGGCAGCGGTGATGCTCACGAGCGAGCCGAGATCCAGCGGGACAATTCCGAGGTCGGCGCCGGGCGCGTGCGCGCGGATCGAGGATGCCGCGACCTCCGCCCGCTCGGTCGACCGGCATCCGAGCAGCACCCTGGCGCCGTGCCCGGCGAGGATCTCTGCACACCAGTAGCCGATGCCCGCGTTCGCCCCCGTCACGAGAATCGTGCGGCCGGCGAGATCGGGGAGCGCGAGCGAGGGGGACATGCCCTCCAACCTAGGCGGAGATGCCGACCCGATCGGACGTGCGGATGACGGTCGCGAATCCACGCGCGGCGAGGATGCTCTCGGTGCGTCGCATGATCTCGTCACCCGAGACGGCCGCGAGTCCGTCATTCGCCTCGATCGCCGAGGTCGTCGTGGCATCCGTCACGAACTCGACCGCGAAGCCCAGGTCGGACGCCATCCGAGCAGTCGTCTCGCAGCACTGCTCCGTGCGGATCCCGCACACGACCACGCGCCCGACGCCGAGCTGCCGCAGCTGATCTTCGAGGTCTGTCGACGTGAAGGCGTTGACGGTGGTCTTCGTCACGGCGATCTCGTCGCCCTGCGGATCGAGGTCTGAGATCACTCGGACGAAGCCGTTGACCGGGTCGAACACTCCGCCGCTGCCCGGTTCTGAGTGAGTGACCCAGACGACCTGATCGCCGATCTCGCGAGCGTGATCGACCAACCGTGAGATGTTGTCGACGGCATCAGGGTTGGCGGTGGCCGCCCACTCGTCCGGCCGCTGACGGAAGGACTCCTGGGCGTCGATGACGAGCAGTGCGGTGGCGATGTCTCGGTTCATGCCCTCATCCTCGCGGTCGAGGGCGGCGTGGGCCAGACCGTCAGCGGCCATGCCTCGCGCGAATCCCGCCGATCCCGCAGCCCTCATGCTCGGCGCCAGAGCGCAACGATCAGCGCCGCGATCGCCGACAGTGCCGCGGCAGACAGGAACAACCAGGCGAAGCCGCCGGTGAGGGCATCCGCCGCTGATGCGCCTCCCGCTTCGAGCGCGGATGTCCGCAGTCCCGCGATCGTCCCGAGCACCGAGAGGCCGACTGCGCCGCCGATCTGCTGGCTGGTGTTGATCAGGCCGCCGGCGAGTCCGGCTTCGCCGCCCTCGACGCCGTCGACGGCCAGCTGCGTGGTGGCGACGAATGCTCCACCGAGACCGACGCCGATGAGCAGGGTGGGCGCGAGGAGGTGCGTGAGGAACACGGCATCGGATGGGGCGAACGCGATCCAGACGAGTCCGGCCGCGAGCACGAGCAGAGATGCGATGAGCACCGGGCGTGTGCCCAGCCGAGCGATCAGAGCGGGTACCGCTCCGGCGATCAGCACGAGGGCGCCGGCCAGTGGAAGCTGCGTGAGCCCGGTGGCGAGAGCGTCGTAGCCGAGCACGGCCTGCATGTAGACCGAGAGGGCGAAGAACAGGGCCACCATCGCGGCACCGGCGAGCAGCATCACGATGTTGCCGAGTGCGAGGTCGCGGTTGCGGAAGACCGACAGCGGCAGCACCGGTTCGGGGCTGCGACGCTCGATGACGATGAACGCGGCGCCGAGCGCGAGGGCGACGGCGATGAGCACGATCGGCAGCGGATGAGTGAAGCCCAGCTGTTCGACCGCGCTCAGCGCGCCGACCAGTGCGACGAGCGCGGTGGTGATCGTGACCGCGCCGGCGACGTCCAGGCGGCCGGACGCGCGCATCGTGTCGCGGGTGATGAGAAGCGGGATGGCGATGAGCACGAGCGCACCGACGGGAACGTTCACGAAGAACACCGACTGCCAGCCGAGAGAAGCGGTCAGCACGCCGCCGAGAAGAACGCCGGCCGCGGAACCGATGCCGGCGACGGCGCCCCAGACGCCGAGTGCTTTCGTGCGCTCGCGATCATCGGGGAACAGATGGGTCAGCAGCGCGAGGGCCGACGGCGCGAGCAGCGCGGCGGATGCCCCCTGGAGTGCGCGCGCGGCGAGCAGCATCTCACTCGAGATCGACAGGCCGGCAAGGGCCGATGCGGCCACGAACCCGGCGGTGCCGATCAGGAACACCCGACGGTGGCCGTAGCGATCGGCGAGGCGCCCGCCCAGCAGCAGCAGCCCGCCGAAGGCGAGCACGTAGGCGGTGATGACCCACGAGAGGCCCAGGGTGTCCATGCCGAGCTCGCGCCCGAGCACCGGCAGGGCGATGTTGACGATGGAGGCATCGAGCACGACGAGGAACTGTGCGAGCGCGAGGATGCCGAGGGCGAGCCAGCGGCGAGTGCTGCGCGGGCCGGTCACTCGCGTGGCCTGGGTGAGGCTGGTCATGGGAACTCCTTCTCGGATGGGTGGAGAGTGATTGCTCACTCACTCTTTCGGGCAAGAAAAAAGGCCGGTGGCTCGGCCCGGGGTCAGTCGGGGTGGCGGATGCCGCGGGTGAGCAGCTGGGCCCAGTCTTCTGGTCGACCGTCGAGTTGCGTGGTCACGATGAGATGGCACAGCTGACCGAAGGCGATGAAGCGCTGCACCTCGGCATCGCTCCCGCCCGACCGGGTCTTCGCGAACGACGTGACGCGGCCGAGCCCTGATCGCAGAGCGGCTCCGATCTCGGGAATGTCGGCGACCGACTGTGCGTGCACCTGCAGCATCAGCAGCGTGCGGTCGGAGATCAGGTGCGCGTACGCATCGCCCATCGCCTCGAGCGTGCTGCCGGCTGACTGGTCGGGCGCAGCATCCGCTCCCTCTGCGAGTGCGACGAGGATCGCCTCGAAGCAGGCCTCGAGTGCGGCGATGAACAGGGCCTCTTTGCCGGAGTACAGCTTGAAGACGTACGCCGGCGAGATCTTCGCCTCGCGTGCCACATCGGCGACCGTGGTGCCGTGATAGCCGCCTCGCGCGAACTCGGTCAGAGCTGCCGCGGCCACGAGTGGGCGGCGGGCATCTGCCGTGGAGAGGACGGAGCTGCGGGTGGAGGACATATGAGTGACTGTACACTCACTACCTCCGAACGGCAACCACGATCGGCACGCCATCGGGTCTGTCCGACCTTTCGCGACGAATTTGTGACGAACGCGCACCCTCGCACGTCCTATCTGTGAGCGACCAACACGCTCCCGGTGAGGCCATCAGGTCTCGTAGCCGGCACCCCGTGAGACGAAGGAAAAGTCATGGCAACTCAGGACCAGAACACCCCCGCCAGCCCCGCTGAGAAGGAACTGGCACAGACTTCCGCCGCGCCGAAGCCGGCAGCGTCCACCTCGCGTGTGGACCGCTCCTCCAGCTTCTCGACGTCGCGGATCCCCGCTGACTCGGATGCCGCGGGCAAGACCACGATCGCCGACGGCGTCGTGGCCAAGGTCGCCGGCATCGCCGCCCGTGAGGTCGCCGGCGTGTACGCGCTCGGTGGCGGTGGAGCACGCGCCTTCGGCGCCATCCGCGACGCCGTCAACGCCACCGACCTCTCGCAGGGCGTCAAGGTCGAGGTCGGCGAGACGCAGGCCGCCGCAGACCTGACCATCGTCGTCGAGTACCCCGCTCCCATCCAGGAGGTCGCGAACAACGTCCGCGCCGCCGTCGCCGGAGCGATCAGCCGCCTCGTCGGTCTCGAGGTCGTCGAGGTCAACGTCGAGGTCAACGACGTCCACGTGCCCGGCGACGACAACCACGAGAACGAGGAGTCGCGCGTCTCATGACCCCCACCACCACGGGCGCCCTCGTCGGTGCCCTCCTCGCCCTCGCTGCGCTGATGTTCGGATTCTGGGGCTTCCTGCTCATGGCTCTGTTCGCCGGCATCGGGGCGCTCATCGGTCGGATCGCCTCCGGCAAGCTCGACGTCCGCGGCCTCGCGGACGCCTTCACCGGGCGGCGTACCTCCTGATGCGCGCCGACCAGCACCTCGCCGCCGGTGGCGGCCCCGAGCGGGCCGCCACCGAGGCCACCGTCCCTGGTCGCGTCGACGTGAAAGAACGCGTCTACCGCACGGTCACCGAACAGGCGTCCGCAACTCTGATCGGTGTCCCTCGCGGTGACGTGAAGGTCGACGTGACCGAACACCCCGGCGGGATCGCGGTGCGCATCGCCACACCGCTTCCCGTCCCGGATCTCGACGACACCGTCGCGATCTCCCAGAGCGTCCCCGTGCTCGATCGGGCCCGCCAGCTGCAGGAGCAGCTCCAGCGGAACCTGACCGATGTCCTCGGACGCGACGTCACCCGCATCAACCTCACCATCACCGGTGCGACCATCCCCGAGAGGAGACGAGTGCGATGAGCACCCCGGTTCTTCGTCGCGTCGTCCGACGCGAGACGCATTCACCGCGCACCGTGGCGATGTTCGTGGCGGTCATCCTCCTCATCCTCGCCCTGGCCTACATCGGGCTCGAGATCGTGCTGAACCTCGCCGCCCAGCCGGCGCTGCTGCTCGGTCCCGCCGCCGCCGGCGGATGGCTGGTGGGTCTGCCCACCGCGCAGCCCGCCGGCCTCGTGATCGCCGGTAGCGTCGTACTCGCCCTCATCGGGATCGTCTTCCTCGTGCTCGCCCTCACTCCGGGCCGCCTGTCGAAGCACACCCTCGAAGCGGGCGACCGGGCGGTCGTCGTCGACAACGGCGTGATCGCGAGCGCTCTCGCTCAACACCTGTCTGAGGAGACGGGCCTCGCCCGTGACAACATCACCGTCGGTGTGGGCCACCGTGGAGTCGACGTCACCGTGCGCCCCGGCGCCGGCATCCCGCTCGACAAGGGCGCGGTGAAGTCCGCCGCCGAAGCTGAGCTGCAGACGTACCGACTCACCAGGAGCGTCCGTACCCGGGTGCGCATCGAGCGCCCCACCGAGCAGGAGGACGAGCTGTGAACAACACGAACCGCGCGCTGAACCGCGTACTGCTGCTGATCATCGGGCTGCTGTTCCTGGCCCTCGGCGCCGTCGGCATCGCGATCATGAGCTGGCCCACCGCGACGGACATCTGGACGTCGGCCGGTGAGAACGCCCGCTCCTGGCTTGACCAGGCGATCGCTGCCACCGCCATCGCCGGCGGCAGCCTCTCGTGGATCGGAATCGGCGCCGTCGTGGCGATCCTCGTGGTCGTCGTGCTGCTGATCCTCGCGCTCACCAGCATCGCCGGACGCCGCTCGAAGACGGCCTTCCGCTCCACCGGTGCGCAGAACCCGCTCGGTCGGGTCACCGTCACCGAGTCCTTCGTGTCGGATGCCGTGAAGAACTCGCTCGCGACGAGGGACGAGATCCTCTCGACCCAGGTCACAGCGAACGACATCCGCAACACTCCGGTGCTGCACGTGTCGGTCACGCCGCGGCAGAACACGGACCCGCGAGAGGTCGTCGATCACATCGACCGGCTTCTCACCAACCTCGCCACCCTGACCGGCCGTGACACCGAGACCTACGTCTCGATCCACACCGGGCTCCGTGCGCGTCTCGCCCACGACCAGCGTCGACTGTCTTGAACACCGGTCGTCGCACTCACTCTCAGGAAGCAGGAACCAGCATCATGCGAAACAAGATCCTCCTCATCGGCGCCGTGGCTTTCGTCGCCTACATCCTGGGCAGCCGATCGGCGACCGTGCAGGTGAACAAGGGCGAGTCGGTCCGGCATCAGCTCGTACGGATGTGGAACGACCCCAAGGCGAAGAAAGAACGAGCCAAGACCGCCAAGAAGGCGGCCAAGGCCGCGGAGAAGGCGCTCGATAAGGTTCGACGCTGACATCCGTCCACACACTTATCGTCGGTCGCGAAGAGCAACGGCGATAAGACGGCGGGAATCCTCCCGCAGTCAACGATCACCCTCACGAAAGGAGCTCCTCATGGGACTCGACGACAAGATCAAGAACGCCGCTCAGGACATCGCCGGCAAGGCGAAGGAAGCGATCGGCAACGCGACCGACAACGACAAGCTCGCCGCCGAAGGCAAGGCGGACCAGGTCAAGGCCGACGCGAAGAAGGCCGGCGAGAACGTCAAGGACGCGTTCAAGAACTGACACACCCAGCGGGCGGGTGGAGGGCGATTCACACCTCCACCCGCCCGTTGCTGTGCGCGGGGAGGAGGGCATGAGACGATGCCCGAGATGGATGCCGCCGCCGACGAAGAGCTGCGTGAGCTTCGTGCTCGCGCGTACGGCCCTCATGCCGACATCGCGACCGACCCCGCCGCGGTGCGGCGGCTCGAGGAGCTCGAATCCTCACGCAGTGCAGCGGCTGTCCGGCGCGGGGGCCGCGATCACGCGGCGATCGCCGACTCCGGAGCAGATGGCGAGGCCGCCGAGCTGCGCGTCGTGCATCCCTCGGCCGATGCCGCACGAGAGAGCAGCGACCTTCTCGACCGGCTCGGCGACGAAGCCACGTGGGAGGAATCGATCGCACGTGATGCTCCGACCGATGCGCCCCGGCAGCCTGGGCGCCTGGCGCGGTGGCGGACGCCGCTGTGGGCGGCATCCGTCGTCATGGCTGCCACGCTCGCAGCGATGATCACTTACGCGTTCGCGTCGATCCCTCCGGTGTCGTCGGCCGCGGGCGCGCCGCAGATCGCGACGCTCGAGCTGACGCGCACGGAAGCCGTGCCGCCCGGGTGGTTCGGAGCGGAGGAGGACGTCGCCGCGGTCGAGTTCTACGGCCTGACGATCTTCGCGACCCCCGGGTGGGTCTCGGAATCGGGGGATCGGTCGTCCGAGGATCGCTGCCTCAATGGCGTCCCGACGGAGGACGTGCCGCCGGAGGCGGACCCCGACGGATCGTCGTATGTCAGCGGGCGGATCTGGGGGGCGTGCAGCGTCGGATCGTTCCCGGCGACCTTCGCGATGCCGATCGACGGCGATGCTCCCGACGAGCTGATCGACCGCTACCCAGAGGGCGCCGCATTGCAGTTCGTTCTCGACGGCGACCGCGTCGCGGTCTTCCTCGACAGCGGCTCGGACTGACTCCGCCGCACCTCTTGACTCCGGCGCTCAGCGATCTAGCCTGGCAGGCATGTGCCGCAACATCATTCCGCTGAACAACCTCGCACCGCCCGCGACCGACGACGAGTGCCACGAGGCCGCCGTGCAGTTCGTGCGCAAGATCTCGGGCACGAACGCGCCGTCGCGGGCGAACCAGGAAGTGTTCGACCGCGCCGTCGCCGAGATCGAGCAGTCCGTGCGACGTCTTCTCGACGGTCTCGTGACGACGGCGCCGCCGAAGAACCGCGACGAGCAGCGCGAGAAGAGACAGGCGCGCTCGGCCGAGAGGTACGAGGCGATCCGTGTCTTCCAAGAGGCGAAGCGCGCCGCGCGGGCAGACTGACGCAGCTCGAGGATCCTGAGCGCACGTTCGAGGCCATCGCCGACAGGCTCTGAGAAGAATCTTCATCCACCTGCATCCAAAACCCGGGTTCCCGGGGAACAACTCCTATGAAGGGCCGCACAGGGCGGTCCGGGTACAGGAGGAACAGATGCGCAAGACAGTCGCCGCCGGCCTCGCCGTCGGAATGATCACCGCTCTCGGCCTGGCATTGCCGGCCGGCGCCGCCACCACCCAGGCGGCTCAGCTCTCCGTGTTGCACGCGATCCCCGACACCCCGGTCGACGTGTACGTCAACGGCGAGCTGACCCTCGACGACTTCGCCCCCGGCGACCTGGCCGGTCCGCTCGAGCTGCCGGCCGGCTCGTATGAGGTCGCCCTCACCGCTCCCGATGCCGCAGACGCGAGCGCTCCCATCCTCGGACCCGCGACGATCGCTCTCGACGCGGGCGGGAACTACACCGCCGTGGCCCACCTGACCGAAGCGGGCGAACCCGGCCTCAACCTGTTCACGAACGACATCTCGCAGACGGCACCCGGCCAGGGCAGGCTGACGGTGCGTCACACGGCTGCGGCACCCGCGGTCGACATCCTCGCCGGCGGCTCGCCCGTGATCGAGAACCTCACGAACCCGAACGAGGCGAAGCTCGACCTGCCCGCGGGAACCGTGTCGGCCGCCGTGGCACTCACGGGCACGACCGACCCGGTCATCGGCCCGGCGGACGTCGCGATCGAAGAGGGCGTCAACACGATCGTCTATGCCTGGGGCAGTGCCGAAGACGGCAACCTCGCGATCGCCGCGCAGACGATCTCGGGACTGCACTCGAACCCCGACGGAGTGCCCTCGGGCACCGCGGGCTACCTCGCCCAGCAGGACGCATCGGTGACCACGCTTCTCTCGGCGGGTCTCGTCGCCCTCGCGATCTCGGCCGCCGTGGGTGCGGGTCTGATCGTCCGTCGTCGCCAGACGGTGCGCTGATGCTCGGAGGCACGCCGCGAGAAGCCGGTCTGCGCCGCGTCATCCTGACGCTGGGCGCCCTGGTCGCTGCGGCGTGCCTCGTGGCGTGCGCACCGGGAGGGGCGGGCGCGGAACTCCCTCCTTCCTCGGAGTCGCCCCCCACGACTCCACCGCCCGTCCCTCCCACTTCACCCCCCACCCCCACCCCCACGAGAGACGTCGAAGTGCGGCCGGGTGCTCTCCCCACCCCGGAGGCATCCGTCGCTCCCGTGAGTCTGGCCATCCCGTCGCTCGCCATCGACATGCCGGTGACGGACGTCGGGGTGGCCGACACCGGACAGATGGAGCTGCCGACCGACCCGGCCGTCGCCGGGTGGTACCGATACGGGGCGGATGCCACGAGCATGAGCGGCCGGATTCTGATCGCAGCGCACGTCGACGCGGTCGACTATCCGATCGGACCGCTCGCTCGCCTGCGGGACGTGCCCGCAGGCGAGGCCGTCCGTCTCACCGCGGCAGACGGCACGAGTCGCGAGTTCGTGGTCCAATCCCTGACCTACTTCGAGAAGACCTCGCTCCCCACGGCTGAGCTCTTCGAGCGCGGCGGGCCCTCCGCCCTGGTTCTCGTGACGTGCGGCGGCCCCTTCGACAGCCAGACGGGCCACTACCGCGATAACGTGGTGGCTGTGGCGGTCCCGCGATGAGGCGGGGTGATCACCATGGAGAGGAGACTCCGGGTGGATGAGACCACCGAAGCCGAGGCAGCGCTCGATCGACGTTTCGTCGCGGGCGACGAGCAGGCCCTCGCGGAGCTCTACCGACGCTGGTCGCCGGTCGTCTTCACCCTTGCGCTTCGTTCGCTCGGCGACCGGGGGGACGCCGAGGACGTCACACAGCGCACGTTCGTGTCGGCCTGGAACTCGCGCGCCGGATACGACTCGTCGAAGGCGCGCTTGTCGACCTGGCTGATCGCGATCGCGCGGCGTCGGATCGCCGACACATTCGAGGCGCGGGCCAAGGTGCAGCAGCTGCAGGCCGAGATGGAGCGCCTCACTCCGCCGGACGCACTCGTCTCGGAGTCGATCGATCTGTCTGAGACGCTGCTGCTCTCGAGCGAGCTGCAGCAGCTCGCACCCGACGCGCAGGCGGTCATGCGACTGGCCTTCTACGATGACCTGACCCACGAAGAGATCTCACGCAGAATGGGGATGCCGCTCGGCACCGTGAAGAGCCATATCCGCCGAAGTCTTGCCCGAATGCGCGACCGATTGGAGGTGAACCATGTCACATCTCGATGACGAGAAGATCGCCCTGATCGCGATGGGTGAGCCGGCCGGCTCCGATGCGGACATGCAGCACCTCGTCGAATGCGAGTCCTGCGCGGCAGAGGTCGCCGAGATGTCCCGGGTGGCGCTCGTGGCGCGATCCAGCGTCGTCGAGGGCGACCTGGAAGCCCCGCCGGCAGACGTGTGGTCGCGGATCCATGGCGAGCTCGGTTTGACCGAGGCGGTCGCTGCCGATCCCGCGTCCATCGCTGGCGAGCTCGAACCCCCGCCGGAGCCCGAGCACGAGCCGGAGCCCGATCACGAGCCGGAGCCCGAGCCGGATTCAGAGCCGGCTGTTGCGGATGCCGAGCCTCCGCGTCAGCATGCCCGCGTGCGCTCGCGTCGTCGCTCCTCGGCATCCGTCTGGATCCTCGCCGCGTCGATGGCGCTCGTCGTCGCGATCGGCGCCGGTGTCTGGATCGCCCGCGCGCTGACGCCCTCGTCTGCCGTGATCGCGTCGGCCGAGCTCGCGGCGTTCCCCGATCACCCCGATGCGGTCGGGCAGGCGGAGGTCGACGACGACGGCGACGGCCGGCGCACGCTCACGGTGACGCTCGAAGGCGATGAGCTCGCAGAGGGCGACTACCGCGAGGTGTGGCTGATCCGCGAAGACGGGCAGGCGCTGATCAGCCTCGGCGTGCTCGACGATGCGTCGGGCACCTTCCGTGTGCCCGACGGCGTGGACCTCGACGAGTACCGCCTGGTCGACATCTCCTTCGAGCCGGTGGACGGCGATCCGGCGCACTCGGGGGATTCGATCGTGCGGGGAGAACTCGACTTCGCCTGAAGGAAGTCGCCTGGTGCGAGTGCGAGCGGATCAGTCCGCAGCAGGTGAGGTCGCGCCGGCGAATACGGCATCGACGGCCAGGGTGAGCGTGTTCGTCTCGGCTTCGAGGATCGACTCGTCCGACGGGAGCGCCCTCTCGAGCGCGAGGCCGGCGAGCACCGTGTTGAGGAACCGCGCGCGCCGCGCATCGTCGCCCGGTGGCAGCGAGCCGTCTCGACCGAGCACCGAGAGCCAGTGCTCGACTCGGCGTTGCCCCATGCGCTCGTTCGCAAGATAGGCGTCCCGGAGCTCGTCCGTGAGCTCCGGTTCGATGAAGGTCTGATGGAGCAGTGTCGCGGCGCGTCTGGCCTGTTCGCCGACGCCGGAGGGTGCCAGCACCTGGCGCAGGCAGGCGAGGAGCCGTTCGCGGGGCGAGAGCGCCTCGTCATGGATGGGGTCGTCCGGTGCGATGACCTCGTAGACGATGCGCAGCACCTCGTCGAGCAGCTCGCGCTGGGTGGGGAAGTGGAATCGCAAGGAGCCTGTGCTCACGCCTGCGCGCGCTGCGACCGCGCGCACACTGAGCTTCCCGCCGGGATTCTCGCCGAACATCGTCAGGGCCGTATGCAGGATGCGATCCCGGGTGTGCATGGTGCTCGGATCGACCGTCATCCTCTCATTCTCCCTCACGCACGCTGACACGGTGTGTTAGCGTGGTCGGCGTCACTCACTAACACGCCGTGTTAGTGCATCGAAAGGACACCAGAGTGAATCTCGTTCGAAAGCCGTTACGGATCATCCGTGCCAATCTGCGCGTCTACCTTCTCCTCAACGAACTCGCTTACGGCACGTTCGTGATCGGCTTCATCGTCGGCCTGCTCTTCCCCGACCTCGTCGCCGGGCGGGCGCAGGCCATGGAGGACGACGGCACGGCGGCACTGATCACCTCGTTGCTCAGCAGCCCCTGGCTCTTCGCGTTGACCATCCTGGCCGTGAACACGCTTCGGCTCGGTGCACTGACAATCCTGCTGCCATCACTCGTGGTGCCCTTCCTCGGGCTCGCGACCTTCGCGATCTGGTCGGTGACCACCGGCGTGACCCTTGTTCCCGCCACGCCGGAGGGCTGGGTCGCGCTGATCCCCCACTCGCTCACCCTGGTGATCGAGCTTCAGGCCTACATCCTGCTGCTGCTCGGGGCATTCCTCCTGGGCAAGTACTGGCTGCGGCCGCAGACGATCCAGGCGACGACTCGGCGGCAGGGATACGTCCGCGGGCTCCAGCACATCGGCTGGCTCAGCCTGCCGGCACTCGCGCTGCTCGTGATCGGTGCGGTATACGAGGCCTTCTCGCTTCTGTACTTCGTGTACCCGCTGCAGCAGTGGCTGCTCGGCTAGCGCGAGTTCATTCCTCGCACTCGACTCAGGCGTGCGAGCTCTCGGCCTGCGCGAGGACGCGCTGCAGTGGTCGGTAGTGCTCGATCACGGCCGCGCGGTAGGCGTCGACGTCCCCGGCCCGCACGGCGGCGAGCATGTCGCCGTGCGCCACCGCGGTCTGATGGATGTCGTCGGGCTGATCGATGTCGAGCTGCGGCAGCACGGCTGTGTGCACGTCCCAGAAGGCGCCGACGAGCTGCCCGACGAGTCGGTTGCCGATCGCGTCGAAGAGCTTGGTGTGGAACAGGCGGTCGGCCTCGAGGAAACGTTCGCCTCTGCTCGCCTTGTCGACCATCTCGGCGACGAGCTCGTCGAGCTCTCCGCCGGCATCGACCTGGGCGGCCGCGACGACACGCTCGGCCATCGAGAGGTCGAGCGCCAGGCGCACTTCGACGACCTCGCGCAGCGACTGCAGAGACCCTTCGGGGGAGAGGACCCCTCGGAAGACCAGTGCCTCGACCATCGGATCCAGTGACATCGGGCCGACGTAGGTGCCGTGGCCGTGCCGCACATCGACGATGTCGAGGGTCGACAGGGTGCGGATCGCCTCCCTGACCGACGAGCGAGACACATCGAGCTCTTCGCAGAGCTCGGCCTCGGTCGGAAGGGGGTCTCCGGGTGTCAGCCCGCGGGCGATGATGAGCTGCTTGATCTGATCCGCCGTCGTCGAGCGCCGCATCCGCGATGCCCTACTCGTGGTGGACTTCATCTGGTCTCCCTCTCGTCCCGACTGAAACGCTCCGATCATCTCACTCTTGTGATTCGACCGATCGTGTGTTTAGAGTACATCAGACATCAGATGTCCTCAAGATGTCCCCCACCCACCCTGGAGCACACATGAACCGACACGTCACCCGCCGCCGTGCGGGTCGATTCACGACACTGGTCGCCGGCACCGTCGCCGCCTCCGCCGTCCTGGCCGGCTGCGCCGCCGGAGCGACCCCCGCACCCGACGACGGCGCGTCCGCCGGCGCCGTCGATCCCGACGCGATCATCGAAGCGGGCATCTCATACACGCTCAACGGCAGCTTCGACCCGATGGTCGCCTCCGGCGCCGTCACGGTGTCTGCGAACTGGCATGTCTTCGAGGGCCTCGTCGACCTCGACCCCGTCACGCAGGAGGCCGCCCCCGCACTCGCCGCCGACCTCCCGACCAAGGTCGACGACACCACGTATGAGATCGACCTGCGCGAGGGCGCGACGTTCCAGAACGGCGACCCGGTCACCGCAGACGACGTCGTCTTCAGCTACGAGCGCGTCCTGAACCCCGACAACAACTCGCTGTTCCGGACCTTCATCGACTTCGTCGACACGGTGACCGCGGTCGACGAGGACACGGTGCGGATCACGACCGACTATCCGTTCTCCCTCATCGAAGAGCGCCTCGGCGTCGTCAAGATCGTGCCCAAGGCGGTCGTCGAAGCAGACCCCGAGGGCTTCGGCGCGAACCCCGTCGGCTCCGGTCCCTACTCGCTGGTCTCCGCCGTGCCCGAGGACAAGCTCGTCTTCGAGCGCTACGACGACTACAACGGGCCGCACCCGGCACTCGCCGCGGGCATGAACTGGAACCTGCTGTCCGATGCCTCAGCCCGAGTCACCGCGATGTCGACCGGCACGATCCAGGCGATGGAGGACGTGCCCTACATCGACGTCGACTCGCTGGCATCCGCCGCCGATGTCGAGAGCGTGCAGTCGTTCGGGCTGCTGTTCATGATGTTCAACACGAAGGCCGCGCCGTTCGACGACGTCCGGGTGCGCCAGGCCATGCATTACGCGCTCGACATGGACAAGATCATCGAGACGGGGATGCTCGGCAACGCCACCCCCGCCACGTCGTTCCTGCCCGAGACGTACCCGAACTACAACGAGGCCTCGACGGTCTACAGCTACGACCCCGAGAAGGCCGAAGAGCTGCTCGCCGAGGCGGGCGTCGACGACCTGTCGATCACGCTGCTCACCACCGACACCGGCTGGGTGAAGGAGGTCGCGCCCCTGATCAAGGAGTCGCTCGACGCCATCGGAATCGACACGACGCTCGACATCGGGCAGTCCGCTGCCATGTACGAGAAGGTCGACTCCGGCGACTACACGGTCGCGATCGCTCCGGGAGACCCGTCGGTCTTCGGCGTCGACCCCGACCTGCTCATGAACTGGTGGTACGGCGAGAACGTCTGGACCCAGACCCGCACCAACTGGGCCGATTCGGCCGAGTACGCCGAGCTGCGCACGCTCCTCGACGACGCCGTGCAGCAGCAGGGCGACGAGCAGCAGGCCACGTGGGACAAGGCGTACGACCTGATCGCCGATGAGGCCGTGCTCTACCCGCTGTTCCACCGCAAGCTGCCCACCGCGTGGAGCAGCCAGGAGCTGATCGGCTTCGCTCCCGTCCCCACCACCGGCCTGTCGTTCCTCGACGTCGGCGTGGCGGCGAAGTAGTCCCGGTCTCCACGGCGGGGGTGCGCGCCCGAGCGCATCCCCGCCTCACCTCCCCGAACCTGGAAGGAGCGGCACGTGTCCAACACGCTCCGCCTCATCGGACGACGGCTGCTGCAGCTGCCGTTCATGATCCTCGGCATCACGTT
The DNA here is from genome assembly GCF_040815625.1 of Microbacterium sp. LMI13-1-1.1. Taxonomy (NCBI): domain Bacteria; kingdom Bacillati; phylum Actinomycetota; class Actinomycetes; order Micrococcales; family Microbacteriaceae; genus Microbacterium; species Microbacterium sp. LMI13-1-1.1. The sequence goes on along the minus strand of NZ_JBFPNL010000005.1, from coordinate 82,809 downwards.
CCTCGTCTTCTTCGTGATGTCGTTCTCGCCCGTCGACCCGGCACGCACCGCGCTCGGCGAGACCGCATCCCCGGAGGCGCTGCAGGCGTACCGGGAGCAGTACGGCCTCGATCAGCCGCTGCTCGTGCGCTACTTCACCTTCCTGGTGGGCCTGCTGCAGGGCAACCTCGGCACCTACTCGGCGCGGAGCCTTCCGGTGATCGACGAGGTCGTCCGTGCGTTCCCCGTCACGCTGGCGCTGACCTTCCTCGGCCTCCTCATCGCCGTCATCGTCGCCTTCGTGATCGGCGTCCTCGCCGCCGTCTATCGTGACCGCTGGCCCGACCAGCTCATCCGCATCATCGGGGTGGCCTCGCTGTCGACACCCTCGTTCTGGCTCGCGATCCTGCTCATCCAGCTCTTCACCCTCGGGCTGAACGTGCTGCCCGCGTCCGGTCCCCTGCCCGATCCGTGGGCCGACCCGGCAGGGTGGCTCGCCCGCATGGCGCTGCCGGCCATCGCGCTCGCCGTTCCGGTGATCGGTCAGCTCTCCCGCGTCGTGCGCACCTCGATGGTCGAGGAGCTCGACCGGGACTACGTGCGCACGGCACTCGGCGCCGGCATCCCGCGGACCGTCGTCGTCGGTCGCAACGTGCTGCGCAACGCCCTGATCACGCCCGTGACCGTGCTCGGTCTGCGCATCGGCTACCTCATCGGAGGGGCAGTGGTGATCGAGATCATCTTCGCGATCCCCGGCATGGGCACCCTGATCCTCAACGGCGTGACCAACAACGAACCCAATCTCGTGCAGGGCGTGACTCTCGCAGTGTCACTGGCCTTCGTGGTGATCAACATCATCGTCGACCTCCTGTACGTGCTCATCAATCCCCGAATCCGGGCGGTGTGACATGCGACGCAAACTGACTGAACGACTCTCGCTTCCGGGACTCCGCCTCGGCGGCCTGTCCCTCGGCTCCCTGATCTGCATCCTGGTGCTCGCAGTGATCGCGTTGGCCGCGATCGCCGCACCCCTGATCGCGCCGTTCGACCCGCTGGCATCCGGTGCCCCGGTGCAGCCGCCGAGCGCGGAGCACTGGTTCGGCACCGACCGCCAGGGCCGCGACATCTTCTCCCGACTGGTGTACGGCGCCCGGTACTCCCTGGTGATCGGGCTCGGCGCGACCCTGGTCGCACTCGCCGCGGCCTGCGTGTTCGGCACCATCGCCGCCACCGCCCCTCGGTGGATCTCCGAGACCCTCATGCGGGTGATGGACGTGGTGATGTCCTTCCCGGGCATCGCGCTGGCCGCGGTGTTCGTGGCGGTGTTCGGCAAGTCGCTGCCGGTGCTCGTGCTCACGATCGCCTTCCTCTATGTGCCGCAGCTCACCCGCATCATCCGCGCGAACATCCTCGATCAGTACGGCGAGGACTACGTCTCAGCCGTGCGCGTCATGGGCGCGGGCACTCCGAGGATCATCGCCAAGCACGTCGCCCGCAACGCGATGGCCCCGGTGCTCGTCTTCGCGACCGTGCTCGTCGCCGACGCGATCGTCTTCGAGGCGTCGCTGTCGTTCCTGCAGGCCGGCGTGCCCGACCCCGAGCCGTCGTGGGGCAACGTGATCGCCGCCGGTCGCAACCTGCTGATGAGCGGGGCGTGGTGGGCGACCTTCTTCCCCGGCATCCTCATCATGCTGACGGTGCTCTGCCTCAACATCCTCTCCGAGGGGATGACCGATGCGATGGTGTCGCCGCGGGCACGAAAGATCACCGCCGATGCCGCGAACACCGAGGAGTCGACGCACGAGCTCGAAGAGGCGGCCGCAGGCCACGACGACACGAATGTGATCGTCACGGTCGACACCGCCGTCAATCTCTCCGTTCCGAGCGGCGTGCCGGACGTGCTGGCGCCGGTGGCACCCGCGGTGCCTCTGTCCGAGCGGCTCGCCGTTCTGCGGCAGCGCGAGCTCTCCCGCACCGATCGGCTCGTCTACGCGGGCGACGAGACCCCGTTGCTCGATGTGCAGGACCTCTGCATCTCGTTCCCGCGGCACGGTGACGTCGACGTGGTCGACCATGTCAGCTTCACGGTGCGCCCCGGCGAGACCATGGCGCTGGTGGGCGAGTCGGGCTGCGGCAAGTCGATCACCTCGCTGGCCATCATGGGCCTGCTCGACCCGAAGGCCGACGTTCGAGGACGCATCCTCTTCGACGGCCAGGATCTGCTGCAGATGACCCCGAAGCGACGCAACGCGCTGCGGGGCCACGACATCGCGATGATCTACCAGGATGCGCTGAGCTCGCTGAATCCGGCGATGCTCATCCGCTCGCAGATGAAGCAGCTCACCTCGAGGGGTGGCACCCGCACGGCCGAGGACCTGCTCGAGCTGGTGGGTCTCGACCCCGCGCGCACCCTCGCCTCGTATCCGCACGAGCTGTCGGGAGGTCAGCGGCAGCGCGTGCTGATCGCGATGGCGCTCACCCGCGACCCGCGCCTCGTGATCGCCGACGAGCCGACCACGGCTCTCGACGTCACGGTGCAGGCGCAGGTCGTCGAGCTGCTGATGCGGCTGCAGCGCGAGCTCGGCTTCGCTCTCGTCTTCGTCTCGCACGACCTCGCGCTCGTCGCAGAGCTCACCCACCGCATCACGGTGATGTATGCCGGGCAGGTCGTCGAGCAGGGCACGACCCGCGAGATCCTGACCCAGCCGGTGCATGAGTACACGCAGGGGCTTCTCGGGGCCGTGCTGTCGATCGAGGCGGGCTCCGACAGGCTCCACCAGGTCTCCGGCGTCGTCCCGTCGCCGCGTGACTTCCCCGCCGGCGACCGCTTCGCTCCTCGTTCGTCCGACCCGGCCCGCTACGCGGGGGTCGCGCCGGTGCGCCGGCGGATCGAGGGAACCGAGCACTACTACTCGGCGCATCCGGACGATGCGCCCATCGATGCGATCGGAGCAGGACGATGAGCGAGACCGTCATCGAGCTCGAGGACGTCCACGTCCGCTACAAGACGCGTGCGTCGTCGCTGTTCAGGCCGAAGTACGTCGACGCACTGGCCGGTGTCTCGCTCACCGTCAAACGGGGGCAGACCCTGGGGATCGTCGGCGAGTCTGGGTCGGGCAAGTCCACCTCGGCCAAGGTTCTGGTCGGCCTCGAGAAGCCGACCAGCGGCCGCGTCGTGTTCGACGGCGAGACGGTGACCTCGTTCACGCCGGCCGTGCGCCGACGGCTCGGGCGGATCCTGTCGGTCGTCTTCCAGGACCCTGCCACGGCTCTGAACGCCCGGATGACCGTGCGCGATGCGCTGCTCGACCCGATGCAGGTGCACCGGCTCGGCACGCCGGCGAGCCGTGACCGCAAGGTGCGCGATCTGATCGGACTCGTCGGCCTGCCGGCCTCCGCACTCGAGGCGTTGCCCAGCCAGCTCTCCGGCGGTCAGCGTCAGCGTGTCGCGATCGCGAGGGCGCTGGTGCTGGATCCGCAGGTGATCGTCGCAGACGAACCCACCTCGGCGCTCGACGTCTCGGTGCGGGCTCAGATCCTCAACCTGCTCACCGACCTGAAGGAGCAGCTCGGCCTCGGCATGGTCTTCATCTCGCACGACATCCAGACCGTCCGCTACCTCTCAGACGAGATCGCCGTGATGAACCGGGGGAGGGTCGTCGAGTTCGGCGATGCCGCCCGCGTGTTCGAGGCGCCCTCCGACGACTACACCAGAACGCTGCTGGGCGCCGCGCCCTCGCTGCTCGAACCGACCAACTGAAACGACCGGAACACAATGACTGCTGCATCCTCCTCCGTCACCTTCACCGGTGTCATCCCGCCCGTCGCCACCCCGCTGCTGCCCGACGGCACGATCGACCACGTCTCGCTCGAGCGTCTCGTCGAGCGACTGATCGCCGAGGGCGTCTCGGGTCTGTTCGCGCTCGGGTCGACGGGCGAGACCGCCTACTTCACCGACGACCAGCGCGTCGAGCTGCTCACCACGATCGTCAGGGTGAACGCCGGTCGGGTGCCGATCATCGCCGGTGCGATCGAGCTGACTGCTCCCCGCATCATCGAGACCGCGCGTCGTCTGGTGGCGGCCGGCGCACAGGCGATCGTCACGACGGCACCTCTCTACACTCTGAATTCCGCCGCAGAGGTCGCCGATCACTTCCGGGCGATCGCCGCGGCGATCGACGTGCCCCTGTGGGCGTACGACGTGCCCGTGCGGGTGCACTCCAAGCTCGGCATCGACCTGCTCGTGCGACTCGGCACCGAGGGAGTCATCCACGGGGTCAAGGATTCCTCGGGCGATGACGTCTCGTTCCGCCGTCTGATCGCCGCGAACGACGCCGCCGGGCGTCCGCTGCAGCTGCTCACCGGTCACGAGGTCGTCGTCGACGCGATGGCGCTGGCCGGAGCCGACGGTGTGGTGCCGGGCTTCGCGAACGTCGAGGCCGCGGGCTACGTCAGGCTGTGGGATGCCACGCAGCGCGGCGACTGGACAGAGGCGCGCACCGAGCAGGAGCGCATCAACCGCGCGTTCGACATCGTCTTCGCACCGCAGGGTCTCTCGGGTGACGCGACCGGAGTGGGCGCGTTCAAGGCCGCCATGCATGCCCGCGGCATCATCGACCACGCGACGATGGCCGACACCGTGCAGTCGCTCGATGCCGACACCGTCACGCGCATCCGTCAGATCCTCTCGGAGCAGGGGATGCTGCCGGTCGTCGTCTCCTGATGGCGCGTCGTCTCGTGCCAGCGGATCATGTCGGATCAGCGCATCATGTCGGATCAGCGGAGTCGCGCGAGGTGGTGCTGGCCGTCGACATCGGCGGTACGAAGACGTCGGCCGCCCTCGCCGATCGTGGCGACATGCTGCTGTGCACCGAGACGGCGCCCACGCGAGCAGCGGAAGGACCGGCGGCGGTCGTCTCGACCGTCGCCGGTCTGGCGCAGAGACTTCTCGACGGATCACCCGCGCGTCTCTCGGGCGTCGGGATCGGCGCGGCCGGGGTCGTGAACGCCGTCACCGGCACGATCGTCTCGGCGACCGACACCTTCGCCGATTGGCCGGGCACCCCCGTCGCCCAGCTGGTGCGCAAGGCGCTGGGCGACCTGCTGGTGCCCCGCGCCCCGGTCGTCGTGCAGAACGACGTCGACGCGCATGCCGAGGGCGAGCACCGGCACGGGGCGGCGGCCGGTGCGGCCAGCGTGCTCGTCGTCGCCGTGGGAACCGGTGTCGGGGCGGGGCTCATCCTCGACGGCAGCGCCGTGCGCGGCGCACACCACGTCGCCGGCGAGATCGCCCACCTGCCGACCCCGGGGGCCGAGCATCTGCGCTGCCCCTGCGGTCGCATGGGGCATCTCGAGGCCATCGGCTCCGGCATCGGTCTGCACGCGCACTTCCGGTGGCTGGGCGGGGATCCGCACATCATCGACGCCCGCGGGGTCGCAGCCGCCGCAGCCGACGGCGACCCGATCGCCATCCGTGCCGTCGGCGAGTCCGCCGCTGCCGTCGGGCGCGCGCTCGCCGGCGCCGCGACCATCCTCGACCCGGAGCGCATCGTGATCACCGGGGGAGTGCCGAAGATCGGCGACGCGTGGTGGACGCCGATGCTGAGTGCGTACGCGGACGACGCCATCGATGCACTGCAGTCCACTCCGATCCTGCCGGGCGAGCTCGGTGACGACGCGCCCCTGCGGGGCGCCGCAGCATCCGCCTGGAGGGCGATATGACATCCATCGACATCCTCGACGAGCTGCGAGGGGGCCTCATCGTCTCGTGCCAGGCCTACCCCGGCGAGGCGATGCGCGATCCCCGCACCATGGCGCAGGTCGCGCAGGCGGCGGTCGTCGGTGGAGCCGCCGGCATCCGGGTGCAGGGACTCGACGACATCCGAGCCGTCGCCGGGATGACCGTGCCGGTGATCGGGCTCTGGAAGGACGGCGACGCCGACGTCTTCATCACCCCGACGCTCGAGCACGCCACGGCGGTCGCTGACGCAGGTGCCGACATCGTCGCGATCGACGGGACCCGCAGACGCAGGCCGGACGGCAAGAGCCTCGCCGAGACGGTAGCAGCGCTCCGCGAGCACACCGACGCCCTGATCATGGCCGACTGCGGCTCGCTCGACGATGCACTGGCGGCCGAGCGGGCCGGCGTCGACATCCTCGGCACGACGCTCTCAGGCTACACGGCCGAGCGCCCGAAGACCGAGGGGCCGGATCTCGAGCTGATCTCGCTCCTCGCCGCCCGCTGCGGCATCCCGATCATGGCGGAGGGGCGCATCCACTCGCCTGCGCAGGCGGCTGCAGCGGCCGCCGCCGGGGCGTTCGCCGTGTGCGTCGGCACCGCGATCACCCACCCGGCGACCATCACGTCATGGTTCGTCGCCGCACTCACCGAGGAGAGCTGATGGACGTCGTCATCGCACCCGAAGCCCAGATCGGCGAGATCGTCGCCGACGACATCGCCGCCCTGATCGCAGCTCGGCCGGATGCCGTGCTCGGCCTCGCGACGGGATCGAGTCCGCTGCGCATCTATGACGCGGTCGCCGAGCGCGTCGAGCGCGGGGAGCTCTCCCTCGCGCGCGCTCGGGGGTTCATGCTCGACGAGTATGTCGGACTGCCCCTGGGGCATCCGTGCCGCTACAGCACGGTGATCGACGAGGACTTCGTCTCGCGCGTCGATCTCGCCCCCGGCGCGGTGCGCGGGCCGGACGGTGACGCCGCCGATCTCGACGCGGCGTGTGCCGGCTACGAGAAGGCGATCCGCGATGCCGGCGGCGTCGACCTGCAGATCCTGGGCATCGGCACGGACGGGCATATCGCGTTCAACGAGCCCGGGTCGTCGCTGGCGTCGAGGACCCGAGTGAAGACGCTCACCGCACAGACCCGTGAAGACAACGCCCGTTTCTTCGGCGGCGACGTCGACGCGGTGCCGTATCACTGCCTCACGCAGGGACTCGGCACGATCATGGACGCGCGACGCATCGTGCTCGTCGCGACCGGTGAGGCGAAGGCAGAGGCGGTCGCGCAGCTCGTCGAAGGGGCGGTGTCGGCCCGATGGCCCGCGACGATCCTGCAACACCACCGACGCGTCACCGTGCTCGTCGATGACGCGGCCGCGTCCCGGTTCGCGCTCGCCGAGTACTACCGGCACACCCAGGCGCACCGCCACCTGGTGTCATGAACGAGCCGCTCGCACCGCTGCTGGTCAGCTCCTACGCGGTGTCTCCCGCGCATGCGACCTGGGATCCCGATCTCGAGGCCGAACTCCTGCCCGCGCTCTGCGCGCTGCCCGATGTCGTGGGGCTCGAGGTGCCGTGGATCGGGGGCCTGCACCCTCATGATCCGGGGTGGTTCCTGCGCCACGTGCCTGCCGCGGCCGAGCTCGCGGTGACCCCGCTGCCATGGGTGATGAAGCGGTGTGCGGCCGACGCCCGCTACGGCATCGCCTCCCCGGATGAGGATGGGCGTCGCGCCGCCATCGCCGACCTGCGCGCAGTCGCCCGAGACGTGCGGCGGATCGACCACGACACCGATGCGTCGGTCACGGTGGTCGCACTCCACGCCGCCCCGCAGGGGGGAGGAGATCGAGCGCGTCTGGCGGCATCGCTCGCCGAGATCTCCGGATGGGACTGGGCGGGAGCGCGGCTCGTCATCGAGCACTGCGACGCCGCGGTGCCGGGTCACCCGTGGGAGAAGGGCTTCCTGACTCTGGACGACGAGCTCGGCGCGATGCTCTCGGTCGACGCTCCGCTGGCGCTCTGGCTGAACTGGGGTCGCTCGGTGATCGAGACGCGCGACGCCGACGCGGTGACCGGGCAGATCGCGGAGGCAGCGGCGACCGGTCGGCTCGCCGGGCTGACGTTCTCGGGGTCGGCAGCGATCGACGGCCCCTATGGCCCAGCCTGGACGGACGGGCACCTGCCGCTCGCGGCAGCGGATCCCGCATCCGGTTCGCTGTTGGATGCGGCCCATGTCGCCGCCGCGCTCGCCTCCGCCGGTCAGGTCGAGCGACTCGGGCTGAAGGTCAGCCGACGGCCGGGAGACACGACGGCGGAGGATGTCATCCGGACGGTCGACGACAATCTGCGCGAGTTGAGGGCGGCTGCCCGCGCGTGAACCCGGTCTCCGCGCTTTCTACGCAGCACGCTCCCGCACGGCAGGCCGGGTGAGGCGCGGGATCAACGAGGGCGTGCTCTCGCGGTACTCGACGTAGCCGGCGCGGTCGCCCCACTTCTTCTCGGCGCGCGCTTCGAGCAGTGGGATGCCGCTCACGCGGGTGAGCAGCAGGATCACGAACAGCGGCGACAGGATCGCGACCCACTGCCACCCCGCGAGCACGGGTGCGGCGGTCAGGAACACGCCCACCCAGATGACGATCTCGCCGAAGTAGTTCGGGTGCCGCGAGCGCGACCACAGGCCGGTACGGATGAACTCGTCCTTGTTCTTCGGGTCGGCGCGGAACGCCGACTTCTGCGCGTCGGCGATGATCTCGATGGTCATGCCGAGCAGCCACACGACGATGCCCACGACGGTCAGCCATCCAATGGGCGCTCGTGCCGCAGCATCCGTGCTGATCGCGATCCATGCCGCCGCCGCCGTGATCGACACCCACGCACCCTGGATCACCCACACCTGCAGGAAGCGTACGGGCGAGCCCTTGATCTCGTCGAAGCGGCCGTCGGATCCGGCCTTGTGCACGCGCAGGGCGAGGAACGACCCGAGGCGCACGGCCCACAGGATCACCATCGCCGCGAGGATCCAGCTGCGCGCATCGGGCATAGGCGTCAGCAGCACGAGAGCGACCGAGATGGCAAAGAAGGTGAGGCTGCCGGTGAGGTCGAAGAACCGCTCGGTGCGCAGGATCATCGCCGGGATGAACGCGATGACCTGGATGGCGAATGCCGCGGCGACGGCGAGGGCGAACAGCGGGATGCCGCCGATCGCCGCACCGCCCTGGCTCCCGGCGAGTGCGACGAGGGCTCCGATGACGAGCGCGACGATGATCGCGATGAGAGACGATCGCGAAGACTTGGGGGTGGAGGAGGTGGGGGAGGACATCGTTCTCTTTCTGCTTCTCAGAGGTACAGGTCTTCGACGGTGACGGCGGCGCGATCCAGCACGACGCTCCGCTTGAGCTTCATGGTCGGCGTGACCAGGGCGCGGTCGTCGAGGTCGGCGAAGACGAGGCTGAACCGGCGCACCTGCTCGCTGCGGGCCACGAGTGCATTGGCGGCGTCGACGGCATTCTGCAGGCGAGCGCGCAGGGTCGGGTCGGTCACGGCGCGGAGGTCGGCCTCGGCGATCGGAGGGATGCTGACGCCCTCGGATGCCGCCCAGGCCACGGTCTGCTCGGGGTCGAGCACGAGAAGCGCCGAGAGATACGGCTTGCCCTCGCCCACCATCACCGCGTGCGAGACGAGCGGATCCGCCTCGACCGCGCTCTCCCACCGCGTCGGCACCACCGTCTTGCCGTTCGAGGTCACGATCACGTCTTTGAGTCGGCCTTCGAGGAAGAGCCGGCCCTGGTCGTCGAGCCGCCCGAGGTCGCCGGTGCGGAAGAAGCCGTCGACGAAGGCACCCTCGTCGTGGGCCGGGTTGCGGTACCCGCCGAAGACGCCGATGCCGTTGGCGAGCACCTCGCCGTCGTCGCTGATGCGCACGGTGAGCCCTGGCAGCGGCGAGCCGACGCTGCCGGAGGCGATGCGACCGGGCAGGTTGCCGGTGAGCGGCGCCGTCGTCTCGGTGAGACCGTAGCCCTCGATGACGGGAACGCCGATGCCGCGGAAGAAGAGCGAGAGCTCGGCGTCGAGCGCGGCTCCACCCGACAGGATGTATCCGACGCGCCCGCCCATCACGGTGCGGAGGCGGCGGTAGAAGAGAGCGTCGAAGAAGCGGTGCCGCAGGCTGAGCCCGAGGTCTTTCGGGAGACGGCGGCCGGCGTCGATCCGTTCGGCGCGGTGGCCCCAGGCGATGGCCGTCGACCGGGCCTTCGCCCACACCGCCGAGAGCTTCTTCTCGGCGGCTTTGTCGGCCGCGGCGGCCTGGATCTTCTGCAGCACCCGCGGAACGACGACCAGGAATGTCGGGCGCAGAGTGTCGAGGGTCGCGACGACCGTCGAGGGATCGGAGAGGTGCGCGATGCGCATGCCGCTGGCCAGGCAGATCAACTGCAGCCCGCGCGCCAGCACGTGGGCGAGGGGCAGGAAGATGACGGTGTTGCCCTGCTCGTTCACGATCTCGCGATACGCGGCGGCGATGTTGAGGACCTGCCCGAGGAAGTTCCGGTGCGTGAGCACGACGCCCTTGGGCTCGCCCGTGGTGCCCGACGTGTAGACGATCGTCGCGGGGTCGTCCTGCGAGGCCGAGGTCCTGCGAGCCTCGAGTTCGTCGTCGGCGACGTCGACGCCCCGCGCGACCAGGTCGGAGAGCGTGCCGGATGCCGCGGCATCCATCGTCCAGGCGCCGAGAGTGTTCCGCCCGGTCTGCGTGAGCGCCGCCCGAAGAAGCACCGCGTGCTCCGTGGTGCCGCCGATCGCCAGGCGCACGCCGGCATCGGCGACGATGGCGTTGACCTGCGACGGCGACGACGTCTCGTAGATCGGCACGACGACGGCGCCGGCGAACCAGGAGGCGAGGTCGGCGACGGCCCATTCGTAGCGCGTCGGCGCCATGATCGCGATGGGGTCGCCGGCCCGCACGCCCTGGGCGATGAAGCCCTTGGCCAGGGCGCGCACCTGGGTGAGGAACTCCCGAGTCGTGATCGGGCGCCACGGGCCTCGAGCATCCGCGCCTTTGACCTCGAAGGCGACGTGATCGGGAGCTGCGGCTGCGCGTGCGACCAGCAGGTCGGTGACGTTGCGGTACCCGTCGAGGTCGGCGAGCGGCGGGGTCGACGATTCGATCATCGGAACTCCTCTCGGGCGCGCGAGAACGGGCCCATCTGCTCCTGTTCGGAGCCCGCGAGGAATCGGATGGGGTGAGAAGGCCATCCGGGCGAGGGAGAGGTTCTCGTATGACCCCCGGTTACCCCTCATGACACCGGGGCGGATCCGATCTCCGTCGCGACCTAGTGTGCTGATTCACCGGGCTCGCGTCGTGAGGCCCGTTCACCGCTGTCAGAGGAGACGATCATCACTGCCCGCACATCGGCCGAGCCGAAGCCCCTCATCCTCAACCTGTTCGAGATGAACTGCGTGAGCCACATCACGCACGGGCTGTGGCGCCTGCCAGGGAACAATCGCGACCGCTACACGGACATCCGGTACTGGACGGAGCTCGCGCGCACCGCCGAGCGGGGTGGATTCGACGCGATCTTCATCGCCGACGTCGTCGGCGCGTACGACGTCTTCCGCGGTGGCCCCGCGGATGCCCTGCGCGAGGGGCTGCAGATCCCGAACAATGATCCGATGCTCGTCGTCCCGGCGATGGCGGCGGTGACCGAGCACCTCGGATTCGGCATCACCTTCTCGACGAGCTACGAGCCGCCGTTCGGGTTCGCCCGTCGGATGAGCACCCTCGACCACCTCACCAACGGGCGCGTGGCCTGGAACATCGTCACGTCCTACCTGCCGAATGCGGCGCGGAACTTCGGCCTGGCCGAGGAGATCCCGCACGACGAGCGCTTCGCGATCGCGGAGGAGTACCTCGACGTCGTCTACAAGCTCTGGGAGGGATCGTGGGACGACGACGCCGTGATCCGCGACCGAGCGGCCGGGGTGTACTCCGATCCCTCGAAGGTCAGGTACATCGACCACGAGGGCGAGTACTTCCGGGTCGCGGGCCCTCATCTCTCCGAGCCGAGCGTGCAGCGCACCCCTGTGCTGTTCACCGCGACCGCGTCGCCCGCGGGCATCGACTTCGCCGGTCGTCATGCCGAAGCGGTGTTCACCGGTGTCCGCGGCCCCGGAGGCGCGGGACCGCTGATCGACCGGTTCCGTGACTCGGCGAGGCGGAACGGTCGTGACGGCAGTTCGGTGAAGATCGTCGTGCAGGCCGCCGTGATCGTCGCCCCGACACAGGAGGAGGCCGAGCGCAAGGCCCAGGAGTATCGCGAGCACGCGAGCCTCATCGGCCGGTTCGTGCATGCGAGCCTGCCGTTCGACCCCACCGCGCACCCGGCGGAGCGCACGATCGCGGATGCGCTCGCCGCCGAGGGTCTGCCGGATGACACGCTGCCTCCGCAGTCGGTGTCGGGCACCGTGGGCGACTTCATCGAACGCGTCGGCGCAGAGCTCGAGCAGGACTTCTTCGCGGTCGGCACTCCCGAGGTCGTCGCCGACGAGATCGAGCGCTGGCTCGACGAGGTGGGCATCGACGGCATCAACCTCCGCCAGTACCACAGCTACGACACCCTGCAGGATTTCGTGGAGCTCGTCGTCCCCGAGCTCCAGCGGCGGGGACGGCTGCGCACCGCCTACGTGCCGGGCGAGACCCTACGCGAGCGGCTGACCGGCGGCGGAGCGCGTCTCCCTGACGACCACCCGGCGGCGCGGTATCGCGGCGGAACCGGACTGGGCGGCACTCGACCGGCGGACTCCCGCCTGATCGGAGCCTCGGCATGAGCACGGCCCCCGCTCCGAGCATCTCGTCCGTCGACTCGCCCGTTGCCGCGTCGACCGACCGACTCGCTGCGGCGCGCGAGCGATTCGCCCCGCTCTTCGCGGAGATCGCCGCGGGTGCGGCGTCGCGGGAGGCCTCGCGCGAGCTCCCCGTCGACGAGGTCCGACGCCTCGCCGCCGCGGGGTTCGGCGCCGTGCGCCTCGACGTGTCGGAAGGCGGAGGCGGGTTGACCGCCGGCGAGCTCGTCGAGCTGCTCATCGACCTCGGTGCCGCCGACGCCAACCTTCCGCAGATCTGGCGCAACCACATCGCCTTCGTCGAAGACCGCCTCTGGCATCGTGAGGGCGGTGTCGACGACGTCTGGATAGCCCGCATCGCCCAGGGCTCTTTCGTCGGCGGTGCCTGGTCGGAACGCGCCACCGTGCCAGGCGCCAGGAGCAGCACGCGCTTCGACGCGTCGACGCGGCCCCCGACGGTGAGCGGCACCAAGTACTACAGCACCGGCAGCCTCTACGCCGACTGGATCACGGTGACCGCTAAGACGGATGACGGCGCGGATGTGCTCGTGGTCGTCGATGCCTCGGAAGCGGGTGTCGTGCGTCATGACGATTGGGGCGGTATCGGCCAACGGCTCACCGCCAGCGGCACGACCGAGCTCCGAGACGTCCCCGTCGCGGGTGACGCCGTGTTCCCGGACGGAGGTCGCTCGCCCCACCAGGAGACCATCTACCAGCTGGTGCTCGTCGCCGCGGTGGCGGGTGTGGCCGTCGGAGCGCGGGATGACGGTGCTGCCGCCGTCCGTGCACGGGTGCGCAACTATCCGCAGGGTCTCGCCGCTCTGCCGAGGGAGGACGCGATCGTGCAGGAGACGATCGGCGGCGTGGCGGCCGCCGCCGCGGCGGCTCGAGCCGTGGTCGTGCATGCGGCGCGCGAACTCGACGCCGGGCTGGAGGCCCTCCGTGCCGCCCGTGCGAGCGCCGAGGGGCTGCGCGCCGCGGACGCGAGGGGCAGCGACCTGCTGCATCCTGCCGCCGTCGCCACCTACGAGGCCCAGATCGTCACTGCCGACGCCGCCCTGCGCGCCTCGACCGAGCTGTTCGACGCGCTCGGATCCTCGTCGGTCGAACAGAGGGCAGGCCTCGATCGGCACTGGCGCAACGCCCGTACCCTCATCTCCCACAACCCCCGTGGTTACAAGGCGAGGCTTCTCGGCGACTGGTACGTCAACGGAGCCGACCCCGACCCGTGGGCGGCTCGCCATGAGCCGCTTCCCGACCCCGCAGAGCGCGAGCCCGGTGCTGATCCGGATTCGAGGTCCGCCCCGGGAGCCGACACGCAACGTCATACAGCGACACCGACCGACGATCCCGGTCACCGCTGGTAACAGCGCGTGCGCAGGGCCCGATCCAGCCGCAGGATGGTCAACCACACGGGCACAGCAGTGGCCTTGTCGCATCCCGCCCCCCGCATCTCGAACCCAGCCTCAGGAGAATCCGCCATGTCCCGAATCACCGGACGACGAGTCAGACTCGCCGCCGCAGCCGTCGCCGTGCTCAGCATCGCGCTCGCCGGCTGCTCCGCCCAGCCGGCGTCCACCGACGCCGACGGCGGATCCCTCGTGTACCTCGACGCCGAGATCCCCACCTCCGCGCAGGTGCAGGAGTCCGGCACGTGGCAGACGCGTGCACTGCAGCAGAACATCACCGACCGGCTGCTGTACCGCAACCCCGACACGAACCAGCTGGAGCCCTGGATCGCCGAGTCGTGGACGGTCAGCCCTGACGGCCTCACCTACACGTTCGTGATCCGTGACGGCGTCACCTACAGCGACGGCACTGATCTCGACGCGTCGAGCGTCGCGAAGAACCTCGAGTGGCAATCCGCGGGCGACGAAGCGGTGGGCACCACCCCGAACGCCCAGTTCCCGAGCGGTCTGGCGGCGACCGCCGACGACGCGAGCCGCACGGTGACCGTCACGCTCCCCGAGCCGTACGCGCCGTTCCTCAACGTGCTCACCGGCTGGGGCTCCGGCCTCGTCGCGGATGCGACGATCGACGCGAGCAAGGAGGATCAGTCGAAGTTCGTGAACCTGATCGGGAGCGGGCCCTTCGTCGTCACCTCGGAGACCTACGGCAAGGAGATCGTCCTCGAGCGCCGCGACGGCTACGCCTGGGCGCCAGAGAGCTCGCCGAACCAGGGCGAGGCGCACCTCGCCCAGGTCACCGTGATCCCCGTGCAGGAGGACAGCGTTCGGCTCGGCACCCTCACGTCGGGGGAGGCCGATGTGATCCGTTACGTCCAGCCCAGTGAAGAGCAGGGACTCGCGGATGCCGGGTATGAGATCGTCTCGAAGACCGGCGTCGGCCTGAGCAACCAGTGGTTCCTGCGTCCCGGCGCCCCGCACTTCGACGACATCCAGGTGCGCAGAGCCCTGCTGCATGCGATCGACCGCGAGCAGATCATCGAGACTCAGTACACCGAGAGCTGGACGGCCGCGAGCTCGGTGCTGTCGCCGGGCACCTTCGGTTACGTCGACGAGTCGGCGAAGTTCGAGTACGACCCCGATGAGGCGAACAGCCTGCTCGACGCGGCGGGATGGACGGAGCGCGACTCCGACGGCTATCGCACCAAGGGCGGCGAGCGCCTGACGCTCAAGACCTACATCGACGTCTACGACAACACCGCGAAGAGTCTCTTCCAGCAGATCCAGAACCAGTTCAAGGATGTCGGCATCGAGCTGGCGCTGAACGAGCTCGACTACTCGACCTACTGGGCGACCGCGTTCGCGGACCCCGAAGTCGGACCGCTGCGGGTGGGATGGCCGCACCCGGACGCCTCGAAGGGTCTCAGCGAGTACTACGGATCGGCAGGCTCGGATCTGCTCGGCCTCGCCGGGTCCGACCAGACCCTGCAGTCGCTGCTGGACTCGCAGTATGCCGCGACCGACGATGAGGCCCGGACGGCGATC
The DNA here is from genome assembly GCF_040815625.1 of Microbacterium sp. LMI13-1-1.1. Classification (NCBI taxonomy): domain Bacteria; kingdom Bacillati; phylum Actinomycetota; class Actinomycetes; order Micrococcales; family Microbacteriaceae; genus Microbacterium; species Microbacterium sp. LMI13-1-1.1. The sequence goes on along the minus strand of NZ_JBFPNL010000005.1, from coordinate 67,307 downwards.
CTCGGACAGATCCAGGACTATCTGATCGATCAGGCGTACGTGGTCCCGATCCTGAACGACAGCCAGGTGTACGTCACCCAGCAGCACGTGAAGGGCTTCCGCCTCACGGACGGCGCTCTGCCGGAGTTCTACAACGCCTCGATCGAGGACTGACCCGACGGGAGGGCGCCGCGCGCGACGCCCTCCCGTCGGAACGCCCGATGGCCGCAAGGAGGCCCGAATGCAGTACCGCACCTACGTCGTCCGCCGCATCGCGCAGGCGCTGCTCGTGATCGCTCTCGTCTACACCCTCGTGTTCTTCGCGCTCTTCGTACTCCCCGGTGATCCGATCGAGAACAAGCTCATCAGCCCACTCAATCCGCTGCCGCCGTCCGCGGCAGAGGCGTTGCGGGCGTACTATCACTTCGACCTCTCACCCGTGGAGCAGTTCTTCCTGGCCGTGAGCCGTCTCTTCCAGGGCGATCTCGGATTCTCGCTCGTCAGCAACCGGCCCGTGTCGGAACTCGTGGCCCAGGGGCTCTCCGACACGATCGTCCTCGCCGCGATCGCCTTCGTCTTCACGATCGTGATCGCGTTGGCGACCGCCCTGGTCGCCGTCTACGCGCCCTGGAAGGCCGTGCGCAGTTTCGCGAGCGCCCTGCCGATCGCCTCCATCTCGGCACCGAGCTTCCTCATCGGCTTCGTGCTCCTCGCGGTCTTCTCGTTCCAGCTCGGCTGGGTCTCGTCGGTGCGCGATGAGGGATTCGTGTCGTATGTGCTCCCGGCGCTCACGCTCGCCCTCGCCGTGAACGGGCCGCTGTCGCAGGTGCTCATCCAAGGTCTGCGCAAAGCGGCCGACGAGCCGTTCGTCACGGTGCTCCGCGCCAAAGGGCGCAGCGAGTCGAGGATCGCGCTCGGACACGTGCTCAAGAACGGGGCGATCCCGTCGATCACGATGCTCGCTCTGATCGTGGGAGAGCTTCTCGCCGGTGCGGTGATCGTCGAAGCCGTCTTCACACGCACCGGGCTCGGGTTCATCACGTTCGAGAGCGTCCGCGATCAGGACACGCCCGTGGTGCTGGCGGTCGTGATCCTCATCTCCGCCATCTACGTCGGCATCAATCTGATCACCGACCTGCTCTACCCAATCCTCGATCCTCGCATCGTCACTTCGGGCCGGGTGACCGCGCAGTCGAGACGGCGGTCAGCCGCCGCGGACGGTCGCAGTCGTCCGCTCGGCCCGTCGTCGTCCGCCCCCGTCCAGGAAGAGAGCGTGCTCGCATGACGACTGCACTCGACAGACTCCCCGCCTCCGTCCACGACACCGTGGACGTCGAGCCGAGTGCCTTCCGTCGCCTCACCACCCGGCTCGGATTCGGCGACCTCCTGGCGCTCCTCGTCCTCGCTCTCGTGCTGCTCTCGGTGCTCGCGCCGGGACTCCTGGCGCCCTACGACCCGCTCGCACCTGACGATGCGAATCCACTCGCCGCACCGTCCGCAGCGCATTGGTTCGGCACCGACTACCTCGGCCGCGACGTGCTGTCGAGGATCGTACACGGCACCGGTCGGACCCTGCTCGGCTCCGCGGTCGCCGTCCTCATCGGCCTCGGCGTCGGCACCGTGCTCGGTCTGATCGCCGCCTCGTTCGGCGGGATCGTCGACGCGGTGATCAGCCGGATCGTCGACGTTCTCCTGTCGATCCCGGGCCTGCTGCTCGCGATGGTCGTGATCGTCGCGCTGGGCTTCGGCACGCTCAACGCTGCCGTCGCCGTCGGTATCTCCTCGATCGCGGCCTTCACCCGCATCATGCGCTCCGAGGTGCTGACCGTGAAGGACCTGCCGTTCGTCGAGGCGAGCCATCACCTCGGCGGGTCACGCCTCCACGTCCTCATCAGGCATGTGCTGCCGAACTCGTACTCGGCCGTGCTGTCGCTCACGGCACTGCAGTTCGGTCTCGCGATCATCTGGATCTCCGGGCTCAGCTTCCTCGGTTACGGCGCGCCGCCACCCGAGCCCGAATGGGGATTGCTGGTCTCGGAGGGGCGCCAGTACGTTGTCTCCTCGCCGTGGCTCGTCATCGTGCCCGGACTCGTGATCGGCGTCACCGTACTCGCCATCAGTCGCCTCAGCCAGCTCTCCCGTGGAAGGACCGCAGCATGACCGGCACTACCCACCCGCACCTGGCTCAGCATCTCGGTGGCCAGGCCGCCCCCGGCCTCCATGCCGTGCCCGAGAGGCCGCTGCCGCTCGTGGTCGATTCCCTCGCCGTCGGGTACTCGGTGCCCGGTTCGCGCCGACCGCTGCGGAGTGTGAGCGAGATCTCGTTCGAGGTCGGTCGCGGTGAGACGGTCTCGCTGGTCGGCCAGTCGGGCTCGGGCAAGAGCACGATCGCTCGCGCGGTCGCCGGGCTCCTCCCCGTGAACGGCCGAGTGACCTCAGGGCGCATCCAGGTCGCGGGCCACGACGTCGCACAGAGGTCGAGCAGGCAGTGGCGTCCGCTGCGCGGCACGACCCTCGGCTTCGTCCCGCAGGATCCGCTCAGCTCACTCGACCCGCTGCAGCGCATAGGCACCCAGATCGCACAGGCCGTCGCCGTATCGGGAGAGGTCGCGAAGGTCGACGTGCCCTCGAAGGTCGTCGAGCTGCTCGAGCACGTCGGCATCCGTGACGCCGCGTCGCGGGTCAGGGCGTACCCGCATGAGCTCTCCGGTGGCCAGCTGCAGCGCGTGCTCATCGCGATCGCGATCGCCGCGAGCCCGCAGCTGCTCATCGCAGACGAGCCGACCTCTGCGCTCGACGTGACAGTGCAGCGCCGCATTCTCGATCTCCTCGACGGTCTCCGCGACGAGCTGGGCCTGGGCATCCTGTTCATCACCCACGATCTCGCGCTCGCGCAGGAGCGCAGCGACGCGATCGTGGTGCTGCAGGACGGCGAGATCCGCGAACAGGGGCGCGCCGACGAGGTGCTGTCCGACCCGCGGCATCCGTACACGATCCGCCTGCTCTCGGATTCACCGGCGTCCTCGCCGCTTCGGTACCGGGATCGGATCGCGCAGAGGGACACCCGACGCGAGACCTCGGATGCCGGTTCGGAGCGGGAAGCCGTGGTCGAGGTCACCGGGGTCTCCAAGCGGTATGGTCGCGACCCGGATGCGCCGAAGGCGCTCGACGACGTCTCGCTGACTCTCCGACGCGGCAGCATCCATGCGCTGGTGGGCGAATCCGGATCGGGAAAGTCGACCCTCGCGCGCATCGCCGCTGGACTGACGTCGTTCGACGACGGTGCAGTAGCCGTCGCCGGTCGCGACCTGCCGCAGACCCCGTCGGTCGCCAATCCGTTCGCGCGGCAGCTGCAGCTCGTCTACCAGAACCCGCTGTCGGCAGTGGATCCGCGCTCGACGATCAGGCAGATCATCGAGGAGCCGCTGCGCATCCACGGGGTGCGCTCGGCGGTCGAGCGACGGCGCCGCGTCGCCGAGATCATCGATCAGGTGGCTCTGCCGGCGAGTTCGCTCGGACGACGTGCACGCGAGGTGTCCGGCGGGCAGCGTCAGCGCGTGGCGCTCGCGAGGACCCTGGTGATCGCGCCGTCCGTGCTCGTGCTCGACGAGCCGACATCGGCGCTCGACGTCTCGGTTCAGGCGCAGGTCATCGAGCTGCTGCTCGACCTGCGCGACGAGCGCGACCTCAGCTACCTGTTCATCTCGCACGACCTCGGACTGATCCGCCAGATCGCCGACGAGGTCACGGTGCTGTCGGACGGACGCGTCGTCGAGACGGGGTCGGCGGACGTCGTGCTCGAGCATCCGCACCACGAGTACACCCGGGAGCTGCTCGACGCGGTGCCGCGCTTCGACACCGCTCGGTCCGAGGAGGCCCGACTGGAGCGGGTCGGATGAGCTCGCAGGAACGGGCGGGGGCGACGGAGCGGGCGTCCGCTCAGGATGTCGACGCTCTGATCGCCGAGGCCGACGCCGCGTCGGTCGACGGCTGGGACTTCGGATGGATCGACGGCCGCGCGACGGAGCAGCGTCCGACGTGGCGCTTCTCGGAGCTGCTCGCTCGGCGCATCGCCGTGGTCCCCTCTCTCCTCGACCTGGAGACCGGGGGTGGCGAGGTCCTCGACACGGCACCCACGATCCCGCCGCTCGCCGCGGCGACCGAGTCCTGGCCACCGAACCTCACGCGCGCCGCCGCGCGTCTGCAGCCGCGCGGAGTGGTCGTCGTCCGCGTGACGGAGGGGCAGCCCCTGCCGTTCGCGGACGACAGTTTCGCTCTGGTCTCGAGTAGGCATCCGGTGGCCGTCGACTGGGCGGAGGTCTCCAGGGTGCTCGCACCCGGCGGCAGCTACCTCGCGCAGCACGTCGGGCCGGCGAGCGCGTTCGAGCTCGTCGAGGAGTTCCTCGGGCCGCAGCCCACGGAGATCCGCAGTCGCCGAGACCCCGAGGTCGAGGCGTCGGAGGCGAGGGCGGCCGGTCTCGACGTCGTCGATCTGCGCACGGAGCGCCTGCGTCGAGTTCTACGACGTCGGCGCGATCGTGTGGTTCCTGAGAAAGGTGATCTGGCTGGTGCCGGGCTTCGACTCCGCTTCGCACCGCGAGCGTCTGCAGAGTCTGCACGAGCGGCTGCAGGAGGGCCCGTTCGTCGCTCACTCGTCGCGCACGCTCATCGAGGCCCGGAAGCCGCGGCGCTGACTCTCCGTGAAGGAGTCGTCACACCTGTGGAGCTCGCGGAGGGTCGGTATCCGGGTGTCGCCGTAGTCTGAGTCGGACAGCTCGATGAGGACCTCAGGGACAGGGATCGATCAGTGACGACAGCTTCGACGACTGGCAGTTCACCGACGGCGCGTGCGGCTCGACGCGAGCGGCGCGTGTGGATCACCCTGGGTGCCGTCGCGCTTGCGGTCGGCGGTTATCTGACCGCGGCAGCACTGGTGGCGAACTCCAGTGATCCGTCGGAGGCAGTGCACTCGTACCTCGCGGCGATCGCCGACGGCGATGCCTCCACCGCCGCGCAGATCGTCGACCCGGATGCATCCGGTATCGATGCGACGTACCTGACCGACGACATTCTCGGTGCTGCCACCGAGCGTATCGAGGTGGTGTCCGTCACCACGAAGAAGCATGAGGGCGACACCGCGGAGGTGAGGGGTGCGATGGAGCTCGCCTCGCAGACCTTCACACATACGTTCACGATGACGAGAGATGCGGGTGCCTACTGGCTGCTGCAGCCGGGATGGCGCCCCGACTCGCCGCTGACGGTCGAGGCGACCGTGGCCGTGCGGGACAGCATCTCCCTCACGGGTGTGGAGCAGGTCGATCTCGCCGGCACCGAACTCGAGCTCGCCGTGAAAGAGGTCGCCGGGGTGTCTGCGGACTCGCGGTCGGAGCCGGTGCAGGTGTATCCCGCCGTCTATGATCTGATCGGCCCAGACCTGGGTACCTACTTCACAGTCGCGACCGATGAGCTGGCAGCCGTCCCGCCGACAGCGACGGCCGAACTCTCGGTCGCGGCGACGGAGGCGCTGCAGACGGCGCTGACGGATGCGGCGAACGTCCGAGCCGATGCGTGTGTCGAACCCGGGACCTCGGCGGATGCGGCCTGTCCTCTGCTCCTGAGGCAACAGGATCCGTCGACGATCGGGGTCATCCGGGCCCCGTACAACGTGACCTTTCGAACCGACCACCGATTCATGGTCGACGTCGTCTTCTGGTACCGCCCGGAGGGGGGAGCCTCGTCCGGAACCGGCACGACCGACTATAGGACCGATCTCATCGGCACGTACACGGTCGACGGAGATGACGTGACGGTCGAGTTCACCCCCTGGGAAGACCTCTGACAGCTACCGACGCGTGACGCGCCGAAGAACGATCGCTCCCGCCGGCGATGTCACCCGTTGATCCATCCCTGCATGTCGGTCCACACCGCAGTCAGGGCATCCTCGAGTGAGAGATCGGAGGGGCCTTCCAGCCATCGGTCCATCGCGAGGTCGAAACACGTCACCGCGAGGGCGGCCAGGGTATGCGCGTGCTCAGGGGTGATGCCGCGCTGGTTCAGTGACCGTTCGATGGCGCGCGCGAGGTAGTGACTGCGCAGAAGATCGCGTTCGTGCAGCGCGGGTTCGCTGCGGATGATGCTGCGTCGACGTGCGATCTGCTCCCGCCACTCCTGGAGGCCTCGGCATGCTGCCGCGAGGCCTGCGCGCACGGTGGCCGTCCCGCCGCGTTCTTGCGGGATGGACTCCATGAAGTCGCTCACCGCTTGGGGGAACTCGCGATCTCGGAGGAACAGGACATCCCGTTTGTCGGAGAAGTGGCGGAAGAACGTCCGCGTGGTCAGTCCCGCCGCCTCGGCGATCTGGGGAACCGTGGTTCCCGAGTACCCCTGGTCGGTGAACAGGTTCATCGCTGCAGCTTCCAACCGCAGTGCAGCATCCGGTGACCATCGAGGCATACAACAATGATGACACGAACTGTCGTAAGCTCGACTGTGATGACACGAGGTGTCATCGGATTCGGAGAGCAGAGGAAAATGAGCGACAACACTGCGGCGTGGATCGATTCCGCCTATGCGGACCTGGCGATTCGAGATGCCCCGATGCCGAAGCCGGGGGCGGGGCAGCTCTTGCTCGAGGTGCATGCGGTGGCGGTGAATCCGCTCGATGCGATCATCCAGTCCAACGGCACTGTCATGTACGGATGGTTGCGCTACCCGGTGATCCTCGGGGAGGACGTCGCGGGCGTGGTCGTCGAGACCGGAGCGGGCGTGGACGACTTCGTCGTCGGAGACCGCGTCGTGGCGTATGCGATGGGCTTGGAGAAGGGTCGGGATGCCGTCTCCGAGAGCGGCTTCCAGACCTACGTCGCGGTCGATGCGAGCCTGGCCGCCGCTCTGCCGGCCACCACCGCTTTCGAGGATGCCGCCGTCCTGCCGCTGGCGGTGTCCACAGCGGCGGCCGGCCTGTTCGAGAAGGAGCAGCTGGGACTGGACTACTCCCGTCTCGGAGACGCGGCGCATCGCGATGAGGTCGTCGTGGTCTGGGGCGGCGCGACAGCCGTCGGAGGCAATGCGATCCAACTCGCCCGAGCGGCCGGTTATCGCGTCATCACGACGGCCTCTGCGAAGAACCATGACCGGATGAGGCGACTGGGAGCAGAAGCCGCCTTCGACTATCGCGACCCGGAAGCGGCGAATCGGATCGTCGAAGCGGTCGGCGGCTCCGCCGTGGCGGGGATCCTCGCCGTCGCGGTGGGATCGGCCGAGCCCTGTCTGAGGATCGCCCGCGCCACCGATGCCACGCGGATCGCGATGGCGAGCCCTCCCGTCTCGTTCTACGAACAACCCCGCCGTGGCGGTCTCTCCCTCGCCCGCATCCGCCTCTTCCTGAAGCTCGGAACGAGGACCGCCCTCGTGCAGGTGCGCAGTCGCGCTCGCGGCATCAGGGCATCATTCATCTGGGGAAGCGCCATCGCCACGTCTCCCGTGGGTCCGGCCGTCTGGGGCGGGTATCTCCCTGCCGCTCTCGCTTCGGGCAGCCACCACCTCTACCCGGAGGCCCACATCGCAGGACGCGGGCTTTCGGCCATCCAAGAAGCCATCGACACCCTTCGCCGTGGCGTATCGGCACGGAAACTCGTCATCACCCTCGACCACCCACCGACGAATCCGTGATGGATCCATGAGGAGGAGCCGGAGTGCGTCGCGGGAACAGCGAGCGGGGCGTCACATGTATGGAGGGGCTGACGGGAATCGAACCCGCGCTATCTGCTTGGGAAGCAGAAGTTCTGCCATTGAACTACAGCCCCGTACCCGCATCCGAGGAGCGGGTGAACGCAAGCCTACCCGCACGATCCGTCATGGCCAAAGTGTCGGCCGCGTGTGGTGACTAGGCTGGGGCCGTGCTTCTCAGCGACCGCGACATCAGAGCAGAACTCGCCTCCGGCCACATCGGTCTCGACCCGCACGAGCCGGAGATGATCCAGCCGTCGAGCATCGACGTGCGCCTCGACCGCTACTTCCGTCTCTTCGACAACCACAAGTACCCGTTCATCGACCCGTCGGTCGATCAGCCGGAGCTGACTCGGCTGATCGAGGTCGACCCCGACGAGCCGTTCATCCTGCACCCCGGTGAGTTCGCGCTCGGCGCGACGTTCGAGCAGGTCTCGCTGGCCGATGACATCGCTGCCCGCCTCGAGGGCAAGTCGTCACTCGGTCGCCTGGGGCTGATCACGCACTCGACCGCCGGCTTCATCGACCCCGGCTTCACGGGGCACGTGACGCTCGAGCTCGCGAATGTCGCGACGCTGCCGATCAAGCTGTGGCCGGGCATGAAGATCGGACAGTTGTGCTTCTTCCGGCTGACCTCTCCGGCTGAGAACCCGTACGGCTCCGGCCCGTACGGCAACCGCTACCAGGGACAGCGCGGACCCACGGCATCCCGCTCGTTCCAGAACTTCCACAAGACCGACGTCGGAACGACCGACGTCGGAGCCGTAGGGGGCTGACATGAGCGGTGACAGCAGAGATCCGTACATCCCGTCGGAGGACGCTGTCGTTCCGCCGCCGCCGGCCGAGATCCCGATCCCGGACGGTCTGATCCCGCCGCCTCCGTCGGAGTCTGCGATTCCGGATGCGGTGATCCCGCCGCCTCCGTCGGAGTCTGCGATTCCGGATGCGGTCATTCCGCCGCCTCCCCCGGAGGCGATGCTCCCGTCGACGCGCCGATCGCGGCCGAAGCCGGCGATCCTCACCGGCGACCAACCTGCGCCGGTCGCGGAGGACTGGGCGCAGCCGTCCGTCGCGCCCGAGGCGCCGACATCAGGCGGATACGGCGCGCTGACTTTCGTGATCTTCGCGTTCCTCATCGTGCTCCTCGGAGCAGCCATCGCCGGGGCGGTCTACCTCGGCACGAGCGTGCCGTTCGCGATGGCACCCGGCGAGCCCGGTGCGGTCACCGCGGCGATGTGGCATGGGTGATCTGAGATACGACCCCGAGGTCGATGCCGCGTATGTGACTCTGGGTGCTCCGATCGCCGACGGCGAGGTTGCACGAACCGTTCCGGTCGACCTGCCGGACGGCGTCTCGGGTGAGCTGTTCCTCGACTTCGACGAGGACGGCCATCTGCTCGGCATCGAACTCCTCGGTGCCTCTCGGTTGCTCCGTCCGGAGGGCCGCGCCGTCTGACATACAGCGGGTTCCGTCAGCTCGACCGTGACGCCCACATGTACGCGGGCACTGCCACGGCGACGACCACGAGGTGCATGACCATCAGTGCGATGACGGCGCTCACTGTCGTCCCGGGGATGAAGCGCAGGGCGAGCAGCAGAACGTCGGGGACGAACGACGCCACGGTCACGATCGGCACGACCATGGTGAGAGTGCGGCGGGGGTCGCGCGCGTGGCGGCGCACGAGCGACCATCCGATCCACCCGGCGACGACGCCCACGGTGGTGAACAGGCTGAAGGCGGGAAACGTCAGCGGGCCGTAGGTCGTCGGCGCGCCGGCGGCGACGGCGATGAGGGCGACCATGGAGTTCGCCGCGATCGCGATGGCCACGGCGGCGGCGAGTATGAGGGCGCGACGCAACCGTGAACCGGTGGCGTGCAGATCCCCGCGGGTGGTGGTGGTGACCATGACGACTCCTTCGCTGATGTCCTTCCGGTACTGATCAGTACCGGATATAACGGTACTGCTCGATACCGGAATATACAATGGGGTGCGATGAGCGAAGACGAATCGAATCGGCGCGCAGGGCGTCCCCGCGACCCCGGCGTCGAGGGGGCGATCCTCGACGCTGTTCAGGAGCTCCTCATCGAGAACGGCTATGCCGGCACGACGATCGGCGCGGTCGCTGATCGTGCGCGCTGCGGACGGTCCGCCATCTACCGTCGCTGGGAGAACAAGGCCGAACTCGTCGTGGCGGCTGTCCGGGCGCTGCAGGTGACCGCCGCGGTTCCGGACACCGGAACGCTCCGCGGTGATCTCATCGCCGCGGCGATGCACTTCGCCCAGGCGGATGAACGGACGGCGGGCGTGCTCGCCAGCATCCTGAGCGAGATCGGCCGCGACGACGAGTTGCGCGACGTCGCCTATCGAGTGGTCGGAGGACCGCCCGTCGCTGCGCTCGGCGTGGTGATAGAGCGGTGGATCGAGCGGGGCGAGGTCCGGGCGGACGCTCCGGTCGCGCTCATCGCGGGTCTCGTGCCGACCGCCGCGTTCGGCAGCATCAGTCTGCGCCGGCGTGCGCTCGAACCGGATGCGGTGGTGCAGCTGGTGGACGAAGTCGTCCTTCCCGCTCTCCGGTAGGAGGTGGCCCCATTCCCGGTGAACGGCGAACGCCCCGTTCGCCGGAGCGAACGGGGCGTTCTGTGGATCAGGTGCCTGCTGACGGATGCCGTCAGGCGTCGCGACCGCGGGAGAACCCGGCGTCGAAGCCGCGCTCATAGGCGTGCTGCGCCGCACGGGCGACGCGGTGCTCGCCGTGGCGGGGCCCTTCGTGCCTGCCGTGCTCGTGCCCGCCGTCTGCGTGCCCGGCGCCTGCGCGACCGTGGTGCGCGCGATCGTATGCGTCCGCGAAGCGGTCGTGCCCCGGGTGCCCGCGGTGTCCGCAGTCGTGGCCGCTGAGCTCGGCATCCGCTCCGTGCTCGTGCTCGGAGTCGAACCCGGGTGCGAAGCCGCGACCGCGTCCGAACGGGTGTCCGTGGCGACGGCCGAAGCCACGTCCGGGATGGCCGGGGCCGAACCCGTGCTCGGGCGCGAAGCCGCGACCGAAGCCGCGACCGAAGCCGCGGGGTCCGAAGCCGTGACGACGACCGCGTCCACGGGGGAGCGGAGTCTCTTCGTCCCAGCCGAACGCACGGGCGATCTGCTCGAGCGAGCTCATCGTGGTCTCGAGGGCTTCGGGGCTCACGGCGTCCGTGACCTTGGCGCGGATGCCGTCGACGATGCGGCCGAGGCGTTCCTTGGCCGCACGGCCGTCGTCGGTCAGCGTCCAGCCGTCGCCGTCGGCGACGACCCAGCCACGCTCGACGAGGGCATGCAGCTTGTGGGCGTTCAGGGGGCGACGGGCGGGCGCGGTGCCATCGATGACGTTGAGGATCCGCCAGTCGCGGCGGCTGGCGTGCTCGCCCTCGAATGCGGAGTCGAACTCGGCCGCCATCAGGCGGTCGACGGCCTTCAGCCAGTAGCCGAAGGGGCGGTGGGTGCTGTCTGTGTTCTGAGTGTCAGAGGTGTTCATGAGTGGAGTCCTTAGATGTCATGGGGCATGTGCTTGTCACTATGCATGTATATGTAGTGTGACATGCAGTGATGATCCATGTCAAGTCGCATGTAAAATCGAATCGTGAGCTCCGCTGAGAACGACCCCGCCGAGGCCATAGCCCGCGCCCTGTCGCGCCTGCGCGGACGCCGTCCTGGCGAGCGCGGGCGCGGCCCGCGCGGCATGGGCGGGCCGCACGGGTGGCACGGCGGGCCGCACTCCGACCACGCGGGCCATGCCGACCACGCAGACGGTTCGGGCGATTCGGGCCATTCCGACCAGGGGCATCACGGGCACGGGCGCCCTCGGCATCCGGGCATGCCGCCCTGGATGAACGACCCGTCCGGACGTTTCGGCGGACCTGCTCGCATGCGGATGCTCGAGGCGCTCGCCGCGGCGTCGGCCCCGCTCAGCGTCAGTGACCTCGGTGCGGCGATCGGCGTCGACCAGCCCCGAGCATCGAGGCTCGTGCAGCAGGGGGTCGCGCACGGCTTCGTGCGCCGTGAGGCCGACCCCGACGATGCGCGGCGCACCCGGATCGCGCTGACCGACGAGGGTCGGAAGATCGCCCGTGGGATGCGGGGCGAACGGCGAGAGGCGCTGGGGAAGGCGCTCGCGGCCTTCACCGATGACGAGCGCGACCAGCTCGCGACGCTGCTGAACAAGCTCGCCGACAACTGGGAGAGCTGAGCACGCACGTGACGTGCGCTGTCGGCCGGCGTTACCGATCGCCGGTGTTCCGCGATCGCTGACCGGTGTTCCGGAACGCTCATCCGGTGTTCCGGAATATGCTTCTGATCTGGTCGAAAAGTGCTCGATTCTGCGGTCTGAATGTCGGCGGCCCCGAGTTGGATGGAGTCATGTCATCCCGCACTCGCGCCCTCCTCGATCAGGTCGTCGCCGACCTCGATCGGGTGCTGTCCGATGACGCGCTCGCCGGATTGTCCGACGCAGAACGGGTGGAGGTGCTGCAGGCGGCGGGCGCAGCGTTCCGTCGGGTCGAGGCCGTGGTGGTCGAGACGATCGCGACGGGGGATGCGGTGGAGTTCCCGCATTCCACCGGATGCCGCACGCAGAGCGAACTGCTGCAGCGCACGCTGCTGACAGACCTGCGCGGGGCGACGCGCGTCGGGAAGGTCGTCGACCTGGTGCGGCGGAGGGTGAACCTGGTCTCCGGTGACCGCATGCCTGCACGGTGGCCGGCGCTGCGAGAGGCGATGCTCGACGGTGCGATCGGAGTCGCTGGGATGCTCGCCGCAACCGAGTCGATCGAGAAGGTGTCATATCGCATCAGCGCCGCTGACCGGCTCGACGCCGACGAGTGCCTCGCCCGTGCGGCGAGGGGCGTCAGGCCCGACCCGCAGGCCGGCCCCGGCGCAGAGGTGCAGGGCCCGGCCCCGACGCTCGACGAGCTGAAGCTCCTTGCAGAGACGTTGGTCTCGCTGCTCGACCCCGACGGAGACGAGCCCGGCGATGAGCCTGCCCGCCGCCGGGGGATCACCCTCGGGCGGGTACGCGACGGACTGCGGTCGATCAAGGGGTACCTGACGCCCGAGGTCGCGGCCCAGCTCGAGCTGATCCTCGATGCGGTGAACAACCCCAAAGGCGACGGTCCGCCGATGCCGGGCGTGGCGTTCACTCCCACCGATTCGGGCGCGGCCGACGACGACGATCCGTACAACTCTGATCCGCGTGCCGTCATCGATGACCGCACGGCGGCGCAGAAGCGGCACGACGCATTCGCCGTCGCCCTGGCGATCGCCGCCCGACACCGAGACATGCCCACTCTCGGCGGCGCGTCCCCGACTCTGGTCGTGACGGTGGATGCGAAGGACCTCGAGAACGGCACTGGGCGCGCGAGCGTCAGCGGTGCGTGGGGACAGCTGCCCGCGAGTGTCGCCTCGCACGTCGGATGCTCGGGGACGATACAGCGGGTCCTTCTCGACGAGGGTCGGATCATCGGGATCACCACGACGGATCGGGTGTTCTCCGTGCACCAACGCCGCGCGATCATCGCGCGCGACAGGGAATGTCTCATTCCGGGGTGTCACGTGTCGGCGTCGTGGTGCGAGATCCACCACGTCACCGAGCACGCCAGGGGTGGGCCGACGCATACGGACAACGGTGTGCCGTTGTGCTGGTGGCACCACCGAAGTCTGGGCACGTCCGGGTGGGAGATCCGGATGGACGACGGCATTCCGCAAGTGCGGGGACCGGCATGGTGGGACCCGGCACAGCGATGGCGCACCCCGCGGCTCAGTCTTCCGGAAGCGTCGGCCCTTGCTCCCGCCGGATGATTCGGCGTCCCGGGTGAGAGGTTCAGGAGACCTCGCCGAACTCCAGCGACTTCTCGTCATCGACCGACAGCGACAGCACCACGGTCTCGACGACCGGATGCGCCTCGATCTGCTGTTCGATCGCGCGCAGGCTCCGGGCCACATCGTGCTCGCGGGCGTCTCCGGTCAGATCGACCTCGGCCACGATGAAGAGTCGGTTCGGGCCCACGTACTCGATGTGCAGATAGGTGAGCCGCTGGATCTGCGGCGACGAGAGCAGTGCGCGCCCGACGCGATCGCGCAATGCGGGCGACGCGTTCGAGCCCACGAGGAACGCGATGTTGCGGCCGATGAGGATGACCGCGACCACCCCGAGCAGCACGCCGACGAGGATCGACCCCACGGCATCCCACGCGGCGACTCCGGTGATCTGGTGCATCGCGATCGCACCGGCCGCGATCACCAGTCCGATCAGGGCGGCCATGTCCTCGAAGAACACCGCCCGCAGCGTCGTGTCGCTGGTCTCGAGCACATAGTCCCAGGTCGACGATCCGCGCTCGCGCGCCAACCGTCGCGACTTCACCATCGCCTGCGTGAACGACGCACCCTCGAGCACGAAGGCGATGCCGAGCACGGTGTACGCCACCCCGGGGCTCTCTACGGGGCCCGTCTCGGCGAGTTCCTGCACGCCGTGCATGATCGACACGATCGACCCCGCGGTGAAGATCCCGAACGCCGCGATCAACGACCACACGAACGCCGCACGTCCGTAGCCGAGCGGATGCCGCTCATCCTTCACCCTCGCGCCCCGGCGGTCGGCGATGAGCAGGAACACCTCGTTGCCGGCATCCGCCCACGAATGCGCCGCCTCGGCGACCATCGACGCCGAAGACGTGATCACCGCAGCGATCGTCTTGGCGATCGCGACGAGGATGTTGGCGAGAAAAGCGATGATGACCGTCACGCGGTCAGGCTACTCCCGCATCGCCTCTCAGCCGCGCTGCGTCGCCTTCACCGGCAGCAGCAGCAGGAACCCGGCGATCAGCACCAGCACGATGCCCAGGATGCCGTACGACGTCGAGCCCGAAAGCACGATCAGCAGAGTCCAGGCGCCCGATGCCATCCAGCTCGCCGCCCGCCCGGTCGTCGCATACAGGCCGAAGATCTCTCCCTCGCGCCCGGCAGGTGTGATGCGGGCGAGGAACGACCGCGACGCCGCCTGGGCGGGGCCGACGAAGGCGCAGAGCACCAGACCGCCGATCCAGAAGACGACCGTTCCGGCATCCACCAGGAAGAACACCGCGAGGCCTGCGACAACCATGGCGGCGAGGGAGACGAGGATGATCCGCTTCGGGCCGAAGCGGTCGTCGTAGCGCCCGGCGATGATCGTCGAGACGCCCGCGATGAGGTTCGCGGCGATGCCGAAGATCACGAGGTCGAGGAAGCCGAAGTCGAACACCTGGCTGGCGATCACGGCGCCGAAGGCGAAGACGCCGCCGAGCCCGTCGCGGAACACGGCGCTCGACAGCAGGAACCAGAACGTCTGACGAGTGTCGGGGTTGCGGTACAGGCCGACGACGTCCTTCACCAGCAGGCCGTAGGAGGCGAAGAAGCCGACCTTGCGTTCGGGGCGTCCGAGCGACGGCTCCGGCACGTTGAGGAAGATCGGGATCGAGAAGACGATCGCCCAGAGCGCACAGGCGACCGCGATGATGCGGAACGGCAGTCCCGCGTCATCCGGCAGGCCGAACCAGTCGAAGACGTAGAAGACGACGACGAGCACCAGTGCGAGGATGCCGCCGATGTAGCCGAAGCCCCAGCCGAGGCCCGAGATGCGCCCGACGGTCTTCGGGTTCGCGATGCCGATCAGCATGGCGTTCGAGTTGACCGCGGCGATCTCGCCGAAGACGGACCCTGCCGAGATCAGCGCGACGCCGAGCCAGAACAGCGTCGGCGTCGGTTCGACGAACCACAGGCCGAGCATGCAGGCGACGAGCGCCCCGGTGCCGATCCCGAGCCAGAGCTTCTGGCGCCCCGCGGCATCCGCGCGCTGACCCAGCACCGGTGCGATCAGGAGGATCGCGATCCCGGCGATCGTCGACCCGAGGCCCAGACCCGAGGCGAGGTCCGCCTCGGCCGCCTCGCGGATCGGGTCCTTCGCGTCGAGGCCGGCGATCTCCGCCGGAAGGAACGCCTCGGTCGTGAGATACAGCGCCGTGAAGATGAAGGTGAGGATGACGGTGTTGAAGGGCTGCGTCGCCCAGTCCCACAGCGCCCACGAGTAGACCTGCTTCTTCGGTGCGGGGGTCTCGCCGCGCAGGTCGAGGCCGATCACGCCGACCGCGCCGCTGTTCGCCGTCGCGGCGGGCTCGGGCACCGCGCCGCTCTGCGGGGATTCGCTCATGATCGCAGTCTGACGGCGCGCGGTGAACGGACGGTGACGGCGCGCCGCACGTCAGGGGTGGGGCATCGGCTCGCGCAGCGTCCGCGCGTAGTCCTCTTTGAGCACGGCCAGGTGCAGCCATGCCTCGATGCGGGTGACGCCGGCCAGCGACCTCAGCCGCTCGAGACTCGCGTACAGCGCCCCCGCAGAAGGCTCGACCAGCGTGGCCACCGCGTCGAAGCGCCCGAGGGTGCGGGCGGCGAAGTCGATCCCTCGCCCGGTCTTCAACTCCTCGATCACCGCCTCGTCGTCGTGGTTGAGGTTGAGGCCGACGCCCATCGACAGCTGTCTGTGCGCGAGGCCCCTGGCCTCCACAGCGCTGATCTTGATCACCCCGCCGTCGATCAGTCGCTGCACCCGGGTCGCGACAGCCGAGGGAGAGAGGCGCACGGCCTCGCCGAGTGCACGGAAGCTCATGCGTCCGTCGGACTGCAGCCGTTCGATGAGGCCTTCATCGACCGTGTCGAGCGTGACGTCACCGTGGTACTCCGAGACGAAGAAGCCCTTCACGACGGTCGAGTAGATGATCGTGTTGATGTCGAGCACGCCGTCGATCGCTCGGATCTGCGCCAGCAGGTCGTGCAGATCCGCCATGGTGCCCAGGCGCACCTCGGTGACGAGATCGTGGGCACCGCCGACCGCCGAGACGAGTACGGTCTCGCTCATGTCGCGCAGGTGCTCGGCGACGATCTCCACGGCCCCATCGGTGCGGATCGACACGTGCGCGAGCACGTGCTGACCGAGGAACACCGGATCCACCGCTGCCACGACGCGCACGGTGCGGTCGTCGAGCATCGTGCGCAGTCGGGCGGCGACCGCGGCTCTCGACTGTCCGAGGCGCAGCGACAGCGAGCGGATGCTGGCGCGACCGTCTTCCTGAAGAGCGCGGATCAGTTCGGCGTCGAAATCCATGGATCACCCATATTCGTCAGTTTCCCGCGAACGCGCCGCCGCAGGTGCATAACTGCAGTGTAAGAGCCGTTGCGGCGGTTGGGTAGGCGAATAGTGCGTGATCCAGCGAGCACAACATCAGTGAATCACGCTTCACACTGGAGTTCTGACCTTGTCCTCGCGTCCACACGTCCGTAGCATCCTTCGCTATCCGACATCTTCCGCAAAGGAGCGGGCCACACATGACTTCCACCCACAGCAAGGCGCGACGCGCAGGCTTCGCCGCCTTCGTCGGCACCACCATCGAGTGGTACGACTTCTACGTCTACGCGACCGCTGCCGCCCTCGTCTTCGGTCCACTGTTCTTCCCGAGTGGCGACCGGCTCGCCGAGACCGCAGCGGCCTTCGCGACGTTCGCCGTCGCGTTCCTCGTCCGCCCGCTCGGCGGCATCATCTTCGGCCACATCGGCGACAAGCTCGGCCGGCGCACGTCGCTCGTCATCACGCTGCTGCTCATGGGCGCGGCGACCGTGCTCGTGGGCTGCCTGCCCACGTATGAGAACATCGGCATCCTCGCTCCGATCCTTCTGATCCTGCTCCGTGCCGTCCAGGGCCTCGCGGTCGGCGGCGAATGGGGCGGCGCCGTGCTGATGAGCGTCGAGCACGCCCCCGAGAAGTCGAAGACCTTCTACGGCGGCTTCACTCAGCTCGGCAACCCGGCCGGCGCCCTGCTGGCCTCGGGCATCTTCGCGATCATGTCGCGCGTCGGCGACGATTTCATCATCAACGGCGGCTGGCGCATCCCGTTCCTGCTGTCGATCGTGCTGGTCGGCGTCGGGTTCTGGGTGCGCTACCGCGTCGAGGAGACCCCGGTCTTCGAGACGAAGATCGAGGGGCGCAAGCAGTCGATGCCCCTGGCCTACGCGTTGCGCACCAACTGGCGTCCGATCCTGCTCGGCATCGGCATCCTGCCCATCTCGACCGGCGGCTACTACCTTGCGACGACCTTCGCCACGGCCTATGCGACGGGCGACCCGATCGCGATCGACGAGCGCGTGATCCTCGACGCGATGACGATCGCCTCCTTCGTCGAGTTCGTCGTGACTCTGCCGGTCGCCTGGCTGGGCGACAAGTGGGGCCGCAAGAACGTGATGTACATCGGTCTGATCACTTCGGTGCTCACCTTCGTCCCGTTCCTGCTGATCCTCCCCGGACGCGTCGAGCCGCTGATCTTCCTCTTCGCCTCGCTGGTGCGCATCGCGATGAGCGCGACCTACGCCCCGATCGCCGCCCTGCTCGCCCAGATGTTCCGTCCGCAGTCCCGGTACACGTCGATCGCGCTGTCCTACGGCGTGGGTGCCGCGATCTGGGCAGGGTTCTCGCCCTGGTTCGCGACGCGGCTCATCGCCTGGACAGGCAACATCTGGTCGGTCCTCGCGATGTTCACCGGCATGGCTGTGATCGCCGGCATCTGCACGAAGCTCGCCCCGCAGCACTCGGATGAGGCCCCCGTCACGGCATCCTTCACCGCCCGCACCGACACGACCGCGAACAGGCTGCCATGAGAAAGATCACTCCCTTCGACCGCTCCGCCCAGACGATCCCGCAGCTGTTCACGGCTCGCGTGATCCGGACGGTGGATGCGGATGCCACGACGGCGACCGCCATGCTCACCGATCGCGGCCGGATCCTCGCGATCGGCACTCCGGCCGAGTGCCGGGCCGCGGCGGAGCGCGCGGGGCTCGCACCCGACCACGTCGACCTCGGTGACGCGGTGATCGTTCCCGGCTTCGTCGATGCGCACGCCCACCCGCTGATGTTCGGGCAGCTGATGACGTGGGTCGACTGCGGACCCGAGAAGGCCGACAGCATCTCCGAGATCGTGGCGCTGCTGAAGGCGGCGGCGGTGGACGCACCCGCCGGACGCCCGGTGCGCGGCTACGGCTACGAGCAGCGCAACCTCGCCGAGAAGCGGCATCCCACCCGCTTCGAGCTCGACGAGGTCGCCGCCGACCGAGAGGTCTACCTGATGAACGCCTCGGGCCACGGCGGCGTCGTCAACTCGTACACACTCGCCAAGAACGGCGTCGACCGTGACACGCCGAATCCCGACGGCGGCGAGTTCTTCCGCGACGCCGACGGCGAGCTGACGGGCGAGCTCTCGGATGCCGCCTGCAACATCCTCACCGGCGTGCACGGTGTGAAGATCGGCCACCACGGACCGAACTTCCACCTCGCCGACGAGCCGGAGGAGCACCTGCGTCAGCTGGATGCCGCCACGCAGCGGTTCCTCGCCGGGGGAGTCACCTCGATCGGCGACTGTCAGGTCACCCGACGCGAGTTCGACATGTATCTGCGTCTCGCCGAGGCCGGCCGCCTCGAGCTGCGGGTGTCGATGTACCTGCTGTCGCACCTGCTCGACGAGGCGCTCGAGATGGGTCTCGTGGGGCAGTTCGGCAACGCCCACCTCAGCTTCGCCGGCATCAAGCTCTACGCCGACGGCACGCTCGGCGGCTGGACGGCGTACTTCCCCGACGGGTATGTCGGAGACCCCTGCCGCACCGGTCAGCTGTATCACGAGCCCGCCGAATACGCGGCGCTGATCAGCCGGGCGCACGCGGCGGGCCTGCAGACGGCGACACACGCGCAGTCGCCGACGGCGATCGAGATGGTCGTGTCGGCGATCGAGGCGGCGCTCGCCGAGCGGCCCGACTCCGATGCGCGGCACCGCATCGAGCACTGCGGTCTGCCGACGCCCGAGCAGATCGACCGGATGGCGGTCTCCGGCATCCGCCCGGTCAACCAGACCCAGCACTACTTCAACTGGGGCGAGGGCGTCGAAGAAGCGATCGGCACCCCGGGCGAGCGCTTCAACCCCCTCGGCGAGTTCGAGAGGGCGGGGGTGCCGTTCACGATCTCGTCGGATGCTCCGGTGGCCGAGCCCATTCCGCTCGAGGCGATCCAGACGGCCGTCACCCGCGTGACCCGTCGGGGGCACAAGCTCGGGCCAGACGATCTGCGGGTCTCCGCCCTCTCGGCTCTGCGCGCGCACACGATCGAAGGCGCCGTGTCGATCGGCCGCGAAGACGACCTCGGCTCGCTCGAGGTCGGCAAGTACGCCGACTTCGTCGTGCTCTCCGACGACCCGCTGGCCGTCGACGCCGAGGAGATCTCGTCGATCGCCGTGCGCGAGACGTGGGTCGACGGCACACGCCGTCACGTCGGCGCCGCAGTCATGGTCTCGGCATGAGCGAGGATGCCACCATGACAGACGACCGCTACGCCGATACCGCCGACCGCTACGCCGATACCGCCGGTCGCGCGGTGCTCGAGACCATCCGCGCCTACGGCGTCGATGCGATCTTCGGCATCCCGGGCACGCACAACCTCGAGCTGTACCGCCCGCTCGCCGATCTCGGCATCCGCGCGGTGACGAACAGGCACGAGCAGGGCTCGGGCTACGGCGCCGACGGCTGGGCGCAGCAGACGGGTCTTCCCGGTGTCGTCATCACGACCTCCGGCCCCGGTCTGCAGAACGCCATGAGCGCGATCGGCACGGCGTTCTGCGAATCACGGCCGCTGATCGTGCTGTCTCCCGGGGTGCCGCTGGGCGCCGAGTTCGCCGATGTCGGCACCCTGCACGAGACGAAGGATGCCACGGCCATGGTCGGCGCGATCGCCGAGTGGTCGCGCCGAGTGTCCAGCGCCGCCGAGGCGGTCGATGCGGTGCACGACGCCTTCACGCTCTTCCAGACCGGCCGCCCCCGCCCCGTGCACATCGAGATCCCCCTCGACGTGCTCGAGGCCCCGGCCGATGTCCCCGCGGAGGCGCGCCACCCCAGGGTGATGCCTCCGCGGGTGTCGGGTGATCCGTCAGCTCTCGCCGATGCCGCACGTCTGCTGCAGGGTGCGCAGCGGCCGGTCATCGTCGCGGGTGGCGGGTCGGTCGATGCCGCGCACGAGGTCACCGCACTCGCTGAACGCCTCGGTGCCCCGGTGCTCACCACGC
This sequence comes from Microbacterium sp. LMI13-1-1.1, assembly GCF_040815625.1. Lineage (NCBI taxonomy): Bacteria > Bacillati > Actinomycetota > Actinomycetes > Micrococcales > Microbacteriaceae > Microbacterium > Microbacterium sp. LMI13-1-1.1. The sequence goes on along the minus strand of NZ_JBFPNL010000005.1, from coordinate 46,450 downwards.
TCAACGGCAAGGGCGTCGTCGACGAGCGGCATCCGCTGTCGCTTGGCTCGAACCTGCGTCTCGCTGCCGCCCGCGAGGTGGCCGAAGACGCCGACGTGGTGCTCGTCATCGGATCGAAGCTCGGTGAGGCCGAACTCTGGGCTCCGCGGTTGGAGGCGCGCGGCGCCGTCGTGCGCATCGACATCTCGCCTCTGCAGCTGAACAAGAATCTCGACGCGACCGTGGGGATCGTCGGTGACGCCGCCGCGGTGAGCGCCGCCCTGCTCGCGCTGCTGCCCGACGAGGGCAGGGCAGCTCGAGACCTGACCATCGAGCGCGCCGCGATCGAGGCAGAGATGCGCGACACCGCCCCCGAGGCGGTCGCGCTGGCCGAGCTCATCGCCGACGCTCTCCCCGATGACGCGATCGTCGCCGGCGACTCCTCGCAGATCGTCTACATGGCGCTCGGCAGCGTGCTGCGCTCGCAGCATCCGCACTCCCTGCTCTACACGCCCACCTATGCGACCCTCGGCTACGGCCTTCCCGCCGCGATCGGCGCCAGGGTGGCGCAGACCGCGCATCCCGTCGTCACCGTGATCGGAGACGGTGCGCTGATGTTCTGCGTCAATGAGCTCGTGACGGCCGTCGAACAGCGGCTCGACGTCACCATCGTGTGCGTCGACAACGGCGGCTACGCCGAGATCCGTCAGAACGAGGTCGACCGAGGCATGACCCCCATCGGCGTCGACCTGGTGCAGCCCGACTGGGCGGCGCTGGCGACCGCCTTCGGCGCCACCGGGCGTCGGGTCGACGACCGAGACGACATCGTGCCGAGCATCCGCGACGCCATCGCCGCCGGCGGAGTGCAGCTCGTGCACATCCCCACGCAGAGACAGGACTGATCATGACCGAGAACGTGGGCCCCATCGACGCCTCCGTGAACCCCCGGTACTCCGGGATCGCGACCTTCGCCCGCCTGCCGCGGATCGAAGACGTGCCCCGCGCCGACATCGCCGTCGTGGGCATCCCCTTCGACTCCGGCGTGAGCTATCGCCCCGGCACGCGCTTCGGCCCGTCGCACGTGCGCGAGTCCTCGCGGCTCCTGCGCCCGTACAACCCCGCTCAGGACGTGTCGCCGTTCGCGATCGCGCAGGTGGTGGATGCCGGTGACATCCCGGTCAACCCGTTCGACCTCACCGAGGCGGTGACCGAGGTCGAACGCGCCGCGCTCGCGCTCGGCGAGCAGGTGCAGCGCATCGTCACGATCGGCGGCGACCACACGGTCGCGCTGCCGCTGCTGCGGGCGGTGGCGGCGAAGCACGGCCCGGTCGCCGTGCTGCACTTCGACGCCCACCTCGACACCTGGGACACCTACTTCGGCGCCCCGATCACACACGGCACGCCGTTCCGCCGCGCGAGCGAGGAGGGGCTGATCGACCTCACCGCGAGCTGCCACGTCGGCACGCGCGGGCCCTTGTACTCGAAGCAGGACCTCGAAGACGACGAGCGCCTCGGATTCTCGATCGTGTCGAGCGAGTACATCGAGGAGCACGGCGTCGAGGCCGGCATCCAGCGCATCCTGCAGCGCATCGGAGACAGGCCGCTGTACGTGTCGATCGACATCGACGTGCTCGATCCCGCGCACGCACCGGGCACCGGAACACCCGAGGCCGGGGGACTCACGAGCCGCGAGCTGCTGCGCATCCTCCGTGCCCTCGGAGACAGCGACATCGTGGGCGCCGACGTCGTCGAGGTGTCGCCCGCGTACGACCATGCGCAGATCACCGGCATCGCGGCGAGCCACGTCGTGTACGAGCTGGTGTCGCTGCTCGCCGCCCGTATCGGCCGCAGCTGACTCGGCCGCAGCTGACTCGGCCGCAGCCGACTCGGCCGCGTCGGGGACACCCCTCACGCATACGATGCCGCGAGCATCTCGGCGAAGAGCTCTTCGGCGTCGCGCTCGACGCGGCGGCGGGTGAACCACTCGCAGATGTTGACGCAGTCGCGGTGCAGCAGGTCGAGGCCCTGGGGGTTGGCGATGATGTCGACGATCTGCGGCAGGTCGATCACCCGCACGCGACCCTCGTGCACCAGCAGGTTGTAGGCCGAGAGGTCGCCGTGGGCGAAGCCCGCCGCGGCGAAGATCCGCATGAGATCGACGATCTGATCGTAGAGACCGGCGAGCTCGGTCCGGTCGCTGCGCACGGCCGCCAACCGGGGCGCCGCGACTCCTGACGCGTCGCCGATGAACTCCATCAGCAGCTCGGTGCCGTTGACCTGCACGGGGTAGGGCACCGGCGCGCCGAGCTCCCACATGCGGCACAGCGCGTCGAACTCGGCGAACGACCATTGCAGGGCGGCGACGGCTCGGCCGTGTTCGGACTTCTTCGCGAGGGCTCGGGTGTCACGGGTGTTCCTCGTGCTGCGGCCCTCGGTGTAGACGCCCGAGCGGTGGAAGCTGCTGTGGTCGGAGTCGCGGTAGCGCTTCGCCGCGAGCAGGGTGCGCTGGGTCGGGTCATCCGGCACCGCGCGCTCGAGCAGGAACACGTCCGCCTCCTTGCCGGTCTTGAGGATGCCGAGTTCGGTGTCGAGTGCGCCGGCGCTCGTCACCACCCATTCGGGCCAGGGGAGCGGCCCTCGCTCCGACGGGGTGATCGCCGGCCAGGTGGTCCAGCGCTGGTGCTCACCGGGTTCGACGTCGGCGAAGGTGGGGACGGAATCGAAAGGGGATGCGTCGAAGAAGGAGGACGAAGAGGATGCTTCGGAAGAAGCGAAGAGATCAGACACGATGTGGCTCCGAGAGAGGGAGGCCACGCGCGGATCAGGAGCGAGAGGCCTCGAGAGGAAGGATGTCGGCGAGAGGCACGACAGAGACGGTGTTCATGTCATCCACTCCTCTCGCTCTGGCCTTCCGGGAGAACCCGGTGCGTCGTCGAGCCTAGGGGGCGCGGGCGGATGCTGTCCAGACCCGGATCTCCCGGTCTCATCGCAGTCCGGACGAATGGTCGGATGCCCTGGACGCCGCGTCGGGCGACCGGCCTCCGCGCCTGGGAGTGTTGAACCATGACCACGACCGCGCCCGTACCCGTGACGACCGCCCGCACCGAGAGCATCCGCTACGGCGGACTCATCGTGCTGATGCTGATGGGGTTCCTTCTCGTCACGGCCGAATTCCTGCCCAACGGCGTGCTCACCGAGATGGCCGACGCCCTCGGCGTCACACCAGGGCAGGCGGGGCAGACGGTCACGGTCACCGCGCTCGTCGGTCTGATCGTGGCGCCGACGGTGGGGCTGATCTTCCCCCGTCTCGACCGGCGCTCGCTGCTCGTCTGGATGGCGCTCGCCGCAGCCGCGTCGAACCTCATCGTCGCGATCGCGCCCAACCTGATCATCGTGCTGCTCGCGCGGTTCCTGCTGGGTGCGGCGATCAGCGCCTTCTGGGCGATGTCGATCACGGTCGCCGTGCGTCTGGCGGGCCCGGAGCACCTCGGGCGAGGCGTCATGTTCACCTCCGCGGGTGTGTCGCTCGCGACCGTCGCGGGAGTGCCCCTCGGTGTGATGCTCAGCGAGATCGTCGACTGGCAGACCGTGTTCGCGATCGCGGGCGTCCTCATGGTGCTGCTCGCCGTGGCGCTGCGGTTCATGCTCCCGTCGGTCCCGGCCGAGCAGGGCGCCAGCATCTGGCTCCTCGTCGACACGCTGCGTCGTCCCGGCATCGGGCTCGGCATGGTCGGGCACGTGCTCGTCGTGCTCGGTCACTTCCTCGCCTACACGTACGTGCGACTCGCGCTCGAACGCATCCCCGAGATCGAGCCGTCGACGATCATCCTGCTTCTCGCCCTCTTCGGGCTCGGAGGCCTCGCCGGCAACCTCGGGCTCGGGTTCTTCATCGACCGCACCTTCGGCTTCTTCGCGGTGTTCGCCCCCCTGGTGATCGCCGCGTCGGTGCTGTCGATGATCTTCCTCTCGGGGTCGGTCCTCGGCATCGGCATCGTCGTGCTGGTCTGGGGTTTCTTCTTCTCCTCGTGGCTGCTCGTGATCAACACGTGGGTGGGGCATCGCTCGCCCGACCGGCTCGAGGCGGGCGGAAGCCTCGTGGTCGTGGGATTCCAGGGAGCGATCACGATCGCCGCCGGAGTCGGCGGACTGCTCGTCGACACCCTCGATGTCGAGTTCGTCTACGTGCTCGGGGCCGCGTCCCTGCTGGTCGGCGCAGTGCTCTTCGGAATGTCGAACCGCAGGAGCGTCGCGGCGGCGAAGCGCGCCTGAGCGGCGGGCAGGGCCGGCTCAGGCAGGGACGGCGGTGAGCTGCGTCGCCCGCCAGACCGACGGAGTCATCCCCGTGCGGCGGCGGAAAGCCCGGCTGAAGCCCTCGTCGGAGGCGTAGCCCAGTTCGCGCGACGTCTCGCTGACCGAGCGGCCCTCGCTCAGCATCCGCTTCGCCGCGTCGACGCGCACCTCGGTGACGTAGTCGGCGGGCGAGCGGCCGATCGCGCTGCGGAATCGCTCGGCGAACACCGAGCGCGACATCGCGCCGACGCTCGCGAGGCGTTCGACCGTCCAGTCGCGGCCGGGCTGCTCATGGATGGCCTCGACGACGCGGTCGAGGAACGGGTCATTCGACACGGAGGGCCAGCCGGCCGGCGCGCAGCCGTTGGCGGCCCATGCGCGGATCACCGAGAGCAGCACGGTCTGCGCCATCATCCGGCAGATCACCGGGTCGCCCTGGCGTGACGGGCAGGTCGTGGGATCGGTGGGGCCCATGCTTCCGGCGAGTGCGGCTGCGGCCGGTTCCAGCGCGGCGAACGACATGACGGTGATCGGATCGGGAAGGAGCGCGGCGATCATCGCGGCGCTGTCGGAGAATTCGAGGTCGACGACGACGAGGTCGGTCACCCCGTCGGCTTCGAGGGCGATCGACGAGCGGCCGAGCGTCAGGAACGCGTCTCCGGCGACCAGGTTCGCGTGCAGCGGGCGATCGTCCACCGCGACGATCTGCGCTGCGGGGTCGACGTCGAGGCGGCATCCGGTGGTCAGCGGGGGATGCCCGTGCACCGAGCCCGAGGCGATGTAGACGAGGGTGGCCGAACCCGAGGGGATCGGCAGGAGCCCGCCTGGGGCGAGGGCGACGCGACGGGCGATGCCGACGCGGAGGTCGACGGAGTCGAGCACGTGCCCGAGGGCTGCGGAGTCGACGGTCACCATGCCTTCGGCAACACCCGGGGGCGCATAGCTATTCCGGATACGCTGGACGGACCCCCACCCGAGGAGTCCCGTGTTCCGCACACCCGACCGCCTGTTCCGAGTTCTCGCGATCGCGGAGGCGATCACCTGGACCATCCTGATCTCGGCGATCATCGCCCGTGCCACAGGTGCGCCGGGAATCGTCGTCACGATCGGCGGTGGCATCCACGGGTTCGTGTTCCTCGCGTACGCGGCGACCGCCGTGCTCGTCGCGCTCAACCAGCGCTGGCACCTCGGCGTCGCGATCCTGGCCGTGGCGAGCGCCATCGTCCCCTACGCGACCATTCCCATGGAGATCTGGCTGCATCGCACCGGCCGCCTGGCCGGCGAGTGGCGGCTGGAGCAGACGCAGGACCCGCGCGATGCGCGCTGGTACGACAGGCTCATGCGCTGGTTCCTGCGCCGCCCGTGGGTGCTGGCGATCCTGCTCGTCGTCGGCATCGTCGCGCTGTACGTGATCCTGCTGCTCGTGGGCCCGCCGGGCGGCAAGTGATCTCCTCCCGGCGTCAGCAGAGCGGATGCCGGGCGGCCGGCGTCACTGGATGACGACGGCGTTGCTGTCGATGACCTCGGCCATCGTCGCCTGCAGGTCGCCACCGGTGCAGTCGACGATCACGTAGAGTCCGACACCCGTCGCGGTGAAGGCCCGTGCGGCCATCGCCCATCGGCGTTCGCCCTCTTCGCCCACGACCTGGCGGTTCTCGACGTCGGCGTTGCCGCCGACCTGATAGCTGAACGACCCCGTCGTCGCGAGCGGGGTGATCGCGGCGGCGTCCGCTTCGCCGAGGATGACGGCGAGCATGGCATCCGAGCTGACGCTGTCGTCGCCGGCCACGGTCGGCACATCGGGGATCAGCCCCTGCCAGAACTGGGCCGTGCAGGTGTCGTCGACCGTGCCGTACGTCCAGCCTCCGTTGCCGTCGTCCGGCTTGACGATCTTCCAGCCGTCGTCGGCGATGAGCCCGTCGCCCCACTGGATGTACGCCTCCGAAGGGATGTCGGCACCGTCTGCGAAGGTCATGGTCGATGGCAGGTCGCCGGAGGGCTCGTCCGAGGGCTGCTCGGACGGGATCGCGGTCGGGGAGGGCTCTGGCCCGTCGCCATCCGGCACGTTCACGGGGATCTGCGCATACAGGCAGCCGCTGAGCGGCAGCGCGGCCAGCGCGATCACCGAGAGGGCGGCGAGGCGGACGAGCTGCGGGGCCTGCGAGATGCGCGTCATGCCGGTCAGCCTAGTCGCCGGTATGCCGGCTGATTCAGTGCGCCGTGGCGATGCCGACCGCATCGTGCACCATGACCGACGCGACCCTCGCGCCCGCGCCTGCTGCGACGATCAGCTGCTGGGGGCCGGGGATCGCCGCATCACCGGCGGCATAGAGCCCCGGGATGTCGGTGCGGCCCGACCGATCGGTGACGAGGTGCCCGTCGTGGTCGATGGCGGGGGCGAACCCGTGCAGGAATGACACATCGGTCTGCCACTCGGGTCGCACGAAACCGCCCTCGACCGCGACGACGGTGCCGTCTGTCAGCAGGATCGCCTCGATGCGCCCGCGGTCTCCGACGAGCTCGGCGATCGGATACCGCAGCACGGCGACCCCCGTGGAGGCGAGCTCGGCCTCCTCCGCGGCCGTGACCGTGTCTGCGCCGAGGGTGAAGACGGTGAGGCTCTCGGTCCAGCGCGAGATGAGACGGGCGCGGTCGGCGAGGTCGGGCGTCTCTCCGATGAGGGCGAGTCGTCGCCCGCGCAGCTCCCACGCGTCGCATGCGGCGCAGCTGAACAGGCTGATGCCGTAGAAGCCCCGCAGATTCGGGACGTCGGGAAGGGTCTCGCGCAGGCCCGTCGCGAGCAGCACGCTCCGAGCGGTCACCACGTCGGTCGGGTCCTTGCGGCCGACGGATGCCGTGAAACCGGCATCCGTTCCCGAGTCTGTTCCCGAACCTGTTCCCGCATCCGTCTCGGCATCCGTCCCGGCATCCGCCGTGGGAGCCGATCTGCGGAGTTCGAGCACCCTGACGCGCGTGCGCACCTCGATGTTCGGGTACGCGGCGAGCTCGTCGCGGGCCATGCGGCGCAGCTCGTGCGGGGCCACCCCGTCACGGGTGAGGAAGCCGTGCGAGTTCAGCGTGGCGGCGTTGCGCGGACGGTCGGCGTCGACCACCAGCACGCGCATGAGCGAACGGCCCAGGTTGAGGGCGGCGGACAGCCCCGCAGGGCCACCGCCGATCACGAGCACGTCGTAGGTGTCCGTGTCAGTCATTCGCGCTCCCCGGAGAAGAGCGGTGACCGCCGTGTGACCGGGCGCGGATGCGCCGACCATGGCGGCGCCGCCGACGGACGCGCTCATCGGGCGAGAATCGGTCCGCTGACGACAGTCTGCCACCTCTTGACTGAGGGTCGCCTAACTCGGGCTGGTCCCGGCGTGCGGGCTGAGCGCGACCACGTCACCGACCACGACGACCGCGGGGGATCGCACCTGTCGAACCGCGGCGAGGTGGGCGATCGTGCCGAGGGTGCCGACCGTGACTCGCTGTCGGGCACCGAACCCGTCTTCGATGATGGCCACCGGGCAGTCGGCGCCGCGCGACCCCGCGGCGAGCACATGCGCGGAATGCCCGAGCGTGTTCACTCCCATCAGCAGCACGACGGTGTGGTCGCGTCCGCCCCCGAGCGCCTCGATCTGGTCGTGGGCGCTGGCCACGGTGAATGTCTCAGCGATGCCGCGCTGGGTCAGGGGGATCCCGGCGAGACCCGGCACCGCCACTGCGCTCGTGACGCCCGGGATGACCTCGACTGCGATGCCGGCGGCTTCGCAGAAGAGCTGCTCCTCGCGCCCTCGTCCGAAGACGAAGGGGTCGCCGCCCTTGAGCCGCACCACACGCCGGCCCTGCTGGGCCAGCGAGACGAGCAGCTCGTTGATGCCGTCCTGCGGCACCGGGTGATGACCGGGGAGCTTGCCGACGTCGATGACCTCGGCGTCGAGCTGCACTCCTTCGTCGGCGAGCTGTGCGAGCACGGCGCGGGCTCCGAGGCGGTCGGCCACGATCACATCGGCCTGCTGCAGGGCGCGCAGCCCCCTCAGGGTCAGCAGGCCGGCATCGCCGGGTCCGGCTCCGACCAGGGTGACCGTGCCGAGGGTCATGACTGTGCGGGCTCGGGAGTCAGTGCGGCCCCGGGGGACTGTGCGGTGAGCAGCTGCTCCGACGCCTCCTCGTATCGGGTGATGACGAGGTCGATCAGCGGCTGCGGCACGGTCGTGCCGTCGAGCAGGGGCGCGGTGACGCGTCGGCCCGGCGCCTGCCTCAGGGTGAGGTCGAAGAAGAAGCCGCGGGCGAGCAGGTACGTCGAGACGACCGCGTCGGGGTGCTCGCGCAGCGCATGGGGCAGGTCGGGCTCGCGTGCGGCGAGGTAGGCGAGCTCGACCCTTCTGCCGAGCCGCAGCGAGAGAAGAGACGCCATGGCTTCGGCATCCGTCAGCGAGGCGGGGTCGCGCGAGCCGGCGACGGCGAGGATCACGGGCGCATCCTCGGTGTGCGTCGAGTCGGCAACGGTCGAGAGCGTCTCGGACAGCCGTTCCGCGAGCACTTCGGCGAGCCGGGGGTCGGGGCCCATCGGGGCGCTGACCACGGCATCCGCCTTCTTCGCCGCCATGCCGTGCAGGTCGTGATGCACGTGGAAGCCGCGCGAGAGCAGCAGCGGCACGATCACGACGGGCCCGTCGATCGTCGGCAGCAGGTCGGCGGCATCGGGCTGCTGCACGTCGACGAAGGCGCTGCGCACCTCGACCTCGGGCATCGCTGCGGCGACCGCGCCGACCAGATCGGCGATGGCGCGGGCTCCCTCGGCATCCGAGGTGCCGTGCGACACGGCGAGGAGGATGGGGCGGCTCATGCAGGGACTCTAGGTGAGCCGTGTGACGGCGGTGTTTCGAGATCCTCGCCTCGACGCAGGTGCGGATGTGCGGTGTCGAGGCGTCCGATTCAAAAGTTGAGCCAGCTCGTATCAACTTTATTTGACAGCGTCCGGAGGTCGGAGTACAGTTGAGCCATCGCGACTCAGGTTTCCCTGGTCGCCCCGGATTTCCAGACCCACATCAACCTCAGCAACTAAGGAGAATCACATGGCACGTGCTGTTGGAATCGACCTCGGTACGACGAACTCCGTCGTCAGCGTCCTCGAGGGTGGCGAGCCGAAGGTCATCGCCAATGCCGAGGGCTTCCGCACCACCCCCTCGGTCGTCGCATTCACGAAGGACGGCGAGGTGCTCGTCGGCGAGACCGCGAAGCGCCAGGCCGTCACGAACGTCGACCGCACCATCGCGTCCGTCAAGCGCCACATGGGCACCGACTGGACGTTCGACGTCGACGGCAAGAAGTGGACGCCGCAGGAGATCTCCGCGCGCATCCTCCAGAAGCTGAAGCGCGACGCCGAGTCCTACCTGGGTGACACGGTGACGGATGCCGTCATCACGGTCCCCGCGTACTTCAACGACGCCGAGCGTCAGGCCACCAAGGAGGCCGGCGAGATCGCGGGCCTCAACGTCCTGCGCATCATCAACGAGCCCACCGCCGCAGCTCTGGCATACGGACTCGACAAGGGCAAGGAAGACGAGCTCATCCTGGTCTTCGACCTCGGTGGCGGAACGTTCGACGTCTCGCTGCTCGAGGTGGGCAAGGACGACGACTTCTCGACCATCCAGGTGCGCTCCACCGCGGGTGACAACCGCCTCGGCGGTGACGACTGGGACCAGCGCCTCGTCGACCACCTGATCAAGCAGTTCAAGGAGACCACCGGCGTCGACGTCTCGGGTGACAAGATCGCCCTGCAGCGTCTCAAGGAGGCTGCGGAGCAGGCCAAGAAGGAGCTCTCCTCCTCGACCAGCACCAGCATCAACCTCCCGTACCTGTCGCTGACCGAGTCGGGCCCGGTGTCGCTGAGCGAGACCATCACCCGCGCGAAGTTCGAGGACCTGACGAAGGACCTGCTCGACCGCACCAAGAAGCCGTTCGAGGACGTCATCCGCGAAGCCGGCATCAAGGTCGCCGACATCGACCACATCGTGCTCGTGGGTGGATCGACCCGCATGCCCGCCGTCGCCGAGCTCGTCAAGCGCGAGACCGGCAAGGAGGCCAACAAGGGCGTCAACCCCGATGAGGTCGTCGCCGTGGGCGCCGCCCTCCAGGCCGGTGTCCTCAAGGGCGAGCGCAAGGACGTTCTGCTCATCGACGTCACCCCCCTCAGCCTCGGCATCGAGACCAAGGGCGGCATGATGACCAAGCTCATCGAGCGCAACACGGCCATCCCGACCAAGCGCAGCGAGACCTTCACCACGGCAGACGACAACCAGCCGTCCGTCGCGATCCAGGTCTTCCAGGGCGAGCGCGACTTCACCCGCGACAACAAGCCGCTGGGCACGTTCGAGCTCACCGGAATCGCCCCGGCTCCCCGTGGCATCCCGCAGATCGAGGTCACGTTCGACATCGACGCCAACGGCATCGTGCACGTGTCCGCCAAGGACAAGGGCACGGGCACCGAGAAGTCGATCGTCATCTCCGGCGGCTCGTCGCTGTCGAAGGAGGACATCGAGCGCATGGTGCGCGAGGCCGAGGAGCACGCGGCTGAGGACAAGGCTCGCCGCGAGGCCGCCGAGGTCCGCAACCAGGCCGAGACGCTCGCGTACTCGATCGAGAAGCTGATCACCGAGAACGACGACAAGCTGCCCGAGGACGTGAAGACCGAGGTCAAGGCCGACGTCGACGCTCTCAAGACGGCTCTGGCCGGCGAAGACGACGAGGCCGTGAAGACCGCGTTCGACAAGCTGAACCAGTCGCAGGGCAAGATCGGCGAGGCCATCTACGCACAGTCCCAGGCGGAGGGCGCCCCGAGCGCCGACGCCGCGGGCGAGGCTCCGGCCGATGACAGCTCCTCCGACGAGGACGTCATCGACGCCGAGGTCGTCGACGACGAGGACGAGAAGAAGTAATCATGACGGACAAGAACTTCGACGACAATCAGGTTCCTGAGCCCGCCGAAGGTCACAGCGAGGGGTCGGATGCTCAGGCATCCGGCCCCGCGCCGCACAACCCGGACTCTGATGAGGCCCGGGCTGCGGAGGGCTCTGACGACGCGGACTTCACGATCGACGACATCCTGAACGCCGACCAGACGGCTGAGGCCGCTGCGGGGGATGCCGCGATCGCCGACGCCGAGAACGCGCTGCTGAACGACCTCAAGCGGCTCCAGGCCGAATACGCCAACTACCGCCGACGCACCGAAGAGCAGCGTCAGGTCGAGATCGAGCGCGCGAAGGGCGAGGCCGCCAAGGGCCTCATCCCCGTGCTCGACGATCTCGATCGCGCCGCTCAGCACGGTGATCTGGTCGAAGGCACGCCCTTCGCCGTGATCGCCGGCAAGGTGCGCACGGTCGTCGAGCGTCTCGGTGTCGTCTCGTACGGTGAGAAGGGCGAGGAATTCGACCCGCAGCGCCACGAGGCGATCTTCCAGCAGCCCACCCCGGGCGCCGACAAGACCACGGTGCTCGAGGTCGTCGAGGTGGGTTACCGCCTCGGTGACGTCGAGCTGCGTCCCGCGAAGGTCGTCGTCGCCGTACCCGCAGAGTAGGTGATCGATGGCTAGCCAGGACTGGTTCGACAAGGACTTCTACAAGATCCTCGGGGTCTCGAAGGACGTCAGCGACGCTGATCTCAAGAAGACCTACCGCAAGCTCGCTCGCAAGTACCACCCCGACTCCAATCAGGGTGACGAGAAGGCGGAGGCGAAGTTCAAAGAGATCAGCGAGGCGTACTCGGTGCTCTCGGATCCCGAGCAGCGCAAGGAGTACGACGAGATCCGCGCCATGGGCTCGGGCGCACGCTTCACGGCGGGCGGTGCGGGAGCAGGCGGCTTCGAAGACGTCTTCAGCCGGTTCGGGCAGCAGGGGCGCGGGCAGCAGCAGTCCGCCGACTTCGAGGACATCTTCGCGATGTTCAACCAGGGTCAGGGCGGCCCGTTCGGCTCCGGTCGATTCGGCCAGACCTCCGGCGGATACCGCGGCTTCGGCGGCCCCCAGAAGGGCGCCGATGTCACGGCGCGCACCACGCTCGACTTCGCCACAGCCGTGCAGGGTGAGACCATCAGCCTGCAGGGGGACGACGGCAAGCCGTTCAAGGTGAAGATCCCCGCCGGTGTCGCCGACGGGCAGAAGATCAGACTCCGCGGACGTGGTCGTCCCTCGCCCGATGGCGGGGAGAACGGCGACGTCGTGGTGCAGATCGCGGTGCGACCGCATCCGGTGTTCACCCGCGAGGGGCTGAACCTGCGCGTGGTCGTGCCGGTGACCTTCACCGAGGCGGCACTCGGCGCGACGATCGAGGTTCCGACGCTCAGCGGCGACACGGTCAAGCTCCGTGTCGCACCTGGCACGCCGTCCGGACGCGTCCTGCGCGTCAAGGGTCGCGGCGTCGCCACCTCGAAGGGCACGGGCGACCTGCTCGCCGAGCTGCAGATTGCGGTGCCGTCGCACCTCGACGAGGCCGCTCGGGAGGCACTGGAGAAGTTCCAGTCGCTGGAGCCGGCGGAGAACCCGCGTGCCGACCTCATGGCGAAGGCACGGCGCTAGAAGATCATGACGAACGCGAACACCGAGGAGGAGGTGATCCACTGTGGCTGACCAGCGCGTGGACGCCGACACCCCGGTGTTCGCGATCGCCGTCGCCGCCCAGCTCTCGGGTCTTCACCCGCAGACGCTGCGGCAGTACGACCGCATCGGGCTCGTGGTGCCCGGTCGCACCTCCGGCGGCTCTCGTCGCTATTCGACCCGCAACATCGAACAGCTCCGCGAGGTCGCCCAGCTGTCATCCGAAGGCATGAGCCTTCCGGCGATCGCGCGTGTCCTCGACCTCGAAGACGAGAACCGGATGCTGCGCAGCCGCGTGGCCGAACTCGACGCCGCGCTGCGCGCCGAGCGCGACAACCGTCCGGGCATGCGCGTGTTCGCCGCGGGATCCGCCGGCGTCATTCCGGTGCCCAGTGGCCGCCGCATCCGCCGCTCGGCCGAGGTCGTGCTCTGGCACCCGGGCAGCGGCCGCAGCTGATAGTCGGCGAACTGAACGACTGCTAGGCGGCACCGAAGAATCGGGTTGCGATGTCGGCCACCTCTTTGTCGAGCGTGTCGATGCGCGCGGTCAGTTTCGAGTCGAGAGCGTCGATCCTGCCGTTGAGCCGCCACTCGAGCGAGTCGATCTGTCCGCTGAGCCGGTGGTCGAGTGCTTCGATCTGTCCGCTGAGCCGGTGGTCGAGTGCCTCGATCTTGCCGCTGAGTCGATGGTCGAGTGCCTCGATCTTTCCGGTGAGCATTCCTTCGAGCCCGCTGATCTGTCCGGTGAGCCTGCCGTCGAGACGGCCGATCTCAGCCCGGATGACTCTGCTGAACCGCGTGGTCATGACCGTCACGACCCCCAGCATCGTCGCGGAGAACACCGCGATGAGTGTCCAGATCTGAGGTTCGTTCATCGTCATGACTCCATCCTGTGAACGTCGCGCCAGAATGGCAGTGTTGTGTGATCGGACGAGGCCCGACCGCGATGATCCCGCAGGCGTGGGGGCAGATCGAGCGGCAGGCGAGTCTGTGCAGGAGGGGTCCTCGCACACGTCGGCCACCCGCGCGCGGTATCGTTGCGACACGATGAGGATGACGCGTCGCACACTGCTGATGGGCGCCGGAGCCGGTGTCTTGGGAGTCCTGCTGGCCTCCTGCACGCCCGAGCCGGCGCCGTCGCCCACGCCCGATCGCTCGCCCACTCCGAAGCCGACCGCGGGTGCGATCACCCCCGCCGCGTTCGCCCGCAGCTCGTGGACGACCGACCCGTTCGCGCTCGGCGCTGCGAGCTTCACTCCGGTCGGCACCCAGGCGAGGGCCCGCGAGGCGCTGGCCGAGCCGATCGACGACCGGCTCTTCTTCTCGGGCGAAGCGACCGACGTCGAGGCGCCGGGCACGATCGCCGCCGCGCTCCGATCCGGTGATAGAGCCGCTGACGAGCTCGTTCGCGCCGCCGACAGCGGTGAGCGCGTGGCGATCGTCGGCGCAGGTCTCGCCGGTGCCGCCGCCGCTGCCAGACTCATCGCCGAGGGGCTGCAGGTCACGGTGTTCGAGGCGCGCGACCGCATCGGCGGACGCGTGCACTCGGTGGTCGACGACACGGCCTGGCCCTTCCCCGCGCAACTGGGCGGCTGGCTGCTCGGCTCGTCCGACGACGTCCTGCTCGAGACCCTCAACGCCCGCGACATCCGGACGGCTCCGATCTCGGGTTCGCTGTGGCGGTCGACTGACGGAGACGTCGAGCCGGTGCCGATCGAACCGGTGCAGGCGGCGATCGTCACCGCCCAGCAGGGGCCGACCGACTCGTCTCTCGAGGATGCGCTGACGGCAGCGGGCGCTGATCCTGACGAGCCGGCACTCGCGGCGCTGCTCGCTTCGATCGCGGCCGCATCGGGGGCCGATGCCTCCGACGAGTCGACCTGGTTCCCCCCTCGGCTTCCCACCGACGAGCTGGTGGCACCTCTCGGCGACCTGACCCCGGCCATCGACGAGCTTCTCGAGGGCGCGAAGCTGAGCCTCTCATCGCCCGTCAGTCGCGTGGCCTACGACGACGCCGGCGTCAGCCTCGGCATCGCCTCGGGGGAGTCGCTGTCGTTCGACCGAGTCCTGATCACGGTGCCGCTCGGAGTGCTGAAGGGCGAGGGCGTGGAGTTCGCTCCGGCGCTGCCCTTCGGTCATCGCGGTGCCATCGCCGAGCTCGGGATGGGACTCATCGAGACGGTCTGGCTGCGCTTCGACGATCCTCTGATCGTGTCGGCACCCGAGCCCGAAGGCGACGCTGAAGGCGACGCCGAAGAGGGTGCTGACGCCGAGTCCGCTGCGACGCTCTGGCACGTCGTCGGCGGCGATGCGCTGATCCGCACCTGGATCAACCTCGCACCGGCCACGGGCGAGAACGTCGTGGTGGGCATCGTCGGCGGAGAAGCAGCAGCCACGTTCGCCGAGATGAGCGAGCAGAAGGCGCTCGAGGCGGCGATCGCCTCGCTCGCACCGTTCCTCACGGCACCGGCCTGACTCTCCCGAGCCTGACTCGCACCGGCCTGACTCTCCCACCGGCCGCAGCGGGCTCAGACCTCCGGGCGCTCCTGGCCGCGTCGCCGCATCCGGCTGACGAGCACGATGAACGTCGCGACGAGCGCGAAGATCGCCAGCGCCACCCCGCTGGTGAGCAGGAACTCGGGAGGCCCTGATACCTGTCGGGGGTCGAGGAAGTAATACGGGTACCACCCCACAGACGGCCCGCGCCACATCGTGACACCGCCCCACGCGAGCGGGAAGGTGAGCGCCGTCGGCACCACCCACCAGGGCACGCCGCGGTGCCCCGGTGTGAGCACCCAGGCGAGGGCGGTGCACGCCGGCAGCCAGAAATGCAGCACCTGATCAGACCATGGCACGTCGACGCGGATGCCGCGGAGCCCCGCCTGCCAGACGATCAGCGCGAAGGCGAGTCCGGCCGTGATCGTCCAGGTGAGCACGAGCGCCAGCGCGACCGTGAACCAGCGAGGATCCGTCGCCCGGATGAAGGCGAGCACCGCACCGATCAGCAGCACGACCACGAGCGCGCAATTGGACTGGACCGTCAGGTACGCGAAGAAGTTCTCTCCCGCGATCGATCGGGAGCTCAGGCCCCAGAACAGCCGGTGCACGAGCGCGACGGTGCACACTGCGGCCGTGGCCAAGCGCAGCACGCCGAACGCCGATCGTGCCCTCACTCTCGCCTCGTGCCCCTTTCCGGCTGTGCGCATCGTCGTCCAGACGGCGCATCTCCCATCCGGCGAGTCTACGGAAGGCGCGGCGAGCGGGGCTGCGACGAGCTGCGCACAGGAGACGGAAAAGTCGTCTGAATAGCGTGGAAGGAGGGATAGCCCCTGCTCCGCGCCTGGCGCGCGGTGTCCTGCCACGAAGGAACACCTCCTCATGACGAACACCACCGCCCCCTCCGCCGCCGCCTCGCTGGGACTCCTCGTCCTGCGCATCGTGGTCGGCGCCGTCTTCACCGCTCACGGGGCGCAGAAGATCTTCGAATACACGATCCCCGGCACGATCGGCAGCTTCGCGGGCATGGGGGTCCCCATGCCCGAGATCGCGGCACCGTTCGTCGCCTTCGTCGAGCTGATCGGCGGAATCCTGCTGGTCCTCGGCCTCTTCACCCGCCTGGCCGGCATCCTGCTCGCGATCGACATGGTCGTGGCGCTGGTCCTCGTGCACCTCGCCGCGGGGCTCTGGGTCGGTGAAGGCGGATACGAGTTCGTCGCCGTGCTCGGTGCAGCCGCGCTGGCTCTCGCGTTCACGGGTGCTGGGCGCTTCTCGCTCGACGGCGCCTTCCTGCGCGGCCGGGTGCCCGCCTGGCTCAGCTGACGAGCAGAGGGGGCGTTCCACGGGACGCCCCCTCTGCCGGTGTGTATCCTGTCAACAGTTAACAGGAGGTCACCGTGACACAGACCGTCAAGCGCGGAGAGTCCCTCGGCGCACAGGTGGCGCAGGTCCTGCGTCAGCGCATCGTCCGAGGCGAGCTCTCGCCCGGCGCGCGCATCACCGAAGAGGCGCTCGCCGAGGAGTTCTCGGTGAGCCGGGGGCCGATCCGTGACGCCCTCACCCAGCTCAGCTTCGAGAAGCTCGTCGAAGTGCAGCGTCCGCGCGGGGTGTACATCACGGGTCTCTCGCAGGATGACGTCGATCAGCTCTACAGTCTGCGCGGCGCTCTCGAGCAGCTCGCGCTCTCACGTGCCATGAGAGTCGACGACGACGCGCGCTGGGCGGCGATGGCGGCCGCCGTCGAGAGAATGGGTCAGGCCGCGGACGCGGGCGACCATGCGGCGTTCGTCGCCGCCGACCTCGAGTTCCATTCGGAGATCTACGTGCTGGCCGACCATCCGCGCCTGCAGGGTGCGTGGAGTCAGTATCTGCCGACCTTCGCGTCGCTCCTCGAGGTCACCATCAACCACGACGACGACCTTCACGAGTCCTCCGACGACCACATGAAGCTCATGGACGTGATGCGCTCAGGCACGCCCGAGGAGGCGGCGTCAGTGCTCACCGCGCACCTCGACGGCGCGCGCGATCGGATGCTCAGCGAACTGGCCGACCGGCCGGCCTGACTGCGGCTGCCGCCTGACAGCGGCTGCCGCGCGGCGCCAGGCGCCGGGCTCAGGCGTGCGGTGTGAGACGGCGTCGCAGCACCCAGGTGTTGCCGGTCGCATCGACGCTGTGCTCGAAGTCGTCGAGCACAGCCGTCGTGAGGGCCAGACCGCGTCCGCTCTCGCTGTCGACGCCGGGCATCGCCACCGCATCCCAGTCGATCCGGGCCGGATCGGCCGTGTCGACGAAGGTGGCGACGAGTTCATCGTCGGCCACCGCGATGTCGACCTCGACGGTGATGCCGGCATCCGGCTCGCCCTCGGCCTCGCCGTGCGCGGCGATGTTCGTGGACACCTCGCTGACCGCCAGCGCGAACAGCGTGCGGTCTTCCGGGGCCACGTGCGGAGACGCCTCCCACAGCGCGTCGAGGGCGTCGAGGACGTGCTCGACGAAGGCGGGCCCAGCGAGGCCGGCGACGTGCGCGGTGCGCCGGTCAGCGCCCATCGAACGCCGTCTCGGGCGTGGGGTGGTCGAGCAGGACGCGGTCGAGGTTGGTCAGGTGCAGCACCGTCCGAACCGCCTCGGGCACTGCCGCGATGCGCAGATCGCCGCCCGCGACCCTGGCGCTCTTGAGTCCGCCGACGAGAGCGCCGAGACCAGAGGAGTCGACGAACTGCAGGTCGGTCATGTCGATGACGATCCGGGAATCGCCCCCGGCCACGAGGTCGTTGACCGCCTTGCGCAGCAGGGGCGCTCCTGTCGCGGTGAGGCGGCCGGACAGGGCGATCACGGCGAAGCCGTCTCTGATGTCAGTTCTGAGATCCATGGTTCTCCTCCTCGAGGGTGCGGGCCGGTCCGCGGTAGCGGGCGGCTTGGATGATGACGCTGAGCACGACGAGGTCGTACAGCACCCACACCGTGTTGACGAGAGTGCCCGTCCCGTCGCCGGTGCCGATGATGACCCGGGTCACACCGATCACAAGAGCGATGCCGAGCACGACCATCGCCGTCAGCTGCGGCCAGATCTCCCGCCACGGCACCCCTCGTGGATCCCGTCCGTCCTTGCGTGTCACGGCGAATGTGAGCGGGCGGTGGAGCACGACGTTGGCGAACGCCGACCAGCAGGCGCGGATCCAGACAGGGAACAGCGCGAGCGAGTACTGCTGCCCCCTCCACGTTCGCAGCCCCTTGGCCACCACGAGGAACAGCACCTGGTTGACGAGGAAGTACGGGAGGAACCTCACGAAGAAGTCGACCGACCAGGCGGTGACCGGCAGCACGCCGAAGACGAGGTAGACGACCGGCGCCGTGAGGTAGACCACAGCGGCGAACCCGGACAGGTAGCTCCACATCGTGGCGAAGTACATCAGCCGCTGACCGATCGACAGTCCGCGCTTGGCGAGCGGGTTGTCGCGCAGCATGACCTGCAGGGTGCCCTGCGCCCAGCGCAGTCGCTGCGTCAGCATCGTGCGCAGATCCTCGGGGGCGAGGCCCTTGGCGAGGATCTCGTGGTGATAGACGCTGCGCCAGCCGAGCGAGTGCAGCTGCATGGCCGTGGCCATGTCCTCGGTCACCGAGATCGTGGCGAGGGGGAGGATCGGCTGCGCCTCGTCGCCTCGATCGAGCCGGAGCGCGTCGAGCAGTGCCCTGACCGCATCCAGCGCGTTGATGGGGGAGAGGTCGGAGTCGGCGAGTGCGGTGAGTCCCACCTCGTCGACCACGATCGCATCGAGCTGCGCGTCGTGTGCGATCGGCAGCGAGCCGAGCTCTGCGAGATCGGCTCGGATCCCCGCGAGGTCCTTCGCGACGAGGATCACCGACGCGTTGTGCACCGCAGCGAGCACGGCGTCCGCGACCTCCCTGACGGGGGCGCCGCCGGCGAGATCGCGACGACCCCGGCCGATCGCCACGTGCAGCGCGAAGAGCTCGCGGCGGAGTTCCGGATCGGATGCCGAGCGCATCTCCTTCTCGATCAGGGTCTCCGACGTGCGCAGCGCGCGGGCCGCGGTGTCGGTCACCTCGCGCACGTAGCCGATGATGCCCAGTTGCATCAGGGCGTCACGACGGAGCACCGCGTTGGATCCGCAGAAGAACGCCGCGTTCCAGCCGTCCTTGCCCTGCTGGATCGGGCCGTAGAACAGCGGAGCCTGGCTGCCGAGAGGGTCGGCCTCGTCGACGTTGACGAACCACTGCGGGGTCTGCACCACGGCGACCTCGGGATCGTCGGCGAAATACCCCAGGGTGCGGTGCAGGATCAGCGGGTCGGGTATCTGGTCGGCGTCGAGGATGAGGAGGAATTCCCCGTCGGTCTCGAACAGCGCGCTGTTGAGGTTGCCCGCCTTGGCGTGGCGCGGCTTGCCCGTCCAGTCGTCGGAGCGGGTGAGGTAGCCGATGTCGGCCTCGCGAGCCGCCCGCTCGAGTTCGGGGCGGGCCCCGTCGTCGAGGATCCAGGTCGTGTGCGGGTAGGCGATCCCCCGTGCGGCGCGGGCCGTCGTCATCACGAGCTCGATCGGCTCGTCGTACGTGGTGATGAACACGTCGACCGTGCCCTGGGGCGGCGAGACGGGCGCCGGGCGCTCTTTCGCTCGCCACATCGTCAGGCAGAAGAGGAAGGTGTCGATCAGGCTGTAGGTCTCGGCGACCACGAGAGGCACGGCGATCCACCACGCCGACCAGTTGACCGATTCCAGCCACCGCCAGGCGACGTAGTTCACTCCCAGCAGCACCGAGAGGACAGCGATCACCCGGATCGCGGCGAAGCGAGCTGTCATGCGTCGCGCCTCACCACGACCACGGTGATGTCGTCGGTCGCCCTGTCGTCCGAGATGAGCCGGAGCGCCTCGCCGATCGCCCCGTCGGGGCCGAGGGTGTCGAGCACTCTGGCCACGTGGGCGAACGGGTCATCGGCGTCGAGCACGTCCAGCAGCCCGTCGCTGCAGCAGACGAACGCGTCACCGGGTTCGAGGCGGGTGCGCCGCGACTCCCGAGCGCCCTGGTCGGGCAGTGCGGCGCCCATTCCGAGTGGCAGCCCGGTCGAACGAAGGTGCTCCCACGAGCCGTCGCTGCGCAGGATGAACGCCAGGCTGTGACCGGCATCGATCACCTCCAGGTCGCCGGTCTCGGGCTGGAGCTCGGCATGGACGGCCGTGACGAACATCGTCGTCTCCGAGAGGTCCTCCTCGAGAAGGCGGTCGGCGTCGGCGATCGCTTCGGCGATGCTGCGTTCGGGTGCCGTGCGCAGCGATGCGCGCACTCCGGCCGCGACGATGGCGGGTCCCGTGCCCTTGCCCATCGCATCGGCGAGGGTGATGCGCAGAGCCCCGTCGTGGAGGCGCAGGTCGTAGAAGTCCCCCGCCAGGCGCCCGCGCGAGGCGCCGCCGCCCGCGACCGTGTATCCGGTGATCGTGGGGATGGACTGCGGGCGCAGGGCGCTCTGGATCAGGGTGGCCTGATCGAGTTCGACGTCGGAGGCGATCTCGCTCTGCACCCAGAAGGCGAGGTCGCGGAGCAGGCCGCGCTGCGCCTCCGAGAACGAGTGCGGTTCCGTGTCGAGCACGCACAGCGTGCCGACGGGCTCGCCGCCGGGTGCGTGGAGCGGGTGGCCGGCGTAGAACCGGAGGTGCGGGTCACCGACAACGAACGGGTTCGTGGCGAACGTCTCCGTCGCGCTGGCATCCTCGATCACGACCGTGCGGTCCTGGCCGACCGTGTAGTCGCAGAACGAATCCTGCCGCGGGGCCTCGTCGCCGCCGAGGCCGATCTCGGATTTGCGCCACTGGCGGTCGCCGTCGAGCAGAGAGACGCTCACCATCGGCACGCCGAACATCTGCTTCGCCAGGCGGGCCACGCGATCGACTCGTTCATCCCGGGGGGTGTCCAGGATCCCGAGTTCCTCCAGTGCCTGCTGTCTTCTGAGCTCGTCGAACATGCTCCGCCTCCCTCGTAGCTGCTCTCATACTGGCATCTTGGAGGGCGGTGCGGACAGTGAGCCTCGCGGGAGGCGCACAGGGCAAGAGTGTTGACTGTTAACAGTCAACACTGGTACGGTCGGGGAGTCGACAACAAGGTCGACCCACGTAGAGGAGCAAAGATGCCCCACAAGCGCATCACCCGGGCGGCCGCCGCCCTCGCGGCCGTCGCCGCCACCGCTCTCGTCCTGTCGGCCTGCACGAAGGTCGAAGAGGGGGAGGAAGCGGCGTCGACCTTTCCGGAGAACGACATCCGCCTGATCATCCAGGCCAACCCCGGTGGGGGATCCGACCTGTCGTCCCGCGCCCTCGCGACCGAACTCGAGGGCATCCTCGGCGTGAGCGTGATCCCCGAGAACATGCCGGGCGCCGCAGGTGCGCTCGCCATGGAGTACGTCGGAGCGCAGGACCCCGACGGCTACGTCATCGGGTTCGCCCCGGTCGAGATCGCGATGCTCAACACCACGCAGAGCGCGAACGTCCTGCCCGAGGACTTCGACCTCCTGGGTCAGATCATGCTGGCTCCCGGCGTCGTCACGGTCGGCGCCAACAGCGGGATCGAGACGCTGGAAGACCTCGTCACGCAGGCGGAGTCCGGCGCGGTGACCGTCGCCAACTCCGGAGCCGGCTCGATCTGGGAGGCCGCGACGATCGGCCTCGGCGACGCGACCGGCGCCGACTTCACCCCGGTGCCCTATGACGGTGGGGCCACGGCCGTGGCGGCCGCGGCCTCCGGTGAGACCGTCGCCGCGGTGTCGGGCCTCGGCGAGGCTCTCGCACAGGGCGAAGCCGTGCGCATCCTCGCCGTCCTGAACGATGAGCGTCACCCCGATGCGGAAGACGTGCCGACGGCCGACGAGGCCATCGGCGAAGACGTGGTCTTCGGCGGGTGGGGCGGCATCTACGCCCCGAAGGGTCTGCCGGACGACGTGAAGACCGAGCTCGAGGCAGCCGTCAAGGAGGCCGTCGAGTCCGACACCTACCAGCAGTTCCAGAAGGACGCCGGCAACCTCGTGGTCTACCGCGACTCCGCCGAGTGGACGACGTTCGTCGACGAGCAGTTCGACCTCTTCAAGGACCTCCTGGGCTGACCGGCCCGGACTGCGGGGCCGGCCGCCACGCCGGCCCCGCAGCCAGTCGCCGAACGTCAGACCAGGGAAGGAGCACCATGTCCCACGCCGATGCCACATCCGCGGTCGAGCAGGACGAACACCAGGGCGCACCCGCGTCCAGACCGCTCGAGATCGTCTTCGGGGCCGTCGCCCTGGCCTTCAGCGCCGGGTATCTCTTCCTCACGACGCAGATCCCGCTGCGCCGCGAAGCGCTCCCGGGTCAGATCGACGCGCGCTTCTGGCCGATGGTCATCGCCGTCACGGCGGTCGTCATCTCGCTCGCGATCCTGGCGCTCGCCGTCACCCGGCCCGCGCCGGGGCGCGAGGATCTCGACCGCATCCAGCCCGGCGGTGTGGTCAGGGTCGTCGCCACCCTCGCGATCACCGGAGCGTTCATCGCGGTGTGGTCGCTGGGCACCGTCATCCTGTTCGGGTACCGCATCGAGGTCTTCCCGGTGGCCGCCGCCGTGCTGATGGCCGCTCTCATGCTCCTCTACGGCCACCGCCGCTGGCTGAGCCTGATCATCTACTCCGCCTCCGTCACCGCGTTCGTCTACGTCGTGTTCGGCATGCTCCTGAGGATCCCCCTGTGAACGCGCTCATGGAGGGGCTGAACTCGCTCCTCGACATCTCGATCCTGCTCTACATGCTCGTCGGGCTGCTGCTCGGCTTCATGGTCGGAGCCTTCCCCGGCATCACCGCGACCATGGCGGTCGCGCTCGCCGCCGGATTCACGCTCACGCTCGAGCCCGTCCAGGGTCTCGCCGTGCTGCTGACGATCTACGTGGCCGCGAACTTCGGTGACCGCGTGCCGTCGATCCTCATCAACACCCCGGGCACGCCCGCCTCGATCGCCACGACCCTCGACGGCTATCCGATGGCGAAGCAGGGCCGCGCCGGTCTCGCCCTCACGATCTCGGCGATCGTCTCGGCCGTCGGCATCCTCGCCTCGCTGGTGCTGTTCGCTGTCGCAGCCGTGCCGATCGCCAGCTTCGCCCGCGACTACTTCAAGTCGCCCGAGCTCTTCGCCCTGGTCGTCTTCGGCATCTCGATCATGATCGGCATCTCGTCGAAGTCGATGCTCAAGGGCATCCTGGCCGGACTCTTCGGGCTCATGCTCGGCACCGTCGGCACCTACGCGGCGACGGCCGATCAGCGCTTCACCTTCGGCGTGCTCGAGCTCGTCGAAGGCGTCAACTTCATCGCGGTGATCATCGGGCTCTTCGGCATCGCCGAGCTGTTCGACCAGCTGCTCACCTACCGCAAGTCGAACGTGCGGCCCATCTCGAGCCTCGGCCGCTGGTGGCCGAACAGGGCCGAGCTGAAGCAGAGCGGACGCGCCACTGCTGTCGGCGGCGCTGTCGGACTCGGCGTCGGGCTCATCCCCGCGGCCGGTGGCGACATCGCCGGACTCATCGGATGGGAACGCGCGCGCAAGGCCTCGAAGCACCCCGAGATGTTCGGCAAGGGGTCGATCGAGGGCGTCGCCGCCTCCGACACGGCCTCGAGCGCCACGCTCGGCGGTTCGCTCACGACCACGATGGCCCTCGGCATCCCCGGCGACTCGGTGATGGCCGTGATGATCGGATCGATGATCATCTGGGGCATCACCCCCGGCCCCACGCTGTTCACCAACCGCCCCGACCTGGTCGTCTCGATCGTCGGCATCATGCTCGTCGCGACGCTGCTCTCGCTGGCGCTGAGCCTCGTCCGTATGAAGGGCATGGTCAAGCTGCTCGATGTGCCTCAGCCGTACCTGTGGAGCGGCATCCTGATCTTCTGCATCATCGGCACCTATGCGACGTCGAACAGTCTCTCGACGGTCGTCACCATGCTCGTCTTCGGCGTGATCGGGGTGCTGCTCAAGCGGATGCAGGTGCCTGCTGGCCCGATCGTGCTCGGCCTGCTTCTCGGGCCTCTCGCCGAAGAGAACCTCGCTCGCACCCTGGCGATCCTGCCGACGCGTCCGTTCTTCGAGGTGGTGAGCCCGATCGCGATCGTGCTGCTCGTGCTCGCTGTGCTGTCGATCGTGATGCCGGCCATTCGAGCCGCCCGCACCCCGCGCGCCGAGCGAGCCTCCCTCTCGGAGTCGATCCTCCCCGCTGAGAGCCGCGAGCAGATCGAGAAGGCGCACGGCGAACTCGCCGCAGACCCGGATCTGCTCACCTCGACCGTCCGCAACGTCGACGCTCCTGCGCGGCGCCCGCGAAAGACCCGAAAGAACTCCAAGGAGAACGAGAAGTGACCCGCTACGACATCCTCACCGCCGTGCCGACCGCCTTCCACAGCGACGGTGCACTCGACCTCGAGGGATCGCGAGCGATCTTCCGCTTCGTCGCCGAATCAGGCAACGAGGGCGCGTTCGTCCTCGGCACCACGGGCGAGTTCCCCGCGATCGACGCGATCGAGTTCGCCGCGATCGTCGAGGCGGCGCTGGCCGAGCTGAAGGATCGCATGCGCGTCGTCGTGCATGTCGGTCAGCCGAGCACGTTCGAGGCGCTGCGGCTGGTCGAGATCGCGAAGGGCCTCGGTGCGACCGAGTTCGCCGCCCTCACCCCCTACTACCTGAAGGCCACCGACCAGTCGATCTTCGAGTACTTCGAAGCGCTGTCGGCAGCGGTCGGCGACGGCCGGCTCTACGTCTACATCTACCCGGCGCGCAGCGGCAATCCGGTGTCGGTCGAACTGCTCACGCGCCTGGCCGCGCTGCCGAACATCGTGGGCGCGAAGGTCAGCGAACTGTCTCTCGACGAGATCGCCGCCTACCGAGCTGCGGTCCCGGCCGACTTCGATCTCTATACCGGCGCCGACCGCGACCTGATCGCTGCGGTGCGCTCGGGTGCGCAGGGTGTCGTCTCAGGGGTCTCCTCCGTCACTCCCAAGCCGTTCCGCGCGTTGGCCGACGCCGGCCGCTCAGGGGATGCGGATGCGATCGCCGCAGCCCAGGCCGCCGTCGACGACGTCGTGTCGCTGATCGGTGGCGACATGGCGCGCATGAAGGAGGCCTACCGCGTGCTCGACGTCGTCGACACGCACTGCCGCATGGCGATCGCCGAGCCGACGGATGCCGAGCGCGAGGCCGTCGCGCGGGTCGTGGCGGTGCACCGCTAGACGCGTGCGCCGGGGCAGGGCGGGGCGCCTCACAGCCGACCGGGGCAGGATGGAGGACATGTCCGTCAACCCGCACGAATCCCGGCCGTGGCTCGCCTCCTACGCAGATGACGTTCCTGCGGAGATCGAGGCTCCGACTCAGACGCTGCCCGAGATGATGGCGGCCAGCGTCTCCGCATTCGCGCGTCGCCCGGCGCTCGAGTTCTTCGGCGCGGTGACGACCTACCGCGAGCTCGGCGATCAGATCACGCGCGCCGCCGAGGGGCTCCGGCGCCTGGGCGTGCGCAAGGGCGATCGCGTCGCGCTGGTGCTGCCCAACTGCCCGCAGCATGTCGTGGCCTTCTATGCGGCACTCCGTCTCGGCGCCATCGTGGTCGAGCACAACCCGCTCTACACGGCGAGGGAGCTGCGGCACCAGTTCGAGGATCACGGCGCGAAGGTCGCGATCGTCTGGGACAAGACGGTCGACACGATCGCGGACTTCCCCTCGGACCTGCGGGTCGAGCACATCGTGAGCGTCGACCTCACCGAGGCGATGCCCGCCTCGCAACGGATGCTCCTGCGGCTGCCCATCCCCAAGGCGCGGGCGTCGAGGGCCAAGCTGACAGCCACCCCGAAGACGCGTCGCGCGCTGGCCTGGAAGAAGCTGGTCGACCATCGTCCGCTCTCGCGTCGCATCGAGGGCCCTTCGCTGGGCGACACCGCGCTGTTGCAGTACACGAGTGGGACGACGGGCGACCCGAAGGGCGCGATCCTCACTCACGCGAACCTGCGCGCCAACGCGATGCAGGGTCGCGCATGGGTGCCAGGACTCGTCGACGGCAAGGAGACGTTCTACGGTGTGCTGCCGCTGTTCCACGCCTACGGGATGACGCTGTGCCTGACGTTCGCGATGAGCATCGGCGCGAAGCTCGTGCTGTTCCCGACCTTCGACCTCGGCCTCGTCACGAAGGCGGCGCGCACGAGTCCGCCGACCTTCCTCCCTGCCGTGCCGCCGATCTACGACCAGCTCGCGCGTGCCGCGTCACGCGGGACCATCGATCTCTCCACGGTCCGGTTCGCGATCTCCGGTGCGATGAGCCTTCCGGTCGCGACCGTGCAGCGGTGGGAGGAGGCGACCGGCGGCCTGCTCGTCGAGGGATACGGCATGACCGAGAGCTCGCCCGTCGCACTCGGCAACCCGATGGGCCGCAGCCGTCGCCCCGGCACGGTCGGCGTGCCGTTCCCGAGCACGGAGATCCGCGTCGTCGATCCTGCCGACACCGACGTCGACATGCCGGTGGGCGAGCGGGGCGAGCTGCTCATCCGCGGACCTCAGGTGTTCCAGGGCTACTGGGGCCGCTCGAGCGACACCGCCGACGTGCTGCTCGCCGGCGGCTGGCTGCGCACCGGCGACATCGCCGAGGTCTCTGCCGACGGCTTCGTGACGATCGTGGACCGCCTCAAGGAGCTCATCATCACCGGCGGCTTCAACGTCTCGCCCAGCGAGGTCGAGGATGCGCTCGAGGCGCACCCTGACGTGGCCGCCGCCGCCGTGGTCGGCCTTCCGAGAGCGAGCGGAGGCGAAGAGGTCGCCGCCGCGGTCGTGCTCCGCGAGGGTGCGACACTCGACTCGGGAGCGCTGCGCGACTTCTGTCGCACCCGGCTGACCCCCTACAAGGTGCCCAAGCGCATCACGGCGGTCGATGATCTTCCTCGTTCGCTGATCGGCAAGGTGCTGCGCAGGCAGGTGCGGGATCGGATGCTCGCCGACTGACCGTCGGGCCTCGTTCGCCCGCTCGCGAGCTCCCCGACGCGATTGAAATCGGTTACAGTGTGCCGATGGTCACGATCTACGACGTCGCTCGACTCGCGCAGGTCTCGCCGGCCACCGTCTCGCGCGTGTTCAACGGCACCAGCGTCTCGGCGTCGAAGGTCGAGGCGGTGCGTCGAGCCGCCGAACAGCTGCGCTTCACCCCCAACCGCACCGCTCGCACCCTGCGGCGGCAGAGCTCCGAGGTCATCGGCCTCGTGATCCCCGACATCGAGAACCCGTACTTCACCGAGATGGCCCGAGGTGTCGAGGACGTCGCCTCGGAGGCCGGGTACTCGGTCGTGCTCTGCAACTCCGACTCGCAGCTCGAGAAGGAGGCGACCTATCTGCAGATCGCGATCTCCGAGCACATGTCCGGCGTGATCATCGCGACCGCCGACGAGCGCTCCGACCTCGGCGGCATCCTCGCGACGGGGCGGCCGGTCGTCGCCGTCGACCGCAGCACGACCTACGACATCGACGGCGTCGTCATGGCGAACCGGGCGGCCGGCGCCTCGGCCGCGAAAGACCTCATCGATGCCGGATACCGGCGCATCGCCTACATCGGCGGTCCCGAGCACATCGACACGGCGGCCGAGCGGGCCGCGGGCTGGCGACAAGCGCTGAGCGCAGCGCATCCGGATCTCGACCTCGACGACCTCGAGCGGTTCACCACGTTCCGCGTCGACGGCGGGCGAGAGGCGATGGAGCAGCTGCTCGCACTCCCCGAGCCGCCTGATGCCGTGGTGGCCGGCAACAACCTCATCGGCGTCGGAGCGATCCAGGTGCTGACCGAGCAGGGCCTGACCCCGCCGCAGGTCGGCGTGGCGGTGATCGGTTCGCTGCCCTTCACGACGCTCTCGCCCACAGCCGTGACGGTCGTGCGGCTGCCCGCACGTCACATGGGAGTGACGGCGGCGCGGATGCTGCTGGAGCGCATCGGCGGCGATGATCAGCCGTCGCGCACGGTGGTGCTGCGCAACGAGATCCAGCCGGCCAGCGCCGTCGCCACGGCCAGGGGCTGACAGCACCCGCGGTCCCTCACTGAGACCGCCAGAACCGGGTCGCGAGGTGCGTGAGCTCGGTGTCGAGGTCGTCGACTTTGCCCTCGACACGAGTGAGTCGGGTGTCGAGGGAGTCGAGCCGCACGTTCATCACCTCGAAACCGGCTCGCATCTCCGTGCGCAGCACGTCGATCTCGCCGCGAAGGCCGCCGATCTCGCCGCGAAGGCCGCCGATCTCGCCGCCGAGCTCGCCGCGAAGGCCGGAGATCTCGCCGCCGATCTCGCCCCGAAGGCCGCCGATCTCGCCGCCGAGCTCGCCGCGAAGGCCCCCGATCTCGGCGCGAAGCACCCGGCTGAACTGTGTCGTCATCAGGGTCATGCCGCCGAGCATCGCGCTCGCGAAGATGCCGATCATCGTCCAGGCCTGCGGATCGCTCAAGTCCATACCTCCATTGTTCGGCGCGGAACTCAGGATGTCACCGGGGTCCCGCGCTGTATGCCGGAGTTCACACTCGGTGTGCACAAGTCGGCGATGTTGGCGACAGTGCAGAACGGATGGCCGGTTGCGGTATGAAACCGATTTCACATACAGTGGCAGAACACGTGCGATCAAGGAGGACGCGAGTCATGACCTACACCCTGCCGGCACCGGCATCCCGACCGGCGTCCGCGCCGAAGGCCGCATACCTGATCGCCTCGGGCGACCTGCGCGAAGCCGCCAACACCGGCGGCTGGCCCGTGCAGGTCGAGCTCGAAGCGGGCGTGACCGGCGTCTTCAACGACCTGGGGTGGACTGTCATCCGCGCCAACGACGTCGACCCTGCGACCGGCCACGGCTTCATCTCGAGCCAGCGCATGGGTCTCGAGGTCTTCAAGAACATCCCGACGGATGCTCCGCTGATCGTCGCCGAGGCGGTGTGGCAGTACTCGCACCACGTGCTCGCAGGTCTGCGCACGCATGAGGGTCCGATCCTCACCGTCGCGAACTTCGCGGGTGACTGGCCCGGCCTCGTCGGGCTCCTCGGCCTGAACGCCGGCCTCACCAAGATGGACAAGCCCTACGCCACGATCTGGTCGGTCGACTTCACCGACGACTGGTTCCGGGCCGGGATCGAGGAGTGGACCGAGACCGGCTCGATCACGCACGACGCGTCGCACGTGCGCCCGCTGCCCGAACTTCCCGACAGCCCCGAGAAGCTGCTGGGCGAGGCGCTGGCCGCCGAGCTTCGCGCCGAGAAGGCCATCATCGGCGTCTTCGACGAGGGCTGCATGGGCATGTACAACGCGATCTTCGACGACGAACTGCTCAACAAGACCGGCATCTACAAAGAGCGCCTCTCGCAGTCGGCTCTGTATGCCGAGATGCTCGAGGTGGGCGACGACGAGGCGGATGCCGCCTACGACTGGCTGATCGACGCGGGCATGACGTTCCGGTACGGCGAGGACGCCGAGACCGAGCTGACCCGCGAGCAGGTGCAGTGGCAGCTGAAGATGTACATCGCCGCGCTCCGCATCGCCGACGACTTCGGCCTCGACGCGGTCGGCATCCAGTATCAGCAGGGCCTGAAGGACCTGGTTCCGGCATCGGATCTGGCCGAGGGGATCCTGAACTCGACCGAGCGCCCGCCCGTCACCTCCCGTGACGGCTCGCGCGTGCTGCACGAGGGTCGTGCGTTCCCGCACTTCAACGAGGCCGACGAGGGCGTCGCGGTCGACGCGCTGGTCACCGATCGGGTGTGGCGCGCGATGGGACTCGTGCCCGACAACACCCTGCACGACGTGCGCTGGGGCGAAGATCACGACGGCCAGTTCGTCTGGGTCTATGAGATCTCGGGGTCGGTGCCCGCGTCGCACCTCGGCGGCTGGCAGAACGCCGAAGGATGGCGTCAGGGCCACGTGTTCTTCCCGGCGGGCGGCGCGACGATCAACGGCGTCTCGAAGCCCGGCGAGATCGTGCTGTCGCGCGTGTTCATCGCCGACGGCATCCTGCAGGCCGACATCTTCCGCGCCTCCGTCGTCGAGCTCCCGGCGGAGGAGACCCAGCGCCGCAAGGATGCGACGAACCCCGAGTGGCCGATCGCGCACGTGGTGCTGCACGGAATCTCGCGCGATCAGTTCATGGCGCGGCACAAGGCCAACCACGCTCAGCTCGTCTATGCGCCGGATGCCGAGACGGCCGACAAGGCGCTGGTCGCCAAGGCTGCGATGTTCGCGGGCATGGGCATCAAGGTCAACCTGGTCGGAGACGTGACGATCTGACCGCTGGGTGAGGGTGAGCTCCGGAGGGCGGCCGGGGGAGGGGGCGGATGCTGCGGCATCCGCCCCCTCCTGGCCGTCGGGCCGGACTTCTTCCGCATGGCGTACTTAAGCGCTATAGTCGGCCGCAGGTCGCGACGGTGCGGCCGGATTCGACAACGACGCCGAAGGAGACGATCCGTCATGAGTCAGAACGTCAGGAATCACCGATTGCGAAAGAGCATCGCCGGGCTGGGGGTGCTCGCGACCGCTGCTGCAGGCATTCTCACCGGTTCGCTGGGGGCTGCCGCCGAGAGTGCCGAGCCGGCCGACCCGAAGCTCGCCGTCTATGTCGAGGTGAACTCGAACGATTTAGCCAACGTCGCCGACTACACGCTCGCCGAGTCCGGCGATGCAGCCATCGACATGGCGATGATCTTCGCTGCGAACATCAACTACGACGGCGAGAAGGCATACCTGCACTTCAACGAGCGGGTCACCGAGACGCTCGACGATGCCGAGACGCAGATCCGTCCTGTGCAGGCGAAGGGCGCCAAGGTGCTGCTCTCGGTGCTCGGCAACCACCAGGGTGCCGGCTTCGCGAACTTCACCTCGTTCGCGCAGGCCGATGCGTTCGCCGCTCAGCTCGCCGACGCCGTGACGACCTATGGGCTCGACGGCATCGACTTCGACGACGAGTGGACGAACTACGGCGCCAATGGCACGCCGCAGCCCAATGCGGAGTCGTTCGGATGGCTGGCCACCGCGCTGCGCGACCGCCTCGGCCCCGACAAGATCATCAGCCTGTACGCGATCGGCCCGACCTATACGACGACCGACTTCACGCTGTTCGATGCAGCGAGCGTGCTCGACTACGCCTGGAACCCCTACTACCCGACCTACGATGCGCCCGTCGTTCCCGGCCTCGAGGACCGCGGTCTGCTCGGGGCTGCGGCCATCGACCTGGCCAACACGAGCGCAGCCACCGCGGCGGACTTCGCGACCCGCACTGTCGCCGACGGCTACGGCGTCTATGTCGCCTACAACCTCACCGCGACCGACCAGTCGGCGTATCTCTCGGGCATCACCGAGGCGCTGAAGGGCGAGGCGACCGAGTATCGGGCGGCGCCCCGCGACACGACGGCCCCGACCGTCACGGTCAAGGAGGGCGCGCGGTTCACGAAGGGCGATGCGGCGGTCGGCTATCAGCGGGTCAGCTTCACGCTCTACGACGAGGGCAAGATCGACAGGCTCTACGTCAACGGCGTCGAGAAGGATCTCACAGACAACGAGTGGAGCGACCTGAACTTCGTGAGGTCGGGTGCCTTCGGAGCGGTCACTGGCGCGAACACGCTGCGGGTCGTCGACGTCGCCGGGAACGCCACCGAGGTGTCGTTCGTCCTGTCGAAGTGATCACCTGAGATCGAAGCGATCCCCTGAGATCGAAGCGATCACCCGAGGTCGAAGACCTCGATCTGACGGATCGTGACCCCGGCCTCCGCCCGCACGCGGATCGCCGGGGTCACGACCGGTGCCGCCAGCTCGAACGGGGTGGTGCGGTCTGCGGCCAGCTCCGCGTCGTGCGTGGTCGGTGCCGCGGTCCAGTTCCCGTCCTCATCGATGACCTCCCACTGCAGGCGCGACGATGGGGCTGCAGCGACCATCGTCACGGTGAGGTCGCTCACGGCGCGGGGCTCGGCGAAGCGGCATCCCGCCCATTCGCCGGCAGCCAGGGCGACGCCGCTCGAACCGTCATGCGCGCCGTCGTCGAAGAGGCGCCGGGCATCGACGACGGATGCCGCTGCGATCACATCGGCTCGCTCGGCCGTCAGATCGCGACACCAGGTCGAGTGGGCTGCCGGTGCGTGCTCGCCCGTCTCGAGGGCATCCGAAGGGGCGGTGCCGAAGACCAGTTCGAGGTCGGCGTCACCGGCCAGCGCGGCGATGGGGAGCTCGGCGCGATCGAGATCGACCCCGTCGAGTCGCGCGCTCTGCAGCACGTGGGCGGCCGGCTCGCTGCGGTGAGAGCGGATGCGCAGCGAGGAGCCGTCGGCGCGATCGACGCGGATGTCGTCGAAGAGGGGAGACCCGATCCGCAGCACTCCCGACGCGAGCTCGAGCGGGTAGAGCCCGAGAGCCGCCCACAGCCACCACGCGCTCATCTCGCCGTTGTCCTCGTCGCCGGGGAAGCCCTGACCGATGTGGGCACCCGCGAAGAGGCGGGCGGCGAGCTCGTTCACGATCGCCGCGGTGCGCCATGGCCGGTCACTGAACGCGTACATGAAGGGGATGTGGTGGGCGGGCTGATTCGAGATCGCGCACATGCCGGAGCGCAACGCCCGCGCCTCGCGCTGCTCGTGGATGACCGCGCCGTATGCTCCGCCGAAGCGCTCGTCGGCGGTCTCGGGCTCCGCGAAGAGGTCGTCGAGATGCTGGCCGAAGGCGTCGCGGCCGCCGTGCAGCGTCGCGAGTCCGGCTCCGTCGTGCACGGCGCCGACCGACATGCCCCAGGCGTTCGTCTCGACATTGTCGCCGCCCCAGGTGCGCGGGTCGAAGCCCGGCGCGAAGCCGCCCGCGGAGTCCTTGCCACGGAGGAAGCCGGAGTCCGCATCGAACAGGGTGCGGTACGACAGCGCCCGGTTCGCGAAGTACCGGGCGAAAGAGCGGTAGCGCGCGGCATCCTGTGCGGACTCCGCATCGGCGGCGAGCTGCGCGGCGAACCGGCCGAGTGCGGCATCGCTCACGGCGTTCTCGATGGTCCAGCTCATGCCCTCCGGCACGTCGGACGAGATGAATCCGGTGAAGCGCCCGCGGGCGATGCCCTTGCGACCGCGCAGCGCATCGGGTCCCGGCTCGCAGGCGTTGCGCCAGCCGCTCTCGAACGCCTCCGCGCGGTCGAACTCCACTCCCCACCGGGCGGCGTCGGCGAAGATCTGGTCGCTCGACGTTCCCACCATGCTGTCGACGTATCCCGGGGCGCTCCACCGGGCCATCCAGCCTCCACGGCGATACTGCTCGAGCTGTCCGTCGAGCAGCCTGCCGGTCAGCGCAGGGTCGAGCAGCGCGAGTGCCGGCCATTCGGTGCGGTAGGTGTCCCAGTAGCCGTTGTTCACCACCAGCTCGCCGTCGACGGTCGGGGCGCCGGTGGCGCGTTCGCCGAACGGCTCTCGCGCCGCGAAGACGTCGGCGAATCGAGGGATCGGGGCATCGGCGGTTCCCGCGTTCTCGGCGGCCGTGTTCGGATACAGATGCATCCGGTGCAGGGCCGCGGCGATCCGGCTCACATGCTCGTCGTGCGCCAGTCGGCGATACGGAGCCTCCGCCTCGGGGAGGGGCGGGATGGTCACACGCCCCAGCACGCGGTTCCAGGATGCTGCGGATGCCGCCCGCACCTCGTCGTAGGTCACCTCGGCCGGCGCTTCGAGGTCGAGGCTGCGTCTGGCCTGCTCGATCGACACGAACGACACCGCCACGCGCACCTCGAGCGAACCGCGACCACCGACATAGCCGGCGACGTGCACCCGCTCGGCGTCGTCGAGCGCGCCGCGCGGGCCCGACGCGTCGTCACCCTCGCTGCGCAGCACCACGCCCGCGAAGTAGCAGCGCGGAGCGTTGCCCCAGTCCACGGTGCCCTCGGGCGTCCACCCTTCGAAGCCGCCGTCCTCCGTCCAGGTCAGGCGTCCCTCGTCGGTCGGCTGATCGATCACGAACCCGACGATGGCGTCGGCCTCGGCGCCGCGCACCCGGAAGGCGGCGGCGTGCGAGGTCGCGGTCATCTCTGCGCGCAGTCCGCCGAGGTCGACCGCGTACTCGTGCGGGCGGGCGCGCTCGGACCCGGGGGTGATCCAGCGTCGACGCTCCCCACGGTCAGACATCGGGCGTCCGTCGAACGGCATGAGCTGGAGCACCGAGCGATCGCCGATCCACGGACTCGGCTGATGGGAGAACTGCAGCGCTTCGAGGCGTCGCCCCGGCGGGTCGTCGTGGATGCTGGGGCGGTACGGCCAACGGGTGTCCGAGGCATCGGTCGCCGGAGTGACGAACGTGAAGCCGTGCGGAACGGCGACCGCGGGGATCGTGTTGCCGCGCGAGAAGCGCGGTCCGGAGTGCGTGCCTCGACGGGTGTCCACGCGTTCGACGGGAGGAAGGTCCGCCGCCGCGGGGTGCTCCGGCATCTCCTCGACGACGCACTGCACGAAGCCGCTGACGCGCGAGGGGAGATCCGCGTCGGTCGCCAGGGATCCTGTGCCCAGGACGAGTTCGACGGTGACCGAGGTGTGCGGCACAGAACCCGAACACAGCGGGGCGAGAGACACCGTGTCGGCGTTCCACTGCTCCGGCAGACTCCAGCGGGCCCCGAACTGCGCATCGGCGGTGAGCGGGAAGTCGTACCGGTCGCGCACGGCGGCGATGTCACTCAGCCTCGCGCCGTCGGCACGCCGCGCATCGACGGTCACCGCGAGCGCCGCATGCGGGGCGAGGGTCGCGTCGGCGCCGTCGGCATAGAACGCCCAGTGCAGCACGGTGTCGGACGTGACGGGGATGTCTGCGAGTCCGGGCACGTCGATCCGCTGCTCGCCTGCCGAGGGGTCGAAGGAGAAGGCGAAGACCTGCCCGGGGATCACGCCCGCCCGAGGACGAGATGACGGTGGATCGACCGGCCCGTCGGCGGGCATGAGGTGCACGGTGCTCACCCCTTGACCGCGCCCTCCTGCACGCCCTTGAAGAAGAACCGCTGCGTGAACGAGAACATGATCACGATCGGCACGAGTGCGATCATGGTGCCCGCCGCGATCAGACGCGGATCGACGGAGAAGCTGCTGTTCAGATAGGCCATGCCGACGGTCAGCGTGTACTTCGACGGGTCGGAGAGCACGATGAGGGGCCAGAGGTAGTCGTCCCACGCGCCGATGAAGGCGAAGACGGCGACGACCGAGACCATGCCCCGGATGTTGGGCCACACGATATGGCGGATGCGCTGCCAGGTCGTGGCGCCGTCGACGGTCGCGGCATCCAGCACGTCCTGGGGGATCATCCGGCACGCGGTGGCGACGAGCAGCACGTTCATGGCGCTGATCGCGCCGGGCAGGAACACGCCCCACAGGGTGTCGGCGAGGCCGAGCGCGCGGATCGTGAGGAAGTTGCTCGTCACGGTGACCTCGCCGGGGAAGAGCAGCGTCGACAGCAGGATGGCCATGACGATCCACTTGCCGCGGAAGCGCATGCAGCCGAGGGCGTAGCCCGCGAACGTGGCGAGGATCACGTTGCTGAGCACCGTGCCGACCGAGACGAGCAGGGAGTGCCAGGCGTAGAGATAGACCGGGACGATCTCGGCGACGGTGGCGTAGTTCTGCAGCGTCGGCTCGCGGGGGATGAGGTTCGGCGGGAAGGAGTAGATGTTCTCCTGCGGGCCCTTGAACGAGGTCGAGAGCTGCCACAGGAACGGGCCGATGACGATCACCAGCACGAACAGCAGCAGAGCGTAGCGGCCGATCAGCCCGCCGAGCGTCGGCTTGCTGAAGTCGCCTGAGCCGCGGCGGCGGAAGATGCGTTCGCGTGTGGTCGCGGCGGTCTGATCGTCGGGACGCCGGTCGTCGTCGACGCGCGGCGGGGTGAGCGTGCTCATGCGGGGACCTTCGCCTTCTTCTCGCGATTCATGATGGCGATCGCGGCGAGCGGGATCAGGGTGAGGAGGAACAGGGCGACGCTGATCGCCGAGGCATAGCCGATGTTGCCGTTGAGACCGGAGCCGACCTGACGGATCAGCATGACCAGCGACATGTCGTAGCCGCCCGGCCCGCCGGTGCTCTTCGAGAGCACGTCGAGCTCGGCGAACACCCTCATCGCCGAGACCGCTATGAGCACCGCGATCAGGAGCATGGCACCGCGCACCGAGGGGATCGTCACCGAGAGGAAACGGCGGAACGACCCTGCTCCGTCGAGCATCGCCGCTTCATGCAGCTCCTTGCCGACGTTGCCGAGGGCGGCGAGGTAGACGACCATGTAGTAGCCGAGGCCCTTCCACACCGTCAGCAGGATCGCGCAGCCGAGCAGCAGCCAGCGGTCGACGAGGAACGCCATCGGCTTGTCGACCAGGCCGAGGAACTCGAGCGTCTGGTTGATGATGCCGCGACTGTCGAACAGCCAGGTCCAGATGAGCGCGACCACGACCACCGAGGCGATGACGGGGAAGTAGAAGGTGGTGCGGAAGAACGCGATACCCGGCAGCTTCTTCTGCACGAGCAGAGCGAGAAGCAGCGGGAGGATCGTGAGCAGCGGCACGCAGACGACCACGTAGATGATGCAGGTGGTGAGGGCGTTCCAGAACATCTCGTCGCCGAACATCCGCTCGTAGTTCGCCCCGCCGACGAACTCGGGGGTTCGCAGGGGGCGGGCGTCGGTGAAGCTCAGGAAGACGGTGTTGAGGAACGGCCAGAGCGCGAACACCAGCACCCAGATGACGGCGGGGCCGAGGAGCAGCCACGGGGTGAACCACCGGTGAGACGTGATGCTCTTCCTCCGGCTCCGGATGCTGGTGTCCGTGCTCATGGCTTACTGGTCCACGCGGTTCGCGTTGGCGTACTCGACGATCTTGTCGAGCTGCTCCTGCGCGTCGGCTTCGCCGTTGACGGCGAGCGCGATCTGCTGAGTCATGTACGTAGCCATGTCGGACGTCCACTGGAACGGGATGGCCTTGGCATCCTCCATCGCGGTGAACACGGTGTCGATCGCCGACAGCTGCTTCTCGTCGGTGATCGACGACGAGATGTTCTCGACCACGGCGTCACCACCCGACGACGTGCCGGGCGCCGTGCCGACGGCGAGGGACGAGAAGGCGACCTGGTTCTCCTCGTTCGTCGCGAACTCGGCGAACGCGAGTGCAGCCTCCTTGTTGTCGGAATCGGCGGAGACGTTCAGTCCCTGCACATAGAGCGGAGGGATGCCGAGACGCTGCGTGGCGACGGTGTTCTCCAGCAGCGCGGGGGCGTCCTTGGCGAGGTCGGTCGTGAAGCCGGTGCCGCCGGTGGTGAAGGCGACCTTCTCCTGGATGTAGGCCTCGGCGTTTCCGCCGTAGTCGCCGGTCAGAGCCTCGGCGGGCATCGCCCCGGCCGCGTACGCGTCGGCGTACTTCTCGATGATCGCTGCGGCCTCCTCGGTGTTGAAGTCGAACTCGCCCTCGTCGTTGATGACCTCCATGCCGGCGGAGGTGAAGGTGTCGAGAGCGGGGATCGACGACAGCAGCTGCACCTTGCCGCCGGACTCGGTGGCCACGTCCTTCGCGAGGGTGAGCAGCTCGTCGACCGTCGTGGGGAGGTTCTCCTCCGTGACGCCGTAGGGGGCGAGCTGCGCGAGGTTCCACCACGAGGCGTCGCTCGAGAGGTACCAGGGCAGACCGTAGGTGCCTTCGACGCCGGGGTACTGGCTGTACGCCTCCCATGCGCCGGCGTTGTACCCGGACTTCAGGTCGGGGTCCGCCGTCTCGAGGTCGACGAGCTTGCCGGCGGCGACGAGGGGGTACGCGATGTCCGGCGGCAGATTGAGCACGTCGGGGAGGGTGTCGGCGTTCGCCTGGCTCAGGATCTTCTCCTGGTAGCCGTCGCCCGGCTGGTCGAGCCACTCGACCGTGACATCCGGGTGCTCCTTCTCGAACGCGTCGATCAGGTCTTCGAAGTAGGGGGTGAACTTCTCGTTCTTCAGCGACCAGGTCTGGAACTGGATGGTTCCGCTCAGCTCACCGGAGGTGTCGATCGGACCGGCGGCACCCGATGTGGCGCCGCCTCCGGTGCAGCCGGCGAGCGCCATGGCGCCGATCGTGAATGTTGCCAGAGCGACAATGCGTGCGGGAACTTTCATCGTGCTTCTTCCTCGAGGCGGGCGATTGGCGGTGTCCGTCCGACGGACTACAACGCTTTAGCAGATGAAACCATCCGTCGCGGTCTCTGTCAAGGTCTCGACGCTCCGCGTGCATGCAGATAGCGGAATTCCGGGTGGCGGCCTCGCGCTCAAGCGTTATAGTGGTGCGAAATGTCCTCGCCGGAGGGCTCTGTCGGAAAGGTCCGGACACATGACGCAGCGCCGCGCTCTCGATGCTCGCCTGAGATTCGGGGCGAACTACACGCCGTCTAAGGACTGGATGCACTCCTGGCTCGACTTCACCCCCGATGACGTGCGGCGCGACTTCGCGGCCCTCGCAGAGCTCGGACTCGACCACGTGAGGGTCTTCCCCCTGTGGACGGTGCTGCAGCCGAACCGCACGCTCATCCGCACGAAGGCGATCGACGATGTCCGCGCCATGGTCGACATCGCTGCCGAGTTCGAGCTCGATGCGAGCGTCGACGTGATCCAGGGGCACCTGTCGAGCTTCGACTTCGTGCCCTCCTGGCTCTACACCTGGCACGACCGCAACATGTTCACCGACCCGACAGCACTCAGCGGGCAGGTCGACCTCGTGCAGACGCTCGCCGGCGCGCTGCGCGACGCCCCGAACTTCCTCGGGCTGACCCTCGGCAACGAGACGAACCAGTTCTCGGCGCACACGCATCCGTCGCCCTGGCCGGTCACGACCGACGAAGCGGGGCACTGGATCGAGTCGCTGCTCGCTGCCGCCGAAGGAGCGGCACCCGGTCTCTCGCACGTCCACAGCGAGTACGACGCGGTCTGGTACATGGACGGGCACGGCTTCACCCCCGCGCATGCGTCGCGCCTGGGCGAGATGACCACGATCCACTCCTGGATCTTCAACGGCACGGCTCAGCGCTACGGCGGCAGGTCGGTCGCCGCCGACCGCCACGCCGAGTACCTCATCGAGCTGTCCCGCGCCTTCGCCACCGATCGCGAGCGACCGGTCTGGCTGCAGGAGGTGGGCGCCCCGTCGAACTGCCTCGACGAGAGCGAGATGCCCGGCTTCCTCGAGGCGACGCTGCGGTCGGCGGTGCGAACGGAGAACCTCTGGGGCGTGACCTGGTGGTGCTCGCACGATGTGAGCCGCGAGCTCGGCGACTTCCCCGAGCTCGAGTACTCGCTCGGCCTGATCGATCAGAGCGGTGCGGCCAAGCCCCTCGGCCGCCGGTTCGCCGAGCTCATCCCCGAACTGCGCGAGCGCCGCGCGGTGCCCGCCCGCGAGACGGCGATCGTGGTCGACGTCGACGCGCGCGAGGTGCCCGTGAGTCGCGCGGCTCTCAGCCCGGGCGGTGCGATCTTCCAGGCCTGGGTGGATGCCTGCGACGCCGGCCTCGACCCTGCCTTCGTGACGTCGCAGACGGCTCTCGACGACGCGGCGCTCGCCGCGCGCGGCATCCGTCGCCTCATCCGTCCTGATCTGTCGACGAGCGGGGTCGACCCCTACGGCTCCGTCAACACCGTCGTCGACGGCTGACGACGACATCGCGAGACGCCGCAGAGCCGTCGTCAGGATGCTGCCGCCGGCGGAGCCGTGCTCTCGCGGGCGGTGAGGGTCGGCGTCGGGCCCTGAGCGCTGGGCAGGTTGAGGCCGGCGACGATCTGCTGCAGCAGCAGTGTCGCGGCCTGCTCGCCGAGCTCGAACGTGTCACGGGTCATCGCGGTGATCGACGGGTTGATCAGACCGGCGATCACCGAGTCGTCGAAGGATGCGATCGAGACGTCGCGCGGAACGGCGCGGCCCATCTCCTGGGCGACCCTGAGGCCGGCCACCGCCATCACGTCGTTGTCGTAGACGATCGCCGTCGGGCGCAGGCGGCCCGAGAGCTGGGAGCGTGTGACGGCGGAGGCCCTGGCGGGGGAGAAGTCGGTCGTGATCACCTCGCCCGCGATGCCGTCGGGCGCCATGGCGTGCAGCACCTCAGCGCGCAGACGGGTGTGCTCGAGCTCGGCCGGGCCGGCGACGTAGGCGATGCGCGTGTGCCCCAGGGCAGCGAGGTAGGAGAAGAGCGTCTCGGCCACCTCGTCGTCGGCGATCCAGACGCTCGGCACTGCTCCCTCGGGGGAGGGCTTCGAGCCGATCATCACCGCGCGGGCGTCGAGCGCCGCGATCCGGTCACTGCGGGGGTCGTCATCGCGAGGGTCGATGAGGATGATGCCGTCGACCTGGTTCGACGACCGCCACTGCCGATGCACCTCCATCTCCTCGGCGATGTCGGTGACCAGGCGCAGCTGCAGACTGACCTTGCTCTCGGAGAGCCGCGACTCGATGCCGGCGATGAGGTCGGTGAAGAAGGCCTCGGATCCGAGCGAACGGGCGGGACGCGCGAGTGCGAAGCCGACCGTGTTGGCGCGGGCGCCGACCAGGGCGCGCGCCGCGGAGCTGGGCTGCCAGTGGTTCTCCTCGACGATCGCGAGGATGCGTTGACGGGTCTCATCGCTCACACCGGGGCGTCCGTTGAGCGCGAATGACACGGCTCCGGGCGAGACTCCGGCCATGCGCGCGATGTCCGCGATGGTGACGCGTTTGCCCGAGGTCATGCGCCTCACACTACTTGATCGGTTTAGCCGCTCGGAAGCCGCCGAGCGTGATTCCGGGCCGGTTTACTAGATCGCTTTAGTAAATCCGATAGCATTGTCGGCAACCGCCCGACTCCCGGGCGCGAGTCAGGTCCCCTCTCACCGTCGAGCCCGGAGAATCACACCATGCATGACGACACCTCGCTCACCGTCGGCCGCGTCAAGCGGGTGCTCGACGAGCGCATCCGCCCGGCCGTCCACTCCGCATCCGTGCCCCTCACGATCGAGGTGAACCAGCTCCCGGGTGAGCCGATCAGCCCGGCGGACGGGCTCGCTCTCGACTTCGCCCCGGCCTCCGTGCCGAGCATGTGGGGCCCCGCCTGGTCGACGACCTGGTTCAAGATCACCGGTCGCGTGCCCGCCGAATGGGCCGGCCGCCGGGTCGAGGCCGTCATCGACCTCGGATTCGACATCAACATGCCGGGCTTCCAGTGCGAGGCGCTCGTCTACCGGCCCGACGGCAGTCCGGTCAAGAGCATCAACCCGCGCAACCAGTGGCTGCCCATCACCGAGGACGCTCACGGCGACGAGCCCGTCGAGCTGTATCTCGAGGCGGCCGCCAACCCGGTGCTGCTCGACTACCACCCCTTCCTGCCGACGCAGGAGGGCGACATCCAGACGTCGTCCCGCGAGCCGCTCTATCGCACCCGCCGCATCGACCTCGCCGTCTTCGAGCAGGAGGTCTTCGAGCTGTCCCTCGACCTCGAGGTGCTGTTCGAGCTGCAGGCCGAGCTGCCCGCGACGTCGCCGAGACGCATGCAGATCCTGCAGGCCATGGACGACGCCCTCGATGTGCTCGATCTGCAGCGCATCGTGCAGACCGCACCCGACGCCCGCGCTCGCCTGGCAGACGTGCTCGCAGCGCCCGCCGAGGCCAGCGCGCACCGCATCTCGGCGATCGGCCACGCGCACATCGACTCCGCCTGGCTGTGGCCGGTGCGCGAGACGATCCGCAAGGTGGCCCGCACCACCTCGTCGATGACGACGCTCATCGACGAGCAGCCGGACTTCCTCTACGGCATGTCGAGCGCGCAGCAGTACGCGTGGCTCAAGGAGCACCGGCCCGAGGTGTACGCCAGGGTCAAGGCCGCCGTCGCCGAGGGGCGCTTCCTGCCGCTCGGCGGAATGTGGGTCGAATCCGACACCGTGATGCCGACGGGTGAATCGCTCGTGCGCCAGTTCTCCTATGGGCAGCGCTTCTTCGAGCGGGAGTTCGGCATCCGTTCGAAGGGCGTCTGGCTTCCAGACAGCTTCGGCTACTCGCCGGCTCTGCCGCAGCTCATGCGCCGTGCCGGGTTCGAGTGGTTCTTCACGCAGAAGATCTCCTGGAACCAGCAGAACGTCTTCCCGCACCACTCCTTCCTGTGGGAGGGCATCGACGGATCGCAGGTGTTCACGCACTTCCCCTCGATGGACACCTACAACTCCCAGCTCAGCGGCATGGAGGTCGCCAAGGCCTCGCGTCAGTTCAAGGAGAACCGCGTGACATCGCGGTCGATCGCGCCGGTGGGCTGGGGCGACGGCGGTGGAGGCACCACGCGTGAGATGACCGGCAAGGCGAAGCGCCTCGAGAACCTCGAGGGCAGCGCGCGGGTCGTGTGGGAGCACCCGGACACCTTCTTCGACGCCGCCCGCGCCGAGCTGCCGAACCCGGCCGTCTGGGTCGGCGAGCTCTACCTCGAGCTGCACCGCGGAACCCTCACCAGTCAGCACGCCACGAAGGCGCTGCACCGCTGGGCCGAGCACGCGCTGGTCGAGGCCGAGCTCTGGGCGGCGACGGATGCCGTGCGCACCGGCGCCGCATACCCGCAGGCCGAGTTCGATCGGCTGTGGGAGACCGTGCTGCTGCACGAGTTCCACGACATCCTGCCGGGCACGTCGATCGCGTGGGTGCACCGCGAGGCCGTCGAGGTCCTCACGAACGTGCTGTCGGATGCCCGGGACATCTCCGATGCCGCTCGGCGCTCGCTCGCGGGCGCGGGGGATCGCGAGCTGCGGTTCGTGCCGACGTCGGTCGGTGGCGTCGGTGGCGGTGGACGCGCGCTCGGGGCGGGCTTCGTCGAGGCGCCTGCCCCGGCATCCGTCATGCTCTCCGGCGAAGACGGCGGGTGGCGCCTCGAGAACGAGCTCGTCTCCGTGCTGATCTCCTCCGAGGGGCTCATCGTCTCGGCGGTCGACAAGACCTCGGGTCGCGAGGCGGTGGCCGAGGGGCGCGCGGCGAACCTGTTCCAGTTGCACCAGGACTTCCCGAACATGTGGGACGCCTGGGACATCGACAAGTACTACCGCAACAGCGTCGACGACCTCACCGCGGTCGATTCGATCTCGGCGTCCGTCGTCGACGGCACGGCCTCGGTCGTCGTGACCCGGTCGTTCTCCGAGTCGACGATCGAGCAGACCATCACCCTCGCGCCCGGGCAGCGCACCGTGCTGCTCCGCAACGACATCGACTGGCACGAGACCGAGAAGCTGCTCAAGCTCGCGTTCCCGCTCGACGTGCAGGCAACGCACACCGAGGCCGAGACGCAGTTCGGCTACCAGGCGCGGGTGACGCACACCAACACCAGCTGGGAGGCGGCGAAGTTCGAGACCTCGATGCACCGCTTCGTGCTGGTGCGCGAGCAGGACTTCGGCGTCGCGCTCGTGAACGACTCGATCTACGGGTACGACACATCGCGCGAGGTGTCGGATGAGGTCGTCACGACCACTGTGCGGCTCTCGTTGCTGCGCGCGCCGCGGTTCCCCGACCCCGACACCGACCACGGCCACCACCAGATCGAGATCGGGTTCGTGGTCGGTGCGGACGCCGCGATCGCGACCGCCGAGGGCATCCGCCTCAACTCG
The DNA here is from genome assembly GCF_040815625.1 of Microbacterium sp. LMI13-1-1.1. Taxonomy (NCBI): domain Bacteria; kingdom Bacillati; phylum Actinomycetota; class Actinomycetes; order Micrococcales; family Microbacteriaceae; genus Microbacterium; species Microbacterium sp. LMI13-1-1.1. The sequence goes on along the minus strand of NZ_JBFPNL010000005.1, from coordinate 2,509 downwards.
CTGCCGACCCTGGTGCGCGGCGCGCACGAGGTCGCGCCGCTCGTGAGCGTCGAGGGTGAGGGCATCGTGGTCTCGGGTGTGAAGCTCGCCGACGACGGCTCGGGCGACGTGATCGTGCGCCTCTACGAGGCGCTCGGGCGCCGTGCGGTCGGGTCGCTCGCTGCCGACTTCGAGCATCAGGAGATCCGGGAGGTCTCTCTGATCGAGGACGCGCTGGACGACGGGCGCGTGGGCGGCGAGCTGCGTCTGCGGCCGTTCGAGGTGCGGACGCTGCGCATCGTGCGCTGAGACCTGCGTCATCCGCGGTCGCCATTGTGGCGGGCTGCCTCATGGGAGGACGATGGGCGGATGGCGACAGTCGATGACGTTCGAGAGATCGCGCTCGCGCTGCCCGGTGTGACCGAGCGCGTCGGTGGTCACACGGGCGAGCCCTCCTGGCGGCTGCCGAGCGGTCAGATCGCGTGGGTGCGCGGCGCCAGCAAGGTCGATCTGCGCCAGCTCGCAGATCTCGGGCTCGTCTGGCCCGACGGGCCGGTGCTGGGCGTGCGAGTCGCGAGCCTCGAGGAGAAGGCGATGCTGCTGGCGGCAGAGCCCGAGGGTCTGTTCTCGATTCCGCACTTCGACGGATACCCCGGCCTGCTGGTGCAGCTCGACGCGGTCGAGCGCGACCGGCTCGCCGAGATCATCGCGGACGCGTGGCTCGTGCGGGCTCCGGTGCTCGTCGCGAAGCAGTGGCTCGCGGAGCGCGGTCTCGACTGATCAGGTCGCCGTCAAGAACGGCCGGGCCGCGTCGAGGAAGCTGCGAGGTTCATCGGCCCACAACCGGATGCGGTCGACGTGGTGCACCCCGCCCTTCGGTGCGAGACCAGGGAGCCGGATCGAGACCGGGCGTTCGAGCTCGATCTCGATGTTGGTCTCGTCCTGCATCCGCTCGGCGTACTCCGACCCCGTGATGCGCGGCTGCTTGGGCTGGTCGACGCGGCGGTCGATCGCGACCGACGCGATGTCGGCCCACCCGATCGGCACATCGAGCTCGAGTCCGCTGCGCACCCGCACTCCGTCGGGCCCCACCGAATGCGGCCGCATGAGCATCGCGCACAGCAGGCCGACCATCCAGGTGACGCCCCAGATGCCGAGCACCAGCAGCGTGATCCGCACGGCGGGCCACTGGTGCACGATGAGGTCGAGGATCGGGATCTCGACAGCGGAGAGGCCGATGAAGATGAACAGCACCGTGAGCACGGGGCGGTGGTAGCCGATTCCCGTGCCGCCCTTCGGGACTGCGGGGCGGCGGGCGATCGCGCGGGCGATGCTCGAATACACCCGCAGCTCGGCGATCCATGCGCGATGGAGGAAGTTGAGGATGCGCGCGATCGGGGTCGGGCTCGGAGCGGTCGTCTGCAGCTGCTCGGTCATGCGGTGTCTCCGCGAGGGGAGGGGGCGCCCGCGCTCTCGGGAGAGGGCGTGGCGGCGGTGGTCACGAGGTGCTCGAGGTGGGCGGCCACGGCCGAGAGGCCGCGCTCGACGGCCGCGCGGTCGGCAGGGGCGATCGCCGACAGCAGAGTCTCGTTGAGCTGCGCGTGCTCGTTCTGCATCCGCGCCATCGTCGCGGTGGCGGCCTCGGTCAGCTCGACCAGGACGGCGCGTCGATCGGTCGGGTGCGGGGTGCGCCGGACATGCCCCGACTTCTCGAGAGCATCGACGAGCCCCGTGATGTTGCGAGGGGTGACATCGCAGAGCTGTGCCAGTGTCTGCTGCGTCGACGGCCCGGCGTGCTGAAGAACCCAGAGCAGGTGCACGCGGGCTGTCGTGAGTCCGGTGCCGTCGAAAGCGCGGGCCATGTCCCTCTGGAAGAGGTCTGCGATCAGCAGGAGGCGATCGACGAAGAGCGGTTCCATGATTGTGACGATACTGCATTGTTACCTGTATTCACTAGTTTTTCTCGCTCCGCCTGCTCTTTCCCTTTCCTCTTCTCCGTCTCCGTCTACTTCTCCTTTTCCTTCTCCTTCTCCTTTTCCTTTTCCTTCTCCGTCTCCGACTCCGACTCCGTCTGCTTCTCCTCTTCCGTCTCCCTCTCTTTCTCCGTCTCCTTTCCCGTCTCCTCCGCCGTCTCCTTTCCCGTCTCCGTCTCCGTCTCCTCCGCCGTCTCCTTTCCCGTCTCCCTCCCTTTCTCCTCCGCCGTCTTCTTCTTCTTGGTGCTTTCGTCGGCCGCGCGTCCTTCTCTGCGCTGTATCGGGAGATCGGAATATGGCGTTGATCTGGGGTAAAAGCGGGCCGTTTCGGGTCTCGAATGTCGGTGGTCCCCGGTTGACTGGGGGTATGAACAGCACTGCGGAGCTTTTGGATCGGGTCGTCGCCGACCTGGATGCGGTGCTGTCCGATGACGCGCTGGCGGGGTTGTCGGATGCGGACCGGGTCGCGGTGTTGCAGGGCGCGGGGGCGGCGTTCCGGCGTGCCGAGGCGGTGATCGTGGAGACGATCGCGACGGGGGATCCGGGCGATTTTCCGC
>NZ_JBFPNL010000004.1:0-255 GCF_040815625.1 Microbacterium sp. LMI13-1-1.1 | reverse complement strand
GGTTGTGGGACTTTTCAGTCATCTCTGCCGAGATGGCGGCGTTACAAGATGGTATAGACGAACGGTCTTGAAAGGCCGGTCATAGAGGGTGCCAACCCCGTAGTCGAAATGCCACCCTTGGCGCGAAGAGTATCCCAAGTAGCACGGGGCCCGTGAAATCCCGTGTGAATCTGTCAGGACCACCTGATAAGCCTAAATACTCCCAGATGACCGATAGCGGACAAGTACCGTGAGGGAAAGGTGAAAAGTACCCCG
>NZ_JBFPNL010000003.1:0-255 GCF_040815625.1 Microbacterium sp. LMI13-1-1.1 | reverse complement strand
CGGGGTACTTTTCACCTTTCCCTCACGGTACTTGTCCGCTATCGGTCATCTGGGAGTATTTAGGCTTATCAGGTGGTCCTGACAGATTCACACGGGATTTCACGGGCCCCGTGCTACTTGGGATACTTTTCGCGCCAAGGGTGGCATTTCGACTACGGGGTTGGCACCCTCTATGACCGGCCTTTCAAGACCGTTCGTCTATACCATCTTGTAACGCCGCCATCTCGGCAGAGATGACTGAAAAGTCCCACAACC
>NZ_JBFPNL010000002.1:0-307 GCF_040815625.1 Microbacterium sp. LMI13-1-1.1 | reverse complement strand
CGCGCGTCCTCGTCTTTCGGTTCCTCACCATCCGGATCGAACATCGACGCGAGATCCTCCGCCAGAGCCTTCAGATCCTGCGCCGTCGGCGACGGACCCGCCGCATGCTCATCCACGTCCGCGTCGTCCCCGGTCGAGTCGTCGCCGGGTTCCGTGTCGAGGCCGTGACCGCGGGCGCATCCCGCCAACGCAACATCCGCCGCCAACCGCTGATCGACCGTGAGCCGATCCCACACCTTCTCGATCGGACCCGTCGCCGCCAGAAACCCCGCGACCCCGACCACCCCGTCCAACAGCGCGAGCCGCA